>JBCCOS010000001.1:0-373837 GCA_039025235.1 Pseudomonadota bacterium
AACATAGCTGAAAAGCTGTGGGTTCTCACCGTCTTCACCTCGCATGTCATGATCCTCCTGAACAAATCAGTGAAACACAATTTGATGAAAACATGGAGAGTTTTTCAGCAGCCTGTTAGGCGGTTTTCGACCGATGGGCTTTAGATTTTACAATTGATATTCGTCCTAATGCATGCAGCAGTCGGCGCTCTAGCGCTGGAAATACTTTAATCGTCAAAATCGCGAGCGTTGAATAAGCCCACAAATCGCCGCGAAAACGCACATTTTCCTGCCGTCTTCTGTCAAGTCTTAGCCGCACTTGCTCGTCAAATTTTACAGCATGGCAAATATTGAAGACAACCAACACGCGTTTTGCATTCGCCCGCCAAACCTCAAAGCTTTACTCATTAGCGTTGTGGTGGTGACCGGCCTTAGTATTTCCAACGACGCCGAGGCCTTTCGGGTTCCGATGGACGCTGAACGGGCCCCGGCCTTTACGGCCCAAAAGTCGATGACCGACAAGCCCATGCATCAGGCCTTGGGACATCGCATCGCCAAGGCCGCCTTAGAGCGAACAGAATCTCCAGTGACTTATGACCCGGCCTATCGCAAGCTTGCCTATCCCAATGGCGATGTGGCATCGGATCGCGGCGTTTGTAGCGATGTGATTATTCGAGTGTTACGCGGGGTAGGTTTAGACTTACAAAAGTCCGTTCACGAAGATATGCGCGCAAATTTTAGCGCCTATCCGAGACTTTGGTCGGCGGCCCGTCCAGATCCCAATATCGACCATCGCCGGGTCCCTAATCTCGAAACCTTCTTCACACGTGCCGGCGCGCGCCGTCCGCAAAGCACCAATCCGAAAGACTTTCGAGCTGGTGATATCGTGGCTTGGAACCTGCGTGGAAAAGCCGGTGTCCTGCCGCATATTGGGATCGTCACGGATAAAAAGGGGGCATCGGGATGGCCAATGATCGTCCACAATATCGGGCGAGGCCCCCAACATGAGGATGTCTTGCTGCTTTGGCCGATCACAGGCCACTATCGTCTGTCGGACGATTTAATTACGGCGATTGCTGAATATGGCGCGGTGTAACGCCAGCCTTTATGAAAAGCGCGCTACCAAAGACGACGCGCCTATGGAAGACCAAAATATTTGGCCATGCCGCGGCAAAGGATTTTTGCCGAGTTCATCAATTATGGGACTATTGGAGCTCAGCGTATCAGTCCAACGCGCGCGCGGACCTCTTCCGGCGATATGCCTATGTCACGCAAGGCTTTGAGGGTTGCGGCCTTGTTCCGTTTCGCGAGGCGTTTTCCGTCCGCTCCGTTGATTAATTTGTGGTGCCGGTAAATCGGTGTCGGGGCGCCCATCAGCTTTTGTAATAAGGTATGAAGGTGCGCGGCATCCGCTAGATCTTGGCCGCGAATGACATGGGTGATCCCCTGGTGCCAGTCATCATAGACGCTGGCCAGATGGTAACTCACGCCGCCCTCTTTCCGGCCAATGATCGCGTCTCCAAATAATTGCGGTCGCGCCCGTTCGTTGGATATTTTATCGCCGGTTTCAGCTGGGAACGATAATGCGTGGAAGGCTTGCCCGAGATACGCCTCGCAAGCACTGAGCGATAGTCGCCACGCGAATG
The DNA here is from genome assembly GCA_039025235.1 of Pseudomonadota bacterium. Classification (GTDB taxonomy): domain Bacteria; phylum Pseudomonadota; class Alphaproteobacteria; order Caulobacterales; family Parvularculaceae; genus MED-G105. The sequence continues at coordinate 1,626 of JBCCOS010000001.1, forward strand.
GTTCATTGCCGGATATGGCCGCTGCCTCTTCAGAAGGCGATAAGGGGGTGCCGTAATAGGCCTGTGGTGGAGTGCGGCCAACACCGTCGTCTTGGCCCGCGCTTTGGTTCCCGTATTGATGATCCCGATGATGTTGGCGATCCTGGCGATCGCACTTTTCATGAAGCACGGTACTTTCGAGGTCATGGGGCGCACGGGCTATCGCTTCTGCGACCTCTTTGCGCGTTTTAAAGCATCGATAAACTAAGCGCTCTTTTGCCCATCTTTCGATGACCGATTGATAGTCATCAAATCGTTCCGACTGACGCCACACTGGCCCATCCCAGGATAAACCAAGCCAGTCGAGATCTTCATAAATTGCTTCTTCGAATATCGGTTTGCACCGTGTTGCGTCTATGTCCTCCATTCGCAGAACGAAATGCCCACCAGCCGCGCGTGCTGCATCGTGGGCCAGAATTGCTGAGTAGGCATGCCCCAGGTGCAAGAGGCCAGTGGGGGAGGGGGCGAAGCGTGTTATAAAGGATGACGTCATTCGTGGTTTAACGCGGTGTCGATCGGGTCCCTCTTTTTGGAAACTGTTAAAGTATTGAGCATCAAAGGTTTATACTAAAGCTTTTCGCGTTCCGATGGAATCGGAACGCGGCTCTAAGTGTTTGTTTGGTCGCGCTTCTTTTGCCGATAACCGATCACACTTATCGGCGAAGCGCTCTAAACCAGGCCGATCTCTAGGTTCTTTGCTTTAAGCGCCCAAACTATCTTGAGACGATCTTACCGTGAACCAGTGTTGTCATCTGGCCTTCTCATGCAGGAACTCCATTTATTAAATGACATGCCGCGCTGTCGCGCATGACCCCAAAAAAGGGGGTATAGCAATAGTATTTGTTTCTATTCGACCTTTTCCCCTTGAAATCTCTTTTGTCAAAAATATTTCTTGTTGGCCCCCTTGCGTTTCCAAATGCAACGGAGCAGAAGAAATTATGCGTATCGCCGCCAACATAATAAGGCGACGGTTGAGGGCAAAACGGCCCCTAAGATCCGCGCAATCGTATAGCAACATTCTGTAACCGCCCTTTTAAAGGGCAACCGTCTTTTATGCTGGGGTCGGTCGCTTGGTCGCTCGCAGCGGATTCAGGAACGGTTAATCCTGCGTCGGTTAAACGGCGCTGGAGTAATGAAAGGTCGTCTCACCATGAGTGCGCGTGAGTTTTCTTTAATTGGTTTGGTCTGCCTTATCTGGGGATTTCACTTAATCTTTCTGAAGGCTGTCGCCGATACCGTTCCGCCGATTTTTTATGTCGCAATGCGCATGACATTGGTCGCGCTTCTTTTGAGCCCGTTCCTGCGTTGGCGGCCTGATCAATTCGGAAAGCTCATAGCAGCGGGCGTTTGCCTTGGTGGGTTTCATCTTGCTTTAATCCTGAAGGGCCTTTCAATTACCAGTGCATCAGCAGCATCTGTTGCTGCAGAGCTTTACACGCCATTCGCTACGGTGCTGGCGATCTTTTTTTTAGGGGAAAAAATTGGCTGGCGCAGGGGGCTTGGGATTGCATTGGCCTTCTCCGGCGTTGCGATCATTGCGCTCGGTGAAGCCGTTTATGCCCATAACGATAGTGCCCATGAAGGCACGTCTTTTGGTCTTCTGTTTATCATCGCTGGCGTTTTTATCGAGGCTTGTGGCTCTATCTTTTTAAAGAAGATTAAAGGGCTGACTGCCATCGAGATCGCTGCGTTTATGGCGTTGGTTGGATCAGTCCTATTGTGGACAACAACATTAACGTTTGAAACGGGCCAAATGGCAGTACTGCAATCGCCGGAGCGCAATAGAGTATTCGGTGTACTGCTCTATTCGGCAGTCGGTGCGTCAATTATAGGGCATACCACCTATTATTGGCTCCTGCGACGCTTGCCAATAGCGATGGTGGCGCCGACGGCCCTTATTGCGACGGTTATTTCTGTTATTGCATCAGTGGTTTTTCTTGGTGAACCAGCAACGCCAACCCTGATCGCCGGTTCGCTTATCGCAATGCTTGGCGTATCGATTATTGTCTTCCGCTCCGGCGGAGCGGCTCCAGCGTTTGGTGCGAGAGGGTTTTTCTTTTTCCGTAGAGGCTTTCGGAAGTTTCTGCGCAATGGCCGTCGCGTCGATAGCGATACCGTCGATAGCGATACCGCTGAGCGCAAGGTCGCAGATCAGGGATCACAACAGGACGTGCCGTTATCGTCTAACGTGACCCCCGAAAAGGGCTTGGCTGTTTAAAGTATTTCCAAGCCAAGTGTGTGCGGTTGTCGTTAAGGAAAAGCGTAAAACCAAAAACTTAAAGCGCCGTTCTGATTACAATTGAAACGGACGCGCTTTAGAAATAAAAACACGCCCCGGACAAATTCGATCCGGGGAGTTGCGTTTCCCGGGGAGTGCCGTTTTTTCGTCGAGCGGATCTAAGGCAATGCGCTCACGCAAATACGTTGAGATCACTATGCGGCGGCACCACCGACTGTAAGGGCATCGATTTTAATCGTTGGCTGGCCGACTCCCACAGGAACACCTTGCCCGGACTTACCACAGGTGCCGACCCCTGGATCCAAGGCAAAGTCGTTTCCAATCATGGATACCCTAGTCATAACGCTTGGCCCGTCGCCAATTAGGGCTACATTTTTTAGGGGTGCGCCGACCACACCGTTTTTAACGCGGTAGGCTTCTGTACAATTGAAGACAAACTTGCCGGAGGTGATATCCACTTGGCCGCCGGAGAAGTTCACGGCGTAAATGCCGTCTTTGACCGACGCGATGATCTCCTGCGGGTCTTTATCGCCGCCGAGCATAAAGGTGTTGGTCATGCGTGGCATTGGTTGATGGGCGTAGCTTTCGCGGCGGCCATTGCCGGTTGCGGGCACACCCATCAGGCGGGCATTAAGCCGGTCCTGCATGTATCCAACCAAGATGCCATCTTCGATCAGGGTGGTTCTTCCCGTCGGCGTGCCTTCGTCGTCGACGGTGAGTGATCCGCGTCGGCCAGAAAGTGTGCCATCGTCGATAACCGTAACCCCTGGGGCAGCAACGCGCTCGCCGACACGTCCGGAAAAAGCGGATTCCCCTTTGCGGTTGAAATCACCCTCAAGCCCGTGGCCAACGGCTTCATGGAGGAGAACGCCGGTCCATCCCGATCCGAGGACGACTTCCATTTCGCCGGCCGGTGCGGGTTCAGCTTCCAAATTTACAAGAGCTTGGCGAAGGGCCTCATCAACCTGGGCCTGCCAGGCGTCTGGTGTGATGTAAGCGGCATAATCAGAACGGCCACCAACGCCATATCCACCGCTTTCTTGGCGGTCGCCGTCCCCAGCTGTTACCGACACATTGACCCGGACGAGAGGGCGAACATCGCGAATCACTTCGCCGCCGGGTCTGAAAATTTCAACTTTTGACCACTCACCGGACAAGGAGGCTGAGACTTGCCGCACCCGCGGGTCTTTGTCGCGGGCATAGGCGTTTATGTCTTCGAGTAACGCGACCTTTTGGGCAAATGTGAAGCTGTCGAGAGGGTTTGTGTCGGGATAGAGAGAGCGATTCGTGCGGTATGGGCCGTCTGAATAGCCGCCACTTTCGCCAGATTTAACCGCACGAACAGCCGATGCCGCGCGGTTTAGGGCGTCTTCCGATAGTTCCGAGGCGTGGGCATAGCCCGTCGATTCGTCAAAAACCGCGCGCAGTCCAAAGCCCTGATCAATATCATAAGTTGCTGTTTTTAAACGATTATCATCGAAAACGAACGCTTCCGATTGGCTGTACTCTACATAGAGTTCACCATCGTCAACGCCGTTTAATGCGTCATCGACAATTTTTTGTGCGCGTTTTTCATCGAGCCCGGCGCGGGCCAACAGATCTGATTGCGTCATATATTAGAAATAAGCGCCACCGCATCTGCTCGCAAGAAGGGGGGCGCCGGAAACGGTAAAGTTTTGTGTTTCTTTCAAACCCAAACTGTCAAACCAACACAGGTGAACGGTATCTGACGCTAGACATTTTCGGAGATTACGCGATGTATAGCGTAATCGGTCGTAGCGAGGATTAATCAAAGGCTAACAATCGCCGTCGATGCGACTTTTTTGTCCCCGCTTGCGATCATATGCGCTGATGATTAAGGCAACAAAAACACTATAAGTATTAGAAATTGCGGGATCTGGTAAAGTTTGTGCCAGGTGATGAAGGGTTAAGGTAATGTCTGTCCGCCAAATGGCATTTTATTTCACTTCGGTGATCATGGTTTTATTCTCAGCGGCAAATGCTTTTGCGGCACAAGATTCTGGTGCGGCACAAGATGCTGGCACCCAAGCGGCAACGAACGCCGCTAACGCAGGCCAAGAAATCGCACCTGCCGGCGTCCTAGCGGAAGCGCCACACCATGCGAATAACGGCATCGCCCTGTTGCCAGCGCAGTCTGCTTTGGCATCGGAAGTTCATTTCTTCCATAACAGTGTTTTGATGCCAATCATTACCTCCATTACTATTTTTGTGCTTGGGTTATTGATTTGGGTGATTGTTCGCTACAATGCGAAGGCTAACCCCGTCCCAAAGAAATTCAGCCACAATACACTCGTCGAGATCATCTGGACCGCTGGTCCAATAATGATCCTTCTTTACATTGCCCTCTTCTCGTTTGATCTTCTGTATAATGAGGATGTGACGCCCGATGGAAAACGGATCGTGGCTGAAGCCGACGGCTCGACAACATCCTTCACCATGGCGAATGATTTTGCGTCGGATAGCCGGAAGGTAAGCCGCAAAGAGCATGTGCAGGTTTTTGTTCAACAGGGGGAGAACCGCGTAAAATTAAGAAACCGTGACTACAAACTTGATGGGTTAAAGTCTGATGCGTTTACGGTCACGCTCAATGACGCGCCGGTCGAAGGGTCACTCGTGGAAATTCATGCTGGCCGCAGTGTGGTTGGAGCGGGGAAGAATAAAGAAATTGCTCTGGCGCCGTTCATGACCCTCAAAGTCAATGGTGTGCAGTGGGGATGGAAGTATTCCTATCCCGATTTTGGTGATTTTGAGTATTCATCTTACATGCTTCCACGGGAAAAAACGACGGAGCGGCTTTACCGCCTTGCGGTTGATAATAATGTCGTGGTTCCGGTTGGAGAGACCATCCGCGTTACCACAACAGCGGAAGACGTCATTCATGCTTGGGCGATGCCAAACTTCGCCATCAAAATTGATGCTATACCCGGTCGTATTAATGAGACGTGGTTCAAGGCGGATAAAGAAGGGCTTTATTACGGTCAGTGCTCTGAGATTTGTGGCGTGAAGCATTCCTTTATGCCGATTGCTGTTGAAGTTGTTTCTCATGAAAAATTCAAGGCGTGGGTTGATGAGCAAAGGGCATTTGCTGGTATGGAACCAATGTTCGATGGAACAGATGAACGATTGGCTTCTGCCGAACTAGCAGTAAGCAAGTAACAACAATGCGGTCCTCTATGTGAGGCGCAACCAACTGGAACGCGATACAAAGACCGGGCAGGAAAAACCGGTGAAACAAGGACGGAACTTCGATGGCTGACGGAGCGGTAAAAGGGCAGAATAATTCGGGAAACACCAGCGCGGGGCATGCTGATCGCTATGGCGAAGAGCATGTGCCGTCTTTTTGGGTTCGGTGGTTTTTCTCGACGAACCATAAAGACATAGGGACTCTCTATTTGATCTTCGCCATTATTGCCGGTGTTGTTGGCGGGGCGATGTCAGGTCTCATGCGGATGGAGCTTGCTGAGCCAGGGGTTACGTTCCTTACGAAGTTCGTCGATGGATCTTTGGAAGGCGAAGCGCAGCTGGCGGCGGCAAGTAATTTTTACAATGTGTTGATCACCTATCACGGCCTTATCATGATCTTTTTCATGGTGATGCCGGCCGTTATTGGGGGATTTGGCAATTGGTTCGTGCCGATCATGATTGGCGCCCCCGACATGGCTTTTCCGCGAATGAATAACATCTCATTCTGGCTTTATGGCGCGTCCGGTATTCTGATTACGCTTTCTATTTTGGCACCTGGGTATGGGTCTCAAATTGGCTTCGGTGGTGGCTGGGTCATGTATCCCCCATTATCGTCTACAACGGGAAGCCCTGGGCCGGCGATGGATCTTCTTATCTTGGCTCTTCACCTTGCGGGTGCATCCTCAATTTTGGGGGCAATCAATTTCATCACCACTATCTTCAACATGCGGGCGCCAGGCATGACGCTCCATAAAATGCCACTCTTCGCCTGGTCGGTGCTCGTAACAGCATTTCTTCTAGTGCTCTCGCTACCAGTTCTTGCAGCGGCGATTACGATGCTTCTCACAGACCGCAATTTCGGCACGTCATTTTTCGATTCGGCAGGGGGTGGTGATCCTCTCCTTTACCAGCACTTATTCTGGTTCTTTGGACATCCAGAGGTTTACATTCTGATTTTGCCCGGCTTCGGCATTATTTCGCACATCGTTTCGACTTTCTCGAAGAAACCAATATTTGGTTACCTCGGCATGGCTTATGCGATGGTCGCAATTGGCTTCGTCGGCTTTATCGTTTGGGCGCACCATATGTATACGGTTGGCTTAAGCGTTGATATGAAGGCCTACTTTGTTGCTGCGACGATGGTGATCGCAGTGCCGACGGGGATTAAAATCTTCTCGTGGATCGCGACGATGTGGGGCGGTTCCATCGACTTCAAAACGCCGATGCTATGGGCGGTCGGATTTATATTTCTATTCACTGTTGGCGGCGTGACGGGCGTCGTTCTCGCAAATGCCGGGATCGATCATTATATGCACGATACGTATTATGTCGTCGCGCACTTCCATTATGTGCTCTCGCTCGGCGCGGTCTTTGCGATATTTGCTGGGTGGTATTACTGGTTCGGTAAAATGTTCGGCAAAGAGTATCGTGAGTGGCTTGGCGCCCTGCATTTTTGGGTCATGTTTATCGGCGTCAATCTTATCTTCTTCCCGCAGCACTTCCTTGGTCTACAGGGAATGCCACGACGTTATATTGATTATCCGGAAGGTTTCGCTCTTTATAATCAAGTTTCGACCTATGGATATTACGTTATGGTCGTTGCTATGCTGATCTTTGCCTACGCAATGTTCGACGCTTTCTTTATTTATAAGAAGAAAGCAGCCGCAAATCCTTGGGGCGAAGGCGCCACAACCTTGGAATGGACACTTTCATCGCCTCCACCCTTCCACCAGTTCAACGAGCTTCCACGGTTTGACGGAGCAGACGCCAAAGCTGTTTAGGTTGTTGCTTTGGGCTTTTAGTCTTTCAGTCTAACAAAGCGCTCTCGCTGCAACAGCGGGAGCGCTTTTTTTGCACTGCAATATAACGGTTTGGGAAGCCGTCTAAAGCTGCTTTGGTTCAAATGGAATCACTGAGATGCTTTCGGTTTTTCCCATATTGGCGAATTTTCTTCATCGTTTTCAATCTGTGGTAGAGGCTCTAGCGACGGTTATGGATCAATAGAGCAGTCGAGGGCTTGCGACGAACGCTTGCATAGGGTTAATTTTTATTGAGATGAATAGGAGAGAGAGACGCTTCAGCGATACGGGCGCTCTCGTGGGCAGTTTGAGCGCTATTAAGCGCCATCGGAGGGGTCCTATGTTTCAAGCAGTTGTTAATGACGTTGTTTCTATTTTTCAGAGCAGTTTTCTGGGCGGTGATTTGATATCGATGCTGACGGCTTTTGGTTCAGTTGCCCTCGGCGCACTTTTCATGCAACGGGTTGGTCAATTAATTGGCATCACAGCCTTAGCGTTAACACTATTCGTTGCTGGTTCTGCGGCAAGAACGCTCCTTGCCGGTCAAAGTGCTGCCGAAACGTCCTTGAGTGGGCGTGCGGTTCAACAAGTTGAGACGGGCGTGGGATCGCTTCTGAATATGCAGACGGGAGCATTGTTGGCTTATTTCTTAGCTTTTATGCTCATCATTCTCGTTCTCTATATCCTAAAGTCAATTGTTGCGCGATAAAGGCCATTAGCCGCATCTAATCGTCTGCTTTTCGGTTGCGCGTAGTGTTTTGTTTAACGGTTGTTTGGGCCATATGAGCCGTATGACAACTTTGACGAAAACTACCGCTGCACCATCGTTGACCGTTGGGTCCGCTCGCTCATCAGATCATTCAGCTGATCAACATGCGGGCCCTGAGGATTACCTCACGCTGCTAAAGCCGCGTGTGATGTCGCTGGTGATTTTCACCGCGGCTGTCGCGATGGTGGCAGCCTACGCCGCCGCGCTGACTGAAGGCGTGGCAACGAGTTCACTGCCCCACCCAATTCTAGCGTTTATTGCCCTCATGGCCATTGGCGTTGGAGCTGGTGCGTCGGGCGCATTGAATATGTGGTGGGATGCCGACATTGACGCTGTTATGACACGCACAGCAACCCGGCCAATCCCAGTAGGCCGCGTGCCAGGGGCTGAAGCCGCTGCTTTCGGGGGCGCTCTATCATTTCTCTCCGTGGCACTTCTGGCACTTGCGACAAACTATGTGGCCGCTGGGTTGTTAGCATTCACAATCTTTTTCTATGTCGTCATTTATTCCATGTTTTTGAAGCGCTCGACGCCGCAAAACATTGTAATCGGCGGCGCGGCCGGCGCACTTCCGCCGGTCGTGGGGTGGGCGGCAATCACGGGCGACGTGCCGATTGATGCTTGGATTTTATTTGCGATTATTTTCCTTTGGACCCCACCGCATTTTTGGGCGCTCGCGCTGCGTTGCTCTAAGGATTATGAACGTACCAACGTCCCAATGCTTCCAAATGTTCGCGGGGATACAGCAACACGCCAGCAAATTTTCATTTACGGGTTAGCACTTGCTTGTTCGGGAATTGCGCCTTTCGTTACCGGGCTTGGCGGGATATTTTACGCGGCCGCGGCGATCCTGTTGGGTGCGCGCTTTGTGCAGCATTCCTACAATGTTTTAAACGAGCCAGAGGGGGAATCGACGAAGGCAATGGACCTCTTCAAGTTTTCCTTGCTGTATTTGTTTGCGTTGTTTGCGGTTTTGTTAATTGAGAAAATCGTCGCTATAATCTGGTAATCAGTGTGATTGACTGATGGCATGAATAAAGGGTTGCGGTCGCAAAACCACGACCATTTATGACAATCAGTGCCAAGAGCGATAACCGAAGGCAGAGGCCCGCGTGACGAACGACGAAACAAAGCAACGAAACCGGCGCAACAAGGCAATCGCAGGGGGCGTTGTTGCTTTTATTGTTGTGATTTATCTCGTCACGTTTTTGAGGTTAAGCGGCTCTGTTACCCAAAATGGCATAACCGAACAATCGAACCTTGGGCATCAGCCTCATCAAGTTGCATTGAATGACGGCAATTAACGAGCAAAATCAGAAAGAACGAAACGCCCAGACAGCAACGCGCGTTGTGTTTGTTGTTTTGGCAATGGTCGGATTAGCTTTTGCATCCGTGCCAGCCTACAAAGCGTTTTGTCAGGTTACGGGCTGGGGCGGCACGACCCAGCGCGCCGAGGCAAACGAAAATGGCGTTCTTGACCGCCTCATAACAGTGCGCTTCGACGGTACAGCAAGTAGCGGTCTCCCGTGGCGGTTCAATCCTCAACAACAAAGCCAAACGATTCGCATTGGTGAAACCGGGCTTGCGTATTTTGAAGCGGAAAACCTCTCTGATCAACCGATCACGGGCCGTGCTGTTTTTAATGTTTCACCTGCAAAAGCAGGACTTTATTTCAGCAAAATCGAGTGTTTTTGTTTTACCGAGCAAGTGTTACAGCCTGGCGAAAAGATCGAGATGCCGGTCACCTATTTCATTGATCCGGCGTTAGCAGACGATCGCAACCTTGATGAGGTGGAGACAATTACCCTTGCCTATACCTTTTTCAGGTATGACAAGGATGGCGTGTAAGGGAACCGGCGCGGCGCAATACCCCCGATAAAGCCTTTACCGCTTGTTGATAGAAGAAACTGGATAGTTATGTCGCACTCGGCGAGCAGTCCCTAAGGGTTGGATCGTTAAGCGTTGGAAGGCTATACCAAACTCAAATTTATTGATTTCAGTGCCTCATGAGAGGCTAAACCGCGCTAGCGGCTGTTATCGCATCGTTGGTAAGGACGGGAATTATGGCGGGCAGCGACGTCAAACACGATTATCATCTGGTTAATCCATCACCTTGGCCTCTCGTAGGGTCACTATCTGCGGCACTGATGATGATTGGCGCTGTCATGTGGATGCGTTCTGGTGCTGGGGAAGCAGGTCTTGTTCTTGGCGGCTTCCAAGCCGATGGAACGCCCAAGTTTTCGATAAAGGGCAATTGGCTCTTTCTCACGGGGTTCACACTTGTTCTGGTTACGATGGCCGGCTGGTGGCGTGATGTCATCCGCGAAAGTTTAACGGGTGAAAATACCAAACTCGTTATTCGTCTCGGTCTTCGCTACGGCATGGTGCTGTTCATTGCGTCGGAAGTGATGTTTTTCGCTGGTTGGTTCTGGGCCTTTTTCGGTGCGGCCTTATTTCCTGGCGCGAGCGATCCCGTGATGCTTACCGACGGAACGCAAATGCTCAATATCAATGGAGAGCCGGCGCATATTGGCAATGATGGGCGGCACCATGCGACAGGCAATGTTTGGCCGCCACAGGGTGTTGAGCCTCTTTCCCCCTGGGGATTGCCGCTGATCAATACATTGATCTTGCTCATGTCCGGCACGACCGTGACCTGGGCGCACCATGCTGTGCAGACAAATGATCGTTCGGGTCTGATCCAGGGATTGGCGGCAACGGTGGCTTTGGGGGCAATCTTTACCGTTTTCCAATTTCTAGAGTATCACGAGGCGCTCTCGCTTGAGATGTTCAAATTCTCTGGCGGTGGCATTTATGGTGGTGCTTTTTTCATGTCGACCGGCTTCCACGGTTTGCACGTCTTCATCGGAACCATCTTCCTCCTGGTTTGCCTTTTGCGGGCTATGAAAGACCACTTCACCCCTGAGCGCCATTTTGGTTTTGAATGTGCAGCTTGGTATTGGCATTTCGTCGATGTTGTTTGGCTCTTTCTCTTTGCCTTTATCTATGTGCTTGGAAACCAAGGCCTTTTATCTTAGGGGAAGCAATGCCCCAAGGGCGTTCATGTTGATGACCAATGACCGCATATGGGTATCGCCCTATCTTGCAGGCCTCAGCTGCCGATGCCCGCGTCGTGGAAAAGGTCCACTTTTCGACGGATTTCTGCGTCTTGGCGGCGATTGTTCCGTGTGCGGCCTTAATTACGCCAATGCGGACCCTGGTGATGGCCCTGCGGTCTTTGTTATTTTTATTGTGGGATTTTTATCAGTCGCATTGGCATTTATCGCCAGATTTAGTTGGGATTGGTCCATCCCGATGGCATTTGCCATTTCGGCGATCGCAACAATCGTCCTTATCGGCCTCTTGTTAAGGCCTTTAAAGGCAACGCTCATTGCCCTTCAGTTTCGCAACAAAGCCGAAGAGGTGCGCGCAACGCGCGCCAGCGACGTGGATTGACTACTCTTAAAGCGTCGTCCCGTTCCCTATGCAAGTGACGGCGCTTAAAAGCCGTTCAGCGATTTCACTGGAAATGGAATGGTTGTTTTTCTCAACCACCAAAGAGCAGCGGCACGCCTGTTTGAATTTGAAGGAAGGCAAGTCCAAAGACTTGTGCTGCGATCGAAGCGCCAAAATTGATAACCCCGAGCCATATCGCCAAAGCAAGTGCGCGCAGTAGTCGGGTGATCGTTTTGCTCTCGGGAAAGGCACCGCGCGCGGCGGTCGTAAAGTCGAATAGTCCATCAATAAGCCATGGAATCCATACAAACATTATGATCTGACTGGTCGACAAAGTTACTGTAAGGACTAATATAGAAACAGAAACGATTGTGCTGGGGATTAAGGTTGCAAATGTTGACCGGATTTTCGTTCCTTTTGTGTGGTTCTCTCCCCAGAATGGGAACAGCATTCCTCCGAGCGTAAGTGCGATGAGGGCTAAAACGGGATAAGCAGAGTAGCCTGCCACATAGATCCGCTGGCTCAATTGATCGACAGTCATTCCGATCGGCAGAACAATGCCCGCTTCGGAAATCGATGCTGCGGTTGCAGTAACCAATGGACCATCGGTTCGTAGCCATATGAACTGCAAGAGAGACAAAAGTGCGAACAGCGAAAGCCACATTCGCATTGATGGTGTGAAGCGGCCCCCCCAATCTTTGACCATGGCTGCCGCATAGTAGTCGCTAGGTCGCACAAAGAGTGTTTTGACGGTTGTAAGCGCACGGAAGCTGAGGCCGAATAAATCCTCAAGCGTATCGTTAAGGGTGACGTGGTCCGTGCCCATTGGGTCCCGCTTTGGTCTTGTGCCAGTAATTTCTTTCACCTTGGAAGTCACACATTAAGATGATGACACGCCATTGCGCAAATGTCCCAAGGAGACCTTTTGTCCAAAAACCTTTGCCGATGGTATTCGTAAGAGAGGCTATCGCAATCGAACAAGGGCGAGCTCGTAACGAGAGAAATACCTAAAAAACTGGGTCATCTCGCTGCGCTATCAGTTTTGATGATTGCATTGTGCAAAAACCATTGCACACTTTTTGCGTCATGTTCTATTCGGCGTAAGCTCGGGCGATCAAAATCTGCTTTCTTTCTGGAGTTCAAATAGGTGCCGTTTTTTTCACGTATAACGACCGTAGGGAAACGGCTGTCAGCACGGCCTGTCCAGTTGCTTGCTGTGCTTGTATCTACGGCCATTCTTGTATCGCTGGGTCAATGGCAGCTGCACCGCCTCGAGTGGAAACGGGATCTTATTGCAAAGGCAGAGGCGCGGGCATCATCTGAACCCGGCGCATTCGCACTGGCGTTGCAAAATTGGCAAAACGGAATTGATCAGGAATATGTGCCGGTCGCGTTAGAGGGTGTCTTTCGCCACGATCTGGAAGCGCACCTTTTTGGATCATATGACGGCATGCCAGGTTACTATGTTTTCACGCCGCTTGAAGCAACAATCGTTGCACAAGGCATCCCGCCCTATGTTTACGTCAATCGAGGATTTGTGCCTCAAGCCGTCAAAGACGCGGAGCGAAGAAAAGATAGTATGATTGATGGGACAGTCAGCCTCGCGGGGTTGTTTCGTGCACCAGAACAGGCGGCGGGAATCGCCGGTTTTTTGAAGCCACCAAATGATATTGACGCGAATGTCTGGCACGCGCGACGCCCAAATGACTTTGCAGCCAGTGCAGGCATTGAGGCTGCTCCCGTTTATGTGGACAGTTTCGGAGAAGAAAATCCGTCTCAATGGCCAAAGGGTGGTGTGACGCGCTTAGAGTTTTCCAATCGCCATTTTGAATACGCACTCACATGGTTTGGCTTGGCCGGAGCGTTATGGACTGTTTTTCTGGCCGCTGCATACGCGAAAAAGCCTTAAAGCATTTCCAAGCCAAGTGTGTGCGGTTGGCGTTAAGGAAATGCGTAAAATGAACGACTTAAAGCGCCCTTCTGATTCCAATTGAAACGGCGGCGCTTTAGACATTTTTGATCGATGGGTCAGCAGCGACCGAATCACACAAGATGATCACTTTAAAAGTTCAGGCTGAAAACGGTGCCAATCGTCTGCGTCCCTTGCGACCGAGCGTCCCATGCAATTTCGGGAATATGGTTTCGATCGACGGGGGAGAACCCTGTTTGATTGCTGCGACACTGCTTCTGGGCATGGGGCTTCGACGACGCTCAAATGCTCTTTAATATTGGCGAAACGGCTGGCCATCACACGATTATTTTCGAAGCGAACCACTACTATCGAAGAATGTGATTTCGAATTTTTGGTATGACCGTATGGGCCCGCCTCTAAACTCTACCTTTCCCCAATGATCTGGGGGAAAGGTGGGGAGACCTTCTTGAGTCTTCCCCATTTGAAGCACAAGGGGTTGCGTTAATGCCCAAACGAGACGCAATATATGGGGTAAGAAACGTAACCAACCAAAACCATCGACCGCTTTACGCATCGACAGAAAGTCAAACCTTCGACCGATAGAGCCGCCAACCTTTGGCCGGTACTATTGGCCGACAGAATAGAAAGTTCGCCCAATGCCAGACGCGTCCGCCCCCATTATTGCTGATAAGTCCCTAATTGGTGACAAGTCCCTGCCAGGATTGATGACCCCATCCTTCGCATACAAGCCGTTCCGTTATCCCTGGGCGCACGATTTTTGGAAGCGTCAGCAACAGGTCCACTGGATGCCGGAAGAGGTGCCGCTCGGCGAGGACTGTAAGGACTGGGCTAACAAACTCACCGATGGGGAGCGTAACCTTCTCACTCAGATATTCCGCTTCTTTACGCAGTCTGATGTGGAAGTGAACGATAACTACATGGAGCGTTATGCCCGTGTCTTTAAGCCGACCGAAGTCAAAATGATGATGTCGGCCTTCTCGAATATCGAGACGATTCACATCGCCGCCTATGCCCTTTTGCTTGAAACCATCGGTATGCCCGAATCAGAATTCTCGGCTTTCCTGGAATATGAGGAGATGGCGGATAAGCATAATTACATGCAGGAATTTGGCGTTGATACGATTGAGGATATTGCCCGCACGGTTGCGATGTTCGGTGCTTTTACCGAAGGACTGCAGCTGTTCGCATCATTCGCTATGCTGATGAACTTCCCGCGCTTCAATAAAATGAAGGGCATGGGGCAGATCGTAACCTGGTCAATCCGTGACGAGAGTTTGCATTGTGAAGGCATGATCAAGCTTTACCATGCATTTGCGAAAGAGACCGGCTGCATTACTAAGTCCGTTGCTGATGATATCGTCGAATGCTGCCGCACGGTTGTCGGCCTTGAAGATAAGTTTATCGATCTCGCGTTTGAGATGGGTGATGTCGAAGGCATGAATGCGAACGATATCAAACAGTATATTCGGTATATTGCTGACTGGCGCCTTGGGCAGCTGGAATTGCCGAAGCTTTATGGCATTGAGAAACACCCTCTTCCTTGGCTTACCGAAATTTTAAATGGCGTTGAGCACGCAAACTTTTTTGAAGCGCGGGCTACGGAGTATTCTAAAGCGGCAACCAAAGGGGAATGGCACGGTGACGAAGGCGTTTGGGAACACTTCGATCGCTGGAAAACGCGCCGTGAGGCACAACCCGCGTTGGTTTAAATAATTTCCAAGCCAAGTGTTTGCGGTTGGCGTTAAGGAAATGCGTAAAATCAACAACCTAAA
This sequence comes from Pseudomonadota bacterium, assembly GCA_039025235.1. Classification (GTDB taxonomy): domain Bacteria; phylum Pseudomonadota; class Alphaproteobacteria; order Caulobacterales; family Parvularculaceae; genus MED-G105. Next base: position 16,837 of record JBCCOS010000001.1, read on the forward strand.
GCGCCGATCTGATTCCAATTAAAACGGAGGTGTTTTAGGTTGCTCAAGTCTACAGCAGTGCAATTGCAAATGAAATTAAAGCGCTGCTGTAAGACTTTATTTTTGCATATTTGCGATGATATCCGAACCGGCGCCGAACCGCGCGCATTTCGGCTAGAAACGATTGAAAACCGTTCAGTGATTGTGTTTGAAACGGAGCGGCCTTAGATCATGGTATCCACAAGTCGGCGCAAATCTGGACGCATTTCATCGGCCATTTTCATGGCGCCGAGTTCAAGACGCTTCATATTGCGTCGTGACGCATCGTCAAGATTGGGCGAGCCATAGCCCAGTGATAAGTCATAATCGAAACGGTGATAATCATCACCGATGAGCTTTTTCATTTGCGCACTGACGGCGCGTGTCTGTCCATCGGAAATCGCTGAGATGAGGGGTGTGCGATAGCGGCCAATGGGCGACAGCCACTCAAAGAACCCCCAGCCGCGTGCTTTTTCGAAAGGATATGTCTCCGTCACCCGTCCGGTACCGATCGAAACAACTTCGATGTCGTCGCCCGGAAACAGCATTTTTGCTTCGGCAAGCGCAAGCAGCGCTGGATCGTTAAGGAAGACGCCGCCATCAATGACGGTTTGATATTTTCCCGTATGGCGATTTTTTATCCGGTGCGGTGGAAAAAATGTTGGTGCCGATGCCGAGCCTGCCACGGCATCAACCACGCGAACGCCGTGGGCGGGCGGTGTAATCCCCTCTGGTAATTGAAGTTCGCGATAGCCTGGTCCACCCCTGAAAAACGCAGTGCCCCGGGGGTCGATTGAGTATGATGAGATAAGGAGATTGCGTCGAAGGTCTTGAAAGTCGTCGTCGCCGAGTTCGCTTTCCAAAACACGCAATAGGGCTTCATTCGCGTAGAGCGGTCCAAAAAACTGGCGCAGGCGACCGATAACCGGAACGCGACTCCAAAATCGCATCGGAAATATTTTACGCGCCCGCTCACGGTAGAGCGTGCGAAGATCTGACGGCGAGCGCCGCGGTCTACTACCACGGTCATTGGGCAGGGCGAGGCCAGCAGCGATAATGGCGCCTGTGGATGTTCCGGCAATAACATCAAAGCGGTCCGTCACCGGCCCATTGCCTCCGGCGAGACTGTATTCTTGGTCCATGGCGTCCAAGAGCACGGCGGCAACAATGCCCCGAACGCCGCCGCCGTCGATGGATAAAACCCGTTTAACCATTTTGTTTCCCCAACGCCCCAACCGATACGCACAACAAGAACACGTTGCCCTTCATCAGTTTTGGCTTACGGTGTGTGTATTTAATACCATTGCAGGCTGCCGTGATTTGCCATCAGCCAATGGACAAGGCAGTCCTGCGCCCATATTAGTCAATTTTAGAAAGCCGGCGTCAATGCGTTCGGATAATCTACAACTTTAAAGGACTCCTCTGATGGCCGAAGAACCAGAACGCATCACTATTCTTGCTCGCGAATTTACGGCGGCTGCTCTTGAATTCCACCGCGGTCGTATGGCGGAAAAAGGATATCGTATGGAAGGCTCGATTACCCCACGTGTCTTTAAAATGATCGAGGGTGTTGAATCACCAAAGGATATTTTTGATGGCGATCCGCTCTTCGCGGTGACCTTTGTCAAACGAGAGGCGCTTGATTAGAGCGTTTTGATTGGCTTAGGCCTTTTGTTTTTGGCGGTGTTGCTTGTTTTAGCGAACGCAGCGCATCAAGTTGGTTGCCGGCTTGCTGCGGCGCGGCTAAGACGACTCGTAACACCATCGCAAATTCAAATTATTAAGCGGGAGAACCCATGGCTGTCCTTGTCGATAAAAATTCAAATGTCATCTGTCAGGGTCTCACCGGCAGCCAAGGGACATTTCACACTGAACAGGCCATTGCTTACGGCACAAAAATGGTTGGCGGTGTTACGCCAGGCAAGGGCGGGCAAACTTGGGTTGGCGGCGAGCCGGTAAAGGGAGCGGAGTTGCCCGTCTTTAATACGGTGAGCGAAGCACAATCCGCTGTTCGGGTTGATGCGTCGGTCGTTTATGTGCCGCCCGCCTTCGCTGCCGATTCTATTTTAGAGGCGATTGCGGCAGAAATACCGCTCATCGTTTGTATCACCGAAGGCATTCCGGTCCAGGACATGGTGAAGGTGAAACGTGCCCTTGAGGGGTCCGCGTCGCGCCTTGTTGGACCCAACTGTCCGGGGGTCATCACACCAGGTGAATGCAAAATTGGCATTATGCCCGGGCATATTCACAAAGATGGTCATGTGGGAGTGGTCTCGCGTTCCGGCACGCTGACATATGAGGCCGTGCATCAGACCACTGTTGCCGGCCTTGGGCAGTCGACCTGTGTGGGGATCGGCGGAGACCCTGTTAAAGGGACCGACTTCATCGATGTGTTAGAGCTCTTTCTCGCTGACGATGACACGCATTCAATTATTATGATCGGTGAGATCGGTGGCTCCGCCGAAGCGGATGCGGCACTGTTTCTTTCCGAAAATAAAATCAAAAAACCAACCGTTGGTTTTATTGCTGGCGTAACGGCGCCTCCGGGGCGGCGCATGGGTCACGCTGGGGCTATTGTTTCTGGCGGCGATGATACGGCGGAAGCAAAAATTGAGGCAATGAAATCTGCTGGCATCACCGTTTCGCCGACCCCAGCGGCCATGGGACGGACGCTGCTCGAACTTCTTAAAAAATAAACGTTTTTCACACTATCATCGATAACAATCTAACCATTGAATCGCTAGGCTATTCGACTATTTGAATAGATAGCTTTGTCCTCTGTAGTCTATTTGGTGTACGCGATGGCGAACTCTGGCGACGGCCAAAAAATGGGCCCCGCACCTTCATCAACAGGATCCCTCTCCGATGAGAGCCTCACGGCCCTTTCTGGTGGGAACGCCCTTTATATTGATGCTCAGTATGAGCGGTATTTGAATAATCCTGCGTCAGTCTCTGAAGACTGGCAAAGGCTGTTCGCGGCATCGGGCACTAATGGCGCTGCTAGTCATGGCGCCATGTCGTCAAACGGTTCGGCCAATCTGAATGGAGCGGCGAGCGTCGATCAAGCCACGGCACCTGGGCCGAGTTGGAAAAGGCCTGACTGGCCACCTCTTCCAAACGGTGAAATGACGGCCGCCTTTGATACCAATTGGGAGGGCGGCTTTGACGGCGCAACGGCAAAAGACATTGCCGATAAGATCGCGGCGCGTGGAACGCTAAGCGAAGAACAGGTTCAAAAAGAAACGCGAGATAGTCTTCGCGCTTTGATGCTGATTCGAGCCTATCGGATTAGAGGTCATCTGATTGCTGACCTTGACCCGTTGAAGCTTTCAACGGGCGCGTCACATCCGGAATTAGATCCATTCACCTATGGGTTTACCGAAGAGGACATGCATCGGCCAATTTTTATCGATAATGTCCTAGGGCTTGAGACGGCAACGCTCACAGAAATTCTTGAAATCCTGAAACGAACATATAGCGGCACATTCGCTGTAGAGTTTATGCAAATCACGGATCCGGCGCAAAAGGCTTGGCTGCAGCGTCGCATTGAAGGGCGTGATAAAGAGATTTCGTTTACCCGTGAGGGAAAGCTCGCAATTCTCAACAAAATGACCGAGGCGGAAGGGTTCGAAAACTTTCTGCATACGAAGTATGTTGGAACGAAACGTTTTGGTCTCGATGGCGCGGAGGCAACCGTTCCGGCGCTTGAGCAAATTATAAAACGTGGCGGCGCGCTTGGCGTACAACAGATTATTATTGGCATGCCCCATCGCGGGCGCCTTAATGTCTTAGCGGCGGTGATGGGGAAACCATACACACAGATTTTCCACGAGTTCCGCGGCGGCTCGATAACGCCCGACGATGTGGGCGGCTCGGGCGACGTTAAATATCATCTCGGCGCTTCGTCGGATCGTGAGTTTGATGGTAATGCGGTGCATTTGTCGCTGACGGCAAATCCTTCGCACCTCGAAGCTGTCAATCCGGTTGTTCTCGGGAAGTGTCGCTCTAAGCAAGATCGGATTACCGAGCATAAAGCCTCTGATACACGCGGCCATGTGTTGCCTCTTCTCCTGCATGGTGATGCGGCTTTTGCAGGGCAGGGGATAGTCGCGGAGTGCTTTGGCCTTTCGGGACTGCGCGGATATCGCACCGGCGGGACCATCCATTTCATTGTCAATAATCAGATTGGCTTCACGACCAGTCCGAAATTTGCGCGTTCATCGCCCTATCCATCAGACGTTGCAAAGATGGTTGAAGCACCAATCTTTCACGTTAATGGTGATGACCCAGAAGCAGTGGTCTTTGCGGCAAAAGTTGCAACTGAGTTTCGTCAAGAGTTTGGCGCAGATGTTGTCATTGACATGTTCTGCTATCGTCGCTTTGGACATAATGAAGGGGACGAGCCAAGCTTTACGCAACCCTTAATGTACAAAAAGATCAAGACACATCCGACCGCACGTAAGCGGTATGCGGAGCGCCTTGTGGCTGAGGGTGTCATCGACGACAAATATGATGACATGGAGCGCGCTAAATTTCGCGACTTCCTTGAGGACGAATTTGAAGCGGCAAAAGACTTCGAGCCCAAAAAAGCCGATTGGCTTGATGGGGAGTGGTCAGGCTTTAAGCCACCGGTGGATGATGATCGTCGTGGGAAAACCGCTCTCGACATAGAAACGCTGAAGTCCGTTGGGGAGCAAACTTGTTCGCATCCTCCTGAAGTAAAAGTTCACAAAACACTGCAGCGTGTTTTACAGCAGCGTCGCGAGAATTTTGCCTCTGGCAAAAATATTGACTGGGCCAGTGCCGAGGCATTGGCCTTTGGAACACTCCTGCTTGACGGATATGGGGTCCGGTTGTCCGGTCAGGATTCGCGCCGCGGGACCTTCTCGCAACGTCATTCGGTTTTCATCGATCAGGAAACCGAGCAAACCTACACGCCCCTTAAATATCTCAATGGGGCTGAGGGAAATTTTGAAGTCCATGATTCGAACCTATCCGAATTCGCGGTGATGGGATTTGAATACGGTTATTCATTGGCGAACCCGCAATGCCTGGTTTTATGGGAAGCGCAGTTTGGTGATTTTGCCAATGGCGCTCAGGTGATGGTTGACCAGTTCATTTCATCCGGTGAGCGGAAGTGGCTGCGGATGTCCGGGCTCGTGCTTCTTCTACCCCATGGCTACGAAGGACAAGGGCCAGAGCATTCATCAGCGCGTCTTGAGCGTTACCTGCAGATGTGCGCCCAGGATAATATGCAGGTCGCCAACTGTACAACGCCTGCGAATTATTTCCATATCTTACGTCGTCAGATGATGCGTGACTTCCGCAAGCCGCTGGTGATGATGACACCAAAGTCGCTTTTGCGGCATAAAAAATGTGTATCGACCATTGAGGAGATGGGCCCCGGTTCATCTTTTCATCGCGTTTTATGGGATGATGCTGAATATCAGAAAGATTCTAATACCAAGCTTGTTGCTGACAATAAGATTAAGCGGGTCGTGATCTGTTCTGGTAAAGTCTATTATGACTTATTCGAAGAACGCGAAGCGCGCGGCGTGAATGATATCTATCTAATGCGGGTAGAGCAATTTTATCCGTATCCGGTGCAATCCATGATTAAAGAGCTAAGCCGCTTCAAGCACGCGGATATGGTATGGTGTCAGGAAGAGCCTAAGAATATGGGTGCGTGGTCTTTCATTGAACCCAACATTGAATGGACACTTAATCAAATTGACGCAAAGTGCCCACGTGCGCGCTATGTGGGGCGACCAGCGTCAGCATCAACCGCTACGGGACTTATGTCCCAGCACAAAAAGGAATTAGATGCGTTCTTGAATGATGCGCTGACGATATAGCTATAATCGCCGGTTTGTTTCGAGGTTTGGATCGGAAATTTTTCGAACTCTATTGCCCCTAAGAAACTTTTACATTTGTCTCGGTTCCGGATTTCATCGTCTTAGACGGTTTTCTGGGCGCCGTTTCAAAATCAGATTACGATGGAAACCAACTTTCAGCCTTGTCATAAAACGGCATCAGGCTGACCAAAAGAGACGCGAAGATCTTCGCAAACAAAACCGCGCGGTATCATCAATGGCGCGGGAAATGGGAGCACTTTCGATGGGTACTGAAATTAGGGTCCCGACTCTCGGAGAATCGGTTACCGAGGCGACAATCGCGAAATGGTTGAAGTCGGTGGGTGACCAGGTATCAGCCGATGAACCTGTTGTTGAGCTGGAAACGGACAAAGTCTCTGTTGAAGCCCCCGCGCCCGCGGCCGGTGTCCTGACTGAGATTGTTGCTAATGAGGGGGATACGGTCGAAGTCGACGCCTTACTCGGGCGAATTGGTGAGGGTGGTGGCGAGGCCGTGACCGCCGCAACGCCAAGTAAGACATCAAACGCGCCTGACGCGCCCGCCGCTGACACGACTACAGCTGGCGCGGCGTCTGGCACCCGCGGCGAGATGGTCGATGTGGTTGTTCCCGAAGGCGGGGAATCGGTGACCGAGGCTGATATTGGTGAATGGCTGAAGTCGGTTGGTGATACAGTTGCAGCAGATGATCCGTTAGTAACGCTTGAAACCGATAAAGCCGCCATGGACGTTGCGGCGCCTGTTGCGGGTATCGTGCGTGAGGTCCGTGCGCAGGAAGGGGATACGGTCGAGGTTGGCGCTGTCATTGCTGTCATCGAGAAAGGGGCAAGCGCTGGGGCTGCCCCATCAACGATGGCGTCAAATGGGGCTGTGGCACCGGCAAATGGTTCTGACGTGCAGCCAGCGGCAACTGCGGCTTCTTCCACGTTGTCGCCAGCGCCGCGCCGGGTTGTAAATGAGCACGGTCTCGATGCCAATGCCATTTCGGGAACGGGTAAAGACGGCCGGGTCACAAAAGGCGATGCGTTAGGCGCCATCGGTGCAAAATCAAAAGCGCCGGCGCCGTCCGTGGATTTAGGGCCGCGCGAAGAGCGGGTAAAAATGTCCCGCTTGCGCCAGACCATCGCGCGTCGCCTTAAAGAGGCGCAAGATACCGCTGCCATGCTCACGACATTCAATGACGTTGACATGTCAGCTGTCATGGATCTACGTAATCAGTACAAAGAGCTCTTTGAAAAGAAGCATGGCGTTAAACTGGGCTTTATGTCGTTCTTTGTGAAAGCCTGTGTCCACGCCTTGAAGGAAGTGCCGGACGTTAATGCCGAAATTGATGGTGCTGAGATCATTTATAAAAACCATTATGATATTGGTGTTGCCGTCGGTTCCGATAAAGGACTTGTTGTGCCCGTTTTGCGGGACGCCGACATGAAGTCCCTGGCAACTGTCGAGGCTGAGATTAATGACTTTGGCCGTCGTGCCCGCGACGGATCGTTAGGTCTCGACGACATGCAAGGCGGAACATTCACAATATCAAATGGTGGGGTCTATGGGTCGCTCATGTCGACACCAATTTTGAACCCGCCACAGTCGGGTATTCTCGGTATGCATCGCATTGAAAAGCGGCCGGTTGTCGTTGGCGATGACATCGTTATCCGGCCTATGATGTATCTCGCTTTGTCCTATGACCATCGCATCATCGATGGAAAGGGCGCTGTGACGTTCCTTGTCCGTGTGAAAGAAAATCTCGAAGATCCACAACGGCTCTTACTGGATTTATAGGGATGCTTTTTCTCAAGAGCGTCCATTTGTAAATGGCGTCCAATATACTACGGAGAAAGTCAGTGAGTGAGAAATATGATGTCATCGTCATTGGCGCAGGCCCCGGTGGCTATAACGCTGCAATTCGCGCAGGGCAGCTCGGCTTAAAGGCTGCGATTATTGAAAAACGGGATACGGGAAAGCTCGGTGGAACGTGCCTGAATGTGGGCTGTATTCCCTCCAAGGCCCTCCTCCATGCTTCCGAGCTTTATGAAGTCGCGGTGAAGGACTTTGCGAACTTCGGTATAAAGACGAATGGCGTTTCGCTCGACCTCCCTAAGATGCTCGCGCAAAAGGATGACGCGGTTGAGGGGCTCACGAAGGGCGTTGAGTATCTTATGAAAAAGAATAAGGCCGAAGTATATCTCGGTGCTGGCGAAATCGTAGAGCCGGGCAAGGTGCGTGTCACGGCAGGCGATGGAACAACCACCGATCTTGAAACAAGTCATATCATCATCGCAACGGGGTCCGAAGTGACCCCGCTTCCTGGCGTCGATATCGATGAAAAACAAGTGGTGTCTTCAACCGGGGCGCTCGCGCTACCGTCCGTGCCAAAGCATATGGTGCTCGTCGGTGGCGGCGTTATTGGCTTGGAACTTGGGTCAGTATGGCGCCGACTTGGTGCGGAAGTGACGGTTGTTGAGTTCCTCGATCGGATCCTGCCAACCATGGATGGCGAAGTGTCAAAAAACTTCCAACGCATTCTTAAAAAACAAGGCATGAACTTTAAACTGAAATCGAAAGTGACCGGCGTTCAGAAATTGAAAACCAAAACGAAGGTTTCGATTGAACCTGCCGATGGTGGTGAACAAGAGGTTTTGGACGCAGACGTGGTGCTCGTCGCGATTGGTCGACGTCCGTATACAGAAAGGTTAGGCCTTGAGCGCATTGGCGTTGCGACCGATAATCGTGGCTTTATCTTAACCGACCACTTCCGAACGAATGTGCCAGGTGTTTGGGCCATTGGCGATTGTATACACGGGCCGATGCTGGCGCACAAAGCCGAAGATGATGCCGTTGCCTGTATTGAGCTTATTGCTGGCAAGCCAGGGCACGTGAATTACGATACCGTACCCAATGTTGTTTATAGTTACCCTGAGGTCGCGTCAGTTGGTAAAACGGAAGAAGAGCTAAAAGCAGCTGGCGTTTCATACAAGTCTGGAAAATTTCCTTTTGCCGCAAACAGCCGTGCCAAAACCAATCACGAGACGGATGGGTTTGCAAAAATCCTGGCTGACGCAGAAACCGATAAAATACTCGGCGCCCATATCATCGGGCCGGGTGCCGGCGAGCTTATTGCTGAAGTCGTCAGTGTGATGGAATTTGGGGGTGCCTCTGAAGATATTGCACGCACCTGTCACGCTCATCCGACGCGCTCAGAAGCGGTGCGCCAGGCGGCTATGGGCGTCGAAGGCTGGACGATGCAGGCGTAAAGGGGTTGAATACCGCTGGTTTGTCCCGGTGATGGTGCACGCCTCTGGCGTTTACCTGTTATAAACCGACCGACATCTGCTCAAACGCTGCTTATTGGTTGCTTTTGAGGTGGTCGTATTTGAGCCTGCCGCTTTCAGTGCTTTGTCCTCATTTTTAAAAACGCGTATTCCTCAACAGCATGGGGTGCTTCAGATCGACGGTAATCAGATACTTTTGATCTTTGTTTTCGCGATCAGGCTCCCTTGGGTTGATATTGAACCATGTTGCCGCATTGTTGATTCCTAAACCTATAGGGCTTGCGTCCGAGCAAAATCCCCGCTGATATATCGAAAAGTCTGAATAGAAACTCCAAATCCGACGCGGCAGGTCATTTAGTTGCTTCAGCGAAATAATGTTTTCGACAAATTGACTCATACCGTTCTGAATTCATGTGGGAATCCCGAATTCCGGCAGGGCGATCGGACGCCTAGCGTTATCCAGCATGACTGTCTTGGCGCGCGTTTCATCGGTGCATCAATAAATCAACGCAGGGTATAATTGGTACTATGTTTTATATCGTTTTAGCCGGCATCGCTTTGTGTGGCCTTAGCTTGGCGCTATTCCAGATGCGCGATCATCCGCGTGGTCTTTACATCCTGTTCTTTGCAGAGATGTGGGAGCGTTTTTCTTATTATGGAATGCGCGCTCTTTTAGTCCTTTATTTGACCAAGCATTTTCTGTTCGATCTTCAGGATGCCTATGGCCTCTACGGCGCTTATACGACACTCGTATTCATAACCCCTGTCATTGGCGGAACACTGGCTGATCGGTTTTTGGGTCAACGTCGAGCCGTTCTAATCGGGGCAATCCTCCTCGTGCTTGGCCACGCTGGAATGGCGATAGAAGGGGACCCAGTCGTTGCTGGTGGAACGGCAGATCCCGCCGTTCTGAATATCTTTTATCTATCGCTTGCTTTGATCATTGTAGGGGTTGGCTTTCTAAAGGCCAACATCTCGTCAATTGTCGGTGAGCTCTATACGAAAACAGATCCACGCCGCGATGGCGCCTTCACGCTTTTTTATGTGGGCATTAATTTGGGTGCCGCGTTTGGTGCGCTTTTAGCGGGGTATTTGGGGGAGACATTTGGCTGGAAATATGGCTTTGGTCTCGCAGGAATTGGCATGCTTGCTGGTCTGGTCGTATTTATTTGGGGCAAACCTCTCCTGCAGGGCGCTGGTGAGCCCCGCAATCCCGCTGTTTTAAACCAAAAGCGTATCGGTGTGCTGACCACTGAACATCTCATTTATATTGGTACGCTTGCCGCGACAGTTTTTGTTTGGTGGGCTGTTCGCGCGCAAGATACCGTCAATATCCTTCTCATGATTACGGGAGCTGTGACTGTTGGCTATATTACCTTTCGTTCAGTGACCACGCTTGAACCACATGCGCGGGATCGGATCTTTGCGGCTCTATTTCTCATCTCCATACAAATTCTTTTTTGGGGATTATTTGAGCAGGCTGGTTCCTCCCTTAATATCTACACAGATGAGCAAGTTGATCGGCGGATTTTCGGACAGGAAATTGTTCCTTCGGTTTTTCAATCCCTTAACGCAATTTATATTGTTTTGCTTGGACCGCTTTTTGCGATGCTGTGGATCTTTCTTGGGAAAAAGGGCCTGGAACCCACAGCGCCTCAGAAGTTTGGTGTTGGTGTGATACTTTTGGGCCTTGGCTTTTTAGTGTTGGTCGGGGGCGCGAATATCTCATCATCACTCACGCCGGTTATCTTTATTTTTCTAATCTATCTTTTGCATACGATGGGTGAGCTTTGTCTGTCTCCTGTCGGGCTATCGGCAATGACGCGTTTATCTGTTCCAAACATGGTCGGGTTGATCATGGGCACTTGGTTTCTGGCATCAGGGGCAGGCAATGCGGTTGCTGCATTAATTGCTCAGGCGACAGCGGCGACCGGTCCTGATGGGGAAAGTGTTGTCCTCGGGGTCTATTCCAATGTCGGATGGCTTGCTGTTGTTTTCGGTATTGGACTGCTCGCGATATCGCCATTCGTGAACCGACGCATGCACCTTGATACCCTTACGGATGATCCGCAACCCCTTGCCGGTGCATCCGAAATTGGAGAACCTTCCGCCGCGGGCGTTCATCCGCAACGTAAAGAACAACCGGCTGAGTAGTTTTATACGATTTGGCTATTAATGACTGCAGAAAGGTGGCGTCTATGGGAAATCGTCTGTCAAAGATTGTAACGCGTGGGGGTGATGGAGGGCAGACATCATTGGGCGATGGTCAGCGCGTTGGGAAAAGCGACGTCTGCGTCAATTTTCTTGGCGATGTTGACGAGCTCAATTCCTGGATTGGTGTGGTTGTCTCCAATGCCCCTGGTGCATCGGTGCGATCCGTATTGGAGGGTGTTCAGCACGATCTTTTTGACCTTGGCGGTGCACTTTGTTTTCCGGGTACAACGGTTTTGAGCGAGCGCCATGTCGCGCGCCTTGATACAGCTATTGATGAGCACAATGCTGATCTGCCGCCGCTTAAGGAATTTGTCCTCCCGGGTGGAGCGCCGATTGTCGCTTGGTTGCATGTGGCACGCACGGTCTGCCGTCGGGTTGAGCGGGGCGGCGTTGATTATGTAGCGACGGCGGAGGGTGTGGGCGATAAATGCAAGCACGCTTTGATGTACCTCAATCGGCTATCGGATTTTCTCTTTGTTGCAGCGCGGGTTGAGGCAAGCCGTCTCGATGTACCGCAACCGCTTTGGGAGAAGGAAAAAAGTATTGGCACCGCGTCAGATGAGGAAGGTGGTTAATCGTCCGTTTAGGATCGATATCTGTTGTTGTTGACGCGCTATCGATAGCTCTTGATTGATTTTAGTTATCGTTTGACCATCGGCCAGCCGCTCTCGGTAACTCAATTGTAAGGTCTTTGAGTAATTGTAAAGACTAGTCGTAATGCAATGTTGCGACATCAGTTTCGGGGAAAAGGGGTCTTCCAATCTAAAGCGAAATGCCGACGATTAATGGTAACGAATTAACGACGTTTCCTAACGTACTATAAATATTTCGTTTGTACGCTCACAACGTTATGATTGGCGTTGGAGCGACACCTTTTGGCGTTGCGCTGCGTCCAGCAGCGTCGCGTCAACTTGAATCCCCGGCCGTACCGGCAAACGGGGAACCCTTAAACGCACCCACATTTTCTAGGCCAATACGTCAAGTTCAGAGTGCGGAACGCTTGCGCGCCCAAAGCGTCGTTGATCAGACGGCCAATGCTCTGCCGACGGTCGATAATAACGCCCGAGAAATTGATCAGAGCAATCCGCAAGGGCTGTCGGAAGAAGAGCGCCGGGTCGTGGCTGATCTCAGAGCGCGCGATCGTGAGGTTCGTGCGCATGAACAGGCCCACAAGAATGTTGCTGGTCAATATGCTGGCTCCATTTCATACGACTATCAAAAAGGTCCTGATGGTCAACGATATGCCATAGGCGGTCAGGTCCCCATCGATGTATCGCCAATCAGCGGAGACCCCGAAGCGACCATTGCCAAAATGGACGTTGTGATCTCTGCGGCACTGGCGCCCGCTGAGCCATCAACGGCTGATAGAACGATTGCGCAACAGGCGCGTTCAACCCAAGCCGATGCGCGTGGCGAACTTCGTGAATTGAGGCGCGCTGAGCGAGAAATTGAACGCACTGAAAAAGATGGGGGCGAAACGCAAAGCATTTTCAACGGGCCAAGAGATAGGATTGCAGCGGCAGCGCTCGCGCAAAATGCGCCCTATGATGCGTTAAATGGACAGGCGAGCAGAGGTGAAATCGCGCTTATCGCGTAAAACGGGAAAAAAAGCCCCGTTACCCTGTGGTTAATCAGCAACGTCATCCCAATAAAGCGGCTTGGCACGACGCTTCTTGTAACGTTAGCATTTCATTAACTCTAGGCTGCTGAAACCGCATTAAAGTCGATATACTGGCTTTTATTGACAAAAGGCACGCGGTTTTGGCGCCAAATAAGCCAAAAAACGCGTTATTTCTTGAAAAAACTATGCTGTTGCACGTTGATGGAACATTTTGGCCACGCTATTGTTAAAGTCTTGGAAACTACTTTATTTTGACTTTTGTTAAAGCAACAAAAGCTGTAAAGACTTATGAAGCTGCCGAAGCGCGCTTGAGACGTGTTGTACGCGAATTTTTACTGGAGGGGACCTCATGAAGTTGAAGACGACTCTTTTGGCGGCCGCGGCGTCAATCTTGACTGCACCGGCGGCTTTTGCTGGCGATGGCTGGTATGGCACCATTGGTGCTGGGTATACCATTATGAACCCAGACCTCGATACAGAAATCACTGGTGGTGGTTTCTTGACGGATACCGACGCCGACTATGATGGCGGTTTTGGCGTTCTTGGTGCCGTTGGTAAGTCACTTGGCAATGGGTTCCGTGCTGAACTCGAATATTCTTATCGTAACAATGATGCACGGTTCATCGCACTCGATGGCCAAGGCGGTCTTGGTTCATTCATCGACGGTGCTGGTTTCACCGGTCAGCTGGAAAGTCATGTCGCTGTTGTGAACTTGATTTACGAACTCGACATTGTTGATTTCATTACCCCTTACATTGGTGGTGGCGTCGGCTACTCGCGGATCATCGGCGAATTTAACGGGACGAGCCCAACGGGCCTTACGGTTAACGACGGGGAAAGCGGTGTTGTCGGACAAGCGATTGCTGGTTTCGAAATTCCTCTTTCTGATCAGGTCGCATTTGACGTGTCCTATCGTTACCTTCAGGCAGAAGATGCCGCCTTTACCGGAACGATTGGTGCCGCGGCGGCGAACACGATTGTTGAATCATCTTACATCAACCACTCAGTCTTTGGTGCCTTGCGGTTCTACTTTGGCGCACCTGCAGCATCGGTTGAATTCAAGGACTGTTGGGATGGGTCAAGCGTACCTGTTACAGCTGAGTGCCCACCGCAGGTCGAAGAAGTCGTAACGCTGGATCCCGTTAACTTCACTGTTTACTTTGACTACAACAAGTCAAATCTGACCCGTGAAGCGTCTTCGTTGATCCAAGAAGCGGCATCTCGTGCGCTAAGCGGCGACATCGAGACGGTCGTGGTTGCTGGTAACACAGATACTTCTGGTGGTGCAGCTTACAACCAACGACTTTCACAACGTCGTGCCGCGGTTGTTCGTGACGCTCTGATTGCGAACGGTGTCCCTGCTGATCGTATTCGTACGGAAGCAAATGGCGAGAATAATCTTGCCAAGGCAACCCCAGACGGAACACGTGAGCCACTCAACCGTCGTACAGAAGTGATGATTTCGTTCGAATAGACTTTTCGAACCAAGAATAACAGAGAAAACGCAGGTCCTTAGGACCTGCGTTTTTTATTTGGGAAATACAACCCTTCATTCTGTCGAATATTTGTGTGAACCGTGCGTGAGGTGGTACTGAGCATAGGATAAACAGTTTGGTCGCCCGTTTGGTTATCGGCGGAAAAGTCATAAGACAAGCATTTCCAGCTCAAGTGGTTGCCAGCCCACGCGCCAGGAAATGCGCAAAAATAAAGACCTAAAGCCGCTCAGTCACTCAATCTGAAACGGAGCGGCTTTAAATTAGCGCCTGGATAACAATTGAAGTGGCGACGCTTTCGTCAAACGTCCTGATTCTCTAGAGCGCTTCGCGGATAAGTGTGTGCGGTTATCCGCAAAAGAAGCGCGACAAAACAACGACTTAGAGCCGCGTTCTTATTCTATTGGAACGCGGAAGGTTCTAGGCCGAAGCGCCCATCGCCGTAGGCATTCCAGAACATTTTGAGCGCTCCCGCTAATTGCTTCTCAACGGCTGCATCAAGGTCTTGCGGAACCGCGCCGAACAGCATCTCCGAATAGAGAGGTTCAGTGAGTAGCGCGCCTAATTGGCAAACGGCAGTATACGTATCATCGATTTTAAGGTTATTCGCCTCTGCAACTTTGCCTAACATATCAGCGCTAGAGTTCAGCATAAAGTGAAGACCATGTTCTAGAAAGCTTTGTCCAACCTCTGGTTTGCGGCCGGCTTCGAAGGTTGCAATTCTACGCAGCGAAATAACATCAGGTTGGAGCAAGCCCCTTAGAATTTTCTCTGCAAGGACTCTCACAACTTTTTCAATCGGTTCACTGATATCAAGCGTATCTACACTTACCGGAAGGATACGCTTACAGGTCTCTTCAATCGTTGCAGCAAAGAGTTTTTCCTTGGATTGGAAACGATTATAGACGGTGCGCTTTGAGACACCCGCCGTAATCGCAATCGTATCCATGCTTGCTCCATCAAAACCATTCTCAAGAAATATCTCTCTTGCCGCGTTGATGATGGCACGTTCTTTATCGCTAATGGCGTATGCTGAGGGTGTTGGGTTGTGATCGTCGCCGCTTCGCTTGTTTTTGAGATCGGAAATTGTATCAGTGTCGCCCGTATTGCTAGGCATTGGTTTGGCCTCTTTCAGTGTGCTCGAACGGCACTAACCTGGAATATCCTTGAACACAGTGTTTCCATGTTGCGCGGTAAAAGGATGGTGCTGCTATTTTCAAAATGTTTGATCCAAAGGCGCGTGTCTAGCGAACGGGGACGCTAGATCCTAAAGCATTTCTATCTCACCCGGTAGCGACTTAAGCTGGACATCCTTTAGTCGTATGCATGCTACTCCATTTTGACAGCAGCGAGAAATATACCTTCCCATAAAGATAGCGTATTTTGCTTTAAAACCGCAATATGAAGCATTTCCAAGCCAAGTGTGTGCGGTTGGCGTTAAGGAAATGCGTAAAATCAAAAACTTAAAGCGCCCTTCTGATTCCAATTGAAACGGAGGCGCTTTGAATTGCTACATGCTTTAACTTTCAATGCTGATGTTCGGGAGAAATGAAACGCGGTATTCAAACGCAATATATCTTTGGATAGCAGTAGCGATCCCGGCGAAAAATATCACCGGAATTGGCAAAATCAGCATTCTCGTCTTATTGCTTGCCACTGTAATCTCAAAAATAGCGAAGAAAACCGTGCTTTTCCGTCGTCGTTAACGCATCGTTAACGTGCATGATGCCGATTGGTCTTCATGGCACGGGGAATGAGATCGACGAACCGCAGGAAAAAGCGCCAGACATCACGCGCGGCGCCGCATCCGCGCGCCACTAATGGGAAAACGCCAGGTGCACGGACTGGTCAAGGGCGCACAGACGGAACCGAGGACGCTACGGCGGCTTCCCCGTCTGATAGTAGGACTGGCTCTCGCAGCGCTCACGGCGATGGGGTCTTGCGTGCGCCGCGTCGTATCAAACCCAAACCAAAGCGCACTGGCGTTTTTAGGTGGCAAGGCAAAAAGAAGGTGCGCGCCGACCGACGATTAGTCGGCGTCCGGCGTGTTGTCTCATTTACTGCTGATATTTCGTTTTATTTATTCGCGGGCGCCATTGCTCTTTCCATACTGTCGCTCTTTGTAATTATTGACCTTCCTTCTACGGATGGCCTTTGGCAGGCCGATCGGGCGCCAAGAGCAACGCTCACGGCACGTGACGGACAACCGATTGCAGCGCATGGACAACTTTATGGGGCACCCGTTCGTCTGAGTGATTTGCCAGCTCACGTGCCTGATGCCTTTATCGCCATTGAAGATCGAAATTTTTATCACCACATCGGCGTTAATGTGTTGTCGATTGTGCGCGCGGCTTTTGTCAATCTACGCGATGGATCGGTGCGCCAGGGTGGTTCCACCATCACCCAGCAATTAGCGAAAAACCTATTTCTTTCATCTGATCGTACACTGAAGCGGAAAATTTCCGAGCTTTACCTGGCTCTCTGGCTGGAGCAACGGTTTAGCAAAGAACAAATACTGACCCTTTATCTCAACCGCGTTTATTTCGGTGCAGGGGCCTATGGTGTGGGTGCCGCAAGTTATCGATACTTCGGGATCAAGCCCTCTGAGTTGAGTGTGTCACAGGCGGCGATACTCGCTGGTCTGATTAAAGCGCCATCCGTTTATACACCTGATCGCAACCCCAGCGCGGCCGGTCGACGGGCACGCTTGGTGATTGATGCAATGGTCGATGCAGGTAAGCTCTCCATTGAAGACGCACGCACCGCATTAGATCAGGCTGTTGCCGTCAATCAAACAAAACGTCTGACTGCCCCGTATTTTGTTGATCATGCGATCAATGAGGCGCGCACCCTCATTGAGGCGAAAAACGAAGACATTGATATTTCGACAACCTTCGATGCCCATTTGCAACGAGCGGCCGAAGAAGGGTTGGCTGCAGGCACCGTTACGGCGGAACTGACCGATGACCTCGAAACAGCAATTGTTGTCTTAGATGGTGCTGGGGCTGTGCGTGCCCTGGTCGGTGGGCGAAGTTATGCCCGATCACAGTTTAATCGCGTGACAATGGCCCGCCGTCAGCCAGGATCGGCATTCAAACCATTTATATATCTCGCCGCGTTGGAGTATGGACTACCGCCAGATATGATTCTGAATGACCGTCCGCTTACGGTTGATGGTTGGTCACCCAAGAATTATAAAGGCAAATATCGCGGTCCGGTATCCCTCTCGACGGCGCTTGCTCTATCCCTCAACGCTGCCACAATTCAACTCCAAGAGCGGACTGGTCGCTCGGCCGTGAGACTGACCGCGCGCCGTATGGGATTTGATGTTCCGTTGTCGCGCGGTGCTGCGCTTGGCCTCGGTGTTGATGTGGTCACGCCGCTTGAGCTGGCTGCCGCCTATACGCCGTTTGCGAATGGCGGCTACCGGATTCGTCCCCATACGGTTAATGAAGTTCACCTGTTTTCAGGTGCTCTAGCGTACCAAAATGCTGGGAGCGTGATTGAGCAGGCGGTATCTCCAAGGACGATTAAGCAGGTCAATAGAATGTTGGAAGGTGTTGTCGAATGGGGCACGGGCAAGAAGGCGGCGCTTCCGTTTGCCCGGGCAGCGGGGAAAACCGGTACCAGTCAAGAAAATCGTGACGCGTGGTTTGTTGGCCATGCGGGCGGTCTCGTATGCGCGGTTTGGGTAGGGCGTGATGACAATCGTCCTATGGCGAAAGATTCGACTGGTGGGCGGGCGCCGGCAATTATTTGGTCCGCCGTTATGAGCCGTGCGCTGGGAATGCACATGAGCATGAACGACACGTCGAATAACACGATCTATGATCGTGCTAGTGGTCAATTCAGCCAGGCGCCGCCGCGCCGCGTTCCACCAGACGAGTTCCGTTCAAATGGCGGTGCATCCAGCGTATTGCCACCCCTTGAGGGTCCCCTCCTGGGAATTCTTTCGGCCCAATAAAGCGCCTCTGGTTCAATGGGAATCAAAAGGGCGCTTTAAGGTGTTGATTTTACGCATTTCCTTAACGCCAACGGCTCACACTTGGCTTGGAAATGCTTTAAGGTCGACACTCTTTGTGATTTCGCCATAAGAGCGCTTCGTCGATAAGTGTGATCAGTTGATGGTTTCCGTCCATCAACTCGGCAAAAGGAGCGTGACCAAACAAATACTTGGAGCCGCGTTCCAATTCTATCGGAACGCGAAAGGCTCTAGATCGCGCCCCAAACAAAGAGCGACGTACCATGACGGTTAAACCATTCACGCGCCGCCCCTGCATCGACGTCAAGGCTCTCGACTAATTGCCAGAAGGCCGGTGAATGGTTCATATGGATAAGATGCGCGCATTCATGCGCCGCGACATAGTCAATGATGGGGCGAGGGGCCATGATGATCCGCCAGGAAAAAGCGATTGTGCCGTCGCTCGCACAGCTTCCCCAGCGCGAACGTGTGTCTTTGATCCGAATGGGACCGTGCTTTGCTCCAAGGCGTTCGGTGTAATGATCGACTTTTTCCGACAAGTACGAGCGTGCTTTGCGTTTCAACCACTCTGTAACGCGGCGATTCACATGTTCCGCGTCACCGCCAATTTCCAATTGCCCGTTATGGAGATTCGCAGGTTGTCGTGGACCACCATTTAAAACGATCCGTACTGGATTGCCGCAGAATGGGAACACACGACCCGCTACGAACGGATGCGCCGGTTGGCGCTTCGATCGTTGCCGTTTGATCCATGCCGCTTTCTCGTTCGCAAATTTCACGGCATCGTTGATTTTTGCTTTTGATGGCGCTGTTGCAATGACATCACCGCTAATCTCATCGACCCGTAGGATAATCCTTTTCGCCCGACGGTTGACTTTCACCGTGACAGGCACCGCGTCATCGAATAGGGGTCCATTACCAGAAAGTGTTGTGTGAAAAACAGTGTCGCTCATGTGTTAAAGGTGGGCAGCTTTTCTATAAACAGCAAGAATTTTACTTAAAAAATTCTATTATTCAGAAGTTTTTCTCTGCCTATTTGTTTGTATCTGCGCTAAAACCACGAGCTATTACAGATCTTTTTCATCGCGAAACTTGTCCCTTTGAGACGAGTTTTCACGGACAAGCTAGAACTATGTCAAAATCGACGCACACCTCCAAATCGTCGGCGACTGTCGATCAATCACGTGACGACGTTGCGATAGCCGCCAATGACAAGTGCCATGATAAGGGCAAAGAACCTCCTGCTTCTAGTGCCGTGGCCAACAATCCCTTTGTAAAGACGAATGAACCCATTGGTTCAATGACGACGAAACGGTCGATAAAGAAGCGCTCTTCAAGTGATGGTATGACGCCTATGATGGCGCAATATATGACCATAAAAGAAGAGGCAGGTGACGCATTGCTCTTTTATCGCATGGGCGATTTTTATGAACTATTTTTTGAAGATGCGGTGCAAGCTTCGCGGGCGCTCGACATTACACTGACCAAACGAGGAAAGCACAAGGGTGATGATATCCCTATGTGTGGTGTTCCCTTTCACAGCTATGATGTTTATCTCGCGAAACTCATAAAGGCAGGATTTAAAGTTGCTATTTGTGAGCAGACGGAGGACCCGGCAGAAGCGAAGAAGAGGGGCAGTAAATCGGTTGTGGCGCGTGGCATTGTCCGTTTTGTCACGCCTGGGACGCTGACTGAAGACGCCTTACTTGATGCGAGCTCGAACAATTTTCTCGGTGCTCTTGCAACAATGCGCGGTGGGAGCGAGGCGGCCCTTGCTCATGTCGACGTTTCAACGGGCGATCTCTTTGTCCGAACGACCACAGCGGATAGGCTGAATGCCGACCTTGCATCGGGCCCTTTTAGTGAGCTGATTATCTCGGAGACGACGGTCGTCGAAGAAAAGTGGTCCAGTGTGATCAATGAACTCAGCAATCGCCTTCTGCTGACCCAGCAGCCGGCCCCTTTTTTTGATCGCCGCAATGCGGAGCAGCGCCTGAAGGAGTATTTTGACGTCGCCGCGCTCGATGCTTTCGGCTCGTTCTCTCGTGTTGAGATTGCAGCAATTGGCGCTCTCCTCGCCTATGTCTCCCTGACGCAGATCGACCGTACGCCGCCATTGCGTGCCCCGCGACGCCTCTCTGATCGTGAGGCGATGTCCATTGACGAAGCGACCCGCGCATCGCTTGAAATTACAACCACGCAAGGGGGAGGGCGTCGCGGATCGCTTCTGCACGCGGTCGATCGCACTGTTTCTGGGCCAGGAGCACGCCTTTTGGCATCGCGCCTCACGGCCCCATTAACGCACCCTGCAGCTGTTGCGAGGCGCCATGGTGCAGTGGAAAGCTTTGTCCATGATGACCGTGCGCGACTAGAAATACGTGAGCTGATCGATGGCTCTCCTGATATGGCGCGTTCTTTGAGCCGGCTCGCGTTGGGACGCGGCGGGCCGCGTGACCTTGTTGCAATCCGCGAAGGGCTCATTACGGCAAGAGAGGTCGCCCGGTGCTTATCGCATTCACAGACACCGACATCTGAGGAGATCGAAGCTGCTGACAACGCTCTTGAAGCCCGCGCACAAGGCGGATTTTCAGTTCTGATACGAACACTAAGTGAAGCTTTGAAAGATAACCCTCCGATGCTCGCCCGAGAAGGAAATTTTATTGCCAAGGGATTTGATGCAGCTCTCGATGATGTTCGGGTCTTAAGAGACGACGCACGGCGTATCATTGTCGGATTAGAAGCCAACTATCGTCAGCGGGCGGGTGTAAAGACTCTGAAGATCAAAAATAATAATGTTCTTGGATATTTTATCGAAACAACGGCTGGTCAAGCAGACCCATTAATGAATGATGCTGATGATTTTTTTATCCATCGGCAAACGCTTGCTAGTGCCGTTCGTTTTACGACGAGTGAGTTGATAGATCTTGATACAAAAATTTCGCGCGCTGCGGATGAAGCGTTGGGACGTGAACTCTTATTATTTAAGCAGCTTACTGATGAAATTATTGAGCAGGCTCGTAAAATCACTGCGGCAGCTGACGCCATTGCCGTTATTGATGTTGCAGCGGCGAGCGCAACCCTTGCGGTCGAGGAGTTTTATGTCCGTCCAAAGGTGGATGATAGTCTTACCTTTGAAATAGTGGCGGGTCGTCATCCCGTTGTTGAGCAAGCGTTAAAAAAAGCTGGAGAGGCTGAGTTCTGTCCAAACGATTGCTGTCTTTCTGCGGATGACGCCGACACAGACGAAGGGGGGCTGATATGGTTGATGACCGGGCCGAATATGGCTGGTAAGTCCACATTTCTTCGACAAAATGCCGTCATTACAATTCTCGCTCAAGCGGGGTTATACGTCCCCGCAGCATCGGCTCATATTGGTGTTGCAGACCGCATTTTTAGTCGTGTTGGTGCAAGCGATGATCTGGCGCGAGGGCGTTCAACCTTTATGGTGGAAATGGTTGAGACCGCCGCAATCCTTAATCAGGCTGGACCGCGTGCAATCGTAATTCTGGATGAAATTGGCCGCGGTACCTCGACTTATGACGGCCTGGCCATTGCTTGGTCCGCCGTGGAGCACCTGCATAATGTCAATCGTGCACGGACGCTTTTTGCCACCCATTATCATGAGTTAACGAGCCTTTCGGAAACGCTTAGCCGGTTGGAAAATGTCTCCATGAAGGTGCGTGAATGGAAAGATGAGGTCATCTTTTTACACGAGGTCGTATCCGGACCCGCAGACAGATCCTATGGTGTGGCTGTTGCTCGCCTTGCTGGACTGCCGAAAAAGGCGATATCAAGAGCAAAGACAATACTGAAG
This sequence comes from Pseudomonadota bacterium, assembly GCA_039025235.1. Lineage (GTDB taxonomy): Bacteria > Pseudomonadota > Alphaproteobacteria > Caulobacterales > Parvularculaceae > MED-G105. The sequence goes on from JBCCOS010000001.1 coordinate 39,119, forward strand.
GATTTAGAGGCATCGGGCGGCCGTGCTGCCGTGGCACCGGAGCTCCCCTTATTCGCTCAGTTCTCTGGACACGAACAGAGTGATAGCTCGAGCGATGATAATTCCGAAGGAGTAGACGCGCTCCGTGATGCGCTCGATAAAATTAATCCGGATGATCTGACACCTCGGGCTGCCCTTGAGGCACTTTATGCTTTAAAAGAAGCTCATCAGAGTGAATAGGGAATAACTTTCCAATCCTGCTGATTTCTATCGCTGCAGGCTAGGACGAAACGGAATTTTTGAGAGCCATACAAGGCAATTGGGACGGCGTTGACATCAGGGCATGAAGATAATCCGACAGCTGAAGCGCCGTCGCAAGAAGGGAACAATGTGAGCGTGCGGACGGCGCCTCGTCTACATCGCAATCACCCTCCTGAATCGATCCTTGGTTGTCTTGAGTCTTCAAATATTGCTGTTAGCAAGTCGTCCAATATACCACCGTCCGCTACAACGGCCTCCACCAAACTATCCTCCACTGAACCATCCGCCCTTCTGGCCCCTTCAATGGGAAAGCGGATCAAGGCTGCGCTCAATAAGCGCCGATCCGTTATATTTGATGGTGATACAGATGGTCTTCGTATCGCTCAGGCGATTGCGAGGGATATCGATGCGCTTATCGAATATGTATATAAAAACGTGAGGGCTGATAATGACAATGAGCAAAGCCCACCGCGGGCTCTGGTTGCGATAGGGGGATATGGTCGCGGTGTATCGGCGCCATATTCAGACCTTGACCTACTCATTCTTCATGATGATGAAAAATCTGAAACACTGGATCCGTTTGTTCGCTCGCTTCTCTATCCTTTTTGGGACGCCGGTGTAACAGTTGGGCAGTCGGTGCATACACCAGCATCAGCGATGCGACTTGCGAGCAAAGACAGTGCGATGCTCACCTCTTATCTTGACCGTCGCCTCATTGTTGGTGACCAAAGTCTATTCGATAAATTTGCCCGTCGGTTTGAAAAGCATCGTATCAAGACGATGCCGTCCTTTACGCGCGCTAAAATCAAAGAACAGCAGGAACGTCGCGACTCTTTTTCCCCTTATGGACGTTACACCGAGCCGAGGGTGAAAGATGGGCGCGGTGGATTGCGCGATGTTGATATCATTGATTGGTTGCATGCCTATAATTTTGGCGAATCCGTATGGTCGTTGGATGGGAAATCATCGCTTTTGAGCAAGAGTGATATTGCATCGCTTCGAAAGGCACGCCGGTTTTTGGTATCTGTACGTGTGCATCTTCATGATGTAATGAATCGCCCCGGTGACCAGGTTGTATTTGAAGTGCAGCCAGCGCTCGCCGAAAGGTTGGGCTACCGACCGCGCCATGGCCAATCAGCGGCAGAGCGCCTCATGACGCATTACGCGCTGATTAGCGAGGACGTGGACCGTTTGGGGCGGCTTGTTGCGTTGCGCCTTGAAGAAGCGCAGGCACGCTTGTCGGAATGGCGCCCTTCACCCACACCAAAGAGTCTTCAGTCAGACGAGGTCAGCGGACGGGTGAATGTGCGCCTGCGTACTGGCCGACTTGATTTCGCCACAGAAGCTGGCGCGCGAGAACGACCGCTTGATCTTTTCAGAATCTTCAGGGCGCAGGCGCGTAAAAGGTCTTATGAGCTACATCCAAACGCGGCTTCTTTAATCAGTGAAGCATCCTCCAGTTTTCCGCGTGATGCTCGCAGCGATCTCGATATTGCGGTGATATTCACCGCGACACTACTCACGGCAAAAACGCCAAGCCGCGTTCTTAATGCTATGACGCGGACAGGGCTTTTGGGTAAATATATCCCTATTTTTGATAGGCTTGCTGGGCGCGTGGAATACGGATTATACCGCCGTTATGCTCTTGATAAGCATGTGTTCTTAGCAATGGATACGTTGGCTGATGTCCGTTTTGGCCGTCTGTCAAAGGACTATCCATTAACAACACAGACCCTTCTTTCCTATCGACGCAGACTTCCCTTTTATCTAGCCGTTCTTTTGCACGAGACACGTGCAGTAATCCATGGTGCGAATACCGCAGATGTTGAGGATGTGATTAGTGAGACTTGTATCTTACTTGGTGCAAGACCGGAGGAAGTTGAATCGATTGTCGGCGCAATCATAAATTTAGGTTCCTTTATTCGTATGGCGACGCGCCGAAATCTTGGTCATCCAGCGGGAATGATGGCCTTCTGTGATCAGATCAAGAATATCCGAACACTGGATATCTTACTTGTCCTAGCATTTTGTCACTTGCGCGTCGTGCGCGAAGATGCATGGGATGACTGGACGCGTATGCAGGTCCGCGCGCTTTATGAGGCTGCCCACGTTTTCCTGAAGGAAGGCGAGAGCGGTCTCAAAAATTTGCAACGACAAAAACGCTTGAACCGCATGCAAGCCCTTACAGAAACGCTTAACGACGGTAGCGGCACATTCGTTCAAAAGCATACTTTTGTGGGGGCTGCGGATAATCGAACAGATGCAATTCATCCGGTCATTGAAGAGCTGGCCGATGAGGTTTTTGGTGCTGTTCCGCCACGGTTGCTCAACATTGCAGCGAAGACTTGGTATTCATCCGTCTCGAACCATGAGGATACCGGTGTCACCGTGACATCGAGCAAAGATTCGGTTGAAGCAATCGTTTATGCACAAGATCGCCCGGGATTATTGGCTGATCTGACCGGCGTGATCAGTGCGTCGGGCGGAAGCCTGAGGACCGTTCACGCGATCACGCTGGATGATCATACTGTGGTCGATATTTTTGTACTAAGGGCCCCTGGAGACGACGATGCTATCGTTGATCCGTCTGCGCTGAAAAAACTTGAGAAAGACTTGTTCGACACGGCGGTCAAAGCGCCGGAGAAAGCTCCCGCGCCGGTGCGGCGCGTGGGGGATAAACGGGCTTTTTTCCGTGTGCCACCTGATGTCCGTGTCGATCTCGATGCGTCGGACGAGTGTCTGGTTGTTGAGGCGGAGGGAAGGGATCGGCCTGGTCTTGTTCGCGATCTGACCCGAGCACTTGTTGATGTTGGTGTCTTGATTGAGTCCGCGCATATTGCGACCTATGGTGAAAAGGCTATTGATGTTTTTTATTTGCAAGATGCGCCCGGCTACAAAATAACGAATAAGCGGCGCATCGAATCTATAAAGCGTCGTCTTTATGGGGCATTGGAAGAGGAGGGCTAACCGCTACGTGGCGCAAGGCCTTCCCATTTGAGACGGAATGGCTCTAGGTACACGCATTGATCGCTCTTGAGCATTCTGCTGGCGTATTGTTTTTTTGGGATGAAAGGCCTCTGACGTAGATGCGCGCCTCTTTATTGCGTTCCCTTGCCACCGTCAGTGGTCTTACGCTCCTCAGCCGCGTGCTTGGCTTTGGGCGACAAGTCCTCATCGCCGGGGTTATTGGGGCCAGTGGCAATCCTGTTGCTGATGCCTTTTGGGCGGCCTTTCGTTTACCAAATATGTTTCGAAGACTATTTGCCGAAGGGGCCTTTCAAGCGGCTTTTATTCCATTGTTTCAAGGAAAGTTGAGTGGCGAAGAAAAAGATGCCGCCAAACAATTTGCTGAGGAGGTTGCGGCTTTTTTGTTATTGGCCCTTTCTGGGCTCACCGCCGTTGTCATGGTCGCTGCTCCGATCTTTGTCTATGTCGTTGCATCTGGCTTTGAGCAGGGTACAGACAAGTTTTCGCTGACGACGCTCTATCTTCGGATCATGTTTCCGTACCTCGCCTGCATGTCGATGGTTGGTCTTCTTTCTGGTGTCTTGAATGCCCACGGGCGTTTTGCGGCCTATGCGGCAGCACCCTTACTCCTCAATATTTGTCAAATTGCAGCAATTTACAGCTTTGCTGATAGTCCCGTTGAACATGCTGGTTTGGCGCTGGCGGTGGCGACCATGGTGAGCGGTGTTGCGCAATTCCTCTTGCTGTTTTGGGGGGCGCAGCGCCAAGGCTACCGCTTGCGGCTGCGTCCGCCAAAGCTAACGCCTGACGTAAAGCGGCTGCTGGCTCTTGGGGCGCCTGGTTTTTTATCCGCTGCGGCTGTTCAGGTGAACATTGTTGTGGGGACAAATATCGCCAGCCGGCAGCCAGGAGCGGTATCGTGGCTGATGAATGCCGATCAGCTTTACCAACTTCCGCTTTCTTTGATTGGCATCGCGCTTGGGTCGGTTTTGTTGCCGCATTTGTCGCGTAAAGTAAAAGAGGGCGATGATGCTGGAGCGGATGATGCTTTAAACCGCGCGCTCGAACTCTCAGCATTATTGTGTTTACCGGCAGCCGCGGCGTTGATGGTTATGGCTGAGCCCCTTTGCGACACTTTGTTTAGGGGAATTGCAACAGACGCGTTGCAATTCATGGGCGGGCGTGAGTCAGCCTTCACCCCCCTTGATGTCGCGATGACGGGCGCTGCGTTATCGCTGTTTGGTGCTGGCGTGCCGGCATTTGTATGGCAAAAAGTATTTCTTCCTGCGTATTTCGCACGGGAGGACACGAAAACGCCGATGAATTTTGCCCTTGCGGCGATCGCGTTGAATACGGTGTTGGCGCTCATATTGTTTCCATTTTTCGGATTTCTGGGCGTCGCGGCGGCGACCTCCATTGCCGCTTGGTTACAGGCGGGATTGTTGGCGCGTGGGCTTTTGGCCCGTGATCAGTTTCACCCCGATGCTAGACTGCGAAAACGGCTAGTCGTCTTTTTGTTAGCGGGCGGGGGGATGGCTGCATTTATTATTTGGGCAACGCCATTTGCCCCCACACTGGCGCCGATCTTTCTCGACCGGTCTTGGATTGTTATCCTATTGATTGCAGGAATCGCGGCGGTCTTTTATGGCCTTATTGTTATTGGCCTTGGTGGCGCACGACTTAGCGACTACAAATCGCTCGCAACGACAGCTACAAAAAGTGAATAAGAAAGAATTCCGATGACTGATTATAATGGCCCTGAGCGGGTGTTATCCGGCGTTCAGCCAACAGGCGGTATGCACCTTGGAAACTACCTTGGTGCCATTCGGAAGTTTGCCCGCATCCAGCATGAAACGGAATGCTATTTTTGTGTTGTCGATTTGCACGCCATTACTGTCTGGCAAGATCCGGGCGCGCTTCGCCAACAGACGCTCAAGATTGCTGCCAGCTATCTTGCGGCTGGCGTTGATCCTAAAAAGGCGGTGATTTTTCACCAGTCGGCGGTGCGCGCTCATTCGGAGCTGGCTTGGATTTTTAATTGTGTGGCACGCCTTGGCTGGCTCGACCGTATGACCCAGTTCAAAGATAAGGCAGGAAAAGACAAGCAGCGAGCCTCTGTTGGTTTGTATACGTACCCTGTCCTTCAGGCAGCGGATATTCTTGTTTATAAGGCAACGCATGTTCCAGTTGGGGAGGATCAGCGGCAACATCTGGAGTTGTCGCGAGACATCGCAGCGAAGTTTAATCATGATTTTGATAAGCCCGGCTTTTTCCCCATGCCAGAACCGCTGATCAAAAGTTCAAAAGGGACATCCGATGAAGCCGACAGCGCCGGTGCGCGTGTCATGTCTCTGCGTGATGGGATGGTAAAAATGTCGAAATCTGACCCATCAGACAATGCTTGCATATATCTGAGTGATAGTGCTGATACGATTGCTAAGAAAATCAAGAAAGCGAAAACTGATCCTGAGCCCTTGCCATCAGAGTTAGAAGGGCTTGAGGGCCGGCCCGAGGCGGCAAATCTCGTTGGTATCTATGCTGCTCTTTCCGATCGATCGCAGGCTGACATATTGTCTGAGTTTGGTGGGCAAGGTTTTGGTGTTTTTAAGCCAGCGCTAGCTGATCTTGTGGTCGCAAAAATCAGTCCGATTGGTGATGAGATGCGTCAGTTGGAAAATAACGAGGATCATGTGGCGTCGATTCTGCTGTCCGGGGCGCAAAGGGCCGCAGACCTCGCCGATCCTATTGTTAGAGACGTCAAAGAGATCGTCGGTTTCCTTCAGTAGTCGCCATTTTTTTGGTGCCGCTTTTGCTAGCAGCCTTATCGTGGGGCTGCTAGCAAATTGATTTTATAAAAAATTGCTGGTCAAGCCTGAAAAATCAATTTTACTTTGTCTACTGTTTACCACTCACGTCCTTTAATAGTTAGGCGTGAATACGTAGCGTAGGAGATCAGTATGCGGCATCGAAAAAAAACGCGACCGTGCTTTGTCGACGCGCAAGTCGACGGTCAATCAGATTTTTCCAAACAGCTTAATGGGTATCGTCTGGCCACGGCAGAAATTCTTTATCGAATGCCGGACCACCATGAAATCCTTCAGAGTTATATTTGGCAGGATTATGATCTCGCGCCGGAATATCCAATTCTCACAAAATTTTTGGACTTCTGGACACACAATCTGGACGGCCCCCTTCATTCAGTAAGGATCGCTGGAAAGGAGATTATTTCTCCTTCCGCCGTGAACACGGGCGCCATGTTCCACATTCACTAGAGCGCTTCGCGGATAAGTGTGTGCGGTTATCCGCAAAAGAAGCGCGACAAAACAACGACTTAGAGCCGCGTTCCGATTCTATTGGAACGCGAAAGGCTCTAGTCGGTTCATAGGGGCTTAAAGCGTTTACAGTCGAATTGCGCGCGGTCTGACGCCCTTAAAATTATTGGCGCAAACGCCCAAAAACAAAGATCTACAACGGCGCCATTTGAGACGGAACGGCTTTACAGGCGCGAAAGCAGATCACGGGCAAAGATGGAAAGCGTGTCATCGCGCGCGCCCATAATAACGATACGGTCACCTGGCCGCGCGATGGAAACGATCGCATCAGCGCAGTCGTCACGTGTGGCAAAGCACTCAGCATGCCGATTTTGGGCTCTGACACCATCGATGACATCGCTGCTCGAAACGCTACGATCGACTGTTCCACCAAAATAAACGGGTTCCGGCATGAACAATCGGTCGTCGTCTTTCATTTCTGTTGCAAAGGTTTGAATGAATTCGTTTTTCAGGGTCCTTAAGGGTCCAAACCCATGGGGCTGAAATAAAATCAGTAAGCGCCCGGGGAAGGCGTGCAGCGTTCTAAGCGTTGCCGTAATTTTATCGGGATTGTGCCCAAAGTCATCAACAACGGCAATATCATTCCTTGTGCCAATGAGTTCAAAACGGCGTTTGACGCCTTGAAAGCGTTCTATGCTTTTCGCGGCATCGTCGAATGAAATCCCGTATCCGATCGCGGCACCAATGGCGGCAAGCGCGTTTGCGACATTATGGTGTCCGGGGACTTTCATTGTCGCATGCGCCGTTTCCTCTGCGTAGTGGGCGGTGAATGATATCCCGAACGGTTGGGGGCGTATTTGACTGGCGAATAAGTCTGCCGAATGATCACTAAGCGAAAAGGTCAGCGAATTTTGGGCATGACCTGCCAGGGAACGCGCTTCGGTGTTGTCGAGGTTTACGACACTTTTTTCTGCCCGTCGAAGATAATCACCAAAGAGTATCCGCAATTCCTCCATACTTTTGTGGTCATGGGCGACATTCGTCAGTATCGCAATGGATGGATTAAACAGCGCTATAGACCCGTCGCTTTCATCGATCTCGCTAATGAAGGGTTCGCCATCACCAATCCGTGCGCTCGCAAATGGCGCATCATCTGTGGCAAAGTTCTTCATCACCGCGCCATTCATAACGGTGGGGTCTTGCTTGGCATCGTGAAATATTGAGGCGGCCATTGCGGTCGTCGTCGATTTTCCGGACGTTCCGGCAATCCCTATTGATTGCGAAGCTGCGTTAAAGAGCTCTGCCAGCGCCTCTGCACGCGTAATCCGCGCGAGACCCGCTTTACGTGCTGCCGCAATATCCGGAACCGTATCTTCAATTGCCGTTGAGGCAATAAGCGTTTGTGCCGGTTTTATACCAGACCCGTCTTGTGGATAGAGATCAATGCCGAGCCCACGAAGATAGTCGAATTTTGCTGCAACCCGGCCCTGGTCGAGCATGCGGTCGGACCCTGATACAGTAAAGCCGCGCGCTCGGAGGATGGCGGCGAGGGGCAGCATGCCGCTACCACCAATGCCACAAAGAAAGTATTTCTGCGCTTTGCTCAATTCTTGTCCCTTTCTAGGGTTGGCCAGCGGACAGTCATTGTTGCTGTCGCGTCTCGTGTCTATCGTAAAATCAACTACCCGGTATTATGCCCCAAACGCCATTAGAAGTGAATCCGTCTGCGCCCTAAATTCAGCGCATGGATGAATCAACAACGGGCAATCAATACGCACTGGCGATGATGAAGAAACGCCGCGCCAAAATGGCGGGCGAGGTGGAATCATTTCGCGACAGAGTGCTGCGACGGTTCGAGCAAATCGAAACGCTGGACGCCGCTATCAAGATATTCGAGCCGGGCTTTGATCCGGACTCGGTGAAACCGATAAAACACCGCGTTAGATCAAATCTGTTCAAGCGCGGCGAGCTTTCACGCCTCATTCTCGGCGTTCTCAGAAAGTCAGAACACCCTTTGAGCGCCCGGCGGATCACTGATCACATAATGAACGAAATGGGGTTTGAATCAGAGGCGCGCCCGGCGATTACAAATCGCGTAAGCTCTAACCTCAATTACCAGTTGAAAATGAACAAGACAGTGAAGCGAGTGGGCGAAGGCTCTCGCGCCAAATGGCGGATACTTTAAGCCGCACGCTTGCCGTAGCAAGTGAAGTCAACGCTTTGCTTTGATGCGAGCGCCAGTCCGGCAACGCGGTTCACCTGATGGCCGTTTGATTTACGGCGGTTGTCCTCGCGCCATGATGCCTCTTGCGCATAGCGAAGAAGATACGGGCCGCTAATCCAGTGGTTATGGCCTTGCTCGGCGCGGCGAAGACGGGAGAAGAAAGACTCGGCTTGGTTAGTGCAAGCCTCATCCGTGGAATATGCCAATTCGTGATTGATGCGGCGAACATCAAAACGGGCGTGGAGATTGTTCCATGACGGCGCTTCGTCAGCGTGAAGGATTGTCGCCGGATCAACGCGGCGCTCGATCCATGCTGTTGCTTCGGCTTCTGTTTTGAGTACGTTGGGCAATGAGCGGCCATTGCGCTCGCGGACCACAACGACGCAGCGCCGCTTGCCAGTTTGATTGATGAGCAGACGGCGGTCGCGGCGGTTCTCGCGCTTGTTGGCGTGCTTTATGTGACCACCGAAATAGGCGCCGTCAATTTCTGCCTCAACGCCTTCGCCGCCCATCTGACGACCACGCATTTCAGACGCCATAGCCTCACGCAGTTTGTGGCAAAGCACAAACGCTGTCCGATAGGTGACACCCAACTCGCGCGACATGGCGAGCATCGACTTACCTTTGACTTCATTGCAGAACAGTAGGATCGCGGCGAGATAAATCCATAGCGGGAGTTTATGCGACGCGAACAGCGTTCCTGACGTGATAGTGAAATCCTTGCCGCAGTCGCTGCAACGATAGCGAGGCGCACCTGACTTGCGGCGGCAATCCCATACGTCAAGTGAACCGCAATGCGCACAAACCGCCTGGCCCTGCGTCTCAGGCCACCGTAGCTGCGAAAACAGTTTTTCGATGGCCTCGTCAGTCATATTGAAAACCTCTACCAGGCTCAGTGTTTTTGCGGTTTTTGAGAGCAAAAAGTGTTACGCCATGATGCGAAATACTTATATATGATGCTGATGCAACAGATATAGGGATTATATGATTACATCAAGGGATAATTCCTCAAAATAGTGTGAAATACCTCAAATATGAGGAAATATGAGCGACGTAGACAAGGAATATCAAGCAAAAGCAAAGGGTTTACTCAAGGCAGAAATGGCCCGCCGCAACTTGAATTATGACGACTTAGCCGAGAAACTGGCGGCGATCGGGGTAGAAGACAGCGCCAAAAACCTCTCAAACAAGATCGGGCGCGGATCATTTTCAGGGGCGTTTTTCTTACAGTGTTTGGGCGCGTTGGACGTGAAGGAATTGCGGTTGGATTGATTGCGCTTTGCGCTGCCGCCGCTAGTGCTCAAGAGCGAGTCACATACAACAAAACTGCTTTGGACTGCGTACCGGAAGGCTGTTTTGTTGTCCGGTATGTTCCTGCACCGAGGCTAAAGCCCAAGACAAAGGGCTATCAGAACGGTTCCGAAGAAAATCAACAAGCCCGCCCAACTGGTAACAAGCCAGAAACGGCCCCACACTCCACTCTGTCGCCAACTGCTGATGTTCCGACTAGTGATAATCTCGGTGAGCCGAAAATATCCCACGGAGAACAAAACGAAGCAGACGGTAATAGCACTCCACGCCAATTTTTGTGGCTCTACCCTAACGAATGGGTTGCGCTTTTTACTTTTGTGCTCATGGCTTCGACCGTCGCCTTGTGGCGAACCGCTTCCAAGCAGGGCGTGACGATGCAAGAAACTTTGGATCAAATGAGGACTAGCGATGCAGAACGATCTAACGAGTTCGCTAATCAACTTAAAGTCACCAAAGAATCTAGTGATGCTGCCACCAGAACTGCTCAGAGCTACATAGACACCGAGCGCGCGTGGCTTTTCCTTACGGGCGGCTTCGAACCACAAACAGTTTCCGACCCGAATAGAACTGATAAACAGAATCCGTCGTTCCTCTTCATAGCCAGGTGGAAAAACACAGGCAAAACCCCTGCTGTCAATGTCGAGCTTTGTGGCGGGCGCTGTATTCTGAATATTGATGATCCTGTACCTGATAGTTTCGAATTTATAAGGAAGCCGAGCGGTCCTCAAAGTGGGACAATCGGCCCGGAAATGCCCTTCAACAACCTTAGCAATATCACCAAGCAAGAAATGATAGAGGTCGCCGATGAGAAAAAGCGGCTCATTCTTTGGTCTACATGTATCTACAAAGATGTTTTTTCTAACAAGCAAAGGATAACTGCTGTCTGCGCTGAGGTCACTACCGTGGGCGGCTCTGTAAACCTCGAATCCAAAAACTTGACGCGAGAATTTTTCCAAATTGAGATTAAAGGAAAGCACAATTACGCAAAGTAGCAGATTAAACACTCACACCTCCCCTAAGAGATGTGGGCACGGGCGCGACACCCGGCTAATGGCGTTTGGGGCATAATACCGCAACTACCAGTGCCTATGCTCAATACCTTAGGTTTTTGACCCTTGGATAAAAGAGACGGTTTCATCTAACTATTTATTAATCGGCGGGGTTATCAATCTAATGCGGCAATGCGCAAGAACACCTCTAACGAGCTATTGCAAGGGTTTCGCATTGCATCGGTGACCGATTGCCCGCTGGGCGAGTTAAAGGAGCCCGCGGTGGATCATGCAGGAGATTGAGACGTTGGCCTTAGAAATGGGCCCCAGACTGAGGTTCTCGACTGAGGCTCTCGACTGAGGCTCTCGACTCTGGCCCAAAACTGGGGTTTTAGAATTGGGCCGTAAAACGATGTCACAAAGCTGATGACCAAACGAATCGCCATAACGGCTCCCGCACGGGCCCTAGATCGTGCAGCGGCAGAGGCCGTTCTGAAGCTAAATCGTGAAAAGCTCGATGCTGGCGCGTTAGAGCTTGTCTTTCATCCGCAGTGTTTTTCGCGCAATGGACATTTTGCGGGCACCGACGCCGAGCGTGCGTCGGCGTTTTTGGAGGCCGCGAACGACCCGTCTTTTGACGCTGTTTGGTTTGCACGCGGTGGCTATGGCTCTTGCCGGTTCGGTGAGGACACCTTCACCGCGATGTCCCCTGCAGCCATGGACAAGATTTATCTTGGTTATTCTGACCTTGGTTTTGTCTTAGCCCGCCTTCAAAGCGCAGGGATCGGCAAACCTGCCCATGGTCCGATGCCCGCCGACATCTTGCATGAGGGCGGAGAGGCCGCAATTTTAAGGGTGTTAAATTGGCTAGCGTTCAGCGATGCCTCTTCGCTTGAAGCTACGCCCAAGCCATCGGCGCCAGTTCTTGCTTTCAATATTATGGTCCTCGCAAGCGCTATGTCTGGCACCAATAAGCCAAATCTCGCTGGCCGAATTTTGATGCTTGAAGAGGTCGGTGAGCATTTATATGCAATGGATCGGGCTCTTTTTGCAATTTTTATGACCGACGCGGCAAAGAGTTTGGCGGGTGTTATGTTGGGACGGGTCAGTCATATCCCTGAAAATGACATTGAGTTTGGCGCAACACCAGAGGCGATCATTCAGTTCTGGTGCAAACGCGCTGGCGTCCCTTATCTTGGTCGCGCAGATATTGGCCATGATGCCGAAAATAAAATTGTACCTTTTGGTTAATTCCCTGCATGTAATGCGATTTGTATCGTGTATGAGAGAGGGGTAGCATCCACTCGATTGCGCACGTATTTTTCACGCTTCAAGAGGCTTTTCATGAAAATCAGACCACTCACGCAAACCGTCGCCGTATCTATTGGCGCAGCGGCCTTTCTCGCTGCTTGTTCTGGCGGAGGAGAAGCGGATGCCGATGCTGCTGCCGATTCTGGTGGTAGTAGTAGCACTGAAACAAGCGTGACCGAGGCAAAAGAAAAGGCAAAACCTGTGGATCTCGCCGCCTTAGCAGAAAAGAATTTGACGGCGTCCAAGGCCTATCTTGAGGAAAATGCAAAACGTGATGACGTAACCGTTACGCAAAGTGGCTTGCAATATCAGGTGCTCGAAGAAGGACCAGAAGGCGGTCGCACGCCCACGCCGGCCGACCTTGTCGATGTTCATTATGTTGGCACACTGATTGATGGCGTTGAGTTCGATTCCTCACGCGCCCGCGGTGCTGCGGCACGCTTTCTTGCCGGCCAAGTGATTAATGGGTGGGTTGAGGCGTTACAATTGATGAGTGAGGGGGACCGTTATCGCCTTCATATCCCGCCGGAGCTGGCCTATGGCGAAGGTGGCGCTGGTGCTGATATTGGTCCAAACCAAGCCCTCATTTTCGATGTGGAGCTTCTGAAGGTGACCAATCCGGAAATTAATCTTGCTGCAGCAACAGAGTTTTTATCCGAGAACGGAAAAAAAGAGGGCGTTGTTACAACCACATCCGGGCTTCAATACAAAATAATAAATGAGGGAACGGATGGGGCAGCAAGCCCAACCGATGCCAATGTCGTCAAGGTGCATTATGAAGGGCGCCTGATTGATGGCACGATATTCGACTCATCCTACGAGCGCGGTGAGCCCGCAGAATTTCCTTTGGGCCGCGTGATTCCGGGTTGGATCGAAGGCGTTCAGCTCATGAGTGAGGGTGACAAGTATCAATTCTATATCAAGCCGGAATTAGCATACGGCGTGGCAGGCCGGCCGATGACGATCGGACCCAATGAGCTTCTCGTGTTCGATGTTGAGTTGTTGGAAGTCAAAGAATAGCTTTTCCTCCGGGACAATCCCGTAAGAGGAGCGGATTGGGCGCGAGAAAAAAAGCAATCTGGGTGATGCCAAGGCTGCATCTCTCTTTCAAAAACTTCGATTTATTTTTGAGAGCTGTGATGTTTGCCTTGGTTGTTTGAGCCGTTTGCCTCGAATGAGTTGTTGAGCGGCTTTAAAGTATTTCCAAGCCAAGTGTGTGCGGTTGGCGTTGCGGGAATGCGTAAAATCAACACCTTAAAGCGCTGCTCTGATTCCAATTGAAACGGAGGCGCTTTCGGCTGCGGTCATCTGCAAACACTTGATCTGGAGAAGCGTTAAGTCCGCCGCTATCGGTGTTCGAGCACCCTTGCGGCATTTTATCCTTTTTATCGAAAACCGAAACTGGTCCGTCATATTTTCATTGAACATATAAAGAGATCTTTATATGTTAATAAGTATGAATTTCGTTAGTCAAAGGTGAGTTCTATGTCAGCTTCGGAATTGTCCCAAACAACGGATATGTATCGTAATCCCGAGAAAGATCCTTTTCCTGGGCGTCAGGAGAGAATTCGCAAGTTAAAACAATCGCTTCAGGAACGAATTCTTGTTTTAGATGGGGCCGCAGGAACCTACATCCAAGGCTATGAACTAGATGAGGCAGCGTTCAGAGGGGAGCGCTTCGCCGATTGGCCGCAGGATGTGCGCGGCAATAACGATCTTCTTATTCTAACGCGGCCGGACATCATTTCGAAGATGCATACCGATTATCTAGCCGCTGGCGCTGATATGATTGAGACCAATACCTTTTCCTCAACGACGATCGCCCAGGCGGATTATGCGATGGAAGACATCGCTTATGAGCTGAATGTTGAAGGCGCGCGTCTGGCGAGGGAGGCTGCCGACAAAGCGGCAACAGAGGATCGTCCGCGATTTGTTATTGGCGCCATTGGGCCAACCAATCGAACGGCATCAATTTCGCCTGATGTGAATGATCCTGGAATGCGGAATGTGGATTTTGACGCGCTTGCCAAAGCCTATGGTGAGGCGGCGGCTGGCCTTCTTGAGGGCGGTGCTGATGCGATTTTGCTCGAAACGATATTCGATACACTAAACGCGAAATCGGCAATATTTGCCATTGAGGAAATGTTTGACGAGCAAGGCTTTTCCGTCCCGCTGATGCTTTCTGTGACTATTACCGACCAGTCAGGCAGGACACTTTCCGGACAAACAGCAGAGGCATTCTGGCGTTCTGTATCGCATGCCAAGCCCTTAAGTGTTGGCGTAAATTGCGCGCTGGGACCAGACTTGATGCGCCCTTATGTGGCTGATCTAGCACGCGCTGCCGACTGTTATGTTTCAGCGTATCCCAATGCTGGTCTACCCAATGCGTTTGGTGAATATGATGAAACACCGGAATCAATGACTGAGCATATGGGCGAATGGGCCCGTAGTGGTTTGGTCAACATTATTGGTGGATGCTGTGGGACAACGCCTTCCCACATTGCCGCCTTCTCCGAAGCGCGCAACAATGTCGAGCCGAGAGCGCTTCCAACGATTGACCCGGCCCTTCGGTTATCAGGCCTTGAGCCTTTCTCGCTGGTTTAAAGCGCCTCCATTTTAATTGGAATCAGAACAGCGCTTTAAGGTGTTGATTTTACGCCGTTCCTTAACGCCAACCGCACAAAATTGGCTTGGAATTGCTTGAGTCGGGAAGCGCAAAAGCCAACGTCGGCAAGGGCAAGTCAACTAGAATACAAACACACTAGAATATTGCCCATCGCTAGGGTAAGTTTTGGGGGCGATTATCGGACCAGCGAAGACAACCGCTAAAACACGTTGTTTTGGTCATTCAATTATTCCTATCGACGAACCTGCTGCGCGTCGTGAAAAACGCGTTGCACTCAACTCCTGGATATCGAGAACGACATGTATGACGGACCAGATTTAGACCTCACCAGCCAGATCGATTGGATCAAACGGCTTATTGCCTACGATACGACCTCTTCAAAGTCGAACCTTACGCTGGTGGATGATGTCGAGGCCTATCTTCAAAGCCATGGCGTAAAAACTTGGCGCGTGCCAAACGATGACGGTACCAAAACCAATCTTTATGCGCTTGTCGGACCTGAGGTCCCCGGCGGTGTGGTCCTTTCAGGTCATACGGATGTGGTTCCAATTGCTGGCCAGGATTGGGATACGGACCCTTGGACCCTTACCCAAAAGGGCGATCGTCTTTATGGTCGCGGTACCTGCGATATGAAGGCTTTTTCGGCGATAGGCCTTTCCCTAGTGCCCGATATGGTTGCTGCTGGTCTGAAGAAACCGATCATATTTGCGCTATCCTATGATGAAGAAGTTGGTTGCCTCGGTGCACCGCGCATGATCGAGAAAATCGCAGAGCACATGCCCCCTATTTCTGCTGTCATTGTTGGTGAACCAACGGAAATGCGTGTCGTTGATGGGCATAAGGGGATTGCGTCTTACCGCACGACCGTTACCGGACATACGTCGCACTCGAGCCAGACCGACCGTGGTGTTTCCGCTGTTGAAGCCGCTGCGAAGCTCATTACCAAAATTAGCGAAATGCGGACGAAGCGGGTTCAAGACGCTGATCCGGATTGTGGATTCCATCCGCCCCATTCGACCATGACGGTCAATGTGGCCAATGGTGGGACACAATTAAACATTATGGCTGCCCATTGCAGTTTCGAATGGGATTGCCGTGTGGTGCCTGGGGAAAGTGCTGCGGAGGTGCTCGCGGAATTTGAAGATCACGCGCGCGGTGTTCAGAATGAAATGCGGAATATCGCTGCAGGATGTCGCATCGAGACGGAAACCCTGACTAATGCGCCGGCGCTCGCGCCATCACCTAATAATGATGCGGCGGACCTAGCAAAAGCGCTAACGGGGTATAATGGCACGGAAGTGGTTTCTTATGCCGCCGAGGCTGGCCAATTCCAGGAGGCTGGCTTTTCAACAGTGATCTGCGGGCCAGGCTCCATCGACCAAGCGCATCAGGCCAATGAGTTCATCGAAATTGAGCAGGTTGCGCTTTGTCGCTTGTTTATTGAAAAGCTGATTAAAAGGTTGGCGCGTTAGATCTGCAGGTTGATTGAGTTCATTTTAGGGGCAATTTCGGTACCGGTTCGGTACCGGGTTAATCCGCAGAAGCCTCGGAAAAATAACAGCTTAGCCAAAATTTCCTCCCCTTTATTTACGGGCGGTTTACCCTGTCTTGCGACTGTATTCAGGAATTTAGTCTGATGACGGTCGGAGCATTGAGTCCGTGAAACGTATTACAAAGTGTCGTGCATGTGGTTCGTCCGCGCTCACGCCTGCCTTTGACATCGAGACGGTTGTCGATGATAAGCGGCGCAAAGGCGGTCGTTCTCGGCAGGTAACCACGAAGACCGCGTTCGTCGTTTGTGATTCAACAAAAGATCCGGAGGCCTGCGGACTGTTACAGCGTGCTGAGCAGGTGTCGGCGCCCAGCCCCTCTGCGCCTTCGGGGCATTTTCGCTCAAACCGAGGCCATTTGCGTACGGCTGCCACTGAAGCCCTTGAAATGATTTCCGGCCGTGACTGCGCGGCTTTGGATATCGGTTGCTCCGATGGCACCTTGTTATCGTTTTATCCGCGCTGGGTTGACCGTGTGGGGATTGATACAAATGCAATTGTTGAACGCGTCGGAGCATGGGCAAAAATGCATCGCGCATCCTTTCCCTCGGGTGATTCAGAGGAGGCCCTCGGGGACAGAAAGTTTGATCTCGTATCGGCTATTTCGGTTTTAGAGGACATTGATGACCCCCGTGCATTTTTGAATGCAGCAAAAGATCAACTCACACCCGATGGTGTCTTAGTCATTGAAACGCTTTATGCACCAATGGTTTTGACCCGCACCAATATCGAACCGGTTTTCAATGGTCATTCGGCGATTTATGCACTGGGCCCGTTGGAAAGACTGTTTCGTGCGTGTGGTCTGAAGATTTTCCGCGGTACCTTAACCGATAAAAATGGTGGCTCCGTTCGTTTATTTGCAACCCATACGGACGTTGATGAATATGATTTTGACCCTTGGTATGAAAAACTTGCCCGGCTTTGGGATGAAGAAAATGCGTTAGCGCTAAGAATGCTTGCGCCATATCAGGCTTATGAAGGGCGCGCCTTGGCAGCACGTGAAGCCTTTGCAAAACTTGTGACCGAATCGGTACGGTATGGAGAAACGGCACAAATTCTTGGCACTGACGCGGCCGCACGTCAGCTTTTTGCCTGGGCGGGAGCGGGGCAAAACGCGATCGAAGCGGCGGTTGTTCTCGATGGGTCTCTTGATCACGGGCACAATGAATCAACGGACAGATCTGTTGAGGGTGAGAGCGGTCAACAAAATAGTACCAGTAAAGATCTTGAAGATCTTGATAATCTGGCGGGTGAGCGCCAAAGGCTGTTCCCCGGTGGCCCTGAACTCATCAGCGAGCATGAAGCGCGCGGGTTGCAAGCTGATGTGTTGATTGCGCCTGCGACCTATAAACGCGATTTACTGGAGCGTTGGCGTGAGCAGATCTTGCGTGGTGCAAAGATGATTTTCGCCTCGCCACAGCCACATATCGTGTCTGCGACCAATTACTCTGCTGAATTTGGTAAAGCGCTGGTAGGCGCTGAGGGAACTGGTGGCACCGATACCCTTCGCGCGATCCTTGGCGCGGCAGGTGGGCCAAGATTGGTTGTTGACCGCAAAGATGACGACGACCGAACAGTTGCGCGTGCCTGAGATACTTCCGGCTCTAAAGCGCCGCCGTTTCAATTGGAATCAAAACGGCGCTTGAAGTCGTTGATTTTACGCATTTCCTTAATGCCAACCGCACGCACTTGGCTTGGAAATGCTTTAGAGGCTACTGGTCCACGCATCACAAAGCATTTAACACTTGAGCTTTCCATTTGACATGAAATTATTTTTGGGATTGCGCGGCTTCATTCGTGGACGGTTATAAATTCTCGTTTACTGCCTTCGAGTCGGACGGCGGACAGTTTTCCTGTCCAGATAGCGCCGGTATCCACAGCAATACGCCAGCCGGCGTCTAGCGGCTTCTTCACGGGATGGTGTCCGTGTACGACTATTTTTTCTGGGCGTTGGTCAGGGGCGGTATTGTGAAATTCATCACGGATCCAGAGAAGATCACGCTCTGACTGCTCTTTGAGGGGCGTGCCGGGTTTCACACCAGCATGGGCAAAATAGTAATCACCTGCTTCATAGGACAAAAGAAGCTGTTCTAAAAATGATAGGTGCGATTGGGGAATGGCCTTTGCCAAATCACTTGCCATGCTGTCTTGTGATCGTGTGAGACCGGCATCAACACCATAGCTTTCTAGCGTTTCGATGCCACCCCATTCAAGCCATCGATCCGATTCGTGAGCGGATTTAATAAACTCAAGCATCCCCGCTTCATGATTGCCTTTCAAAAAAACCGTATCAGTGGTGCTATGTGAAAGCTTAGTGAGAAGATCAAGAACACTCTTAGAATCAGGACCACGATCAACATAATCACCTAGAAATATCAGCCGATATTTCTTGCCGTCTGACTTCGACGCTTCAAATCTTTCAATGCCGTGGAGTATTTGGTGCAAAAGATCCGATCGCCCATGAATGTCGCCAATGGCATAGAGGCGTAATCCTTCAGGAACGCGCGCTTTTTGCGTTTCAGTATTGGTGTTAGCGTCTTTCTCACTGAGTAACCGTGATAGTTTGAAAAAACGATTGAGCATACTTTATCCGCGGCTTTGAAATACTCTGCTATGATGCATTATTATTTTGATCTCACGATAAATCGCTTCGCAATTATCTCCGATGGGGCGCGCTGACCGCACGGCGTCCGGTCGGACGCTTGGATCGGGGGCCAACTTTGTCCCTTACCAAGCGCCAGGGTTTCGATCTCAAGATAGATCGCTTTGCTCTCGTCTCGCGGTCGTCAGCAATATATCTTGAAAACGCGTATGTTTTGTTGGTTTTTAGGTATTATTGCCGGGTTTAAAAGCGTCACGCTTCTCTCAATGAGCCTCGTTTTCACCTCTACGGTTAAGACGCAACAAAAATTCATAAAACTGTAAAGTCGAAATCAGTCTAAATAGAGATTATATTAAGATACGAGCTTAGAAGTGTTCGATTGAGATAACTGCCCTTGGGAAAGAACGGTGAATGGCAATATTAGTGACCAGCGGTGCAGATTATGTGGGAGCGCACATGCTTCTCGCCCTTGAGGGAGCGGAGGAGACAGCAGTTGCGCTTGACGATTTGTCCCATGGCGCGCGCTGGATGGCTCCAGCATCAGCCGCTTTTGAGCTCTGTGACGTCCGCAATCGCGATGCAATGATTGCGATCTTGCAAAAGTATGATGTTGAAGAGGTCATTCATTTCGTCGGTGGGTCTACACATCTTCAGGACTCGATCAAACGTCCGCTGAATGCTTACAGATATAATGTGTCACATACACTGAGCCTGCTTGAGGCCTGTGTTGTTGTTGGCGTGAAGCGTTTTGTGTTTTCATCGACGGCTGCAGTCTATGGCGCTCAAGAGCGCTCGCCAGTGAACGAGCATGCGCCTATCGATCCGATAACGCCCTATGGGGCCTCGATGTCAATGGCGGAACAAATGCTTTCTGACGCGGCCGAGGCTTACAATATAGATTACGTTATTCTTCGATATTTCAATGTTGCAGGCGCCGATCCCAAGCTGCGTGCCGGACAAATTGGCAAACCCACTCACCTGGTGCGTGTCGCTGCGCAAATTGCTTGCGGGGCGCGTAGTGAAAATTTGCAAATCTACGGCTCAGATTATCCGACACCTGATGGAACAGCCATCCGGGATTATGTGCATGTGAGTGATCTTGCCGATGCGCACTTGTCCGCTTTAAATCGCCTAAGACGCGGTGGCGCATCAACAATTCTAAATTGCGGATATGGACGAGGGTATTCCGTGTTAGAAGTAATTGATGCTGTGGAACGTGTTACAGGGGATCACCTGCCTCGCGAACGAGCGCCGCGACGTCCCGGAGACCCGGCCCAGTTGATTGCTGACAGTGTCGCAATCCGATCCCAGCTCGACTGGCGCCCGCGCTATGACGAAATTGATTTCATTGTTAAAACGGCAATCGACTGGGAAACAAAAATGCTAACCAGTCCGATGAAGGTTGGGCGGGGTGGATCTGGAAGCGGTCAAATGGAAAAGTCGGCCATCAGCGCCGTCGGCAGCGGGTTATAAATCACAAAATATATTGATGATGCTACCGTGATTACTGGTAATGGGACCATAAAAGCTCAGTCGCCCATGGTGCAGGCCATGATGCAGGGTAGGAAGTCGCGTTGATGTCACTAAGTCGTTTTTGGCGAATCGTATTTTTCGCCCTGTTGATTTGTGTTGCTTATCTCAGTCTCACGCCTGACGCTGATGCCGCACGTCGGGGCAACGCCATTGCCCGTATACTCTCCAACCTTATTTTCCAGTCTCCAGCCTATCACGATAAGGTCGCCCACTTCTTGGCTTATCTTGCCCTAAGTGGATCCTTCACGCTTGCCCAATTGCAAATCGTCTCTAAGCGTATCGCGGTTCCTCGTATCATTAATCTGGTGATTATCGTGTTCTTCGGATTTTTAATGGAGGGGCTACAGGGTTTGACGATAAGCCGTACACCCGATGCCCTGGACGCGCTTGCAAACACCGCAGGTGTATTATGCGCTTATCCGTTAGCCTTAATTTTCGAAGCGATTGTCGGATTTACGAAAAGTCGAAATTTTAAGTTTCTTAAAAGCGGCGACCCAGACGCTGACAAATCCAGCGCGTCAAGCACCGTATGATGATGCCGTCATTGGTGTCGTATTTTTTGAAAGTATCTGAACCCGGTTAGAGGAGACGGTGGCAACCTGTCACATACGGTGGCAAGATATTTATTTGTGTCGTCTTCAATCCGAACCGGGTTCAGGAAGCTCTCCCAAGCACAATGATGTGTTGTCCCATTCATCTCAGTTAGAGCGCTTCGCCGATAAGTGTGATCGGTTATCGGCAAAAGAAGCGCGACCAAACAAGGACTTAGAGCGGCGTTCCGATTCCATCGGAACGCAAAAAGCTCTAGTATCACTGAGGACCCGAGCATAGGACTGTTTTTAGGCAAGGGATGCAATTGTGAAAGCCGCAGGGGTCACTGCAGCAACAACAACAATGAGTGTTGTCAGTACAAAAATGATACCATTCATCTTGTGGGTCCTTTCTGGCTGGTTTCTTTACACGGCTTACATAGAGAGACCTTGAAAGGAAAAAAGGGGGCTCTGTTGCATCTCGGCGCACCGCAAAAACGGTTTATCGCATCTGCAACATATTTGTGTTCGCCGGGATCGGTGATCCATCCATCGCTGCGACTATTCATTCTGGTCCAAGCATTTTCAGGCCAAGCGCGCGTTTAATCGCCCGTTTGATTTTTGTCAGAAACGCGTAAGGGATGTAGCGAGATTAAAGCGCCTCCGTTTCAATTGGAATCAGAACGGCGCTTTAGGTTTTTGAATTTACGCATTTCCGTAACGCCAACCGCACACACTTGGCTTGGAAATGCTTGAATATCGCAAAAAATGCAGCGGCAACAAAAAAGCGAGGCACAAGGCCTCGCTGATATCAATACTGTAGATCTCGCGCCGGAATATTACAGCCCAACAAAGGGCTGAACAATTTTTCCAACCAGATCTTTAAAGACCAAAGGTGCATTGGTCGCGATCAAGCAAATGCAGTCTTCATCGCCAATTGCCATGGGGGTGTGCTCCGAATCATCATCGAGATCGGCAAGGTCACCCGCTCGGAATACGCCCATTTCGTCAGAGTACGCGCCGCGTAGTACGAGCGTTAACTCCTCGTCACCATGGGTGTGCTTGGGCATTTTTGTCCCGGGCGATATTTTCAAGAGCCTCAATACGCCGGCTCGATATCCTTCCGCGTCTAACACATGTTGTGCAAGGCCCGGCGCAATGGATCGCCATTTAATCTGATCCAACGGTTCTTTGATGTACGCTTTCAAGGGCTGAACAGCAGTCAGATCAATATCATTGGCAGCGCGGTGAACGTGCTTTTTCGGCATGATCTCCTGATCCGATGCCCGTGCCCAGAACTCTTCCATAGACGGATCGTTCATCGGTGCCGGATCGACCATTTCAAGGCAAGCGCCTCCAAGCGCTTCAAAATCGGCAACGGCGGTGCGACATTGCGCGCAGAGCGTTAAGTGCGTCGAAACGACCACGCCGCGCGCTTCGTCCAGACGACCAGCAGCAAACGCTGCAAGTGTTTCTGTTTTGGGGTGATGACTAATCTCACGCATCGAGCTCACCCAACTCCTTTCTTATTTTTCCAAACGCTAGCCGAAGCCGCGATTTGACCGTACCAAGGGGTAGCCCCAATTTTTCAGCAATCTCCGAGTGCGGCGCATCTTCCAAAAAGTGAAGTTTTACCACCTCGTGTTGGTTATCCGGTAACAACTTAAACGTTGCCCTAATACGTGCGTCACGGTCATTCCGTTCAATGACATCGTCCGCTTGGGGTTCGGGTTCGGGCGCAAGCGCGGGATCTTCACCATCAAGTGCGGGTTTTGATGCGCGTCTTGCCGCGTCGATCCTTAGGTTACGGGCAATCGTAAATATCCACGTTGCTGCCGCTGCCTTTGCTGGATCAAAAAGCTTGGCCTTCCGCCAGACCTTGAGGAGCGTTTCCTGTGCCAAGTCATCGGCGAGATCGGGACTCGCTCCACCCCTAATTAGGTATCCTTTCACACGCGGGGCGAAAAAGGAATAGAGTTCCGCAAATGCGTTACGGTCTTCCGCGACAGCAACACGAACAAGGAGTTCGCTCATCGCCGCGCCCGAGGAAGGTTCGCGTTTTTTTTCTGGTGCTGGCGTCACAATAGCCGGTTCAACTCCGAACATGCCGGCGGCCTCATATTTGTCGTTTCCAGATGGTACAAATACGCCGCCCGCGTGAAATAGATCACTTTACACTTTTAAGTGTACAGGAAGGCTGACGCATAATCTACAAAATCCCGAGAAATACACAGTTCACTGCCTTAAACGTGAACGGAGACCGGCTTTTGCATTGAGTCAAAGAAAGCGCAGGAACACGTAGCTCATTGAATTTGTTTAGAATTTCGGAAGCTATCGCGTTTTTATCTGATAACCACATGGTTCGCTTTTTTCTCAACCATAAGCTGCAGTCTAATTGGTTTTAAATAATCGTAAAAGACATCAAATGCGCCCTCGACGAACAGCAATCATTTACTTCAAAAAGAATTTTCAATTTAGAGGAAAGCCTAGTTATGGGGTTTGATACAGTAAAGCATCAGCTAAAGCAGTCTTTGGGTGCGTCAAACCATGATTTAACGAACGGGAAGGTCGATCACTTGACAGCGGAGGCGTCGAATAGCGTTCCGGTCAATCGACCCAAAAAGCGCATCGCGGTGATTGGCAGTGGCGTTTCTGGTTTGTCGGCGGCCTGGCTGTTATCAAAGGCGCATGATGTGGTCGTTTTTGAACGCGATCATCGCCTTGGCGGCCATGCAAATACGGTTGACGTTCCCGTGACCTATGCGGACGGCCGTCAAGAGACCGTTGGTGTGGATGCGGGCTTTATTGTCTTTAATCGGAAGAATTATCCAAACCTTACAGCGTTGTTGTCGCATCTCAATGTGGCTGTTGAAGATACATGCATGTCCTTTGGGGCGTCTTTGGACAATGGTCGTATTGAATACTCCGGACAGGATCTATCAGCGTTATTTTCTAACAGACGCAGCATCCTCTCTCCCACCCATTGGGCCATGCTGCGCGATATTCCCCGGTTTCATCGCCACGCTCGCTTGGCCCTGGAGATAGGAAACTATGGTGAGATGGGCGGCGATGCCACCATGGGAGACTTCGTCCGTACCCATGGATATTCGCAAAGCTTTGTCCAACATTTCCTTCAACCATTTGCAGCGGCCATTTGGTCAACACCTTCAACACGCGTCATGGATTACGCGGCGGCATCCTTATTGAAGTTCTTTGATAACCACGGGCTCCTGCAGATCCTGAATATGCCGCTCTGGAATACGGTGAGCGGTGGATCCCGTTCCTATGTGAGCGCCATAAAGAGAGAGCTTGCCGATAACGCCATCCGTTTGAACGCGCCGGTCAAGAGTGTGGCGCGATTGGAACGAGGCGTTGTCGTGCACCTCGCAGACGGTATTGAACAGCAATTCGACGATGTGGTCCTGGCGACCCATGCTGATGATGCTTTGCGCCTGTTAGAGGCCCCAACCAGTGAAGAAAAACGCATTCTAGGGGCATTCGGGTACCAGCCAAATAAAGCGCTGGTACATACCGATCCGCGGGCGATGCCTGTACGTCGGCGCGCTTGGTCGAGTTGGAATTATATGGGCGGTGGAAAGGATGTAGCGGTGTCTTACTGGATGAATCGGCTGCAGAATTTCACCTGTGACACCGATATATTTGTAACGCTCAACCCGCATCAGGATTTAGAGGACAAACATATCGTTGCTGAATTTGACTATACCCACCCCACATTTAATCTTGCCGCTGCGCGCGCCCAGGAAGAAATATGGTCCCTTCAAGGGGAAGGGGGTGTCTGGTTCTGTGGCGCGCATTTCGGTCAAGGCTTTCACGAGGATGGCCTTCAGGCTGGTCTCGCTGTTGCGGAAGCTCTTGGCGGCGTGCGTCGTCCTTGGGAAGTGGACAATGAGTCCGGCCGGATATTTTTGCGGGATGAAGGTGGACGGGTGAACGGGGAAATTGAAGCTGCATAAGAGCACGCGTGTGTACATTTCTTTTGCGATCCTTCGCGACGCGCCCTGAAAGGGTGATTGAATTCAATCACCTCCTCAGGATGAGGAGAAGTTGACTATAGAAGACGTGAATCGCCTTCCTTCATCCTGAGGAGCGTTTTTCAGAACGCGTCTCGAAGGATCGCAACTGGTAACAACACGACATCAGGAAGTAGATAAGTTCCATACAGAATGAGATGACCAGATTAAAAGCCAATACCACGCACTCTTGCCTCTATGTCGGAAAAGTCGTCCATACGCGCCTGAAGCCTGTGCACCACAAACTGTCCTATCGCGTCTTCTCCATGCTCCTCGACCTTGATGAAGTCGACAGTCTGTCAAAAAAGCTGAAATGGTTTTCACGGGGTCAGTTTAATCTCTTTTCATTCCACGACAAGGATTATGGCGATGGGGACCCTTCTGATCTTGCGGCCTATATCCGGGGCGTCCTGACAAGCCATAAAATAGATGGTGAGGGGCCATTACAGCTCCTTTGTTACCCTCGTATGCTGGGTTATGCGTTCAATCCTATCGCAGTTTATTATTGCCACGACAAAGCCGGTCGTCCGTCAGCGATGCTATATGAAGTCTCAAGCACCTTCGGAGAGCGGCATAGCTATCTTATTCCGCTATCAGCGGATGGTAATGCGCAAGCTCATAATATCCGTCAGCATACGGCTGACAAAAAACTCCATGTCTCGCCTTTCATGGAGATGGATATGCGCTATCGCTTTAATGTGAACGTACCAGACGAGAAACTCTCTCTTACCATCTATGAAGAAGACCGCGAAGGTCCGATCCTCAACGCATCTTTTTCCGGCATGCGGGAGGCGCTGGACGACAAAACACTGCTTCGTACCTTTATGAAGTATCCGCTTATGACGCTAAAGGTGATTGGCGGCATTCATATTGAAGCGATCAAGCTTTTGTTGAAGGGTATGCGGCTGGTGAAGGGGCCGAAAGCCCCACGTAATCCCGTGACATTGGTTTCGGATTTATCCTAATACAATAGTGTTTCCATATCCGCACGCACTATTGTGCATTTTGTCGGCAATCATCTGTCTACACCATCATTCGCTTGCGTGACACTCTTTATAGTTTAGGATAACGAGAAATCTGCAGTTAGCGACGTTGTTGGATTCAATCGTCTGTGTTCAATGCGCGGTATTCAATAGGGGCCGCATTAAATCCGCGTTGCCATTTCAAAACTGGGTTGAGGATAAATTCATGCGTTTTACCAAAACAATCATTCTGCTTCTTTTCTTTGCGTTTTTTTCAAAAGAAGTTTTGGCCGGCGGGCCCACCGTACCAGTGGCTAGCGGCGTATCAGTGGCCAATAAAGTAACGGATGCTGAAGACACCGTTGATCTTTCAACGCCAGAAGCGGCCGTGCGCAGTCTGCTGAGTGCATTTTATCTAAGCGACCCGTCGATAACGGAACGCGTGCTGTTGGAAGACGCCTCATTCCATCGCGTTAAGGTGGATGGAGAAGTAAAGACGATCGACTTGAACGAGTGGCGGGATTGGATTGGTAAACAAAATAAGGGCGATATTGTTGAAGAGATTTTCGATGTGAAGGTCTCAGAGTTCGTTAATCTGGCAAGCGTCTGGGCCCCCTTCATTATCAGCCGCAAAGGCGAAATCTTTTATTGTGGTGTCAATCAATTCACAGTGGTCAAAACCAATGGCGAGTGGCGGATCATCAATTTTGTGGACGCTGACACGAATGAAGAAACGGATTGTGCAACATTTAAAGAGACCCATGGGAAGGAGTGAAGGTTGATTTTAAATGATGGCCAATCGTCAGCAGTGTTGATCGTCTATTTTTAGCTTTCGCTTTAATGGTGCGGCTGACGACGGCGCTTAACGCGTGATTTTTTAGAACATGTCAGCCACTACCGTTTTGTAAACCTCGCTTCTGCCCGTCCCGGTAGACGTCCTTTCTGCTTTTGGTTAAGAACCCCCTGAAATATTTTGAACTCTCGGTTTGCTGGTCTTCAAAGGAGCCGCCATGAAAAAGACGTTTGCGGATGCGCAGGCTGCGCTGGACGGGTTGTTGTTCGATGGCATGACGATCATGGCCGGCGGCTTTGGCTTATGTGGGATCCCTGAAAATCTGATCCTTGCCTTGCGCGAATCCGGCGTAAAGGACATCACTGTTATTTCGAATAATTGCGGTGTCGATGACTTCGGGCTTGGGCTTCTGTTGGAGACGCGCCAGATCAAGAAAATGCTGTCATCTTATGTGGGCGAGAATAAAGAGTTTGAGCGCCAGTTTCTCTCAAAGGAATTGGAGCTTGAGTTTAACCCGCAAGGGACACTCGCCGAGCGTATTCGGGCGGGCGGTGCGGGCATTCCCGGTTTCTACACAAAGACAGGCGTTGGCACCGTTATCGCCGAAGGCAAAGAGCATAAAGAGTTCAATGGCGAAACATATATCCTTGAGACGGGGCTTGTTGCTGACCTTTCTATCGTCGCTGCGCAGCAGGGCGATGCGCAAGGTAATCTTGTTTATCGGCGCACGGCCCGCAATTTTAATCCAATGATGGCCACTGCGGGGAAGGTTACCATTGCAGAGGTTGAGGAGATGGTCCCCGTTGGTACTCTCGATCCGGATCATATCCATACGCCTGGTATCTTTGTGCAGCGTATCATTCACGCCAAGCGCGAGAAACGCATTGAGCAACGCACCATCCGTGAACGGGAGACCGCATAGTGTCCACTGATAAAAAATATTGGGACCGTAATCAAATGGCTGCGCGTGCTGCGAAAGAGCTACAGGATGGCTTTTATGTCAATCTGGGGATCGGCATTCCGACGCTTGTGGCGAATTATATTCCCGATGGCGTTGATGTGACGTTGCAATCGGAAAATGGCATGCTCGGTATGGGACCATTTCCTTTCGAGGATGAGATTGATCCTGATCTTATCAATGCTGGGAAGCAAACGATTACTGAACTAGACCGCACGTCGTATTTCTCATCAGCCGACAGTTTTGGGATGATCCGTGGGGGGCATATTGATCTATCAATCCTCGGCGCGATGGAAGTCTCTGAGACCGGTGACCTTGCCAACTGGATGATCCCCGGCAAGATGGTGAAGGGCATGGGCGGCGCGATGGATCTCGTTGCCGGTGTGAAGCGGGTTGTCGTTGTTATGGACCATGCTTCGAAAAAAGGCGATCCGAAGCTGCTGCATGAATGCTCTTTGCCGCTCACCGGACAAAAGGTTGTTGATCTTGTCATCACCAATCTCGGTGTCTTTGAGATCACGGAAGGTGACGGCATGGCCCTTATAGAGCTCGCTGACGGCGTCAGTATCGATGAGATCAAAGCCCAGACGGAAGCGGCCTTTACGGTTAAGGTTTAGCGCCGACTTCAGGCTATTGGCAACGGGCTTGTTGCAAACTGTTAAGTCTCTTCGTTTACGGCAATAACCCGCCTAGCATCATCAAGCTGTAAGACGGTGCCGGGCATCCGGCCACCATCTGCCATTGCCCTCGTCAAGCGTTCATAATACTGAATAAACCCTCGAACCCAATTCTTTACCTCTTGGGGCAGTGCGTCGACAGGAATGCCACGCAACATGGCCTCCTGTTGAAGGCGCCAGTGAAAGACGCTGTCGAAACTTGGCGGGGTTAAATAGTAAAACGTATCGATTTTCTGCCAGAGCACTCGGTAAGGACCTTCAAGCTGCTCCAGCTGGTAGGTTCGCCATGCATTGTTGGTGTCACGTTTTTCAATGTCATTGATTGGCGATGCATCACAGAACGGCGCTTCGGGGATGGCGCCGATGCACCAGCCCTCAATAAGAATTGTCTCGGGCTGTTCGGTAATGGGCAGCCAATGATCTTTAGAGAGACGATCATCGGTCAGTTTGTCGAATTGCGGAATCCATACGGGATTATCCGCAGTTGCTGTGGGAAGCGCCTCAAGGGTGTGAATGAGGAGCGAGATATCGTGGGTGCCTGGTGGTCCGCGTGTTTCAAATAACGGGCTAACCTTTTCAGCGAGGTTGCGTCGTTCATCCTTACAAAGATAAAAGTCATCAAGGCTCAAGACAACGGCTTTGCCTCCTGCACTCTGCGTCAGTGTCGCTGATGCCGTTGATTTGCCGGAGCCTTGTGGGCCAGCAAGGGCCATGATGTTCTGACTTTGCTTTGGTTTTAAACTCCCGTGGCATAAGTCGTTTAATGCACTGCCGGGGTCAAGGTATATCACTGACCCGCAGTTAGCCATTATTCTCACCGAATTCTTGAAGGGCTTGTTTGTGGGTATTCGCATTATGCCGATAGAACTTAGCACCCGATGTCGCTAAGATGTATTCAGACTCGCGCATATCGCGGAGTTTTTTCGCTGGTGATCCCCCCCAGAGTTCACCGCGAGGGATGACTTTGCCGGCGGTGAGAAAGGCACCCGCCGCCAGCATGCCGCCGCTTTCAATGCGTGACCCGTCAAGCATTGTTGAGGACATGCCGACAAAGCCCTCATCTTCCACGGTGCATCCATGCAACATGCACTTATGGCCTACAAGGACATTTGCTCCAATCAAAGATGGAACGCCGTTCATGTCATCTGAATTCGTATGAATGACCGTCCCGTCTTGAATATTGGATCCCTTGCCAACAACGATAGACCCAACGTCGCCTCGAAGAACGCACCCATACCAAACTGACGCATCTTCCTGAATTTCTACGTCGCCGCAAACAATGGCGCCAGGGGCAATAAAGGCACTTGAATGAATACGCGGCGTAATACCATTAATGGGAAAAATTAGAGGATCCATAGGGCGATTGCTTTCTCACTGATTGCGGGCGTGATGTAGCCGATTACTGATAAAACAACAAATACTCCCAATCCAATAAATACTGGCAACCCAACAATCATGCCTTTTGACAACTTAATGGTCCTAGGGAGCAAATTTGTTTTGTGGTTTATACTTTTTTTCAGGTGCTACCGGACCGATGCATGATAGCTTTGCGGTATAGACCTATCTGCTCGTCGTTTCGTTCGTTAGCCAATCGAGATAGGCGGGCGAACTCGCCGATGGGTCAATGGTTAATGCCACGAGCGCCGGCGTGTCATGGGGGTGGCGTTCGATAAATAGGCGCCGCGCGGCGCCCGATTTTTTACGGGTGGTTTTGATGATCATCACCACCTCTTCTGCCCGTTCGATGGTTCCCTCCCAACGATAGACGGAATGCATCCCAGGCAGAATATTGACGCAGGCCGCACACCCTTCGGCAACTAAATCGTCGGCTAGGCTTTTGGCCGTCGCAAGGTCTGGCGCGATGCCATAAAGGAGGAGGGGCGATTTCTCGGGCATTTCTCAAATTCATTTCTCGATAGCAGATCTATCAAATTATAAATCGTGGTCTATAATTAAAACCCGGCGTCAAATGCCTTATGCAAAGCCGTGCAAATACCGCAACGAGGGGATCAACGCACCATACTTTTTGACCATCGGAATTATAAGTAGCATACGGAATGTATAAATGAATGACAAACCAAAATTGGTCGTGCGATACCGTATGATCTCAAGTGTACTTGCGTTGATCACGAGTGGTTTCGCTATGTTATTCGTCGGTGGGGGTATTCTATATGCAACCTATTACATTATGGCACGATATCAGATC
Source organism: Pseudomonadota bacterium (assembly GCA_039025235.1). Classification (GTDB taxonomy): domain Bacteria; phylum Pseudomonadota; class Alphaproteobacteria; order Caulobacterales; family Parvularculaceae; genus MED-G105. Next base: position 69,901 of record JBCCOS010000001.1, read on the forward strand.
GATATAGCTTACGACAATGGTCGGTTATGGCGGCTTAGTTTTATCGTTAGTCTGTTAATATTATTTTATGTCATGGCGCTTCGCGTATATGGATTTCGTCTGGTTAGTTTAGGGCTAAATCTGTTCCGTGCCACTCCCGCACTTGTTATCTCGTCAGATGGTATTGAGGGTGATGGAACATTGCGACGTTATTTGATACCATGGGAGAGTATCCATAAACTTGATTGGGTGCAGTTGGGCGAGGTCTTGATCAGCCAATCAAAATACACATTTTTTATTCGGTTCGGAATCGGAGTAAAGAATCCGCATATTTTCTTGTTGTTTAGACTTATGGACATTTCGAAAAACCAATTTCGAGACTATATCCGGCAATATAAGCCCGAACTCCTTTAACAGCCTCACGATTACGTGGTTGTTTTGATCCTACTCATCGAATAAGCGTAGCGAATGCTTGACGCTGTGATTCATGTGTCTTGCTGTTATTTGACGTTTCGTTAAGTGAGACAACGCGGTGTCGGTGATCAAAAATAATCGGGTGCTTGCTAGTCTGCTTGCGGCAACAGGCGCAATCCTATTGTCGTTGAGGTCATGGTCACAAAGGTTGCATTCGCCAATGGTGGCGGTGTTTTTTGCTCTGACGTAGTCGGATGAAGGACAATCGCGCTATAACGCTACCATCGTAACAGATGAACCGCCACATTCAGGTGATGGTTGCAACCCTTTTGTCAATGCCCGGTTTATGGGACGTTTTGTCGATAGGGCGCTTCACACAGGTCATTAGTATTAAGGGGAGGGCCCCATGCACCACGAAACTGACAGACGATCACGCGTTTTACCATCCGTAATCGATGCAATTGGTGAAACGCCATTGGTGCGCCTTGATCGCTTGGTCAAACACTATGGCTGTGATGGGGTAATTCTTGCAAAGCTTGATCATTTAAACCCCGGCTTTTCAAAGAAGGACCGCGCGGCGCGTGAGGTGATTGAGGCCGCCGAACGCGACGGGACATTGAAGCCTGGACAAACTGTTGTTGAACTTACCAGCGGTAATATGGGAACGGGGCTTGCGATAGTTTGCGGCGTTAAAGGGTATCCGTTTGTTGCTGTTATGTCGAAAGGGAACTCAGAAGAGCGTGCACGGATGATGGCGGCGCTGGGGGCGGAAGTTATTTTGGTTGACCAACTACCCGATAGTCAGCCTGGCGAAGTCTCAGGCGGTGACCTTGCCGAAGTGGATCGCGTCGCTAAGATTGTGACCGCAGAGCGGGGCGCCTTTCGTGCCGACCAGTTTCAGCGTTTCGGTAATCCTGACGCCCATGAAAAAACGACGGGTCCAGAGCTTTGGGCGCAATCTGGAGGGCAGATTGATGTTTTCTGTGATTTCGTTGGCTCAGGTGGCACGCTCGCGGGTGTTTCTAAATATTTACGAGAAAAAAATCCAAATGTGGGGTGTTATCCCATCGAACCTGAGGGGGCCGCAATTTTATCGGGCGAGACGCTTACGAAGCCGGACCACCCGATCCAGGGCGGTGGCTATGCCATGGATGATCTCAGTTTTCTAAAAGGCCTGGAATGGGACGGGTATCTAAAGGTAAATGGCACGCACGTTTTACAGATGGCGCGTGATCTCGCCCGCCTTGAAGGTGTTTTCGCTGGCTTTTCTGCGGGCGCAAATGTTCTTGGTGCTGTAGAACTTCTCAAAGGACAACATAAAGGGCAAACGATTGCCGTTGTTATTTGTGATTCCGGTTTGAAATACCTGTCGACGGATTTATTTTCATAAGCTGTTGAACGGTGATTGTTTTGTGACATCTCCGGCGGTGCTCATCGAAAATTCTCATGGCTAGAGCGCTTCGCCGATAAGTGTGATCGGTTGACGGTTCCCGTCCATCAACTCGGCAATAGGTCGAACAATTGTTCGACCGACCAAACAAACACTTAGAGCCGCGTTCCGATTCCATCGGAACGCGAAAAGCTCTAATGCTCGGTGCTATGAGATGGTGCTGTCAGGTATTGGCAATGCTTTGATGCATGAAGCGCGGCTCGCAGCGATATCTGCGTTGTCTGCCAGCTTGCTTCGACATTATAAATTGATCATCTTTGTCAAGTATAATCAGTATACATTGTTATTAGGGATGCGAGAGAAGGATGGCGACGCTCCAGTTAGGAACGCTTCTCGAAATCATTTGCAATTATTCATAAATAATTCGCTGACATAAAAACGTGACTGTTACCAAACTGACATGGAACGCGATTTAGTTTCCGGCCACGCAATCAACGGGAGAAATCGCATGCGCAACAGCAAGGCGAAAATTCAGTATAACGAGTTAAAAGATCAAGCCCAAATCCACGATGAAAAGGAAAGCCTCCCTAGTAATCAATCAAACAATCGCCCTTTTGAAAAAATCCTTCAGACAGCACTGCCACGGCGCGGGGTTGTCAAAGGGAGTTTAGCTGGCGCGGCAACAAGCTTTCTGGCGCCACAAGCGATTGCCAACGACGGACCCTTCTTCGGTTCAGGCCGAAACCGCGAATTGGTCCGTTTTCAACCATTGACGATCGAAGAGGCGATTGTTGATGACACAATGCCGAGCATTTCAGCTGATTACCAATATCAAGTTCTCATTCCATGGGGCACGCCAATTGAACCGGGTGCGACGGAAGAATTTACTGGTGATCCCAATAATCGCCCCACATCGCAGCAGGCGGCCTTGCAGATCGGTATCGGTCATGACGGAATGTGGTTCTTTCCGCGTGGTCGTGATGGCAATGCTCAACAAGACAGAGAATTTACGAACAGGTTCAACCGCAGTTCTGACCCGCTCGCTAATCGCCGTGGCATGCTTTGCGTCAATCACGAGTTTGGAACAAATTTCCATGTTCTTGGCAAAGGTGCTCCTGAGAGCCTAGAAGATGTGCGCATTTCGCAAAGCGTTCACGGTGTGTCAGTTGTTGCAATTGAGGCGAAAGAGACGGGTTGGGAAGTCGTTTCAAGTCCAAACAGCCGCCGCATTACAGTGAACACGCCGATGCGGTTCTCCGGTCCCGCAGCCGATTCGCCTTTGTTGCAAAATCCCAATGGCAACATTCCTCTTGGAACGGTCAACAACTGTGGGTCCGGCAAAACGCCTTGGGGTACTTACCTCACATGCGAGGAAAACTTCAACGGGTATTTCGGTTCGACACTAGGCGAAGTTTTCAATGATACCAGGACCGAAGAACAATTGCGTTACGGTTTTGATTTCGACGGCTTTGGTTATGGATGGTATAACTTTGACCGCCGCTTTGACCTCTCCGATCCTGATTACGTCAACGAGTCCAATCGCTTTGGTTGGATTGTAGAAATTGACCCGATGGACGGCACGCAAATGCCGGTTAAGCGAACAGCGCTTGGTCGTTTTAAGCACGAAGCCATTGCAATTGCTGAGAGTTCCACTGGCCGTGTGGCAGCATTTATGGGCGATGATCAGCGTTTTGATTATTGCTATAAGTATTTGTCCGACTTGCCATGGCGGACTGCCATTGAGCAAGGGAAGAGCCCGCTTGATGAAGGTCAACTTTTTGTGGCGCGCTTTAATGACGACGGAACAGGCGAATGGTTGCCGCTCACGATCGAAAATCCGCTTCTTGCCGATCGCTTCGCTAATCAGGCAGAGCTTCTGATTAATGTTCGGATCGCGGCGGATCTTCTTGGGGCAACGCCGATGGATCGACCGGAATGGACCACGATTGGCAAAGACGGCGAAGTCTATTGGACGCTCACGAATAACTCGCAGCGGACTGTGCCAGATGCAGCAAATCCAGAAGCGCCAAATAGTGACGGGCATATCATTCGTACAACGGACTCGGATGACTATTTGGGTACATCCTTCACGTGGGAGATCTTCATCTTAGCCTCGTCCACGCGCGGCACCCCTGGTGTTTTCACTGACCCTGACGCGGCCTATGCCGATCCGGAAGGACGTTTATTCATCGGCACAGATGGTGGACAGCCAGATGGGCTGCAGGATCAGCTCGTGGTTTTGGATACAACGTCAGAAACGCCGGTACCAAAACGACTGTTGACCGGTGTGGCAAGCGATGAAATCACCGGCTTCACCGTGACACCAAATTTCAGGACAGCTTTTATCAATATTCAGCATCCGGGTAATGGTGATCCAAGCGCGACTAACTTTCCACAACCCTTTAATGGGACAACAATTCCTCGTGACGCCACATTGGTGATCACTCGGAAAAACCGTGGAATCATTGGTTCATAGTTTAAAGCGCCTCTGTTTCAATTGGAAACAGAACGGCGCTTTAAGTTGTTGATTTAACGCATTTCCTTAACGCCAACCGCACACACTTGGCTTGGAAATGCTTTAATTCAACTCGAAAAATGACCTGAGGGGTATGCAATGCATACCCCTTTTTTTGTAACCGGTATTTATTATGTCCGTCTCCTGATTGACGGATTCTCCTTTCAAATGAGGGACAAATCGGGGCGCAGGTCATGTCTTCTTGTAAGAAGCTTCCGAAACCAGTGTCATAGGCTCTTGCGCGGTAATGGTAGAGCGCGGCGGCGGCGTCATCATACTCCCGGCCGGTGTAGCGGAACGGTTGTGCCGTTGCCTCAACGCTCGTTGTCCGGCGCCCATAGCTGTCATAGTCATATTCATTGACGATGGTGCCAGAGGCGTCCGTTAGGAACCGTACAGAGCCCAGATGGTCCGTGTGGTACGTGAAACGGCCCGGTAGAGCGCCCGTGACACTGAATGCTTCAAGCTGCAGTGGTTCATCAATACGGCCCCATGGGAATGACGATCGAGCCTCGCTATGAGATCAATATCACTTTTTCACTATTCGTCCCGGACTGGTTAAATCCACCGTCATTTCCGCTTCTCGCTTTGTTGGATAAAACTCTTTTTTATACTCTAACTCATAAAACAGAGTACCATGAATACCGTCGATTTCCGGTTTATCTAGTAAATGCTGCCACATCCTAGATGTTAAGTCATCGATTTCTGCTTGGTTCAATCGCGTGAATAAATCGTCTGCAAACTCGATGTCTTGCCCCTCTTCGGGGAAGACTATTTTGAAATCTTCGTCTGATACTTTGTATACATCATAGGCACAATTATCCGCACCATCGATTACTTGTATATTCTTCGTTTTCATCCACCTAGAATATTCGGTATTTTTCCGTCCTTACCGGGCTTTCCCCCGCGACGCCCTCCACCGGGGAGAACATTTGTGTAACCACCTCCGGGGCGTTGCACATCCCAATGTGGTCCTCCATGTGCCTTTCCAGGGCCAGGCGGCTTCGGACCTTTAGGCACCCAAACATTGCCATTAGCGTCTAGATGACCCTTATCATGTCCATTAGGGCTACGCACCTTTTTCCGTCCCAATTTTTCGGTGGTCGGTAACCATCGTCAGTAGCCACATGAGCTGGTAATGGTTCAGGGTAGTTCAGCCAGCTCCAAACGGGCAATAAGGAACTGCGCATCGCGACAATAACTGGCAGCCGCACGGTCTGCCTTCTGCAACGCCCGGTCTAACTCTTCCAACACGTCCAATATCTCTTCGTCCGTAGAGAAAGCATCACGGGGTGGGCTCAAATTGAGACCATCGGCTGAGGCATCAAGAGACGTTGGCGATACAGAATAGTGCGCTTGTCCCCCTAATTGAACATCAATCTGCCGGCGATCCCCACCTACCAGGGTTAAACCTCTTGCTTCGTCGGTATCACCTTTCGCCGTAATGCGAACATCTGCAGCGGCTGCGATGTTGCCTTGTTCTTTGTTTGCAACCGTGGCTTCTGCGAGGGTCTCGATCGACAATCGCAATTCATCATAACGATCTGCAAAGATAGCGCGACTTGCTGGGTCATCCGTTTCCTGCGCACTAATCACGAGTTCGAACCCTTCTTCGATGGCGTCTCGTACGCGGTCAATGGCTGATAACGCATTCTCGATCGCGCATAGGGCAACGCGAATGGGCTCTCGCGTTGTATTACGCACGTGCATATCGTGGGAGGTTTGAACAAGCCGCATGGCGCGCGTTAAACCGCCCGATACGTCCATCGCTGGAAGGGATTCATCTTCGTTACTACGACGGCCGAACCATCCCGCAAGTGGACTACGTTTTGGCTTTTGGCCTTGTCCTAAACCTGTCCTTTGTTTTGTGGCAGGCGCGGCTCGACTTACACTAATACTCACGACGTTGTACTCAACTAAAAACAAAATTAGAGACGGGCCATTACGCTCTGCGACACAAACGAAACGCGCATCGTGTCGTAAACACCGGTCTCACTACCTGAACAAAAAATAAGGTTTGCGGTTTGATGGCGCGTTAAGTGATACAACGAGGTTGTCTCAGTTACGTTTACTGTATCGCAAGGCCTGGTGATCGTAACAATTAGATTGAAATGACCCTTAGCCCCTGAATGTTCAACCTGAATATCGGCGTCCTTCTATCAGCCAAGCCAAAAGAATTGATAATCCAATCAGCGCCAAATAGGCATAGGGCGGGGCAAGCGGGGCGATTCGAATAGCGTTCACTGTGGCGGCTCGGCGTCGGGGTAAACCAGCCCAAGCGGCACCAGATCGATCCGTTGCATTTGAATTTAATCGGCGGATCCGGGGCAGTTTGATCGCGTTAGTGTTAACGCTCTCGCCTCTTGGCCAAAAAACCCCACCACCGGAAACATCAGTCAGAGGTGCGAGTGCCCTTTGGTCAGACACTAAATTGACGAATTCCGGAGGGGCGGCAAGGCCGGCAGCGCCGATGGCAAACAAGTTTCCGCTTTCAGCGCGGTAAAGGCCTTTATCAGGGTTTTCAATACGGCTGCGGAATAATCCATTTTCTACCCCATCAAAAGAAAGAGCAGTGCGCGTGCCATCTGGTGCGATGAGGTCCGTTACTGGTGCTGTATCGTCCAGGGTGCGTCTTTCAACAATCAGATCGCTGCTTTGTTCGAAAATGGTCAGTTGCTCTTCTTCTAATTCCGGTTCGCGCATGAGCCAGTGGGCAATGCGTCGAAGCAACTCTCCATGGGGGCCGCCGCCATCGAACCCGCGGGCCCAAAGCCAGACCTGATCCGACAGTAAAACGCCAACACGACCTTTCTCGACACGATCGAGAACGAGGAGCGGTTCACCTGTTTCGTCCTCCATCAGTGTGCGGCCTGTGCGGGCGAGTGCTGGCATGATCCGCAACCACCGCCCCCAAAAGTCAGTATCTTGCAGTCCAGCTGTTACAGGGTGCCTTGCGCCAATATCATTAATCTGCGGGCGAAAGGCGCCATCTCGGGCTGATCCTGAGGGGATGGCCGGGAGCAAATAAGAGAAGTTGTAGCGCGCTGCGAGGCTCAACGGTGTGGAAAATTCAGGTCCGGACGCGACAAGAACAGCGCCACCATTTTCGACATAGCGAGCGATATTATCAAAATGAAAGGCATTTAAAACCCCACGATAGGTGTACCGATCAAATACAATAAGGTCGAACTCATCGATCTTCTTAATAAAGAGTTCGTCTTGCGGAAATTCAATCAATGCGAGCTCGCGCTGATCGATGAAGCCATCGGCTGCTTGCTTCTCTGCTGGGCGCAAAATTGTAAAATGAACCAGGTCAATAGCCGGGTCCGATTTCAAAAGCCCGCGCCAAACGCGCTCGCCATTGTGCGGCTCACCCGAAATCAGCATAACGCGAAGACGGTCACGGATCGCTTCTATGGGTAAGACGACAGTGTTGTTAGCGGTTGAAATCTCATCGTCCCGTGGCTTTGCGGTTAATTCAATCACGGACTTACCGGGGCGATCTAGCGGCGCTTTAAATGAGATTTCGCGCCCCAAAGGGGCCCTCTGCCTCGCGATTTCTTCACCATTTAATCGTAACACGATTTCAGGTCCTGCCGCTTCATTCCTCTCAGGGTTAATGTTTTCAAGGATGCCGTCTGGCCCCAGATCATCGACGCGAAAACTGACGTCGACAGAATCATTCACAATGCCATAACGGGGCGCGTTAATGAGAGTAATTTTGCGGTCAATCTCATTTGTTCGTCCTGTGAGGAAAACATGAAAGGCCGTTGCATCGGGCAACATAGCCGGGTCTGGTTTGTCGACCGATTGCCCATCCGTTAGCAGAAAAACGCTGGATAGGCGGCCGCGTTCTGTTGCCCCTATTGCGGCCGCGACATCAGTCCCCAGGCGCGTGCGTTCTTCTCCGTCGATTGTTGTTTCGATAATGTCGACATCGTCAAATGCCGCAAGAGTATTTTTGAGTTGATTGGTAAGTTCTATCGCAACGTCGTCACGTCCATCGATTGATTGGCTTGCTGACTGGTCAACAATGATCAGCGCCTGATCGGAGAGGGCTGTCTTGTCGCGTATTTGTATGGCAGGTTCAAGGAGAAGGCCAAGTAAGCCAAGCCCAGCGATGGCGCGCAGCAACGCGGCTAATGGTCGTTTGCGCCCGCCGAGGCCGATACCAAGCCATTGCCCAGGGGCGCGTCGCCAGTAAATACCGAAGGCCGCGCAAAGCACTGGTAGGAGGACAAAGCCAGCAATGATCAGGATTACTGGCTTTGGGAGCATTGGTGTAATGATAAGTTCCGGCGTCATTTTCCAAGGCGCTCCAACAAAACAGGGGTATGTACTTGGTCAGATTTATAGTTCCCCGTCAGAGCAACCATCGCGATATTGATGCCTGCTCGATAGCTGATTTCCCTCACGCGGTCGCCGCCTCGGGGTATCGGTTTTAAATATCGACCAAGATCATCACGCGCCCATGCGCCTGCCCAATCGCGACCGCTGACAATAAGTGGCGTAACAGCATCATTCGCCTCACCCGAAGACTGTACCCAAATCGTCCCAGATGGGGCCCGTCCTGGTAGATCAGGGAGAAGATAGAATGAGCGCTTTAGAACGTGATCTTCCGGTAAAGGACGCAGTGGCGGTGTGTCGATATTCTGCAATATTTCTTTCAGGGCTCGTCGTTCTGGTGTATCAACACCGCTGATTGCGCGCTCATCGTCGCGTGTGTCGAAAATCACCAGCCCACCAAATCGCATGAACAGCTCAAGATTGCCCAATGCTTCATCAGAGGGGCGTGATGTTGCTGGTGTCAGGGGCCAATAAAGCATTGGGTAGAGCGTCAAATCATCTGTTTCAAGATGAACACCATGGGGGGAAGCGGGCTCAACGGCTGTGCGCCGCGTTAATTCCGTTGAAAGCGCTTCCAGCCCAAGCGCGGCCAGACGGTCGACTTCGGCATCACCTGTAATCACATAAGCGAAACGTGTTTGGAGCGCCGCCTCGAATTGCTTCTCAGCGATGGTTTGATCAAGCGGTTGGGCGGCTGCAAGGGGGCTTGGCGAAAAAGCTGCGATAAGACTCGCCGTGCTTATCAAGGAAATAACAAAGGATGCCGCGCGAGACCGCGTTCCCACTTTATCATGGTCTTTTGTATTTGTAGTGACTTTAACTGTGGCTGTATGGGGCGGGTCCGTTCGGATCATTAGAAGCGAGTCAATTACAAATAGGAAAAGGGCGATCGTAAAAAAGTAAGGACTAAGACGTTTGGGCGGTTTATCTGTATAGGGAATGCGTGTCACCTGGGTCAGGCTCAAGGGGTTTATGTCCTCAGTCGAATTAATGGTATTCACCGCAAGTGGTGTGGATGGTGCTCCGTAAAGACCTGGCGGTGTAATCAAACTGATGCCCTGATCAATATCAGACAGGGCAGCGCCACGAAATGTGGCAGGCGGATCGATAAAATCACCAAACCCATCAAGCAGCCGTATTGCGGGAAAAACTGGTGCGCTCTTTCCTGTCACGTTATTTTCTGCGCTAGTCGACTTTGTTGAGTTACGGGCATCCTTGTTACGGGCACCCCTGTCACGCGCTCGCTCGTCAAATATATCCTCTTCGGCCATGTTTGCGTCGGGCGTAATCGCTGATAGCGCGGCCAAACGTTCAAGCATATCAACAAAGATTTGCGCAAGGGGGAGGTCCGACCATTCGGGTGTCGCCGTCGTATGAAACAGGACGAGTGCCCCGGCGCCGCGCCGTTCGCCCGTGACCAATGGTGTCCCATCAGCGAGGCTCGCCCAAGTTTTAGCGCTCGTCTCACCGCCCGGGCGGGCCAGCACTTGCCGTTTAACAAATACATCATTGGGCGGTATTAAGTCCGCAAACGGACCGGTCTCTGAAAACGCACCGAGAGGCTGCGGCGTCTCCCAAGACAGGGCCCCACCAAAAGCCCGCCCGCCGCCGCGCAGCAGCGTTGGAGAAAGCTGCAAAGGGGCATCAATTACCGCTTCTGCAAGGAGGTCGCCAGCAAAGCGAATCAGTACACCGCCATTTTCCATCCAGTCACTCAAAGCGGCTTCATCGTCAGCTCTTAATCGGCCAACGTCATCAAGGATAATCACGCCAGCGTCGGAGCGGGCGAGGGTTCGCACATCACCAGAGACAAAGTCCGCTGATGGCTCCAAGGCTTTGCGTACAAAAAAAGCGCCCGATAGAAGGGCGTTGTCCGCCTCGCCTGATACGGCGCTTAGGCTATCTGCAACACCGACAAGGGCCCGCTTTTCCCGGCCATCGATCAGCCTAACAGCACCTGCAGTGCGTGTTCCTTCAATGGAAAGTCTGGCAATCTCGTTGCGTAGAGCGATCGGTAGATTAAGGGAAATCTCGGTTCTGGTCTCTCCAACGTCAAAATTAATCGGTACACGGGCTGCTGTTCGCCCATCGCGTGCCTCAGCAATCAAGGTCGCTGCCATGGCATCATCGCCGCGCAGACGAGCCACGGTGTAGCGTTCTCGATCAGCAGGACGCGGCAGAAATATAATTGGCGTGCTTTCATCAACGAACACGCTGAGAGGTCCGAACGTTTTGAGCGTTTCAGAAAAGCCTTCAGCATTTTTATGGTCGAGCCCATCGGAAAGCCAACGGACGTCAAAAGGCCTTTCGGTCTTCGAAATTTCCTCAAGCCGTTGTGTGGCGGCGGTATAATCCGGCAGTAATGTGCTTGGTCGAATTGCGTCGAAAACCGATGCGGCCGCAGTTGCAGAGTAAGGATCTGTCGAGAATGAGAGCAATGCTATCGGCTTATCGCTGTCCCCGCTTTGGTCAATCGTGGTTGGGGCGCCAGGAACAGGCGCGGTGGGAATGATCCGTATGGATCGGCCATTTGATCGCGCTTCTTCAACTATAGCGTCAAATGCATTCTGGCGCGCGCGCCAGTCTGCCGCGGCGGCCCAAGTATTATCGACAATAATAAGTAGCGGTCTGTTTGATGCGCCATCGGGTGGTGCGTTTAATATGGGTCCGGCAAGGCCGCCTATCACGAGCGCGAGGACGAGCAAGCGAAGGAGAAGCAGCCAGGGCGGCGTGCGCTTCGCCGTTGTAACGTTGTTATCCAGTGCCCGAAGCAAGTTGAACGCTGGGAATGGCTTTCGTTCAGGTGATGGGGGGGTGATGCGCAAAAGGAAATAGACCGCGGGTAAGACGGCAAGGGCGCTGAGGAGTAACGGCGTTGAAAAAGAGAGGGCGCTTATTCCGAACATGCTTTACGCATCACTTTTATTTGTTAGCGTTCTCGACATTTGCACCGTCGCTTCGATGCTTTGTCTTTTGAATTAGGGGGGTCTTTTGAATTGCTGGGGTCTTTTCGATGGGTGGTTCACCATTCAATGCTGATAGGGCCTGTGCGAGCCCAGCGCTTGCTGATGCATCCGTCCGGTGCAAAATATGGGTCCAACCTAACGCACGCGCTATGGATTTCAGGTCGTCCTGCAAAGCTGTAAACGCATTGAGATATTGGTCGCGCACGCTTGCCGCATTCCCAAATAGCAGCCGATCCGGTGTTTCCAAATCCTCAAATTCGGTTCGACCAGTGAACGGAAAATCGATTTCAGCAGGATCGACGATCTGTATAAACAATCCCTTTGCGCCTTGGGCGGCGTAGCCTGCAGCTGACTTTTTTAATGCGTCAAGATCGCAGTAGAAATCGCTTAACAGAATTACGGCGGCGCCGTCACGTATTCGTACTGGCGGCGGCGTGTTGGCGGCGCCTTTGTCGTCGTCGCTAAATTCTTCGGGTTTCAGCGCATCCAATAAAAGTTGAGGGGCAAGACGACCGTGGTACGGTTCCTCTCGTCCGCCGATTAAGCCAATGCGTTCACCTGCTTTGACCAGCAGCATTGAAAGAGCAACGGCCAAGACATCTGCACGCCAACGTTTTGTTGGGTATTCTTTGTTCGAACGATAGTCGAGGGACCTATAGTCGAGGGAGCGGGAGGGATCGCGCCAAAACCAAGCGCTTGCCGCCGCAGACCATTCGTTTTGTCGGATATATAACCGGTCCGAGGCCCGAGCCGATTGGCGCCAGTCAATGGCACTCACCGGGTCGCCAAAGGCATAAGGGCGGTGTTGCCAAAAACTATCTCCGGGCCCCGCGCGTCGTCGTCCGTGGGCACCGGATGTAATTGTGCGCGCCGCGTGCTCAGCCTCAAGTAGGAGGCCAGGGAAGCTTTCCACGGCCTCTTCTGCTTCTCGCTTAAGCCCTGTGCGGCCGGAGAATAATCCCTTGGGTATTGCGGGTTTCTTATGTCGTTTTTTCTCTGCCAATGGCGCGTTATGTCCTTATGGGGTAATCCCACTAGCCTTAATTGCGGACCGTCTGACTCCGCAGGGAAATTTGCTAGTTCAAATATTTGTCGCTTAACTCATCAATCAGTCCATCAATGGTCATGCCGTCTTGTATAGCAGCAAAGTTTAGGGCGGTACGGTGGCGTAAAACCGGATTTGCCAAGGCTCTTAAATCGTCGGTCGACGGAGCACGGCGACCATCCAACAGAGCCATCGCCCGGGCCATTAGGATCAGGGCTTGACTGGCCCGCGGGCCTGGTCCCCAGCGCACCCAATTTTGAATTTGTTCGCTTGCTGTTTCTGTTGGACGCATCGCGCGGACGAGGTTTAGCGTCGCATCGACGAGCCGCTCAGAGGTTGGCATCCCGCGAACCAGTTTCTGTGCACGGTCTAACTCGTCAGGCGTCATAACGGCTTCCAGCCCTTTGGCTGACCCGCCGGTGGTGGCTGCTAACATCTGTTTTTCTGCATCTGCGGACGGATAGTCGATATTGATCTGAACGAGGAAGCGATCGAGTTGCGCTTCCGGAAGGGGATAGGTTCCCTCTTGCTCAATCGGGTTTTGCGTCGCCAGCACATGGAATGGCGCCGGGAGGTCATGGCGCTCCCCCGCCACGGTTACGTGTTGTTCTTGCATGGCCTGCAAGAGCGCTGATTGGGTGCGTGGGCTTGCTCGGTTAATCTCATCAGCCATCAAAAGTTGGCAAAAAACTGGCCCTCTAACAAAGCGAAAGGCGCGTTTCCCGTCGGCGCTTTCTTCTAATACTTCCGAACCAATCACGTCACCCGGCATCAGATCCGGGGTAAACTGAACCCGTTTCGCAGACAGGCCTAACGCATCGCCAATCGTGGTCACGAGAAGGGTTTTGGCAAGTCCAGGCGCTCCAACAATGAGCGCGTGCCCCCCTGCCAAAAGCGCACCAAGCGCTAAATCAATGACGTCGTCTTGGCCAAAAACAATATTTTTCAGGGCCGCACGGGCATTCGCAAGTTTTACAGACAAAGCGTCGAACTCTGCAAGCAGATCTGAATCGGTCATGTATGGGTGATCTCATCCTCAATTAGCGCTGATCGTATTGATGTTTTAGCGGCTGTTTTGGTGTTCTTTAGAGCGCCGAGCAAAAAGTGTGCAACGGTTTTAGCGTGAAACAGCGCCACAGCCATTCCCTATAGCGGAATGCAGAAATTAAGAATTACTGCATATTGCTTTCGGTCACGCTTTTAACGCCACGGAATAGAGTTAGGTTGTGAGCCGAGCGTTACTGCCCATCTCAGCAAAATGTTTCGCCTGGTTGATAATACCATAACAAACGGGGAAGCTTGCAACTATTCGGCTTAAAATCTGCTCAGATCATCGCAAGAACGCGCCCAAATGACTTGTGCGTTATGACGTGTCTACTGCAGGATGATGATCGGCCCGTCAGTAGTTTTTTGGCGAAATCGTCTAATTCGAAGAGACAGGTTTCGGATGATTTCCCAAGATCGTTTAGCACCACGTTAAGTTCGGCGGTCGTAGGGTTGTGGTGTGGCAACCGGCTGCGTCAATGCGCGTAACGCCGTCAGTGCGCGTAAATTATGTGCATGATATTGATTTAACATGGTATTTTATAAATTTCGCCCAGTATTGAATAAGCGGCGTTGAGATTGCAGAATAGAAAGGAATTGGCAGGTCACCATGCCGTCGGTTCTGCGGGGGCGCTGCCTGACGCAGCGCAGGATGGACACCTCTAGGCGGTCCATTAGAAGTGAAAGGGTTCAGTAGGCGTGTCATCATACGAGCAAAGTTCTTCTGTTTGGGGGTTTCTCAAAGGTATCGGGAAATTATTGATCGGCTTTCTGTTAGTCGTTCAAGGGCTCATTGGCCTGGTTGTTTTAGCCATGGTGGTCAGCATTGTCGTTGGTCTGTCGAATGGCATCATGAGCGATGGTGAAAGGACAGCCAAGGTTCCTGAAGGCGCTGCTTTGTTCCTAAATCCTAATGGGGTTTTGGTCGAACAAGTCGAAACGAAAGACCCTTTTGAACAGGCCTTTCAACAAGCCTATGGCGTTCAAGAGCCGCAGGATATTTCCGTCCATGATATTGTCCGTGCCCTGCGTGAGGCGTCAACCGATGACCGCATTAAGGGTATTGTTCTTGACCTTTCAAAGTTGGCGATATCGTCTTCCAGCGCAAGCAAGCTTCATTTTATTACTGATGAGTTAGAAGCATTTAAAGAGGCAGGAAAGTCAATTCAGGCGATTGGCGATATTTATGGACAGGGCCAATATCTGATCTCTGCAGCAGCTGATACGATCTATCTCCATGATCGCGGCAGTATTTTTCTAACAGGGTATGGTCGGTACGGACTTTATCTGAAATCATTCCTTGAAAAGATAAAGGTCACAGCGCATGTATTCCGTGTTGGGACCTTTAAAGCGGCTGTTGAGCCATTCTTGCGTGATGACATGTCGCCAGAAGCGCGGGAGGCAAATCTCGCTTACCTCTCGGTCCTGTGGTCGCAGTTTACCTCAACGGTTGAAAGCGCACGGGATCTGCCTGCGGGATCGGTTGATCGTTTTGTAAACGATTATTCCTCTTTGCTGACGGCAGCTGGCGGCGATATGGCAAAAGCAGCTCTTGATTTTGGACTGGTAGACGAACTCAAATCTCGACCAGAACAGCTCGAAGCATTGCAATCCGTCTATGGCGAAGACGAAGATGGTGAAGGATTTAAACGGGTTAGTCTCGCAAATTACCTTTTGGCCATTGACGAACCTGAAGATGGTGATGCGCCAAATGTTGCGATTGTAACGGCAGCGGGCGCGATCGTGGATGGCAGGGCGCCCGAAGGCGTCGCGGCAGGCGGCGATACGATTGCAAAATACTTGAAAGAAGCCCGCGAAGATGAAGATGTGAAAGCCGTTGTTCTCCGTGTCGATAGCCCTGGCGGATCAGCGTTTGCGTCTGAAGTTATTCGTGATCAGGTCCTCGCGTTAAAGGAGGCCGGCAAACCAGTTGTGGTTTCAATGGGATCACTGGCGGCGTCGGGAGGCTATTGGATATCGGCTCCCGCCGATGAGATTTGGGCGGAGCCGACGACGATTACTGGCTCCATCGGTATTTTTGCTTTTCTTCCGACATTTGAAAATGCTTTTAATGAGGTCGGCATTTTTTCCGATGGGGTTGGGACGACGGCTCTTTCATCAATCAATGAACTTGGGCCAGGCCCGTTGAACGAAGGCTTTGCGGATATCCTCCAACAGAGCGTTGAGCATGGGTATCGTGAATTCCTCGATATTGTTGCCGATGGTCGCAATTTAGATCCTGCCTATGTTGATACGATCGCTCAAGGGCGTGTTTGGGCCGGTAAAAAAGCGCTTGAATTAAAGCTGGTCGATAAACTTGGCGGCCTTGACGATGCCGTTGAGGCGGCAGCGGCGCGTGCTGGTTTAGAGGACTATGATCGCGTGGATATGATCGAACGAAAGACACCATTTGAGGCGTTCTTCGGATCCGCTGCGGCCAAGATCATGCATAAGGTCGGTTTTGACGAACCGAAGGCTCAAAAACATATGGGATCCCTTCGTCGCCTTATTCGATCTGTACAAGGCACAATAGACCTATACGACACCTTTAATGATCCGCACGGAACTTATGCGCGCTGTCTCGCATGCAGCGAATAAGACTTTGTTGTTCCTAACCAATAGCCAAGATCATCGATAAATTTGAGAATTTATCGATGATTTTTGTAGGGGGTTCGCCCAGATCTTTATTCTCGCCCAGATCTTTATTCTCGCTCAGAGCAATTTCCAATCGATCCGAACCGTAATATTGCGCTGAAACTATTCAGCGATTTCATTTGAGACGGAATAGCTTTAAACTCAAATCTATGAATGATCTCATGCGATATGCCTCTGACCTTGCTGGTGTAACTGGCGAAGGCGGCGTGCCGAACAACCTAGATAAATGGGATCCCCCTTTTTGTGGCGATATCGATTTGGTGATCCGCAGTGATGGCACGTGGGCTTATTGCGGCACACCGATTGGCCGTGCGCGCCTCGTCCGGCTTTTTTCTACAGTATTGCGCAAGGAAGACGATAAATATTTTCTTGTAACACCGGTTGAAAAGTTAGGCATTACGGTAGAGGAGGCGCCATTTCTTGCGGTTTTGGTGCGTGCCGAACGAGAGCGAAATATGCGTGACCAGCCGCAACGTCTTGTTTTTACAACGAATGTTGGTGATGAAGTTGTCGTGGATGCCGACCACGGCCTTTGTTATCGCGAGCGGCCCGATCCAAGTGGTGAGCGTGGGACAGAATCGGCACCCTATCTTCATGTGCGATCAGGTCTCGAAGCGCTGGTCGCCCGTTCGGTTGTTTTCGACCTTGTCGATTTGGGTGAACAACGCCACATCAATGGACTTGAGTGGTTTGGCGTATCATCCTGTGGCGTGTTTTTTCCTTTTGCGCCTGCGAGCGATATAAATGGGTTGCGTTAATCACCGTTTTTGCGTTGCCGCATAGATTATATTGCTTGAATTCACGATTGGCCTGTTGGCTGTTCTGGCGCCGTTAAGTATCAGCGAGTTAGTTGCTAAAAACGCTTATGACTGAAGTGTCAAAAGAAAACGAACGAAATAGCGTTATGGTACGCGATCCGTTGCGATTGCATATTGAAAGAAACCTTCAGCGTGCATCAGCACAGCGCATGCGCGCCCTTTTTGCTGAGATGAACCCGCACCTCGTCGGGCGTAAAGACTTCGAAAGCCGATGGACAGAAAAGCGCAAAGACGCCGCTGTCCTTATACCAATTATTCCTCGTGATGCGGGTGCCAGTGTTCTTTTGACCGTGCGCGCCGCCGATATGCCCTCCCATGCTGGGCAGATTAGTTTTCCTGGTGGCCGGGTAGATGATGCCGATCAAACACGCGTTGACACTGCTTTACGTGAGGCCGAGGAAGAGGTTGGTATACCCCGTGATCAAGTTGATGTGATCGGTGCTCTTGGCATCCACCAGGGCGGTCTTGGCTTTTCGGTGACGCCTATTGTTGGTTTAATTTCCCCAGACATCTCATTGACCTTATGTGAGCGCGAAGTCGCAGAAGCTTTTGAGGTGCCGCTCGCATTTGTGGCTGAGCTCTCAAACCATATCGTCGAAACGCATGAGCATAAGGGTACGAAGTATAATCTATTCGCAACACCTTATGAGAAATATCATATTTGGGGACTGACGGCTGGGATCCTTCGTTCCCTCGCGGAAACCTTACAAGATGCGGAGGGTGGATTGTTTGGGTCGACTTTGCCCGGCGCGGCGGAGTAAACGGCTTCGATTATCGTCCATATTGCATCAATGCAAGAAACCTCCGAAAAGATCAAAGCTTCTTTTGATTGGGTCAGAGAGCCCCGTATACTCAAGATCATCAATGCGCTGATTGAATTTGACCTTGCAAAAGAGGGAACTTCGAGAGGGAAGGGCGCCAAGGGCGAAGAGGTTGGGCGCGCGGCCCACGCTGACGTCGTTCGCTTTGTTGGTGGTTGCGTGCGCGATAGTTTTTTAGGGTTGAGCCCTAAAGATATTGACGCTGCGACACGCTTGCATCCAGAAGAAACGATAGCGGCCCTGGAACAGGCGGGAATTTCAGCGCACCCCACCGGGTTGTCGCATGGAACGATCACGGCGGCGTATGACGATGCCGTCGTTGAGATTACGACACTGCGCTCTGATGTTTCGACAGACGGACGCCGGGCTGTTGTAGCGTTTACGGATGATTGGACCCTTGATGCGAAGCGGCGGGATTTCACGATCAACGCTCTTTATGTTTCGCCTCAATTGTCTGTGTTTGATCCTGTCGGCGGGATGGATGATCTTGCTTCAGGGACTGTTCGTTTTATTGGCAATCCAGAACAGCGCATCAAAGAGGATTATCTCCGCATATTGCGGTTTTTTCGATTCTCGGCTCGTTTTGCGGCGAATGGTTTTGATGCGACCGGCCTGTCGGCGTGCCGACGATTGAAAGATGGTCTTTCCCAACTTTCCGCAGAGCGTATTGGGGCGGAGATGCTTGCTCTTTTGTCATTGCCCAAAGCGACGGATGCCTTAGAGGTGATGGCCGAAGCGGGGATCTTGCAAGCAATCTATCCGCACAGGGCTGAGTTGAGTGTTGGGGCGGCGTTAAAAGACCGTCAACCTGATGTGCCTGCGGCCGTAATGCTCGCAGCACTTTGGGGCGAGGCTGGGTCTGATCTTATGTCCGCATGGCGCCTCTCGAACGATGACAATGCCCGCCGGAAAATGGCGGTTGCTGCTGGTTCTGCTGTTCGCCCGAATATGACGCCCGCTGATGTGCGTGCTTGTGTTTATCGGCTTGGGCGCATGGCGTTTAACGACGGTTTGTTATTGGCCGAGGCGCGTGGTGTGATGACCCATGAGATTGTCCGGGCTTATGCCGATATTGCTGTGGCTCACGCTCCGCCAGTATTTCCGTTATCAGGTAAAGATTTGCTTGCACTAGGGATCGAAAGTGGCCCGCGCATTGGCGAGATCCTGCGGGCGGTCGAGAGGCGCTGGGTCGAGGAAGACTTTCCTGGGAAGGATCGTCTTCGCGAAATCCTGAATGAAGAGATCAGAAAGTGAAAAACCCCGCCAATGGGGGCATTGGCAGGGTCGTTTGCAAGGTTAAGCAATGGAGCTTAAGCTCCGGTAGAAAATCTTTAAAGCGTTGATACATCAATTAGAATCGGGACGACGCTTTGACTCTTTTTTTGCGCATTTCCTTAACGCCAACCGCACACACTTGGCTTGGAAATGCTTTAAGCCGCTTTTTCTTCTGCCGGGTCGCGTAACACGTAACCGCGTCCCCAAACCGTTTCGATATAGTGCTCGCCACTTGTTGCTGCGGCGAGTTTCTTGCGCAGCTTACAAATAAAGACGTCGATAATTTTTAGCTCAGGCTCGTCCATACCGCCATAAAGGTGGTTGAGGAACATTTCCTTGGTGAGCGTTGTGCCTTTCCTAAGGGAAAGGAGCTCGAGCATTTGGTATTCTTTGCCCGTTAAATGTACCCGCTGCCCTGCCACTTCGACGGTTTTTGCATCGAGGTTCACCATGAGGGAGCCGGTTGTGATCACGGACTGCGAATGGCCCTTAGAGCGGCGGACAATAGCGTGGATGCGCGCGACAAGCTCATCCTTGTGGAAAGGCTTCGTCATATAATCGTCAGCGCCAAATCCGAGGCCGCGAACTTTCGTTTCGATGTCGCCTTGACCTGTCAGGATAAGGATCGGCGTATTGACCTTAGACACGCGCAAGGACTTCAAGACATCAAAGCCCGTCATGTCGGGAAGGTTTAGGTCCAACAGAATAATATCGTAATCATAGACTTTACCGAGGTCGACACCTTCTTCGCCGAGGTCGGTCGTGTACACGTTAAAACCATCTGACTTGAGCATCAGTTCGATACTCTGCGCTGTCGCACCGTCGTCTTCTATCAACAAAACGCGCATGGCCTTGCTCTCCTCTTCGCCGTGCGAGCGCCAAATTTTATGGCTCGCATTGAAACTATTCGATTAAGGAAGGTTTACGGCGATAAGCTTTCATAAAGGTTAATAGGTTTTCATGTGTCCTAAGGGTGTGAACTAAAAAACGTACACTTGTTAATCTTTTTGAAACCGTCTCCCAACCGACAGTTGAAGTACCGTTTCAGCCGAAAATCCCATCTTGGAAACCGCTTCATTCGCTAGAGTCAAACGCTTAAAACATTCGTTTGATGACCGACTTAATTCGATGCCTACCGGAATGGTGACATGTCCACAAAGGTAAAAGGTACAAACGATTTCTTAACGATTACACTTTTATCCATGACCTGTTCCGGATGCGGAACGGTTTCAGTTAGGAATTACAATTATGAAATCGCTGTGTTCGCCAAGAAGGTAAAGATGTTTGCTTACCAATTTACACAAAGTGGCGTGATGAAGGTCGATATGATGGTGGCAATGCTATGCAATTCAATAGGGCATCGGCAGCCTTTGCGGTTGAGGGGCCGCAGGCCGGGCAAAGCAATGGGCCGAATGGATCGATCAAATTCGGCTGCGCAATCGCTCAATGAATGGGCAACCGATTGGCAAGGCGTCGATTATAATCATTCCAAGGCCGAAAAGGTGCCAATCCCCAAAAGGCTGATTCAGTAAGAATATGGTGAGAATCTCACTGAGAATCTGACTGAGTCCCATTGTACTCCATAAAATCCCATGATATCCCATAGTCACCCAAGCGTTACCGGGTTGTGTGGAGAGGGAAAGCCACGGCGCGGCCCCAGATTCAAAAAAGGGTCAACCAGAGGCAGCCAAAGGGCAACCAAGGAGGCAGCCAAAGGGCAACCAAGGAGGCAGCGAACGAGGCAGCGAACGAGGCAGCCCCGGGCCGATTAAGGGTCGCAAGGAGCGGAGCAAGTGACCAACCATTGAAAGGTTTCGGCTCTCTGCTCTCCATGTTTTGCCTCTCTTTGCTTGGTTCGGAAGGCGCTTGAGGTTGGGCAAATCACGAGTCGGTTTGATTGCTGCGTTTGTTCATTGGTTTTGTAGGGGTTTGGTCGGGGTTTGGTGGGGCATTGTTGCGTTGGTTAAGGGCACAAGAGCTGAGGATAAGTGCGGGATGGGCCTGCGCTTCCCTTTCAAGGTGCACAGCAGGCAAGTCGTTATCCGGTTTTATGCGGAAATGAAGTTGCTTTTAGGAACATAGAGGTGTCGTGCCGTCTGGAATGTCTCTTTGGATATTCTGTTCAGGCGTGACGCGAGTGGAGCAGGGTCTCATGTTGCGTTCGGCGGCGAACTCGTTTCTCGGGTCGCATACGAATAAGATTGACGCGAAAGGTCGGGTCGCCGCTCCGGCCGACTTTCGCAAGGCGCTGGACCTCGCCCATTTTCACGGTTTTTTCTGTATTCCCTCTGTTGATGGCCCTTACCTGGATTGTGGCGGTCCTGACTATATCGAAAATCTCAAAGCAATAATTTACGCACTTCCCCCTTACGATCCGGGTCGCCGGGCGCTGGAGCGCCAGGTGCTCGGTGCCGTGAAACCGATAACAATCGACAGCGATGGACGGTTTGTGTTGACGAAAGCCCTGCGTAAACACGCTGGCCTTGATGACCTTGTTCAATTTGTCGGCGTTGGCGACACATTTCAAATGTGGCGTCCGTCTACTGAAGAAAACGACGTTGTGGACGATATCGCGTTAGCGCGAGAGACCTTGGCGCGTTTGCAAAATGCCAATCATCAAAGTGCTGCAGCTGTTACAGGACCGATGTCCCCGCCAATAGGTGCAAATGGTCAAGGGGGAGGCGCTGCATGATCGCTGGGAAGTCATATACGCCCGCTGACCACAAGCCCGTGTTGTTACAAGAGGTTGTGACAGCGATCGCTCCGCGCGATGGCGAAACCTATGTGGATGGCACATTGGGGGCGGGAGGCTATTCACGGGCTGTGCTGAATAGTGCTGATTGCCGTGTGATTGCATTTGACCGCGACCCGAGTGCCATTGCCGGTGCGCGTGAGTGGGCCGCTGAGTATGGCGACCGCCTCATTTTGATTGAAGCGCCATTTAGTGACATGCCTGCATTTTTGGAGGCGCGAACCTTTGGCCCGGTGAATGGTGTCATGCTCGATATCGGTGTTTCTTCGATGCAACTTGATGAAGCCAACCGGGGCTTCTCGTTCATGCATGATGGGCCTTTATCCATGCGCATGGACCAAAAAAGCCCGGATGCCGGTGACCTTGTCAATCAAGCGACCGAACGTGATCTTGCTGCGATATTTCGGATCTATGGTGAAGAAAAGCATGCCGCCGCTCTTGCGCGCGCCATCATCCGGGCGCGGGAGACTGGTCCAATAGAAACAACTGTCGCATTGGCCGAAATTGTTGCCGATGCAACGCCTGCTTATCTGCGTCGTCCGAAAAAAGAAGGCGGTGGCGGAAATCGTCGTCATGCTGGCGCTGATGCGCGTAATATTGGTGCACCGACTAGCGGCAAGACGCGTAGCATTCACCCTGCGACACGTGTCTTCCAGGCGCTGCGTATTTATGTAAATGATGAATTGGGCGAACTTGCCCGGGCGCTTTTATCGATAGAGGATTGCCTTTCACCCGATGGTCGTCTTGCTGTCGTCACGTTTCATTCGCTCGAAGATCGTATCGTCAAGCATTTTCTAGCGGAACGTTCTGTTGACCCCGCAACGCGTGGCTCGCGCCATGCGCCGCCTGTTGAAACCCAATTGCCGTCATTTGTTCTAACGCAGAGCAAACCGATTCTACCATCGGAGGATGAGTGCGACCGCAATCCGCGAGCGCGATCAGCCAAGCTGCGGTATGCTTTACGTAGCACAGCGCCACCGCGCGGTGGCAATCCTCATGACCTTTATAAGAAACCCCGCTTGTCGAAGGACTATTTGAAACAATCGAGCGAAACCTCTCTCCATGAGGGCGTTCATAATCCAGTGAGATAACAAAGGAAACACTCAGAATGATCCGTTTCTCAACCATATTCCTCTGTGCTGTCTTGTTTGTTGCAGCGGCTGGACGATACAAAGCCGAAACGGCTGTAAGGGAAGTTGATAAAAAGATTGCACAGCTCAAAGAAGAACAAAAAAAAGAGCTGCGTGAATTTCAAATTCTGCGTACAGAGCTGGCCTTATTGGAAAGCCCTGACCGTTTGGCCGAGCTCGCCCGCGCTCATACGGACCTTGTCCCAGCGTCGGGAGCGCAAATGATGACGGCTGAAGACTTTTTGTTGGCCTTTGGTGGTCATCCTGCGGCTGATAAAAATAGCGGTGACAACGGTGGCTTCGAACAAGTCCCAGGACCGCTTTTTGGAAAAACGGCTGAAACACCGCATAATCGCAAAATTCGCCTTCATCAGCCAGGTGGGCGGGAGCCTTCAAAACGAGCACGCGTTGCGCGGGCGGATGGTGACTTGAACTGACGACACACGACTTTCGGTTCGAAAGAACCGAGACAGAACGCTTGGTTTTGTAGAAAAAAATTGATTTCGCTAAAAGGGTGAGGCTAAGGGCGCGACATGGCGAACGAACAAGACAGTTACAGCGATTATCGTGAGGCTGATCATTCTACTGACTGTCAGGATGGTCAACAGACGCCGGATATGCATCGTGCGCGCGCTTGCGATGGCAATAGAACTGGTGCCAAAACCGATGCCAGAATCGATTCCAGAGCCGATTTCAGGTCTAATGACAAACTCCTTGATAAGCCTGTGAACGAGCGCTACCAAAGTCATGGTCATCAGTGGGCTGAGGAAAGTAACGAGGCGTGGCAGGTCGAGCTTGGTCGCGCTGGTGCGGCAAATCTGCGTATTCTCGGAATGTTGTCTAAAGGTACTTTTCGCGTTTTAAACCGGCTAGCCGTCTCGCTTTGGCGCGCTGCAACCGTCTTTTTCCACTATATGCGAAATAAAACGCTGCCCTTTCTTGGCCGGTCCGCACTATCTTCTTTTCGTACCGCGCGTGCTGTTTCAGTGGTCGCAGGGCGTTTTGTGTGGCGCGAGGGTGGGCGCATCGCCGATATACTCTTGGCGTTGGGTTTAAAGGCTTCACGCGCTTTTGCTGCTGCTCTTGGTTCTGTATTCTCGACCCTTTGGCGTTTTATGACTTGGTTCGCCCAAGAGTTTGTTGGAAAAACGTTAGCAAACTTTTTTGGTCATACACTGACGAATATTGTTCTTGCTGTTATTGCTGCGGTGGCCGGTGTTATCTGGGCGGTGGTCACGCAGCTTGGTCGGTGCGCAAGGCTTTTCGGTGAAGTGGTGCGCGATAGTGTTTTATCAATTGTTGACCCTATTGACGCTAAGATTGCGGCGGGACGGATGGCGCGTTTGGCGAAGCGTCCGCGATCCTATGTTGTTTCAGAGTGCGGTCCGTTATCTGAAAGAGCGAGCCAAGGAATTACATCACACAGTGGTATTCGTCGTTCGAATTTTTTCGCGCAGAAACGAATTATCCTCGTAAGCGCTGCATTTGCTATTGTGTTTGCAAGTCTTGGGGTTCGGCTGTGGACGGTGTCCACGGACCCGACGTTAAAGGGGCGCCGCCTCGCTGAGCTTGCCGCGACGGCTGGCCCGCGCGCAGAGATTACAGACCGCAATGGTAATTTGTTGGCGACAAATTTACCCATGCGCGGCATCGCTGTTGCGGGCAAGAAAGTCTGGGATCCAGAAGAAACTGCCACTCAGTTGGCCGCTTTATTTCCATCGATTGATGCCGATGACCTTGCCGATCGCTTGCGTCAAAAACGCTATGTACCGTTGAAAGAAGATCTTACCCCAGCGCAGGAAGCAGCGGTTTTTGCTCTTGGTCTTCCGGGCATTGAACCTGACGAACGTTTAAAGAGATATTATCCACAAAGACGGTTAGCGGCCCATCTCGTCGGTCAGGCGCCATCAGGGAGAGGAGGAATCGCTGGCCTTGAACGGGTTCTTGACGATAGGAAGATCTCTCCCGAACAACGGCTCGTTTCGTCCATTGATATCCGAGTCCAGCAGGCTTTGGAGGAGGAACTTGAAAACGCTTTGCTAGAGTTCGAAGCGCTCGCAGCTTGGGGCGGCGTAATGGACGTGACAACTGGCGAGATTCTGGCGCTTGCAAGCTTGCCGGACTTTGACCCGAACGCTCCAAATGAAAGGGAAAAAGCGGCGATACGAAATCATGCGGTGAATGATCTCTATGAGTTAGGATCCGTGTTTAAGGCATTCACCGCCGCGGCAGCCCTACAGGCCGGCGTTGCTCAAGAGCATTCAAACTATGATGCGCGGCAGCCTTTGCGCGTTGCCGATATGACGGTGAGAGACTATCGCGGCAAAAAACGCGTTTTGTCTTTTACGGAAGTTGTTCAGTATTCGTCTAATATTGGAACTGCGCTCATGGCGGCTGACCTTGGGACGGTTCGCCAACGGGAGTCGCTGCGGGCATTGGGGCTGTTTGAACGGCCAAATATCGAGCTCATTGAACGTGTCTCCCCGGCATTGCCAATTAAATGGGGTCCCGTTGAGGCAACGACTGTTTCCTATGGACATGGAATTTCGGTTTCAACGCTCCATGCGCTGTCGGCCTTCGCAGCGGTCGTGAACGGCGGTATTTTTAATAAACCGACTGTTATTCGCGTCGATCCTGACAATCGTCCGGACGGCCGGCGGGTCTTCTCACCAGAGGTGAGCACTGTGATGCGGCGTTCGCTGCGCCGTGTTGTGGCTGATGGAACAGCGCGTCAGGCGAAGGCGAGGGGCTATTATCCTATCGGTAAGACGGGTACGGCTGAAAAACCTGTTGCGGGTGGGTATGCGGATGATGAGCGAATCAATAGCTTTGTTGGTGCGTTTCCGGGGCATAAGCCACGCTATGCGATCTTGGTATCTCTTGATGATCCGAAAGCAACCGAAAAAACTTATGGCTACGCGACCGCTGGATGGAATGCGGCGCCGCTTTTCTCAAAGGTTGTGCGTCGCATTGCGCCAGTCTTGAACGTCATGCCAGAGACCACGCGAGAAAATCAGGACCTCGATGCCCTCGAAACTTTTCTGTTCAGTGATGCCGGGCCAAGCGGGCGATACGCCAGCAATCTGGACGCAGATAAAAAGCGCATTCCGGTCGCTCAGCCTATGGCGAATGATAAGCCTGGAAGCCATGAATTTGTCCGAGATGTGTCGACATCGGTGGATGACCATCTCGATGGTTCCGGTGTTGATGCCGCGCCAACCAAGAATGGTTTGCCCTCTATTACGCCACTGACACCAATCAATTCTCAACAAGCGAAAGGGCAACGCTTCGGCCAACACACTCATGGCAATGGTGACGTCCACAGTGCGCAGTCAATTTACGCGGCAGCAAATCGGTGAGGTTGTCGGCGCTCCTCGATGCGGACGATCCGCAGGATGCTTCTGTTGCACATTCCTCACAGATGCGCGCGCCCTCCGCGTCGTCGTTCATATCCGCTGATCCTGAAATACGGGGTTTAACCGCTGATAGCCGTCATGTGGATAAAGGTTTTCTCTTCGCCGCAATCAAAGGATACGGCCTTGATGGTCGAGATTTCATTCCGCAGGCTGTCGAAAAAGGCGCCGTGGCCATTCTATCTGACCTTGATGCGGTGATACCTGAAGAGGTTATTGCTGTTAGAGATGTGGCCCCCCGCGCGTGCCTTGCGCGGTGTGCGTCACGATTTTATGATAAAGCGCCCGAAAACCTTTATGGGGTTACAGGAACCAATGGCAAAACCTCAACGGCCTATTTTGCAGCACAGTTGTTCGAGGCCCTTGGGCAGCGATCGGCCAGTGTTGGAACGCTCGGGGCGCTAAGCGCAGATAACGCGATAGAAATTTCTATCGGTCACACAACACCCGATCCGGTTACGCTCCACGCGGCGCTTTCCAGTCTTGCAGAAGCGGGTGTAAGGTCAGCCATTCTTGAGGCATCAAGTCATGGTCTTTCGCAGGATCGACTGGCAGGGGTGTTGTTTGATGGCGCTGCTTTTTCAAACATAACCCAGGATCATCTTGATTACCATACTGACTTTTCAGCCTACTTCAATGCAAAGGCGAGACTATTTCGCGATTGCGTGAAAGAGGGTGGGTTTGCTGTCATTAATATGGATGGTCCAGGTGCTGAAGATATGGCTAGGCTAGCACGTGAACGCGGATTGCGTGTGATTGAAACCGGGGCTAACGGCGCTGACCTGACGCTTAAGGCGCTTGAGGCAACGCCGCGCGGGCTGCGAATTTGTTTAACCTATTTAGACACAACCCATGACCTCCATTTACCGGTGATTGGGGCGTTTCAAGCGCAAAATGCCTTGCTTGCCGCTGGACTAGCGCTCGGGGCTGGCTTTCCAATTGATGCAATTATCGAAAAGCTCACGACGCTATCTGCGCCACCGGGGCGGATGCAGTGTGCAGCATCATCAACAGGTTTGGTCGGGAAACATATTAGCGGTCAAGACAACACTGATCAAAATGGCTTTGCCGCCTATGTGGATTATGCGCATACGCCTGATGCGATCACGGCGGCGCTTGCCGCCATTCGCCCCCATGCCACGTCTAAGGTCATTGCGGTCGTTGGTGCTGGCGGTGACCGTGATGCTCGTAAGCGCGTGCCCATGGGGGCGGCGGCGGTTGCCGGCGCTGATCACGTTATCATAACAGATGATAATCCGCGTTCAGAGGACCCAGCAATCATTCGCGCTGAGGTTCTGAAGGGGGCGAGCTCTGCGCCGTCGGCGGCGCAAACAAAAATAGAGGAGATTGGGGATCGCCGAGCCGCAATTAAGGCAGGCATTCGTGCGCTGAAAAAGGGCGATGTCTTGTTAGTGCTCGGAAAGGGTCATGAAACGGGCCAGATCATTGGTGATAGGGTGCTGCCCTTCGACGACGTAAAAGAAGTCGAGGCAGCGTTTGAAGTGGGAAAGGGGGTGTCATGATGACGCCGGAGATGTCAACGGGTGAGGCGGACAAGGCGCCGCGGAAACGCCAGAAAACCATGCGGCTTTGGACCGCCTATGAGGCCGCTGCCGCGACGGGCGGTGCCCTTTGTGCGCGCGGTAATGGTGCGGATAATTGGCTTGCAGAAGAATGGTCTGTATCAGGCATATCTATTGATTCACGGACGATTGAACCAGGCGATCTTTTCGTTGCATTGAAAGATGCGCGCGATGGCCACGATTTTGTGGCGTCGGCCTTTGCTAAGGGGGCCGCAGCCGCCCTCGTTTCTCGCGCACCGAGCGAAACGCCAGAAGGCAAGCCGTTACTGATTGTTGATGACACTTTAGAGGCTTTGCGTGATTTGGCGGTGGCGGCACGCATGCGGAACTTTGGAAAGCGCATCGCCATTACTGGCAGCTCTGGTAAAACGTCTACCAAAGAACTAGCGGCAACAGTTCTTTCAACCTTTGGTCGCACCCACGCGGCCAAGCGCAGCTTTAATAACCACATCGGTGCGCCGCTTACGCTGGCGCGTATGCCAGCGGCATCAGACTTCTCGGTTTTTGAACTCGGCATGAACCACGCAGGGGAAATCTCTCCTTTGAGTGAACTGGTGGTTCCCCACGCGGCCATCATCACGACCGTTGGTGAAGCGCATCTTGAAAATCTCGGCAGTATCGAGAATATCGCTAAGGCGAAAGCGGAAATCTTTCATGGGCTACTTCCGGGCGGCGTCGCTGTTCTCCCTATCGATAACCAGCATTATGATATTTTACTGAAGCGGGCAAAACACGCCCATGCGAAGGTCGTCACTTTTGGTGAGAGCGGTGAGGCCGACTACCAGCTTATCCAATATGAAAGCGATGGAAACAACGCGCGGGTAACGGCTCAATTGAAGGATACATCGGTCGAATTCATTCTCGGCGTCCCTGGCAAACACCAGGCGATGAATGCGCTCGCGATGCTCGCTGCGCTTGACGCCGTCGATGTATCTTCGACAACAGCTGTCGGTCGCCTTGCCGCATGTGCTGCCGCTGATGGGCGCGGTGCACAACTGGATTTAGACCTTGGTGATGGTCGCGCCATCATATTGCTCGATGAGAGTTATAATGCGAACCCGTCATCGGTGCGGGCAGCGCTTTCGCTGTTGTCTGAAAAGACACCTGCGCGCGACGGACGGCGCATTGTCGTGTTGGGGGATATGCTGGAGCTTGGCCCTGATGCCAAGGCGCTCCATGCGGGTCTCGCTGATTCCGTGATCGCATCTGGGGCGGCCAAGGTTTATGTCGCGGGCCATCTTGTTGGCGACCTCTGGGAGGCGCTTCCAGAAGCAATGCGCGGCGGAAAAGCCGATGAAGCCGCCGCTTTGACCGCGCAAATTCTCTCAGAGGTTAGAAACGGCGACATAATTATGGCCAAAGGGTCGAACGCATCTAAGGTGAGTGCGTTTGTAGAGAAGCTGAAATTACACGCAAAAACCAAACCGCAGTAAACCAAAGGGCAGTAAACCAAAGCGCAAAATCTTAAGGAGGAACACGCCAATCTGATCGCCGGTTGATTGCCGAAAATCGCGGGTAGCACGTTAAATGCTGAGATATCAAACGCTGACACATCAAATACGGAAAGAGCGTTGGCGGAGAAGAAAAGGTCAACCAAAATGCGGCAATCAAAATGGTTCGGCCGACATATGAAAGCGAATAAGAGTTCAGAAAGATGACCGGCTCAAAGATATAAGATGCTATCGATTGCCATGCTGACCCATGCGTTGGCATGAAGAACAGTAATAATTACGGATTTAAGTTTTAGACGATCAATGCTTTATTATTTCCTCACCCCCTTCGCCGACCAATTTCAATTGTTTAATGTCGTGCGCTATCTTACCTTCCGCACCGGTGGTGCGATCGTCACGGCACTGCTTATTTCCTTCGTGCTGGGGCCGCCACTGATTGAATGGATGCGTCGAAAACAAGGGAAAGGTCAACCTATTCGCGCTGACGGGCCGCAAACGCATATCATCGAAAAAACGGGTACACCAACGATGGGAGGTGTTCTCATTCTTTTCTCATTGGTTATTTCTACCGCGCTTTGGGCCCGTCTTGATAATGCCTATGTTTGGATCGTGATGGGGGTTACGTTATCCTATGGCGTGCTTGGTTTCATTGATGACTATTTGAAAGTCACCAAGCAAAAAGCTGACGGCGTTGTGGGGAGTGTAAAGCTGATAACACAGTTTGCTGTGGCATTAGCGGCGGGATATTTCTGTGTTCAGGCCTTGTCGAGCGATCCTCAAGCGCCAGCCGGTATTGCTACCTCCGTTGGTGTGCCATTTTTTCCTATCCGACTTTTTGAAGACTGGTTTAGTGCCCCTGGCGTTCCTTTAGGAATGCTGATTATCCCCTTTGCAGCATTCGTTATTGTCGGTGCGTCTAACACCGTGAATTTAACCGATGGTCTTGATGGGCTTGCGACGGTGCCGGTCATGATTGCTGCGGCGACTTATGCGTTGATTGCTTATCTTGTTGGAAATGCAATCTATGCTGAGTATTTGGGCGTACCTTTTGTACCGGGTGCTGGCGAGCTTGCGGTGATTTGCGGTGCGATTGTTGGCGCTGGGCTCGGATTTTTGTGGTTCAATGCGCCTCCCGCTGCAATCTTTATGGGCGATACGGGCTCGCTTGCGCTTGGCGGCGCCATAGGATCGATCGCAGTGGCTGCGAAGCACGAAATTGTTTTGGCGATTGTTGGTGGTCTGTTCGTCCTTGAAGGGCTTTCGGTGATGATCCAAATCGCAAGTTTTAAGTTGACGGGTAAACGAGTTTTCAGAATGGCGCCGATTCATCATCATTTTGAGCAAATGGGATGGAAGGAATCGACGATCGTGATCCGGTTTTGGATTGTTGCGGTGATACTCGCGCTCATTGGTTTGTCCACGCTTAAGCTGCGCTAAAGCTCAAGCGGCGCCGCGTTCATTGCGACATCTTTTTTGTTTCTCGAAGCGGGCGACGCCCTCTTCGAGTGGGCTTTAAGAGATAACGTTGTAAGGAGTATTTTAGGCCTGATGTTTCCGCTATCGCATGTACGCAATAAAAAATATGCTGTTTTCGGACTTGGCACGACAGGGTTGGCCGCGTGTGAAGCATTAAATGCGGGCGGGGCGCAGGTATTTTCTTGGGATGAAAGAAAGTCAGCGCGGCAAAAAACCAGCCGTGCGCCATTTCGGGCGACCCATCCAACCGACTGGCCGTGGAATGAACTGGAAGCGCTTGTTCTATCGCCGGGCGTTCCACTGACGCATCCAAAGCCACATGTTATCGTTCGCAAAGCGGCCAAAGAACAAGTGCCCGTCATCGGGGACATTGAGCTGTTTGCACAGGAACTAAATGCCATACCGGAGGCGGACCGGGCTCGGGTCATCGCAGTTACAGGGTCAAACGGCAAATCGACGACAACGGCGTTAATTGGCCATATCTTGAATGAAACCGGAACACTTGCTCATGTGGGCGGCAATATCGGTGAAGCGGTTCTATCCCTTCCTGCGCCGACGGCAAACGCCGTTTATGTCTTGGAGCTCTCAAGTTATCAGTTGGATTTGTGTCATTCGCTGCGGGCAAATGTGGCGGTGTTCTTGAACCTTTCTCCTGACCATCTTGATCGCCATGGAACAATGGAGCGTTATGCAGAAGCAAAGTCGCGCATTTTTCTAAATCGTCAGTCTGGTGATAAAGCGATCATTGGTGTTGGCGATGTTTTTACACAAGCGCTATGCTCTGAGCTTACGGCTCGTGCGCCTGAGGATACCGTGCCGATCTCTGCGACGGGTGCTCTTGGCAAGGGCATTTTTGCTCTCGGTGGCAAGCTCTATTATCGTATCGACAATAAGAAAGCGGAAGCTGGCGACATCAGTAGCGTTAGGGCTTTGCGTGGTGATCACAATGCTGAAAATGCTGCGGCCGCGCTGGCCGCTGTCATGAGTTTTGATGTTCTGCCATCGGTCGCGGTTCGGTCCATGGAGCGGTTCAAGGGATTGCCGCACCGGATGGAAACGGTTGCTATTCATCCCCATAAAGATGATAGATCCATTTTGTTCGTCAATGATTCAAAAGCCACCAATGTTGATGCCGTGGTCAACGCCCTCAGGGCGTATAGTGATATTTATTGGATCGCAGGTGGAAGGGGCAAAGTCGGCGGTGTGGGTGAGTTGTGCTCTTTGATGGGCCGTGTTCGCCGCGCCTACCTTATTGGTGAAGCGGCCGACGCTATGCAAGAAGCGTTGCAAGATTCGGTTGACATTTGTCCCTGTGAAACGCTTGAAAATGCTGTTGCTGCGGCCTTTCATGACAGTCTTTTGAGTGATGCTAAGGACCCGGTCGTTTTGCTTTCTCCTGCCTGCGCCTCTCAGGACCAATTCCGTGATTTTGTCGAGCGGGGCGAAGCCTTCAAATTATTTGTACGGGAACAGATCAGTCTGGCTGATGCAAACCCAGAGGAGGGGGCGGCATGTGCATGACGTTTGTTGAATTGAGTGGTGTTGCGTTTAGTGGCGTTGGCGCGCTTTAGCCTCAATCATAATACGACCAACATAAAGTGACCATTAGTAAGGATACTAAATGAGTAGTAGCGTTATAATCGATGAGTTTGGCGTTGACGGGCGCGAGGCGCAGGATCTGGTAAGTCAACAACCCACCCAAAGAGGGCGGCGGCGCGGACCAAGTCGACTCGATACATCCTCTCTTGCCCATTGGTGGTGGTCCGTTGATACACCGATGATTTTGATTATCGCTGCCCTGATGGCGATTGGTATGGTTTTGTTGATGGCTGCAGGGCCAAGCGCGGCCGCCAGGATCAGCGGTGGAATGAACAGTTTTCATTTTCCATTGAGGCAAGCAATGTTTATTATTCCAGCGCTCGCAGTCATTGTTGGTGTATCGATGATGTCCCCCTTACAGGCACGACGCCTTGGTTCGCTTGCCTTTCTCGGGGCCGGTGTTTCTTTGATTGGCGTTTTGTTGTTTGCACCAGAGATTAATGGCGCCCATCGTTGGTTCGTAATTGGTTCTTTTATGTTGCAGCCATCAGAGTTTTTTAAACCTGGTTTTATTGTGGTCGCTGCGTGGATGCTGTCTGAAACACGGCGACGGCCGCAATTCCCGGGGGTTTTTATTGCGATGGCTCTGTTCATCTTTGGGGTTGGACTGCTGGCTTTGCAGCCAGACTTTGGCCAGGCCTGTCTTTTAACGGCGATCTGGATGGTGATGTTTTTTGTTTCTGGATGGAACCTCGCATGGCTGCTCACAATTGGAACCGGTGCCGCGGGCTTGCTCGCCGGGGGGTACTATTTTTCCGATCACCTTGCGGCGCGGATCCAAGGCTTTTTGGACCCCGCGTCAGAAGCGAATTATCAGGTTAATAAGTCCATTGAAGCGATTGCCCACGGTGGCCTTATGGGAAATGCTGGCGATCCAGCAAATGTGAAACTTCAGCTTCCCGATGCGCATACGGATTTCATTTTTGCCGTGGCGGGGGAGCATTACGGCTTCTTTTTCTGCCTTTTGGTGATCGGGCTTTATGCCGCCTTTATGCTTCGAGCATTTTACATGGCGGCACGGTCAAAAAGTGTTTTCGTGCAGTGTGCAGTATCGGGGCTTGGTGTCCTCATTGGCCTACAGGCCTTTATTAATATGGCAGTGGCGTTGCGGGCGCTTCCGGCAAAGGGGATGACGTTGCCGTTCATTTCTTATGGCGGTTCCTCACTTCTGGCTGTCGCGCTGTCCGCAGGTTTATTGCTTGCCTTTACGCGGCAGGCTGGGCCCGGGCGCACGCGACGAGAAATCATGCCATGACCCATGCTGATAAAATTGCAGAGGCGACAAGCGATAAGCCGCTGGTTGCGCTGGCGGCAGGCGGCACCGGTGGCCACATGTTTCCGGCGGCTGCGTTGGCAGAAGAACTACAGCGGCGGGCGCGGCGTGTTCTTCTGATTACAGACGTTCGAGGACAGCGTTTTACCGATGGTTTTAAGGCTGACGATGCGATCTTAATTACGGCCGGCAGCCCAAGTTTTGGCGGGTTCGCGGCAAAGGCGCTATCAGCGTTTTCTATTGTGGGTGGTTTGACGGTGTCCATGTCAAACTTCAAGCGGCTTGGCGTTGCCGCCGTCGTTGGCTTTGGCGGCTATCCTTCGTTGCCCGCCGTCGGTGCTGCCACCTTTATGCGCTTACCGTTTGGTGTGCACGAACAAAATGGTGTGCTTGGTCGGACAAACCGATTGGTTGTGAAGCATGCAAAATTTGTCGCCCATGCCTTTCCGGCGTTGAATCGTCTGCCAAAAAACAGTGCTGACACGATTGAAGTGGGCAATCCTGTGCGCGATGCCGTAATGGATGTAAGCAATACGGAGTATCATGCTCCTTCGAGCGCTGATGTCATAAAGCTTCTTGTTTTTGGGGGCAGTCAAGGGGCGAGCGTTTTTTCCCATTCTGTTCCCGCCGCCATTGCAAAACTTCCTGAAGCGATCAAGAGGCGCATCAAAGTTGTACAACAGGCGCGAGATGCAGACCTGGCGCGTGTAAAAGCGGCTTATGATGAGGCGGGCGTCGAGGCGGAAACAGCGCCGTTCTTTAAAGACTTGCCGCAACGGATTGCCAATGCGCATTTAGTGATCGGACGGGCCGGCGCCTCCACCGTGACGGAATTGTCGATCATTGGTCGCCCATCGGTTTTAACGCCGCTTCCCAGCGCTATGGATGACCATCAAACGGGCAACGCAAAAATTTTATCGAATGCGGGCGGCGCCGTATTAGCGCCTGAGGGCGAGGACTTTACCGAAAATTTATCGAACACCCTTGAAACTCTGTTTATAACAGAGGGCCGTTTGGCCGAAATGGCCGGGGCCGCGAAAGGTGTCGTGAAAACCAAGGCAGCCGCGCGCCTTGCCGATTTAGTAGACGCCCGCCTTTTGGGCGGTGCCGTGGAGACGAACTCGAATGGTTTGCAGTCCGCCCATGCCTGATTGTTGTGCGCAAATTTTTCTGACCTCATGTTGCGAAAGCGGGGATCTTCAGATCGCGCGCGACTGGAGCCTATGGGCGCAAGGACGCTATTGCGTATCATGACGCCACGGCAAAATTCTTCCACTGGGACGCCGGAAACGGCTGTAAGGCTTCCGTTTGAATCCGGCGTCATTCATTTTGTCGGTATTGGCGGTATTGGTATGTCTGGTATTGCCGAGGTCATGCACAATCTTGGCTATACCGTACAAGGGTCCGATATTGCGGAAGGGGGGGCGGTCAAACGCTTGCGCGGACTTGGTCTCGACATTGCCATTGGTCACGACCCTGAGAATGTCGCAAGGGCCGAAGCCGTTGTAATCTCCACAGCGATCCGCGCCGATAACCCTGAACTGCTTGCCGCACGCGCGCGGGGCATTCCTGTCGTTCGCCGTGCGGATATGTTGGCCGAATTGATGCGCCTCAAATGGACAATTTCCGTTGCTGGTGCCCATGGTAAGACAACGACGACGACAATGCTTGCTGCTTTGTTTGATGAGGCGGGCCTCGATCCTACGGTTATCAATGGCGGCATTATTAACGCCTATGGCGCCAATGCGCGCATCGGTGAAGGCGACTGGATGATTGTTGAGGCTGACGAGAGCGATGGGGCTTTCCTCCGATTGCCGACGACAGTCGCGGTTGTGACAAATATCGATCCGGAACATTTGGACTATTGGGGTGATTTCGATCGTCTGCGCCGTGCCTTTGACGCTTTTATCGAGAACACGCCCTTTTATGGCTTCGGCGTTGTTTGTTTGGACCACCCGGAAGTTCAGGCGCTTGTTGGGCGTGTCACGGATCGTCGCCTCATCACTTATGGCGCTAATCCGCAAGCGGATGTTCGTGCTGAAAATGTTACCTTCGAAGGGGGTGAGGCCCGCTTTGACATCGTCTTTCGCGAGCGTAATGGCGATGGAGAAAGCGAAACCATTGCGCGTATTGATGATACACGCCTTCCGATGCCGGGGGTGCATAATGTTTTAAATGCGCTTGCCGCTGCGGCTGTGGCACGCCGCGTTGGCGCAAGTGATAAGGCGATCAAAGCGGGTTTTGCCAACTTTGCCGGGGTTAAACGCCGCTTTACTATTGTTGGTGAGGCGTCGTTTCCGGCACAGGGCGCCCAATACGATAAGCCGAAACCGCGTGCAGGAAAAGCCGGTAAGAAAAAACTTCAAGCCGTAGGCGGCACCGTTACTGTGGTTGACGATTATGGTCACCATCCGGCTGAGATATCAGCCGTCTTGGGCGCGGCACGCAATGTTTCTAGTGGTAAAATCATCGCCGTTGTTCAGCCGCACCGCTATACGCGCTTGCGCGAATTATTTGACGACTTTTGCGCGTGTTTTAATGAGGCGGATGCGGTCTTCGTTTCGGATGTTTATGCGGCAGGTGAGGCACCGCTTGATGGGTTTGATAAAGCGTCACTGACCGCGGGCATTGCTGAGCATGGTCATCGCGCTGTCTACGCGTTAGAAGAATGGGCAGCATTGCCCAGCGCCGTCGCCGATATTGCAGAGCCGGGTGACATGGTCGTCTGCCTCGGCGCTGGTGACATTACGAAATATGCAAATGCGTTACCCGGACAATTAGAGATAGCGTTGCGGGAGCTTAAGACATGAGCAAACGCATCGGCATTAATGACTTACCTCTCGTGAGGGGACGCTATACTGAGGCTGCGGATATGTCGGCAATCACTTGGTTGCGTGTGGGCGGGCCCGCTGATGTGCTGTTTGCGCCCGCTGACGAAGACGATCTTGCGAGCTTCCTGAAACAAACGTCACCGGATATTCCGGTTACGGTTATTGGTGTCGGGTCAAACCTTCTCGTGCGCGATGGTGGTGTGCGGGGGGTGGTTATCAGGCTCGCCCGCCCGTTTGCAGATATTTCAATTGAGGGGGCGCAAGTGACCGCCGGCGCCGCGGCCCTTGATGCACAAGTTGCACGCGCCGCAGCGAAAGCTGGCGTGGCAGGCCTAGAGTTTTATCGTGGTGTTCCCGGAACCATAGGGGGCGCCTTACGAATGAATGCTGGCGCATACGGAACAGAGACAGGCGATATCCTCGTCTCTGCTGTTGCCTATGATCGCGCGGGCCATCGATATGATCTGTCACCAGATGATATGGGTTTTGCCTATCGTCATTCATCCGTACCCGATGATTTTGTCTTTACCCGAGCCATATTTGAGGGGCTGCCGGGTGAGACACAACAGATCGAGGCACGGATGGCAGAGATCATGGCGGCGCGGGAAGCGAGCCAGCCAATTCGCGAACGGACGGGCGGGTCAACATTCGCCAATCCGGATGTTGCAGCGTCCGGTGGCCGAAAGTCTTGGCAATTGATCGATTCTATTGGCGGGCGCGGACGCATTATCGGCGATGCCCAGGTTTCGGAACAGCACTGCAACTTTATGATTAATCGGGGGAACGCAACGGCCGATGATCTTGAGACGCTCGTTGAAGGGTTGCGCAGCGATGTCGCGCGCGAAACAGGCGTTGAGCTGCGCTGGGAAATCAAGCGCATTGGCGAACCAGCGGAGATGGTGTGATGAAGCAAGTTTTATCCTATAATTTCGGAGACCGTCATGGCCGCTAAACGTGTTGCTGTCCTAAAAGGGGGATGGTCGCCAGAGCGTGATGTTTCGCTAAACTCTGGTGCAGCCGCCGCGAGAGCATTAAGCGATCAGGGGTTCGATGTGGTTGAAATCGACGCGGACCGAAACCTTGCGAACGTTTTAACCGATGCACGACCAGATGTTGTTTTTAATGCATTGCACGGACAATGGGGCGAAGATGGGTGTGTGCAAGGGGTCTTAGAAATCCTCGGGCTACCCTACACCCATTCGGGCGTTATGGCCTCGTCGCTGGCGATGGATAAGCAACGAGCAAAAGGTGTTCTCGCGGGTGC
The DNA here is from genome assembly GCA_039025235.1 of Pseudomonadota bacterium. Taxonomy (GTDB): domain Bacteria; phylum Pseudomonadota; class Alphaproteobacteria; order Caulobacterales; family Parvularculaceae; genus MED-G105. The sequence goes on from JBCCOS010000001.1 coordinate 107,942, forward strand.
GGGCATTCCATCGCCAAAGGGATTTATTGCGCCTTTGCGAGAAGCTGCCGCCGCCCATTACATTGATCCGCCCTATGTGATTAAGCCTAATGCACAAGGCTCATCGGTTGGCATTCATATTGTTCGCAAAGGCGCGACCCGTCCGCCAGAGGTGCTGTTGTCTGACGACTGGTCGTTTGGCGAAGAGGTGCTGGTCGAAGAATTCATTGCCGGTCGTGAACTAACGGTCGCGGTGCTCGGCGATCGCGCTCTTTGTGTCACTGAAATTACAACCAACCTCGCCTTTTATGATTATGAGGCGAAATATGCAGCTGGAGGGTCGCAACATGAATTGCCTGCACGTCTGCCGAAAGAGATTGAACAAAGATGCCTCGACTATGCGCTTAAGGCACACAAAGCGCTTGGCTGTCGCGGGTTGTCACGTGCCGATTTTCGATTTGACGGAACAAGAGGGATTGACGGTATCGTCTGCCTGGAGGTCAATACGCAACCTGGCCTAACGGCAACATCGCTTGCCCCGGAACAGGCTGCACATTGTGGGATTGATTTTCCGTCCTTATGCCAATGGATGGTGGAGGATGCGTCTTGCGCACGATAGTGCTTGCAAAACAACCGATGTGGTAACAGTAAACGAGAGTAGTGTGAAAGGGTTCGTCGTGAGCAGGACGGCAAAGACCAAACGTGGCCCCGCAGGGAAACGGAAAACCGCAAAGCGTAAATCTTCAACGCGTGTTCATGCACGGCGGGATACGGGTCGTGTGCGTCGCAATACCTATGACGAGCGGGAATATGCTGGCATTGCGTTCAACCGTATTGTGATGATTAGTGCCGCCGGCATTTGCATGGTCGCCCTCGTGATTGGCGGTGTTCTTTGGTCGGGTGGATATGTGGGCGGCGCAGCGAATGTTGTGAATGAAAAGGCAGCAGGTGTCGCTCGTGATGTCGGTTTCAAGGTCAAGAAGATTACCCTTCGCGGCGCCCATGACACCGCCCATGCCGATGTTCTTGATGCGGTGGGGCCGATCGTGGGCGAGTCTATTCTTCATGTGGATTTGGACGGCGCCCGTGCCCGCGTCGAAGAATTGGGATGGGTGCGTGTTGCCGCCGTCACACGTCTTTTACCTGATACCATTAACGTGTCAGTGCGCGAGCGTCGACCTAGCGCCGTATGGCAACACGATGGCGTTCTTGCCCTTATTGATGCAAGCGGTGCGGTTATTCAGACGATTTCCGGCGACGCGTACTCCCAGCTTCCCATGGTGGTTGGGGCGGGTGCGCCCGAAGCAGCGTCGGGCGTTTTAAAAGCGCTTACCGACCATCCAGCAATTTCCGAGCGCATTCATGCTTTGATCCGTATTGGTGAGCGCCGTTGGGACCTAAAATTGCGCAATGGTTTGATCATAAAATTGCCTGACTCGGCGCGTCCAACCGTACAAGCTGCCGCAATAAATGAGTTGTCGCAGCTCCATGATGCCCAAGGCATCCTTGACCAGGAAATCGAATATATCGATCTTCTAGATCCTGATCGGGTGCTGATGCGTCGTCGCGGCCAAACTGCTTTGATCGATAGATAACGCGGGTCGTATCGGTGTCGACAATTATTCTGTTGGCGTTGACGTGCCCATCGAAGGCAGAGCGCGGAGTAAAACCAAAGAAAAACAATGGCGAATGCGATTTCGAAAAAACGCTCTCAACTAAAAGATGCCCGCATCGTTGCGGCAATTGATATTGGAGGCGCCAAAGCATCTTGTGTGATCGCGTCGCTGGCCCCTTTAGGCAACGGTTCGTTTGAACCCGATGTTTTGGGCGTTGGCCAATGTGGCGAACGAAAAGCCTCCGATCAAAAAACGTCCGGTGTACGGGCAGGGCAAAAATCAAGTAATCGGAGTGGCACCAATGGCCAGATTGGGTCCCACTCTAAATCTCATTCTGGGATGCCCGCCGGATTTGGGTTGTCAGGTTTAAGTTCTGGCCTTGGTGATGTTGAACGGAATTTGCGTGGTGCCGTTGATGCGGCAGAACGTATGGCCGGTGAGCAAATAAAATCGGCCTTTGTCGCGGTGCCCGGGCGACAATTAAAGAGTAGACGCATTGGTGTTGACCTGCCTCTGTCCGGTGGAATTGTCACGCGTGAAGATATTGCCGATTGCCTCGCCGAAGCGAAGAGAAATCAGTCTGAAGGGTTTGCGCCGCTTCATGCCCAGCCGATCCGGCATATTCTCGATGGCGAGGCGCTCACCGGTTCGGCCATAGGTTTAGCGGGGGATATTCTTACGACGGAGGTTTTAAGTCTTGGTGTGCGCGAAACGACGGCGAGCAATGTCGAAGGTTTAATGCATCGATGTGGTCTTGAGCCGGATGCTTTTGTCGCTGCGCCCTATGCCGCTGCAGAGGCAACGCTCATCGATGATGAAAAAGAACTCGGCGCCGTTCTTATTGATATGGGCGCCCGGCATACCGATTACGCTGTCTATGAGCGGGGCTCTCTCACCGCTGTTGGTGGTATTGCCCTCGGCAGCGAACACATCACCCGAGATATTGCGCAGGTGTTTAGCGCGCCTATCGCGGATGCAGAGCGCGCAAAAATTTTTCATGGATCGGCCCTTAGCGCACCCGGTGATGAGCATCGTCTCATTGAATTTCCGCAGTTAGGTGTGAATGGCGAAATTGAACGCCAATCGCGTGCCGAATTGTCGGAAGTGATTGCATCACGCCTTGAAGAAATTTTTGAAAAGACCTTGGAGGCCATGGCGGCGCACCAGGGTGTGCGGGGTGATGGCTCAAACGAGGCTGGCGTGAATGTGCGCCGCGTCGTGTTGACCGGCGGTGGTAGCCTATTGTTAGGGGCAGCCGAAACAGCCGAGCGCGTGATTGGTGCAAAGGCGCGTCTTGGTCGGCCGGTGTCGCTCATGGGGGCGCCAGCTGCCGCATGTGCGCCGCAATTCGCATCGGTCGTTGGTGTCGTCCAGTATGCGGCCTTCGGTGCCAGGGGCGTTACCGATGCTGATACTGTCGGCGCAACAATTCATGGTCTAGGAAGAATTCCGGGGGCGGAACGATTGATGCGTTCAGGAAGTGGGCGTGCCTTGTCGGCAATGGGTTCCTGGTTACGTCAGAACTTTTAAGTGTCGACGTTGCTGGAAACTGAAACAGAGAACAAAAAAACGTCAGTTAAGCCCATTAATTCTTTCTTAACCCCCATGACAAGCGTCACGAACAGGGAGAGAAACATTAAATGGGGTGTGACCCGTTTCAGCGGACAACACATTTCATGGTGTTGCTTAGGCGGCATTAATCTTTTGGTAATAGTTCTGAACGAAATTTTAACCATGTACAAATTTGCGGCGAGCCACGCGCGGCCAGTAGACGGGACTGATGGGATATTGATTTCCCATCAGCATGCTGGACGAGGTCATGGCGCTGGACACGCAAGCGGGAGCGATCGATGCCACTGAATCTCAGCGTACCTGAACTAACAGAATTAAAACCACGGATCACCGTTCTTGGTGTCGGCGGCGCAGGCGGGAATGCTGTAACGAATATGATTGAGAGTGCGCTTGAGGGCGTCGAATTTGTTGTGGCGAATACCGATGCGCAGGCGCTTGGGTTGTCAAAGGCCGAAAAAAAGATCCAGTTGGGTGCCGAGACCACGCAGGGTCTTGGTGCTGGATCCTTGCCTCAGGTCGGCGGCGCTGCTGCAGAGGAGTCGATCGAAGAAATTCTCGAACACATCGGTCACACGCATATGCTGTTTATCACCGCTGGTATGGGCGGTGGCACCGGAACGGGCGCAGCACCTGTTATTGCGCAAGCTGCGAAAGAGCGGGATATCCTTACTGTTGGCGTCGTGACAAAGCCGTTTCATTTTGAGGGTGCGCGCCGCATGAAGATCGCAAGTGCTGGCATTGAAGCGCTACAGCAGCATGTCGACACGCTACTGATTATTCCGAACCAAAATCTATTTTCGATTGCGAATGAGCGCACGACCTTCCACGAGGCCTTCGCCCTTGCTGATGAGGTCTTGCACTCTGGTGTTCGCGGGATCACAGACCTGATGGTCATGCCTGGGCTTATTAATCTCGACTTTAATGATGTCCGTACCGTTATGAGCGAGATGGGCAAAGCGATGATGGGAACAGGTGAGGCCGAGGGCGAGAAACGTGCGATCGAAGCCGCCGAGGCGGCCATTTCCAATCCACTTCTCGACGAGGTCTCGATGAAGGGGGCGAAGGGTGTGCTCATCAATATCACCGGTTCAATGGATATGACATTGTTCGAGGTTGATGAAGCGGCCAATCGCATTCGGGCTGAAGTTGATCCGGAAGCCAATATTATTGTTGGCTCTACATTTAATCAGGACCTTGAGGGGAGTGTTCGCGTCTCGGTCGTTGCAACTGGAATTGAAGCCGTTGCGCAGACAGCGCCAATTTACTCTTCACGGCATGGGAGCGGGCAAGCGTCTGCTCACGGTGCAGGTCAGAGTGCAGGGCATAATGCAGGTCAGGGCGCAGCTCAAACATTGGAGCAGGGTACACCGGTTGGGAAAACGCGCCCCTGGCGCGAAGAGCAAAGGCCAGATGGCAATGAAGAGGTTGCCGCGTCAACTGTTGCTGCGAGCGCTCCTTCTGTTGCATCCAATCCAACGCCACAGCCAACACTTCAATCATCTCAACAACAGGCTGGTTCTATGACTTCGCAGGACGCCTCTGCGTCTTCTTCTGAGGCTGTTGAATCAAATACAGCGTCTGTACCAAATACATCGCATGATGAAGTTGATGCTGGTCGAGCTGATGTTGTGGGGGATCCGCAAGTCAATCCTGTTGGTGATGTCCACGAGCGCATTCGTCGTATGCTGACCGAGGGTGGAGCAGGCGCGGGGGATAGTGATAACCCATTTCGTTCATCGGGCGTGTCACGCACAACAACAGCCAAAGTGAATGTGAGGCAACCGCAAAATGGGCAGGGCGGTATCGCGTCAGCGACTGCTGGTCTTGGCGCCGCCGCGAGGGGCGTGTTTCGATCTATGGCAGGTCCAGCGCGAACGGAACGCCCCGTTGCAAAGACAATGACACCGCCTGTGACGCAAGGGTCTTTGGATTCAAATAACCCCGGATCAACGTCAGCACCGCGACAACTGCAGAGCCAATCGGTTGAGAGCGCTGTGGATCGCCCAAGAGAACGAATGTCCGATTCCGCTGATTTGTTTGATGATGATGCGGATAAGGAGTTGGAAATCCCGTCGTTTCTCCGCAAAAAACGGGTAAGCTAAGACCTTTTTTTGTGGCAGAAAAATCGTTTTGTCGCCTAACCAGTAATTGTTAGGAACGCCTAAACTCATGAACTTTAAGCGCCTTCCCGACCCCACTTGACCGTAGGCGTTGTAGAATTATTCGACGTTTTGACTTTCATGCTTTAAAGCATTTCCAAGCCAAGTGTGTGCGGTTGGCGTTAAGGAAATGCGTGAAACAACAACTTAAAGCGCCGTTCTGATGCCAATTGAAACGGAGCCGCTTTAAGTCTAAAGCCAAGAGCCTTGGTTACAGGCGCTTGTTGTACTGATAAGTCAAAATAGGGTTCGAGATTTCTTTGTGAGCCAAATTACGTCTTCTGGATATCGCCGCCAAACCACCGTGGCTGAACCGGTGTGTATCGACGGGACGGCTTTGCATTCCGGCGATGCGGTCTCACTTCGATTGGTACCTGCTAAGGCTGGAAGCGGTTTTGTCTTTTTACGGACCGATCTTGGCTACGCCCGAATACCCGCACGCGTTGACCGTGTTGTTGAGACGCGGCTCGGCACATGTATTGCCGACGAAAACGGCGCCTCAATGAAGACCATTGAACATATGCTCGCCGCATTTGTATTTGCTGGCATTGATAACGCTGATATTGAGATCAACGGGCCGGAACCCCCTATTCTTGACGGTAGCGCGCACGATATCATGATATTGCTTGATCGTGCGGGCAGGCGTGAGCTCGATATTTCACATCAGCCAATGGCCCTTGATGATGCCTTAGAGTTACAAGATGCCGACCGCTACATCCGCTACGAACCAAGCGATGATCGCATTCTCACGGTGACAATTGAGTTCGCCGATTCAGCGATTGGCAAGCAGACCGTTGTGGTCGATCTCGATGATGAAGATTTTGTGCGTCAACGTCTTGCACCCGCTAGAACCTTTTGTCGCCGCGCTGATATTGATGCCATGCGGTCGGCAGGACTGGCGCGCGGTGGTTCATTAGAAAACGCGATCGTTGTCGATGGCGATAAAATCTTGAACGACGGAGGCCTGCGAGACCCGAAAGAATTTGCCCTCCATAAGGCCCTTGATGTTGTTGGCGATTTGGCACTCATTGGCGCAGAAATTCGCGGGCGCATTGCGGCTCATAAGCCAGGTCATGACCTGAATACGGCCTTCGCCCGTAAATTTGTCGATCGTGTACAAGATGGTGCCCTCACAAACCTATGACTGGAGCAACTCAGCACTGTATCAACCGATCGCTGGTGTGAGACAGCTGAGGTCAAGTTCTATATTGGTGTTTGATGTCCGATATAGACGAGGCTTCCCCTTGATTTTAAAGTGTTTTGGCCCCCAAATATGAACAATCAAGGTGGCAGGTGTCACCGCGTATATATCATGAGTTACGAGCTGGCGATGCAGTCCCATAAAACCTCAAATGCCTTCCGCTTTATTCTCTTCGTCTTGATGCCCCTGCTATTTTTGAGTTTGGCGGCTTGTTCAAGTAATGGTGATAAAAAAGGGAAAAAGTTCGCTTATGTCGAACGGCCAGCTGAGACCCTTTATACGTCAGCCAAGGAGAAGCTTGAGCGCAAACGATATGAAGAAGCGGTTCAGCTTTTTGAAGAGGTCGAGCGCCAACACCCTTATTCCAATTGGGCCAGAAGGGGAATGCTGATGAAAGCATTCGCCCATTACCAACAAAATGACTATGACGAAGCGATCAGTGCAACTGAGCAATTCATTGGTCTGCATCCTGGGAATAAGGACGCGCCCTACGCCTATTACCTAAAGGCGATGTGCTATTATGAGCAGATCCGGGATGTTGGTCGGGATCAGAATTTTACCGATCAGTCTGTTCGGGCTCTGAATGACGTTGTGCGTCGATATCCTGATTCCGAATTTGCACGCGATGCTCGTCTCAAGCTTGATCTTACCAATGACCATTTGGCCGGTAAGGAAATGTATGTCGGACGATTTTACTTGCGCAATGGGAAACATATAGCAGCGATTAATCGGTTCCAAACCGTTGTTGAAGACTATCAAACAACAACCCATGTGCCTGAGGCCCTTCATCGCTTAGTGGAGGCTTATATGCAATTGGGTGTTTATGACGAAGCCCGCCAGGTTGCTTCAGTCCTCGGCCATAATTACCCAGGAAACCGATGGTATGCGAATAGTTATAAATTAATTGCAGATACCGGTATCGCTGAACCAGACTCCCTCCCAAAGAAATCGGCTTTGAGAAAAGTAAAAAAGAAGAAAAACAAAAAGAATAACGTGAAATTAAGGGTGCCGGTTGAGTTGGACGCAAAAACCCTGCCGATTGATGATCAGGACATTGTTAATAACGACCCTGTTCCCCAAGCAGAGCGCTAATGCTGTTTGTGTGAGTCATCTGCGTGTTATGAGTTTGCATTGTATGAGTTGTCATTTTTAACGTCGACACGCTGCTGATTTTCAAGCGATCACGTCATGCCAACAGAACGGATAAAAGACTCTTTTGTCATGCGGTTGTCGGTTATTGGGATCGCGCGAATCCCAGCAAAAGGTGGGTCATTATGTTGACTGCCCTGCACATCACGGACTTTGTTTTAATCGATACGTTTTCGGCGCCGCTGGGCAATGGCTTGACGGTTTTAACGGGGGAGACGGGGGCCGGAAAATCAATTCTCCTTGAAGCTCTTGGCTTGGCTGTGGGGGGGCGCTCTTCCCGCGGCGGCGTTCGTGATGGGTCAGAACAGGGCGTTGTTACCGCTGTTTTTGAGCCAGGGCCTGATCACGAAGCATGGCGTTTGTTGCGTGAAAATGGCGTGCGCTATGAGGACGATCAGATTCTTTTAAAACGAATCCAATCGGGAGACGGACGAAGTCGTGCGTTTGTGAACGACCAACCGGTGTCTATCGCCTTGCTGAAGGAGATTGGGGGGACACTGCTTGAAATCCATGGTCAGCATGATGGTAGAGGTTTCCTAAGTGCCGCAACTCATCGCACCTTGCTCGATGAATATGGATCCTTAGGCGATACAGCTGAAGGCGTTTCAAGCGCTTGGCAAAACTGGAAAGAGCTCGCCCGTGATCTAAAAGAAAAGCAGGCGACGGCTGAAAAGGCTTCACAGGAAAGGGATTATTTGCGTCATGTAATTGACGAATTAGAGGCGCTTAATCCTGATGCTGATGAAGAGGAATTGCTTGCTTCCCGGCGTGCGCACTTAATCGCTGCAGAAAAAGTGGCCGAAGATCTGTCAGCAGCGGAACGTCTTCTCTCTGAAAATGCTTTAGAGGGTGATCTGTCTGCTTGTGCGCGTCGACTATCAAAGGCTGCTGCACAATTTGATAATACGGAAAATCCGTTGACGGATGCATTATCTCGAATTGAGTCGGCGTTGTCAGAAGTCATGGAGGCCCGTGCAGCAATAGAGGATGCTGGTGCGCGTCTTGAGTTTGATGTTACAGAATTGGAACGAGCGGAGGAGCGGTTGTTCGCGCTGCGCGCTTCTGCTCGAAAACACAATGTCGAACCTCGTCGATTGCCGGAAATATTGACGGCGGCAAAGCAAACTATAGATGCTCTAGAAGAAGACCAAGCGGGATTTTCTGACCTTAAAAAACGCGTTCGTGCAGCAGAAGCAACTTACCACAAGCGCGCGAAGGCGCTCTCTGCTGGACGATTGGCAGCGGCGTCACGTCTCGATGCGGCCGTTGTCAAAGAGCTCGCGCCGTTAAAGCTTGCTCATGCTGTCTTTGAAACCATGGTAAGACAAGATACAGAGCATGGGAGTGCGGACGGATATGACCATGTTGAATTCATGGTTTCGACCAACCCCGGCACGCTCCTAGGGCCATTGAAGACGATTGCGTCGGGTGGTGAGCTTTCAAGATTTGTGTTGGCAATGAAGGCGGCGCTTGCCGCAAAAGAGAATAGAACTGTTATTATCTTTGATGAGGTCGACGCTGGTGTCGGCGGTGCGGTAGCAGATGCAGTGGGTGAGCGCCTTCACCACCTTGCTGGTGATGCCCAAGTCCTGGTCGTAACGCACAGCCCTCAGGTTGCAGCCCGCGGTACTGCTCATTGGCTGGTCTCAAAATCGGTCAACAAAGGAAAAACGCGCACGGATATAGTGGTTCTCGACATGGATGAACGTGTCGAAGAAATTGCCCGTATGCTCTCTGGCGCGACGATCACAACGGAAGCACGCGCAGCCGCAACGAGCCTTCTTTCTCCACTTGGCACGAGTAATCAATCTGGTAACTGCAAAGTGAAAAGGCACAACAAAGTCAATTCAAACGAGCAAACTGATACGCCAGCGCCTGCGAGACGTAAAAGGTCGACAAAAACCAGCGTGCGTAAAACCGCGTAATGGTGGCTCTGGTTGGACCAGCGTATTGATGCCTATTTATAATGTCACTACACGGAATTGATATGAAAATTAGTGAAAAGCCCGTTAAAGAGCTTTCACGCGACGAAGCGGAAATAGAACTTGCGCGGCTTGCAAGCGAAATTACAAAAGCCGATAAAGCGTATTACACTGATGATGATCCGATCCTGACGGACGCGACCTATGACATCTTACGCCGTCGTAATGCCCTTATTGAAAGGACATTTCCCAAACTTAAGCGTGCGGACTCTCCATCTGAAAAGGTAGGCGCTGCGCCAGCGATTGGTTTTGAAAAGGCGGAACACGCTGTTGCGATGTTGTCCCTTGATAACGCGTTTTCTGATGAGGATGTTTCAGACTTTGTTGCTCGGGTGAAACGCTTTCTCAAACTGGCTGACGACGAGCCAGTTTTATTTACAGCAGAACCCAAAATCGACGGTCTGTCTCTCAGTCTTCTTTACCAGAAAGGGCAACTCGTACGCGCTGCTACGCGCGGTGACGGAAAAGTTGGTGAAGACGTGACAGCGAACGCGTATTCGATCGCTGACATACCGAAAAAAATCGATACGACCGCAGATGTGTTAGAAATCCGTGGGGAGATATATATGTCCCCAAAAGACTTCATGATCCTGAATGATCAACTGGCCGAGGCCGGTGAAAAACCAGCGGCAAACCCGCGTAATGCGGCTGCAGGGTCACTCAGGCAAATTGATCCTGCTGTTACAGCGTCCCGACCATTACGCTTTTTTGCTTACAGCTGGGGCGATGTCAGTGAACCAATCGCAGATACGCAGTATACAGCTGTAAAGGCTCTTGGTGAATGGGGATTTTCTATCAACCAGGACATGACGCTTTGTGCAAGTGCGGAAGAGATGATAGCAGCCTACAGAGCAATTGAAAAAAAACGGGCTAGTCTTGGATATGATATTGATGGCGTTGTCTATAAAGTCGATCGCCTCGATTATCAAAGCCGTCTTGGCGCTGTATCCCGTAGTCCTCGTTGGGCGATTGCCCATAAGTTCCCAGCCGAGCGCGCAACAACGGTTCTTAAGGGAATAGATATTCAGGTCGGTCGCACCGGTGCTTTAACGCCGGTTGCCCGTCTTGAACCCGTCACGGTTGGCGGTGTTATTGTATCGAATGCAACACTGCACAATCAGGATGAAATAGAACGCAAAGATATTCGCATTGGCGATACTGTCATTTTACAGCGTGCCGGTGATGTGATCCCGCAAATTGTTGAAGTCCTGCTTGATGAGCGTCCAAAGGGTTTAAAGAAATACAATTTTCCCGAAACTTGTCCCGTCTGTGGGAGCCACGCAGTCAGAGACTTAAACCCTAAAACTGGAAAAGAGGATGTTGTTCGCCGTTGTACGGGCGGTTTGATATGTGGGGCCCAGGCGGTTGAAAGGCTGAAGCATTTTGTTTCACGCAAGGCTTTGAATATTGATGGTTTGGGGGCAAAGCAAATCGAGGCCTTCTTTGAAACCGGTTTTGTTAAAGAACCTGCCGATATCTTTACCTTAAAGACACGCCAACGCCAGAATATAATAGATCTTTATACCTATAAAAAAAATCAAGACGGTACTTTGAAGGTCAAGGATGGTAACCCCGAGGTAACAAACCGCAAATCAGTTGAAAATCTGTTTTCATCAATTGACGAGCGGCGTGCCCCACCTCTTGATCGGCTTATTAATGCCTTGGGAATTCGGCATGTGGGTGAAAACAATGCGAGCCTTTTCGCTCAACACTATGGGTCGTTTGAGGCGTTTGCGGAGGCGGCCCAGAAGGCTTCAGACAAGGGACGTGATTCGTATGACGACATGTTGGCAATTGATGGTGTTGGCGAGTTGGTCGCCCAAGGTGTTATCGACTTTTTTGATGAGCCTCATAACCGTGATGCTATTTCGCGTTTGATGGAACATGTGACGCCTCCGTCTTTCGAGGTCGCCAAAAGCGCCGATAGTCCCGTGGCGGGAAAGACAATTGTTTTTACAGGAACGCTTGAAACGATGACCCGGGATGAAGCAAAAGTTCAAGCCACTTCATTGGGGGCAAAAGTGTCTGGTTCGGTTTCTGCGAAAACAGATTTTTTGGTTGCGGGGCCCGGCGCTGGATCGAAATTGAAGAAAGCAGAGTCGTTAGGTGTTAAAACGCTTACTGAGAAGGAATGGTCGGATATTATTAGCGTCATGAATGATGGTTGATATCTAAAGCATTTCCAAGCTAAGTGTGTGCGGTTGGCGTTAAGGAAATGCGTAAAATCAAGAACTTAAAGCGTCGTTCCGATTCCAATTGAAAGGGAGGCGCTTTAAATGGGCTGTGTTGCTTGTTCGAGCCATTCGCGCGTATCGTCGGGCAGGTCCGGCATCAGTGAATTCCGTACACGAACGTGATACTGGTTGAGCCAATTCTTTTCGCTATCCGATAAGAGTGACGGTTGGATGAGGGTAAGGCTAATCGGTGCAAGTGTTAGGGTCTCAAAACCCAACATTTCATGCTCTAGATTCGGGGTTTTTTTTCCAAGCTTCTCAACGGGCTGCACTATAATCAGGTTCTCTATCCGAATACCATAAGCGTTTGTTTTATAGTAGCCCGGTTCATTGGATAGGATCATTCCGGGCTCAAGCGCGATACCGTTGGCGACTTTTGCAATGCGTTGCGGTCCCTCATGGACGCTTAAAAAAGATCCTACGCCGTGACCTGTCCCATGTGCATAATCCAGCCCGGCAGCCCAGAGCGGTAAACGCGCCAAAGTATCCAATTGATCACCACTTGTCCCTTTTGGAAAAACAGCTGTGGCAAGAGCAATATGTCCTTTTAAAACGCGTGTGTAGCGATCCTTCATTTCAGACGTCGGCTCACCAATAGCGACAACGCGTGTTATGTCCGTGGTCCCATCTTCATACTGAGCGCCAGAATCTACGAGATACAATTCGCCGAGATTGAGGGGTCTGTTTGTTTTCTCTGTTACACGATAATGGACAATAGCACCATCAGGGCCGGAACCAGAGATCGTTTCAAAGCTGAGGTCTTTCAATTTACCTGTGTCGGCACGAAACGTCTCAAGCTGTTTGGCGGCAGTAATTTCATCGACGGAGCCATCTTGGGCATTGGTCTCCAGCCAATGCAGAAAACGCGTCATTGCGACGCCGTCTCGGTGATGCGCTCTCCGGGTGCCTTCTAGTTCTGTTTCATTTTTTATGGCACGGGGTAACTCGCAAGGGTCACGGGTTTCTTTTATGGTCGCACCATGCTGTTCCAACAATTGGGCGAAATAGTTTGGGGAAAGGTTTGGATCGACTGCAACGGTTTTTTGTGCGGTTGCAAGGGCTTTTAGGTCATCATCCAGCATCGTCTCTGGTTTGATTTCGACCGATGGTCCAAGGTGTTCGATAACACTCTTATCCAAACGATCATAGGCGACATAGAAAGTGGCTGTGCCATTTTCATGAATAAGCGCGCGCGCCAGCGCTAAGGGGGTACATTTAACATCAGTACCACGAATATTGAAAAGCCAGGCAACAGATGCGGGTGATGTGATAAGCGCCGTGTCTGCGTTTATTTCAGAGAGGTTTTTCGCAATCTTCTGTATCTTTAATTCGTTTTTTTCTCCGGCGTATTGATCATCATGAATGAGAATAGGGCCCATCGGTTTCTCTGGGCGATTGTTCCATGCGACGTCAATGGGGTTTGTCTGTGCAGCAATAAGATTAAATTCGCCTGATGCAGCAGCTTTTTCCAATAGAGAAACGGACTTCTTTGAATGGAGCATTGGATCATACCCAATGGTACTTCCACTTGCTATGTTTTTTTCAAGCCACTGCGCTGGCGACGTCTCTGGTACGCTTTCAAAACTAAAGAACGCATCGTCGACTTCTTGGCGCACTTGCAGCGTATATCGCCCGTCTGTGAAAATTACAGCGCGGTCTACCATGATTATCGCCGTACCAGCTGAACCAGAAAAACCGGTCACCCACATGAGGCGTTCGGCACAAGCCGGTAAGTACTCATTCAAATATTCATCGTCATGCGGAACGACGAAACCATCCAGTCCCTGCTGCCCTAAAATTGTTCGAAGCAAGGGTAGATGTTTACTTGCGTATGAACGATCAGATTGAGGGGTGAAGGACTGAAAGTATACATTCTTTGTCATTACAAAGCCTATGATCGGTTTGAATTTAACAGCTCAGTCGATGATGGTCAGTATTTTGATGAGCTAAGGTCTAACATAAAGCAATACAGGCCAAGAATTATGATTGAGCCGATTAATTCTTTTGAAGCCAGCTTGCACATAGGCCGCTTCAACAGATTGTTCCTGATCTGAAAGTAGTCCTGCCAACATGATGCGGCCAAAAGCGTTTGCATTGGCCGCCATTTCTGGTGCCAGCTCTATGAGCGGACCGGCTAAAATGTTTGCAAAGGTGAAGTCAAAAGGGGCTGCGTCTCTGATGGCTTTGTGATCAAAGCCATTAGAGACCTCGAAACGTATTTTATCAGAAACGCCGTTGAGTTTCGCGTTCTCACGGGCGATTTCAATAGAGGTTTGATCTATATCAACCGCCAATACCTCCGTATCCCATATTTTAGCAGCAGCAATAGCCAATACGCCCGAGCCACAACCCAAGTCGAGTATACTTCCAGGGTTGGCGCCAACAAACCGGCTCAAGAGAGTAAGGCATCCCGATGTTGTCGGATGGTGCCCCGTTCCAAAAGCTTGATTAGCGTCAATTTGAATATTGATGGTATCATCGTTCTCTGTCACTTTGTCAGCGTCGTGAATGCCATAGAGAACGAAGCGGCCTGCCTCAACAACGCCTAATCCCCCGAGTGAATGGGCAACCCAATCGCGGTTCTCTAGCTCTTCCATGCGGCCGAGATCGACGTTGGCAAACGCTGGCGCGAACTTTTTCATTTTTTCGTGGAGCAGCGGTTCATCCGGTTTACCAAAAAAATAGGCTTCCAACGACCACGTCCCACTTTCATCGAGTGTTTCATCAATCGACGGGTCGCCATCGGATCCATAACGATGGTTCGGTGCCTTATCATCATGCTCGCACCGGGTCAGGGCAACCGCTTCTGCTGGTGGATCTAAAACTTCAGAAAGAAAAAAGGCGCCTTTATCAAGCGCACCCTTTGGTCCTTTCCAGGTTATTTTGAAAGTTGCAATACTCATAATAAAGCGTAACACATTCATGGGGGCAATGTATTGGCATAATTTCACTCAAAAGCCGTTCTGTTTCAAATGGAAACGATGCGCGATTTTGGGTCTTTGTCATAACGCATTTCCGGGCGCTTGGGCCAGTGGCTATTTGAGCGAGGAATGCTTTAGGTGTGAGCGAGTAACGTTATTGACGTTGCTATTTGCCAACGTCTTTTGGCAAAAGCCAAACTTAGCCAGACCAAACTTAGTCATGCCAAACGTAACCGTGCCGAATTTAGCTGTGCCGAAGTAGCTGTGCCAAATTTAGCTGTGAAAGAGGCAAAAGGATTTATTTATTTTGACTTAGCCTCATACCCGACGTTCAAGACTCATCTTGATATGGTCAGGCAGCTTCCAAAAATGTATCAATTACCTTCTTTGGTCCGGAGTGTTCAAAGTCAACGGTAAGCTTTTGACCTTCTGCCGCTTTGACCCGGCCGTACCCAAACTTTTGATGAAATACCCTTGCACCGATGGCGAATTTCACTTCTCCAGGAGCACTGACTGAAACTGTCGTGGCGCGTCCGTCAATCATTGGTGGCTCTGTTTTGGGGCGAGACGTCGCTGAGCGGGCGCGTCTCCAACCTGGATTATCATAATAGGTGTCGGTCTCAAGGCGCGCGCCGTCGAACTGTGAATGACTGGCAAAATTATCCGCTGCATTACCGTACAGTCCGGGCTTAGATACAACCTCAACAAATTCGTCTGGCAATTCATCAATAAACCGAGAAGGCATCTGTGATCGCCATGATCCGTATACTTGTCTGTTGGCCGCGAATGAAATTCGGCAACTTTCCTCAGCACGGGTCACACCCACATAAGCGAGGCGCCGTTCTTCCTCAAGGGCCGCTGTTCCTCCTTCATCAATGGATCGTTTTGATGGAAATATTTCTTCTTCCCAACCTGGCAGAAACACAATCGGAAACTCGAGGCCCTTAGCTGCATGCAAGGTCATAAGCCAAACCTGGCCGTCACCTGTGTCCTCTTGGTGTTCAGCAACCAGCGCGACATGGTCGAGATAAGCTGCCATGCTATCAAATTCAGAAACAGCTTGGACAATTTCTTTCAAGTTATCCAGTTTTGAATCGGCTTTTGCCGACTTGGAATTTTTCCAATAATCCGTATAGCCTGATTCCTCAAGGATAAGCTCGGCAAGGTCTCGTGGTGAGAAATTCTCTGATTCCCCCGTCCACCGGTCAACCATTTCAACGAATTTGCGCAGGGCGTTTCGTCCCGCAGCATGAAGGTCATCTGTCTCTAAAAGGGCCCGACTTGCTTGCATTCGCGAGAGCCCTTGTGCCCTTGCGAATGAATGAATAGCATTCATCGTCTGCCCGCCAAGTTTGCGGGCCGGCTTGTTCGCTATCCTATCAAAGGCAAGGTCGTCATTTTGAGATCGCACCAGACGAAAGTACGCTATTGCGTCGCGTGTTTCTTCGCGTTCATAGAACCGAGGACCACCGACAACACGGTAAGGTAAGCCGAGAGCATTGAATCGGTCTTCGAACGAACGCATCTGAAATGACGCGCGAACCAAAACAGCCATGTCGGAAAGCGCTCGGCCTTTTTGTTGTTCTGCCTCAAGATCATCGCTTATTAGACGGGCTTCTTCTTCACCATCCCAAACACCGCGAATGGTAACCGGTTCGCCGTCTTCACGCTCAGTCCATAGCGTTTTTCCGAGGCGAGCCTTATTGGCCGAGATTAAACCGCTGGCTGCCCCAAGTATCGCTGGGGAGGACCGGTAGTTTCTTTCAAGGCGTA
Source organism: Pseudomonadota bacterium (assembly GCA_039025235.1). GTDB lineage: Bacteria > Pseudomonadota > Alphaproteobacteria > Caulobacterales > Parvularculaceae > MED-G105. Next base: position 124,528 of record JBCCOS010000001.1, read on the forward strand.
TAACTTTCGCCCCCTCAAAGTCTTTTTCGAAGCGTAGAATATTTTCCACTTCCGCACCACGCCAGCCATAAATCGATTGGTCATCGTCGCCAACGCAACAGATATTTTTATGTTTCTGTGCGAGAAGTCTTAACCACAAATACTGTGCAATATTTGTATCTTGATACTCGTCGACGAGCATATATCGAAAACGTTTTTGGTAAAGTTCCAGCACGTCATTGTGATTTTGAAAAATAGTAACAACGTGCACGAGAAGATCGCCGAAGTCGACGGCATTCAGTGTGGTTAAGCGTGATTGATACGCCCGGTAGAGATCAAGCCCGCGCCCGTCCGCAAAAAAATAGGCTTCATTCGTCGGCACTTTATCAGGCGTTAGGCCACGGTTTTTCCATCCATCTATACCGGCGGCAAGCCCACGACCGGTCCATCTTTTTTCATCTAACTCTGCGTCGATAATGACTTGTTTGGCGAGGCGAATTTGATCGTCTGTGTCAAGAATAGTGAAGTTTGATTTCAGTCCAACCAATTCTGCATGCCGACGCAGTATCATATTTCCAATTGAGTGAAATGTGCCGAGCCACCCCATTCCCTCGACGGCGTCTCCAATAAATGAGCGAACACGCTCTTTCATTTCGCGTGCCGCTTTGTTGGTGAATGTTACTGCCAGGATCTCAAATGGCCGGGCTCTTCCGCTATCGAGTAAGTGCGCAATGCGCGCTGTCAACGCGCGTGTTTTTCCGGTGCCTGCTCCTGCCAGCATGAGCACAGGACCGTCGAGTGTTTCAACAGCGGCGCGTTGTTCTTCATTTAAACCATTCAGATAGGATGAAGTGCTTCTTGGTAAAGCGTCACCAAGGCGAGGGTCAGAACGTAGTCTGTTCGCGACGGCGGCTGCCATTGCTCTTTCGGAAATTGGAGGTTGAGTCATGACTGTTATATAGCGCAGCGAGCTTGATTCTTAAACCAAGGGAGTTCTTTCTGCGGCCAATTGTACGCTTTGCGTATCGCCTTGTGAGCAACTTCAGACTATACTCAGACCATCGTAATTTGGGAGGCTTTGAAGTGAGCGGAAAATTTGAAGTTTACAAAGACAAAGGCGGTGAGTTCAGGTTTCGTCTCAAGGCCGCGAATGGACAGACAATCCTTGCAAGTGAAGGTTATAAGGAGCGTGGCGGTGTTATGAACGGGATCGAGTCTGTTCAAAAGAATGCCACCGATGAAACTCGGTTTGAGAAAAAAGAATCCACCAATGGGAAGCCCTATTTTGTCCTTAAGGCTGGCAACAACCAAGTCATCGGGAACTCCGAAATATACGAGAGCGCGGATGCCCGTGACAATGGCATCTCAAGCGTCATGTCAAATGCGCCTGATGCTTCAATTGATGATCAAACGACGTGAAGGTTTTTAGCGTTTGTAGGTCAACGGAAAACTACATGAGCTGAAATGCTACTGAACCGCTTTTAGAAGCTGCGGCATTCTTGACATGATACCTCAAGAAAACTTATTGCGTCGCCAATTCAATTAGAATTGAGGCGACGCTTTCAAGTCTTTATTTTTACGCGCTTGCGTCAGTGATCAGACGGACGGCCAACCAAACACACTTAGCTTGAAAACGCGTTATACCAATAGTCTACCAAACTATAAAAACTATCTTAACAATCTGGCGCACAACGAACCAGAGCTTTTTGCGTTCCGATGGAATCGGAACGCCGCTCTAAGCTGGAATGCTGCGCCGATGAGTGTGAGCGCTTGTAGGTTTCGTTTTATCAACTCGGCAAAAGAAGCGGGATAACTAAAAGACCTAAAGCCGTTCCGTTTCAAATGGAATCGCTGAACGGTTTGAAGTCATTGATTTTACGCATTTCCGGGCGCGTGTGCCATTAGCCATTTGAGTAGCTACTTGAGCTGGAAATTCTTTAAGCATGCTGCATAAATCTTATTTCATGCGTTATGAATTAGTGCGTTATTCACTTGCTCCCATAGCGTCATCTTCGTCGCCAGTATCGTCCTCTGAACTTTTTAGTTTCGATAGAACTTCGCCGCAGGGGCTTGGGTTCAAGACATTTCCATAGCGAACAAATGCTAGGTCATCGATTAGAAGGTCGACGTTATTGGATCGTCTTCTATGGGCGAGGCTTCGAATACTTATATCAATCCTATCAGCGCCACCTTTCTCAAGGAACGCGAATATTTTGCTGCGCCAGCGGAACGTATTTTCCGTCCATTCGAATTCAACATCGGTTGAGCCAATTTTCTGATCGATATATTTGTTGCTTGAATTACTTGGCTTTGAAATCGTTTTGTAAAGATCCAACGTTACCTTAAAGGGTTCTCCCTCTTTGCCGCCGACTGGATATATGGCGAGGGCGGTTGCGCAAACCGGTGTGTCAAACCGGACCCTCAGGGGTCTGCGGTAATCGTCATGGTATAATGCTGCATACTGACCGCTTGTTGGTAACAGATATGTGCATTTTGTGTCGTAAGTAAAATACTGTTGGCCAGCACATTCCTGAAACTTTAGGCCACGGCTAAACGTTACTCCGAACTTCGTCTCATAGTCCTTGCTAATCGTCGCATCATGCCGTGCAATGGGTGGCTCAAAATCGATAACCTCAAAGCGAGGATCAACTTCGGGAGGCTTTTGGTCTTGAAAAAATCCGTGCACATCTGTTGCCGGGTTTGAATCGCCATCGAGGTCTGGACCAAACCCATTCTCCTGGGCAGAAACGCTAACAGCGTAACAAAAAATTCCACTGGTTAAGGCGACAAAAAATAGAGAAATTTTGCTGATGTGACGGTTTCTCATTAGCCGCGATAACATCGTGACATCTTTATTTGCATGTATATGTGACATTGCACCCCTCAAGAGCCCCTCTACATCACCCAATTAATACATGCATTGTATACGCCGAACGGGATAGGTGCAAACACTGGTCTGCGTCTATGGTGTGATCGCGTTGATCACCGATCTATTGCTTGGCGGCGCTACGAAAAATAGCGTATTGAGTCTGCACATCCTGGCTTTTTTGCTTGAAACCTACAAAAGCGCCGCCAATTAAATATGAGCTGTAGTCAAGCCATATTTCATCGTGATAAAGCGGTTAGCTATTGTTATTGCTATATTTTTTGCACTTTTAAGCAGTCGCCTGCCTGTTGTTTCTGTTGATGCTGTGGCCAGTTTTCAACTGATATCATAAAAAGCCCCAATTTGATTGGTGTGATAGAAGAAGGTGTTGATAAACTATAAAACGACAGCGTTTTGCCGATCGACTTTGATGCGGCTTCGCGTTTTACCCGGCTAACAGAGGATGTTATCGCAAAAACGGCCCCTACCCAGCAGGAAATTGTCTGGCTGGAAGATAATTTTTCGGTGAATTATTCAGACAGCGATTACGAAATGGTGATTGGAAATACATCTTTCGCTTTCCCGCCTATTTCTTGCGCTTTCTATCATTCCCATTGTCTGTTGCTTCTCCTTTTAAGATTAGATTGGTTCCAAGTTTTTCTGACCAACCGGCAATTGGCTATGGACCGAAATTCACCAAATGGGGGCTCAAGCGGTTTTGGTTTAATTCAATCGGGACGCCGTTTCTGGTTTGTGATTCTTCGAACTTGCCGCCTATTACCATGCAGGCAGTCAACCGCGCATGCGCGGTCCGGAAATGTTTTGACGAATTATCGCCAATTGCCTTGTAAGTGGCGACAGCCATCCTGCGGCCCTGGACACATACGTAGGAAAATCAAGAACTGAGCTCGGCAGAGATGACAAAACGATTAGTTATGCTATGAGAACAAATCAACCGAGGGCCTGTAGCTCAGTTGGTTAGAGCTGGCGGCTCATAACCGCTAGGTCGGGGGTTCGAGTCCCTCCGGGCCCACCACTTTCCATATCTCACGAAAATGCGCTTCGCGTATCTCCGATCGGACGCCTTGACGGGGCGGCGCACAATCGCATGGTTGATCCTGCTTCAATACAGCATCGTCCGCATCAAGCTTTTATTGAACAACATCAGTAGTTTAAAGTCCACCAAATGCGGATTTACAGCCTTTTTGTAATTTTTCGATGTTGGGGATATGCAGCGTATTCACCCGATTTGTAAAACATTTCTCGCTCAAATGGCGACCGACCTTTGCGACAAGACATCTGTCAAACCAACGACCAAAAGCGCCTCCGTTTCAATTGGAATCAAAAGGGCGCTTTAAGTTGTTGATGTTACGCATTTCCTTAACGCCAACCGCACACACTTGGCTTGGGAATGCTTTAAAGCCGCTGCGGCATTCGATTTGAAACGCAGTGGCTTTAGTAGGCTCGGCGAAGGCCTGAATATTTCGGTGAACCAAATAGACCTCGCCGGTGATTGTCTTATAATCGATATCAATGGCAATATTGCCCATCAAACTTAGAGCGATACCCTTCGCACGGGCTACCTGCATGACTAAAAAAGTTAGCATAATGATTATTGAAGTAGAGTAATATTTGAGCTGGCGAAAGTTTTGACAGGGTTCTTGTGTTTGTAGACAATTTCTGGTGTTGTCTAATGACTTCCTACCTTAAGCCACTTCACTCTATTCCTATAGGTAGGAGATTTTTGTCATTATAAAGCGTTCTAAATTAGGCGTTTTAAGCGCTCAAGCTTTGCTGCTGATTTCCATAACTTGACCACAGAGCAAGAACTTTTTGTACGTCACTTTGTTTTATCGGCTTTGCTAAATAGTCATCAATCCCGCATTCAAGAAATCGGTCTTTGTCTCCTTTCATAGCGTGTGCAGTGAGAGCAATGACCGGTGTGGGATTGAGATTTTGATCGACCTCAATTGACCGTATCGCTTTTGTTGCTTCAATGCCATCCATGACTGGCATAGAGATATCCATCAAAACGATATCGAATTTTCCTTCGCGAAACTTTTCAACGGCTTCGCTCCCATCTTTAGCAAAGGTAATCATATAAGCGTCTTCGTCAATCATATTAGCTAGTACAAGCTGATTGACACGGTTATCTTCAGCAACGAGAACATTAAAGCGCCGATCCATTACAGCCGTATACAAATTATCCGTATTAGTTAATTCCGGTTTTTCGCTACTCTCTGATGAATGGTCGGTTATAGCAGTTGTTGAAATATTGTAATCTAACGCCGTCAATATCGCTTTTGAGATCGCTGAAATTTTCGCTGGCTTAATGAGAGTTTCTGTGACGGACAACTTATCAAGGCTCTTTAAGAAGTCATCATCACTGATTGAGGAAAGCGCTACGATTTTTGTGGCTGATAGGTCATTATCCATGCGGATATCTTTGATTAAATCATAGCTGGATTTTTCTTGCTGGCTAATGCCGATCAAAACAAGATCAAATGGATTCCCATCATCATAAGCTGTTTTCAGGGTTGATATTGCCTCCGCCGAAGTTGAAGCGAAGGTTGGATTTCCTCCAAGGGTTAAGACCGTTTCTTTGATGCTTAGCTCGACCAAGTCATCTTTTTCTAATACGAGAATACTCTCGCCTGCCAATTCAATTACTTCATTTTCTATAGCCTGGATTGTATCGGCGGAAGGCAGTTGCAATAGTATCGTGAATGTCGTGCCTTCACCGAGTGTCGAAGAGACTTCTACCTTACCGCCCATTGCGGTGACGAGGCTTTGAGTAATTGAAAGCCCCAAACCTGTTCCTCCAAACTGACGTGTTGTTGAGCTTTCCGCTTGCGTGAATTCATCAAAGATATGGTCCAGTTTATCAGGGGCTATACCAATACCGGTATCAGACACAGCAATTGCGATCGAGGCATCATTTTTCCTGTTATAGCTTCCAGACACATCGATGACGACGCGTCCTTCATGGGTAAATTTGACAGCATTCCCAACGAGATTTGTCAAACCTTGTCTCAGTCTACCCGCATCGCCAACAAGACAAAGCGGGGTATCCGGTTCAATACGGGTAATTAGCTCTATACCTTTATCTTGTGCTGTGACGCCAAGGAGCGTGCCAACGTCTTCAACGACATCCCGCAAGTTAAATTCACTTACTTCAAGTTCAAGTTTTCCTGCCTCGATTTTCGAGAAGTCCAAAATATCATTCAATATTGTTAAAAGTGCGGAGCCTGACCCATGGATGGTACTGGCAAATATTTGTTGCTTGTCGGATAATTTCGTTTTTTGAAGCAGCTCTGACATACCAAGTATGCCGTTCATTGGCGTGCGTATTTCATGGCTCATGTTGGCGAGGAATTCAGATTTCGACCGACTTGCTTCCTCAGCTTGAAATTGTGCTTTTTCCGCTGACGCCCTTGCTTCTGATAACTGAGCGGCAGCCTTTTTCATTGCTTCTGCAAAGATAGACGCGCCAATAAACAGAGCGATGATCGTGAAAACGACAGCCATCGTTGTGAGCTCCCAATCCGCATCAATTGAGTCGATGACTTTGCCGTAGTAATGAACATAATAAAGAAGGCCAACAATACCTAGGATGACTGCTCCGTAAACGGCACCCCATCGATAACCGAGGCTCAGTGTGATCATTATTGTCGCGGTAAGAAGAAAGAAAACAGCAGGGGAGAAAATTAAGCCGTCTGCTAACGCAGCATAGCCAGTAATGGCCACGTTAAAAAAAGCTTTGATGTGGGCGACTTTCCGGTAATTGTCCCAATTGTGTAGTGTGAAAGCAAGGATAAAGCTGACGAGTGCACCCACCCCCGCAATAGCAAACACAGAAGGGCTTTTTTGAAAGTTTTCTGACGCGGAGAGGAGCGTGATGCTCGCAATTATTCCGACCAGCATCAGATATGTGAAGAGGACTCGTCGTGACGCTATTTCTAAGGGATCGTGACGATTATCCAGATACCATACTCTTGATATGAAGTTCATCATATCGACAACCTTAAAATACAACTACCTACAAATTGATCAGGGTAGAGTTACGTTTGGCTAAACACCATGTGTTTGATTTTAGTTTTTAAGAACACTTGATTACGGGTCCGTTAAGCATATTCGTTTGTTCCAAACCTAAATGTGAAATAGGCCCTGGCGCTCCAATATTTAGACCCAATCAACTTTCTTTAACGAACGGCGCATGGCGTTTACGGCTCAAGCCTAAAGCGCCGTTCTGATTCCAATTGAAACGAAGGCGCTTTAAGAGTCGTCTGAAATGCAGAAAGTATAATTTTCAACGGTTGGGATAATCATTTTGATATTGACTTGCATTGAGATATATCGCTCACGGAATTTTAGATCAAAAATCTATCCTGATCGTTTGTTTTGATTTCCCGAATTTTTTCTAACTTGCTAGTCTAAGAAGAATTAGGCCGCGCTTGTTAACCACTTAGTTATAAAGGTTACTTGACAATGGTGCGCCGAGGCGCAGGGCGCGAAACACCGCCACTTGGGCGCGGGCTATATCGGTATGTGCCGCAGCAACGTCATTTGCTGTCGTTAAGGCAACACGTTCAGTGTCCAGTACTTGAAGAAAATTGACGCGGCCCGCTTCATAACGCATCCGCGCAAGATCAGCCGCGGCACGCGCTGATGTCTCAGCTGCTTTGAGCGTTGTGTGTCGTTTCCTTAAATTTGCCTGGGCGGCTAGCGCTGTTTCTGTTTCAGCCAAGGCGTTTAAGACCGTTTGCTCATAATTTGCGAATGCTGCTGCGGTCGCCGCCGTTGCTCCTTGGACTCTATCTCTGGCTCTAATGAGGTCGGTCACAGACCAAGAGAGTTGTGGTCCAACCGCGAAGTTGAGAGCAGGTGGTGCGAAAAGACTTTCCACGCCAATTGCACGTATCCCAGCATTTCCAAGTAAATCGATGCGAGGGAACGCTTCGGAAATATTCAGTCCGATGCCTGCTGTTGCAGCGGCGAGCTGGCGCTCTGCGGCCTTTATATCTGGACGTCTTCGTAACAAGGCAGCTGGGTCACCAATTGAGATATCGCCAGTTGCAATTGGGAGAGGCCGATCCTGTTTCAGTAAGCTAATGCCGAAGGCCGGGGGCTTCCCAGCAAGCGATGAAAGCTGGTTGGCGGTTTCAGCTAATGCAGCATCTAAGGAGGGTATCACAGCCTCACTGATCCTTAGCTGTGCTGTTGCTTGCTCAACATCAAGGCGCGTCACACGACCAACGAGACGCTGTTCCGCGACGAGTTCAAGGGTGCGGCTGAGGTTTTCGATATTTTGATAGGCAACACTGCGTTGAGTTTGTAGACCCCGCAATAGAATGTAGGTATCTGCTACGTCAGCGGCAATGATAGAGTGTAGGTCAGCGAGAGCTGCTGCTGCTGCGCCAACATCTGCCGTGGCTATTTCTATCAAACGACCGACGCGCCCAAAGAGATCGAGTTCCCAACCGGCTGCGATCCCGATATTGGTAAAATCCACATTGTCATTTGGCTCAATGGCGTCCGCTCCAATCCCTACGCCGGCCAATTGAACGGCTGATGCACGCGTTTCTTGGTAATTGGCAGAGAACCGATCTGTTGGCAGACGGTTAGCTTTCGCAATTCGCTGCGCCGCGCGGGTCGAACTTAGATTTGCTGCTGCGATCTGAAGTGTTCGATTATGCGTTATGCTGGATGAAATTATGTCAGTAAGCTGTGGATCCCCAAATGCTTCCCACCAAGCTGCGTTCGGTGCAGCCGTGTCATACCCATCTCGAAATTCAAAATTGGTCGTGTCATTTGATAAGTCTTCTGGGTTGGGTTGCTCATATTTCGGCCCTATGGCTGTACACCCAGAAATAAGTATTCCTGATGCGAGAATTATTTGCGTGAATTTAAAGCAGGTAAGCATCATTAATTATACTGGACTATTCTGCTGGTGCCTTGGAATTTGTGCCCGCTCGTTCAAGCTCGAGCCGTCGCGCGATGTCACTGGGCGAACTTGTGCCACGTGCAATCATTGAGTAAGCGACTGGAACGGTGAATAACGTAACGATTGTTGACGCAAATACACCGCCGATCACGACGATGCCAATCACAAACCGCGTCTCACTGCCTGCACCAGAGGATAGAATGAGCGGGATGGAACCAGCCACCGTTGTAACACCAGTCATAATAATTGGACGAAAACGAACTTGCGAAGCTTCAATCAAAGCGCGATTGAAATCATGGCCTTGGTCGCGGAGCTGGTTAGCAAACTCGACAATCAGTATACCATTTTTCGCGGCCAAACCGACTAGCATCAAAAGGCCAATTTGACTGTAAAGGTTTAGGGATTGCCCAAATATTGATAAGGCGATTAACCCACCCAAAATGGCAATCGGCACGGACATCATTATGACGAACGGGTGGCGCCAGCTCTCAAATTGCGCTGCGAGCACCAAAAACACAATGCAAACGCCAAAACCAAAAATGAATAGTATTGATGAACCTGTTTGCCGATAGTCCAATGATTGTCCTTTGAAGTCGATGATTGCTTCTGCGGGAAGAACCTCCCTCGTCAGTTCTTCAAGTTTGGAAAGTGTTGGACCCAGCGTTGCACCATCGGGTAAGTTCGCTTCTAGTGTAATTGCGCGTACCCGGTTATATCGCTTAAGTGAAGAAGATTCACCTGTTTCACGAATATTGACAAGGTTGCTGAGAGGAACAAGCATGGTTGATTTTTCAGAACGCACATATAAATTCGTTAGGTCATTAGGTGTACGCTGAACATTTCTGTCACCTTCCAAGAGCACATCATACTCTTCTCCGCGTGAAATGAAGGTGGTCACTCTTCGTGAGCCGAGCATTGTCTCGAGGGTTCTGCCAATGTCGGCAACCGGGACGCCAAGCTCGGCGGCCCTATTGTAGTCAATTTGCACACGCAATTGCGGTGCTGTTTCTTTGTAGTCCCAATCCAGTCCGGTCAGTGGCAGTTTCGCGTTTTCAATTTCCTGCAATAGGATATCTCGCCAAACGGTTAAGGTTTCCCAATCACCACCGCCAATCGTCATCTGTATCGGTTTGCCGAGTGAGCCACCGAACCCTTGGCGCATCACTGGAAAGGCTCTTATGCCAGGAAGGTCCGAAAGACTGGATCGGATCTCGTCAATTATTGTAAATGCACTGCGCCTTTCAGACCAATCATTTAGAACGCAGATGACGAGCCCTGTATTGAAGGATTCAAAACTCCCGAAACTACGCGGTGCACGGACAAGAAGGCGTTGTACTTCACCATTCTCGACATAGCGCATCAGACGCGTCTCAATTTCATCCATATATTTTGACATATAGTCATGATTAGCGCCTTCGGGGCCGTTCACGATGACAAAGAAGGCGCCTCGGTCTTCGGGGGGCGCATATTCAGATGGGAGGGCATGGAAAAGTCCCGCTGTGCCCAAGAACCCAATCAGCATAACACCCATTCCCCAAAAAGGGCGTCTCAACAGCCTTTGCAGCAAGCGAGAATAATTATTCTGTATAGATTTAAACCATCGATCCAGGTGTTTTGTGGATGGTGATTGATATGTCTGAGGTTTGAGTATTTTTGAGGCAATAGCAGGCGAGAGAGAAAGGGCAACAAAGCTAGAGATGGCAACGGCAGCCGCTATGGTTAGAGCGAATTCTGAAAAAAGGCGCCCGATATCGCCTTGCAAAAAAGCAATTGGGGCAAAGACGGAAACAAGAACGACCGTCGTTGCAATAACGGCAAATGCGACTTGGCGTGAGCCTTCATAGGCCGCGACTAGGGGCGTTTCGTTCTCCTCTTCCATGCGCCGATAAATGTTTTCGAGCACCACTATGGCGTCATCTACGACAAGGCCAATTGCAAGTACGAGAGCGAGAAGTGTGAGAAGATTTATGGAAAAATCCATTAAATACATCGCAAAAAATGCACCTACCAGTGAGACAGGCACGGTCAGAGCCGGAATCAACATTGCTCTTGCGCTTCCAAGAAAGACGTAGATGACGAAGACAACAAGTGTTATGGCAAGGAACAGAGTCTTATAGACCTCGTTAATCGCCCCCTCGATGAAAACGGATGTGTCGTAGGATTGTTCAATCGACATGCCTGCTGGCAATGTGGGATTGATTGCAGCGGCTTCAGCCTTAGCCGCTTTCGCTACGGCAACCGTGTTTGCCGTAGACTGACGGGTAATGCCAAGGCCCACTTGAGGAACTCTATTGCCGCGGAAAAAAGTTCTATCCTCAACGGTTCCTAGTTCGACGCGCGCGACATCACCAATTCTTAAATCATAACCGTCGGGCCCTTCGGCAAGCACCAGCGCTGCAAAATCTTCTTCACTTTGAAACGTACGATCAAGTCTAACAGTCAGTATCCGTGACGATGATTCAACACTCCCTGCGGGTAGGTCAACATTCTCAGCGCGCAGTCTCGCTTCAATATCGGATACCGTAATATTACGGGCAGCCATCGCTTTACGGTCGAGCCAAAGACGCATGGCATAACTCTGTTGGCCGCCGATCCGCACCCGAGCAACACCATCTAAAGCTGAAAAGCGATCGACCAGATAGCGATCCGCGTAATCAGTTAGCTCAGGCACTGTCATCCCTTCGCCGACGAAATTCAGCCACATGATGACGCTTTGGTCTGAGTCAACCTTCGAAATATCAGGTGGATCGGCCTCAATTGGTAAATTATCAAGAATACCTGAAACGCGATCGCGAACATCGTTTGCGGCGGCGTCGATATCTTGTCCGGTATCGAAGGTTACTGTAACGGTCGATTTACCGTCCACGCTCACAGCCCCAATCGACTCTATCCCTTCGACGCCAGCAATCCTCTCTTCGATAAGTTCGGTTATGCGCCTTTCAACCACATTAGCGGCAGCCCCTGGATAGGATGTTTCAACAGAAACGATGGGAGGGTCGATATTTGGGTACTGGCGTAGAGGTAACAACTGAAATGCAACAAGCCCACAAAGGACAAGTACGATTGACATTACTGTAGCGACAATGGGGCGTTTAACTGAAAGGTCCGAGAGAATCATTTTTGGGGCGCCCAAGGGTTCAATTAATTTGTGCGGCTTTTCGTTTGATTGGCTGCCCGTTTGATTGATCCATCGAGCATTATCTTTGTGCCGGGTCTGAGTTTAGTACTGCCTTCGACGATGACGTCCTCGGTCTCTTTAAGCCCTGATAGAATTTCTACTTTATCAAAATACCGTCTGCCGACTTTTACTTCGCGTTTCTCCGCGATGATTTCATCTTGTTCTGAGCTATTCGCAACGTATACGAACGTCTTTTCACCATCTGGTATTAAGGCTCTCTCATCGATGATAATCGCATCGCGTTGATTGACCAACAAATTTGCTTCCATCAATAGGCCGGCGCGTAAGCGGCGTGCGTCATTCGGGATAATCGCACGGACCAACAGTGTGCGCGTTATTGGATCAACAACACTATCGATTGATGTAATTTCGCCGCGAAATACCTTTGCACCATATGCACGGGTTTTTGCTTCGATCGGGGTACCAACGGATACCTCGGATAAATAGGGGGCAGGGATTGAAAAATCCAATTTCATAATACTGTCATCGACGAGACGAGTGATGATGTCACCTGGGCTTACGATCGCTCCAACGCTTATCGATCTGATGCCGACGATACCGTCAAATGGCGCCCGAATGACCCTATCGGCAATTTGTGCGTTTATGGCTCGTTCTTGCGCGGCGGCAACTTCCGCGGCCCGCCGTCGCTCACTCAATTCAGTTTCTGAGGCGGCGTCACGGGATGCTAATGTCTTTGAACGGGCTAGTTCGGCATCGGCTTCGCGGCGCGCTGCCTTGATTTCGCTCAGTCGTGCTCTCTCTTCTCCGCTGGCAAATGCGACGAGCATCTGCCCTTTTTTTACTCGAACACCATCGTCGAATCCGATCTCTTCAACGCGCTCCGTTGCTAGCGCTGTAATTTCGACAAGCTCGTTTGCCTGAAGTGTTCCTAACGCTTCGATCGTATCCCCAATAGTGGACAGCACTGCTTTTTCAGCGATAACCGAGATCGGTTGCTGCGCATGCACGTATGTTGAGAAAGCTGTGAAAAATCCACAGAGGTTAAGCAAAAGCACCTTAAAGCGAGCATTCATCGTTAAACCAATCAATAATTGAGGTTTCTTACCATTAAATCCGATCGACGGCCCCCGGCGAATACAAAGTTCTTAGCGCCATGAAGATAAACACTTGTAAAAAAATAGACCACGTCATTGTTTGTTATTAAATTGCTATTTTAAATACCTGAGATGTTAGAGGCATTTGATCTACGGCTACAGTCGTAAATTTACTATTTCAGGTGCGACGTTCATCACGAAGTCTTGAGTTTGACGTTGATGTCGGGCCTTGAGATTGGCGTGATTTCAACAGACGAGACCGTTGGGTACGTCGTCTATCCAAATTATTTCAAATCGACGATCTCATTTCTTCTCCTTGCTGGGGTTTGATAGTGGGTTTCAATCCGTTCGCTTTATCTCGGTATCTGATCGGTTCACCGTTTGATCTGCGATAAGTCATCTAGAAAACTTGACGAATATTTTCGGAACAGACTTAGTATAAGTACATCCTTGCGGGGTATTTTACTGGTCTTTTCGCGCGGAAGCGTTTTTCGACCGTTGATGCATATACCGCAATAGCTGCTGTAACCGGATAAGAGGAACAAAATGAACCAGTTGTTTCGACCACTTATAGCGACGCTCTTAATTCTTTCTGGGTGTGGTGGCGTTGATGCGGAAAATATCAAGTCAAAAACGGAGCATGCCGTTGATCGGCATAATGAGCATACCGGTGCCATGGTGGAGCCAGATTATGCCTCCAACCCAACAGCCATTTCATCGGCGCCCGTGGATAACTTTTTGCTACTAGATCATCGGGGAGAAGCGCACGAACTTTATTACCACTCAGACGCCTCGGCAATTGCGATCATGGTTCAAGGGAATGGTTGTCCGATTGTACGAAAAGGTTGGAGTGATTTTGCGCAAGTGCGCGATCAATTTTCGGACAAGAATATCGAATTCTTTATGCTGAATGCTAATCGCCAAGATGCGAGATCGGCAATTCTGGCGGAGGCAGAGGAATTTTCGTTTGATGTTCCAATACTGCATGATGAAACACAGCTTATTGCAGAATCACTCAACGTAACGAGGACGGCAGAAGTCATTCTGATTGATCCCTCCGATTGGACAATTCGTTACCGTGGCCCGGTCAATGATCGATTAGGATATGGCGAGCAGAGAATTGAAGCCCGGAACAATTATTTAACGGATGCTATTGTGGCGGTATTGGAGGGAAAGCCCGTGGAGAAGGCAACGCGTTCCGCCAGGGGATGTCTCGTAAATTTCGAGAACGACAATGCTGAGGGCGACATCGAGCCAGTAACCTATACGGAAACCATAGCGCCCATTCTGGCTGCGAATTGTGTAATGTGCCACCAGCAGGGCGGAATCGGCCCTTGGGCCATGAGCGACTATGAAATGGTCAAGGGTTTCTCCCCTATGATCCGCGAAGTCATCCGTACACAGCGGATGCCGCCTTGGTCAGCTGATCCAGAGGTTGGCGTATTCCATAACGCGCGAACGCTTACGCCCGATCAGAAAAGAAAGATTGTTCACTGGGTAGAGGCAGGTGCGCCCCGAGGCGAAGGCATGGACCCGTTGAAAGGACGCAAAAGCGACGCAGAAGACTGGCCGTTGGGCGAGCCCGATTTGATAATCGATTTACCGCCTTTTACAGTTCCGGCAAACGGTACTATTGGTTATCAATTTCCAACAGTCGTTAATCCACTAACGGAAGATAAGTGGGTTCGCGCCGCTATGGTTTTGCCAGGTGATTCGACCGTTGTTCACCATGCACTTGTTGGCTCGTCTCCAAATCGGACGCCACCAGGTGAAGCGGATGATGGTGATATTTTTGAAAATTTTTTGATGGGGTACGTGCCAGGGTTTGCTACTTTTCTCTACCCGAAAGATTCCGGTGTTGAAGTGAAAGCTGGCGGCGAGTTTCGTTTCCAAATGCACTATACGCCTTCCGGTAAAGAAGTAATCGATAAAACACGATTAGCGCTTTATTTCTATGATGAGAAACCAGACTATAGGCTATATATGCAGGTCGCTTTGAATGTCCGGTTGAATATTCCTGCCGGTGCACCGCGTCATAAAGAACATGCTTACTTTGAATTTGATAATCCAGCCACGATTTACATGCTTTTTCCGCACGCTCATTATCGTGGTCGCTCTTCAAAGTATACGGTTTTATACCCCGATGGACGCGAGAAACTCATTTTATCCGTACCCAAATATGACTTCAATTGGCAGCACTCTTACATTTTAGATGAGCCATTATCGGTACCCGCAGGGGCGCGCCTGATTCATGAGACGGTTTACGACAATTCGGCGGCCAATTTTACAAATCCTGATCCGACACAAGATGTCGGTTGGGGTTTACAGTCAGCTGATGAAATGCTGTACGGTGGCTTCTTCTTTCGCTGGACGGAAGAAACCCACGATAATCCGGTTCATGATCCGCTTGTATTCGAGACGCGCCAAGCATTTGGGTTTTTCGACAGTGATATGAACGGTGAAATGGAGCCTAACGAAATGGTTCGCGGGCTTAAACGCGCTTGGGATAATGGTCCGCTAAAGCGCGCTGACCTTGATAAAAATAATGCTTTGAGTTTTGATGAATACCTGCTTGTTCGGCGCTACACAGAAGGTGGGTAATAAACGTACACAAACGAGTTTGTCAGGTATTGAATAGATTTATAAAACGGATTATTTGGATAAATAGTTTTATAAAAAAGAACGATATAATGTCAGGCCTAAATTATAATCATTTGCGGTACTTTTGGGCTGTGGCAAATGACGGAAACCTCACTAGGACCGCAGGCAAGCTTAATGTGTCGCAATCAGCGCTTTCCCTTCAGATAAAAAAATTGGAACAGCGTTTGGGTCAGCAGCTTTTTCAGCGTCGTGGCAAACAGCTGATTTTGACAGAGGCCGGCTCAATTGCCCTTGACCATGCCGATATAATTTTCGCGGCGGGCGATGAATTACTCGATACACTTCTAGAACGAGACTCATCGCGTGAAAACGTGCTTAGGGTTGGGGCTTTGTCTACGCTGTCAAGAAACTTCCAGATCGAGTTTCTAAAACCATTGTTTGCCCGCGAAAGAACCCGTTTGAGTATTCGCTCTGGGAGCCTGGCAGAGCTGACAATGATGCTTCAAGCACAAAAACTTGATGTAGTCCTCACAAATCAATCACCGGCAATGGGGACTGACTCTCCATGGCTTATTCACCCCATTGCTGAACAGCCAGTCAGTCTGGTTGGATACCCAGATCGGTCAAAGGAGAAACGGTCTTTGCGTGCTCTTTTGGAAGAAGAGCCGCTCATTGTTCCCTCCAAAGAAAGCAGTATCCGACTTGGCTTTGACGCTTTTACTGATCAACAAGGGATTTCGCCCAATATTTTTGCTGAAGTCGACGATATGGCGCTCATTCGCGTTTTGATTAGAGAAAACCTGGGGCTTGCCATCGTTCCACTAATTGTTGTGAAAGATGAGCTCGCCTCCCATCGACTGGTAGAGGTGAAATCACTCCCTCGAATTTCAGAAACCTTTTATGCGTTAACCATGCCAAGGCGTTTTCCGAATCCTGCTTTAAGGGATGTACTTCCAATGAAAACAGAGGCTTAGGGCTATTATGACTTAGCGCTTTCCCTGGGGTTACGCTTGATACTGCGCCCCACACTATTGCGCCGATACATGAAACAAATAGGCCCATTTCAATAAAAAATTAGACGATCTGCGTATTTGCAAAGCATAGAAGAGCGTCATCAAAACCAGCGGGGCTAATTTGCAAGACCAAACTACATCTACGCTCAATCAAGAGAGCGGTTTGCCGAGAACGCTATCGTTGCCGATGATCTTTGCACTGTCTTTCGGAACCATAATAGGTGTCGGCTGGATAACGGTGTTGGGGAGCTGGTTATCAGGTGCCGGGTCGATTGGTGCGATAACAGCATTCACTGTTGGTGGTCTCTTGATAATTATGATTGCCCTTGCCTATGCTGAGGTGGCGCTTATGTTTCCGGTTTCGGGAGGCGAAGTGGCTTACGCCTACCGAATGTTTGGGACGTTTACGGGATTTATTGTAGGGTGGTTTTTAGCCCTTTCTTATATATCAACATGCTCCTTTGAAGCCGTATCAATCGCTTGGCTAACGGATGCTATTCTCCCGGATGGAAAAGGCCAAGTATTATACAGCGTCGGCGGAGAGGACGTTTATTTACGGACAATAATTGTAGCGTTCTTTGGGACAGCAATTATTGCCCTTACAAATTATCTTGGTGCAAAGACCGCGTCGACTGTTCAATTGTTCATGGTTGGTGCGTTGGTCATTGCGTCTGTTGTGTTCGCGGCGATGGCCCTAACAAGCGGTGAGGTCGAAAACGTCAAGCCATTATTTAGTGAAGCGCAACAATCGAAAACTGGTTTGCTTAGTCCGGCGTTGATGGGGGTGTTGGGGGTCATCGCGACAACGCCCTTCTGGTACGCTGGTTTCGATACAATTCCCCAAGCAATGGGAGAAATAAAAGAGGACGTTAAACCTCGAAGTCTCGTCGTTGTTATCATGGCTTCCATTGCTGCAGCTATTGTTTTCTATGCTGTTATCATCATGGCATCTTCCTTGTCCGCACCAAGGGATATGTTGCTTGATGCCGATCTACCAGCTGCTTACGCGATGGAACAAGCCTTTCAGTCAAAGGCCGGTAGGAACTTCGTTTTGGGTATTGGTCTTTGTGGTTTAATATCCACTTGGAACGCGATCTTTTTCGCGGCAACCCGAGTCATTTATACGCTCAGTAAAGCTCGTTTTTTACCGCCTGTCTTTTCCATTATTTCAAATCGATACGGCACGCCTTCAACATCAATACTATTTGTGTCCTTTGTTTCCTTTTTGGGCGCAATGATTGGCAAAACGGCGGTGAGTATTGTTGTTGACTTGTCGGCGCTTATTCTTTCCGTGATCTTTTTGGCAATTGTGTTTGGCGTTATACAATTGCGCCGTACCGCCCCCGACTTACCACGACCTTTTCTTGCACCCTTCGGTTCAGTTGGCCTTTATGCGGCACTCATAAGCGCCATTTTAGTGTTCGCGATTGCCGGTATGCAATTTTTGGGAGCGGCCTTGTCAGGTGATTTAATGCGTCCGTCGATATTAATCGGTTGGGGGATCATTGGAATATTTTTCTGGCAGCTTTCAAGTAATGTGCGGAAGGGCCTTTCAAAAACGCTTCGCGATAATTTGCTGCTTGAATCAGATGTTGATCTGATGACTGATCACTCAGTGTCATCAAGAGCTGCAAGAGTTCAGCCGTCAGAGTGACGGTTGAGGAGTTAATTTTAGACAGAGTAAATAGAGGTTTTCATGCAACGAAAAGTAATTTTAACCTGTGCGGTAACAGGTGAGAACCAGTATAATAAATCTCATCCTAACTTCCCAATCACGCCTCAGCAAATCGCTGAGGCGGCGTTGGAAGCGGAACAAGCGGGCGCGTCAGCCGTCCATTTGCATGTTCGTGACCCTGAAACGGGTGATGGATGCCGTGATGTTGATTTATTTGTCGATATGGCGCAACGCGTACGCGATATCGGCGTAAAAGCGATAATGAATATAACGTGTGGCGGCGGCGCTGTTTTTAAACCAGATCCTGAGGATGAGAGTAAGGCTGGACCTGGCTCTGATGTTGTCTCGGCCGAGGAGCGATTTCGCCATATTGAATTGGCGCGGCCAGAGGTGTGCTCATTAGACGTTACAACGCAGAATCAGCGTGATGGCGACGAAGCGTATGTTTATCTTAATACTGAATATACTCTAAATAAGATGGCGTCCCGCTTTAAGGAAATTGGGGTCAAGCCAGAGATCGAAGTCTTTGCGCCCGGTGATATTCTGCTAGCAAATAACATGATTGAACAAGGCCTTTTTGTCGATCCGCCATTATTCCAAATCGTGATGGGAACGCGCTGGGGCCTCCCCGCGACGCCAGAGACGATGATTTTTATGCGGAATCTTTTGCCACAAAACGCTGTATGGGCGGCGTTTGGAATTGCTCGGATGCAAATGCCCATGGTGGCCCAGGCGGTTTTATTGGGCGGAAACGTCCGCGTGGGCCTTGAAGATAATCTATATCTCAAACGTGGTGTCTTTGCCTCAAATGGAGAACTTGTTGATCGAGCAAAAACAATCATTGAATGCCTCGGCCATGAAGTGGCAACCCCTGATGAAGCCAGAGAGATATTAGGTCTCGGCTAATCGAATAGTGTTAAGGACCGTTGTTAGCTAAAATGACAAAACATAAGTGTTTAAACGTAGGCCTTGTTGGTCTCGGCGGTGTTGCACAGGAACACCTAAAGGGTTGTGCCGCTTCCGATATGGTCAATCTTGTGGCTGGTGCTGACATTAATGAACAGCGTCTAGAGGACGCTGTTCAACGGTTCGGGATTAAACCTTACAAAGACTATGTTGAGATGATTTCTCATGAGTCACTCGATATTGTTTGTGTCCTTACGCCGCCAGCAATCCATCGGCCAGTGGTTGAATGTGCTGCTAATGCGGGTGTCCATATCCTTTGCGAAAAGCCATTAGCCCCATCGCTCAGCGATGCGGACGCTATCTCAAAATCCGTAGAAAACGCTGGCATTAAGTTCCTGTTCGGTGCGTCGTATCGGCATCTTCCGGCCATGCAAGCAGCACGTGATATCATTCGTGACGGTCGTATTGGAGAGGTACGTTTGTGTTATGAATTGGCAATTGGCGGGATCGGTGCGGGTAGGGCAAATGCCCTTCCGGAAAGTCATTATCCCCTAAATGGCCCCGGAGGCACGCCAATGGGGCTGGTTGATCATGGCGTCCATATGATCGATGCTTTTCCTTGGTTGACCAATAGTGAGATTGTATCCGTATGGGGGCGAGGGAATTTCACTGGTAAAGACCCCGTGCCCGAATTCGCGACAATGACGCTTCGTTCTGGTGCAACCATTAATCTGGTCTATGACGAAGGAACATTCGGTCTGGCCTTACCTGGTGAAGGGGCGTTTATGGAAGGGGCGGGATGGAATGTCCACGGGTATGTTCCACCTGGCGGATTTGATCCATTTCCCACAACGTTGGTGGTCCACGGCAGCAATGGGGCGTTAAGGATCTATCCTTATGCAAACCGCCTTTATCTCGCTAATACCGACGGCTTGAGTGAAATCAATCTGCCCCGTTACCCAAAGCCAAACCATTTTCGTGCTCAGCTAGAGACCTTTGTTGATGCGATTTTGAAGGATGAGCCAGTTGCTGCGACGTTATATGATGGTGTGCGGTCAACGCAGGTGCTTCTAGCGATTTATCAAAGCGCTCGAGAAGCAAAAGAAATAACGCTCTCCTAACCGACCACTACAGGATTTCCAGCAACACAACGATTTTGCAACAGCGATGAAGCGCGATATCATTGCGAATTGTTAGTAATCGTTGATCGGCGCTAATTGCAGTGGAACTAAAACAACTAAGATATTTTCTTGCCGTGGCGGAAGAAGAGAGTTTTTCAAGAGCCGCAAAAAGAATGAATATGTCTCAACCACCGTTGAGCATGCAAATCCAGAAATTAGAAAATGAACTTGGCGTCTCGCTATTTATTCGAGGTAAACGCAAAATATCGCTTACGCCAGCGGGGAGTGCGTTGATTATCAATGCCAAACGCCTTTTAGAGAGCGAGGCGCGCATTGCTGACGATGTGAGAAATGCCGCGAGCGGTCAGGGGGGGCGGCTTCTTGTTGGTTTAACTGATGACTACCTGTTTGATTTGGTTCCAAAGGCGTTGGCCGAATTGCACGCGCGATACCCAACGCTGCTGATTGAATCGACACGAGACCTCAGTTTTGATCTGGCCCACGCTGTTTCGCAAAGGCGATTGGATGTCGCGTTTCTTTGTCCGCCGGTTTCAATGGTGGGACCAAGGTTCCAAGTTGAAGAACTTTCCCCCGCCCCGATTGAAGTCGTGGTCTCTGCAACGCATCCGCTTGCCCGCAAAACCGATGTGTCTCTAGAGGAAATTTGGCAATATCCATTCATTTGGCCGGTTATAAGAGAGCAGACGGGATATATGCTTGAACTCTTGAAGATTGTAAGGCGGATGGGCGGTTTTCCCAATATTGTGCATCGAGCGAATTCGACTGAAGTTGCGTATGAGTTGGTAGCCTATGGTGTTGGAGTGGCGCCTCTTGGGAAGCACTCTGCTGCTGACCGTGATGATATTATACGCTTACCAATAGATGGTGTGAGTGTGAATCGTGCGGCCATCTGGTGTGCAGACTCACCATCCGAGTTAGTAAACGAATTAATTGACCTTGTGCGAGAAAATGGGGGCAGTGGTCGGAAATGATGCATTGCCGTTTCAGACTGGCTCGTGCGCAAGCTTGAGACATCGTCAGTGCACAACGGCTCATTGCCAATTATTCAGGCGAAATGGCCTGTGTTAATATATTGAGGGATTAAGACAATGAATTCTCCTACACTGCCACCAGCTGGCGCGCCGGATATTGAGATTGCACGTGCGGCTGCAATGCAGCCGATATTAGAACTTACAAAGAGTAAATATAAAATTCCGCAGGATGCACTTGTTCCTTACGGCCACCACAAGGCGAAGCTTTCGTTGGATTTCATTAAAAAACAGAGTAAGCAGGGTAAAAAAGGCAAGTTGGTCCTTGTCACCGCAATGAACCCCACACCAGCTGGTGAGGGAAAAACAACGACCAGTATCGGCTTGAATGATGGTCTCAACAAAATTGGCCAAAACTCAATCGTATGCCTGCGTGAGCCTTCCTTGGGCCCTTGCTTTGGCGTAAAGGGCGGTGCTGCCGGCGGTGGGCGTTCGCAAGTCGTTCCAATGGAAGATATTAATCTTCACTTCAATGGAGACTTTCATGCCATTACGTCTGCACACAATCTTTTATCGGCTATAATTGACAATCATCTACACTGGGGAAATCAACAAAATATCGATACGCGACGCGTTTTTTGGCGTCGCGTTGTCGATATGAATGATCGCGCCCTTCGGTCGATAAATATTGGCCTAGGGGGCGCCAATAATGGCATTCCCCGAGAAACTGGCTTTGATATTACGGTCGCTTCGGAAATTATGGCTATTCTCTGTCTATCAGAAGGGTTATCCGATATGCGCGCGCGACTTTCCCGCATCATTATTGGGCAGACATACGACAAGGACCCTGTGAGGGCGGGAGATCTTGGTGCCGAGGGCCCCATGGCTGTGTTGCTGAAGGATGCGTTGCAACCGAACATTGTACAGAGTATTGAAAACAATATAGCTTTCATCCATGGAGGCCCTTTTGCAAATATCGCCCATGGATGCAATTCAGTGATTGCTACTAAGGCGGCTCTTTCTTTGGCCGATATTGTCGTTACTGAGGCTGGCTTTGGCGCTGACCTTGGGGCGGAAAAATTCTTTAACATAAAGTGTCGTCAATCGGGACTTCGTCCCGATGTTGTTGTCCTCGTTTGTACCGTACGCGCATTAAAAATGCATGCTGGTGTAGCAAAAAGAGATTTGTCCGTGGCAGACCCAGCGGCTGTTCGTAAAGGTGGGGAGAACTTGCACCAGCATATCGAGAATCTTCAAAAATTTGGCATCCGGCCGATTGTTGCAATCAACCATTTCGATGGCGATACCGATGCCGAGGTGGCGGAAATCCGAAAAATTTGTGATGGTTTTGGATGCAGAGCTGAAATCGCCAAGCATTGGGCCAGCGGTGGTGAAGGCGCAGTCACTTTGGCGACGGTCGTAAAAGAGGCTTTGTCAGCGTCAAACGCCGATATTCGATTGACTTATGATGACAATATTTCACTTGCAGCTAAGGTTGAGACAATCGCTAAAGAGATCTATCGGGCCGAGACGATTTCCTTTAGCGCAAGCGTTAAGCGGCGCTTGAGAGAATTTGAGAATTGGGGTTTTGGGAATTTGCCGATATGTATCGCGAAGACCCAGTACAGTTTCTCAACCGATGCCGCCGCATTGGGAGCACCAAAAGGACATTGCGTTGAAGTTCGAGACGTTCGTTTGTCAGCGGGGGCAGGCTTTGTTGTCGCGATTTGTGGTCCTGTGATGACGATGCCAGGGCTCCCGGAGCAGCCAGCCGCGTTGCAAATGGGCCTTGATGAAAACGGCGAAATTTACGGGCTGGCTTAATTAAGGCGTTGAGAACTGACGCGACGACAGCCGCTTATCGATCCAATTTGAAATGGCGCGACTATAAAGGCAACCAGTTATTTGCGAAGCGGTCTAGAGCGCCGGACCATCTCATTGGATCAATATATGGTCCGCTCAGGCGCTCAAAAGCATGAATCAAGAGAGCATTGGATTGATTCAAGCTAAAACCCCGATGTTCTAGACATTTAAATCTCAAATTCAAACCGAGACGACCATGGCAACAAAAAAAAATCAAGCGCGAGAAAACCAACACTCGCAGAAACTGCAGACAAATTTGTATGTTATCAAAAAGCGGTACAAAGCCCCGATGTTGATGTGGAGTTTTTCGAGCAAGCGTTCAAAGAAGCTTATAGACGTAAGCCGGATTCGCTGCGTGAAGACTTTTGCGGGACATTTAGTGTTTGTTGCGAATGGGTAAAGTCTGGGCGCCGACGCACGGCCGTTGGTGTCGATCTCTGTGGCGAGACTTTGCAATGGGGCGTTGATAACAATCTTTCAAAACTGTCCAGCGAAGAGCAAGCGCGCATCAAGATCTATGAGCAAGACGTGCGCACGGTGTCTCGTCAAAAGTCTGATATTCTCTCGGCCCAGAATTTCTCGTTTTGGTTATTTAAAACCCGTGATTCCCTTCGCGAGTATTTCGAATTCGCACGACGTAACTTGAAGCCTCAAGGCGTCATGATCATGGATATGATGGGCGGGGGAGAATGTTACTCCGAAGGTCATACAGAGAAGCGCAAAATTGTTGGTGGTAAGAAAGGCTTCAGCTATCATTGGGAGCAAGTAAAAATTAATCCGGTGAACTCCGATTGCACACACTACATCCATTTTAAATTTGCGGACGGCAGTAAGCTACACCGGGCATTTGAATATGAATGGCGGTTCTGGACAATCCCTGAGGTTCGTGAGCTTCTCGCCGAAGCCGGCTTTTCCGATAGTGTTGTTTACTGGGAAGTTGAGGATGAAGATGGCAATGATACGGGTGAGTGGGCGCCCGCAGATGAGGCGCCAAATTACCCTAGCTGGCTTTGCTACATTGTTGCAATCAAGTAGTTATAAGACAAAGCGGTAAAGCCGGTATCATTTTTGGTAATTATACAGATTTACTTGTTAAGCAGTTTCTATGCAGATCGATGATAATTGAACAAATTGCCACAAGGCCTAAGACAAGATTTACCGGCGTGTGTCTATCGCTTTATAGTGTTGTTAGAAAAATCCACTGTACTCCATCAATTGACGTCATGGATGATGATGAGTAAGGCGCTTACATGATAAAATTATATGATTATCCAAAATCTTCAGCTGCTTATCGCGTCCGTATTGCTTGTAACCTTAAAGGTGTTGCTTACGAGAGCATTGAGGTGAATCTTTTAAATCAAGATCAGCAAACTGAAGAGTATTTGCGTATAAACCCATCGGGCTTGGTTCCATGTCTAATTGCCGAAGACGGAACCGTTTTATCCCAGTCGTTAGCGATATTGAAATATCTCGATCAAGCGTTTCCCAATCCGCCGATTTTCCCAAGGGACCCTATTGGTGAATCGTTGGTGTGGGAAATGGTATTGATTATTGGTTGTGATATTCATCCCCTCAATAACCTACGGGTCCTTCAATATATTCAAAAAAATCTTGATGCCAATGAACAAGAGAAATCGGATTGGTACTCGACTTGGATTCAACGCGGTTTTTCAGGTCTTGAGGCTCTGACAAAAAAGTCCCCTGGTGTATTTTGTTTTGGGAATTCTGTAACGGCAGCCGATATTCTTTTAGCGCCGCAGATGTTTAACGCCCGCCGCTTTAATGTTGACCTAGAGCACTTTCCAAACTTAGTAGAGATCGATCGAAAGCTGCTTAAGATAGCGGCGTTCGCTAGCGCCGCTCCAGACGCTTAAAACCGTTTCGTTCTTATGGAAGCGATCGATCTCCAATAGCCTAACAACACTTGGCCTGGAAACGCTTTAAGCAGCTTTGTTCCAATCGAGAACGACCTTGCCAGTGCGCCCCGATGCCATACCGTCAAAGCCTGACTGAAACTCATCAAAATTGTATCGGTGTGTAATGATTGGTGATACGTCGAGGCCCGACTGAATTAAGGATGCCATTTTATACCAGGTCTCAAACATCTCGCGCCCGTAAATGCCACGAATTTGCAAGCCTTTAAAAATCACATGATTCCAATCAATTCCGATACCATCCGGTACGATGCCAAGAAGTGCGATCTTTCCACCATGGTTCATGGCTTCAAGCATTGATTGGAATGCGGGCGCAGCACCAGACATTTCGAGGCCGACGTCAAAACCCTCTGTCATGTTTAACTCGGCCATGACATCTTTGAGGCTCTCTTTTGCTACATTAACAACTCTTGTTGCACCCAACGTTTTGGCAAGGTCCAGTCGGTAATCATTGACGTCTGTCACAACAATATGCCGTGCACCAACGTGTGCGGCGATCGCTGCAGCCATAGCGCCGATCGGTCCAGCGCCTGTGATTAAAACGTCTTCCCCTACCAGGTCGAATGTTAACGCCGTATGAACGGCATTTCCGAGGGGGTCGAATATCGAACCAAGTTCATCAGTGATTTCGTCCGGTAGTTTGAAAACATTAAACGCCGGAACAGAAATATATTCTGCGAATGCACCCGGACGGTTAACGCCCACGCCTAGTGTATTCCGGCAAAGGTGACGACGTCCTGCTCTGCAGTTGCGACAATAGCCACATGTTATATGGCCTTCTGCTGAAACACGATCGCCAATTTTTAGTTCTGCATGCTCGGTGCGAATGCCAGAACCAATTTCCATGATTTCGCCCGAAAACTCATGTCCAACGGTCATTGGTACGGGAATGGTTTTTTGTGCCCAGTCATCCCACTTGTAAATATGCATGTCCGTACCACAAATTGAGGTTGTACGGACTTTGATCAGGACATCATGTGCGCCGATTGTTGGTTCAGGTACATCCTCTAACCAAATTCCTTCAGTCGCTTTTGTTTTTACAAGTGATTTCATCAGATTAATTCCTAGAGTGAACTAACACTTATTAAATTGCTCAGTACCAGTGCCAGCGACCTGAAAGTGCCATAGATCAGATAAACGCAAAACACGTTATGGAACATTAGCTTTGCCATTCTTCGCCCAAAAATCGAAGTCTTCTAAATTACCTCCAGCGCTTTTCCAACTTTAGTGAAGGCATCAACGGCGCGGTCGATTTGCTCTTCCGTATGCGCCGCTGAAAGCTGGGTCCTAATGCGCGCTTTTCCTTTGGGGACAACAGGGAAGGAAAAGCCGATGACGTAAACGCCTTCATCGAGAAGAGCTGCCGCCATGTCCTGCGCCAGTTTTGCATCGCCAAGCATCACTGGTACGATAGGATGCTCACCGGGGAGTAAGTCAAACCCTTGTTTCGCCATTAACGCTCGAAAATGCGATGCGTTTTGCCGGAGTTTTTCTCTTAGAGAATTGCCGTTCTCAACAAAATCGAATGCCCGTATTGCGCCACCGGCTAGCGCAGGCGTGAGTGCATTTGAAAACAAATAGGGCCGGGCGCGTTGTCGAAGCAATGCTACAACATCCTTCTTCGCAGCGATAAAGCCACCCATTCCCCCACCAAGCGCTTTTCCAAGGGTACTCGTAAGAATGTCAACGACGCCTTCAACACCGCAATGCTCGGCAGTACCGCGACCATTTTCACCTAAAAAACCACTGGAATGGCAATCGTCAACCATCAGTAAGGTATCGTATTTCGTTTTGAGGTCTGCGATCCCTGTGAGGTTCGCAATAACGCCATCCATTGAAAAAACACCGTCGGTGACAATAAGGATTGTACGGGCACCGTCGGAACGAGCTGCTTTCAACTGCGTCTCGAGGTCAGCCATGTCGTTATTGGCATATCGATACCGTTTCGCCTTACACAGGCGAACGCCATCGATAATGGACGCATGATTTAATGCGTCTGAGACAATTGCATCTTCAGGCCCTAGCAGCGGCTCGAAAACAGCGCCATTAGCATCAAAGCAAGCGGCGAAGGTAATTGCATCCTCGAAGCCAAAAAAGTCGGCGATTCGCTTTTCAAGCGTTTTATGAATGTCTTGGGTGCCGCAAATGAAACGAACCGATGCTAAGCCAAAACCATAAGTATCCGCCGCTTCCCTCGCCGCACTCGCAAGCGAAGGGTGATCGGCTAATCCCAAATAGTTGTTAGCACAAAAATTGAGGACGGTCTTCGTTTGTCCATTGTTATTAACTTGAATTTCTGCACTTTGTGGGCTTGTGATAATACGCTCTGGTTTCGTTAAGCCTTGTTCATCGATTTCCGCCAGCGTAGACGTCACGCGTGCGTAAAATTGGCTGTCCATAACAGATCTCCTACAGTTCCAATGATATTAAAGCAGCGTCCTAACTGTTGCAAAGCATTTGAAGGATGAGAAAGCCATATAAACGCGCATTCAAAGACCGTTATCGTGACATTTAGCCCTTGTTAACGATCGATCTCGCTCTGATGTGATCTCCCTAACCTCTTGCCCTGAATTGTTCGCCGCGGCCTATCAGCCCCCCCGCCCGTGAAACAGTAGCGCCATGTTTGCTCGATCTGGTGCCTCAAGGAGAGTATTTTGGTTTGGCTATTGGTGCGGGACCGTGGCCTCTTTCTCGTTTTTGCGGATAGTATTCTTGCCTTTCCCTTGCAAACGTTCGACAGAAACGTGTTCTACTTTTTTTAGAACTTGTTTGTTGATGGGCTGTGTTTGGCATCAAAGCTTAACGGTAACGCCGTTTGTTTTGTTCGCCGCCCGATAATTGTGTAATGAGCACTGGTGATATTCTGTTCTTCGATTTAGCTCGATCTTTGATGTAGCCCTAACTCCTGTCTAGCCATTTGGATCTCATAGAATGCGTTTAAGCTGTTACTATCTGCCTCTTCTCAAGGAAACGCCTGCTGAAGCACAAATCGCATCGCACCAACTTATGCTGAGAGCTGGAATGGTGCGTCAGGAGGGCGCAGGGATCTATGCATGGCTCCCTCTTGGCCTTCGGGTACTTAAGAAAATCGAGAAAATCGTGCGTGAAGAGCAGGATCGGGCCGGTGCTGTTGAGATGCTGATGCCCACCATTCAGCCTGCAGAATTATGGCGCGAAAGTGGTCGATATGATGCGTATGGCAAAGAAATGCTGCGGATTACCGACCGCTCAGACCGTGAAATGCTTTATGGTCCGACCAATGAAGAAATGATTACAGAGATATTTCGGGCGGGTGTGCGCTCTTATAAGGATCTTCCCACATTACTGTATCATATTCAATGGAAATTCAGAGACGAAATCAGACCCCGTTTTGGCGTTATGCGGGGGCGGGAGTTTCTTATGAAAGACGCCTATTCGTTCGATATCGATGTTGAAACGGCGCGCCGGAGCTACAACAAAATGTTTGTTGCCTATCTGCGGACGTTCCATAGAATGGGTGTGACCGCGATACCAATGCGTGCCGATACAGGACCAATCGGCGGTGATCTTAGCCACGAATTTATTATTTTGGCGGATACAGGAGAAAGCGCTATTTTTTGCGACAGACGTGTTTTAGAATTGGGTATCCCGCCGTCAGATACCGACTTCGAAAGCGACCTATCTGATATAATTATTCAGTATACGTCTTTTTATGCTGCAACGGATGAGATGCATGACGAGGCTGCTTTCGAGAAGGTAGAAGAGCAGAACCGTCTATCTGCACGTGGTATTGAGGTAGGGCATATTTTCTTCTTTGGAGACAAATATTCATCTTCAATGAAAGCACATGTTGCTGGTCCCGATGGGGGGAATGTTCCCTTACAAATGGGCTCTTATGGGGTCGGCGTGTCGCGGCTGGTTGGTGGACTGATTGAAGCCCACCACGACGAAGCCGGGTGTAAGTGGCCAATTTCTGTTGCGCCCTTTCATGTGGCTATTCTTAGTCTAAAGTCGGACGACCCCGATGTTCAACAGGCATGTGAAAGTGCATACGCTGCCTTATCACAAAATGGTATTGAAGTTCTCTATGATGATACAAAAGGCCGCCCTGGGGAGAAATTTGCTCGTGCTGACCTAATTGGTCTTCCTTTCCAGCTCATCATTGGCCCTCGCGGTTTGAAAGAGGGAAAAGTAGAATTGAAGAAGCGTGCAAATGGTGAGCGCCACGAGCTGAGCCTTGATGCGGCATTGGAACATATCGCTGGCGCGGTTCAAGATGCACTGCAAGTTTAGGGTTATTTGCAATGCCAGATGATGTCGTTGAAGAGAGTGTTGTAGGGCAGGGCCCTGCGACGTTATCCGCCTCAGGCGAAGCGCGGTATACGGCGTCTCGTTCAACAATAAAAGCAACCAAGCCGTTTTCTGCATTTGAGTGGATGATTGCGCGCCGTTATCTTGGGGCAACAAAAACCGGCAAGGGCGTATCTCTCATCTCAATCATCGCTTTTATTGGTATCATGCTGGCGGTATCTGTACTGATTATTGTGATGGCGGTAATGCAAGGTTTTCGTGATAAATTGATTGATCAATTGTTAGGCGTTAATGGCCATGCCTTTGTCCAATCATCGAGCACGATTGAAGGCTATGAACCGCTTGCCGATCGCTTAAAAACTGTTGAGGGCGTGACATCTGCGACGCCTTTGATTCAGGCGCCTGTCTACGCAACGGCCGAAGGGGAGACGGGTATTTTTGTCCGGGGTATGCGTCCAGAAGACGTCAAAGCACTCAGTTATGTTGCGGGCGTTGATCCAGAAACCGGTCGTAGCCATATCATTGACGGCACATTCGATGGCTTTGGTGAAGGCAAAAATGGGGGTAATGGTATCGCCATTGGTAGTCGTGTGGCTTTCTCTCTGGGCGTTCGGGCGGGAGACATTGTCACCTTAATTTCCGGGCGTGGTGCGGAAACCGCATTTGGTCCGACGCTTCGTCGCAAACCCTATCGCGTTCAAGCGATTTTTGAAGTGGGCAATTCTGAGTTCGACAACTTAATTGCGTTTATGCCGTTGCAACAAGCTCAGTTGTTTTTTGGTTATGGAAATGCCGTCCAGCAGATCGAGATTCGTGTTGAAGATCCTGAAGCGATCGGTCGATATATTGAAGGGTTAGAGGCCGCCGCCGATGGGTATTTCATTCAAGATTGGCGCGCGCAAAATCGCAGCTATTTTAATGCTCTTCAGACAGAACGCAGTGTGTTGCGTTTGATATTGTTTCTTGTGGTTGCATTGGCAGCGCTGAATATCATCACGGGACTGATAATGTTGGTGAAAGATAAGACTGCCGATATTGCGGTCTTACGAACGATCGGGGCCACTCAAGGTGCTGTTATGCGAGTCTTTTTCCTGTCCGGCTCAATGATTGGCTTTCTTGGAACCCTTGCTGGTGTCGTCATTGGGGCTCTCTTTGTTTGGAATATTGATGCGATCGAAACCTTCTTATCGGCCATATTCAATACGGATCTTTTTCCCGCCGAGGTTTACTATTTTTCAAGTGTGCCAGCGCAGATGCAAGCCGCTGAAGTCGTCAGGGTTGTGGTTTGGTCTTTGTTCATGTCGCTCATTACGACGCTTTACCCTGCTTGGCGTGCCGCCCGGCTCGACCCCGTTGAGGCACTAAGATATGAGTGAACTCCTGGATGCCGTGGCCCGTGGCGAACAACACAGCACGCCAATGTCAAATCCCCAAAGTGTTTTAGAATTAAGGGATGTGGAGCGGACCTATGGTGAATTGAAGGTCCTTCTCAAATCGAATTTAGTAATCAGCTCTGGTGAGACCGTTGGTCTTTTAGGTCCGTCCGGATCTGGTAAATCGTCTCTTCTGCATATGGCAGGTCTTTTGGAATCGCCAAGCCACGGCGATGTATTGATTGATGGTCATAAGACCCGGGATCTCGATGATGCACAGCGTACCGCGCTCCGACGGGAGGCTTTAGGTTTTGTTTATCAAGCCCACCACCTATTGCCCGAGTTTTCGGCTCTTGGAAATGTCGCACTTCCATTACTCATTGCAGGCCACTCTCAATCGCGTGCTGAGGAGCGGGCCACCAGTCTTTTAGAGAGACTTGGTTTGGGACAACGCTTAAGTCACCAGCCAGGGCAACTCTCCGGCGGTGAGCAACAACGCACCGCAATTGCCCGCGCGCTCGCGAACCAACCGAGGGTGTTACTGGCCGATGAACCAACGGGAAACCTTGATCCGAAAACATCTGATTTAGTGTTTGATGCTTTCCTCGAACTCGTGCGTGGTGAGGGCTTGGCGGCTCTCATCGCTACACATGACCATCGTCTTGCGCGGAGGATGGACAGGGTTGTCACTATTCGTAATCAAACAATCATTGAAATTGGTACGGATGATCCAGCCTTGAGTGGCGTATAGAAATATCTTTTGGTCAAAGCGGCAGACGCAACACTGCACGCAAGCCACCGTGTTGAGATTTTGAGAGAAGCACCTCACCGCCATGGCGTCTGGCTGCATCTTTCACGATTGAAAGACCTAGGCCAACACCACGAGTGTTTGGATTTCTTGATTGGTCAAGCCTTTCGAAGGGTTTGAATGCCTTGTCATAGTCGGCAGGATCAATGCCCGGACCATCATCATCAATCGCAATATCCGCAAATCCCTGTTTCTTCTCGACAGTAACCCAAACATTTTCTGCATATTTCAGGCTATTTCCAATGAGATTAGAAATTGCGCGTTTTAGATTGTCGCCGTTGGCCTCCAGCTCAATCGTATCGTGAGTATCAGTTTTAACGCGTTGAACGCCATCACTGAAGGCTACCGCCTCGCGAACGAGCGCACATAGCTCAATAGGCGCCGGTGGTTCTGTCGCGGTAACATCGCTTGCAAAATCAAGATAGGCATCGAGCATACGCTCCATCTCATTGATATCGGCACGCATATCATCGATATCTCGCGCTGTTGGTTCAAGAGCCAATGCTAGCTTAAGCCTTGTTAAGGGTGTCCTTAAATCATGGCTGACGCCTGCAAGCATTGTGGTGCGCTGATCAATATGTCTTCGTATACGTTCGCGCATTGCAATGAATGCCCGTCCGGCACGTCTCACTTCAGTTGCGCCCGTCGGTTTGAAGTCTTGGTGATCGCGCCCTCGACCAAACGCTTCGGCCGCATCTGCTAGTCGGAGAATTGATCTCACCTGGTTTCTCAAGAAAACTATTGCAATTGACCCTAACAGGACAGACGTTCCAATCAGCCACGCGATGAAAATTGGTCCTGTCGTCGCAAAAACCCTATCTCTGTATACGAAATAGGCGAGCGTTCCCTCTCTTGCTTGCACCCTGATTTCGACATAACTCGGCCAGCTTCTTGTATCGACCCAGTATTTCTGTCTAATCTCCTCTGATAGTCTTCGTTCAAATAATTCATTATACAAGTTGAAAACGCCAAATTTATTGACGCTTGGGACGCCGGTACTGTCATCAAAGCGCATACTAATGTCCAAGATATTATTGGCATAGGACATGATTTTGTCTTTTTGTTCGGTGCTTTTCGCGTCATCATAGAGCTCGGTCAGTAAAGCGACTTGGCTAGCTGTTGCCCTTGATAAATTTGAGGAAACGAGATCCCAATGCCGTTCGAAAAACGCATATGTCACCACGGCCTGCATCATGAAGATCGGAAGTATAACGATCAGGACAACCCGTGCGTAGAGGCTTTTGGGGAGATACTGTTTCAACATAGACTATAACCATTCACCTGTCGCAGGATTGATAAAATACAATGACATAAGCGCCCGGTTGCTCGTGGCGTAGCCCGTCCATAATCAATTAATCAGTGAGCAAAACATACCCAATGCCGCGAACGGTTTGCAATAACATTGGGTTCCGAGGATCCGCTTCGATTTTTTTTCGGAGTCGTGTTACCTGGACGTCAACGGAACGTTCTAACTCAGCATCGGTTTGCTGCGCTAATGCCGCCCTTGATATTGCCTCTCCGGGTTTAGCGCAAAAGGCCTTCAAAAGGGCGATCTCGCTAGACGTCAATTTGACGAACTCATCTCCTTGTTTCAATTCTCCGCGGCCAGGAATAAAAGTGCAATTTCCAAAGGTTACGATGTCACGGGCTTTCTGCGTATGTTCTGTACGTCGAAGTAGCGCTGCGCACCGCAGTAAAAGTTCTCTTGGTTCAAATGGCTTGGTGAGATAGTCGTCTGCGCCCTTTTCAAGGCCTTCGATTCGATCTTGTGGTAAGCCCCGTGCCGTTAACAAGAGTATAGGGACATTCGATGCTGCCCGAATGCGCTGTGTTAGGTCAAAGCCATCAAGTCCTGGCATCATGACATCGAGAATTAGTAGATCAAACTCTACGCCATTCAACAGCGTGCTTGCTTCTGTCCCATTTGAGGCGGTTGAAACACCATAACCATTTTCAGATAGGTATCTTTTCAGAAGTGTGCGAATACGATCATCATCATCCGCAACAAGAATATGTTTTTCAGGACCGGAGGTGGGTTCATCCATCGTCCGTGCTCCTTTGTTGTCATAATCTGGCGCTTTACAGCGACCTTTTAGTGAAAGATAACATCCTTTCGTCTGGGTTTCATCCTTTGGACGGAGAATATCCTGCCAGCTTCGCCGCTGCTGTCTTCACATAATCTGATCCCGTCCATATCGTAAGGCCAGCGGCACACCACAATGATATAATTGCGGCGAATTTGAAGAAGCTCACACTGACCAATAGTCCCCCTGGGGCTGTTGCTAAAAATAGACCGACCGAAACCAGCTGAAGCATCGTTTTGCCTTTTGCTAGCGCTGTGACAGATATCTCTTCGCCGCTGCTTCTTGCAACGGCTTCCCTTAGACCACTGACAAGAATCTCGCGCAGTAAGATCGCCAGAACCGCAAGTACACTTACCCCGCTGATAACGCCGTTTTTAGTCAGAAGAACAAGTGTTGCGGCGACAAGCAATTTGTCCGCTATGGGATCGAGTGCAGCGCCCAACGCCGATGTTTCATTTCTAGCCCGCGCAACATAGCCATCTAGATAGTCTGTAACCGCCGCAATGATAAAAATGATGAGCGCAACTTTCATATTCCATTGAGAATTCCACAAGAATACCATAATAAAGGGTAACACAAGCAGTATGCGTGCAATTGTTATCTTGTTTGCCATATTGATGACCTAATCAGTTGCAATCTTTTCTCGCGCTAAGAACGCTTAGGGGCTATAAGTTCTATGCCTTATTTGCGCGTTGCCTCAAAGGCAAAAGAGTGGCCTTCTGCGTTTTAGAAATTTGCTGAATTGTGTTTTCCAATTCGAGGATATGTGATGTCGCTGCCGAAAATAGAAGAAATTTCTTTATTTGCGAGCCTTGGCGCTTTTTTGATTGTTATTGGTTGCACTACCGATAAAGACGCCGCTGCCGAAGAACTGGAAACGGTCGATTTTTCTGAGGAAAGTTGTCCGGTGATTGAAGCAGGCTCTTGGCGGGCGTGGCTTAATCGGGCGCCGACCGTTGGCACTGCGCAGGCACGCTTGATCGTTGAAGGGACACCATCCTTACCGACGCCTGGCTATGAGGCTCGTTGGAAACTGGGTCCTACCGATCGTGCTATTCCCCCAGGACAAGTCATACATCTCGCTTTTTCCGCACCGATAGGAATGGTCACTACTATTGTTACCGATACGCCTGTGAGATTCGAGTTGCCCACCCCAATTAAATCCTACCGACATGTCACGATTGTCTGTGGTGGAACGGTGCTCGCTAAAATTGAGCCGGTAGACGTCGCTCAGTAAAAGTACGAATTTAGAGCGGTTTCGAAAAAGCGCGGCCGGCAATCGTATGTAGCTTTGCAACAAGTTGTGGATCACGGCTTTGAGGCGGCGTTATGATAGCGGTATCAAGGCATGTTTCAATTCCGAGAGGCGACGATGTTCGAGCCGGGCCCAGACGTTGAATTAAGTCAGGTAGGAGCCTTTTTGCATTTATTGTATTATTTCTCATAACAGAGAGAATGGCTTCGACTTCAACAGCTTTTTCTTCCTCGTGCCAACAATCATAGTCTGTAACCATGCAGATGCTCGCATAGGGTAGTTCCGCTTCGCGGGCTAGTTTTGCCTCTGTGGCGTTGGTCATGCCAATAACATCACATCCCCATGAACGGTATAGGTGGCTCTCTGCTTTACTTGAAAAATGTGGACCTTCCATACCCAGATATGTTCCATTTTCAACGAATGGAATGTCCGTCGCCGCGGCACTTTTGCAAGCCGCATCCCTAAGCAAGGGGCAAATGGGTTCGGCCATTGAAACATGCGCGACACAGCCCGGGCCAAAGAAACTATTCTGTCTGTTAACGGAACGATCAATAAATTGGTCGATCATCACGAACGTTCCTGGTGAAAGTTCCTCTCGAAATGAGCCACAGGCTGATATTGATATTAAGTCAGTGATGCCTGCTTGCTTTAAAGCGTCGATATTGGCCCGATAATTGACATCGTTTGGAGGAACGCGATGGCCATCTCCGTGTCGTGGCAGAAAAAAGACTTTTGTTCCAGCAAGAAATCCCGACGTTACTGGACCTGATGGAGCGCCCCATGGTGTTGAAAAATCAAGTACTGATGCTGATTCCAGGTTATCAAGGTCGTATAGGCCGGAACCACCGATGACACCGATTACCCTTTTTTCGGTTGTCACAGTATACCGCGCTCAAGTCCGAGGGCCTCTTCAATTTTACTGATGGCTGCCTCTTCCTGTGGTGAAATTTCTTTATCGGCGACAATCGCCATCTGCACTCCGACTTTTATGGCCTCCGTTGAACGTTTACTATCTTGAACCCATTTAATATCATCCAGTATTCGAGCCGCTGCAGCACCGTAATCGCTCGTCATTGCTGCGAGTACCGCTTGATACTCTTGTTTCAAAACAGCTCTATCGAAAGATTGAAAAACGCTCTGGTCTGCCACATGTGAAAGAAATACATCCTTTTCCTGAGGGGCAAGATCACAATCGGCCAGTATGACCATGAGAAAGGCGCCGCTTGCAGCACGTGCTTCTCTATTTGCTGGTTGGTCGCCTGATTCGCTCATCTCTACACCGATCATTACAGCGCTTTATTCAAATGGCTAAGACTCACACTTGGGCTCGGTATTACGCGTTTGATGAATTCACTTCTTCGATCAATATATTGATCAATCCATCGATTCCTTCCCGTTCTAAGACGGCTTCGAATTCACGCCGTTTCACCCGCATGATTGAGTTGCTATTGACGATAATGTCTCGAATTTCGTGGCCGCCTTCTTTCGTAGGACGGGTGCGCCAATCAACATTGATAGTCGTACCATTCTGACGAATAAATTGTGTCCGGACAAATATATTGTTTCGCAAAGACTTGGTATCAGTTACCTCAAGCGGTTGCCCAAGAATTCCTTCAAATTGTTTCGCATACTGTCTGGTGATATATTCCGGAAAAATTGCGTTGTATCTTGTGCGTTGCTCATCATTCATCTGGTCATAGGCTTTAAGGCCTATCATGAACTTAGATAGAAATGGAAGCGCAAGTGCTTCTCGTAGAACGTCTTGAAAATCAGCAAGTCGTTTTGCGTCGTCAGCTTCCTCATTGGTTAACGCTTTGCCTGCCCTGTCAATGACATCTTGAATGAAGGCAACAGCTTCACCTTCTGCGTTTTCGTCTTTGGGCGCCTGGTCTGTTGATCCATCGTCTGCCGACGATTGCTGAGCGCTTACGACGCGCAAGGGCGTTGTTTTATCGGTTGAGGGTGACAAAGGGACCGTCTGTGCTAAAGCCGCCGACAAGGTAACAACCCCGCTCACACTTGCGGCAATGAGCATCCGTAAACGCGCTGGTCGTTGAAACAAATACTGCTTGATCATTTCTACCTCAAATACTTCTCAGATAAAGCGTCAGTTCTACCCAACATCTTTATGCTATCTCCGTGTATTCCACAAAAATAATCCTACATTTTTGGGGAGAAATTGAGGCAGTGGAGCAAGAAAAGCTATGACCTATAGTATAAGATGTTTAGACTGCGTAAAACTAACGGTCTAGCTCTATATTTTGATCGCCTGAGACACTCTTGCCTTTAACCAGTATGAACGTCTGGCATTTTAAAGCGCGTTGCGCTTCAGTGGTTACTCGTTACGCGCTAAGAACACGCATTAAAAATTTTAACACAGCCAATAAATACTATTTCACGCGCCATGCTTGAGCTCGAAATATGAAAGAAGCATGCCACCTCATTCAGCTTTAAGTCTTTATCGAGCGCATGGTGAAAATCAGTTGTCAAACGGGCCTTCAGCCGGCGCATACTTTTTGCGCGATGCTTTATCTCGTAAATCTCCGGCCTTCAGTGGTAGTGATTTCGGTCATTGGCGAATGACGAATCAATCCAAAATCCTATTCATTGCTTTATTCGAATTTGAAACTAGCGTGTTCCACCATTAGGCGTTTTTAGCGTGATATCTCACCAATACGGTGCTGATTGAATTGGCGTGCTGCTCTTACTTTTAGTGCCGCAGGGAGAACGATCAGTGTACATATGAGCGTGAACGCTATTGAAATCGAGAGCAATTGTCCCATACTTGCTGTGCCCCGATGGTCTGACAGCATCAAGCTTCCGAATGATGCGACGGTTGTCAATGTGGAGAAGAAAATGGCCTTTGGAGTCGATGTGTTGAAGACTGTTGAATCCCCGCTCGCCTCATCAGAAAATTTCGTTTGTGGACCAAGGTTACGGTACCGCATCACGAGGTGAATGCCACTATCGATCCCAATCCCAAGTAAAAGCGGTAAGACGATAACGTTAGCATAGTTAAATGGAATGTTCAGGATGACACCCGCGGCCGCCGTCAGAACCGCCGCCAGCGCCAGTGGAAAAACCATCATGGCGACGTCGCTGGGGCGGCCAAGGAATAACCAAAGGAACACAATAATGACACCGAGTGCAAGACTTGTCGCTTGGAGCATTGATGCTGAAATCACTTCTCCTGCCTTTTGAGACTGAATGGCTCCCCCGGTTATATCCGGATAGATCGCCGCGACCTCATCGACGAACTTTTTTAGTTCTGACCCATCGCGAACATCGGCTTTTGGAAGAATATCAACCCGCCAAATTGAAGCCGTGTCGCCCTTTCCATCTTTTTCATCCGTAACATGAATAATGTCTTTCGCTGCAGAAAGGTATCGGCGTTT
Source organism: Pseudomonadota bacterium (assembly GCA_039025235.1). Lineage (GTDB taxonomy): Bacteria > Pseudomonadota > Alphaproteobacteria > Caulobacterales > Parvularculaceae > MED-G105. Next base: position 162,857 of record JBCCOS010000001.1, read on the forward strand.
CAGATGGGTCGGGAGCGTATCGAGGGCAACGACATCAGCATTCAATTGTCCTATCAATCGGCCCACGAGTGGGTCCCAGTATTTGAATATATTGGTTTCAATGAGATTTGCGCGTTCAGGTGCGGCGGCAAGCCCATTCAAAGCTACCGCTAGATCACCTGCCGGTGTATCTGGGCCATAGGATTCTGAGAGACGTTTTTGAAGCGTTGCGCCCCCTTCAACGGTTGTTGGGCTCGAAGCATTGCCGGTATACGGTTCCCGATCGCTTTCCAAAACAAAGGCGAGGGATCCTGCGGCGATATCGATGCGATCTAATTTGTCGTCTTGGTTGTCCGGAATGAAATCAAGGAGTGATCGTGTTGTCCGAACGGTGGAAAGAGCCTTCGCTTTTGTTTCGGTTGAATGCACTTCTTCTTTGGAAGAGACCAAACGGGTTAAGCGATAGGGTATAGTATTTTCATCGTTGAAGAGCCGATTAAACCCAATGACCGATGCTGCTGCCGGATCACGAAGGGCCATCGGATCAGCGTCAAAACGCGCTTTTGGAACTAAGAAAAGTGCTCCGATGCCAACCACGATTGTGACGATGGCGACCGGCACTGACATGCTCTCGAGTTTTTCAAACAAACCATGCGACGCCAGACTTTGTTGCTTTGGGGGTGGCGGCGCGATGGCGCCAAGGGCTGCGGGTATGAATGTGACCGCAACACAAAAAGCAATGAATACGCCAACGCCCGCAATGAGCCCGAGCTGTGCAATCCCATCGAACTGTGTCGGCATAAATGCGAAAAAACCGATTGCCGTTGTTGGTGCAGCAAGCGCTAAAGCGACGCCAACGGATCGAACGGCTCCACGCAGCGAAGCCTCGATTGATTGGCCAGCGCTAAACCGTTCTTGAACATGCAACAGAAGATGAATGGCAAAATCCAGACCCAATCCTACTAAAAGAACGGTGAATGCGACCGACACTAAATTCAACTGCCCGACTGTAAAGGCCGCAAAGCCACTTGTCAGAATGATCGTAATGACTAATGAGGTCAGTGTAAGGATTGAAAAATATACGGACCGGTACGCAGTAATTAGTAGTATTGAAACGAGAAGGAAAGAAACGCCGAACGATAAACCAATGCCCGTCGTAACGGATTGTAACTCATCAGACCTCAATGCCGGATCGCCAGTTACATAAGTCGTAACACGGCCATCATAGCCTGATGATAGGCGTTTGAGGATCTCGTTTAATTCTCGCAAAGCAGGTTTGGCCGGCTGTAATCGTGAATAGTCAAGGCTTGGCGTCGTATAGACAAAGCGCGTGTACATTCTTTGTCCCATGGATATTTGCTGAGTCTTGCTGTCGCCTTCGTCTTCATCGATAGGCGCTAAGGCGCCAAGCCAGTCGAATGGCAGTGATGAGCCTTGAAGCCCGGCTTCAATAACGGTTGATAATTCGGCGTAAATAGCTTGAAGTTTCTCAGATGAAATATCCGCTTCTTCCGCAAGCTGATCGTTATTTGCTAAGGTTTTAAAAAGCGCGCCGGCCGTTGGTGTTTTGACGAGGGTTTCTATTAGGCTGGCAGCTTCTTCAAGGCTATCAAGGCGATCGCCAAGTTCTGTATCGTCCAGATATAATAAACCATTCTCCATGAAAAAGGGGTCTGCGGACGGCGCAAATACGTTTGTGAATGTTTCTGACCTTTCAAGTAACGCTTTGCGAAGGTCTTTTGTCAGTGCCTCAACTTCATCAAGTGTTTGACCTTCGACGATTATGACGACGTCGTTTTTTATGTCTGGAAATGCATTCCTCAGCGCTTTTGCTTGGCGTTGAAATGAAAGTTCCGGATCTAACATCGATGTTGTGTCGGTGTTCACTTTCAATTGCGTGGCTGCGATATATCCTGCTGCAACAGTCAGGCTAAGGATCGCCGTTACCATGGCCCATGCCATCGCATGCGCGAATCGCGTCCATTTCAGGAGGAAAAACTCAATAACACGCAGCATTGTGGTCTCTCAATTTTCGGGCTGTTCTAGGCATAAGGCTTAAGTCAACTTCAGTGCAATTAGCAATAAAGTATGAAGAGATTTGGCGCGACGAAAATCTTTTTTTGATCTGAAATGCCTGGAAAAACTGTTATGATCGCAGATGTGGATTTTTATCTCTGAGCGTTCAAACAAAATCACTCCAATGGTATTGAACCTCATCGACGAGAGTGTAGGAGACATTAGCGCTGCTGAAAACATAACCGAGGTTGGTTTTTTGCAAGCCGATGAATAGCCAGTCTTGTCAAATCATGCGATGGTTTTACAATCCATTCAGACGATGAATGCCAAAGTTTTTGATACACCGCATTTGTGACAACCGTAATGGCGAGATTGGAAATTTTAGTTTGTCCTTTGAACCTTTTTTGAGTTTGGGCGCACCGTAAAACTTATCGGGTACAAGTCCTGGTCGTATTCGATCCGATAAGGATGTGATTGATAGCGTTTTCGATGATCGTTTCTGGGATCGTTTCTGGGATCGCTTCTGGTTTCACGGGGGGCCGTGGTCTGAGGGGGGATTGGTTTCGGTTTTCCGAGCCGAAAATGCTCTGCAAACTAGAGATTGCTGCTTTAACCTAGCTAAGAGGCAGATTTCATGTCGTTACCAATAATCCGTCCCATTCGTTTAGACGATTTCGAGGCTGTGTACAAACTTGCTATGCAGGCAAGCGGCGGCATGACTAACTTACCGCGCGATAAAGATGCGCTGCGGGTGAGGGTGGAAAGCTCCGTCAAGAGTTTCTGTGCGAACCCAAAAGAGCCCGGTGATGAGACCTATATGATCGTACTCGAGGTTGCTGGGGCAATTCTCGGGATTGCAGCTGTTTTTGCTTCGATCGGGCGTGATACCGGATTTGTGAATTATAAAGTAAACTGGACGTTTCATGCGTCCCAACCTTTAGATAAGCGTATCAAAAGACGGCTACTCGTTCCGACCCATGACTATACGGGTGCAGGAGAGGTTGGATCTTTGTTTTTGGCTAAGGGCGCAAGGGGAGACGGCTTCGGGAAGTTTTTGGCGAAAGCCCGTTACCTCTTTATTGCCCAGAAACCGGAAATCATTGCAGATCCCATTTGCGCTGAATTACGCGGTTGGCGAGATGAAAATGGCCGTTCGCCATTTTGGGACGCCCTCGGACAACATTTTTTTGATATGGATTTCGATGAAGCCGATCTTTACAATTCATCGACAGGAAACCAATTCATCGCGGACTTGATGCCGCCGGTTCCAATTTATGTTGTGCTCTTGCCAAAAGCAGCGCGTGATTGCATTGGGCGACCGTATTCAAAATCCGAACCGGCGCTTGCAATGTTGAAAAGCGAAGGATTTGAATACCGTGATTATGTCGACATCTTTGATGCTGGACCATTACTCTCGGCAAAGAAAAGCGACATTAGAACCATTTATGATAGTCGCGAAAAAATAGTGCGTATCCGTTCGTCACCAGCTGACGATAATTTAACAGTTCGTCTATTGGCGGCCGGACAATGCGCCAACTTTCGGGCGACACGCGCATCGGTACGAGAAAGCGACGATGATATTACGCTTTGTCCCGAAACAGCAGGCGTTCTTTGTGTTGGAGATGGCGATAGGGTCCGCTGCGTGGAGCAATAAAACACCGTTGAGCAAAACACACTAAAGCGGAATGCGATAATTCTGCACTATAGCATTCCGTTATAGGTTATGGTGGTCGCGGCGTTTAAGGCAATAACCGTTGCACACTTTTTACTAGGCGCTCTAATCAGGAGTAATACCTCTATGGGCAATGGGGATCTTTATATCAATGGGACCTGGCGCGGTGGAAAGGGCCGTGGTTTTTCAACGATCAATCCCTCAACTGGATTGGTGTTAGAAGACTACTTTTCCGCCACAAATGATGACGTCAATGAGGCTGTCTTGGCTGCTCGCAATGCGTTTCATGATTGGGCGTTGACCCCGCTCGACGCTCGCATTTCTATTCTTCAAAAATACAAAGATATCATCGTGCGTGATGCAGAGGGGCTGGCTCGTTTGATTTCCCATGAAACAGGGAAACCGTTTTGGGAAACAAAAACGGAGGCGGCTGCCGTTGCCGGAAAGGTGGATATATCGATCCGTGCTTATCATGAACGAACGGGGGAGGTGGAAACCGCAACGGGTGCGACACGGGGTGTCTTTCGCCATCGACCGCACGGTGTGTTTGGCGTTCTGGGCCCGTTTAATTTTCCAGCGCATCTTCCAAATGGACATATTGTTCCGGCCTTGCTTGCTGGAAATACCATTGTCGCCAAGCCGAGTGAATTGACGCCCGGGCCTCTTGCCTTCCTCGTACGATCCTTTGCCGAAGCTGGTCTTCCCAAAGGCGTGCTAAATCTCGTGCAAGGAGAACGAGACGTTGGTGAAGCACTTGCAAAACATGATGGCCTTGACGGCTTGTTGTTCACTGGCGGGGCGCGGACAGGGCGCATTCTCCAAAAGATGTATGCGGAAAAACCGGGTAAGATATTAGCGCTTGAGTTAGGGGGAAACAACCCGCTTGTTTGGTGGGATACTGAAGATATTGATGCTGCGGCCTATACAGTTCTCCAGTCAGCATTTCTCACCGCTGGTCAAAGATGCACCTGCGCAAGGCGACTTATTATACCGGATACCGATATTGGCGATGCGTATATTGATAGCCTAATGGCATTATGTGAGCGCGTTTTGATTGATGGTCCATTCACTGACCCACAGCCATTCATGGGGCCCGTCATAAATGCCCAAGTGGCGGCAAGATTGGAACGCGCGTTCGATGCGAGAGTAGAAATGGGAGGCGCACCGCTAAGGAACTTATCGGTACAAGAAGAGGGGTCAGCATTCGTCTCAATAGGAATCATTGATATGACAGATGTGGACCTTCGGCGTGACGATGAACAGTTTGGGCCTCTTTTGCATGTTTATCGTGTGCCAGATTTCGACCTAGCCATGAAGGAAGCAAACGCCACTTCATTTGGATTGTCGGCTGGACTCCTTTCAGATAGTCCTCAAAACTGGGAAGTATTTCGCACATTCATTCGCGCTGGTATTGTCAATTGGAACCGGCAAACAACTGGCGCGAGTTCAGCTGCGCCCTTTGGTGGTATAGGTGATTCAGGGAATCATCGCCCGAGTGCCTACTATGCTGCAGATTATTGTGCGTACCCAGTTGCATCGATGGAGGGGAATACACTTCTACCGCAACCTGAAAATTCGATCGGTTTGAAAAATCAATTCGATTAAGGACTGTGTAATGACTGATGCAGCAGAATTTAATTTTGACGGTCTCATTGGTCCTACACATAACTACGCTGGGCTTGCTCCTGGAAATCTTGCATCGGCGAAAAATGCGGGCGCTGTGTCTAATCCACGCGCAGCTGCTCTCCAAGGCATTAAGAAAATGCGCGCCCTCCATCGTTTGGGTTTGGGGCAAGGTTTCTTTCCGCCACAGGAAAGGCCCTCTTTGGTGACCCTTCGTGCATTGGGGTTCAATGGAAATGATCGCCAAGTCATTGACGCCGTATCAAAATATGATCCATCGCTACTCGCCGATATTTACTCAGCATCTTCAATGTGGACGGCGAACGCCGCGACTGTTTCTCCGTCTGCTGATACGTGCGATGGGAAGGTGCACTTTACGCCAGCAAACTTAGCGTGGAATTTTCATCGCTCAATCGAGCCTTCGATGACGGCGCTTTTTTTGAAAGCAATTTTTCCTGAAGGCGACCAATTTACCCATCATGCTCCACTAACCGGCGGTATTCATTTCGGGGATGAGGGGGCTGCAAACCATAATCGTTTAACAATGGAACATGGTAGCGCTGGCGCAGAGATATTTGTTTTTGGTGAACCCGGAGGAAGGTTTCCAGCGCGTCAGGTGAAACAGGCCAGTAAAGCAGTGTCTCGCCTGCATTTATTACCACCTAACCGCACACTATTTGTGCAGCAATCAATGGAGGCACTGGACGCCGGTGCTTTCCATAACGATGTCGTCTGTGTCATGAATGAAAATGTCGTATTTTTACATGAACGAAGTTTTGAAGAACGCGATAGCGTCTATAAGCGAATGCTTGACTGTTGTCCTGGCGTTAAAGTTATCGAAGCACCTGCATCGATGGTGTCGCTCAACGACGCAATTTCTTCTTATGTATTTAATTCTCAGTTGGTCACAACGCAAACGGGTTCGATGGCGTTAGTATTGCCAATTGAGGCAATGGAAACGCCATCAGTTTATGAATTTATCCAGCACACTTTGTCTGAAGATAACCCAATCGCGAAAGCTCATTTCATCGACGTTCGCGAGAGTATGCGAAATGGCGGTGGTCCAGCATGTTTGCGTTTGAGAGTGGTTTTAACATCAGAAGAGCAATTGGCCGTCAATAAAACCTTCGTCTGTGACGAAAACTGCTTCGCTAGGTTAGAGGCGTGGGTTCATACACACTACCGGGATCATTTGCATCCTGATGACCTAAGCGATCCCGAATTCCTGATCGAGGCGCAAACAGCATTGGATGCGCTAACCAATCTCTTCTCTCTGGGGTCGTTTTATGACTTTCAAAAAAACTAGATGCCTTCCGTTTCAATTGGAATCAGAACGCAAAAAGCTCTAGGCCTGAAAATGCTTAAGCTATATCGATTTCTGATTTTCAAGTCTCAGACAACGGAAGAATTTTCCTGTTTTCGACTTCCCGTAAAACAAAATTTGATTCGACATTTAGGACATTTGGCATGCGTAGAACGCCTTCGGAAAGAAACGCCTCATAAGCCGGAAGCGTCGCCACCACAACGCGCAAAAAGTAATCAAATTTGCCGGTCACAAGTGAGCACTCAACGATCTCTGGTCGTTCTAATATTGCCGCTTCGAACTCTTTCATAATCGCTTCTTCCTCGCGGGCGAGCTTGACCAATATGAGCGCATTCACGTTGACACCAAGGACTTCACGATTCAGTTCGGCATGATAGCCTTTTATTATGTTGTCTTTTTCAAGGCGTCTCAGCCGACGAAGGCATGGCGTTGGTGACAAACCGACTTTATCAGCGAGATCAGCATTTGTGATGCGTGCATTATCTTGCAGGTGGAGCAGCATTTTCCTGTCAATGGCGTCAAGTTTCATCGAAGGGGTGGATCCTAAAGAGCGGCTGTCGAGGGGGAAAACAAGAACTATATCATGCTCATATATTAGCATATTATGCTAATGGTCAAGATGCATGGCCGCTTTTTTAGCCAGTATCTTTTGTGTATTCCACGGGTGAGGTGACACTGAACTATACGCCCGTCTGAATTTATCGACGTTTGCTGCCGTAGGTTCAAATCCCGACTTGTCCAAAGCTTCGTGCATAGGCTAGACGACTGCCAGGCGCGGAACTCAAAAAGATCAGTGAAAACCGCCGTGCTTGTGCTTTTGAGGATGACCCGATGCAAATAGAAGATCTTTCAGTTCCGGGGTGGGAACGCGTTGTACGTGCTCAGGATGAAGCCTCGGGTCTCGATGCGATAATTGCCATTCATGATGTCACCTTGGGACCCGCTTGTGGTGGTTGCAGGTTCCGTCCGTACCAAACCTTTGAAAGTGCGCTAGAGGACGTAACACGCCTTTCGAAAGGCATGACTTACAAAAATGCAGTGGGTAATATTCCGTTTGGCGGTGGAAAAGCTGTCATTATTGCTGATCCATCGTCTGTTAAACGCACAGAGATATTTCGCGCATTTGGGCAGGCGTTGGAGGCACTTGATGGCGCCTATTATACTGCTGAGGATTCAGGTGTAACGGTCGAGGACATGAAGATTGTTCGTTCCGTCACGCCGTACGTCACAGGAATTGGGGAAGCGCGTAAAGGCGGCAACCCTGCACCATTTACGGCGCGCGGGGTATTCAAGGGAATAGAAGCAGCGGCCGCAGCGAAGTTTGGTAGCTCTTCTCTAGACGGAAAACGTGTTGCCATACTGGGTGTTGGTGCCGTTGGGACGGTTCTTGCGGAGCTTTTACATGACGCTGGCGCAAGTCTTGTTGTTGCTGATGTTAATGAAAGCGCAACGCGTAAGGCTGCGGAGCTGTATGGCGCCCAGATTGTGTCACCAGATTTGTGCATTTCACAAGATGTTGATATTTTCAGCCCATGTGCGCTTGGTGGATCAATCCGCAAAGAGACTATTTCTGAGATAAATGCAAAAATTGTTGCCGGCGCTGCGAATAACCAGCTTTTTACACCCGATATGGACCTTGCGCTGCAGTCGCGGGAAATTCTTTATGCACCTGATTATGTGATAAATGCAGCGGGAGTTATCAGTGTAGGGTTAGAGATACTAGAAAGTTGGACATCGGAAGAAATTACCTCAAGAATAAACCATATTGGTGATACCCTCACAAAGATTTTTGAACGGGCATCAGCAGAAAAGCAACCGACGGGCGCGATCGCTGACGCTATGGCGCTTGAAATTATTGCCGCGGCTAAGATGCAAAAGGACAATGAATAAATTGCCTTGGTTGAGGCGGTTCGTTTAGCGCGCACTGAGTTGCGTTATTGAAAACAACCCTGCGTAATTCATTTAGCGAATTGGGAGTTAAATATGTCAGAGAACACCGTAATTGTTGGGATGGCGCGCACACCAATTGGAAACTTCAATGGTGCCTTTTCTGGGATTCCTGCGACACAGCTGGGATCTACAGCGATTGAAGCAGCCGTTAAGCGCTCTAGCATATCCGCCGAACAGGTCAGTGATGTGTTGATGGGGTGCGTCCTGCCTGCAGGCCTGGGACAAGCGCCGGCACGTCAAGCTGCAATTGGCGCTGGTTTACCAATTAGTGCGGGCGCGACGACCCTCAATAAAATGTGCGGGTCAGGCATGCGAACCATTATGACCGCGGACGATGCGCTACGTGCAGGTTCCGCTGATATTGTTGTGGCAGGCGGCATGGAGTCAATGACCAATGCGCCTCATCTGTTGCCGACTGGTCGGTCAGGCGTAAAATACGGCCATAGCGAGATCCTTGATCATATGGCGATTGATGGTCTTGAAGATGCCTATGACAAGCGCACAGCCATGGGCGTTTTTGCTGATCGGACAGCGCGCGATCGACAAATAACCCGCGATGATCAGGACGAATATGCAACGATGTCTGTGACGCGGGCGCAGCGGGCTATTTCTGATGGCAGCTTTCAATTAGAAATCACGCCTGTCGTTTTAAACACGAGGAAAGGTGAAATCGTTATCTCTGATGACGAAAAACCAGGCCTAGTAAATCCGGATAAAATTCCCCAATTACGGCCAGCATTTGAAAAAGACGGCACCGTAACGCCGGGCAATGCGTCTGCTATTTCAGATGGCGCTGCGGCGGTCGTTTTAATGCGCGCGCGTGATGCGCAAAACGCAGGGGCTCAGCCGATCGCACGTATTGTCGGTCATGTCAGTCATGCAGTCCCTCCCAATGAAGTTTGCAATGCGCCAATCAAAGCGATCGAAAAACTTCTTACAAAGACGGGTTGGAATAAAGACGACGTCGACCTTTTCGAGATCAACGAAGCATTTGCAGTTGTTGCTATCGCAGCAATCCGTGAGCTGAATTTACCAACTGAAAAAGTGAATATTAATGGTGGTGCAATTGCCCTCGGCCATCCCATTGGTGCATCAGGAACACGGATTATCATAACGCTTCTTGCAGCGCTTCAAAGGACCGGCGGTACAAAAGGCATTGCTAGTCTTTGCATAGGCGGAGGCGAAGCAACTGCGGTAGCCGTTGAGCTTATTAAATAGCCAAAGCAATTCTACAGCGGTGCGACCTCAAATGGAATCAAAGTGCCGCTGTGAAGCTTGGTTTTTGCCCGTTTGCGCCGGTAACTAGAGCCGTTCAATGATTTCATTTGAAACGAAGCGACTTTAGAAAATAGTTTCACACAATGAGTGCGCGTCTACTCTTCTGCATTCTCAAGCGCTCTTTGGGCGGCTTGCCTCTTCCATGCACGCCGCCAAGACCGTGGCCAGAAATGCTTACTAACACCGTATTTAGGGGGCAGGCGGTATTTTTTGGTTAAAAAGTTCGTCTTATTTGTTTTGTTGGAGCGAAGCCTTCGCGCCAGCGCTGCTTCTTCATCCAGAGTTTCAGTAGCATCAGCGCTTGCGGGGTCGTCAGGTCGGTGAGGCGACGCGTCTTTTGGCGGTTTCGCAGGGGCAATCGTCTGCTCGGAAACAACCTCGTCGGTTTTTTCAGACTGCGAAGTCGCAGTCTCTACTTGTGCCTTCTCTTGTGGCACTTTGGTTTCGGCAAGCTCTTCTTGTTCAATCCGTTGGTTCGCAGCGTTTTCTTCTGCAGTCTGAGCAGGATGAGGCGAGCCGTTGAAATCAATGAGCTCGGACGGTGACTCTGTTTTTCCAACAAAGACATCACTCGCATTAAGGGAGGCCGTCGCTTCTTCTGCGCCGAGATCTGCCGCACCGTCTTCCAATGCGCCACTGTCGTCAGTATTTTGTTCTGTGGGAAGAGGTGAAGATGCGCTTGTTGAGGATGACACATCGTCGTCCGTAACCGCGTTCTCAACCGGTAAAAGGACTCTAATACCCGGAATAAAATAAGCACTCGCATCAGAGATGCGTACAGAAACATTCAATGCTTCCCCATTTGGGGTTTCTAACGGTGATTCTGGTGAGAGAAGCTCCCTGTCCGGCGTTTTGTCCTCCGTTTTATCCGGCGTTTCGCTGATTGGTTCGAACGTGGGCTCCTTGCTGTTCTGGTCTAGCGAAGCGGCGGTATCTTGTTCGTCATGGGCTTTGTCCTCATGTGTCATTACCCTTTCAATCAAAGACGGACTATTCTGTTTTGGTCTCGGCGTATCACTGTCGTTACTGGCCTTGCTTTGATCACCCACGGGTCCAAGTTTATCATTAATCTGCTTATCGGTTATGGGAGACGACGAGGTCACGGTATCAGACGCCGCTACGACATCGCCCGATGGCGCAGGCGTTGACGTTTCATTCTGATGAGCATTGCTTTCGCGACGTTGAAGATCCGAACCCTCCGTCTCAGATTGTGAAAGATCTTCTTCGGCCATTGTGTTCTTCTGATATGGCTCGACAGGTTTTTCTTGTTGACGTCGATCGGTGAAAAATGATTCTGTTTCTTCAATATCTTGTATCTCGTCGAGGTCAGCTTGACCATCCCATGGGTCGTTCGCCAATTCATCTTCATTAGAAACAACATTAAGCTCTTTTCGAATTCGTTCCCGTACTTCGTCTGTAAAGACAGGGCGTTCGGAATGTCCGGTGTTTGTAATACGATCGTCATGGTTTTCTGAAATAGCGCGAAGTTGAGGCTCTTCATCATTGATGGACGGCTCATTATTTTCGTTGGGATCTGGATTTTCGTTGGGATCTGGTACGTTTAACTGTGAGTCATAATCGGCAGTTGACGATGATCTATGCTTTGTCTCGATAGTGACGTCGCGCACTTCCGAGGTCATATCAATGGCTTCACCATGTCCATCGTTATGGTCATGGGCTGGGGCGCCTGCGGCGGCGGTCGCCACAGCTCTGACGCGGGAAGCTTTTTGTTGCGCTCGGACATCGTTACTGCCCGCCGCGTTTTGGCTTAGTTCAACATCTATTTTTTCATTCAGTCTCTTTATTAAGGCTCTGTCTTCGGCAGTGAGTGCATCGCTATTGATATTAGGCTCAGAAGACCCCGCCTTTTGCGGTTCGAATGAGTGGCTCGAATGAGATTTGGCGCTAAAATCGGTCTCGGTTCCGGTTCCGGTCTCTGGCCCAGTCTCTGTTCCGGTCTCTGGCCCAGACTGGGTGGCGTTATCCTCAAGAGTGTCGTCAACTCTCTGATCGATTGTCGATAATACTGATGTGCGTTGAGTAATCGTTCGCTGCGATGACGTCAGATCGGTCGATTTATCGATTCCGCTAGCGGAAGACGATGACTGCGTTTTCTGCTTTTTGATTGGGTCACCGGTGCGAAACAGATCCGACAACGCCTCTTTTGTTAACGTTGGTAAGCCAATGAGCTCTCGAACAACATTTACATGGGAGGGGGTAAATTGAGTGAGTGCGCCTACTTTACCAAGATGATTTCCTTGGGCTGCGGCGAACCCAAGACTTCTTAAAGCGGAGAGCGAAACTTGATCTTCAACGCCAACAGCTGAGATAGTTGCATCGTATTTTCTGGCAAGCTCTAAAAGCTCAGAAATTGCCGATAAACCAGGACCGCGAACGGTTCTCGCAAATCTCAGTATGGCGGCCCCACCGGTTTTGATCTCTGCAAATGGGAAGGGGTCGACATTCCTCAAAAAATCATTGGCACGACCCCGCACCTCAATTGCAAGCCGCGCTCCTGTTTCAGCAAGTTGCTGATAATTTCGAGCAGCGGTTGTGATGTCGGTGTCCATTGCTGGCATAGGACACTCAAACGTGATGAATTCGGCTGGAAAGTCACGCTCGCGGGTCGTTAAGACAAAGTGGTTTGCGAACGCCTCATCAGTAACGTCACTGACGGAGAGATTTATGGAAAAGCCTGGAGGATAGGGGCCGCGCCATTCTTGATAGGCATCGAGCGCTTTATTGAATACATAGCGCGTGAGCTCGCCCATTCGACCTTGCGTTTCGAAGAATGAAATAAACGCCCCAGGGGGAAGAAGGCCAAGAGTAGGATGGCGCCAGCGAACAAATGTTTCCATCCTAGCAAGAGCACCATTACCGAGATCAAATATTGGCTGGAACAGGACTTCAAAATCGCCGTTCGCAAGCGCCGTATCAATATCGACGTTGGAGAGTCGAACAGCGTGCGCCCCCATGAGTTTGATTCCTTTTTTCCTTGCCGAATGCTCGGCCCTTTGCTGTCCCAACACTACTTCGAATTATTTAAGCGATGGTCGTGGCGTGATAGTTAAACATGTTGCATCATCAAACGTCTTGCCGCTTGCTGCCCTTATTAACAGGCATTAAGCGGCTAACGTCGTTATCATCTATCGAGACAGCCTTTCGGTATTACCGGTCGAAGAAAACACATTCAGAGATTTAATGGAGCGATTCAACCATGGTCGCAAATATGTGCGTTCGTGAAACGAAGCTTGTTTTTCCATCAGCGACGGTGATGAAAATGAAACGCCGTCTTTGTAAAGGCTCTATCGAAATCGATACGAAGTTTTGCCGTCCGCTTAAGTATTTGCTGCGCCCTAGTTTTCAAACTGCTCCCGCAGGATCCGCTCTTCGAGTGAATGGCCTTGGTCGAACAGCAATCGCATTGAGATATGACGATTTTTCCGCGCCTCAACACGTTTAACATCCCGTACTTCTTCATTATCTGCGACCGCTGATACCGGTCTTAGTTCGTGTTCGAGGACGTCGAACGCGACTTCAGCTTCATGTGACAGCAAGGCCCCTTTCCAGCGGCGAGGGCGGAATGCACTTATTGGCGTTAGGGCCAAAAGTTGGGCGTCAATTGGCAAGATCGGGCCATGGGCGGACAGATTGTAAGCTGTTGAGCCTGCAGGGGTGGCCAGTAGTACGCCGTCGCAGGTCAGCGACTCCATGCGCGGCTGTCCATTAACTGAAATCTTAATGCGCGCGCTTTGCCTCGTTTGTCGAAAAAGTGACACTTCGTTGATGGCTAAAGCTTCTGTCCGCTTTCCCTCAATGGTTTCTGCGACCATCGAAAGAGGGTTAATGATCGATGGCTCGGCATCCTGAATTCTCTTGCCCAGTGTATCGATGTCGGGGGAGTTCATTAAAAAGCCGACGGTCCCGCAGTTCACCCCGTAAAACGCTTTGCCGGTTGACATATATCGGCGCATCACCTCGAGCATAAAGCCATCTCCGCCAACGGCGACTATAATGTCGGCGGCATCAAGGTCTGCATGGCCAAGGCGATCCTTTATTCGTTGCGCTGTCTCGTCGGCAACGGGCCTACCGTTTGAAAGAACGCGTAGTTTCTGCATAGGTATCAATTCTTTGCTACTAGAGCTTTTTGCGTTGCGATGGTGACGAAACGCGCCCTAGGTTGTTGATGTGGCAAACTTCTTTTATCGAGTTGATCGATTGAAAGGTCCAACCGCACTCATTTATCGGTGAAATGCCCTAAAACATAGTGTCGTATTATTCTGATATTGATGCTATGTCATAACGTAATTTGTGTCTCGGTATAAGTCTCTGTCGATCCTCAGCGCGTGAAATTACGACCAATCGCATTGCAATCATTGAACTTATATGGCCAGTATTTGGTTTTGTCTCAAAGAGATTGCGTGGAGGCTAAGTATGTCGCCCCTCGATGACCTATTGCCTAGCGGTTCTAATGCCTCAACTGTGAAGGGCGACCAGAGCAGATCAGGCACCACTAAAGACACTTGCCCTGACGGCGCCCGATCGAGTATTCATCCTTATGAAGAGAGAAAATTCATTGAGTACGATGTTGTGGCGTTGGCAGACTATTTCCTGAAAGTCAGGGGTAATAGCGAAAGCCTTGCTGCGCCACTTTCACCTGAAGACTGGATGCTTCAGTCGATGGAAGATGCAAGTCCCGTCAAATGGAATCTAGCTCATACGACCTGGTTTTTCGAAACCTTTATACTAAGTCGGTACTCCGATACCTATAAGCTCTTTAATCCGAACTTCGGGTTCTTATTTAATTCGTATTATAATCAAATAGGTGAAATGCATACGCGTCAGAAGCGCGGTGTCTTATCCCGCCCATCTGCAGAGGAGGTCTTGGCGTATCGGCGTGCCGTGACGCAAGCCACGCGTGCCCTTTTGGTTGGTGCTGATGAAAATCTGCTCAACATCATTGCGCCTCTCGTCATACTTGGATGCGCCCATGAAGAGCAGCATCAGGAGCTTCTTCTTACAGATATAAAGCACGCCCTTTATGAAAATCCTTTTCCTTCAGCAGCGTATCCGAGTGAAGGTGGTGCCCGTTCCAGCACGATGTGCTCGAGCACGAGCCCTTCTAGCACGAGTGGTAGGAGTACTGATGCGAGTGCCGATAATCCATCATGCCAAGACGACCTTTTGTTCATCGAATTTGATGGCGGGCTTACAGAAATTGGCTGGTCTGATGAAGGATTTGCTTTTGATAACGAAGGCCCTGTTCATAAGGTATTCTTAAAGCCATTTGGTCTTGGACATCGGCTCGTGACGAATAGCGAGTATCTCGAATTTATGGATCGTGGTGGGTATCGCGATCCCCGTTGGTGGCTAGCGGATGGGTGGGCGCGTGTTGCGGCAGAGGAGTGGTCTGCACCTCTTTATTGGCAATACCGTGATGGTGAATGGTTACAGTATACCTTAAGCGGACTATCCCCTTTAGATCCTGATGCCCCTGTTTGCCATCTTTCCTATTACGAAGCTGCTGCCTATGCTGAGTGGACGGGATTCCGATTAGCAACCGAAGTGGAGTGGGAGCAGGCAGCGAAAACAGCCATTGCATCGAACCCACTATCAGAGATTTCTGGTGTGTTCCTGTCGGAAGCTAAGCCGCGACCGCCTAAGCCGGTAACGGGGACAGTTTCGCCCAATGGGCCCGTGCGCCAGATGCTTGGCGATGTTTGGGAGTGGACCTCCAGTCCCTATATTGCGTATCCGGGGTATCGCGCCGCCCCGGGGGCTATTGGAGAATATAACGGCAAATTCATGTCGTCCCAAATGGTTCTTCGCGGTGGTTCTTGTGCGACGCCTGTCGACCATGTTCGTCCAACCTATCGGAATTTTTTCCCACCCCATGTGAGGTGGCAATTCTCTGGATTGCGGCTCGCGTGCGATCTCTAAAAGGCGTCCAGCGATTCCATTTGAAATTGAGAGACTTAAGAGTTGGGTGCCGAAATATAATGATTGAGTCCGTCGATTAATCCGGTTATGAGCCCGTGATATGCCGGATTAGCTCAGTTGGTAGAGCAGCGGTTTTGTAAACCGAAGGTCGGGGGTTCAAATCCCTCATCCGGCACCAGTGGCCTTATTTATCCAAATGGAATCAATGCATTAGTGTTAATGTGTACCACGTTTTTGGTTTCGTGGTACACAATCAGACATCAACACTCAATTTTGCAATCGCTGATGCTGCCGCCAGCTGACGATTAAACGCTCTGGTGTAGACTTCTGTTGTCTTTGTGCTTGTGTGTCCAAGTAACGCTGCTATGGCGTGTGAGTCGGCGCCGCTCGATGCAATTAGTCCGGCGACCATTTTGCGCACACCGTGGGAGGATCGGTTTTTCAAGTCGGCTTGCCAGCACCACTTTTTAAAGCGCTGACCAAGCGCGCCTGCTGATGCATATGGTTCGCCGTCAGGTTTAACGATGTATGGGCGTCCCTCAACGGCAAAAGGGCGCGTTGCGTGGTACAATGTTAATGACATGGGCACCGTACACAGAGTACCTGTCTTTTGCGTTTTCCACTCCAATACCCAGCCAGGCTCCGGCACTTCAATTCGTTTTTCTTGATCAGCGCCAAGCCATACGGCGTCGCCAATGCGGCAGCCTGTAAAAATATGAATGATCAGCATCAACCGTGCCGGGCTTCCCTCAGAGTGACGCTGACAGTATTTCTCAACATCTTTTGTCGCCCATGGAACGGCGCCGCCTTTGCCCTTGTCAATCTTCGAGATACTTGCCGCAGGGTTTACCGTCGTCTCTGGCAGCTTGCCGCATTCGATCGCCCATTCGTACATTTGCGCAATACGGGTGATCGTATCGTCTGCGGCCGCCGGTCGGTCGCTGAGCGCATTCCTTGCCTGCACAAGGATCTTTTTTTCCAAAAGCATCGGGCGCTTGCCAACGGCTTTTGTCATTCGGTCTAAATACAGTGTTGCTTTTTTAAACGTACTTGGAGAAATGAGTTCCGAGTCACATTGAACTTTTAAATATTCCAAATACTGACGAGACAACAACGCAAAAGACCGCGTTGGCGGTTTATCATCTGGTTTTGGTTTTGTAACGAGCACGCCAGCGCGCGCGTCAAAGTACTGATCGCGAAAGTTTGGGTCGCCCGGTGCGGCGTAAATCGTTATCCATTTGTTTGGGTTGCCTTCGACACGCACGCGATGGCGACGATTGCCGCTTGGCAAGGTATCCTGATGATACCCTGGATATTTTGGTTTGCGGGACATGCTTCAAAGCCTAAGCCGCTGACCCAAATGCGGCAAGCTCTTCATCCGTAAGGTCTGATCCCAACTTCTCGTTGGTATTTACCTTGTCGTCTGTAGTGTTTGATTGTTCTGACGTTGTACATATTTCAACGCCGCCATCAGGTTGCAGGTAAACGCGGCCTTTAAAGTTAGGACGCTTTGCAAGCACGTCCAACATCGTCGCGAGCCGTTGCGGCGAGACTTGGGGCTTACCGGGCATGGTTCACTTCTCTTGATGCGGTTTCGCGGTTAAACCCTCGGGTTGCAAAGCGATCAATCATGATTTGGGTCCGTGTGGTGGTAATAATGAAACTATGCCTGCAACCGTGTGTCAGTGCGGCAAGGCTTTGCGTTTTAGGCGTCAACTTTGCGGCACCGCGCAACCCAAGTGTCCCAATTGGTGCTCGATACGCGCAGGCTTTGTTTTTTCACTGTTCTCTTAGTTCTCAATTATTTTAGTACTGAAGGTATATCTTGAAACGACTTTAGGGTTCCAGGAATTTGGTGCGCTTGAGTCACAGCTAACGGCGGTGAAAGCAAGCCGACCGTGTTTAAAGGTTTGTTCTTGTAAAAAGGCTTTATGAAGATCTTGAGAATAACCTTCAATTCTAACGTATAACCGTGAGCGATGTTCCTGTTCTTCTATACTGTTTAGATAAATTTCCATTGACCAAATCTCTGCGCCAGGCAAACGATAAATCCACTCAGTAAACTCGCGCATACCGTTCATGGCGTCCAGTATTGTAAATTTATCCACCTCACCAGGTTTAAGCGTCATTGATCGGTTCCTTTATTATTCCGTCAAAAGCCGGATACCCATAATCTCTAGGCTCGGTAATCATCTTCGTTTCACCGCACCAACCGCATTTTCCGACATGCCAGCAAGAAACGATCTTGCGATACCTGCCAAATTTATCGCCACAGTCTCCGCAGATCCATGCGGGGTAATCGGATAGTTTTTGTGCTGTAAAGTTCATTAAATTAAATCAGACATCGCCATCGCCATAGCCAGAGCCAGAGCCATCGCCATAGCCATCGCCATAGCCAGAGCCAGAGCCATCGCCATAGCCATCGCCATAGCCAGAGCCATCGCCATAGCCATAGCCAGAGCCATCGCCATAGCCATCGCCATAGCCATCGCCATAGCCATAGCCAGAGCGATAGCCATAACCAGAGCCCTTAGTAAATTTTAAGCTTCTAACTTTGCGCATTTGAAACCGCGCTTTCAATAGACTGTTGAGCTATCTCGGTGCACAATGTTATTGAATAGTCTTCAGCTATTACTTTCTCTAAAACCGCTCCAGATAGCTTGCTATCTTTGTGCAGGCCGGACTGAGCAACCCCCTCATACCACGACAGGCTTTTGTCTTTTGGCTTGTGATACCAAATACGCCTAGCATCTTTCAGAACAACACCCGTTTCATCTGCATCAATGACAGTTCCAGCGTTAATTCCTTCATTCCGAGAGCGGACAATCACGTATTTGCCAATGTATTTCTTATACATGCTCGGGGAGCTGCCTTGTCCTAAAAAAGAAGCAAGTTGTTTGACCTCTCCTATCGTAAATTCATCAATATTCATTGTTTCTTCCTTTTATTGTCGTCTTTACCTTAGCCATTTCAAAAGAGCGGGGTGGGCGCAACTCCACCTAAGGATTATAAAGAGCTGCTTGCAACCCGTCGCCGCTGTCACCGCGACGAAACCCTACTTAGGGGTAAGTAACAATCACCCCGCACGTCTGCTTTCCGTGCTGCCGCTCATTAAAAATGGTTTCCTTTCCTTTTGCTCTCAGGTCGGCGGACCGCATAGACCCCAAGCACTGGGGGAGAATATGCATAGGGGGCTCTTAACAATCCGCCTACCAAAGAGCAGCTAATCAGCTGCTCGTCTAAAACCTTCGGGTGTATATTCCCGTTGCCTACGAACTTTGTAAAAACCGGGAGCAGGATTCAAAGCCTCGTGTGTATCAAAAGTCCGCTGATGCTCTAAATGCACGTCGTCCGCGATCACTTGTATCCAAGCTGTCAGTGGGTCATTAGGATCATCAAACATTTTTACACGATCAAGGTTGGCCTCAATAACATGATGATGGCCCGTCTCGCTGTGGGCTACAATAAACTGGCCATTTTCAGACTTAGCTAGTTGAATCAATTCTGGAAGCGTATCGACTTTAATCAAAAAACAATCACCTTGAGCGGCTGCTAGTTCAAACCGTTTTACCATTGTAGTCTCTCCTAAGTTCTGACTTCTAATTTAAGAATATCTTCCTCAGACACATTGTGCATCCAAGCCTGGGCTTCTAAAGCTGTCTTCATTGTGGGTGGAACAGGCAAGGCAAACTCTCGATTAGTGCCGCACCGTGCACGTACAAAACGCTCTCGACCAATGTCTGGTATGTCAACTTCGATTAACTCACCAATAGACGCGTCGTCGTCTTTTTGGATCGATTTAGCGTTTAGTTCTCTCAAAATATTGTTCCAGCCAACGATTTCGCACGCAGCTCGCCGCTGCTCCATATTGCTCCAGCGCAATGCGTCGGCTGCGCTTGGTGGGCCGGATGAAATCCAATCACCCGGAATTCTAGTCCCACGCCATGAATAAACTGAGAACCCGTCTTTGTATTCTAAGGCTGGACCGTTCTCGCAGTGCAACCGCTTTTCTTCGTCGAATTTTATTAAAGACGGCCGGTCAGAAACTATCGCCACGTCTGCATATAAAAAAGCGGCACCACATTGCTTTGAATAATTAAGGTACGCATTAAAATGATTGCGTGTTTTAGACTCGTAAACCGCACCTATTGTTTGACCAAAGGCATAAAAAGCCAGCCAGTAGTTATCCCAACCACCAATAAACAATAGTGATTGAAATAAACCTTGACCCCTGAGCTGACCCCTGAGCTGACCCCTGAGCTGATCCCTGAGCCGAGCCCCGAGCTGATCCCTGAGCTGATCCCAGAGCTGATCCCTGAGCTGAGCCCCGAGCTGATCCCTGAGCTGATCCCAGAGCTGAGCCCCAAGCTGACCCCCAAGCTGACCCCTGAGCTGATCCCTGAGCTGTGCCCCGAGCTGATCCCTGAGCTGAGCCCCGAGCTGAGCCCCGAGCTGATCCCTGAGCTGATCCCAGAGCTGATCCCTGAGCTGAGCCCCGAGCTGATCCCTGAGCTGATCCCTGAGCTGTGCCCCGAGCTGATCCCTGAGCTGAGCCCCAAGCTGACCCCTGAGCTGATCCCTGAGCTGAGCCCCAAGCTGACCCCTGATCTGAGTCTCGAGCTGACTTTTCATTGTGCTGTTGCCCAAGCTTAAAACGCCGCGCATCACTAAAGCTTGAGCTGGCGAATCCGCAAATAGTATCAATCGAGGCTCAGTAAGACCTTTTGCTCTATATAATTCCACAACGGATTTTTTTGCCTTTTCTCGGTTTATACTATCTGTGCGCAGTGCTTCAGATAGACATTGCTCTCTAAACACGAGAAGCAAGCTTTCCTGCTCTTTAGTAAGCTTTTCAATTTTGTTCATTTTTCTCTCTCCCGAACCGTTCCATCAAACCCGCGTGTTAAAGTCTTCGAAAAACCGCGACCCTGAAACGTTGGGCCATTGCGTTTGCGCCTGGCTTGCTGACCCGTTTTCCCGCCAATGCTGTTAGCCTTCGCTATAATCGCAAGATCACTATCAGTCTTCTTTCGATGGCATGCTGAGCATAAAGCGCGTAAGTTTGTTTCGTCATTTGAGCCGCCTAAAGCTAAAGCCTTTGTGTGGTCAAACTCAATTTGCTTGCCGGTAAATGGCTCGCCGCACATCGCGCATACCGCTTGGCGCTTTAAAATAGCCACTTGCTGCTTTAGCGTTGGCGGCTTTCGCCGCTCAAGTTTGACAGGTTCGTGCTTTATGGCAGAAAGTTTTGAGGCCATTATGCTGCCTCCTGATCCTCAAACACAACACCGTGCTCAGCGCCATAAGCAGCGATCAATTCCATTAAATCAGATAGCTGTGACTTGCCCATCTTGGACGTCCGCAAGCCAACCATTACAAACCCCGAGCCGTCCAGTTTTGGTAAAACACGAACGTCAGCAATTGCTGCTGTAAACAAGTCTTTCCAATCTTCTTTTACAAGCTTGCGGCCATAATACTCGACTTGATCTGAGATGTCCGTCAGCATTGCCCACATCCGATCATTCTGTTCTATTGTCCTTTTAGGTTCTGCAAAAGAAATGCGGTAGCCAAGGGGCGCTCTATTTACGGCTTTCAAAGCTTTGTCGCGGTCAGCGTCGTTTTTCAGCGTTATCGTGTAGTCTGCACTCATGCCGCTGCCGCCTGATCCTGAATCTCTTGGATCTTGTTTTTTACCAGGGTTTCAGCCTGCACCAGCCTTACCCTAATTTGATGAAAATCCTCCGTGTTTGGCTCAACCCGCTCAATCGCAACCTGTAGGTGAGGAGGGAATTCCGGATGATAACTGACAATATCAACCCACGCTCGTTTGGTTACACAAAGTTGAAACTGTAGTTGCCAGCGATATTCTTCGGCATGCGTCGCGCTATGTAGATAGTTCAGATGCTTTGCCATATTCTCGGGGCATTTGGCTTCGACAAGACCATCATCACCAACATAGCCATCTGGACTGCATCCAGCGATGTCTCCATCAAGAACAAAAAACGCCGGATCAACAACATTACCGCTAGTAAATTCGTATGCAGCAATTGCTTGAGGTTCTAGCTCAGTACCGCGCTGCATTGCAGGGCTTACAAAATGACCAAACGTTTTTCCAATCAGGCGTTCAACGGCAATTTCATCAATCAGTGTATAAAATTTTTGCCCAAACTCACCGGTTTTACGACCATTTGACATCAATCGATCTGCATTAGACGCCGTAAACTTACCGCGCCTCATTTCAAACCATTCAGCACTTCTCTGTTCTAAATCACTCTGCATTATTTAGCTCCGCTTTTAGCGCCCGTTGTCGATTCGAGAAGTATTGAAGCAATTCTGCGCGTGCAGAATTTGGCATGTCGCTAACGGCATTTAACTCCTCAGCCACTTCCGCGAGCGCTGGGAAATCTTCAGCATCGTCAATCTGCTGCTTTAAAGGCGCGGTATCGTATGCTTGTTCCCCTGCCACACCGTCACTATCGGGACCGGCTGCAAGTCCAAGAAGCGCCTTAAGCGTTATCCGCTCAAGGTAAGTCACAGCCGTTTGAATGCGCTGCGCGCCATTCATGTTTGCCTTCGGATCAGCAACATCTTTTGGATGGCATGAAAGGCTGTTGGTTTTGTTGTGACCGTCACTATGGGTCGCAATACATGTTACCCTAATGCGTCCATCGTCGGAATCTTCCGTTTGCCATTCGTAAGTAATGCCGTGTTCGCTTAGAGCCGATCTAACAGCGGTTTCGATGTCAGAAAGCTGCTCATACTTATACCGATTGTTATAGCCATTATGCCGCTTTAGTATTGGCTCAAACTTGGCACGTGCGTTGGCCATCGCCGCAACAAAAGCCTTGCGCGCCTGGTTCGCCTCCCATCGCTCTTGCAAAGCCATAAGCTTTTCAAGCGTTTCTATCGGCGCACCATTTGACAGCGCTGTATTTAACATCTCCATCGGCGTGATTGCCATCGATGTCGTCGGAACAGCATCTGTGTCTTTGAGTTCGACAATTTCGCTCATTTAAAACTCCATGCTTACATGCGGGATATCGCCGTCACTGATGGCGTCGGCTATTTGCATTGACATAGCTTCGGTGAGCTTTGTGCTGACACGCATCAGTGCGTCTCGAACTTCTAATTTAACAGCTTCACGTCGCTTCAAATCGGCAGCCCGCGCAGCGGCTTCTTCTGCCTGTCGGCGTTGTTCGGCTTTAAGTGCCGCCTTCTCTTCTGCAGCTTTGCGCTCTGCCTCTTCTTTTGCGCGCTGTATTGCTTCAGCCTTTTCACGCTCAGCCTTAGCAGCCATATCCTTAGCCTTTTCAATTGCGGCTAGGCGCTCTTGTTCGGCCCGCTCAATAGCTTCCTTTGCTTCTCGTGCTGCGCGTTCTTCAGCTTCTTTGCCAATTTGTTCCTCGCGAACCTTTCGTTCTTCTTCAGCCTTCATGGCAGCCTCTTTTGCCAGTGCAGCTTCTTGTTGAGCACGCAATTCAGCTTGCTGGCGTTTCAGTTCAGCTTGTTGTTTAGCAATGGCAGCCTCACGCTCTTCAATTTCTTTTAAGCGACGCGCCTCAGCCTCTTGCTGTTCCCTTAAAATGCGCGCTTCTTCTTCGGCTTTAATCCGTACCTGTTCTTCTTCCCAATCAGTAAGAGGGCGACGCACGTCAGCCTTTAAGGCATCTAGAAAATCGCGTGCTTTCTTGCGTTGATTATCAACTAGTTTAATTTGACTTTTGGCGTCTGCGACAAGCTGCTTACCAGCATTATCAATAGTCGTTTTTGTTCGAGCAATTTTATGAGCGAACGAGGCGAGTTCTTTTCGATCTTTGTCAGTATTGACCGATCCCTTAAACTTGTGCGCTTCAGTTTCTATTCTTTTCAATAACGCATCCAAGCTCTCACCAGAAAAAACCTCGTTGGCCTTGATGGTTTCTATCGGAATTAATTCCGTGCTCATCGGTCATCCCCATTAATATAGTCTTTTAAGCGCTCACTAAACAAAGACAGGTTTCTGCGTGCATTGCCTACATCTAGCTCTGCCGCGCTATTTAAATGCGTTAGAGTTTTGGATAGCGACGGCGTTATCTTGTAAGAAAGACAGACTGCTGATAAATCTCGGATCTTTTCAGACGCCTCAAGTTGGGCATCCATCGTAAGTTTTAAATCATGCAGGACTTTCAATTCTTCTTGACAGATATTGTTTTGTGTTTTTGCTAAGGTGAGGGTCATTGTGTGGCCTCCAAGAGGTCAATTAGCTTTTTTGCGATTTGTGTGTATGCCGCTGACTCTGCCGCTGACCATGCCGCTGACCTTGCCGCTGACCATGCCACTGACCTTGCCGCTGACCTTGCCGCTGACCTTGCCGCTGACTCTGCCGCTGACTCTGCCGCTGACCTTGCCGCTGACCATGCCGCTGACTCTGCCGCTGACTCTGCCGCTGACTCTGCCGCGGACCTTGCCACTGACCAGTCTTGTTCTGTAATTGCTATTCCGTCAGCAGCACTCTCGTGAAGCGTTGCAATCTTTAAGATAGACTTGGCAATATCAGGATATTTCTGAACATCGAAATTTTTCGGCAACATCTCCCTTTGAATATACGCCATCAAATGATGGCGTACTGATGTAATATCTACGCCTACCGGTATTGCGGTCGCTAATCGATGTGGCCAATCAATTTGCTCTGGCTTTGGTAAACCTTCAAACAAAGTATCTTCTAAATATGCCAACCATTTTGGCCAATAATAGTATTCCGAGACAATTGCGTGTCTGTCACTGTTGCCAGTGTTTAGTTGACGCCACGCGGCGCCGCGCTCAACAGCTATATCATAAAGCTGACAACCTATGGCGCAGGCAACAAACCTTCCGTCGTCTTCGCCATATGTTCCTGCTTGCAGCATATCTTTGCTTTTGTGAGCCAAGGCACGGCGAACGCATTTTTCTTTCAGGGCTTGGTCATTGTTATAGGTCAGCATTACGCTACCTCACTTCTGGCCAATGCCTCCTGAGCCATCCCTAGTGCCCGCCCAATCTTAGCGTCAGTGTCATGTGGCGATTGTTCGTAGTGCGCTTGAACGTAAGCCTCAGGCGCTCTGATAACGTCAGAGATAATGTCCGTTAGGAAATCCGTTAGCGCATCGTCTACCAGATCAATGTCCTCAATTTTTTTCAGTACAATGGCAGCGACTTCGCCAATAAAGTAAGGCGCTTCGTTCTCAAGCCACTCTTCGCGCTCTTGCTCTTCACGCTGAGCAATCGCATCGTCGTGACAGTCGTCTGCGGCGTCGTCAAAGCGTTCGTTAGGAATGATGGCGGCGTCAGCGTAGGGCATTGCATACTCTCCTTTGATGAGGAGAAGATAGCAAAATGCTATCATAATGACAATAGCAAAATGCTATTTAATCAAAAAAATCTACAGCTGGCTGAAAAAAGTCAGCAGAGGTGTAGTGGAAATGTCGGGGGAGGGGCTTGAATGAGGGCGACAAGTTAAGGCGTCAAACTCTATTGCAATAGTCAAAATTTGAGCTGAAACATCACCAATTTGCGACGCGTTAAATCATATCTACTTGCACCTTTCGATGTTTTAGCCGTTGCTGCGATTAACGCGACAGTGCGCGCCTGTGAGCAGTTCCGCGATGCCCGCTGGAATCTCATGGCAATGGAAGCTTCTTATGCCAAGTCTAAGCAAAAAGGATCTGAGCCCGGTATAGGTCCCGACCTCAAAGCTTTATTGTCCGCAGAATAACTGTGCGCATCGTTTATGGCGACAAGCTTTGCAAGCAAGCCACAAAAAAGTTAAGCCCTCAAGACATTAATATCGCCAAGAGACAGCTTTCTAAGCTAAGAAATGCGAAAGAACCGCGAGACATAGCTGGGCTTAACCTCAAGCGCATGATGGGCCATGATAATGTTTGGGAAATGCGGGCAGGTGGTCAAAACCGCTTTATCCTCACAACCATATTTGACGGTAAGGAAACCGTTTTCCAGGTACAAAGAGTTGAAAAGCACGACATTTATCGGTCCGTCAACCGGCGTAAGCGATGACCGGTTTTAAGCAAAGATGATTTTCAAGTCTTACCCTTAAACAAGCTCAATTTTTTACGTTTAAAAATCACTTGTTGTTGTCGGTTTGGTTGCGACAAGTGAAACGGTGGCAAGACAATTTGTTTTATATCTGTGTTAGGTTCATACACTGGCAACTTGGCGACAAGCCAAAGGAAATGCTCCCATGTTCTTTTTTTAGCCACCCAGCGTTGAACATCATTATCAAATTCTGCGTTGGTTTCTTTTCGGATGTAGTCAGCAAATATATAGGCACTTGCAACAAATCTGGGGCGTAATATTCTTTGTATCGTGTCAAAGTCAAAATGCCCCTGACGAACACCGTATGCAATTTGGTCCATTGCATTAAAAAATTCGTCGACACAAATTTGATAAGTTACTTGCCCATACTCTTGAATGTCATTGCTATCGTCCAAATCGCAGATTTTTATTTGTAATAAGTTAGGATCAATAACTTGGCCCGTTTGTAGTTGTTCTTTATTTTTGTAGTGCTTAAAAAATAGCCGAATAAGCTTAAAATTCTGCGACGTAAAATTGCCGTACATATGCTCGCGAAGAGCATCTAGCGTATGATTAATACGATCAATTTTTTCTTTTTCGAAAGTTGTATAGATCCAGCCAAAAGCAGCGATAAAAGCGCCAAAAAGAAACGCAACTGTTGTTCCTCGCCTGCTCAGATCACTGGCATCGGTTAAGAGTGGGGTCTCCAGCACAGCAACCGTCGTGGCTCCGAGTATAAGGGCAAGTGATACCACGCGGCGCCATAGTCTAATTGTTGGTTTTATTGGATCTTCTAATTCGCCAAAAAACGCATATATGTCTCGACGTCGTGTGAGGCCATCGACAAGATACCAAACTAAAAGAAGGATGCCGCTAAAGAGCGCAATCCAGCCTTCAATGACCAGCACTAAATCTAGTTTAATTTTGATGTAAACAAACAGAAAGAGCGCAAAGGCCAGAAATAATAACCCGGCTGTAATTTTATAATTACGGGGCCAATTTCGTGGCCTAAGCGCTCTAGAAAGAGTTAGAATTCTTCTTTGTTCTCTAAGGTCATTTTTGCCTCCGTTCGAGGTCGAGCTGACCTCGTCTGACGTTGCTTCATCAATTTCAGTGGGCATTCGTCAGCTGTTTGCCCATATCTTACTAATGAATATAGGGCGTAAGCACATGAAATTCCACTATCTTCTTACTTGTAATTGATTCATCAACTACTTGCTTTAGTAGATTGATGCAAGAGTAATTAATTTACGTTTAAGAATTTATATAAGCAAATGTAAATAGTAGTGTTAAAATCTAAAAAACATATAGTTTTTAGTGCATTCTGCTACCTACTTGATGAGACGTGGCGTCATAAGTTGCGATCGAGATCAACTTAAAGGTGTATCCATCAAATCTGCATTAATTACTGGTCGTGTTTTTCTCACCATGCTCAATATATGATCTGCAAAAACGCCTATATTCGAAATGGGGGAGGCAAAGCAGATGCGTGTCGAATTATTCTTTTTCACCCTTGTCACGTGCGTCATTTATTTTGTTCCAACGCTGTCAGCGATACTTCGAGGACATAAGCGCGTCGTGTTATTGTCCATCGCTAATTTGCTTACAGCATGGACTGTTATTGGATATGTTCTTCTGTTGATGTGGGCGTTTCATAAAAAGTCTAGTAATCATAGTGTAAATTTACTGAGGACTGGGTTTGCATCGGCCTTAATAATCCTTCCTAGCCTCGTCATCGCAATGATTGTGGGGTTTCAGCCGGCATTAACGCCAGAAGAAATTGCTGATCGCAGTGTGCAACGCCAAGCCGATCAGATTAAACGAGAAAAAGAAAGAGAGGCTCGTAAAGCTGCTAAGGCAGAGGAAAACAAGCAAAAAGCAATCCTTAAGCGTGCTAAAGCCGCCGAAGAAAAACGACAGGGCTTTCATTGCCTTAGTGCATTAGACGGTTCTCATTTTTCTTTAAAGCGCGCGGTAAAAGAGTCCGCGCGTAATCCAAAAAGCTTTAAACACATTGAGACACGAATTACGCCTGTCGTAAACGGTAAGCACACTCTCTTTATGAAATATCGTGCTGAAAACGGTTTCGGCGGTATGACCATCGGTACAGTAACAGCGAGCGTAAGCAACGATACGTGTAATTATGTCATCACATCATCGCAGTAGCATGAGTGTTTTGCTGACAATTTCTAATCCCGCCCAATATACCGCCTGCTGATCTTTTTGATGCAGAAGTAGCAGATAAACGCAAGGCTTAGTAGGAATATAAAGTTTGAGCCTGAAAGAATTATTCGGTCAAACTTACCCCAAGACCGGTTGGCTATTATTGGAAGAATGACCAAAGCATCCCAGGCGGGCGCTACTAAGACAAGAAAACCGAGAGCTTTTAAAAATAGTCGATTGTGTCTTATTTTGGCTTTTGTTCGTAAAAAGAAAATTAAACCACTCGTTATAATTGGAACAAAGACGACCAGAGCTGCATAGTACCGCCCGGCTGAATATGCTAATATATTGGTTAAAGCGTATCCTATGGCGAGGCAAATTGCGGCAAGCCGATAACACTTAGACTGCGACCATGCTGAAAGCGCCAGCGTAATTGTTACGCCAGCGCCATAGAACAACGATGCTACGATAGCAGTGCCGATCTTAAACTTCCCCCTGGTCGATTTTTTGGACCGCCAAATATTTTAAAATGGAACCCGCTGCTTTTAGCTTTAATTTGTGCGCGATTATGCGTTCGCTCTGTGAGGTCCGCAATATCGATTAGTGCTTGTACCACATCGTTTTTAGGGTCAGCAATCTTAGCTTTTGCCACTTCTAGTGGTGCCAATAACTCGTCAGACTTTAGCTTGGACGATGCCCGAGACACATAAGTCGTCATTCTATCCAGTGCCTTCTGAATACTTACACGTGCGTCATTAGGGGATGCTTTGGTCAACTTTGCTATTCGCACAAGCTCGCCCTCAAACCATAGTAGTGCGCGTTGTTCGCTTGAAACGTCTTTCTTGTTCATTGAGATTCTCCCATTTGATGAAATGACGGACGATTCCGTCCCAAATAAGAGAATACATCTGTTGGTTGTTGAAAAGAGTTTTTGCGCAAATAATAAGCAATTTGCTCAATTATTGAGAAAGTGCTAATGACGTTTTTAGCTCGAAATAATCCCAATAATAGCAACTAAAGGGGAAGGGCCGTGTCAGACGAAAACGCTTTTTTTGTCCGGTTGCTCACAAGCCTCGCACATTATGGATTTTTGACGATTCGGGATGGCAAAGTTATTCCGATGCGGCCAAACGCTGCTCGATATCAAACTTCTCGATCAAGGTCCGCTCAAGAAAAAGAAGCTCTACGCCGCGTTTTGCAACAACTTCCAGATCCGCCTCAGATATATGTGAATCTTCCGCTTCTTGAACAAATCTTTGAAGAGCTTCATGAAACGATTCAAGAGTCTGGTCCTGACGATCTTTAAGCGCTAGCCGGTCATCCGAAGCGACAAATGCAAGGACCTTGGCTACATTCCAAATTTGCATTTTTGTAACGCTTGGAAGCTTGTTCAAAGCGATAGATAGGCAGCAGATCAATATTTGCGAAACGACGTTTTCAAAATCTGAAGCCTGAGTGGCGATAGCGTTCACGGTGTTCGATTGACTAGAGCGTTTTAGGTCAACTTCGCCCTCGCCGGTCAAAAGCCACCATGCGTCTATCTTGAATGCCTTGGAATAATCCTTAGCATTTTCAACGCTAACGCCGCGACGGTCAGCCTCGTGATCTGCCAAGTTTTGCTTATGAAATGAACAGCGTTCACTTGCACGTGCAATGGTATCGAACCCTGCTTGGGTTCTGGCCCATTTTAGTCTTTCACCAACTGTTTCCATGCGTGTTTCGTAGCACATTGCTAAATAGCTATGTGCTTTGACAAGTAGATAGCAATATGCTATCAGGCGGGCATGGAACAAGTCGATATCTCATCTTTCTCCGACGTCGTCATGGCGTTTGGTGACGCGGCACTTGCTGATGGAATTGGTGCAAGGCCTCATCAGCCAAGAGATTGGCGAATTAGGAATAACATCCCGTCCGAGTGGTGGTTGCCGATTGAAGCGTTTGCGAAGCAAAATAATCGACCTGATATAACACTGTCTAAATTAGCTGTGCTTGCTTCAGAGCGTCTTTCAAACAATTCAAAAGAAGCAATCTAAAAACCGAGCACGGAAGGTTGCCGCCTCCCGTACCCGGATGATCTGAAGTCCCATGCTATCAAACACATTAAACCGGTGAGGAAAATGCAGAACGATACCTCTTCAGACTATGTGGACATTAGAAACAAGCTTTTCGATGTCAACTCATTTTGCCTACAAAACAATCAGTACGGGAATAAAACTTTTGTGAATGCCGATGGCGCGAAAGTTGGTGCGTAATGGGCGCTGGTCGATCAAAGTCAGGACCGTTGGCAAGCACTAAAGCTAAAGCAAAACGGTGTGGCGATTTGTATGCGTCTGGTTTGAGTCTCAGGCAAGTTGCTGAGCAAGAGGATATAAGCCATGAACGTGTTCGTCAGTTGCTGATACTAATTGGCATAAAACTACGATCAGCACATCAAGGCCGAACTGTTCGCTTTTCTGACCCTTCTTATATACGTCGACGTACCATTGTTAACGCGCAAGTGTTGGATCGAGAGAGACGCGTAATGGCGCTTTTTGAAGCTGGCCACTTGATGAGCCAAATCGGCAAGCGTCTAAAGATGTCTAAAGGTGCTGTTTCTGGCCTCATCTACCGCGCTCGTAAAAGGGTAGCAGCATGACAAGACCCTCACGACTGTTTTCGCTTGAATCAGAGCAGGCCGTGTTAGGCGCGCTCCTGTTTGATAATGCGATCTTTTTTGATGTTGCCTTTTTAAAGACGGATCATTTTTACGATCCCGTTCATCAGCTTATTTTTGACGCGTTATCGCGGCTTATTCGATCGGGGCAATTGGCATCGCCGATTACATTGCATACCCATTTGTCGTCTAGCGAGGGTTTTAAAGAAGCGGGTGGCCGCCATTACTTGGAGAAAATTCTCCAATCGGTTCCTGCGATATCATCGGCGGTTGATTATGCCAAAGTCGTGCAAAGCCAATATCAAGCGCGTGCGCTTTATCAATTAGGCGCAGAGATCACGAAGGCGGCGGCCCAAACGTCACTCGGTCATGGGGTTCAACAACAGCTTGCCGAGGCTGAGCGAAAGGTTGCTGAGATTGCTCAGGACGCGCTGGGCGATACCGTTAAGCTTGCCGCGCAAGATAGTGATCACTGGCTTGCGGATGCTTTTTCTAAAGAGGCTGGTGTTGTTGGTATTGAGACCGGCCTTAGTGCCATTGATACTCTGATGTCCGGCTTGCAGCGCGGTGAACTGACGGTGATTGCTGCGCGCCCTGGTATGGGCAAATCAGCCCTTGTCATTAGCATCATGCGCCATGCGGCGCTCAATGGCATTGCCTGTCACTTTAACTCGATCGAGATGACCCGGCGCATGATCTGGGCGCGGTTGTTAAGCGATGAGATCCGCAATTTCAATGTGCAGCGTGTTGAGTATAAGAGCCTGTTACGGCGTGGTGCGTATTTTGATGATCAGCAAAGGGACGCGTTGCAATCGGTTCAAGAGGTCATGCAACGGCTGCCTCTACGCGTGGATGAGGGCAAGGCCGATGTTTTGCAGGTGGCGGCAGGCGCGCGTCAGACCTTTCGAGAATTGGCTAAGGGGAGCAAAGGGCCCAAGGCAAAGCCTGGTTTGATTG
Source organism: Pseudomonadota bacterium (assembly GCA_039025235.1). GTDB lineage: Bacteria > Pseudomonadota > Alphaproteobacteria > Caulobacterales > Parvularculaceae > MED-G105. The sequence goes on from JBCCOS010000001.1 coordinate 194,459, forward strand.
TTGTCGACTATTTGCAGCTGATGCAACGGGACCCGTCTTTGCGCAGCGATCTTGCCGTAGGGGAAAATGCGGCGGGGCTAAAAGCGTTGGCCAAAGAGCTCGAGGTGCCTGTGGTTCTTTTGAGCCAGCTTAATCGGCAGGTTGAGAACCGGGAAGATAAGCGACCGACGCTGGCCGATTTGCGTGAGAGCGGCAATATCGAAGAGCACGCAGACGTGGTCGGGTTTTTACTGCGTCCGGAATACTATAGCGCGCGAAAAGAATTTGAGTCCAATGAGGATCGCATTCGCGAGATGGCGGATGTGCGCGGTGTCCTTCGACTGATCATCGACAAATTTAAAAACGGCCCAACCGACGAGTTAGTGTTGGATGTCGACATTGCCTGCAATGCGGTGCGAGATGCGGGTGTCCTTTATCCGCAGGCAGGTGAATATGGGAGGGCTGCGTGACCGACGTTCGTCAATGGATGCCCCTTCACATCGGCGTCTATCTCAAAAACACGCGTAGGCTCACCACAGAGCAGCATGGCGCATACCTCTTGTTGATCATGGAGTATTGGCAGCAACAAGAGCCGCTTCCAGACGACGATGACGATCTAGCTTCTGTTACAGGGCTTGTTACAGAGCGTTGGACAGAGATTAGACCAAAGCTTGAGCGGTACTTCGTTATTGAAAACGGCGTTTGGCGTCATGAACGCATTGATCGTGAGATTGAAGAAGCGAATACAAAGCTGAAAGAAAAAGCCGAGCGAATGCAGCGGGTTAGAGAAGCGCGCGCCTCTAAACAGTCTGCTGCAAAGCCTGCAAAAGGCTCTATCACAAAAACTGATACAAGCTCTGTAACAAGCCCTGTAACAGAAGCTGTCACAGAAACTGTGGCAGGCTCTACCACACATCTACCATCACCTTCACCATCACCAAGTATTAATAACCCCCCTATAGTCCCCCCTAGCGGGGGGAACGCGACAGGCGAAGAAAAGCCAAAGCGAAAACGACGAAGTCGCCTCCCGGACGATTTCCCAAGCCAGGCAGACCTAGAAACCGCTCAAGCCTATTGGTCAGAGCACAGTCGTTCGGACATCAACCCGCGCAGGCAGGTTGAGAAGTTCCGTGCGCATCATGAGGGCAAGGGAACGCTGGCTGCTTCATGGCCCGCAACGTGGCGAACTTGGTACGTCAACGCCGTTGAGTTTCAAAAGCCTAATCAAAACAAGCCTCCCGGCAGTTCTAGCGACATGAGCCGATGGGGCAGAAACAACCAACAATCAAATTTATCATTGGGTGACCATGACTGATCAGTCGACGACAAAACAGCAATTGAAACTACTTTTGAAAGATGTGAGCGAGGTGTTTTGCTTATCGGTCGATCAGGTCTTGGAACGATCTAACACCCGACGAATTTGCGGTGCACGCCATGCGTTTTGTTATCTGGCCCAAGAGCTTTTTGGGGCCACATCCATAGCCATTGGTCGATTTATCGATCGAGATCATACCACGGTTCTTGGCGCGATTAGCCGGTGCTCTGCCTTGGTCGAACACGACACTGGCTATTTCCAAAAGGTTGAGCGCGTGGCGCGAAAGATTGAATTACGCCATAGGCTTGGGACAAAGTTTGAGGTTGATGATCGGTCAAAAGAGCTATCGGCCATCTGTTGCCCCATGTGCCATGCGCATGATCGCTTTCAGATCTCAAATGATTTCAGTGTGTATGCCTGTGGCAACTGTGGCCTTCACCTGCCCGCCGATGAATTTCGAAGGGAGTGCACATCATTTGAACAGATGATGGCCACACTGGACCCCAAGAAGCTAGCAGATGAGGAAGCTCTTTTATGTCAGTAGATCATGATCTACATATAAATACGCATATTACAGTACCTGAAACGGCAGAAGTTGCCGACATAACAGCGGCGCAATTGCGCCGCTGGGTCCGCACGTCAGAGGCCCGGCGAAAAGACGGTAACCCACGTGGCACTATCATTTCGTCTGAAGACAGACTCAGCAGTGGGCAAGGTTCTGAGACGTTATTGAGTCAGCATACGGTTATGCAGATTTTTGTAGCCGCTCGCTTAACAGAGAGAGGCGTGGCGGTAGACGACGCTCTTGATGCCGGTCGTCGGTTTGCTCACACTGGTTACGAAGGCCGTGACCCTTCAGAGGCATTTAGTCAGGGTACAACCTGGTTATTGGTGGCCGGTAGCGAATCACAAGTTGTGAATATTGGCAAACATAATTCGGACAGTCATAGCGATTGTTACCGATATCGGTCGTTGGAAGTTGCTGTTTCTGTTTTTGAAGATTATCTGAGTAATCAAGGCTTTGGTGATCCCGTCGCCATAGCCGTCACCGCATTAAACCTTACTGTCGCGCCAAATGAAATAACCTGTCGCATCAAAAAAGTGTTACAAGAAAAACGTCCACGCAATAATAGATTAAATAAAAATCGTAAACAGATTAATGGATAGATATTAATGCTTTCATCTAAGTTGGCGTGCCGAGTTGCGGGTATTGACCGAGACCGATTTAATGAAGCGATATGTACAGGCCAATACTTGTGTGCACCAAGGGTTGTTCGCGGCGGCACCAGAAGGTTTAATCGAGAAGATACAATAGCTCTTTGTGTGTATGGACACTTAATTAGAAATCAGACTGGCAGAGAAGTTGCTGGAAAAATAGCTAATTGTGTAAGATCACGTTTGCAAACCGAGCCTGAATTAAAGCGAATTTCAGTTCATATTAGTGATGCTCATATAAAAGAAACCGAGCCGTTGGTCACGCAAATATTTAATATTGGTGCTTTTGCATTGAGATATGAACTAGCCATTAAAGGTGAATTGTGTTGGCCGTAAACATACCCCGTTCGATTGTTGTCCACTCTGATGAGGATCAGCAACGCCAAGACGATGAAGAGGCTGCCTTACGATCAGCTGAGAAGCGCATGCGTGATCGGCAGTCTCGCTTCATACAAAGCTTTGGTCATCATTTAACCGGTGAGCAGTCGACTAAGTTTGAGTACTTAGCACGATGCTTTCAGATTAGAGAGGCCAGCAACAATGCTCGTGCAGCTTATGACGGCGTTGGTATACCAGATACATTTGCGTCAAAGGATGTACCTGGTCGTGTCATAGACGCAGGCACGTTCATTCAGTCTTGCGAGCGAGCCATTGTCAGAGATGTTCAGATGCTGCACCCCAGCGCCTGGCGCCTTGTTGAGCACGCTGTAAAGGCAGACATGAATGCCAGTGAGGCGAGCCGACACTATGTGGTCAACATCCTTCGAGACACCGTCATACAAAAGCGTGACCCCAGCAGTGTACGAAAAAAGGTACTTAAGATTGTGCAGCTTTGTGGGCAGGCTATCGAGCACGTTGAGGCTAAGAAGAAATATGCCGACTAGCTATTGACTTTGCCAAAAAACAGACCGAATCAGATAAGGTCTGCAAGAGTTGACTATAGATTTGATAGTCCTCTTTTCTTCTCCAACACAATTGAAAGCACTTAGTATGCCATCCCGAAAGGTATCGGTAAGCATCGTGGTCGATGAGCACGAGGCAGCTCAGATTCGTCATAAGCTCGAGTACCTTGTTGAGCAAGGCAGTTTGCTTGCTGGTTTAGAAATACTGACAGACGACGCATCGCCAGAAACAGAAGAGGCTGAGGTTACAATCATCAGGCCCGACAGTGATGTGACCTCCTTAGATGTTAGTACCTTAGACGGTGACGACGACAAGGACGTATGACGCGCGTCGTCGGCAATCTAAGCCGTGGCGTCTATGGTACGGAACTAAACGTTGGAAGCAGATACGCGCCTATGTTCTCAAGCAACAGCCAGTGTGCAATATCTGCAAGCAAGCGCCGTCTACCATCTGCGATCACGTTAAGCCTCACAGAGGTGATCCTGAGCTGTTTTGGAATGGCCCATTCCAAGGATTGTGCAAGACGTGTCACGATAGCGCTAAGCAAGCGCATGAGAAAAGACCTCGCCCTCGAATTGGTCTAGACGGATGGCCTGCTGGTCAACGCTAATTAACCTATGGGGGGGGGGAGGGTTTAAAATCATCATTGATGGGAGGGAAAGCCGGCGGTGGGACACTTTCTTGCGCATCTGCAGTTAAAACGTTTTTAAAATCAAATGTCCCGCCATTATAGAGCAGTTTATAATGGCCAATCCTAGAGTTCCCACAGCAAAGGCAGAAGTTACCGGGCGTACGTTGCAAAACCCGGGGCGGTTTAAGAACCGTTCAAAGCCGAAAGTCAGGCCGCTTGGCGCACCTTACAAGCGCATGAGTGATGAAGAACAAGAGATTTGGGCAGAATATGCCAGCGAGTTTTCTTGGCTTAATTCTTCAGATCGCAAAATTCTTGCAATAGCGTGTCGCTTGACTGCTAGATTTTGGAATGATCCAGATATGCCTGTCGCTGCATTGGCCCAACTCAGAATGTGCTTATCGGCAATGGGCGGTACACCGTCAGATCTTTCAAAGATTTATATGCCGGAGCAGGAAGACGAAGACCCGGCTGCAAAGTTTCTAAATTAAGGCATGGATCAAGCAACTGCTTATGCAAAAAAAGTTTGCAAAGGCAGTATTGTTGCAGGCCCTTATGTCCGAGCAGCCTGTAAGCGTCATCTCGATGATTTAAAGCGTGGGCACGAAAGAGGTCTTTTATGGGATGTCGATGCTGCTGAAAGAGTTCTAGAATTTTGTTCAGTAGTGTTGCGGCTTTCTGAGGGTCAATTTGACGGAAAGCCATTTGTTCCTGAACCAAGTCAGGCTTTTATCCTTGGGTCGTTGTTTGGTTGGAAGCAACAAGACGGAACGCGTCGATTTCGACGGGCGTACATTGAGCAGGGTAAGGGTAACGGGAAATCGCCGATGGTCGGCGCTATTGGCCTTTATGGTCTTGTGGCTGATGGTGAGGCCGGCGCTCAAATTTATTCTGCAGGCGCAACAAAAGAACAGGCTGGCGTTTTGTTTCGTGATGCCGTTCTTATGGTCAATCAATCGCCATCGTTATCAAAGGTTATAACTTCAAGCGGCGGGCCGGGCCGCGAATACAATTTAGCTCATCAGAAAAGCCAATCGTTCTTTCGTCCGGTATCACGAGAAACCAAAAAAACTGGGTCCGGGCCAAGGCCACATTTTGCATTGTGCGATGAGCTGCACGAGCATCCAGATGGCGGCGTTATTGAAATCTTAGAGCGCGGCTTTAAGTTTCGGCGCCAACCAATGCTTGTAATGATTACAAATTCTGGCAGTGATCGTCGGTCAGTTTGTTGGGAAGAGCGAAAACACGCAGTCAACGTTGCGCTTAGGCAAAACGAAGATGACACAACATTTTCTTATGTTTGCGCATTAGACGAGGGCGATGACCCTCTTGAGGATCCGTCTTGTTGGATCAAGGCAAATCCGCTTTTAGGTGTTACGATTGAAAATAAATACCTTGCTGGTGTTGCAAAGCAGGCAAAAGATTTGCCTGGTAAGCGTAATGGAATATTGCGTTTACACTTTTGTGTTTGGACTGATGCCGACACCGCCTGGATTGAAAAAGAACTATGGGATCAGGTTGTTGATCCTAGTCTGCATATTGATGATTTTTCTCACAAGCGTTGTTTTGTTGGATTAGACTTATCATCGAGTCGCGACATGACAGCAATATCAATACTGTTCGAGGATAGTTTTGATGATGATGGGCGTCCAACATATGTTGGTTTTGTCAAAGGGTATTTGCCAAAAGCAAGCCATCAAGAGCTTATTGACAAGGACAATGAAGCTTGGTCTAGGTTTGCTGAAAACCCAAATCATTTAGAAATTTTTGATAGCAAGGTCATTCGGCTGGATGAGGTTGCCAGAGAACTTGTCAGCTTAACAACAAAATATGACGTTGAGCAGATAGCTTATGATTCTTGGTTGTATCAAAGGTTTCAGCAAGAGATAGATGATCTGGGAATTGATATTCCAATTGTAGAGCATCCTCAAACTTGGAAAATTGCTAGAGACTCTGGTTTGTCTATGCCTCAAAGCATAACTGACCTTGAAAAGCTGATTTTAGAACGTCGCATACGGTTTCAAGCAAACCCAATACTTGGTTACGCTGCAGCTTCTGCAACGTTTGTGGAAAGCACGGCGGGCCTTCGACGGTTTAACAAAGAAAAATCAGGAAAGTCGAAGATAGACGCTCTTGTTTCAATGGCGATGGCTATTGGTTCTGCCCACGGACCGAAAACAGAAGAAAACAAAAGACACGAAGTTTTCTTCATCTAAGACAAATCAAAATATGGAAAAATACTAATGCCTGACAGCGCGGCGCGCGAGAGCAATCAGCGTGCGTATTCAATTCTGCATGTAAAAAATACAGACGACAAGCAAAAGCGTATTATCGAAGGTATTGCAACAACGCCAACCCCGGATCGTATGCTTGATGTTGTTGAGCCGTTGGGCGCGCGCTTTGCTCAAACAATCCCTCTTTTATGGCAGCATGACCATAGCGCACCTGTCGGTGAAGTAAGGCTAGGCCGTTCTACAAAAGATGGCATCCCATTTAAAGCAACATTTAATTACCCAAAGCCAGACTATCCAAAAGAAATGGCGGATGAAATCAATAGGGCATGGGTTTCAGTACGTGATGGATTGGTTAAGGCCGTGTCAATCGGCTTTAACGGAACAGCCAGTCGGATGAATGACAAAGGCGGATTTGTCTTTGACGATTACGAAATTGTTGAATTGTCACTTGTGACAATTCCGGCAAATCCAGACGCCAATATAAATCAGATTAGATCTGTTGATCGAAAAATGCGCGCCGCGCTGGGCAATGCATCGACAACAGACAAAACCCCCGCCCGCGCTTGGGCACAAACGAAAAAGTCATTTCAAAGGAAAAGCAAAATGACAACGGTATCTGAGCGCATTTCGGCGCTAGAGGCAGATGAAAATCGCATTCTATCTGCTATAAAATCAATTGATGTTGATAATCTTGATGAAGATCAAGAAGATAAATTTGACGAACTAGAAGCTGAATTAGCGGGCGTTCGTAAAATGCTTCGAATTGCGCGTGTGCAGGATAATGTTACGGCAAAAGAAAAGGCAAAGCCGGTCGAGCAGAAAAAATCAAGCGACAAGCCCGAGACCAAAATTACAAATGTTCGTCCAAATGATAATATTCCTCCGGGTATTCCATTTGCCCGCAAGGCGCTTTGTCTGTATCACGCAAACGGTAATGCGCTTCTGGCATCTCAGATTGCTGAAAAATATTATCCGGATGATGCGCGTATTGCACAATCATTGATGTTCCAAAAAGCTGCTGTTGATGGTGGTTGGACCGGTGATGATGCGGGTTGGGCAAATACAATTGCTGAGCCAAATACTATTGGCACCGAGTTTATTGATTTCTTGCGCCCACGTACGATCATTGATCAACTTGCGAGCCGCATGCGCCGGGTTCCGTTTAACGTTAAAGTACCGCGTATGACGACTGACGTTGGTGGCGCTTGGTTTGGCGAGGGCAACGCTGTTCCAGTGTCAGCCGGTGCGTTTGACACGGTAACGGTTGAGCATACAAAGGTTGGTGGCCTTGCGATCTTGACGAAAGAGCAAATGCGCTTGTCTCACATTAATGCGGAGCAGGCCGTTCGCGATGCCTTAGCTGGGGTCGTTATCAATACCGTTGATACTAAACTAGTTTCCGCTGATGCGCGTGTTGCAGGTGTTTCGCCAGCAGGACTGCTAAACGGCGTATCTGGTATCGCATCGGTCGGTGATACAGCAGACAATGCTCGAACTGATTTGATGAACCTGTTTGAAGGGTTCTCGGCTGCAGATATTTCTGAAAATACGCTCGATTACGTTACGACTGAAAACATTCGTAAATCTCTCAGATTGCTGAAATCATCATTAGGTGTTTATGAGTTTCCTGAATTACGTGAAGACGGAAACCTTGATGGTCGTCCGCTTACGGCGTCAAATTCTGTTGCCGGTGGCAATTTGATTGCGATTAGTTCACAGAACATTCTGCTTGCTGATGACGGAAATGTTGATGTTGAGTTCTCGGATCAAGCATCTGTTCAAATGGATGATGCACCAACAATGTCTGGCCGTGATGGAACTGGAGCAGCCGTCGTTTCGTTGTTCCAAACTGAAATGGTTGGCATGAAGGTTACGCGTGAAATTAACTTTGTAAAAGCGCGTCCTGCTGCGGTTCAGCTCATTACTGGTGCAACTTATCTAGGAGCTGCGTCCTAGTATTAGTGGCGCGTTTTTTATTTACTGCACTTAATCCTCCACGAGGTGACGTTGCCTTTGGCGGCGTTGCTTCGTGGATTCTAACAGTCAAAAATCATTTAGAGCTATTGGGCCATGACTGCGATGTCTGGGGTCCAGGCCAGCCAATACCAAAACGTCAATATGATTTTGGCATTTTTGCAAACGTTGAAAAAACAGGGTTTTTAAATAAGCTTTGCCAAAAGCTCGTTAGCGTCTGTCATGGCATCGTTGACGAAGAAAAGCCGTCGCATAATTTTACAACAGTCTACACCTCAGAGGAAGTTTGCACATTCTGGGGCGGTGAACGGCGTTTGTTGCCGCAGCCTATCAACATAGCTTATTGGGTGCCAGCGCCTAATAAAGAGCGCCGAACTCTATTGTTTTATAGCTACCGCGCGTCATCAAATTTGGGTTTGAATGAGCTTGCATCAGATCTAAACCTTGACTTTGTTTGGCTTAAGCAATGCTTGGCGGCACAAGCCAAAGAGCAGATGCAACGTGCTCGATTGGTGTGTGCATCAGGGCGTGCTGCACTTGAAGCAATGTCTTGTGGTGCTCCGACTTTCATCATAGATGATCGACCCTATAACAACGGGCCCCTTGTCTGTGCCGATCTTAAAAAGGCAAAAGAACACAATTACAGCGGTCGTGGTGGCGTAAATCCAACCTTTGTTGATCTGCATGCATTGGCTAAAGCCGCAATGAGTGAACAACGGCCACGTGCTTATGTCGCACAACATCATGCTCACGACGCGATTGTTCAGCGTTTGCTTGAATATCTATGCTGACTTTACTAACGCCAACGGGTGAACGTCCGGAGGCGTTTTCGTTGCTCTGCCGCATGATGACGCTGCAAGATTATAATGGTCCCGTCCATTGGATAATTGTTGATGATGGCGCTGAGCCTCAACCGATAGATTTTAATCGAGATTGTTGGACACTAGAAGTTATTCGGCCAAAACCGGTTTGGCAATTTGGTCAGAACACTCAAGGTCGAAACCTTGTTGAGGCGATGAAATGCGTTGCATCTGACGCATTAGTGACGATTGTTGAAGATGATGATTACTACGCACCCAACTGGCTTTCTTGGATTGTTGCAAACAAAGACAGCGCTGAAGTCTTTGGCGAAGGTTGGGCTGTTTATTACAATCCTATAGCGCGAATGTATTTCACGCATGGCAATGATCGACATTGCTCATTGCGGTGCACAGTGTTTAGTGGTGGGGCTATCGAGCGCTTTTGGAACATTATCCAAACACCACGATTGCTTTACGACATTGAATTTTGGAAACGATCAACAGATCGAAAAGTGTTTCCGCAAAAGCGCACTGTTGGCATCAAAGGCATGCCCGGACGCGCTGGCTTAGCCCAGGGACATCAGCCCTACGGTGGAAAAAAAGACCCTGACTTATCAGTTTTACGTAAGTTGATTGGCGACCACGCAGATTGGTATGCCAGCATAATGAAAGACTTCAATATGACGTATAGATATTATGTTAATCGTGGATTATTGCATGACGGACGTCGGTATCGATCAGGTGAAGAATTTACGTCAACGGATAAAGACGTTTTAGAGGCTCTTACAAAGACACGACAAATTGTTAAGACCTTGGTTCGTGATGACGCTGAACCGACACAACAATTTACGCCGCGTGCACCGGCGAAAGATTTGAAAAATACACTTGTTGAACGTAATGCGACAAAAGATCAGGTATTGCAAAAGCCCAAAGATGACACTGCGGGCCAAGAAGTCACAACAAAGTCAAAGCGTGCAACTCTTAGGGGGCCTAAAACAGAAAGCGACGCTGACTAGTGCAATTACCTTTTGGGTTTCAGCTGACGCGTGAAAAAGCCGCTGTTGCGCCAACCAATCTATCACCGATGCACTCGCCATGGTCGCCGTTTGCCATAGAGGCATTTACCGGTGCGTGGCAGCGCGACATTTACGCCAACAAAGATACCGCGGTTCAAAATGAGACGGTTTACGCATGTATTGATCTAATTGCATCTGACATCGCAAAGCTGTCGATGCAACTTGTCGAAAAGTCTGGTGACATTTGGAAAGCCGTTAATAATCCGGCTTATTCGCCCGTTATTAAGAAACCAAACCGATATCAAAATAATATTCAATTTCGACAGCACTGGATTACGTCCAAGCTTTTGTATGGCAACACATACGTTTTAAAAGTTCGAGATAACCGCGGTGTTGTTGTAGCGCTTTACATCTTAGACCCTTCGAAGGTCAAAGTATTGGAAGCGCCTGGCGCCTCTGTGTTTTACAAAATTCAACCTGATGATTTATCGACAAATGATCAGTTTACGACGGTGCCGGCGTCTGAAATTATTCATGATCGGATGAATACGCTTTTTCATCCGCTGGTTGGTGTATCGCCGATATCGACAATTGCAATGGCCGCAAAACAAGCTAATTACATAACGCGGGTAATGGCGGCGTTGTTTCGAAATGGCGGTCGGCCCGGTGGGTTGCTCATTGCACCACAGAAAATTGATCCTGACGAAGCAAAACGCTTAAAAGAGCAGTTTCAGATCAACTTTGGTGGCGACAATTCAGGAAAAATTGCTGTTCTTGAAAATGGCATGACGTATAAAACTATGACAATCAGCCCAGTTGATAGTCAGGTCATTGAACAACGCCAAATGACGCAGAAGCAAATATGTACGGCATTTCATGTGCCGTCCTATAAGCTTGGTATTGGTGAAGATCCAAAATATTCCAATGCTGCACAATACGACAAAAACTATTTGTCGAATTGTTTGCATGCGCACATTGCCTCTTTTGAAATGTGCCTTAGCGAAGGATTAGGGCTCGATTGCGTTACGCGGCGAATTGATATTGTCGAAGACGATTTGACTAAGATGGATCCACAAACCCAGATAGAGACACTTAGTTCAGCCGTTCAAGCTAAAATATTCACCCCAAATGAAGCGCGTGCAAGGTTTCATCTACCAGCCAAACCAGGTGGTGACGCCCTTTACGGTCAAAAACAAGATCACAGTCTTGAAGCGCTTTCAAAGCGCGACGAAATACTTATCAACAGTGTTGGCTTAACGCCAGCAATTGATGCTGAATCAGTTCCGATTTTAGAAAGTTCAACTGATGATCAAGATGATGACGATAGCGACGATGATGTTGAGGTTGAGCAGCAACAAGCATTCGACTGCACAAAAGTCAGAAGCCTTTTAGAGCAGGAACTTCAATGAATGAAGCAGACTTTGTTGCTGAAATTGCGCCGGTCATTCGAAACGCGATCAATGCTAAAATAGAACCTATTGTTCAGGAAAACACTGCTCTGCGTGAACGCGTCATCAGGCTTGAGGCGCGACTTGATTCACTGCCGGAACCACAGCCGGGCGCAGATGGTGCTGACGGTGTTAACGGTCGTGACGGTATTAATGGTAAAGACGCTGACGAAGAGGCAATTCACGATCGGTTGTATTTGACTTTAAAGCAAAGCCTTACTGATTACGTCGATGCGTTGCCAAAACCAAAGGATGGGCGAGACGGCGTTGATGGTAAGGATGGACGCAATGGCATTGATGGTAAGGACGGCGTTGACGGTATCGGGTTGTCAAAGATTTTTATTGATAGAGACCACCATTTAAACGCAGATTACACAGATGGTCGAACGGACAAATTAAGTATTGTTGTTGGGCGTGACGGTGTCGATGGCAAAGATGCAGACACAGCGATGCTCGATCAAAAGATAGCCGAGCTTAAGTCAAATATTACAGCTCTAAATGAAAAATTTGCTTTAAGCGTCAATACCAAAAACACCTTGTCTGATGACATTCAAAAAATAATTTCTGCATTAAATATTAAAGACGGCAAGTCCGCATTTGACATAGCAAAAAGCCATGGATTTGAGGGCAGCGAGCTGGAATGGCTTGAAAGCCTAAATGGAAAAGACGGATTAGATGGAAAAGACGGACGCGACGGCGTAGACGGTCAAGACGGAAAGCAAGGCGAAAAGGGTGATCCGGGCGCCAATGGAGCTGACGGCAAAGACGGCGCGCCAGGGCTAAATGGGGTTGATGGTAAGGACGGCGCTTATGGTCAAGACGGCAAACCCGGAGCCGATGGCAAAAATGGATTGTCGGCCTACGAACTCGCATTAAAACATCAATTTAAAGGTACTGAAAAGCAATGGCTTAAAAGCCTTCAAGGCAGTCATGGAAAAGATGGCGTCGATGGAAAAAATGGTGTTGGTCTTGACGATGCTTACGTTAATCAAGCCGGCGACCTAATTACTATCTATACGGACGGCAAAAAGAAAAATACAGGTCACGTTATGGGTCCTCGCGGCGAAGCTGGTTGGGGATTTGATGATTTTGAGTTTGAACAAATCGACGATCGGAATTTTGAGCTTCGTTTTGTTCGGGGCGATCTGGTAAAGGTTCGCAAGTTGAAATTTGCTACGCCTCTGTTTAAAAACTATGAACCCAACGCTGTTTATGAGCGTGGTGATATGATCATGCGTAATGGTTGTACGTGGATTGCGGTCAAAGACAATCCAGAACCGTTTAAGCGAGACTCTGAAGACTGGAAGATGGCATCCAAAAAAGGTCGTGATGGTCGCGACGGTAAGGATGGTGTTTCGATAAAAGGCGATAAGGGCGAAAAGGGTGACCGAGGGCGCGATCTGACGCAAAAAGATCATGACGGTAATAAGTGGTAATGGAATACTCGACTTATGACGTTATTGAGCCCGCGGTCTCAAACAATCTTACGACTCTCACAAATTTAAAGTTAGCTTTGCAGCTTGATGATAGCCAAGATACGTTATTGCCGACGGTCATAACCTACTGTTCTGAAGCCATTGGTTTTTATCTTGGGCGCACGCGAGATGAGACAGGCAACGTCTCTTTAGGTGTGCAAACGATATCCGAGACATTCTACGATTTATGCAGTGTTCGACAAATACAGCTTTCTAAACGACCAATTGTGAGTGTTGAAACTGTATATGATGGTATGCAAACGATAAAAAGACTAGTTACGGCTAGTGATGGTGCCATGACGGCAGGCAGCGATGTGTTTGCACCTACCTCGGGCTTTTATGGAGCTCCTTTTACGGCAAATTTTGTCGATCAAGAAATTACCATTGTTGGCGCTGGTGAAGATGGTGCTGATCTTGTGACCACTGTTGCCTCTGTAGTCGACAATAACACGCTTCAGCTGTCGGTTGCTGCGTCAACTACGGTGACAAATGCAAGTTGGACAACTGACAATCCGAATTGGAGTTTTGTTGCACGAAAACAGTTGGGTCAGTTGTTTAAAATTTCAAATGGCTATCGGGAATATATGTACGGCAACCCACTTACGGTAACTTACAAGGCCGGTTGGGTATTGCCCGATGACGAAACAAACAGGACACTTCCTCAAACGCTAGAGCATGCTTGCATTTTGTTTGCACGAAGCAAAATGGATCAATTGCAGCTTGGCGAAGACTTGACCGGTCCGCTGCAAAAAGTCGGTATTGATGGTATCGGGAGTTTTGACTTTGGTGGCGAAAACAATTTGTCGAGCGGCTACGGTATTCCAACAGAGGTTCGAGCGCTTCTCGACGGTTTTCGTCAATATACAATTGCTTAAAGAGTAAGTTATGAGCAGCAAAGCGCCGTTATCAAGTACGGCCTCATCGTCTTTAATTTGGGAAATCGATGGAAATGCTACGCAAGTTTTTGGGCCTTCGCCAATTGGGTATGGAGCGACGACGCCTTCAATTGGATTTGCGAACAAACGCTTGGCGCGTGTTTTAGAAAAACTTCGTGAAAACATTCTACCAAAAGTGATTGATAGCGCAAATCTATTTAAAATATACGTTATTCGACGCTCTCGCGTTGCCGACCAATCAGATCCTCTTGCAACGCGTTGGTTGTCCATATCAACGCCCGTTTATGGAATGGTTGCTGGACCGACGATTAAAGACGTAGAGCAAGGGTTTATGGCAATGTCAGACTTAAAGGTGCTGATAGCGCATAAAGATTTGCAAACAACACTAAGCGAAAATGACGTTATTGAGATTAACACGGTTCGCTATGACGTTGTACAGTCGCAGGGTCATCCGTATGTGCCAACGCCAATAGGTTATTGGTATGCGATAAGGCGTATGGCCTAATGCAAAAAGGCATTAAAGAATTTCAGAAACTGCTTAAAGAGCAATTAGACTTTGCTGCTCAGGAATCAAACAAGCGTGTGGCAAGCAGATTAATACAGAAATCGCCTGTTGCTGAAGGTGAATATGTTTCTGAATGGGAAGTCGGACTTAATGGCTTTCCTGGTGATCAACAACGTGGTCCTGACAAAAGCAAAACCAATACAAGGCGACGTCTTCAGCAGCCAACGCAAGCAATCAAATTTGGTCAAGATACGTTCTATGCAAACCATGACGAGGTGGCGCGTAGAATAGAGTTTGGATATTCAGGTAAGGCGCCTCAGGGCGTCATACGAGTGACCGCAAGGGCGTGGAAACGTATTGCTAAGGGTGTTGCGCGAGCTGTTACAGCTAAAGCCAAAAAACGCTACTACGAAACAAAAGTCTGAATTTATAAGTAATGGATACGTATGATTTGGAGCTTGCGTTTTATCGTAAGCTTATAGCGTTGACGTTTCCTTTGTTGGAAACACTGCGACCCGATCAAATTTTTAATTCAGAAAAGTCTAGTGAAAGTAATGCTTTTCGACGTGGCATCTTGTTACCGCTCGATCCTTATACTTTTGCATTTGGGGATGGCGTCTACTCTCGTGTGGAGAGCATCTATCAAATAGACATTTGGGTCCCGCGCTCCAGACAAAACAGTTTACGGAGTATGCGAGAGCTCTCAAATAATCATGTGACTCACTTTTTTCCAGAAAATGGAAGAGGTGAAACGGTCACGGAAAAACAAACATCGGCGCACATCGAAGTGCGTCCATCGCAACGTGACTTTCAGCGAGAAGGCGCATTTCTGCGCACGATCGTGGAGGTACCGTTTCGCGTTGACATTCTAGCGTCAACGTAACGCCGCGGCGATCGCCGCACATTTTCTTACAATTAGGAGACAATACCAATGGCGATCACCCAAGCCAGTACGACCTATTTTGCGTACAAAAAAGAAACGACACCAAATGTTGAAGAATCAGGCGCAGGCGGGACAAAGTTACGTCGCGTTACAGGTACACTTGATCTTGATAAGGTAGAAGTGCGATCGGCTGAAAAGCGAACAGACTTTCAAGATGTCAATGTTAATCACGGTACACGTTCGGCTAATTTTGAACTCGTTACGGAATATTTTGCTGGAGATTACAAAGAATTTTTAGCCGCTGTTCTGCGTCAAGATTTTAACACGGTAACGGCTGTTGCTGCATCAGGGGGCGACGGGTTTTCAATTGCTAGTGGCGTTGTAGCGCGTGCAGGCGGTGGAAGTTTTGTCGATGATGATTTACGACTCGGGCAAGTCTTTCGTTTTTCAAACATGACGGAGACAGGCATTAATAATCGAAATATTAGAATTACAAGTGACGTTGCGCCAGGGTCTTTTTCCGCCGTTGTGGTTGATGGCGGTGCGCCGCTTGCAGATTCGGCTGCTAGTGAGACGGCAACGATAACGGTGCCGGGTCAGTCTAGTTTTATTCCATTAACTGGTCACACTAAAGATACATTTACCATTGAGCGTCATGACAGCGCCAACACCATTTCTGACGTTGCTTACGGTTGTAAAATTGGATCGCTAACCCTTGACTTTCAGCCAGATCAGCCGGTCGGTGTAACGTTTTCTGGAATTGGGATTGATCGATCAGAATATGAATCTGTTTCGTTGACTAGTCCAACGGAAGCAGGAACGGGTGCCGCTCTTTCTTCGACCATTGGTGCTATACGAATAAATGGACAAGCCGTCGCTGTTTGTACAGGGGCAAGTGTTACGATAAACACAGGAATACAAAACCAAGCATTGGCATTTGCAAACGTGTCTCCCGATGTATTTTACGGCAGGGTAGCGGACGTCACTGGAACAATTACTCTATTGCGCGATACAATTGCCACGCAGCGTCTTTTTGATGATGAGACAGAGGCATCTATAGAGTTGTTTTGTGAAGCTCCTGGCGCAAACCCTAAAACCTTTACAAGTGTTTTTCTGCCTCGCGTCAAATTTAATTCCGCTGGTCTCGATGACCCTGATGGTCCGGCTGTCCTAACCATGGGCTTTACAGCCTATCGATTGGCTGATGGTGCTGCTGGCTCTGATCAGACGACCATTCTGATTCAAGACTCTTCAATAGTTTAAGAAAAAAATTTAGGAGACATTTATGGACTTTGCCGCGTTGGGGCTTTCCGCTCCGCAGGATATTTCCGCACGCATGGAGCTGATTAATTCGGTGGGCGAATTTGTCTATGATAAAGATGGAGAGGTCGGTTGGATTGAATTTTGGGGTCCGGATGCAGAGCCCTCTCGTCAATACAAACGTCAGGTTGAACGCGAGATATATATAAAAACGCAAAAAGAAAAGCGTAATGGCGTAAAAGTACCTACAGCAATTGAGGCCGATCGCGAGATTGATGAAACTTACAGTTATCTGGTTGAAGCAGTTGCTAATCGCGTAAAGAATTGGCGGATTGTCAACGACAAAGGCGAAGTCGTTGATTTACCTTGTACGATTGAAAACATTCGTGCGTTTTTCTCCCATCCGGGTCATGAATATCTCAGAAAAGCCGCTTTAGATTTTTGCGCTGATCCGGAAAATTTTTTCAAGAGGAAGCAGAGCGCTTAATTGAGTTTGCAAAAACGACTTTTGACGCGACCGTTGCTTCCGATACAGATGTTTCTACGCATCTCAAACATGCGCAAAAGCACGGTATCATATTAAAGCAGCCGTTGCTGAACCCGCCGGAGTTTTATGCCTATTTGTGGCGATGGTTTTTAATAATTTCCTCGCAAAGAACTTATGGTCTCAACGCTCCAAATCCGTTGCAGTTTACGGAAATATCAAGCTGGTCACACCTCACAAAAACACCCATCGCGGCCCACGAACTAAATCTTCTCATTGCAATTGACCGTCTTTTTTTAGACGCCATGGCAAAAAAACAAAAACGTCAAGACAAAGGAAAGCAAAAGCGTGACAACAGACGTTATCGCTAGCTTAGGCCTTGTCGTAAAAACGGATGGCATCAAAAAAGGCACAAAACGATTAAGCGGCCTTGAAAAACAAGCAAAGCGAACGGAAGCTCAGGCACGTCAATTAAAAACCGCTTTTGCCGCATTAGGTGGCGTGCTCGGTGGACTTGCGACGACGGAGCTTTTTCGTCTTTTCAATGAGCAGGCTCGATCAATTGCCAAGGTTGAGCAAGCAATCATATCGACAAGTCAGGCGGCAGGTTTTGGGGCAGGCGAGCTAAAAAAAGTAGCAGGTGAATTACAAGCCATAACGCTCTTTGGTGACGAGCAAATCCTAAATGGCGTAACCGCTCAGCTTCTTACCTTTACAAATATAGCACAGGATGAATTTTTAAGAACGCAAAAGGTTGCGTTGGATTTATCGACTGTTCTTGACGGCGATCTAAAGTCCGCATCAATACAATTAGGTAAGGCATTAAACGATCCGGTTAAAAACCTATCGGCTTTATCGAGGTCGGGTATTCAGTTTAGCGAATCTCAAACGCAAACAATTAAAACACTTGCTCAAACCAATCAACTTGCAGAGGCTCAAGGATTAATTCTTGAAGAACTTGAACGACAGTATGGCGGACAGGCTGAGGCTGCAGCGGCGATTGGTACTGGCGCTCTAAAGCAGTTGCAAAATGTTGTTGGTGATATTGGTGAGCTTCTTGGTCAGGACTTATTTAACGCAATTGAGGGGCCGGTAAAAGCTCTAAAAGACTTTTTGGCAATTGACGAAAACCAAGTCAAAGTTGTTAATACGATCAAGGGCGTTGTCACGGCCTTAGGCGCAGCAATTGCAACGGTTTTTGCACCGGGCATTATCACAGCGTTTGGCGCGGCCTTAGCGGCATTAGCAACGCCAGTTGCGGCAATTGCTGCAGCTGTTGGCGGGATCATAGTTTTTCGAGACGAGATTGTTCAGTTTGCTTTTGGCGTTGAGACGGCATCTGAAGCAATTCAAATGCTTTTCAGCTCAAGCATTATTCAGGGCTTACGTGATGCACTAGGCGGTGTGTTGCGATGGGTTCGTGATCGCGCCGTAGAGCTTGCAGACGCCTTTAACCTGACCGATAAAACAATTCAGCGTTTACGTAATTTGCTACCTGATGTCGGTGGCATCCAAGTTCGATATAATCTTGATGTTGATGAAGCATCGATTGAAACCGTTGAGCGACAAGCAAAAATTGTTGAACAACGAATCTCAAAACTAGCATTTCAAGACATTGAGTTAAATTCTCGTACTGCACCTCAGCGCAATGGTCTGTTTTTACGAACCAACAGCGAAGAAGTGGACAAAATTCGTAAGGAACTTACAGATTTAGTCAGTTTGTCCGAACGGTTAGAGAATGAGTTACAGACGCGCATTCGCTGGGATCTCGACGTTGATAATGCGCCGATCGAGCTTTTAAAACAACAAGAGCAACTGGTTAAATCAAGCGTTTCATCGATCAACGAAGCGATTGCAACAGTTCAAAATCCTGACGAATTGGAAGTTCTAAACGACGAATTTCGAAAGGCTGCGGGCTTTGCCAATAAAATAGCTGAAGAATTAGAATCTCGTAAGCAGGAAGCGCAAAACCTTAAGCGCGGTATATCTGATACCGCAGATGAAGCAACAAACGTCGGAAAAAGTTTAGCTGCGGGCATTTCTAATGATGCCATAATGGCATTAGAAAAAATCCAGGAAGAAATTGAAAAGCTTCGTGTTGACCAAGAAATATTGTTAGCACCAGATGATGTGAGTGCTGAACAAATAAGGCTACTGGATCAATTTCAGGATTATTACAAATCAATTGGCGCTGAGGCAAGAAATGTTTCTCGTGCTCAAGCGGAAGAATTAGTCAGCCTTCGTAATACCAACAAAGCTCTTGAACAACGCAAAAAACTTGCAGAAGAAATAGCGGCGCAGGAAGAGTTAATTGTTGCCGCTTCAATAAGCGACCGAGAACTTGCCATTGCGCAAGAAGTTCTAAATCTCCAAAGAGAAAACACTCAACTTAGAACTGAAGATGCTAGGATTCTGGCAGAACAACTTGTTTTGCTGGACGATCAGTTATTTGCGATACAAGAGCAGCGCGCCTTATTGCAAGCGCCATTTGATAACTTAGCGGTCAATTTAGAAGATGCCATTGTCAGTGGCGGGACCGATGGCGTTGACGGTTTGCGGGATGTATTTGATAATTTTCTCAACGACCTAAAAGAAAACTTTCTTCGTGTCTTATTTAGACCGCTTACGCAGCAATTGTCCGGTTTGCTTTCGAGCGCAGTGGGCAGCTTCTCGAGCGTTTCCACAACAGGCTTTGGCTTTAACGTATTACCACAAACAGCCATTAATTCTGCAACGCTTGGTGTTCAACAAACCGGCCCGGTTCAGGATATATCAGTAAACCGACAAACAACGGCTGAGACGACGGGCCAACGACAGTTTGTGTCGGCTGTCGATTCGCTTTCCGGCACTATTGGCAGTTTAGGATTGGCTTTTGCGGCAAGCAATGAGTCAACGCAAAATGCTCTTATTACTCAACTTGCTATTGGCGCAGGGGCATCAGCCATTGTCGGTGGCATTGGCAGCCAGGTCTTTAACAGAACAAAGAAAGAAGCAAACGAAGCTGCCGATAGTTTTTTAGGGCGCTTTGATGTTCCAGCAAATGATCGATCAAAGATTGCCAATCCTTTTGTTGAAAACGCGGCAAGGAATGCATCTGAACAAGCAAAAGAGGAAAGCTTCTTTGGTAACTTCTCAGTATCGCTGCCAAGTTTAATTGCTGGTTCTATCGGTACCGCCGTTGGTAGCTCGCTTTTTGGAAGCAGCATTGAGTCTCAAATTGGTTCAGGCGTAATTGGAGCCGTTGGTGGTGCTTTGGGTAAAAGCCTCGGCGGCACCTTAGGTAGTATATTAGGCCCTATCGGCTCTGCCGTTGGCAGTATTCTGGGATCCTTTGCTGGCTCTCTTTTTGCGGGTCCTGTTTCCGCCGAAGGCGTTAATGCCGTCTTTCGCCTCGATGGCAGCGGATCGACCGACTTTGGTCAAAAACGAGATACCGACGAAAGCAATCGAAACAGAGGTATCTTAGAGCAAATTGTTTCGTCTACTGACGAAGTCAATCGATTGATATTAGATCTTGTCGGCGGCAGAATTCGCGGCGGTGTTTCCGGCGCAAATGCTAATTTTTTAAATATCAACGTTGACAACAATGGCATTTCTGTTGGCTTTCAAGGAGATGATGGAAGACCGTTTGAGCCTGAAGTTTTTGCACCGACTGAACAAGGCGCACAAGATGCTGTCGCTGAAGCGGTACGTCTTACGCTGTCGCAACTGCAAGGCGGCAATAAAACGTTATCAACCGTTGCCACCGCCCTTGCCGAGGCCAATGCACCGCTTGAGGACTTGGTTGGTGTCTTAGAGTTTCTCGATCAAATACTAGCGAGTGCCGAGCCGCCCGTTAGTGAATATGGTCAAGCCATTGATGAACTTAATCGCGTATTTGACAGCGCTATAGCTAAAACACGCGATAATGCCAAGGCCGAAAAAGAACTGATAAAGGCAAGGGATCTCGCACTTAAAACGCTGCGTGATCAGTTCTTGTCGGATATTAATGACCGTATACTGTCTGTTAAAGATCCAGTGCAGTTTGAGTTGCAGAATTTAGGAAAGGATATTTCTTCTGTTTTAATAGATGCTGTTGACCTTGGCGTCAATCTCAATAATCCACTGAATCCTGTCTTTCGATCAATATCGCTGGACATTCAGCAATTTATTGATGACTTGGTCTCAAGCGGAATTGCCTTTACCGAAATCCTAAGTCAGTTTGACGTTATAGAAAAAACTCTTATCGATCTTGGTGTAGACGCGAAGGTCGTTACTGCTTCGCTAGCGCGTGCTTATGATCGTCAAACCGAATTATTCAACGAGCAAGTCGCTGGTGATATTGATCAGTTTCTTGACGGACCATTAGATCAATTGGAGCGTCTACTTGAAGCGCAAGATGAGCGCGCAAAAGCCGCTGAGCAATTAGGCGCTGACTTAGATCAAGTCTCTAGACTGAGTGCTTTAGAGCTTCGCGCATTTTTTGATGGTTTAAGCGATGAAGCCATACAAGAAGTTGAAAGCTTTTTGGGTCTCTTTAATGAAGCATCGGCCACTATTCGGGAAAACTTAGACTTTAGTCGACAAGAGCTAGAACAGCGCCAATCAGATTTCTTACAATTTGCGCAAGACTTTGCACAGCTTAACACTGATCTGCGTAGTGACTTTCAAGTTGCAAGTCCTCGCGAAAGCATTGGCATTCAACGCGCTCGTGCAACGGAGCTATTGGTTGAAATAGGCCGCGGCAATGAAAGCGCGGCGGCAGCGTTGCCGCAAGTCATACAGAACCTTGTGGACGATGCGCGGTCGATCTTTGGCAACACCTCTGAATTTCAAGACATATTAGAATTCAGCCAAAACACGGCTTTGGAAGCTGAGCAAGCTGCATTACAGGTTGCCAGCGATACCGAGCGGCAAATTCAAGCGCTAGATACAAGTAATGATTTGCTTGTTGAGATCCGCGATATTCTTGAAAGCACGGAGGCCTTTACGGCATTGCTTACGGCGGGCCCTGCTAGCAGTGAAGAGCTTCTTAGTTTAATTACTGACGGATTAGGCCTGACGCCTAAGGCTGCTAACGATAACGCAGCACAGCTTGTTGGAAGTACGTTATTGGGCAATGGCTTTGAGCTTGTCTTTGCTGATGCAGTTAAAAGCTCCCTGCGCCCTCTTGTTGATACCCTAGCGCAGTTAAGCACGTCGCTCACAGACCTTCCATCATTGCAAAGGCTAACTATTGAAGCAATTGATCGCGGCTCTGAACGTGTTGAGGATTCAATCCGTGATTTGGATGAGCGCATGGATCGCATGGAAGTGTTGGCACGCGCTCAACTAACCGAATTAAAAAATCTAAATAGGGCTGCTTAATGTGCCTTCAATATTTGCTTTGTCGGATGCTGCCCTTTCGACAGCGCCCACATTTCAAATTGAAAACGAGCTTTTAAATCGAATTGTCAACGGACGGGTCACAAACCAGTCGTTATTTCTTGAATTTGAAGCCAGGCAACAAGTTGTTGTTGAATATCAAAACATCTTAGAAGGAACTGACCTTAGAGCGGCGGCACCATGTTCAGGCATAGCGTTAAGTGCCTTGTCGTTACCAAGAACACAACGTCAAAGAGATACTTTTTTGTTTGGCACTCGGCCTTGGATTGGTTCGCCGCACGATAAATTACGGGCTAATGTAAGAGCGTTGCCACGGGTTATTTCGCCAGGGCGGATTTCCCGTGAAATCCCTGTGGATGTATCAGATCCAAGGCGCGGCCAAAGAAATATTGGTGACGTCAGGTTGAGTAATCCTGATGGGAAACTCGACTTTTTAATTAGAGATTACATTCTGCCAGGCGAAAAAATTCGAGCCTATCTTGGTGAGCCGTCAACGCCATCAGAAGATTGGTGGTTGATTTACGAAGCTATAATCGACGATGTCGAAGCAACGCGGACGCAGATTCGAATAAGCGTTACCACAGTTGCCGACGAATTAGATCGACCGTTTCAGCTTCGTCAGTATACCGGTAATGGAAAACTGACAGGTGATCAGAATGTCAAAGGCAGGTTAAAGCCCGTTGCATTAGGTGAGATCTGGGGCGCTGAGCCGGTTCTGATAAACGCTGGTGATAACATATATGCCGTGAACGATGGTCCAATCCAAGGCATTGATTGGGTGAGAGAAGGCGGCCTCGATTACACATTTGTTGGAGACTTTAGAGATTACGATAGCCTTGCTTCTGCAACACTTAATGCGGGTGAATATGCCACAAGTTTGGAAAATGGCATTTTTCGGATTGGCGTCAATTTACCGGGCTTAGTATTTCCACTTCGTGTTGGAGTTTTAGGCGATAATAAAACAGGCTATAGCGCGGTGACGGGCACAATTCTTTATCGTCTTGCACGTAATCGGGCATTTCTTGCCGCTGATCAGGTCAATCTTTCTTCTTTTAATAACCTACCAAAGGGGAAGATTGGTTATTACTACACTGGTGCGCAGGCTACTACAGTGCGTCAGGTTTTTGATGACTTGCTTGGTGGCGTAAATGGCTATTACGGCGTTGGTCGAAGTGACAAGCTTTCTGTCGGAAGGCTTCTCGCGCCGGAGTTCGTTCTGACGAATCTGTCATTACGAAATGAGCAGATATTTAATCTGCGCGTAGAGCCACGGCCTGATGAAAATCGATTTGTTCAACCGTTTACGTATCAAAATACGGCGTCGCCAGTAACTGAGGATGAGGTATCGCCAGCAGCTAATAGCGATGTTGCCGATCGGCTACAACGCCCTAATCTTGAAGGCTCGGAAAGTGTTGGCGGATCGAGCGGCATTGCACCGATCGATCAGTCCGTTTTAACAACGTATTTTATTAATTTAAATGACGCTGCACAGATTGCAAAACAAGCGGTTCAGTTTTCCGCAGCGCAGCGTGTTCCTTACAGGGCCGATCTTGGAAGACAGGGATTGTTTTTAGACATGGGAAGCTGTGTTGAGTTGCAGAGCGACAGGTTTATTACAGATTATCGTGGCATTGTTTACAGCCAGGAAGATCGCTTAGGCGCAACAATTCAAACAGAAGTAACCGCACTTGGCTAACATTCAAGGTACGTTTCTTGCTTGGCAAAATTGGGTTGACCTGGCAGACACGACGTTTCATGCAAGTCAAGAAAGAACAGACAACCGCGTTGTTGCTAATCTTTCCAATGCTCAAAGTGATGACGTTTGGCGCGTTGATATTGCAAGCGGAGCTACATCAGCAACGGCAACCATCACTTTAAGTCAGCCGCGCTCTGTACAACTTGTCACTCTTCAATTTCCAAGATTTGAATACCCTGGCGTCTCAGAAGTAAATCCAAATTTTGCTAAAACCGATACAATTCGTATTCGACTGTTAGATGCGAATGAAAATGTTGTATTTGATAGCACTGCCCAGTCTGCAAACGTTGAGCCTGGGTATATGGTCTATTATGTAAAGCTTAATGCAGCAGTCGACACGTCAAAATGCGAATTGACGTTAGATGCGCCTAGTAGAGTTACTCAAGGTTTCTTAGACGTTGGCAATTTAGGCCTGTGGCCGATCTGGGAACCCCAAAGAGGCTTTGCTTATCCTGCATCTTATGGCTGGGTGCTTAATACAGAAAATGCAAAAACGCCAGCCGGTCGTCTTTTTACCAATCGATTTGACCCATTTCGTGAGTGGTCGCTAACGTTTGATACTTTGACCAATCAAGAAGCCGGACAAGTTGAAGAGCTTATCCGATATTCGGGTGGCGCTCGCCAAGTTTTTGTGCGTCGAGGAGATCTAGAACCTTCCAAAGACGCAATGCTGTGTGTCGTGACGCGATTACGACCAATCGACTCGCGCACGGCAACCCTTCGTCAGTTCTCCGGAACCTTTGAAGAATTTATCTAACCCCATAAATTAGGATTGTGATTTATGCCGCGCATTAGGTACGCCGATCGCGTTGTCGTTAGTGTTGAAGCAACTCAATCGGGCGACTGGCAAGTGGTTGACACCGCGCCAAACTTTCAAGGTATTACAAGCGCAGATTTTAGTGACGGCGATTTGCTTGAGGGCTTTCTTATTACTGAAAACAACGATGCTTTTGAAGTATATGGTTTAGGGGAAGATGCTGACGAAAGCCGTTTGCTGACAATAGCCAACGTGGGCGGTAGTGCAACGCTCATCCGACCGGCTCAGCCTTTTGCGTCTAGCAACGCTGGGAACAGAGTAAATGTCAGTACCGGCACGCATACTTTATCCATTGGCATTGGCGCTGCAACGCTGTCTCGAGTCATTCGAGAATTATCTCCATCATGGCAGACTTTTACGTCGGCAGATGTAACGCCAAGTGTAGCAGGGCATCGCTTTTTTAAAACAGCAGGATCTTCTCCCATTCGTCGATTTGACGACATGGAAGCGGGAAAGTTGTTTTTTGTCGTGCGTGGTAATGCTGACATTACGATCGAGCATGACGAAGCAAACATACTAAATCAGGGCGCCGGCGATCTGACACTTACGCTAGATAACCCTGTTGCAATGTATGTGAATGACAACGGCGTTGCAGTACACGTTAATGGTGGGCTTTCTAAGAACGAATTAATATCGACAGAAGCGGGCAAAGGCGCCTCTCTTGTCGGCGTTCAAGACGCAACAGAGCGATTGGCTTCTGACACGGTAGAAGACGCGTTAACAGAGTTTCCAACTTTTACCGAGTTATCAGCAACGGAAACTGACAAGGGCGCATCGCTGGTTGGCATTGAAGATGCCGCGGATCTCATTGCAGCGGACAACGCCGAAGATGCCTTTGCTGAACTTGCCGCCGTAACAACCAAGGCGCCGCTCTCAGTGCCGTCCGCTAACGTTGGCGGGACGGGTAACGCTATTACTGTAACGGTCAGTGGCGGTCCAACTGAAGCCGATGGGTTAGCTCTGTTAATTCCAACGCCGGGCGCCAATACAGGTGCGGTAACGCTTGCCTATAATGGCGGGACGGCGTCAGCGATTGTTGATTTTCGAGGTGAGCCGCTCATTGAGGGCACGTACCAACAAAATGAAATTATTCTTGTCGTTAAAAATACAACGGCTGGGCATTGGCAAAAAATATCCAGTGGCGGTGGCACGATTTCAACCGGCGGCGGTGTTGTGCAAGTCGATGACCGCGCATCGCAAGCCGGGCTTGATGGGTCGGTTGCAAAAATCACTTATCTTGGTGAGCTTGGTCGTGAGGGAGAGTTTCGTTGGGATTCTACCGATCTTTCCGCCGAGGTTGCTGCGGACACCCAACAGATTGAGTTTGTGCCACCAACAGGCGATCCAACAGGCGCCAGCGGTGCGCACCGTCGCTTGCACAATGGTGTCATCTATCCAAAATGGGCGGGCATTCAAGCGGGCGACGCGGCGGATGCCTCCGCTGCCTTGCAGACGCTTTTGCGGTACACGACAACCCGCGGCTTGACCTTGATGGGCGATGAGCCTGAATTCATATATCGCACAGACAGTCAAATTAATACAATCGGCAGCGAAGGCCGCGTGGCCATTGAAAGCATGCGTTTTGACTTTAGTCATTTTGACCCACAAACACGGGTCGAGGCCGCACCCCAATCAAGCAACATCACCGATCGAAATGCAGCGTGTTTCTTTTTTGGGCCGAACGGACATTTGCCCAGCACCGCCTTAACGTCAGCCGCGGCCCGCGGGGCAACGGAGTATGTTGTTGCAGATCCTTCGTTTTTGCCCGTTGGCACATGGTTTTTAATTGTCGACACGTCGTTGTCGTGGGATCGGTCTGACACTGATTTTGCCGAGTGGAATTATGTTGTCAGCGTTAGCGGCAATACGCTGACGCTCGGTAAGCCGTCCATTCTTCCATATTCTACAAATGCGCGGGTCTACGCCTATCGCAATTATGCATTTGATCTCAATAAAGTTGAGATCATTGGCAATAAAGCCAATGGCGATAAGGCCAGCATTTACGCGAGTTGGTGTCGCGACTCTGTTTTGCGTGACGTCAAAACATCTGGATGCGTCTTAACCTCAACCTGGCTCGAAATGTTGCTCAATCTAAAAGTCGATGGGCTGCATGGGGAGGACAATGAATTTGACGGCTTTGGCTACACATTGGGTGCGCGCGGTTGCTTTAATATCAAAGCGACCAATATCTACGGCCCGGGATCGCGCCATGCCGTCTCGATCGGCGGGTCAGACACATATCTGTGGGACGATGTTACCGTTTTGCGGGTACCGTCGCGCACGCACAAAGTGACAAACATTGATGCCCCGGCATCCAAAGGCGCCGTCGTCGACGAGCACGGTGGATCGATTGGCGGGTTTTATCAAGGCATTACTGGTGATATTGATCCGGCGGTCACGGGCGAGGATGCTATTGTTATTCAAGGCGCTGACTGCACAATCCTCGATGCCGAAATTAAAGGCGGTCGCCATGCCATCTTAATGCAGCCGGAAGGCTCGGCAGACAAATGGAACAATGTCAGTCACGCCGCCACACCGACCGACTATGGTCGTATGTCGTTTTTTATTTCCGGCGCATTTGAAACCGACCCTGCCGAAAATGGCCGGGTGCTTACGGTATTGCCGGATCTAGGATCGCCGGAAGATATGACGGTCAATGTTGACTTTGGCGTGTGTAAGGCGCCGCGCGGGATCTCAACAATAAATGGTCTCGGCGACATCGAGATCTATTCAAAAGGCACGCTGCTAACGACTGGCGATGCGCAAGGCATTTACGCCACATCGTCGACGACCGGGCGCACGATTGTACGCCACAAGGGACGAATTGATTGGGGCGGCGACGGCACGACAGCCGTTTGTCATTACGCCTGGGGTGGAACGTATGCTGATGCAAATGGTGGCAAATGGGGCGCCGACATTGTCCATGAGTCCGGTGAAATTGTTGGCGTCGGAACGGGCTCACTTTACATTGGTCGCGGTAATAAAGGCCGCGTCGTCATCGAGGCGGGCGTGCTTTATGACAGCGCGGCCCTCACAGAAGGTTTTTCCGCTGCGGGCGGAACGTTCATCAATCAGGCGTCTTTGTTCCGGGATATTAATGGAACTGATACGTCAATTGATACCACGCCATAAAATAGGAAAAGACAATGGAACAGGTTATACTGATCAACCGTTTGCGCGCGGCTTATGAGGCGGTATCGCCTGACTATCCCAAGACAATGGCGGCCTTTGAAAGTGCGCTTAACGCTGTGCGGACCCTCAACGGCATTGTGATTGAAGGCGAGGGGGGCGACCCGCGTCGGGTTAGCGTAAAAAGCGGTGATCAAGTTTTGTGTGATCCGGCTTTTCATTTTCCAGACGGCGAATAGTAATGAAAATATCAGCAAACGGTATAGCGCTCATCAAGCGCTTTGAGGGTCTCGAACTTAGGGCCTACCAGGACATTGCTGGCGTGTGGACGATCGGATATGGCCATACGGGTGATGCCGCGTTTGCTGGCAATACGATTGACGGCGAAATGGCTGAGGCACTATTGAAAGAAGATGTGAGTGTTTACGAACAAGGCATTATTAAGCACGTCAAAGTATACTTAAACCAAAATCAGTTTGATGCGCTTTGCTCTTGGTCTTTTAATTTAGGCGTTGGTGCCCTTCGTCGATCAACGGCGTTAAAGCGTTTAAATGTTGGCGACTATACCGGTGCTGCGCACGCGCTGACCTGGTACAATAAAGCCCGGATGAACGGTAAGCTTGTTGAGATTACTGGCCTTGTAAGAAGGCGAGCGGCTGAGTTTGATCTCTTTATGACGCCTGTCGGTTTTGATAATCACGCCCATCGTGAAACCAATGTGCAAGCGACAAATGAAATACCGGTCGTTCAGCAGACAAAACGGTTGCTGGCGTGTCTGACGTAAAGGATCTTTAAAGCGTTGTTGCTGTCATTCTTTGATCGACTGATTGCGCTATATCAAGAATATGCTGCTCTTCACTTATTCATTTGGGGATCGTCAAATGTTTTTGGATATTTTTTTGTTTGCTGTACGGGCCTCAAGGCACTAGCTGCTCGTCAGCACTTAAGACATGTTGATGGCTATGCTCGTAAGTTTATTGATGCGACAACATTTTCAGTTCCCGCATCGTTTATTTTATGTGTTACGCATGCAGAATATATGATATCTGGATTCAGTAAAATTTCTCTTGAAAGCAATGGCGCTTTTTTTATGGGACATGCCGCTACAATTGTTGCGGCAACCTATCTGCATCTAGGTGTCATGGATATGCCGAAGCGGTCTTAATGATTCAACAAGTTCGAGAATTTTTAGAGACCCTGGCACTGACGTCTATGGTTTCAAGTTTCTTGGTTATAGCAGGTTTTATTGGCATTCCAGCGTGGCGCAAGAACCGCGTGCTGGGGCTTGTCGGTTTTTTGCTTGGCTCGATAACGCTAGCAGCTGTCATTACGTGGCAAATTGGTCCTTGGGGATTGTTTGCGTTTGTTGTTGCGATTTTTGCTGGCCCTTGGATGATTGTTTTTCTGGCGGACAGTAAACGAACCGGCGTCGCAATCTCTGCGATGTTTGAAGCGCTTACATCCGTATGGAAATCTAAAAAATAAATCAGGCCGTTTGGTTTTGATAGCGCGTTAATTGCGTCCGCGTGAGTAAAGACGCATGCCCCAAATAATGAGGTGACTTATGTCCGAAACACCAACAGAGACCAAAAGTCTTGAACAATCTGTCCGAGAAAAAATTGATGATGCGATTGACGTCGTTGAAAACTTTGCTGCAGAAAAGTTGTCGAAGGTTCCGACGATGTTGCGTTCGCCATTGGAACTGGCGGCTAATGGTGCCTTTGCCACCATTCGAGGAATATTCCAGATCCCTGATGATATTGGCGGCGACGAAGACTAATTCGTCATGCAATCCCAACCTCAAAAGGTAAGCCTGATACAGATTTTATATGCTGTCTTGCAGGCTTACCTTGCTTTTCGAAAAGAAAAAGACACCGCCGCGCGTAATGCTTACGCGCGTTCCCTTCTTGCCACCATAAAACTATTTGTCGAGGACCGAAATGCAGCCGTTGCGTTGGCCGACCAGATTCATGCTGATGTCATTAATGATAATCAGCTTGGCAGGGTGTAGCACCCTTCAAGGCCTTATTCCCAATCGTTCGCTCGACGCAACAGAAGCGGCCCAGGCTGCGCTTGATCCCGCTAATGAAGATCAACGCCTGTGTGCGCGCATCCGCTTTGTCCAAGCCCCTTATCCACGCACGTCGCCAGAATGGTTGACATGGTGGAAAGGGTTAGAAGAGCAGTATCCAAGCCTTGGTAAAACCGTTCGAGGAAACAATGCAGTCTTGCTCCAAGCCGGATGTCTCCCAAAACAGTTTTGAAAGTTTAGAGCGCGCCACCAAAAAGGATCTAGTGGGCATGGTCACGCGCCAGCAAGAGAATTATAATACGCTGTCGTCAGCGTTTAAGAAAATGGCCGACGACGAAACGGCTTTAAAAAACGCCGACCGTGATAAGTTCTGTCTCAAGATATTACTGGCATTAGCCATAGCATGCATTATCATCGTTACACAAAGTTAATCTGGTGGTGAGTGTCACGACGGTTATCATGATCATTGTTTTATTTTGCCTTGTAACCGGTGCGATGTTTGTCGGCCTGTCTGCTTGCCTTAGCGAGTACATGCGCGCGCAGAACCGTCGCCTATCGAAGATTGAAGATTTGTTGGATCTTGTTGGGAAAGGCGAGTGTTAGGTGTTGGGTTCTTGCTTTAAGTCCGTTCCCATGTCGTCGTTACGTGTCGAACAACTGCAATCTTCTTTGCACGTCGGACGGCGTCAGCCGCAGCACAATCATTCGCTTATTCCAAATCCGATAGCGGATCGTTGCCCAAAGTCCATGCTTGTATGTTCACACTTTTTACTTATCGTCGGTTTGAGTTATGTCTTTTATAACTGATGAAAACTCGGCTCCAAAGACAGACTTGCAATAAGTGATAATATCACGCTGTGCTGATCTTGTCTTTCCTGCTTCCAAAGACCTATGCAGAAGTGCGACATACTCGTCAAATAGCTGCTTAGCTTTTTTTTGCTCTGGATGATTTTTTCGTTCTTCTATTGTCAGCTCTAAAGGTGAATGGGTAAAATTCCTTAGTGCCTCGGCGTGTTCGT
Organism: Pseudomonadota bacterium; assembly: GCA_039025235.1. Classification (GTDB taxonomy): domain Bacteria; phylum Pseudomonadota; class Alphaproteobacteria; order Caulobacterales; family Parvularculaceae; genus MED-G105. The sequence continues at coordinate 225,594 of JBCCOS010000001.1, forward strand.
CAAATTTGACCAAGCTGGCTATCATAAGTTTGCGCTCAACATCGTCGTCGGCTACTAATTGATCCGCATTACGACAATCCAGATATAGTTGCGTTGTCGCCACTTGTCGCTGTAATCGGCGATCGTCCACCTCGTAGCCGTATACACCGACACCAAATACCGCTGCACACGCCGCAAAAAAATGAACCACTTTGTTTATTTTTTTTAAAACATGCCAATCAAACAGGCGTAACATACAATTTCGCAAGGCTTATATTCCTTGTACTATGGCTCATAAGTTGCGGCACCTTGACTCGCTTGCAGGTAGCTACCCTGCCGCTTAACTGCCCAGGAAATGGCATTTGCGACTGGGATCAAGAGCATGTCCTAGAGCCGTCACCATACATCGCTGATCCGTCTTCCTTTCATGCTCGATATCTCTTTATTTATCGGCACTATTTACCGGTCTAAGCATTACATGCTAAAATCTGATCTGCTTTGCGATGTTTGATTGCCATCTGTGCTTCGTTTTCGCTCATGCCTAATGCCATTAGCCTGTCAAATGTTGAAGATTGTCTGCGAAAAGGTTTTTTAAGCATAGAGAGAAGATTAATTCTATTTGCTTTATCGGTGTAAGCATCGGTACTCGGCGTCACCACAAGTTCATTTGATGCTGCTTGCGCCGCTTCAGTGAGCCCAGCCTTTTCAAGGTAACGTAACCCTCGTATTGCATCACGCATGGCGCATAAGTTGTCCCGTGCGCTTTGATGCAGTTCAACAGTATACGTGGTAACTATATTATTTTTTTCAAAGGTTGCATAAACAGTAGACCCTTTTTCTTTAACTGTAATGTTTTTAGCGCCAAACAGTCTCAGTTCTTTTCGTGTTTCTGCTTCAGCTTGTTCGTGTGGAATTGAATATTTCATTTGAACCTCTTGTAAAGTAGGGTAGTTGGACTACGGCGTATTAGGCGCGACGTCGTTTTTTTACCGTTGCTTTCTTTGCAACTTTCTTCGCGACTTTCTTGCGGGTTGAGTGCAGCCTAAACCCTCTGCGCGCGGCGGCGTTAAGCCGGGTCTGCCAACCCTCAGCGCCGTCGGCTTTCGCCGCATCAATGACGTCTGGGTCCAGCATTATGGTCACACGCGTTTTGCGAAGGGCAGGAGGTAGTTTAGGGCGTCCGGGTTTCGCGGTGCTAAAGAAATTAGCATCAAGTTCACGTGCCTCACCGTCGCGGGTTGTCAGTGATCTTTTTGGTTTGACCTTTTCAGTCTTCAATTTTTTCGCCATAAAGCTTCTCTTCTCGGCTGTTGGCTTTGCGCAGAGAGATGATGCGGCAAGCGTCGCCGCGCCAAGTCCAAACTGCTACGCAAAGCCTGTCGTTAATGGGGCCTATGGTGACAAACCTGGTTTCGCGATAGTCAAAGCGCAGGTCTTCGGCGGTAAATGCTCTTTCCCAATCAAGGTCACTGATCAGGTCAAATGCAAGGCCATGCTTTTCAAGATTGGCGGCGGCCTTGTCATCGTCCCATTCAAAGTTATCTACCGCGTCTGCCATGCAATTAATATATGCATATTAAATAGGGACGTCAATAAATATGCATATAAAAATTAAACGTTAGAAAATAAAGAAAGCAAGTTTTTGGGCTTTGCCTCTTGCACCCAAGTCAGCGCCATATAGGCCGTCGGCTTACCAGGATTTCGTCCGACCCGTTCCCTAACTAAGACGGCTAAGCCGTTTTGCCGTCTTGAGGCTTTCGGCCAGCCTCATACAAGAGTCCTTATATTTTACGCCACAAAAGCGTTTCGCCAGGATATATTTCATACGCTGGCCTACCAGTCTCTACCGATCTCCAAACGCAGTCTCCGCCACCGTTTGGTTGGCATCCCAAGTAACAAACGATTGGGTACATGTTTCCGCCGCGGATTAAAATGACGCCTTCGGACGGTGCCTTGTCCATCGAAAGGTATTCGCTCATTCTGCCGGTCCTTTCACTTGGTTCGAAAATGGCGCTCTAGCAGCCAGCTCGACTCTGCGTCGTCGGCGCACCACTGGCGGCCTTTCCCTTCAATTTCGCGCATGGATAGGCGAACAATAATAGGAAAGGCTGGCAAAAGGTTTGGCGGCTCGTTATTTCGTTCAAAAGGATCTTTAAGCAGCTGCTTGAGCGCTAAGCGTATAGGAGCGCCAGGCTCTACGGTTTCTGGAATCATTAACCGACCTACAACGCGAAACTCCTTGCAGTCATCTTTGCCGTTCGCATGAACGTAGATTTCGGCTTCATATTTCATAGCGCATCGGTCCTTTCACTAGGCTGGCGAACGCAATCGCGGCTTCTCGACCTTGGATAACAATGACGTTCTCCTGCGCAGCCATCTGGCGCTCAATTCGAGGCGTGTGAAACTGCTTCACTTCGATCGCTACGTTGCCGTTCAAATAGAAATCCAACGGCATCTCGTTCGTGTCGCCGCGAACGTAATCCATCCCGGACGCTTTAAGCGCGTCTTCGACGATTTCTTCAATCGGGTCTGACATAGCGGGTCCTTTCACTCAGCAGGCAGCGGGTGCCATTCGGGGGCTTTGTTGCTGGTGGATATTAGCGCGTCGGATAGGTCGTTAAGCGTTTCTGAGGATCGCCAGGCGAGGCCGTTGTTTTTTGATCCGATCTCCGCATTTCGATATGCGGCGACCATTGGGACCATTGCCTTGCCGATTGAATTATAACCGCAAACCAAAACAAATGTGCCGTCTTTCGGGGCATCTTTTAGTGGTTTCCATGCCATGATTTTCCGTCCTCAATTTTCGGCTTTCAAAGCTGCTTCAGCATGCTTTAAGAACTCCAGTAAAACGGCGCCTGCTTCTCTTGAGTCTTGCTCGCCATCTTCATCGGTAACGGCGATGCCAATTTTGTATGGTCCGATGTGTAGGCATGAAAAAGCAGCCGACGGAGGATCAATCTTAATGTCAGAATAATCGATATCAGGCGCTTTGGTCATTTTGCAGGTCCTTTAGTTGCCGATAAAAATCGATGCGTTGGTATCAGTTATCGCCAGAAGCAAGATTTTGATCTCACTTGTCGGGTTCTTAGTTTTCGTAGATTTCTAAAACGCGATCCTGCGGGGTCCTTTCATTAAGTGTTCAGGGTTTGCTGCGACCTGCAAAACGGTGGTGTGCACCAACACGCCCAATCCTTCCGGCTTTCGAAGCCAGCCACTCGCCCTAAACCCGCGGGAATCGAACCCGCTCTGCTCGGTCCTTTCACTTGCGGCCTTTGCCGCGCTTTTTGTTCCGGCGGTGTTGCTCGAATTTCGCCGTCCACTCCGCTGGGTAGTTCTTGGCAGTCTGATCCAATTCTGGATTGTTGATCGCTGCTGCAGCGGGATCAAGCCTGTGCCGCCATTTTTTAAAAGTGTTCCAAGAGACGCTCTCGCCGATTTCGGCTTTACACTTCTCTTGAAGCGCACCGTCAGTAATTCGCTTTCCCTGCTCATCGTACTCGGCAATCTTCGCCGTTGCCCAGTCCCAAATCTTCGGTGTAATGCGGGGCAGGCCACCTGGAATAAATCCGCTTTCTTTAGCAATTTCGATCCCTGCCTTAGTGCGCTCCGATATCATCTCTCGTTCCATCTCAGCCATTGACGCTAAGACGTTGAAAATAAAACGGCCCATGGCGTTGCGGGTGTCGATCGACTGCGTCGTGCAGACAAAGCCGATGTTCTCGTTTCGCAACTCTTCGACCGTGTTGATGAGGTCTACAACAGAGCGGCCCAACCGATCGAGCTTCCAGACGACAAGCACGTCGCCATCTCGCAGATCCATCCGACATTTCTTCCAGCCGGGTCGGTTCATGTCTTTGCCAGACTTCTTGTCCTCGTATATGCGCTCGCAGCCCGCGGCCTTTAGGGCAGCGATTTGCAAGGCGAGGTCCTGGTCCTCGGTAGAGACGCGGGCATATCCGATCAACATAGGCGGGCGTTGTGGCAAGAGTCCCGTCATTGGTCGAATCTGCTCTCAAAACTAGGTGTTTCAATTCTGTTTTTCCCGGTGTTCTGACACACCTCAAAAATAATTTCATTTAATCCTTGCCTAAGGGTTAAACTGAAGTATGCTGACAAGCAAGAAATTTGTTTTCTGAGACATACGCGAAGCGGTGTCTTGGGGCGTGGCGAGTGACGGCCTTTGGGACACTCACAAGAGACATTTGACGCTGATGCGCCAACATCTCGCTGCGATTAAAGGAGAGAGAAATATGATCTCAGGCACAGAAAGTATGATTGAAGGTTTTACGCGTGCTGAAGGCCAGGGACGTTAGACACGAGAGGCCGCTATGTCAGATGCAGCTGTAGAGGAGGCTTACAATGCGCTTGAGCCTGCACTGTTCGAGGTAACGGCACGCTTGGCTGGCAGCGAACAGCTTACCGCAAGACAAAAATTTACGGTTGCTACGATGATTGCCGCGCGGGCTTTTGCAACTGCTGGGGCGGCGTACGAAGTCGCATTTGGCACTCACCCTGATGCGACGCGAAAAAAGACGGCGGAGACGGTCATGAAGGCCATATCTGATTTAATCGAAGAGAAGCCGGAAGGCGCGAATATAAATTGAGGCCCGAGCTTCGAGATCTCATCTGGACTAAAGTGCTTTGTACGTCCGCACCATTTATTGGAGCACCATATATCAGCGCCGTATTTATGGTCGGCTAAGTCGGATAAAGTGGGGCGGTAGGTCATGAATTATGTGTAGCATTAAAGCCCCGCTTAAGTGCTATTGCCACTACCCAGAAGATTCGACGCGCCTAGAATGACTGTTAAGGTCACTGGTGGTTGTAGCTAGTTGCTGGACGTAAACTGCGTGCAATTTTTAAAATTTGTTTAAACAAAATCCAATCTATTACCTCAAAAACGTGGTACACAATAAACGTAAGTCATTGAAAACAATAAGGTGGAATAAGCATTGTGTGGTACACATTGCCTTTGATTTTATTAGGTTTTCTTGATTTTTCAAATCCCTCATCCGGCACCACTTAATTTATCTCACAATAGATCGCTTCGCGATCATCTCCGATGGGGCGCCCTGACCGGGCGACGCACAGTCGTGCGTTTGAACCCTTCGGGTTCGAAGTTTCTCCCTCTTTCTCCGCCAGTTCTATTTCGCTCACGCGCCAGAGGCGCTCCGCTAGGGCGGCCTGACCGGCCGGCGTATGGTCGTGCGCTTGGTCCGTGATTCAATGTGTCTTTGTGGGGCGCACCATTCTTTCAATCTCACGATAGATCGCTGCGCGATTATCCGCGATAGGACTCTATACTCGTGTTCGCCACGGACGGGGTTGTGGTGTTGACCACTATACTGAAATTCACAGAGGCGAACTTGCCCCAGTGTCCCTTCCGGTAAGGCATATGGCCCTGCATAAAGCGATCTCTCACTTTATGGGCTTAGCGCCCTATGCTACCACGTGATCGTGCGGCTTATAATTGATTCAGCTGTCTCCATCGGAATGGTTATGGATGACGGGTGTAGCTGTGATCGATGGACACGCCAGTTAACATCGCCACTCGTCGGCACACGGTCAAAAGCAACATTATCCGCGCCAGCAAGCGACAATCGCAACCGAAACCCTTTTGGAAGAACAATCGATAAAGGGTTTAATCGGAATGACAGCGTTTCCACTTTTCCGGGCTGCATTTCTTCAGCATCCTCCCTCAAAAATGTCCGAAAGGGAGGAAAGACATTAAATGGTTGCGGTTCATCTGTGGTTTTTCTGTGCAATCCTCTCAAGACACCTTCGGTTAAATAAATAACCTGGCCCGTGGGTGCAACGGCTTCCAGATAGGCGATGAACAGACCGTCTGTTGCGCTGGTGGCGATTCTCAGGTCAACGACCGGATGCCCCGTGATCTCTGTATCGGCTTTTAGAGGCGGAGCGGTATAGCTGATAAAGCTTCCTTCCAACTCTGCTCGGTCATGTCGATAATCTACATAACTAAGTTGATCCCAGCGCGGGAATTCTGCTGAAACTGCATCGAAATCTACCTTGTAGGGATCACTTTCGTTGGTTGATGCTGGTGTATCGGAACTCAACTTATGCTCAGCCGCCAAATAAAGTCGCTCATTCGGCATATCTTTCGGCGGCCAGCTGGACGCCGTATTCCACCCTTGGTTTATGGTATAATAGAAAAGAGTTTTTGATAACGGTCCCTTGGCATTTTGCTTTAGTATTTGTTCTAAAATCGACAGTTCGATTCCCTCAAGGCCTCGATCATTTATGATCTCATTGGTAAAGGGGTCCGAAACGCCACTTAAATCGGGGTAGGTTCGCCAATCATCCTTATAGCCTCGTGAAGCTTTCCAATATTGGGGCACTGACTTGTTATATTGACCTCCAAGAGGCATTGGGTTTGCTAGAAAGAAGTGTGCATGAGCGCCAATAACCATGATCATGGGTTTTTCGAAACTATTGAACATCGACAGAGCGAAATCAGTTGTTGCCGCATCGAACCAACCGGTACGAATAAGCAGCGCACTCTTTGATTGCTCAAGTTTTTCTTTATTGCTACCGCAACAAGGTGACATATCATAGGCATACAGGGCACGCCCAGAGATTTCCTGTGACAATGGAATTACATTGTCTATAAACATGTTTTCGCGCAATAAAGTCGATGGATCAATAAATTCCGTACGTTCTCGTAAAAGTTGCTTTAAAATCTTGCCATCTCGATCATTGTCTACGCGCTTCAGTCCTGAAACCACGGCCGACGCTAGCCACCGATCGAAGTTTGTCGAGCCCTCCATGTTAAATGAATGTTGGGGCTTGCCAGAATCAATTTTTCTTACCGCGTTGGTCCAAGGATCCATAAATATTTTGTTAAGTGCTCCGCCAGGGCGACCAAGCGCGAATGGAATTATCGCGTCAAAAACATCAACAATACCGACCTTAATTCCTTCAGCGCCTGTCGTTTGCGCAGCGATCGACGTATTTCCTGAGTAGGATGCCCCTGTGGTACCGATTTTTCCATCCGACCAACTTTGCCGAGTGATCCATTCACTGATTTTCTTATAGTCGGCAATTTCTTCCGGCGAATAGAGGGTATATCGTTTTCCAAATGACGATGCTGTTCCTCTGGCATTTATGCAAACAGATGCATATCCCTGCCGGTTCCACTCATAAGGATATCCCCACGGCATGTTTGGCATTTCACCTTTGACTAAGGAAATTACTCTGCCAAGCCATCCGAGCTCGGTATGGCACGTATACCGTGTCATCCGCATAATCGTTGGAAGTCGATCACCTTGCTGATAATTTTCAGGAAGCCAACGATCAACGGCAATATCAATGCCATCAGGCATCGTAACATATTGCCCACTGTATCGTGTCAATCCGGACGGGGTCTTTTTCTCATCAGATGTCGGAACGATTTGTGCAACTGAAACCAACGCAACGGCTGAAAAAATGACGAGACAAAGACCGTATACTAACCATTGAGCTACCGAGGCCAACAGCGATTTTGATTTGGTTGCATTTTTCATCTTAGAGTGGTTCTCTTCGCAAGTGATACAAGTAGGGTTGAAGGCCAAGAAATAAGTCCTGAGGTATCATTGAAGGACGTTTCATTCACTCTGCCAACCAGAATTTAATTATACAATAAAATAAAAAATGTCTAGTACAATGCAGCGGTACGGTGATCTGCAAAGCGGCAATGGAACAAATCACGTTGTTATTGAACGGATGCTTCGGTCATTATCGCTTCAAATGTGTCTTCCGGTAGTTCAGGGGCTGTGAAACCATTGGCCCAGACCATTGTTGGTGCAGCGATCAATGCGTTGATGATTGCTTCTTCCGCTGCATTCACTGCCGCATAGAAAATAGCCGTTAACTGATTATTTGAAAACACTTCAAAGCCCTTTGACAAAAAAATAGAAAATGTATAATCCCATGTTGGGCGTTTGGTTTTTGCCTGGCTCGAAGTGATGGTCAAATTTCGTGATGCTGCGGTTGGCCTTTTTTGTCGATCGTGCAAAGTGTTCTGTCTAAAGCTGTGGGGCCTCGCAGCAGAGCGCATGACTGATACGTTCGGTGAATTGGACGGCGGATTTTTAAGGGTCATTTTTTCGAACGAAAACGACAGGAAGTAAAATATGGCTGAAGCTTATATCTATGACGCGGTCCGAACGCCGCGTGGCAAAGGCAAGAAAGACGGCGCCTTGACAGAAGCGTCACCGACCTATCTTGCAGCACACGTATTAAAATCGATCCGTGATCGTAATGAGCTTGATACGAGTCTTGTGGACGATATTGTGATGGGCGTCGTTGACCCGGTGGGCGACCAGGGTGGGAACATCGCTCGTACGGCCTCAATTGATGCTGGATATGATGAAACGGTCGGTGGTGTGCAGATTAATCGCTTTTGCTCGTCAGGCCTTGAGGCTTGCAATATGGCAGCAGCCCGCGTCATGTCTGGACAATCTGACTTCGTAATTGGCAGCGGTGTTGAGTGCATGAGCCGGATAAATATGGGTGCATCGGGCATGGCGTTAGCGACGGACCCTTTGCTGGCTGTGCCAAATTACTATGTCGCGCAAGGGGTCGCGGCGGACCTTATCGCGACAAAATATGGTTATGATCGTGATGATCTTGATGCGTACGCGATGGAAAGCCAAAAGCGCGCGAAGGCCTCCTGGGACGAAGGCCGATTTGAAAAATCAGTTGTGCCAGTTACTGATGAAAATGGCATCGTGATGCTTGATCATGACGAGTATATGAGACCGCAGACTGACATGCAGAGCCTTGGCGCGCTTCAACCTTCCTTTGCAATGATCGGTGAATTTTCGGGAATGGGTGCTGTGGCCGTCCAAAAATATCCCGATATTGAAAAAGTTGATTATCGACACCACGCGGGTAATTCTTCTGGCATTGTTGATGGGGCTGCGGCCGTTCTGATCGGTTCCGAAGAGGGCGGCAAGAAAGCAGGCCTCAAACCTCGTGCACGGATTAAGGCATTTGCGACTGTCGGATCTGAACCAACGATTATGTTGACCGGCCCAGCGGAGGCGACCACTAGGCTCTTTGATAGGACCGGCATGAAACCGAGTGACATTGACATCTGGGAGCTGAACGAAGCGTTCGCCTCGGTTGTCCTTCGCTATATGGAGCAGTTGGATGTTCCGCATGATAAAATCAATGTGAATGGCGGCGCGATCGCAATGGGACACCCAATGGGAGCGACCGGCGCGATGATTCTCGGCACCGTTGTTGACGAATTAGAGCGCCGTGATGCCGAAACAGGCCTTGTGACGCTGTGCATCGGCAGTGGTATGGGCATCGCAACTATTGTTGGACGTGTTCATTAAACGGAATAAATTTGAGTGAGTTTGATATGAGTAAATTTTTTGAGACTGACGTTGACGACGACGGGATTGCTACGATCTCTTGGAATATGATCGATTATCCCATGAATGTTCTTGCTGTGGTGGCTCTTCAAGAATTTGGGGATCTGTGGAAAGCCTATGTAACCGATAATTCAGTAAAGGGAATTGTTATCACATCGTCTCGCGATAAATTTATTGTCGGTGCGGATATCAATGGTTTCGGTGAAATGCAGCGGTCTTCGGCGGGCAAGCTTTATGCGTCGGGAATGCAATTTCATGGATTGTTGCGCGAAATTGAGAAAGAAGCAAAGCCAACGGTGGTTGCCATTAACGGTGATGCTTTAGGGGGTGGTTTAGAGCTTGCGCTTCCTTGCCGTTACCGTGTCATGTCTGACAAGGATGGCATTAAACTGGGTTTTCCGGAAGTGATGCTCGGTCTATTACCAGGAGGCGGTGGAACGCAACGTTTAGCCCGTATTCTTGGTCCTCGTGAGGCTTTGCCGTATCTTACCACGGGCAAAAATATGCGTGCTGACAAAGCAAAGAAATTTGGTGTCGTGCACGAGGTGGTGCCCCACGAAGAGCTTCTAAAATCAGCGAAAGCTGCAATACTCGAGAAAAGAGTTTCCGCAAAAGCGCCATGGGATGAAAAAGGTTTTGAATTTCTGGGTGGGCCAGCGCATTCGCGCGAATGGCTGGAGACGTTTGGCGGAGCGAATGCGATGCTGCGTCGTGAGACCCATGGAAATTACCCGGCGCCGAAGCGTATTTTAGCAGCCGTTTATCAGGGGCTTCAGCTCCATATAGATAAGGCTCTTTCATTTGAGGTTCGGCAATTTATTTCGTTAGTACACGGTAATGAGTCTCGTAATTTAATCCGTACTGGTTGGTTTAGCCGGAATGCAGCCAATAAACTTGAAAAACGGCCAAAGGAAATACCTGCAACAGAGTTTACAAAAGTTGGCGTGATTGGTGCTGGAATTATGGGAGCGGGTATTGCAAGTTGTACTGCTCAAGCTGGCTGCGATGTGGTGCTTATAGATAATAATCAAGAAGCAGCGGATCGAGGCAAACAGCACGTGGTTGATTATTTCGCCCGCCAGGTCTCCAAGCGTCGCTTAACTAAAGCAGCGGCGGATAAAATTGCTGCGCGGGTGACGGCGACCACTGATTATTCTGCTCTTGAGGGCGCGCAGCTAACGATCGAAGCGGTATTTGAGAACCGTGAAATAAAGGCGAAAGTTACTAAAGCAACGGAAGCGGTGACGGACGGGAAGCATGTATTTGGCACAAATACGTCGACGCTTCCGATTACTGGGTTAGCTGAAGCCGCCGAACGTCCAGAAGAGTTTGTTGGTATTCATTTCTTTTCGCCCGTTGAGAAGATGCCGCTTGTTGAGATTATCCGCGGTAAGAAAACGTCCGACCATGCAGCTGCCGTCGCAATGGATTACGTGAAGCTTATTTCCAAAACACCCATTGTTGTAAACGATAGCCGCGGTTTCTACAACAGCCGGGTATTTGGAACATATACGCGCGAAGCATTCACTATGCTGATGGAAGGGATCAACCCAGCGCTGATAGAGAATGTCGGAAAAGCGACTGGCATGCCAATGGGAGCGCTAGAACTTGTCGATATGTTTGGGATCGATACAGCGCATAAGATAGCTCACGCCACAATTGATGAAGTTGGTTTAGAAGAATTGAAAGCGCGCGGTGAACCGGTAGAAACGATTGAAGTCGTGGATTGGATTGTCGAGGAGCAGGAGCGCGTTGGCCAAAAAATGGGTAAGGGCTTCTATGATTACGGACCCGACGGTAAGAAGACGCAGATATGGCCTGAGGTCTACAAACGTTTTCCAACGAAAGGTTCGCCGGTAGACATTGAAGAATTGAAGAAGCGTTTCCTTCATATTCAAGCACTCGAAACGATGCGTTGCATGGAAGAAGGCGTTGTTACCGCAGCTGATGATGCGGATGTTGGCTCCCTTCTGGGGTGGGGGTTCCCGCCATTCCATGGAGGCGTTATCTCCTATGCTGAAACCATCGGGCTTTCGAAGTTTCTTGCTGAGTGTGAAGAGCTTGCCGAAAAATTTGGTAAGCGATTTGACCCTCCGCAGCTCCTCAGGGATATGGTTGCAAGTAGTGAAAGTTTTTACCCTGAAGAACACAAACCATTGCAGGCCGCGGAGTAGCTTTCTCATCAACGCCGTTTGTGCATTTGATTCGCTCAAATATTGCTCGGACCGCACGTCAAGTTTAACCATTCTTTTGGTGGTATGGGTGCATTATTTATCAGTAAGCAAAAGATCAATATAAGGAGTAGAAGTCGTTGGATAAGATTGCTGAGGATTTATCCATTTAAATTTGTGAATTTCTTTGTAAAGTCGGGTGATTGATTCAAAGCGCTTCGTTTCAATTAGACTTAGAAAGTCCCCTTGATTTCTCGGTTTTCGCGTTACCTCACCGCCAACCGCATGCACTTGGCTTGGAAATATTCTCGTAGTTAGGTGGTTGAAAGCGATTCCGGATCAATTGGGTTCGCTTAATTGCTTTATTGTTTTGTTTTTATGAGCTTCTAAGCGGCGAGCCGTTCACACTTCGCCTACCAGCGGGGGCTTTCAACCTCATGTGTATAGCGCCGATAGCAGCTTCACGATGCATGGTCTCAACTTTGACAATCCGAGAAATTCAATCGGTGCATTCCTCTTTTGCTTCATCCTTTGTCACAAAAAAGATACAGCTTGGTGATTTCCACCTCCGCCAGCCAAAGAACGGGTTGAACAAAAAAACAAAAAATGTCTAGCTAATGTGAGTGCTTGTTTTTGCATTGCTAGCAATCCGATGCGCCTTTGAAAGTCGGTGATTGCAACTGGTGTAAATCTAACCCCCGGGCAAATTGTGTCGCGAGGGCAGGTGAACTGTTGGAAATTTCCGAGCTGATCGGCCGGCATTCGGAAATGACCTTCTGATAACGCACATAATAGTAATAATGGGTGGAAAGAAATGACAGAGTTGAGATTTGTTCGTGCAACAGTGCTATCGGCGACGTCGTTATTGGCTTTATCAGCGGGATCCAATTCGTATGCGCAAGAGCCTGATCTTATCGATGACGATACGATTGTCGTTTTGGGAACGAAGCAGGGGCTGACGACGCAAGAGGCCGAGGTTTCTGTCGACATTTTCAATGAAGCACGTCTGGAGAATGAGGCTCTTTTTGCTCTGGATGATGTGCTGGCGCGTGTTCCTAATGTCGTTTCAACCGGCGGGTCGGGCATAACTATTCGCGGGATCAATCGTTTTGGTGTTTCAGGTCAGGGGGTTACATCCAACGTTTACCTCGACGGTGCCCCCATTTCTTCTCTGGCTCTCGGTGTTGGGCTCGATAGTGTATGGGATATTGCGCAAATCGAGGTTCTAAAAGGACCGCAATCCACCGTTCAAGGACGTAACGCACTGGCTGGCGCGGTAGTCTTGCGAGTCAACGATCCGACCTATGAATGGGAAACAAAATTTCGAGCGCGGTATGCGAGTTTTGATACACAGCAATACGCAGGCGTCGTATCGGGTCCGATTATCAAGGACGAGCTCGCGTTCAGGCTTTCGGCAGATTATCAGTCTACCGATAGCTTTATCACAAACGGCGTCACGCTGGAAGACCAGTATGCCCGAGACAATCTTCTCCTTCGCGGAAAATTACTGGTTGAGCCGAGTTCAATCCCAGATTTAAGGGCGGAGTTTACCGTTGATTACAATGAAGGAACCACCGGTGACTTGGGGACAAATGTCAATCCACGTCCCGCGTTTGATGAAAACGGGGCCACTATACCTGCCATAAGGACGCCTGAATTTTTTGCTTTCGATTTCGATGATTTTCTTACGTTCGAAAGTCCGGTTTCGCGGGACACGGAAATTTTGCGGATTCTGACGGACATTGAGTATGAATTAAATTCAAATCTCAGCTTACAGTTCATAGGTACCTATGAGGATGCGACAAGCGATTTGAGTGTAGGCGATATCGATGACCCAACACGATTCGGCGGTTTGGTCGGTAATAACTCAAACTTTACTGACGCGAGCATTGCGGAGACCTATTCAGCAGAGCTTCGATTGTATTACGAATATGGCCGTTGGTCAGGGTCTGTTGGTGGATATTTCTTTGATGAATTCACCTTTAACAATTCAGTAAGTTCGAGTGATTTTGCGCCGGAGGTCTTTCCTTTTACCATAACGCCCGCTGATTCAATCAATTTGACATCTGGATTTAATACAACAGATGTTCGAAACTTTGCGTTTTACGGTCAAACTCGGTTCGACCTCAATGACAAGTGGACGTTTGACTTCAGTATTCGATACGACAACGAACGATTTAGAAGTCCGGGGCAAGACACAACGCCCGGTATCATTGAACCTGCAAGTTGCTTTGTTAATGATGTGACTCAGGGGCAGATAGATGCTTTGCTTCCCGACTTGGGTCTGACGGTTCCACTTACTTGCCAAGCGATCGTTGACGCATTTACCAGTGATTCCCCTGCTTTACCGGAAACCACGACATTCTCAGCCATTCTGCCGAGGGGCGCAATAACGTATAATGTATCGGACGACCTTTCGGTATTTTTCACCGGTCAACGCGGATATCGGGCAGGTGGGACGTTTACTTTTTTCTCGCTTGATGGTGGTTTGACATTTGGCGAGTTCGACCCGGAGTTCCTGACAACATATGAAGTAGGGTTTCGGTCTCAGTCGCTTGATGGTGACCTGACGTTTAATGGCAACGTCTTTTATAGCTTGTATCGCGGGCAACAAGTATCTGTTCCCGGTCCTCGCGGAACCGCTGTGGATTCCCGGATCGACAATGTTGGCTCCTCGCGCCTCTATGGTGCGGAATTTCAGGGAAATTATCGCGTTACGGATGAGTTGACAGTTAATGCGTCACTGGGACTGTTGCAGGCGGAATTTCAAGATTTTCCTTTCATTGCTCCTCTTGATGCGGAGCTTGCAGGGTTTACAGACGCCGCCTTTCAAAATTTGAAAGGCAATTCATTCCCCAATACGCCGACGGTTTCCTTTAATGTGGGTGCGGACTACGAGCATGCGTCGGGCTTCTTTACAAATGTCAGTGTAGCCTACACAGGGCCTCGTGAAACCGATATTTTCAATCTTGATGAGGACGATTTTACACTATTACAAAACGACTTTCCGGACGAACTGGGTGATCTACCGCTGGATACCTTTACGGAGCGTGTTGGGAGCCGTGTTCTGGCAAATGCCCGCATCGGATACACGGAAGATCGGTTTTCATTTTACGTCTATGGCACCAATTTACTAAACGACAACACGCCGATCAGTGTTAGTGGAGCCGGTGTGAGACGAGATATACCGGTGGGAACAAATCGTCAGGATGTCGGCATATCTAGCTCTGGACTCGAACCTAGCCGTACAGCAGCTCAGTTGTTTGGCACACCGAGGGTTGTCGGACTTGGTCTCGACTTGAAATTCTAAACTAGTATAAAAGTGGGGCGGAATCTCCGCCCCCTTCACGCTCAAACAATATACGTTAAGCTACCTTTTCGTGCATTGCACACCTCGTGTGTCTCCTCCTCTATTTTTCTGTCATTTTGGCTTGAGCCGCTGGGTTTCCAATGAAATCGCGCAGCGGCTTTAGATCTTTGATTTTACTATTTCTTGACCCATTTCCTAACGCGTGGGCCAATAGCCACTTGAGCGAGAAATGCTATAACGTTTGACCGTAATGCCATTGCAAGTTATTCGCATTTGATTTAGGGCAAGGTTTTATTGAAGCATGCAAGCGGGGAACTCAGATGAAAAGGGATTGGCAGGCAGCAACTTTCGCGGCACTTGTAAGTTTCGGGGGGACAGCATTCGCGCAAGATGTCGTTTCAGATAGGCGCCAGAATACTGACGATATTGACCAAATTATTGTCACAGGCACCAAGCAAAACTTATCGCAGCAAGATATCGATGTGTCAGTCGAGGTCTTTAACCAAGACCGCCTTGATGCGGAGGTCCTTTTCGATTTGCAGGATGTTCTGCAACGTATACCGAATGTCGTGACGGGTGGCGGAAACGATAATATTACCATTCGTGGCTTTAGCCGGCGCGGTACTGCCGGGCAAGGCGAGGCGTCCAACATTTATTTGGATGGCGCCCCACTAGCCATTGGATTTTCCTCGGATACAATTTGGGACATTGACCAAATTGAAATTCTGCGCGGGCCGCAGTCAACCGTGCAAGGGCGGAACGCTCTTGCCGGTGCGATCGTTCTGCGTACAGCTGATCCGACCTACGAATTTGAAGGCAAGGCGCGGGTGCGCGCGGCTGAGTTTGGCACCCAGCAATATTCAGGCGTCGTCTCTGGCCCCATTATTGCCGACCAACTTGCGGCGCGTTTCGCCGCAGATTTTCAGACCACAAATGGCTTTATTGAGTCCGGCGTTGGAGTTTCCGACCCGATTGCGCGAGAAAACCTGATGTTGCGCGGCAAACTTTTATTTGAGCCGGAGTTTTTGAGCGGTTTACGGGCCGAACTTGCCTTCGATTATAATGAACTTGAACGAGGGGGCGGGCCCTCGGTGACATCAGCTGAGTTTACAAACATCGCGGCGCTCACCGAGTTTGACCCTCAAGAATTCGTCACCTTCGGTCCCCCGAGTGTGATCGATCTTACAACGTTTCGTATTCTTTCGGATATTTCTTATGATTTGAGTCCTGAATTTACGATCCGCGGAATCGGGACGTATGAAGATCTTTCGTCGGATTTCATTCTGGGCGATCCGGATGATCCGGACCGTTTTCTCGGTAATGACTTTGGGTCATTCATCGATGCTAAGACCTATTCTGCGGAGCTGCGTCTTGAATACGATATCGGGCATTGGACGGGTTATGTCGGTGCGTATTATTTCCAGGATGAGTCAAACCGAGTCGACAATTCGTTCAGTCTTCTTACTGACACCGTTACTGAGTTCGTCGGTTTTCCCTTGCCTTTTACGCCAGCGAATTCTGTTTTTGCCGCTAACGGCATTTTAGATACGAACCGGGAAAACTATGCTTTTTATTTCGCAACGCGCTTTGAGCCAAACGAAAAATGGGCTTTTGACTTTTCTATTCGCTATGACAATGAAAATTTTGAGACCACGGGCGAGGGGCTAACAAGCTTCGACGTTTCGCCGGACACCTGCGTCGGTACAGTTCCGGTTTTTGTATTGCCTGCTGGTACGCCAAATCCTTCTGGCCAACCACTTGTGACTGCTCCGTGCAATGTCCTTGCCGGTCTGCTTCCCGTTACGCCGCCGACGCCGCAAGCAACGTCTTTCAATGCGATACTGCCGCGCGGTACCGTCACTTATAAGGTCAACGAAGACGTTTCTGTCTTTGGGTCCGTCCAAAGGGGCTACCGCGCTGGAGGGACGTTCTCGACCACTGACGGGTTTGCTTTCAATGTCGGCACTTACGATCCTGAGTATCTCACGAATTTCGAAGTGGGTTTTCGGTCCCAATGGCTAGACCGCCGATTAACCGTGAACGGCAATTTCTTCTACAGTATTTTAGATGACCAACAGATTTCCCTCACAGGGGCAAGTGGATTGGGCGATGATTTCATTATCGTCAATGCCGGCAAGTCAATTTACTATGGCGCTGAATTATCGGCAGACTATAAAGTTGCTGATGGGTTCGACATTTATGGGTCACTTGGTCTTCTTGATGCGGAGTTTGATGACTTCCCGTTTGCCGTTGAGTTCCCTGGAAGTCCGTTTGAGAACCTTGCCGGAAACGAACTACCCAACGCCCCGACCGTTAGCTTTACCGTCGGTGGTTCCTATGAGCATCCATCCGGGTTTTTCACTGATGCGAGCTTGAATTATACTGGTCGACGCCAGTCCTTCCGAAATGTAGAAAATCTGGGTCCTACTGAACTGGGACCGGGGTTAGACGAGGAGGTGGACCCACGCTCCATCCTGAATGCGCGCATTGGATATGAGATTGATCGCTTTACCGTGTTCGTATTCGGTACGAATTTACTTAACGAAACAGACCCAACGAGCATCGATCTTGCCAATGTGAATGCGACCACCGGCGAACTAAACTTTTTCGGGGGCGGTTTTTTTGAGTTCGCAGAACCGCGTGTGTTCGGGGTGGGGTTGGACTTTCGCTTCTAAAGCTTTCGGATCTAACCCTTAGAGCATCTGAGTTTTAGCTTGAATCAATCTAATGCTCTAGCTTCGTGCTTTTGAGCGCCTGATCAGACCTTATATTGATGCAACGTGATCGTCCGGCGCTCTAACAAGTCTCAGATGTGAGTAAGTGCACGAACTATAGCGGTGTGTAATAGTTCTATCTTACTGCATTCCACGGTAGGGTACGGTTGTGGCGTCGTTTAGCGCAAAAAACGCTCTACGTTTTTGGGTCGGCGCTTAACGGTCCTTGCGTATCACCACCCGTTTTTGTTGGTTTACTTTTTACAGGGCCCCTCGCGTTCCGATTCCATTGGAACGCGAGAAGCTCTATTGCATCCTCACTGACCCGATTGCGTCAGTTCACTCGATGAATCCGTCTGTGCCCAAACATAGGGTTCAATCTGACGCCAAAACCCCGTAAGATCGGCGTGCGATTGAGCTAGAGAGTAAGCCACGAATTGGTTTTCAGCGGGGAACATTATAAAATTAACGCCCCAATATCCCGTATGCTTAAGAAACTGACGGCCATCTTCTGTTTGATAAACCCATACTCCTAGCCCCATGTAACGATTAGGGTCTGCACCGTCAGGAGCCTTTATCATTTCCTCGTAGGTTTCCGGCTGATCGAATATTTGCTGATTGACCAAAGCTTTGCCAAATGTGACCAGATCGCGTGCTGTTGTAACGAAGCCACCGTCGGCGAATTCAAAGCTGGGGTGATGGTTTGAAATATCAAAAACCCCTTCATAATAATGAAGATACTCACCGCGCTGCCACTCATTTGAAGATTCGAAAGTATCCGTCATGCCAAGCGGATTGAAAATCAGACTACGAACAACCTCATGGTAGGGCTTTTTCGTTGCGGCCTCAATTACAAGGCCGAGTAAATGATAGTTGGTCGAAGAATATTTTGTTTTCTTTCCGGGTGCCCCAACTACCGGAATGCGGCGCCCAAGGTCGATAAGTTCGTCGGGTGCCCATACCTTTTTGGGTTGAAAAAAATATGGCAAGTAGCTCCAAAAATCACCATCAATTTGTCCAAGACCGCTCCTGTGGCTCACGAGCTGTCGGATCGTAATGTCGTTGGATCGGTCAAGACCATCGACGACGACCCAGCCATCCAAATAGCCTTCCGGCAAATATTGAGAGGCTGGATCATCAAGACCAAACACACCATCTTCGGCGAGTTTTAAGACTGCTGCGGCGGTGAACAACTTTCCAACACTGGCAGTGTGAAAATGCGTGTCGACATTTACGGGCACCCCTGACTTCTTAGTCGTCGTGCCGACCGCTACAGCTGTTGTTGGATTATCATTTTCTTCAGCATAGATGATCACCCCTGCAATCGAGGGATGGGCCGCCCAATCACTGGCAATGCTCCGAACGGAGGCGCCGTCGCTTTCTACAATCAGTGCACCGATTTTACTGTGGACAGTAGCGCCAAACCAAAAGAATCCTGTACCTAGGGTGACGATTACGGCCAGGCTGATGATTGCAACCAACCGATAGTTGATATGCTGCCGGGTGCTGTTGCTGTCGTCCGACGAGGCTTCGTTTTTCATTGACGTTCCTATTCCTGAAGTTTTCCAGCTGCTTTATTTTTTACTTTTTGATGTAAAATAGTCAGTAGACATAGTAAAATAAAAACTGGTTTATCGAGGTTAACTGACTTTTCGATTCACCTCGTCGGTTGGGTGTTTTGCCATAGAAAAGCCCTTGCAGATCGAGCGAGATAATCCGACAAGGTATTTTTGATGATAACACCAATATCCGACTTGACGGTCGTGACAATGGCGATCGTCATATCACTCAATTTAAACACGTCCTCTAAAAAGAGGACAAATTCTAAAGCGAATACAAGGCCGTGTTTCCATTTTGGCTGAATAACCCAGAATGACAATCATATAATTTTTTTTCGCCGAATGATTGTTGCCGTATGCTTTGTCCCGTAATGCGAACCAGTTTCTGTCACTTAAGCGGCTATTTGTATTAGACATTAAATTACTTTTTGTATAACACTGATCTGAATTGAAAGAAACGCTTCATAGAAAGTTATTCGGTAAAGCATGTGTTTGCTCGAGACACTTTGTGAAGTAAAAAGTATCTCGCGCCGGAATTGTGTGAACAGATGACAGAACAACTAATCAATTTGGCGCTTGCCGCTGCAATGATTGGTATCATGTCATCTTTGGGAATGTCTCTTAAAGTTGAAGACTTTAGAGCGGTACTAAGGCGTCCGGTATTACTTTTTATTGCATTCCTTACGTTTTCGTTTGTTTTGCCGAGTGTTGCTTTTCTCCTAGGGTTTCTTCTTACTAATTCCGCTACTGTTGCCCTTGGTTTGGTGCTCGTCGCTGCTTGCCCGGGCGGCACTTTATCCAATGCTTTCACTTCCTACGCAAAGGGCGATGTTGCACTGTCGATATCTCTCACACTCGTCATAAGTCTACTTTCCGTCATGACACTGCCGATTGTTTCGCTCGTCGGTGTAAAAATATTTCTCAATGAGTCCGTTCAGGTAAATGTCCCTGTTATGGAAACGATGCTGCGTATTGTTAGTTTAACCGCGATACCTGTTGCGATCGGTATGTACGTAAATGCAGCGGTTCCCCATATTTCACGCGTTATACGTAATCCTCTAAAAAATACCGCATCTTTATCTCTTAGTGGAATTTTCATTTTGTATATCTTTGTCGAGAAAAGCGACCTTGGCGATGATTTATTCAATTCTGCCTTTCTTGTCGTGGCGTTAAATGCGATCTCCATCATGATCGGTTTTGGATTTGCCGTATTAATGCGGCTTCCTGCGTCCTCGCGTATTGCGTACGTCATGGAGCATTCGATCAAGCAGGAGGGTCTAGGGCTTTATATTGCGACAGCGGTATTAGCGCTGCCAGCTGTTGCGGTCCCTCTCCTTGTTAACTCATTTATTGGGTCCGTTGTCGGTCTTGTATTGGTCATTGTCAGCCGCTTTTGGAGTTTTGGCTCCAATAATCAAGTCCATGGACGCACGGTACCTTTAAACTAGCCTGTGAGTTTTGAGATGAATAAGTCAGTATAAAAATATTAGCGCGATAAAGATCCATACCAACCAAAATAGGATGAAAATCAATGTCTGCTGCAGACCCTTCAACGCTTGAAAAATTCCGGAAAATCATGATGGAACGCGCTGGTGACGACGCGTTCGTCACAGAATGGCTTCATCTGACACAGGATCGTATAACCGCTTTTGGTGGGGTCACGAATGACTTCGACCCGCATCATATTGACCCCGCAGTAGGGGTAACGGGGCCTTTTAAGCGCGTTATGGCGCAGGGTTTCCTAACTTTGTCACTACTGTCCCATTTTTCTTACCAATTACCCCGTGAAGATTTGCCCATAAAAGGTCAGATGAATTATGGGTTCGAAAAAGTACGGTTCGTGAAACCCGCTTTCGTTGACGATTCATTCAGGGCACGGTTTAAACTTAAAGACGTTAGAGAAAAAGCTGGCGTAGGCCTTGTGACGACGACTGATGTTACCATCGAATCAAAAGAAACTGATGACGTTGTTATGGCAGCTGAATGGCTCGGGCTAGTGATCTTTTAGGAGCACACGACATGACACCAACAACTTGGGAAAAAGTCCCCTATGATGAGATCCCCGATCTGAAACGGCTGAGTGATTATGTGCGATGGTATGCCGAGCAAAAGCCCAATGCGGAGGCTTGCGTCGATTTTGAAGGGCGCCGGCTCACATATCTGGAGCTGAAAGACGAAGTTGAAAAACAGTCGATGAGGCTTCGTAAGCTCGGTGTTGCGCAAGGCGATATACTGGCGCTTCTATCGCCGCCGTGCGTGGAGTTTTGGATATTCTTTCTCGCTACCATTGACGTTGGAGCAACGTTTTTAGGTCTTAACCCAAGATATACTGAAAATGAGCTGCGCTATGCGATAGATAAAGCAAATCCGAAGTTGATTTTGATTTGTGAACAAATCGATGATACCGCATATGATAAACATATTAGTGCTTTAAAGGCGAGCACTGATAAGCCTGAACGAGTGGTTCCCTATGAATTGGGTAGTCTTAACCCAACATTGGAAAAACTAGATGACATAGTCGGTAATGGGGCCAGCTCTTCCTCTACTGATCAAATTGCAGATCATTGCTTATTGGTGTTTACATCGGGCACAACGGGACAACCAAAAGGTGCCCTCTTATCAGAAGAAGGGTTGGTGTACTGTTCACGCGTTCACATACACCATATGGGAAAAAGGCCTCCTCTGTCTGGAGCAGCATTAAACCCTTTTCCCATTAATCATGTCGCTTGTGTTGGTGATGTTGGGGCAACGTGTCTCATTGGTGGCGGCAAGATGGTCTTTATGCATTTTGAGCCCGTCGATTTGCTGCGTGCTATCGAACAAGAAAAAATCACTGGGTTCGGCGGCATTCCGACCATGTTACAGCTGATACTCAGTGTCGAGGAAGCGAAGACGACAGACTTCTCGTCTATTGAGCGCATTTTATGGGGCGGCGCGCCAATGCCAAGACCTCTCGGACAGATTCTGCAAATGCTTGGGCGGCCACTGCATACTTTTTATGGGCTAACGGAAACGACGGGCAACGTCACCTTCACCGATCCAGATGCGTCTCTTGACGACTGTATTGAAACAATTGGAAAGGCTGATCCACATCACGAAGTAAGAATCGCCGATGCGAATACGGATGAAGTTGTTTCTTTGGGTAAAACCGGCGAAATACAGGTAAAATCGCCGGGTAATCTAAAAGGATATTTGAACGATCCGGAAGCGACCAAAGCGACGTTTACAGAAGATGGCTTTTTGAAAACAGGCGATCTTGGTTATCAGCGTGAAGATGGTGCATTTGTATTAAACGGTCGTATCAAAGAGATGTTCAAGTCAGGCGGGTATAATGTGTACCCCCGCGAGGTAGAAGCAGCCATTGAACAATTGAATGGCGTTGCCATGGCGTGCGTTGTTCCTGTGCCCGACCCGGTATTCCATGAGGTCGGTTTTGCCTACCTGGTCCCCTCGGGGATGGGCGACCTTGAACTAGATGCTGTAAAAGATCAGCTTAGAGATTATCTTGCTAACTATAAGATACCAAAGTACTTCGAAATCTCACTCGAGCCGCCTATCTTAGCGAATGGCAAGCTCGATAGGGTGACATTTAAAAAGAGTGCAGTGGAACAGGTTAAAGAGTTGTCTCCATGAGTTCTGTCAGCCGACGAGTTTTCGAAATCACGCGTACTGATGGGCCTCACAACGGCTTGGGGGTTCAGCTAAATATTCTGCACGGTACATCATGAGCGACGCCCTGTATGCGAGATGCT
This sequence comes from Pseudomonadota bacterium, assembly GCA_039025235.1. Classification (GTDB taxonomy): domain Bacteria; phylum Pseudomonadota; class Alphaproteobacteria; order Caulobacterales; family Parvularculaceae; genus MED-G105. The sequence goes on from JBCCOS010000001.1 coordinate 248,462, forward strand.
CGGGTGACTTGATCGACATCCGAGCTGCTGGTGTTCTACCGGTCACATATAGTCCGTAAATATTTTCATGAAGTACGGAACCGATGAGAAAAGTATCTGCAATACGGTCTTGCTCTGTCCCTCCGCGGTCTTCTCGATAAAGTCTTCGGGGGATGCTTTCTATGTTCTGCGCGTTGTGTTCATCCCAAAGTGCAGAGATTATCGGAATTTCAGCACTTAGCTCTACAAATCGACGATGCAGTGCTGCGTTTGCACAGATTAATTTAGTGAAATTAAGGCTGATCTGAAAAATCTCATCAAATGGATGGAGGTTTGGGTTCGAGGGTGGTGTCATTTCATTGGAAAACTTTGAGTACTCGGTGAATACTTCATGGCATATTGCAAGTTTCGAGTCGAAATGATTATAGAAAGTCGCCCGGCTGACTCCCGAGGCTTTAACAATTTCTTCCACACGAAGGTCCGAATACCTCTTAGTACTTAAAGTATTGACGGTCCCCAGTAATAACGCTGTGACGCTTGCCTCTGGCCCTATCGCAGGGGCTTTATTTATTTTTCGCTTCAGAAAACCAGTAAAACTGTATGGGCCAGTTTTACTGTTCAATGGCTTCTTTTTGAGTTTCAGCGACATAGCTCAGGAACTTTCTTGGGGTTTCATCTCAGTGTTCGGATGGGTCTTTATCTATAAATAATATTTTCACTTCCAGCTCAAGCGGCAATATACCCAGAGTGATCGTCCCTCTTTCTTAGCTGTGTTTGTTGTAGCACGACACGTCACAATCAAAAGTAATTTTCTATGCCTTAATGAGATATTCGACAAAGGTGTTCGTCTTGTGGGAGCGCAAGGCATGAGTTTTTTTGATTAATTGGGCTAATGTTGACGAAACGCCCCATCGTTTGGTTGTGATGCGAATTAAATTTGGTCAATTGTGCAGAGACTGCTTGAAATAAACGATTCCGATATGCCGGTTGCGCTAGAAAAGCGAACCTCTTGTTATGGATGGCCTTGTCTTCAAGTCGGACGAAGACGAAACATCAAGGGGCAACCGTTGACCAAGAACAAATGCGGCTTGCCGCTTTTGGTGAGCGCTTGGACAATAATGATGTGAAAGCAGCCGAAGGGATATGCCCTGAAGGCTTTTTCTGTTAGTTTCGGCCTCGGTGACTAGATTGGAAGGGGCATCGCACTGGAGCAAGCAATGCAGGTCGCGGCAGGGTAGATGTTTTACTCTTATTCATACGTAAGTAGAAAATAAGTGATCAGTCCTAAGCTTATTGGTTCTGTTACAGTGATGTTGGCGTTATGAGTCTGCAGTGCCAATAAAGGTAAACCGTTTGCCGTTCCTTTCGCTTTGAATTTGCTTGCCTGGTGTTGTCTCATGTTCGGTTGTCACCTTAATAGAGTCTCTTGAAGCTTTTATCTATCTCGGTTCGTATCGGATCACTTTCGTTTGTTTACCAAATTCCAAAACTCGAAACGTCAGTGATGCTTCGGAAAAATTCGCAGGCAATGATTAACCACATAGTGTGAAAGACTTGACCACGTATCGGTAGGTTGCGCCCGCGTCAACACTATCGTTAATGGATGCTTCGCGGGCCGGTATGCACCATAAAAATCTAGCTCTTCGCCTGCGACTTCTTAAGCCGCTCCGTTTCAATTGGTTTACCCGAGCTGCTGTAAGTCTTTGGTTTAACGCATTCTCTGGCACGTGGGCCGGTCATCATTTAGGGTGGAAATGCTTTAGAAATCAAGCTTGTGTCTACTAAGACACATTTCCCTCATGTCGGTTATGGGCATCAGAAACAAAAAACTATGACGAAAGAAAATCAGAACACAAAATATAACAGTTAAAAGAAAAGTGGTTTGTTAACCAAGTTTAAGTTCGCTTTTGACCCTTGAAGTTGAGGTGACTGATAAAGAAACCCGTTTTAATTGGTTGACGGATGGAATTATGATACTTAAATGCTAGGCATGAAAGATGCAGGGGCTTGTCAAAGTTATTAGATCACTTAACGCCAGTATTTAGACGTGTTATGGGGAGTTGGGCTTCATGAAAAAAGATCTTGCATCTCTTATTGGAATAGTTTCCGCGGCTTTCCTGTCGACGGGCACCTCTGCCCAAGAGCTGGTTTATCAACCTATAAATCCATCATTTGGCGGCAACCCATTTACCTCTTCACATCTGCTGTCAATTGCTAATGCGCAAAACGATTATGAGCCACCATCAGATCCCGTTGAGGCGGATTCATCGGCAAATTTTGATCGGTTTGTTCGGTCATTAGAAAGTCGTTTATTGTCGTCTCTATCAACGCAAGTGGCTAACGCAATTTTTGGTGAGGATGCGCAAGACGAAGGCCGTATTGAATTTGGCGATCAGACTGTTGAGTTTGTCCGAACGCTAGAGGGTATTACACTGACGATCACTGAAATGAATGGGGCGCAAAGTGTCATAACGGTCCCGACGCTGGTTTCGGATAGCCAAATTAACTAGGTTATTTCGCCGTGAGACCAGGGCTTACGGCATGGTATTTGAATTGTAATGATCGCATGACAATTGGGGATCAAGCGTGAAACTGACAGCTAAATATACCAAAATGTCTATTCGTTCGGCGCTATCAGTCAAAGCGCAAAACGGGTTTATTAAGAGTGACCATATTGTACGCGGAGCGAAAGCGCTTTGCGTGGGTTTGATGTCGATAAGCCTTGCTGCGTGCTCTACGGCACCAGCGGCACGTTCTTTTATTGCAAAAGACGCCACCATCTCCAAACCGACATCGACACAGAAAGCCTTGCAGGCCCTCATCGCGCCTGCTTCAAAAATTCCTGTTGCGGTTTACGGCTTCGAAGATAAAACGGGCCAATTTCAGCGTACTGAAGCAGGACAAACACTTTCCCGTGCGGTCAGTCAAGGTGGCGATTCTGTTCTCATCAAAGCCTTACAGGATGCTGGCAATCGTCGGTGGTTCACGGTGGTTGAGCGCTCCAACCTCAATAATCTGTTAAAAGAGCGACAGATCATCACTGAAATGAGACAGCGCTATCTCGGAGAGGCTCGGGTGAACCCGCAAGCACTACCGCCTCTGTTGTTCGCTGGCGTATTGCTCGAAGGTGGCATTGTGGGGTTTGACAGTAACACCCTTACTGGTGGGGCCGCTGCGCGTTATCTCGGCATTGGTGGGCAAACTGATTACCGTCAAAATGTGGTGTCCGTTTATTTACGCGCCGTCAGCGTTAAAACGGGTGAGGTGCTGGCCTCTGTTACGACGGAGAAGACGATCGCCTCCATTGGTGTTGCTGGCAACGCGTTCCGCTTTGTGAGTTTCGATGATATCCTTGAAGCCGATATTGGGTTCACATCGAACGAACCCGGTCTTCTGGCCCTACGTCAGGCTATCGAAAAGTCGGTTTACGCTTTGATTATGGAAGGATCCGAGGTCGGACTTTGGTCCTTCTCTGATACTGTTGCCGGTGCGGCGCTCATGAATAAGTACCGCAAAGAGCGCAGCGGCATGTTTCAAATGTCGACAGACGTGTCGCCTAAAACGTCAGCACTTACCGAAAGCCATGATGGCAGCGGAACCGGATCTCGAAAAAGACGAGATCAACAAATAAAAACTCATGTTCAAAACAATGCAAATGCTGAACAGGTGCCCGGCCTGCAGAAACAAAGCCTGCTTCGCTCGGTAGCGTCGCAAAGGACGTCTGCAAGTGTTCCATTAACGGCGAATGAAGCCGACAGTCAGGTTCAGGCTCGGTGATGGTTCTTAGGGAGATAATTGGTCAGAGTACGACCATTTAGTTTTTGCGACGTTCTATTGTAGCGCCGGGCTTCATCCGACAGCGACGCAGTAGAACACAAAGAGGGGATTTCGTCGGTGTTTTTTGCAAAAGAAACACTGGCGAGATAGGGGGAGCGTCAATGCGTTCCTGCCATATGAGAAGTGAATGAATTGTTGAACAACCCCAGGGTCCATTTGAGGGTTCCCTTTTGGGTTCGACGGTTGATCGCTTCAATGGGGTGGGTAGTCGGCGGTTCCCGAAGTGTGATGCATCGAATGGCAGTTCGTTGACATCACGCGTCGTTGAAGACGAAGGCGAACAATTCGCTGAGGGATATGGATGCCGGGAAAGCATACAAAACCGCAACGGTTCTTACCGTCGACGGAAACCGCCATTGGAAGTCTATCATGGCTGTGTCGCCAAGGCTACACACATGTTATGGGCGATTTCTTCTCGGAATGGTCGCCGTTCCGACACCAACCTCCCCACCGGAAGCTTGTCTTTGTCTTCGATTTAATGCCCAGCACGGAACGTTCGCGTTCGGCTGGTCGCTTAAACAATGTTGATCCCATGGATCTTCTTTTAAAAGGTAAAAGACTATGCTTAAGAAACTTCTAGCCGGCGCATCCGCGGCGGCAATCATGGCGAGCGCAGCGAACGCGCAAGTCTCTGATCCGAACTTGGCGCCGTCCCTCGGCGATCTGTTGACCGATCCAAAAGTGCAGGCCAGTTCGGTCACACAACTTGGCGACGCGAACGCTGCGTTTGTTGATCAATCGCAAGGTGGCGAAGGTATTTCTGTGATTAATCAAGCCAATGGTGACGGCGGTGCTGGACACTATGCTGATGTAAAGCAATCGACTGACGGTGCTGGAAGTTCCGCTTCGTTCCAATTCCCTAATAACGTTTCGTCCATTAACCAATCAGGCAGAGGCGAAGGTTTAGCCGTCGTCACTCAAACGGCTACCACGACAACACCACCAGACAGCCAAAACACTGTTGTCATTGACCAAACCAACCTTGAAGACGGCTCACCACTTTTGCCTGTTGGTGACTTTGACCCTGTGCTTGGTAATGACGGTACGCCAATCGCGCCGGTTGCAGGCCAGCAGTTCGACTCCATCGCCATCGCTAAGCAAGAAGGCAACGGCAACTCGATCTCAATCACGCAAAATGGTTCCGCAAACCAAGCGTTGTCGACCCAAGGTGCTGATGGCGCTCCTTCCGACAACAACACCTCAACGATTGACCAACAAGACAATGACACCAGCAATGATGGCGTCAACACAGCAGTTGTCTCTCAGAATGGTGTTGGCGGCAACGATTCAGACATCATGCAGAACGGCAATGGATCGGGGTCGCAAAGCGCCAACGTCCTTCAAGATGGTGCTGGCAACATGTCTACTGTTACTCAGTTCAGCAATGATGGTGGCTTGCAAAATGCCGACGTCGATCAATTGGGCGACGGCAACATGTCTACGGTCACTCAATCAGATGCCGATAATTTCGGATCAACGTTATTCTCGAATGAAGCTAATGTCCTTCAGGATGGGAACGACAACGTCTCTGATATTGTCCAAGACTCTGATCCGAATGGTTCGTTTGGCAGCTTCGGCAGCAACTTAGCCGATGTCGATCAAACGGGCGACAATGATGAGTCGAACATCACCCAAACGAATAACTTTGGTGGTGGCGATAACAATGCATTCGTAGCTCAACAGGGTAACGGGACGCGGAATACCTCGACAATCACCCAAGCATTGACGGGTGAATCCTTAGGCGCGGATCAAACAGCGGTTGTAAACCAGTCCGGTGGCGGCAACACGTCGAGCATCGACCAGGAAGATGGCGCCAACCTCGCCGACGTTACACAAAGCAACTCTGGTAACGAATCAGTCATTAGTCAGAGCAGCGATCAGGTCCCTGGGCCATCGGTACTCGGAGAAAACACGGCCACTGTTTTACAGTCTGGAAACGGCAACTTTTCTGACATTCTCCAATCAACGGCCGACGTTCCTTCTGACCCGAACGAAGCGACGGTTACACAGCTAGGTAACGACGATGACTCGTTCATCATGCAAGACGGCGGCGACATCGCTACCGTTACGCAAGACGGCAATACGGGCAACTTTTCTACGATCGATCAATTCGCGGGTAACCAAACCGCTACGGTCAATCAAAACGGCTCGTTTAATACGTCTGACATCGATCAAATGGGCGGTGGCTCGGCGATCGACGGGAACCTTGCCGAAGTCGACCAAAATGGCGACGGTAACCAGTCTGTCATCTTGCAAGATGGCCTGCGCAATGTTGCGGATATCGATCAGGGCGGTTCGGACAATACGTCGGATGTCAACCAATTCGGCAATGACAACACGGCTAATGTCGCGCAACTTGCTGGTTCCAACAACACATCTGATATCGATCAAACTGGTAACGAGAACAGAGCGAACGTGTTCAATTTTCTCGCGGCTGGCAACGATTCGATCATCAACCAAAACGGTGACAGAAACGAGGCAAACGTCGCCGAAATTCTCGCTGCGGACAATGACTCGATCATTGACCAACAAGGTAACGACAACTTGGCGAACGTTGGCGGCTTCCTTGCTGCGGGCAATCGGTCCGATATTGAACAAATCGGTAACTTAAACGTCGCAACGGTCGGTGCTGTGCTTGGCTTCGACAATCAGTCGTTCATCGATCAAATCGGTGATCGTAACGCAGCAACGGTCAATGAAAGTCTCGGTAGCAATAACGTTTCAGAGATTGGTCAAGGCTTTGCACTTGACGGTGTCGGCGGGCTTGTTGAAACGACAAATGCTTTCGACAACTTTGCTGAAGTTACGCAAGACGGCGATGGCAACAATTCTGTTATTGCCCAAGATGGTTCGTTCAACACGGCTGGCGTTTTCCAGGGCGGCAATGGCAACACGTCATTGATCGGTCAATCTGGCATGATGAACGTGGCGAATGTCACTCAGGACTCAAACAACAATCTGTCTGAAGTTCTGCAAACGGGTGATGGAAACATGGCCACAGTATCACAAGCTGGTCTTGTGAACGGCAATGAGTCCTACGTCGTTCAAAGCGGTAACGGCAACGTTGCCAACGTTTCTCAGTAACGCTGAGGCAATTGTTCGGGGGCGTTTATGCGCCCCCGGACTTTTCTTAATTGAGCTTTTCTATTTGTCATTGGAGTTGATTGTGGTCCCTATCACGAAAAAGTGGCTTTTCACTGTTGTGGCCATATTATCCTTAGTCTTTTTTTCAGTGCCGGTCCTGGCGCAAACGGCGCCGAGCGTCACTGTTCAACAAATCGGTCCGGAGAATATTGCTGAGGTGTCAGCCGTCGGCACGGGTACGCGTGTTGACGCTGCGCAAGTGGGCCGCCGTAATTCTCTCGTCCTATCAGCTAACGGTCAGGATAATCAGATTGATACTGACCAAAGAGGCAATGCAAACGGTGCCGGTCTCGTTGTAACGGGCGATACCAACCGTGTTGCTCTCGGCCAACGTAGTGATGGCGCGGTCAACGCTGCCAGTCTGTTGCAAAATGGTGTTGGTAACGAGATTGATACTCTTCAATTTGCAAACGGACTTGTTGCCGGTTTTGCCAATTCGCTTCAAGCCTCGCAAAATGGTGATTTCAATTACGCCGGCATTGAACAAACCGCGACGAGTGCCGATGCTGCTATGTTCGCTAACGTCGCAGTGATAAATCAGACAGGCAACCGTAATCGCGCGACTCTTGTCCAAGATGGAATCAACAATAGCGCGGAGCAAGAACAGGTCGGTAGTGATAATATTTCCGATATTTTACAAACGGGTGACAATAATTCAGCTGTACACCGCCAAATAGGCGATGGTCTATCGTTGCCTGCAGGCACTTTTGGAACAATTGGTATTGAGCAGACGGGCGGTGCTTCAATTATCGTCGAGCAATTCGGGCCCGGTCTAGGGCCTTCGATGCCGTAGATTTATGGCGGCGGTCCTGCGGAGCGATAGGACGGCTTTCTGAGGGGGGGTTAGGCCAATGGATTACAATATGATAAAACAACGTACTATGAAAACCATCTTGCGATCATCATATATCTCCTACCGGGCGCGTTTATGCGTCGGTGGCGCAGCCATTCTTGGCTTGGCTCTTTTGAGTAGCTGCACTGGTAAGGACGATGGTTCCTTAACGATGGACCATGCGCCGATGGTGCGGGGCGACGTTGTTGATCCCGCTTCAAGAGCGTTAGCAATTGATGGTTCTTTGGCAACAGTTGATCCGGGGATTGATCAAATTCCAGTTGGCGATGCGGCGCTCAGTGCCCCACAGATTAATGAATCCAATGGGTCCGAGCCCGTACGGCTTACAATCGATCAGTTGAGGGAGTATCGCGACCGCTGCGCCCCCGATGCGAAAAGTAAACCACCGGCTGACTATGACTGTTCCCAATCCCGTTTGAGGGTTCGGCGTGCGTTCCGTAGTGATGACGATTTAGCAAGGGCGCTGGCGGTCTTAGATCAATTGGCGCACCCGCAGGATGAAAGATCTTTAACGGGCCGCGGCGGACGAAGCCGGAAGAGCATAGAATCCTCCGAAGGGGCGCTCGCAGCGGCAAGCGGCGCCTTAAACGGGAGCAGTGCTCTGTCGCCTGAAACAGCGGCTGCGACTGGTTTAGCACAGGGGCTGCAAAAGGCTATTGAAAGTGGTGATCTCTCTCCGGCGCCAGGCGTCGTTATTGTGTCGCCGCCAAATTAAACTAGGCCGGGAAGGCACCGATCGGAGAGGACTCCCTTCGAATTTCCGTTTAAAAGTACCGAAGTCCAAATCGCCATTATAACCAGTAATAAGTTGTGCGTAACACAGATACAAGGCTAATCTGTTTTAACGAAAGCGCCTCCGTTTCAATTGGGATCAGAAGGGCGCTTTAAGTTGTTGATTTTACGCATTTCCTTAACGCCAACCGCACACACTTGGCTTGGAAATGCATTAGGACTGCTAAATATATTTAACACTACGTATAAAGATGTTTGCGCTAGAGCTTTTCGCCTTGCGATAGACTCGGAAGGTTGCTCTAGGTTGTCGATTTGTCGCGCTTCTTTTGCCGAGTTGTTGGAAGGGAACCATCAACCGATCACACTTATCGGCGAAGCGCTCCTATGCCTGCGTTGCTGGTCAGCCGCTTTCAGTGAATTTACAAGTGCCTTACTGTTTTTCGCCATCGTCTGATAGGGTAGCTTTTAACATGCGCCCGTTTTTAAAAGTCAAAATCAACTCTGCCATCCAAGCATCCTCAACATCAATTGACACGGTGCTACGCGACAGGACTTTTTCAGCCTCCATGGTGTCGACCTTTGGTAATGCACCTCCTTGCTTGTTTTGGGTTTGCCCACTTCTCCCTTCGCGTTTAATCAGTAGACTGTAAGAACCTTCATCGCCGGGGGATAAGCGTGCCATTGGGACGAAAGTATGAAGCCGACCCGCTACTCGGTGATCGATCCAAATGACCGGCATATCACTTTTTTGACCCTCTTGGTCGTCTTGATCGAGATTTTTATCAGGCATGGGACTCGCATGCATTGGAGCGCCAAGCGCGGTCATGGCAACAAAGAGAGCGCTTAAAGAGAATATTTTTTTCATCCTGTCACCGATTAAATTTCTTTTTTCGATCATATAGAGATGATAAAAAACTTCAAGCATAGGTTCATGCTCTGAATGCCGAAGTCTGTTATCGTGAAATATGCTGTTTTTTTAAAGAAGCGCGCAACCTGAAGAGAGAGATCATTATGGTTCTATACGAACCGAACACGGTCAATAACAATGCGCTTTTTGCGTTTCTTCTATAATCTGTGCAAGGTTCATAACTACAATTAGTTGTAAAAAATGACTCGTGGTTTTTGTGAGCCGGTTGCTTTTTTCAGAAGAACGGGTCTCCGAGTTCGTTAACCAATGGTTAAAAAACAGGGTTTGCCGAATAAGGGTATGGTGTGAGTATACTGCATCATACTGCGGTGGTGCGCGCTTCGGTCTTTCAAATCTGCATCTTGCGATGTTAAGCATAGGCGTCGACCGGTAGGTATTATTCGTCTCCACGGTCATTAGGTAGTCGCTTTTTCCAAGTGATCATTCAGAGCGTCATCACGTCGGTTTCGTCCGCGTTTGCGGATGGATACACGGTAATGGTTTCGTCTCAGATTGATTTTGAGGCATTGATTTGCCCATAAATCGGCGTTGGCGTCAGAATAAGCGAAGAACTCTGATCAATACTTATGGACCCCACTTACGAAATTTAAAGAACTCGGGCCCACCAGTAGGGTATAAAACATCTCACTTGGCGATCTATCACGTCTCAGTGAGTTAGTTATTGGTAAGCATTTACTTAACGGTTTGCTGTCAGACTGCCCCTGTTGCATTAAATCGGTATTAGCTATGGGAAACTTTCTGCGCTTTCGGAAACCAGCCGACACCACAGATCCAATGGAAGCTTTGGTGCTGAAAGAGCGTCTCCGGATGCTAAACAAAATTAACGGTAATATTAGTACTGGTGGTTCTATTGACGGCCCGCGCCGTCTTGGTGATCGAAAAAAAACGCATCGTGTTGGCGAAATCGTGCTCGATAGCGATCATACCTTAAGTTGTCTTGTTACGGATTTCAGCGATACCGGTATGCGTCTTTTGATTACCGAAGCAGGGGAAGCGCCGGACGAATTCCGGCTACGCGTTCCGACGTTGCAATTTGATCGTTCAGTAACGGTGATGTGGCGTACCGAGGATGCACTTGGGATTTCTTACGCTTAAAGTTTAGCAAACCGTTGCAAGCCTATGCCTCATTTCGGATTTGCTGTCATGTCAGCTTTGAAAGAATGGCGCATTACTGCATAATTCAATAGTGGCTATTTCCGAGCATATTGAGCTAAACGCATCTGATGGAACGAAACGTACTCGTCGTGAGTTGTGTTGGGTTGTGACAGATGGGCGCGCTGGTATCGAAAACCAAGCGCTCGGTTTAGCGGAGGCGATGGCTCGGCAGGTTCCGTTAGACATCGTTACAAAACGCGTGCGACTCCAGACGCCGATCAATAAATTACCATCAGCTTTGGTGCCATCATTTTGGGCCCGTGCATCCAAATCCGGCGACCTTCTAGAGCCGCCATTTCCAAGTCTTTGGATCGGTTGTGGTCGGCAATCGGTACCCTTATCAATTGCTATGAATCGGCAACAGCGACAAATATTTGTTGTTCAGTTGCAGAATCCAGGCACCGCTCTCCATCGCTTTGACATGGTTATACCACCGATCCATGATGAGATTTCTGGTGCAAATGTTTTTCCGATTCTCGGATCTCCCAATAGGATTTGTGCAGAGGTTATTGAGAGAGCTGCGGAACAGCTTCAAGAAGCTTATCAATTGCCATCCTCAATTGAAGCAAACCAATGCGAGCTTGTCGGCGTTTTAATTGGTGGTCCAAACCGTATTTATGCTTACAAAGACGAGACCATTAAAAAGATTTCTGAATTAATTGATCATCTACAGTCAAAAAATCGATTCCTGGTGGTCACAACGTCAAGACGAACGCCACTCCAGTTGTCTGCGGTCTTGCGTGGAAAGGAAAATAAGCGGACCATCGTTTTTGATCAAAATGCTTCTCAATTAAAAAAAAATCCGTACCCTGGTATTCTCGCGTTAGCTGACCATGTGTTGGTGACGGAAGATAGCGTCAATATGGTTGGTGAGGCCGCGACAGCAGGCGCCAAAACCCATATAATTTCTTTACCTCGGAGAGCGGACATACGGACTAAGTTTGATATATTCCTTGATCAAATGGTTGAGCGGGAACATGTCAAAAGGTTTTCTGGTGACTTCGTGAATTGGACGCCACCATCGTTTGACGAGACGTCCCGTGCGGCCATTGAGGTGTGCAAGCGATGGAACGAGTATCGTCAACGCAATATGTAAAATGTCCGTATACAGAATTTACTTACTGGCTGAGTAACCCTTTGTGTCAAAGGCTTATAAATTGCTCGTTTGCACACTGATAGCATTTACAGCTCAAATGGCTGCTTAAAGCGCCTCCGTTTCAATTAGAATCAGAACGGCGCTTTAAGTTGTTGATTTTACGCATTTCCTTAACGCCAACCGCACACACTTGGCTTGGAAATGCTTTAAAGTCGTTCAGCGATTTCATTTGAAACGGAACGGCTTTAGTATTTCATGTAACGCGCGTTGTTGGCGGCGAATTGTTCACATTGCGCCTGGAAGCGCTTTAACAACCTGTTCTTGTCGGCGCTCCAAGCGCGAATTGTGTCACCTCTGCCCGGCGATATTTACGCCGTCATTGCGCGAAGCATCCACGCTGTCTTATCATGAACTTCAAGCCGTCTGATCAACAGATCTTCGCTCACGTCGTCGTCGGCGTCGTCTGCAGTTTCAATTGCTTGGCGAAGTCGTTGAGCGATGGTTTCATGATCGGCTAGGAGGATCTTCGTCATTTCCTCGGCGCTTGGTGGGGTTTGAGGAGCATTCCCGATTTTCGAACGTTCGATTAGAGAGTTGGGGTCTCCTGGCGCATAGGATCCAAGTGCACGAATCCGTTCTGCTATTTCGTCAACGGCCGACCAGAGCTCATTATACTGTTCTTGGAATAAGGCATGCAGTGTTTGAAATTGGGGTCCCGTAACGTTCCAGTGAAATCCATGGGTTTTGGTGTAGAGGGAAAATGTATCAGCTAAAACACCACTGAGAGCTTCTGCAACAGACGTTCGTGCGTTGTCACTGAGCCCAATGTTTACCGCTGTTGTATCTGGGGTCATGTCGTATTCCTTAAACTAATAAGCGCGGCTAATTCCAGCGCCTTTGGCGCTTTACCAAAGGCAACTATCGCGCTCCTCTTCAATCTCGTTTGGAATATATAAGCGTGAAGGTTTTATCAAACAAATAGATAATTTATCTATTTGGTATCGTTTTTATCGATTAATTTGGTCCGGCATTCACGTCAATGAGGTGCAAAAGTTTTTTATTCGGAGACAGGCGTTTTCAACATCTTCGTCTGCGGCGGCGTAGGATAAACGAAAGTAGGGTGACATCCCAAACGCGGCTCCAGAAACAACGCCGACACCCGCTTCTTCCATCAAGGCATCAGTGAAATCAACGTCACTCTTTATCACCCGACCCCTCGGCGATGTCTTGTTTATGACACCGGCGCAGTGCGCGAAAACGTAAAATGCGCCTTTCGGCGTGGCGCAGGTTAATCCGGGTGTGTCATTTATGATAGATACAGCCACATCACGCCTGCCCCTGAAGGCCACCGTCCAGTCATCTAAAAATGCTTGATTACCATTGAGCGCTTCAACACAGGCCCATTGACTGATGGAGCAGGCATTTGTTGTCGACTGTGACATAACTTTTGTCATCGCTTTGATGACGCTTTGCGGGCCGCCTGCATATCCTATGCGCCACCCAGTCATCGCGAAACACTTGGATGCGCCATTCATAGTGAGCGTTCGCCTAAAGAGTTTTGGTTGAACCTGCGCTATCGTAGAAAAGTTGACCGATCCGTATACAATTTTTTCATAAATATCATCCGTCAGTATCATGATTTGTTGGTGTTCTAAAAGAATGTCACCGAGCGCCTCTAACCATTCTCGAGAGTACATTGAACCAGTAGGATTGCCTGGATTGTTTAGAATGATCCAACGGGTTCTTGGTGATATCGCGGCCGCCAAGGCGTCTGGCGTGAGCAGAAACTCATCTTTCTTTTTTGTCGGTATAATGATGGGGGTCGCGCCTGTAAGCTTTACGATATCCGGATAGGACACCCAATAAGGGGCAGGGATTATAACCTCGTCACCTGGATTGAGTGTTCCCAGAAATGCACTGAAAATGACCGCTTTGCCGCCAGGGGCTACTGTAATCTCGTTAGAGGCGTATTGGAGATCGTTATCCCGAGCGAATTTTTTCGCTATCGCTTCTTTCAAGTCGGGAATGCCATCGATGGGCGTATATTTCGTTTCGCCGCGTTTTATTGCTTCGATCGCTGCATCTTTTATGTTTGTCGGCGTATCAAAATCTGGCTCCCCGGCCGTCAGCGAAATAATATCGGCGCCACGCGCCTTTAGCATTCGTGCTTTTTGCGTTGCTGCGATTGTAGGCGACGGGGCAATACGCTGAAGGGCGCTAGACTGCATAATGGGATCGGTCATTTAGAAAGCGTTTTTCAGGTCCAAGTTGTATTTGTCGTCAGGCGAAATACCGCCTCTGTCGTTAGCGCTGGCCTTGGCGCTGTTCTCAGCATTGTCTCGCTTTTCCCTCGGCTTTTTGCAATGCCTGTTCAATATTCACTGCTTGCCAAAATTTCAGATTTTAATCTTGGCATCGAGGCGGTAGGCTTAGTGCATTGAAAAAATTGACTTAATTGACGTTTTGGCGCTGTTTTTTCTAATTTTACTGAGCCTGCATTTTGCGTTTTTTTCTATTTCTTAAGACCGAAAGGTGTGATCTATTTGCCACTTGGTGGACCGAAGCTTTGGGAGATCGCATGGTCGCAGAATTACGAACGGCCATTAATCGAAATCGGAATCCGAGCGTTTTTTCATCGGCGGTGACGGGTTCATCTGCTGGCATGGCGCTCGGACAAAAATCAGCGCCTCCCATTTCTACCGAGGCAATTCCGTCAACTGGATTTAGTGGTGTTCGTTCTGCCGCCTCTGATTCTCGTACTGCTGAACGCGTAAAAGTTAAAATAGAACGCTACACGCTCCTTTTGAGGAGTGCGCCCATTGCAATATGCATTAGTGGTATCAATGCTCTCATAACGCTGGTCGTTGTCTGGGGGCAAATCGATCCATTGTTTATTTCTGTCTGGGCGGGAATGGCGTTTTCGCTGGCCTTGATCCGCCTTCTTGTGTGGTACCGGGCGATGAAGAAGCTGCGGAGCTCGCAGACGTTAATACGTTTTTCTAAATTTCACATTGCTTCGATGGCTATCAATGGTGCCATCTGGGGCGCGCTTGCACCAATTTTCGCTATAAGCGGCTTGTTGGGCCATGCGTTTTTGCCATTTATCTTTGCCAGCATGACAGCTGCGGCAATTGCTTCCGCTGGCGCATCATGGAAAGCCGTAATGGCTTTTAATACACCCGTATTGGTGCCTTTAGCGGTGTCATACGGCTTGCTTCTTGACGCACAAGGATTGGGCATTGCCGCAATCATTATCATTTATGGTGTTACAACAACGTTTATCGCCCGTCAGGTCCAGGGAATTGTTACGCGTTCGATCCGCTTGCGGTCCCGCGATGATAGCGCGTTTAACAACCTCAATCGTCTACTTGATTCCACTCGGGAGTCTGAAAAGAGGTTTCGTGCGCTCATTGAAGCGTCCGCTGACATCACGATTATTTTCTCACCGGATGGTCGTATTACTTATGCTAGTCCATCAGTCGAGAGGGTTCTCGGGGCTTGTCCGGAAACACTTATAGGTAAAACTTCACGAGATATTGTGCATCCAGACGATCTTGTTTCATTTCGGGAGGTCGGTGGGCGTTCCTTAAGTAAAATTGGCGAAGTCCTGCCGCTACCGCATATTTGCTTGATTGGTTCTGACGGCGCTTATCGCAATTTTTCCGGGCGTTTGACGAATATGCTTTATGTTCCGGGTGTTGAGGGATTTGTTTTCAATGCCAGTCGGTATCAAGAACAGCCCGGCAGTGAGCTACGGGACCCATGCGGCAACGCAGCAAAGTTGAATGTTCAACCACTGCTCTAAGGTAATGACTTGGGCAAATGCTTCATCTTCAGCGAAAATTTTAGCATCGTTTGATATGCGAAACATCTTGTTCGTTACTGTGCCAATTTTATCGCACATTGATAAGAAGTGCAGTGTGTACATGTCTCGATGTGAAGCTGGGGTAGCAGCCGACATCATTCTGAGCTAACTCGTCGATTAACCATCACAACGTATTGACTGTTAGTTGCGAGTATCTTCAGCGCCCCATGAATGTTATACGGCTCATTATGTTTTTGGCTGCTGCGGGTTTCTTCGCGGCGCAGTTCGTAATTGGCTTTCACCACGTCGAAGCCCATGCTGCTGATGTTCACGAATTCCATCGTTTAGGCTTCCATGTGCCACATGATGGGGACTGTCATCATGATGACGGTGATCATCACGATGCGACCGACTGCGACATTTGCCTTGGCGCGCCAGGGGCTGCATACGAACTAGACCTAAAATCGTTTGCGTCTGAACCTCGTTCGCTCATTGGTGCTGAACGTCTTGCCCTATTAGGATCTTTACTCCTTGAGAGCGCTCTAGACCTTAATCGGTCTCGCGGGCCACCAACTCTTTAAAATCATCCGTAATCAACGACACCGCCGCGTACAGCCGTGTGCGACGGCAGGTTTCCCAGGACTTTTGACACCGTTGGTTTGTACCCAACGGATAAACTAAAGGAAGTGCATCATGCGTAATATTTTGAGTTTATCGGCATCGCTTATCGCCATTTCGTCGCTAAATGGTCAGGCGTTTGCGCAGGCAGACGATGGTGATGATCGGATCATTGTCACGGCTTCGCCACTTGGCAGAACGGTTGAAGAGACGATTGGTGGCACGTCTGTTGTCTCCAAAGAGGAGTTGAGACAGCGGCTTGAAAACACGATTGGTGAAACGCTACGTCGTGAGCCTGGTGTTTCGTCGACATTCTTTGGTCAGGGCGCCAGCCGTCCGGTTATTCGTGGTCTTGCGGGGCCAAGAATTCGCGTTTTGGATAACGGCATTGGCGCGATTGACGCGTCAGTCACCAGCCCGGATCATGCCGTTGCCATTGACCCAGCGACGGCTGAGCAGGTCGAAATCGTTCGCGGTACTGCGATGCTTCTTTATGGTTCGTCAGCTGCCGGCGGTGTTGTTAATATTGTCAACAACAGAATTCCGCAGCGTTTACCCGAAGATGGCATAGACGGTTACGCTTCCATCGGAGCGTCTACGGCCGATGATGGCGCCCGCTTTAACGGGAGTTTTGATGCTTCTGTTGGAAAACTAGGCAACGGAACCTTAGTCCTCCATGGCGATGGCTTTTACAGAGAAGGTCAAGACTACGAAATTCCTGGCTTCGCTGAGTCACAAGCGCTTCGTGACGCTGAAGAAGCGGAAGCCGCTGAAGTAGGTGGAGATTTTGAAGAGGAAGATGAAGCCTTCGGGATCCTGCCAAACTCTGGTTTTGAAACGCGGGGTGCGTCTGGCGGGCTTTCTTGGGTCTTTGACGATGGATTCTTCGGTGTTTCTGGTACCGTCATCGATAGCCTCTACGGCGTCCCAGGCGGTAAGGAAGAAGAAGAGGGAGAAGAGGCCGAAGGAGCGGAAGAAGAAGGCGGCGTATTAATTGATCTTCGCCAGCGTCGGATTGATATGGCGGGAGAGATTAATCGCGATTTTGCCATTTTCCGTCAGGCCAAAGTTCGTCTCGGATATGCTGATTATGAGCATATTGAGTTTGAGCCATCCGGAGAAGAGGGGACCGTTTTTGCCAATGAAGGTTGGGAAGGTCGGATCGATCTCGTGACGCAGACAACAACAATTGCCGGTTGGGAGACAACGGGTGCTGTTGGTGGTCAATTCCAATTGCGCGACTTCTCAGCAATTGGTGAAGAGGCTTTTGTTCCTCCGACAGATACGACGCAGTATGGCTTCTTCGCATTGCAAGAAGCAACGCGTGGTAAATGGCGCTTAGAGCTTGGTGCCCGTTACGAGAGCACGAACCAAGAAGTGGTGGAAACCGGTGTGGAACGAGACTTTGATGGTTTCTCCGTATCCGGTGGTGTCGCTTATGAGCCGACGGATGAAATCTTTCTTGGTGTCACTGGGTTCCGTACGGAGCGTGCGCCAGCGACCGAAGAGCTTTTCTCGAATGGCCCCCACTTGGCGACTCGAGCATTTGAAATTGGTGATCCTACGCTCGATGAGGAGATTGCCCGCGGTGTCGAGGCAACCGCGCGTTATCAAACCGAACGTTTCATGGTCGGTGTGAATGGATTTTACACGAACTATCGTGACTTCATTTATGAAGATTTGACCGGTGAAGAAGAGGATGACTTACCAGTATTCCAATTCTTTGCGGCAGATGCTGAATTCGTCGGATTTGAAGTTGAATCCAACGCTAAACTATATGAGTGGTCTGGTATTGATTTCAGCCTTGATGGTCAGGTTTCATACGTTAGGGCGACTGTTGACACCGTTGACGGTGACGTTCCTCGTATTCCACCGCTACAAGGCTTGATCGGTCTATCAGCAAATTCCGAATATACGGACTTCCGCGCTGAAGTTGAGCTGGTGGATGATCAAGATGACGTCAGCGCGTTTGAGTTACCCACCGATGGTTTCGCATTCTTTAATGTGTATACATCCTATCGGCCTTGGGGCTCTGATAGTCCGGTCTCACTTAATATAGCGGCGACAAATCTCACCAATGACGAAGGTCGTGTCCATGCGTCTTTCTTGAAAGACCGAGCGCCGTTGCTTGGACGCAATGTTGTGTTTTCAATATCTGGACAATTCTAGAGAAAACACTCCAATTGCGGGGGCTGAACCTTCCCGTGGCTTTGTCGCGGGGAGGTTTTTTTATTCCCTATAACCGAGAAGCGTATCGGCTTTAATTATTGCTGATTGCGAGAGTGCCCCCCAAACAAACCAGAAAATGGGAGGGGTAACAGTTGGCTAATTTAAAAGCCGCGCCGCGGATCATCTTATGAAAAGTGAAAAGTCATGTTCACATTTTCAGGCGGCGGCCACCATTATTCTTGACCGTGTTGTCGCGAATGATCGGTACGATCCTAGTATCATTCCTCAGTAGAATACCGCCATTATAGTTATTGATGATCTCGTTACCCTCAATTGTAAAACCGACTGCGGCGCCGCCGCGCGTGAGGTCGTAATTCAAGATGGCCGAATTATCGCTGTCCACCGATTGAATAATTTTGTTATTTTTTACGGTGACCAATCCCCCTTTTGATGCATCAAGAGCGTAACTCGCCCGCCCGTAAGCATCATCCATAAGATTTCCGATAAGGACAGTTTCGCGGGCCAAACTCTTAACGTGGTGTCCGATGCGCGTGCCTATGAATTCACTATCACGAATATCCACTTTCGACGCGTTCAAAACATAAATCGCATGGGACTGACCATCGCCAAATCCGTTGTCGATGAATTTTGTTCCGGTGATTGTGATCACGCCATTTGGGTCGCCGGTCGCTAAAATACCATCCTCATTACTATCGAACAGGCAATTTACGATCGTTAGGTTTAGGCCCTCGTGCCGCACGCCCGCACCATTTCGATCCCAAGAGCTTGTGTTGCGGAAAACAAGATTCTCTAAGCGGAGTGAAACCCCGACCTGAGGGACAAGGACGCCTTTATCGGTCGTTTCGGCCGACCGTAGAATAGGCCGCTGTGTTCCGTTTATCGCTCCGCGAAGCGTAATATTTTTTCGAATGCGCACATCCTTAAGGTCATAATCGCCGGCTGGGATCTCGATAACGGTGCCGTCTGCTGCGTTCTGTATCTGTCGTTCTAGCCAAGCGCCGTCAAACCTTGTTGCCGCATTCGCGTCAAACGCGGTGCAAAAGCTTATGCCTAGCCCGATGCCTATGGCGCTTGCGAATGCGGCGAGGGCAAAGGAGGCTTGCTTTACAGCTTTTTCGATAACCAGAGACATATCTGCTTATTCCTCTTTTAATTCTCCACAACCACGCATTCGACCGATTGTATTCCGCGAATATGCAAATCGCTCGCCGCTTACTATCTCATCTGTACGAGTTGCTCGACGACGTTAAAACCATACCGCATAGGTATCCAGGACGACCAATGTCAGACTTTTGTAAAAACACCTTGCCCTTTGGCGTTCTTCGATCCATTCATGCGGTTTAGAGAAGGCGTTTTTGCAACGCGTTCAACAACGGCTTTGCTAAAGCGTCGTCGGTTTATCCTTTGTGAGCATGCCTCGCATGGACTGGCGCGCTTCTTTCATGGTCAAATAACTTAATCCCGAAATGACCAGGGTTGGTTAATTTGCGCGGAGTAGGCACGGCAAGAGATGAAACAAGATCAAAAGTTGACCCATAAAAGTGTATTTAGTTTTGGTGCTAAGTCGGCTGATGGCGATGCAAGCATGAGAAATCTCTTAGGCGGTAAAGGGGCAAACCTTGCCGAAATGTCAAATCTTGGGTTGCCGGTCCCGCCTGGCTTTACGATCACGACTGAGGTGTGCACGGCCTATTACGATAATGGAAGGCAGTTTCCTAAGGGGCTAAAGGCGGAGGTGAATGCCGCATTACAAATGGTTGGTGAGGCTGTTGACCGCGCTTTTGGTGATGCATCGCGTCCGTTATTAGTGTCGGTTCGCTCAGGTGCGAGAGCCTCAATGCCCGGCATGATGGATACGGTTCTTAATTTAGGGTTGAACGACGATACCGTTGAGGGACTTGCTGCACTGGCCGGCGATAAGCGTTTTGCCTATGATAGCTATCGACGATTTATCCAGATGTACTCAAATGTTGTTCTGGACCTCGATCATCACATGTTTGAAGAGATCCTTGAGACCTATAAGGACGAAAACGACTATCATCTTGATACGGATTTAACAGCTGACGACTGGAAAGAGATTATCTCTTTTTACAAAGCCGCTGTTACCGAAGAGCTTGACAAAGGCTTTCCGCAAGACCCCCATGAGCAGCTTTGGGGCGCCATAAGCGCGGTCTTTGGATCATGGCGAAATGACCGCGCTGATGTTTACCGACGGTTACATAATATCCCTGAAAGTTGGGGGACGGCGGTTAATATCCAAGCGATGGTCTTTGGTAATATGGGTGATACATCGGCAACAGGTGTTGCCTTTACCCGCGATCCTTCCACGGGTGAAAATACAAGGTACGGAGAATTTTTGATCAACGCGCAGGGAGAAGATGTTGTGGCGGGTATTCGAACGCCTCAAACTTTGACGAAACGCGCGCGGGAGGAGATGGGCGAAGAAGCGCCATCGATGGAAGAGGCGATGCCTACCGCGTTTGCTGAATTGTCCGAAATTTTTGCGAAGTTGGAAAATCACTATCGAGACATGCAGGACATCGAGTTCACTGTTCAGGACAATAAGCTTTGGATGCTTCAAACTCGCAACGGAAAGCGGACGGCCCCTGCTGCTTTAAAAATCGCTGTTGATCTGTGTCGCGAGGGGTTAATTACCGAAGAAGAAGCGGTCATGCGGGTTGATCCACATTCATTGGACCAGTTGCTCCATCCGAGCTTAGACCCGTCCGCACCGAGGGATTTATTGCTTAGTGGCTTGCCAGCCTCACCTGGCGCTGCGTCAGGCGAGATCGTTTTTAATGCTGACGAGGCGGAGCGCCTTGCCCAGGAGGGGCGTAGTGTTATTCTCGTTCGTGTGGAGACGAGTCCTGAAGATATCCACGGAATGCATGCGGCTTCTGCCATCGTGACAGCGCGTGGTGGTATGACAAGCCATGCAGCTGTGGTCGCCCGGGGAATGGGGCGACCTTGCGTTTGCGGCGCTGGTGATTTGCGGATTAATCTTGATAAAGAGCAGCTTGAGGTTGCTGGTCGATCTTTGAAGCGTGGCGACATGATTACGGTCGACGGTGCGGAAGGCAAAGTCTATGTGGGCGATGTCGACAAAATCGAACCCGAACTCGCTGGTGATTTTGGTGAGCTGATGGGCTGGGCGGATCGCTATCGTCGAATGAAAGTTCGGTCGAACGCTGAAACGCCGAGGGATGCCGAAACAGCACGCGGCTTTGGTGCAGAGGGTATTGGGCTCTGCCGCACAGAGCATATGTTTTTTGATGCTGAACGCATCGTTGCCGTTCGTGAGATGATCCTTGCTGAGGACAAAAAAGGAAGGGAGGCTGCGCTCGCCAAGCTTCTTCCGATGCAACGGTCTGATTTTGAAGAGCTCTTTAAAGTAATGCGCGGTCTGCCCGTTACGGTACGTTTGCTTGATCCTCCTTTGCATGAATTTCTTCCGCATTCTGATGCAGAAATTGAGGAGGTTGCGTCCGCTGGTGGTATGGATGCCGCACAGCTCAAGGAACGGGCCCAAGCCCTTCAGGAGTTCAATCCAATGCTGGGGCATCGTGGATGTCGGCTTGGTGTCTCGTACCCAGAGATTTATGAAATGCAGGCGCGCGCAATAATCGAAGCGGCTATCGCCGTAAAAGCGGAAACTGGTGATGAGGTCATCCCAGAAATCATGATTCCGCTTGTTGCTGTTAAGAAGGAACTTGCTTTCTTAAAAGAGCGCATTGATGCTGTTGTTAAGGCCGTTTTAGATGAGAAAAATGTGCAGCTTTCTTATCTTGTCGGTACCATGATTGAGTTGCCCCGTGCGGCGCTCACAGCGGACGCCATAGCCGAAGAAGCCGAGTTCTTTTCATTCGGTACAAATGATCTAACACAAACAACCTATGGCTTATCTCGCGATGACTCCGCGGCGTTCCTGCCTGATTATCTGCGCGCGAAGGTATTGGAACATGACCCATTTGTTACGCTCGATCCGGACGGTGTGGGGGCGCTTATCGAGATTGCGGCTCAAAAAGGTAAGGCAACGCGCCCAGATATAAAGTTAGGGATTTGCGGCGAACATGGTGGTGACCCGTCGTCTATCGCAATTGTCGAAGAAATTGGGCTTGAATATGTTTCCTGTTCGCCGTATCGAGCTCCGATTGCTCGGTTAGCGGCGGCTCAGGCAGCATTGAAGAAATCAAAAGGTTTATAATTTTCGCTGAAAGCGGTGTGTTGAGACCGAAGTGTTGCGTTGTTTATTCCTAATTGAACAGGGCGACCCTCGGCCTTTTAGATGTTCTATCGCGTTCTAAAAATCTCAACTTTCACTCTGTTTCGAAATGGCACAATTGAATTTGAGGGAAATACCCGCCTTGCGCGTATTCTATCGCGTTTCTTAAATTTTTAAGATTGCGCGGCTTTTTTGTAAGATTTTGTGATAACTCACGAGGTTGAATGTGAAGAGACGAGCAACAAAATCTCTAGTGGAAAAGGCGCTTCGGGAAAAAAGAATTTGAGACGGTTTGGGTTGGGGTGCGGCCAAACGAGATAGGCAAATGGGTTGGTGAAGGAGGCCATATCGGCGGTCGGTTTCAATATGACAACATATCTTTGAAACTGATAAGGCGATGTGAGCGGTGATGTAAGTATGACAGCTACGGCTTATCGACATATTCCAGAAATCAATTGGACGCTGAGAAGCTTACTCGCGGCAACCGGGATGGCGCTGTGTTTGTTGCTATCAGCGTTTAGTGCAGCCGCGTCAACTAAGCAGATTGCTGCTACAAGGGCGGCAGAACAAGAGCTAGCGGATGAAGCTGAATTTGTAGCAGCACTCGCCGAGCACCTTGCGGCGGAAACCGCTGATCTACGCGCCTCAATGACCACGCCGAGTTTAAAGCCAGCGCAGCAATTCAATGAGGTAATCGTAAAAACTGATCAGATCACCGACCTCGTGCCCTTAGATTTATCGGTTATTCCGTCGACCAAAATAAATGCGGCGGAAGCAAAATGCCTTGCCCAAGCGATTTATTACGAGGCACGAAGCGAGAGCCGGATCGGTCAGGTGGCGGTCGCGGATGTGGTTCTTAATCGCGTTGCCAGTCGGGTCTATCCTTCCACGATTTGCGGGGTTGTCTTTCAAGGTAGCGAGCGGGTGACCGGCTGCCAATTTTCTTTTACCTGTGATGGATCTATGAAAGCGCGCCTCAATCGACGGCTTTGGGCGCAAAGTGAACTGATTGCGACTGCAGTATTGTCTGGCATGCGACTTCCCGTAAGCCGTCATGCAACCCATTATCATGCAAATTATGTGTCGCCACCGTGGGCTAAAAAACTAACGCCGACGGCTGTGATCGGTAAGCACAAGTTTTATCGCTTCAAGGGGAGCACCCGTCCCGCTGCCCCTGTTGCGATGTAGTGCTATTACGTTGTCTCTATTGTCGGCATTGTTGTGATGGTGTGCATCTGGCCCTAAAGCGCCTCCATTTCAATTAGAAGCAGATCGGCGCTTTAAATTGTTGATTTTACGCATTTCCTTAACGCCAACCGCACACACTTGGCTTGGAAATTTAAGGCATGCATCGGATGCGTTAGATCTTACTTTTCCGTGTGACGCTTTAGGATTTAACATCCAAGCCAACATCTAACGATGGTGCAGAGTGCGTGATCCAGCCGGAAGAGATAACGTCGACCCCTGTTTCTGCGATTGCGCAAACTGTGTCTAACGTCACGTTCCCTGATGCCTCTAAAATGCTACGATGATTATTAATTGTGACAGCTGATTTAAGATCATCTGTCGTCATATTATCCAGTAAAACAACATCTGCCCCTGCCTCCAGAGCTTCGCCAAGTTGTTTCAGCGTATCGACCTCAACCTCGATTTTCATCGTATGCGGAATGGTGCTGCGGGTCTGTTCAATCGCCTTTTGGATGCCGCCCGCTGCAGCGATGTGATTGTCTTTAATCATAACGGCATCATAAAGACCGAAGCGATGATTTGAACCGCCTCCACATCGAACGGCATATTTTTCCAATGCCCTCAAGCCCGGCGTTGTTTTCCTCGTGCACGTAAAACGCGCTTGCGTATGCTTGATGGCCTGGACAAATTGATGGGTGAGCGTGGCTATTCCCGATAGATGACCCATGAAATTTAAAGCAACACGTTCGCCGGTGAGAATTCCACGTGCTGGCCCTTCGATCTCAAGAATTGTTTGGTCACTTTCAAGGAAATAACCATCTTTATACGGCGTTAATATATTTATAGTTGGGTCGATCTGTCGAAATGTTTCGAGAACAAGCTCTATGCCTGCAATGACACCGGGCTTGCGTACACGAATTTCTGCTCGCATATTTTGGTTGGCAGGGATGCATGCTGTTGTCGTTACGTCACCGGCATGGCCTAAGTCTTCCTCCAGGGCACGTTCAACCGCATCCGTCATGATCTGCCGGGGTAGGGGCACAAGACTTGTCGGAGCGGCAGGTCGGGCAGACGTCATGCTTGTACCTCTTTGAAGTTTTGGTCGTGAAAAACAGAATTGTTTGTGGGCCTACCAATTGGCTCTTTTCTGACCTCGAAAGCCCATCCCCCCCTGTCGCTTTTCAAGCGTATTATTGAGTGCGCGGTATCTAAAGAGTCGTTGGGAAAGTCGCTTCTAAAGTGACTGCCACGACTTTCTTCCCTGAAAATTGCAGCGTGTAGGACGATATTGGCCACAGTAAGAGCGGAGTCTAGTCCGCTTGTAACCGCATCCGTTCCGCTAATTTTATTGATTTGATCACGACAACGATTCAAGCTTTGAGATGAACGAATGAGAGCGCATCCTTGCCCCATCACGTCACGCAGGTTCTTCATCACATGCCTCGGTGCTGGGCTCGGCGCTAGCGTCAATCTTCGCTTGAGGTGATTTGATGGCGAATTAGCAATTGCTTGCGTTTTTCTCGTGTTGCTTTCTTTTTTCCCATGAACGCCTGACGCCAAAACATCGAGTGCCACTCGGTGTCCAAAAACAAATGCTTCCAAAAGTGAGTTAGACGCAAGGCGATTGGCACCATGAATGCCAGCGGAAGCGACCTCACCAACAGCCCATAACCCATTAATCGTTGAGCGACCGTCAATATCAGTTCGTACACCGCCCATATGATAGTGGCACGCTGGAGCAATTGGGAATAACTGAGTGCAAGGATTATATCCTGCTTGCCTAAGGGAGGAATAGACGGCAGGGAATTTTTGAGGGAAATCGTCTCCGATAGCAGATCGTGCATCAAGAAAAGCACCGCGACCGCTCTTGTGTTCTGCTTCGACGGCGCGCGCGACAATATCTCTCGGGGCTAGCTCTTTATCATGGTGATAGTCGCCCGTGAAGCGCCGTCCGTCTCGATTTACAAGAATTGCCCCAGCGCCGCGCAGTGCTTCCGTCGCTAGCGGCGCTGGGTCTTTTCCAATGTCGATGGCTGTCGGGTGGAATTGGATGAATTCGGCGTCTCTTATGCTGGCGCCACACCGTGCAGCGATCGCCAAGCCTTGGCCTTGTGCGCTAACGGGGTTGGTGGTTACCGAATAAAGGCCACCAATTCCACCGGTCGCGAGAATGGTTGCGCTTGCTGGTAGGAACCCTCTGACGCGTTTTTCTATATCGTAGACCAGTGCGCCACAAACAGATTGGTTGTCGTCGACCAGTAAGTCTTCAACAATTATCCGCTCCATGATTGTAATGTGATCTGCGGTTCGAGCCGCAGCAATAAGGGCTGACATAACCGCAGCACCGGCTTTGTCACCGGAGGCATGCACAATGCGATCATGGCTATGCGCAGCTTCACGCCCAAGCTTAAGTGAACCGTCATTATTGCTATCAAAGGGAACACCTAATGCAAGCAGATCCTCGATATGACCAGGCGCCTCTTTACAGAGAATTCTTGCAGCTTCTGCGTCTACCAGGCCAGCGCCAGCGGTAATGGTATCGCGCGCATGAAAAGAGTAGTGATCGTTTTTACCGAGCGCAGCTGCGATGCCGCCTTGTGCCCAAAAGGACGCCGCATTGGCGGCATTGGAGCTTAACTGAGCAGACGTAATAATAGTAACGGGGTAGGGAGCGCATTTTAATGCCGTATAAAGCCCTGCTGCACCTGCACCGACGATCAGTACATCAACGGCATCGCAGTGTTGTATGTTTTCGTACATCAAGCACACTCCGCAGCCAAGAGCCCTTGCTCAACATTTCTTGCTTGTAAATAAGTGTATGCTTAACGCATCGAAGCAATCGAAGAAATGATCCAAAGGATTATTATGATCGCGCTTCAATCGCGGCCACCTCTGGCGCGTTTACTGCACTATACATTGACTGTCGTTTCAGCGGCAGTGCCATCATTCTTTCAATTGGAAGTCGCGCCCGTCTAATGATATCGGCGTCAATATGGATCTCATGCTCCAAATTCTGCAGGGAACTGAGGATTTTTTTCAAAGTAATTCGCTTCATATGCGGGCAAAGATTGCAAGGGCGGACAAAATTTACGTTTGGATTTTCAACCGCAACGTTATCTGACATTGAACACTCTGTGATCAATACGACGTTTTGAGGCTGATTATCCCGAACATAATTGCTCATGCCGCTTGTCGATCCAGAAAAATCGGCTTCCGCAAGGATCTCCGGCGGGCACTCGGGGTGAGCTAACACCACAACACCTGGTGTCGACTCACGCATTTCCCGAATATCATCGACCTCAAAACGTTCATGAACTTCACAGGAGCCGGCCCATGTAATAATCCGTACATCTGTCATTGCCGCAACATTTTTCGCGAGATATTGGTCTGGAAGCAAAAGAACGGTGTCCGAGTTCCACTTCTTTGCAGCGTATTCAACAATTTCAACAGCATTAGACGAGGTACAACAGATATCTGTTTCCGACTTCACATCCGCTGTCGTATTGACATAGGTTACGACAGGTGCCCCAGGATATTTCTGTTTGAGGAGACGAATGTCTGCGCTGCTAATTGACGTCGCCAGTGAACATCCGGCCTGCATATCGGGAATTAGAACAGTTTTATCGGGACACAGAATTTTTGATGTCTCTGCCATGAAATGGACGCCGGCTTGGAGAATTATATCAGCGTCTGTTTGTGCCGCTTCTTTTGCCAGTTGCAAACTATCGCCAGCAAAATCGCCGACGCAGTGGAAAATTTCCGGCGTCATATAATTGTGCGCGAGAATGACGGCGTTCATTTGTTTTTTGAGATCATTAATCGCTGCAATGTACGGCGCATGAAGACGCCATTCGAACTCGGGAACAAATCGTGCCACCCGTTCGTACAAGTGGTCTGTTTTTGCTCTGACGTTATCGGTGTAGGGCAATGGCGCCGCTGCTTGTTTTGCTGGCTGTAAATCCGGTAACTCCGACGCTTCATGTCCAAACGCAGGCATAGACCACCTCCATCTATTAATGCTCATGTAGAGCATATATGGTGTGTAAAAAAACGCCCACAAGGGCAGAAACGGGAAAATACGCAAATAAATCCCAGCGTCAAGCGAACTTATCGAGATGAGCTCGTTTCAAAACTTCTCCTTAAAGGTAGAAAGTCTGCCGCACTGCACTATTTCTTTCCAATCACTAGAGCTTTTTGCGTTCCGATGGAAGCGGAACGCCGCTCTAAGTCCTTGTTTGATTGCGCTTCTTTTGTCGAGTTGATGGACGGGAGTCATCAACCGATCACACTTACCGGCGAAGCGCTTTTGGACTTTTAACGCCTACCAGGGGATTGTCGAAGCCTTGGTATTGCGAGTCCCCGCGCTGCGCGGTCGACGCCTGTTTCATCATAAACAGAAAACAATGCCGCTGGACGGCCACTCGGCTGCTGGACTGTTTTACTTGTCCGCTCCACAAGCTTGCTTCCCTCCACGCTGCGCCGGAAGTTTTGTTTGTGAAGTTTAAACCCAACAATAGCCTCGACAACGCGCTGTAACGCTAACAGCGTGAACTCTTTTGGCATAAGCTCAAAAACCACAGCACGGTATTTCAATTTGCCGCGCAAACGACCAATCGCCGTCGCGAGAATACGTCTATGATCTGACGCCATGGGTTTGCCAAGCAATCGCCGAACCTTTGGGTCAGCATAGGGGCTCGGTGAACCACCATCAGCGCGGTCACGCCAAGCTTCTTCAACGAGCCCGGCCTCATACATCAGTTCATATCGATCGAGAAGTCGCTCCTCTTCCCAGCCGATTTCTTGCATACCAAAAGCAAGTGCGATCCGGTCCTTTCTATCTAGTTTTTCTGTTTCCGTTTCACCATGCTCTGCCCACGCAATAAGATTAGGCAAAATAATGTCTGCAATGAGCGCTGGGCTGCCGTTTCGCCAATCTTCCCAGGGGAAAAATTCGTACCAGTGGCGCCAAGAGGCGTTATCGCTTTTGGTTTTCGCTGGTCTATCGGCTAGGGCTAAATAGCCTACGGACACAATTCGTCCGTTTGCGGTTCCTCCTTCGATGAGGGCTCTTGGTGCAGCGCGACCCTGATCACCAAACGTGTAGAGTTGTTCAATAAAACCTAGGCGGACTTGCGTTTGACGCTGCACCCAGTCCTTTAAGCCGATCTCAAAAGTGCGGTGATGAATGGGATCAAATGGGCCATAGGGTAGGCTGAATTGATCATCTGTATCACGTATACAGAGTGTTTTCGGTGTACCATCATCAACAATTGCAATAACTGCATTTAAGCCAATAATGATCGGTACCGGCAGTGAAGTGTCTTTTGTCACGGATTTCTAAAATGAACGACAATCATTGTTTGTTACCACGACTGTCGAGATGTCGTCTAGAAATTCTTAAAACTGACGCCGCCAATTAGGCTGACAACGCCTGAATACGAATGGGAAGTTGAACGGTAGGGGCGTAAAGAATCGGTGACGGCGGGCCTAAGTCTTCCAGAGCATCCAACATTTTACCTCCCCGTGACAACTCTGCGTCGGCGTAACTTACAAATAACGGGCAAGGATCGATATGCGGGGCAACGCGACGTAAATTTTGAATGATCGTAGCTTCATCAGTATCGCTATCGAGGGCGCATAAAATAATAAACGCCGCCGCCGCTGACCGTGAGACACCGCGGTTACAATGAACCATGATCGAGCCTAAGCGATCCCAGTTATTAATAAATTTCACGAGATCGCGTGTGCGTTTCTGCGCCGCATTATTAATGGCCGTCGCACAGCTCTCGTCGTCCATATATAGTTTGACGTGGTGGTCGTTCGCTAGCCCTCGAAAACAAGGTGTTTCTTCGTCTTCGGAAAGAAGCGATACAACGCAATTCGGCCTGTGCTGGGCAAAGGCTGTTTGGGCGTTTTCAAGAGAGGTAAGAACGAGCATACTTGTGAACGTGGCTAATACGAGACCAAAAATAAAGACCCAATTCGGTCACGTGAGCTTGAGCAATACCGTGAGCCTTCGTGTAATCTTGCACAATGCCGGAGTAAATTTAACGTAAATCACTAGGCTCAACATTGATTGTCAAAAAAGCGCACCCTTACCGCAACAACCTCATTTTACGAAAAATATGTCTTGTTATGAAGAGGGCTCATACCATCCCAGAGCATTTGCAGCTTAATCGAAGGCCGCTTGAGCTAGAAATGCATTAAAGGTGATGAGACACTATCTTAATCGAGTTTTGCTGTTAAGCGTTCAAATCGCATCAGGAATGTTTCCTGGGCAATATCTGTTTTCTCAATTTCAAGGGTCAGCATGTCGACACCCTTTGGGGCGCCAAATAGCGTCGATGCCTCCGCCGGGGTGAAGCCTGCAATCTGTATCGCTTCGAAATACGCACAAGCCTTGTCCGCTCGCTTTATCGTCTTTTCAACGGTGCTAGGGAGGGCCGCTGGCAATCCAAAACGAATATGGATGGCTTCTTGGAGGCGATGCTCGACAGTTTTGTAAGAACGCCCTATTGCCGCTTTGAACGGACTTATCATATCACCAATAACAAATTCAGGCGCGTCGTGCAGAAGTGCCGCTAAGCGCCATTTTACTGGCCATTCTGGACGAAGAGCAGCGCAAAAGCTCTCTACAATGACGGAGTGTTGTGCGACCGTGAAGGGGCGTGGACCTTTCGTTTGTCCGTTCCACCGGGCAACGCGCGCAAGTCCATGGGCAATATCTTCTATTTCGATATCAAGCGGAGAGGGGTCAAGGATGTCTAGGCGGCGACCAGAGAGCATGCGTTGCCATGCGCGCGGTGAAGCCTTGGTTTTTGACATGTGTGATCAAGGTCTAAATTTGGGGCCAACAGTATTCGCTGTTAGCGTGATTAATCAGCACGCTTAACAAATTCAATTGTCTCTGTATTTACGATGATTTTCTCACCCACGGTGATGTAGGGCGGCACCATAACACGGGCGCCGTTTTCAACTGTTGCCGGTTTGAAAGAACTGGAAGCGGTTTGCCCCTTTACCGTTGGCTCAGTGTCGGTGATCTCTAACGTTACCTGTTGCGGCAGTTGAACGCCAAGTGGCTTTCCTTCGTGACTTTCAACGACGACCTGCATCCCGTCCTGAAGAAATGCGGCTCGCTCGCCAATCATCTCTTTTGCAATCGAGATTTGTTCGTAGCTTTCACCATCCATGAAAACGAGCATATCGCCCTCTTCATATAAATAGCTGTGTCCACGCTGTTCCAGGCGAACACGCTCTACAGTTTCGGAAGCGCGGAAACGCTCGTTTAATTTACGTCCATCAAGAAGGTTTTTCAGTTCGACCTGATTATAGGCCGGGCCTTTGCCAGGCTTTACGGCGTTGATTTTGACTGCAATCCAAAGGCCGTCTTGATGCTGAATAACATTTCCGGGGCGGATATCGTTACCGTTAATCTTCATGATCGTCTCTTCTTACCGAGAGTGGCGTGGTTTACATTTTTTAATTTTGGCGGTCCACAATAATAATTAAAAAGTCTGGCTAGCTCGCGAGCGTTTCCATCTCGTCAGCGGGGATGTCAAAATTGGCATAAACATCTTGAACATCGTCACAATCGTCCAAGGCATTCAGCATTTTCAATAGGGTGGACGCCTTATCGCCAGATATTTCAATAGTATTCTGTGGTTTCCAAATAAGCTTTGCGGAGCTGGAATCGCCAAATTTTTTCTCAAGTTCACCCGCGACTTCAGCAAGCATGTCGGCGGCAGTGTAAATCGTGTGACCTTCCTCGGCCGTTTCCACATCGTCCGCACCAGCTTCGATCGCGGCTTCGAGGATCGCTTCCTCGTCTCCTTTATCGATAGGATATTCAATCGCCCCAACCCTGTCGAACATGAAGGCGACAGAGCCAGTTTCGCCCAGATTGCCGCCATTTTTCGAAAAAGAGGTGCGCACCTCACTGGCGGCCCGATTTCGATTGTCGGTTAAAACCTCGACAATGACGCCAATACCGGCTGGGCCAAAGCCTTCATAACGAATTTCTTCAAAATTTGCCTCATCTGCCATGCTCGACTTTTTGATCGCGCGATCGATATTGTCTTTCGGCATTGACTGGGCCTTGGCAGCTTGGATTGCCAAACGAAGTCGTGGATTAAACTCAGGATCGGCCGCCCCCATCTTGGCGGCGACGGTAATTTCCTTCGAGAGCTTTGAAAAGAGCTTGGACCGTTTAGCGTCTTGGCGCCCTTTGCGGTGTTGGATATTAGCCCATTTACTATGACCCGCCATATGCGAACCCTTTATTCGTTCTGATCAACAACAGGGCGTGTAACGCGGCCTCCCACTATTTAGCAAGAGTGCGTGGTTAATTCTTCTAAATCATGGGCGTTGTTTCTGGCATAACCCCTCCAACCCGGATGGGTTCGCAGCGGATGGCCTTGCCCGTTGGATCAGTTTCAACAAAAAGCCCGCATATTGAGGCTTCTCCTGTCGCCGGGTTAAATCGGTTCATATTCATTTTCGTCGTGAAGCGGCGAATGGGTTCAGTTTTTTCCATTCCTATGACGCTGTCATAGTCACCGCACATTCCAAGGTCAGTTATATATGCTGACCCACCGGCCATCACATGCGCATCCGCCGTTGGCACATGGGTATGTGTCCCAACGACGGCGCTCACACGACCGTCGAGATAGTGGCCCATAGCGTACTTCTCCGATGTGGCTTCGGCATGAACATCAACCAATATAACATCTGCCTCCCGACCAAGCTTTGCGCCGTCAAGCTCACGGTCAACGGCTGCAAACGGATCATCGCAAGGCGGCATGCCGATTTGACCCTGGACATTTATCACTAAGATATTGAAGCCGTTGGCTGTCTGATGCAGAACGCTGCCTCGGCCTGGATTGGTTAACGGAAAATTGGCCGGGCGCAAAAGGCGATGTTCATCATCGAAGATGTCAATGTCGTCGCGTTGGTCGAAGGCATGGTTGCCAGTGGTCAGAACATCAGCACCAGCCTCAAACAATTCATGACAAATATTCCGTGTAACACCAAACCCGCCAGCGGCGTTCTCGGCATTGACCGCGACAAAGTCTAATTTCAAGCGACGGCGTAGCTGTGGCAAATGCTCCGCCAGTCCGTGCCGTCCGGTTCGCCCTATAATATCGCCGATGAGTGCTAGCCGCATAGGTAAACTGCTCTCGGGCACTGCTGTGCCATCAATTTAGAATCTGAAAGTGCTCATGAGTTTGCTAAACCAACCCACAGCCATTGTCTCGTCTGGTGTGTTGGGCCGGTTTGTTTTGAATGCGCCGCGCTCTGTGACAATCCAGTCGAGGTATTGATCCGTTGGTTCCTGCGGTAGCTTATTGAGTTCTTGGGCGCCAAAAGCGAAGCCAACAGCTAAAACGTCGCCTTGTTGTTTAAGGTTCGCTAGCGTTCGATCGTAAAACCCCCCACCATATCCGAGCCGCAGCCCTTTCTTAGTGAAGCCCAAAAGCGGCGTAACAACAATCGACGGGATAATCGTCGGTGCGGCGTCAGTAGGGGTCATGACGCCGAACGCCCCCTGGACAAGGTCATCGCCTTCTTTAAATGCTTTAAAGATCAATGGCTCATTGGTCCCCGTTACGACCGGAAGCGCGAGAGGAACTCCATTGTCGAGTAATGCTTGCGCCAATGGTTTTGTATCAAGCTCATCTTTAAGCGGATGATAGATCGCTACGACGGCTCCCACCGGTATGGTAATATTGGATATGAAATGACGTGCCGCGTGTTTGGACGCGTCCGGGCGAGCGGTAAAGGCCGCTGCGCGTTCCGCGCGAAGTTTCTCACGGAAGGCGATTTTCATGACGCCAACTTCTCGGCGCGTGCTTGGAAAGATGATGAATGGTCCCATGTCTGGGTGTTATCTACCACGTTTAAACGCAATTTGGAAAAATTGGCGGTCAGTCCGATTGCGAATTGCTCCGGACTCAACACCACCAGTCGTCAATATAAGCGACATAATTAACGAAAATTCAAGTAAACGCCGCCTTGGCCGTCGGACTTTTATTCGCCCTGGACCCTAAGGACCAGGTGGGTGCCACATAACAAAGGCCACGACCTAAGTCAGCGGCGGCTCCCAATAAGAAATGTAAGGCCCCGGGGAATGTCGTCCTAACGGGCCAGGCAGCGGGTCAGAGATAGGCACACCCAAGCCCCGCGTAAAGGTTTAACCCGTCGCAGTTGATTCCTTCAGCGTCAGAATGAACGTTTTCAAAGCAGCTGCGCGCGCCTTTCATCACGGTGTGTATAGTAGTCTACCGATCTGGGTTTGTCCTTGTGTTCGTCGGTCAATCTCAGTGAATTTTTCGACGATCGCGGGTGTTTCATCAGCGGCCTGTTCGACCGTTATATGGGCTTTAGCGCTAAGCCAGCCACCGTCCCTTAAAGCAGTGAGTGCGCGTTCCGAAAAATTTTTGCGATAAGGCGCGTCCAAAAATGCGAGCGAAAACGGTTCTGGGATCGCAGCTGGGCGGTCGCCAAGTGCGATCGCCGATCTTCGGTGTATCCGTGTTTGCCCAAAAAGGCCTAATGCGTCGATATTTTCCCGGATGGCGCCGCGCGCGCGGGCATCGATTTCGATGAACATACAAAATGCTGCACCGCGTGATATCGCCTCAAGTCCAAGCGCGCCGGAGCCGGCAAAAAGATCAATGGCTCGCGCGCGCTTCAATTCTACCCGCTGGTCATGGGCGAGAATATTAAAGAGCGTTTCACGTGACCGATCGGTCGTCGGTCGAGCGATAACGCCTTTAGGGGCAAAGATGCGACGTCCGCTATATTCCCCGCCGATAATGCGCATCGTCGTCAATCAATTCGTTGATGCCAATTTATGTTTGATTTGAAGAGACATTTGAAGAGACAAGCGCCGCGAGATTAGTCCTCACTACCGTCTCTATTGATAGTATCACGCATTTGAACAGCGTCATTATTTTGTTGATCGTCGCCCGGCAAATGGTCGTCTAGATGTTTGTCCTGACGCTTTTTTTCATCTTTCAGGGAACGCATTTCCGCTTTCGTTTGCCCTGCGCGTGCCCGATTTGATGCAGCGGCAGCTTTTTTCTGCGCGCGGGCTCGCTCTTTTCGAAACTTATTGAGATTAACAACATCGCCCATTTTAAAGCGGTCCTAATCAATGCCTACTTGCTTACACATCTTAATGCCTAACTGTTCTTTGAGCTGTTTGCTAGGAATTTCCTCAATATTCCCTTTTTCGAGTCGGCCTAACTGGAATGGTCCGTAAGCTGTCCTGATCAAACGGTTTACTGTAAGCCCCATATGCCGACACACGGCGCGCACTTCGCGATTTTTTCCTTCGTTAATCGATAGGGTCAACCAGACGTTGCCGCCTTGTGTTTGGTCAAGAGTAGCCTTTATCGGTCTATAGTCTATGCCATCGATGGAAACCCCGTTTTTTAAGGAATCCATGGCTTTTTGCGTTGTGCGGCCATAGGCTCTGACGCGATATCGCCTGGTCCACCCTGTCGATGGTAGCTCTAGGTGACGGGATAATCCGCCATCATTTGTTAGAAGTAACAGACCTTCAGTATTGAGGTCTAAACGTCCAACCGAAATCACTTTTGGCAAGTGGTCCGCCAGGGCATCGAAAACGGTTGTTCGCCCCTGTGGATCCCTATGGGTTGTTACAAGGCCTGCTGGTTTATGATACCGCCAAAGACGCGTTGACGATTTCTTTGCCACACGGGTACCGTCAACGCGGATATCCATACCGTCGGTCACTTTAAATGCTGGGGTGGTTAGAAGCTTGCCATCGACCGTCACAAGACCCTGTTCGATAAGCCGCTCGGACTCCCGACGCGAGGCCACACCGGCCCGTGCCAAGAATTTCGCGATGCGCTCACCCGTAGTGGCTTCACCGTTTTCGCTATTAGGTCTTTCTTTTTCTATACTCGACATGTCCCACCAGCCATAAATCAAGACAAGGCACTATCATCGATTGTGGCGATGAGCGAATAGAAAACCGATGAAATTTTCTGAAACTGATACCGCAATGATGCGCATGGCATTGAGCGCAGCAGAAGATGCCGCCCATCGAAACGAAGCGCCAATCGGTGCCGTTCTGGTTTCGTCCAGCGGCACTGTACTGTCAGTTAAAGGGAATTCGTCGATTTCTATGAATGACCCGACGGCCCATGCTGAAATACTTGCTCTTCGATCCGGCGCCGATCAATTGTCAAATTATCGCCTCACAGGGGCATCTCTTTATGTGACACTGGAGCCTTGTGCCATGTGTGCGGGTGCAATTTCACATGCGCGCATTTCTCGCTTGGTGATTGCTGCCGCCGATCCCAAAGGTGGGGCGGTGTGGAATGGCCCAAGATTTTTTGAGCAACCTACATGTCACTGGCGCCCTGAGGTTTTGGAAGGGCCGTTTGCGGACGAGGCTGGCACACTGTTAAGGGATTTCTTCAAAAAGCGCCGCAAGACGCGACACAAGGAGCGATAAATCGATGTCAATTCTACTTTGATCTTGATATTCCTTTGGTATTGTAAAAAGCAGTGCAGATAACTGCTGAATATTTAGTCAGCAAAAACAAAAGCTTCAGAGAAAGGCTTTCCAATGGACTTCGAGTATTCTGATCTGTGTAAAGATTACCTTCGTAGGATTGATGATTTTATGGAGCGCCATGTCGTTGATGGTCAGGAGGAATTCGAACGTCAGCAAGCCGCTTTTGGTCCTAATGACCGCTGGAAGGTCCCACCGGTTATTGAGGATCTCAAGGACAAAGCAAAAGAAGCAGGCTTGTGGAATCTTTTTCATCCCGATCCTAAATGGGGTGCTGGTCTTTCAAATGCCGATTATGCGCCAATTGCTGAGCGTACAGGTCGTATGGAGATTGCCCCGGAGGTCTTTAATTGCGCGGCGCCCGATACGGGGAATATGGAAGTATTATCTCAGTACGGAACACCAGAGCAACAGGAGCAGTGGCTTTTGCCACTTCTCGACGGTAAAATCCGATCGGCGTTCTTAATGACTGAGCCGGCCGTTGCGTCATCTGATGCGACGAATATTGAGACCGAAATATCGAGTGACGGAGATCACTACGTCGTCAATGGCCGAAAATGGTGGTCGTCTGGGGCAGGCGATCCTCGATGTAAGATATTTATTGTTATGGGGAAAACTGACAAATCGGCAGAGAGACATAAGCAGCAATCGATGATCCTCGTTCCCGCTGATGCCGACGGGGTTAAGATTGAGCGACATTTGTCTGTGTTTGGCTATGATGACGCGCCGCACGGCCATATGGAAATCCTGTTAGATAACGTCCGTGTGCCAAAAGAAAATATATTGCTCGGTGAGGGGCGCGGATTTGAAATCGCACAAGGCCGTTTGGGTCCCGGTCGAATTCATCATTGCATGCGAACAATTGGTGCTGCTGAAGTCGCATTGGAAAGAATGGTAAAGCGGCTTCTAACGCGCGAAGCATTCGGCAAGCAGATTTTTCGTCATTCAATTTGGCAGCAGCGTGTCGCCGAAGCACGAATTGATATCGAGATGGCGCGACTTTTAACTTTAAAGGCTGCGTGGATGATGGACACTGTTGGAAATAAAGTTGCGCAGGCCGAAATAGCAATGATCAAAGTTGCAGCGCCCCGAATGGCTTTAAAGGTGATTGACGATGCCATTCAGGCCCATGGCGGGGGCGGCGTTGCCAATGATTTCGGATTGGCGCGTGCTTATGCTCAATTGCGAACACTGCGATTGGCTGATGGACCAGACGAAGTCCATTGCAGAGCAATTGCGCGCATTGAAGCCAAGAAATTTTCAAACCTCTTGTAAACCTCCAAGTCCGGTGACAGGTGAATTTAATTACCGCGCCTGTTACCCATGGGCCTTTAAGCCTGTGGGCTTTAAGCGTTTGATTTGATGCATTACTTGGCGCGTGGGCCATTAGCTATTTAAGTAGCCACTTGAGCGATAAACGCTCTAACCAAATCATAAAGGACATAACCCGATGCTGTTGCCGGTACTTGCCCTCGTTGCTTGGACGCTGATTGTTTGGGGGTGGATGTATGCAACGCGGCTTCCAGCAATGGCGAAAGAAGATATCCCGCCGCAGAATGCGTTGCACCCGGGTGCGCTCAATTCACTGCCGAGCGCCATTCGCGTTGTGGCCGATAACTATAACCATCTGCATGAACAACCGACGCTGTTTTACGCATTAGCATTTTATATCGAACTTGCGGAAACGAGTAGCCCTATGACCATTGGTCTTGCCTGGGGTTATGTTGGGTCACGGGTCCTCCATTCGTTTGCGCAGATTGTTTTAAAACAAGTCCCTGCGAGGTTTGTCCTATTTTGTCTTTCGAGTGTGATTTTGGTTGCGCTTGTCGTGATTAGTGTCATCGACATCTTGGTCTGAAACCAATGTCATCGCCGTGCTTAAGAATGATTTGCCTTTAAGCGTTTAAGCACCTTCACCTATTGCCCAATCAGTTGTACGGTTTACGCCGTCATTGTGGTGATGGGCATGAGACTTTTACGCTTTTTACTTATAGTACTGATGATTGTTGCTGGACCTGTTTTGGGGTTTGCTCATTATCTTGGGGCTTTTCGTAAGGCATCCGTCGAAAGATCTGAATTTGGCCCCATTTCTTTTATTTATGGAACGCACGCAGGTCCTCTTGGAAAACTACCGGTTAGCTGGTCGTCTTTTCTTGAAGAAATTGAATCGGCTGGCATTAAGCGGTGTTCTGCCCTTGCGGTATATTTAGATCCACCTCATGGAGGGTCACGGGGAGGGTCACAAGCGGGTGCTGGTAAAAGACGCGTGATCCTCGGCTGCCGCCTTGGCAACATGGATTCAGAAACAAGGAAATTGGCTCAGGAAGCATTTCCATCCTTTGACCTACCAAAATTACAAGTATTGAGCGCTACTTTTCCCTTCAAAAGAAATTTTGCCTCATTTTTTGTTGGTCCAATGAAGGTTTACCCGGCGATGACAGCGCAAATCTCGGAAAACAATCGGGAGCACTTTGTTTCAATCGAGATTTACAGTCTTGTTGATGCAAAAGGGGTCGTTCGCGCGAACGAGCATACACTGTTTGCAATACCTGTTGATTATCCAAGAGATTTATTTACTCAGCTGGACCAAGAATTTGACGACAAACAGTAATTTGTATCCGTAAGTGATATTGCCTTTGAACCTGATCATTAACTACAGGCAGGAAATTGGTCTCAAACACCGATACAATAATTAGAAAAAACACATTCGACTAAAGAGAGTTTTTATGACGGATAGATTTAACGAAGACCAGCGCAAAGCGTTTTTTAGCGAATTTGAAGGCTGGGCTCCATCCAACCAACGTGATGCGGCGGAGAAAACATTCAAATTTACCGATTTTGCGCAGGCTTGGTCGTTTATGACCGAGGTCGCTATTTCTGCTGATAAGGCGGATCATCATCCGGAATGGTCGAATGTTTATAATCGGGTCTCCATTACGTTAACTACCCATGACGCGGATGGGTTGTCAGAAAAAGACGCACATCTTGCACGAGTGATCGAGAAGGCTGCGCGTCGAGGATAATCACATTCAATTGGGATGGGAATAAATTGTCTTTCACGGCCAATTTTTGTGACCAAGCCTCGCGATTCTCGAGGCATTAAGAAAGTCTCCCAAAAAAGACCGTTCCTTGCCGTAGCGATGCCTGATTCATGCCCTTTCGTTGTCAAATCGCTCAGGCATTAAAGCACCTCCGTTTCAATTAGAATCAGAACGGCGCTTTAAGTTGTTGATTTAACGCATTTCCTGAACGCCAACCGCACACGCTTGGCTTGGAGATGCTTGAGGATTGGCGTGGCATGGAATGCTAACCATTCTCGCGGCTCTTGAGCGTTTCGCCGATAAGGGTGAGAAATTGATGGTTCTCATCCATCAATTTGTCAAAAGGAGCGAGGAAAATCAAAGGTTTAGAGCCGCAATCCGATTCGAACGGAACGCCAAAAGCCCTAAGGCTATCTCGTGCTTATTAAAGGTGAATTGTCGGTCTTTTTTGTGGTTGAACGGGACTGGCGAATAGAGGATTAATGAAACGATGGCACTTATTTATTTGGTCGATGACGACGAGAATATCCTTACCTCAGTATCAATGGCGTTTGAGGCCGAGGGGCATGCTGTAAAAACCTTTGAGGATGGCGCAGCGGCACTTTCAGCTCTTGAGGGAGCACCCCCCGATCTTATTGTTTCTGATATCAAAATGCCGACAATGGATGGCATGGAATTATTACGGCGCATTCGACAGGCCTCCGATCTCCCGCTTATTTTTCTAACGTCTAAAGATGAGGAGATCGACGAGGTTCTAGGGCTCACTATGGGGGCTGATGATTACGTTAAAAAGCCGTTTTCGCAGAGACTACTTTTGGAACGAGTGAAATCTGTCTTAAGGCGTCGGCAAGCTGCGCCGCAGCCCACTGCGGAAGAAGAGAAGCAAATCGTGCGTCGCGGAGATTTGACGCTCGATCCGATGCGTCATTCTGTTTCCTGGAAAGGTGAGGCCGTTACACTAACGGTAACAGAGTTTTTGATACTCGAAGCCCTCGCTCAGCGTCCGGGGTTTGTCAAATCGCGAGATTCTTTGATGGACGCCGCTTATGATGATCAAATCTATGTTGATGATCGGACGATTGATAGCCATATAAAACGTATAAGGAAGAAATTCCGCGTGATTGATAAAGAGTTTGATGCTATCGAAACCCTCTATGGCGTTGGTTATAAGTATAAGGATGGATAAGAGCCAAATATGGCGGATGGGGCAGATAAGAAAGCTGAGCGTTCATTCAGTCCAGAGGAGCCCCTCGATCCATCAAAAAGTTCAAATGGTTCTATGGGAAGTAGAGGCAGCGGGGACCGTGACGGCAACGCCCCGTCGATTACGAAAACAACTTTGCGTTCGAAGGTTTTGCCAAAGTTAAGCAAAGCCAATCGCGACGCCGCGATGTCTACGGCCGGTAAACCCTCATATTGGCGAAAATCGTCTCAACCTTTTGCCCTTTCTCGGCTTACTTTTACAATCGCAATTGCCAACCTCGTTGGATTGATGATCCTGCTTTTAGGTTCTTTCGCTGTCACCGAGTACCGTGAGAACCTTGTTATTGCGAAACTCGAAGGCGTTCGCGCGCAAGCGCAAATTGTTGCTGATGTTATTGCGCAGGTGGCCATCGATACTGACGATTGTCAAAAAATTACTCAACCTGTGTTTAGCGGCGAAGGTGTTGCAGCAACGGAACCCGTTACGATCTGTGCGCGGAACCTAAGGGAAGAGGATGTTCGAACAGTCTTCAATAGGATCTGGGATAGCTTTGAAGGACGTATCCGGATTTTCCGTGCACCTGAGGGAGGAGCACAGAGAATTGCCAATGCTCAAGATCTACTATTAGACGATGTTGTGTTGCGAGAAGACAAAATTCAAACAGTTGATCTCGCGCCAATTCAAGAGCCAACGGCAGAGAGCGCCCAATGGCGGATTGGTGAAGTAACAGAGGCGGTGCTTCGTCGTTTCATGACGCGCCGTTTCCGCCGGGCCGCGGCTGCTCGCACAATTGAACAGGAGTTAGCGGAAGCCATTCGAACACCAGCACAAGCAGAGATTCGCGGATTTGCTTGGGTCAGGATGAACGAGAATGGCGAGCTCGTTGCTTCGGTGTCGATTCCAATCCGCCGTGTTCATGCGGTTTATGGCGTTGTAACATCTGAGATTGGCGGTATCGACCAGCTCGTTGGAGAATCAAGAACGGCGATATTACCCTTTTTCGGCTTGGCAATCCTGGCGGCAATTCTGTCTTCGCTTTTGTTGACGGCGGCAATTGCGCAACCAATACGTCAGTTGGCGATTGCAGCTGATAAAGTGCGGGAAGGAATTTCGGCCGCAGGTCGCGCACGAATACCAGACTTTAGTTACCGCCAGGATGAAATCGGTGAACTGTCGGGCGCGCTTAAAGCAATGACACAGGCCACATATGACAGGATTGACACCATAGAATCATTTGCAGCTGACGTCGCCCACGAACTTAAAAACCCACTCACATCCATTCGCAGCGCAACAGAAACCCTCGAAATCGCAAAGAAACCAGAGGCGCGTGATAAGCTCATGGGCGTTATTAAGCAAGACGTTGCTCGTATGGATCGTCTTATTACGGATATTTCGAATGCCTCCAGACTCGATGCTGAGCTGGCGCGTCAAACGCGAGAGGCTGTTGATATAAATCGGTTGCTTGATGACATTGTCGATCTTTATAGAACAACAACAAAAACCGGAGAGCCAACGGTTTCATTTGAACCCTCCAAGACAAATCCTTATCTTATTGGTAATGCTACGGCACTGGGACAGGTCGTTCGGAATCTCATTGATAACGCGAAATCGTTTTCACCTTCCCATGGATCGGTTCGTGTCAGTGTCGTTGTTGGTCAGGCAAAGAGTGCGCCAAGGGCGGATGCAAAAGCCGAAACCCGGAATAGGCGTGTGCGGATATATATTGATGATGACGGCCCTGGTATTCCAGAGGAATCCTTGGAGAAAATTTTTTCCCGTTTCTACACAAAACGCCCTGCTGGAGCCTCTTTCGGGAATAACTCCGGTCTCGGTCTTGCAATTTGTAGACAGATTACTGAATCGCATGGAGGGCGTATTTGGGCTGAAAATAGATTGCAGGCAGGAACAAGCGTTGGCGATGGGCAAGACACGTCTCCGTCAGTGATTGGCGCACGCTTTGTTGTAGAGCTACCGATCGCGTCATGAGCAGCTTATCCCGTCATGCCAACGTCAATAAAGACGATCTGCAGAGCGGCAATGGCCCCGAGACAGGTTTTCGGCAAATCCACGGGGTCGCCCTTGCCCTTGCAATTGATGCTGATGGGCCACTATTCGGAGTTTTGATTTTGGGCGAGTCGGGCATGGGGAAATCCCTATTGGCCATTGAGGCGATAAACACCTGTCGATTCGGGCGCACGGCATTGATCGCTGATGACATCGTGCGAATAGAGACGCGCGGTCGATCATATGTTTTGTCCCCACCGCAAAAATTGAGTGGATATATTGAAGCAAGGGGGATTGGGCCGATCCCGCTTCGTGCGCTTCCAGAGGGCGTCCTATCACTTACGATTGATCTTGCTGGTCCTCATATGCGCATGCCAGAGCCAGGTCATTTTTCACTTTCGACCGACGAGCCAAAAGTACCGCTTTATCATTTTCAGCTAGACGCACCCGCACCAGTTTCGCGACTCATTGCTCTGGCTCGGCTTATTTTAGTGGACAAATTCGCAGACACAGGCACGAATACACAGCTGAAATAAATTATCGATGGAATGAACGGGCTTATGATTGGTATTGTTGTCGTTTCCCATGGCCGACTTGCAGAAGAGCTTGTCGCTGCCGCTGAACACGTCGTTGGGCCTCAAGAGAAGATCGTTGCCGTCTCTATTGGTGCCGATGACGATATGGAAAAGCGGCGAAGTGACATTCTTTCATCGGCGCAAAACGTTGATGATGGATCGGGGGTGATCATCCTAACGGACATGTTTGGTGGAACGCCTTCTAATCTTGCGATTTCTGTCATGGAAAAAGCCAATGCAGAGGTAATTGCCGGGGTGAACCTACCTTTGCTTATTAAACTTGCGTCTGTTCGTGAAGAAAAGGGCTTGGCAGATGCTGTTGCGGACGCGCATGAAGCAGGCCGGAAATATATTAACGTAGCGTCGTGGGTCCTTGCGGGAGAAAGCGGCGGATAAATGGGGACCTCCTCGGGTGAGCGATCAATCTGAGCGTATTGAGACGACGGTAACAATCATCAATCGAAAGGGTCTTCATGCGCGAGCATCTGCAAAATTCTGCGCTTTGGCGGGCTCATGGGACGCGCGAGTGCGCGTAAGTCGCGGTGATGAAGAGGTTGGCGGTTGTTCGATTATGGGGCTACTGATGCTCGGCGCCGGCAAAGGGACAAGCATTACGATTAGAGCAACGGGCAGCCAGGCGCGAGAAGCCGTCGAGACGCTCGCTCGGTTAGTCAGTGAAAAATTTGGAGAAGACGCTTAAAGCGCCTCCGTTTCAATTAGAGCCTGTTGCAGCAAAAGTGGATCACCGGTTTTGCGGTTCGCGACAGGCTCCTACGAGACTCGAGAGCCGTTTTCTGAATCAGCTTGAATGCAAACGGCTCTAGAATCAGGACGGCGCTTTAAGTTTTTGATTTTACGCATTTCCTGACGACCAACCGTACACACTTGGCTTGGAAATGCTTTGGCGCACGTCTCTTCATAATTGACCTGTGTTTCTGCGCGCTCCAAACCAGATTTATGCCGCTTCACCCGGCTCTTGTTTCTTTGATTTATTACGCAAATGTGATCCTTGCCCCTGACGCGTATCAGGCTCACTGACACCCCCTAGACGTTCACCCAACTCATCAGCACCGCCAACATAAGCACCATCCAACCAAATCTGGGGTGTTGTAACCGGTGTTTTCTCTCCGATAATTGGCTTAACGCGCGCAAGCATTTCATACATAGCGCCAGGGTTCTTAACACAATCATGGTACGTATAATCAACATCTGCATCGTCAAGGTATTCCTTGCCGCGCTTGCAATGGGGACAGTTCTCTTTACCGAAAAGGTGATTGCCGTCTAATGGAAATCTCTTGACATGCTCACGGATGACAGCTTCGGCAAGAATGCCGCGGTTTAACGCATCACCTTGGCTAATGACCTTGTTACCAACCATTACGATCGGCGCATGCCAGCCGCCACCGGCAAAAAGCGGCTCCCACCAATAGGTAAGCCATTCTTTGGTTTCAAGCGCGACCTTAGCGTTTGCGAGTTCAAATCCCAGTGTGTCCTCAATCACATCTTCTGTGAGCGTACATTCTCCACAGGGAATTTTGACTTTGAATGGGCCCCAATGACCGGCCCATTTGTAAAGC
Organism: Pseudomonadota bacterium; assembly: GCA_039025235.1. Lineage (GTDB taxonomy): Bacteria > Pseudomonadota > Alphaproteobacteria > Caulobacterales > Parvularculaceae > MED-G105. The sequence continues at coordinate 293,157 of JBCCOS010000001.1, forward strand.
CGTAGGGAAACGGGGACCCCTTCGTTTTCATTGGTTTTGGCTTCTCTATTTTGAATTGCCATATTACACTTTCGCCACCCTTTATGCGATTAAGTTACGCTATTGTGCCAATAAGTCACTCAGGGGCTATTTCACATTCCCGTTAAATGATCGGTTTTCGACATTCTCGTGCAGCAGAGTGTCAATCGTTTGTCTTGCAAACTGCATCGAGCACGTTTGTTAGCCGTTCAAGGTCCGGGGGCGTTGATAAGCGATGGTCGCCTGTCTTCGTCATGATGATCTCAAGATCGGTGGTATTGATCTTTTCGGCAAACTGCATGGCATGTTTCCAGGGTACCTCGGAATCCGCCATCCCCTGTAGAATACGGACCGGTGCATTGATGGTCAGTCCATCGCTCAAAAGAAGATTGTTTCGAGCGTCTTCAATTAGTTTTCTGGTGATCAGTGTTGGCGGATTGTCATCGAGTGACGGGAGAGCCGCCCGCCCGTGTTCCATTATTGACGTGCGTGCACCGGTGCCAAGAAGCGGCCAGATCAATGCTTCGGTAAAATCAGGAGCCGGCGCAATGAATACGAGGCCCGTGATACGGTTGCTTATTTCTCGTGCAATCAATCCTGCGATCCAGGCACCCATAGACGAACCGACGAGAATCAATTGACCCTTTGTCAGAGCGTGAATTGCCGTTTTTGCGTCATCACGCCATTCACTGATACAGCCATCTTCGAAATTCCCATCTGACGATCCGTGTCCAGAATAGTCAAACCTTAAAAAAGATTGCCCCCGTTGTTCTGCCCAGGCATGCAAGTGTGTGGCTTTGGTTCCTGTCATATCTGATTGAAAGCCACCAAGCCAAACAACAGTTGGTTCTCGCCCGTCGTTATGGGCAAATGCGATTCGCCCATGGGGACCCTCAATAAACTGCTCCGTCATAAATCAATCCCTATTGTCTTGAAACGTAAGAGTCTCGCTCTTCATTTTTAGAAGCCACAGTGCATCAACGCTATTCCATGTGTCAGCGAAAGCTATATCATAAATAGTTCTGTTCAGTCGGTTGGGTTTCGTCGCGCACTTTTTTGATTTTCTATAAGGCAAGGTCGTCTGGGAAAGTTGAAAGAACCTATAATCAACCGCCTTTAGGGCTGTAGATCATACAAGGCCAATTATGAACCATAAAGCCACTTTGGCATTGTCATTTTGCCCTTCGGGTTCATATAAGTAATGCAAAATGTTTTTCATTTCTTATAATTCGTCGATACGGCAATTGCTGAAATAACGGACCTCTACTAGCTCTTGAATTGGTATTATAACGTATGCGCTTCAATTCAATTCAGGATTTGAAAGGCCTCACAGTCTTGCAAGTCATACCAGCCCTAGATGCTGGGGGCGCGGAACGTACAACCGTCGAAGTATCGAAGGCTATTGTCGATTCTGGTGGCCGTTCGTTGGTGTTTTCGAGCGGGGGGCGCTTAGAAGAGGATATTGAGACAACGGGTGGGAAGATCATTAAGGGTCCCGTAGGATCGAAAAACCCTTTGGTGATCTGGAGGAACTCCCGTGACCTTATCAATATTATCCGTAATAAGAATGTTAGTATTATCCATGCGCGGTCGCGTGCGCCAGCGTGGAGCGCACTCTGGGCGTCCAAGGCAACGGATGTTGGATTTGTGACCACGTATCACGGAGCCTATCGCGCGGTTAGCGCGATAAAACGGTTCTATAACTCGAGTATGACACGTGCGGACAAAGTCATTGCGAATTCTCAGTTCACCGCAACGCGCATACTAGAACAAACAGATTTGGCGCCGGAAAAGCTTGTAGTGGTGCCGCGTGGTGCCGACCTTGATCGTTTCGCGCCTCATAAAGTAACAGACGATGACCGGCGCAATCTTTTACGCCAATGGAAACTATCAGAGGACGATCTTATAATTTTGTTGCCAGCAAGGCTGACTGATTGGAAAGGGCATTTAGTGGCGGTTGAGGCTTTCTCTCGCGTCCGCAGTGATTTACCGCCTAGAACAAAACTCGTATTTACGGGAGATGATCAAGGGCGAACTGATTTTCGCGCGAAGGTTGAGCGGGCGATTGAGCGGCATGACCTGTCTGACGATGTTCTGCTTGTAGGACATACTGATAATATGCCAGCGGCCTTTTCGCTTGCGCATATCGTTTTGTCTCCTGCGACGCGGCCCGAAGCATTTGGCCGTGTTGCTGTTGAAGCGGGAGCGATGGAACGTGTTGTCATTGCAGCTAATCACGGCGGTGCTCAAGAAACGATCATTGATGGCAAAACTGGGTTTTTGGTCACACCCGGAGATGATGAGATGCTAGCAGAACAAATAAAAAAGACATTTGCACTTTCCGTCGATGAACGTCTTAATGTCGGAGGTGAGGCGCGTGCGCACGTAGAGGCGAAATATTCAATAACGTCGATGACATCGTCGACATTAGCGGTTTATGTTTCTGCGATGAAAAAACCGTCATGATCACCGCCTTGCGAGAATTAGTCTTTGGGCTCATGCTTGTGTTTCCATTGTCGGCTTTTTGTTGGATGTGATTTGTTTGGTTAATTTATGGGGTTGTTCGCGTATGAGTTCCGTGCGGCGGCATTTTGCACGGTCGATCAGCGTGGCGTTGGGGTGATGCATTAATGTTCGGTCGGCGCAAAGATAATATCCTTGTGATCAAGACGGATACATTAACAGGCTTTGTCGCGGCTGAGCCGGTATTTTCGGTTATTCGCGATAAACACAAAAACGCAAAAATCAGCCTCCTCACAACAAACGCTCTTCAGCGTATTGCAAGGGCAGCCCCTTATTTTGATCAAGTGGCTGCAGCGCCCGACATGCGCCATGTGGAAGAGCGCAAAGCCTTTATTAAGCAGCTCAAAAGCGCTGACTTTGCTGCGGTTTATGATCTTTCTGCCGATCAGAACGCGCGCAAAATTCAGTCGGCGTTTGGCCCCTTTGGACCAAAATGGTTTGCTGCCGCACCTGTTGCGCGAAAGGTTAAAAATCCCACTCTTGCGGAGATGTTACCGAATACCGACAAGCTCCTATCGTCCGCGGGTGTTGAAGCACCGTCGCGAAAGCCAGATTTTACGTGGGCCCTGACGGCACGGAAGGACGCGGCTAATATGCAACCGTCATGGTTTGGAATTACAGGTTCGTTCTGTATTCTCGCGCCAGGTCTCGACCAGGAACGCCGCTGGCCCGCCAAGTGTTATGGCGAGTTTGCGCGCCTCTCAGCAAGCGCCGGTGTAACGCCGGTTCTGGTTGGATCCAACGAGTTGCACGTATTTGGCGACGAAGTTTGCCAGTTTGCACCAGAGATCGTCGATCTCACTGGTAAAACGGACCATTTGCAGCTCGCAGCCCTTGCAAGGGAAGCTGATTTCTTTGTGAGCGATTGCGCAGAGGAAGTGCATTTGGCTGTTTCGGTGGGTTGCTCTGGGGTCCTGATTCGGCGGGCAGGCGATGAGAATGCGACCCCTGATCCGCGCCATGTGGTGACGCTCACAGTGAAATCCCAATTCAAAGAAGCAACGCCGGATTTTGTCTGGCAGTCTCTCAGCAATATGGGCTTGGTATCCACGAAAACCAGCAAACGGCGGAAGAGATGGGGATCACGTTGAACCGCCGCGTTAACGGATTATATATCAAGATAACGCGTAGTTTTTCGTGCGCTCTTCTGTTAAGTGGTTTATGAACGTTGCGGCGTTGCTGGTGTTTTGACATGCAGCATACCTGAAGTGCTTCGACCGAACTGGTTTAAACCAGTCAATCGAACATTTCTTTATAGCCGCGCAATCGAAAACACGGAAACGACGCACTAGATGTGGGTATTGCTCTCTTGAAAAGTGAGTTGTACCGGCATCAGCTGAGACAAACGAAAGTAGTAAATTAGAATAAAGGAGATCTGCAATCGCACGGAGACCAGTCGCGCCAACGCCCGTTAAGGACACCGGGCCGCGCATTAATGAAAAAATCACGTCGCCACAAGTCCTTCTTATCGATGCAGAAGGTGAAAAACGAGGGGTCGTCGCAACTGACGACGCAATTGAGATCGCCGAACAGGTTGGGCTTGATCTTGTAGAAGTTTCCCCAAATACAAAGCCGCCGGTATGCAAAATACTCGACTACGGCAAATATAAATACCAACAGCAAAAAAAGAAAAACGAAGCCAAGAAAAAACAAAAGGTCGTCGAGATCAAAGAGATCAAGATGCGTCCAAATATCGACAGTCACGATTATGATGTGAAGGCCAAGGCGATGCGTCGATTTTTTGATGAAGGCGACAAAGTCAAAGTAACATTGCGTTTTCGTGGCCGCGAAATGGCGCACCAGGAACGTGGCATGGAGCTGTTAAATCGGGTCAAAGAAGATTTTGACGAAATAGCAAAGGTCGAGCAATTGCCTAAGCTCGAAGGGCGTCAGATGATGATGGTCATGGCGCCGAGATAGATCTTTTCGCCCACGGCAAGAATTCTGCACCATTAATTCACGTCTTATCGATATTGGATTTAGTGCTCAAAAGTGTTTTATTTACGCCAACGACTAGGGAATTGAGCCTCGGTTTGCTTATTCACCATCATTTTTTGTAATGGTGGTTGTTTGTGATTGTCATGATACGGTAACGCCGAAACGAATATTCCTTAGTATCTGGTGGTGAATAATATGCGAGGTGCGAATAAAATATAGAACTGATGCGCAAAAGCGTTAAGTCTATTCTCGTTTGAAGTTCGCAAAGACAAAATGGATTTAGTATCTCTTTCCTCAGCAACCGTTACAATTCTGGCGGTACTGTTCGCCTTGTTGGTTGGATTAAGTATTGGCTGGCTGCGTTGGGGGCAGTCCCAATCACCCAAGGCTGACAATAACGATGCGAAATCACGTGGGATTGGCCGAGCGAGAGCTGATAACGATAAGTACCTATCGACGATCGAGCATCTCCAATCAGAAATCAATGACGTAAAGGCATTGTTGGCGACGGGGGATACTGCGAAGACTTTGATTATTGAAGAACTTAATGAAATCGATACGGCAATTCAACGCGCTAATCGTCGGTTGAACGTGATGCTGTCTTCAGATTCGTCGTAATTTCGAAAACTTGCCGACGCTTGTTTTGTGATTCCGTGCGAGATTTTTCATCAGTGTTCGTCATATTGTGGGGCAAGGTGGATAGGCGTGGCAGATCTTTCATATGACCCAAATCTATTCAATCAAATTTCCACGTCTGGGTTATTGATCGCGACAACAACATTTGTGCACGGTGTCTTTATTGCTGCCGCTGCTGCAATATTTCGCGCAACGCGTGCCCATGTGCAAGGGATTACGAGGTTTCTTCGAGATACCTTCGTCCTTGTTTTGATGAGCCTGATAATGATGGCGGCCCATGCGATTGAGATTTGGATGTGGGCCCGCACGCTGATTTACATTGATGCGTTTGATGGTCTTGAACCTGCGCTCTATTTCGCCGCGGTAAGTTATACGACGCTTGGTTTTGGAGATATACTCCTTGAAACACCATGGCGTCTTTTATCCGGTGCCGCAGCCGCGAATGGTCTCTTGCTGTTTGGCCTTTCAGCAGCATTCATGGTGGAAACGAGCGTAAAACTTCGCTTGGGTGGTGAAGCAAAAACGTCCTGATCGTTTTAAAGTATTTCCAAGCCAAGTGTGTGCGGTTGGCGTTAAGGAAATGCGTAAAATCAAAGACTTAAAGCGTCGTCCCGATTCCAATTGAAGTGTCGACGCTTTAAGGTGTCGCGCTGCTGTAATCATTCAGATGTGCTCGGAGAAGAATGGCTTTCCTTTACGATCATCTTCGCTGACTGCGCAAAAACAAATAAGGATACCGCAATGAGAGCGGCTGCAAGGATAAAGGGCGCGCCCGGAAAATAAATTGGTGCACCACTCCTATTTATAATGATATCACCAAAAGCAATCGGCGTATTCGGTGCCGTAAAGGCTGAGAATGTGAGTGTCATCACAAACGGACCAATGATCATTGATAATCCGTTGACGGATGCAATCGCACCTTGCAGCTCACCTTGTTCATTCGCAGGCAGGGCACGTGACATCATGCCTTGTATCGCCGGCGTTGCCAGTCCCACCAATGCACCAAAAGGAATTGTCGCGTAAATCATCCAGTCTTTTGTCGCGAATGCATATATCGGCATAACAATCAGGGCGATCGATAGGCTGGCGATGGTCGATCTGACTTCTCCCAATTTAGGGATTATAATTCTCGATAGCCCACCCTGAACAATGGCGGCAGCAAGCCCTACAAATGCCAAAGAATAGGCAATTTCTTTTGGGCCCCACCCAAACTGCTCACCGACAAAATAAGCCCATACCGATGGCAATACCCAATGGCCAACGCTGAAAATAAAAAATGCGATGGCAATGGGGAGAACTGCTGGATATCTTCCCAACTGAACCAAGGTGCCGAACGCGTTTGCCCGTTTCCACTCAAAGATGCGTCGATTTTTTGGTGCTAGCGTTTCCGGAAGAAAAAAGAATCCGTAAACAAAATTTGCAGCGCCAATACATGCAACGAGAAAAAATGGGGCACGTGTTCCATAGAGTTCGCCTACAATACCGCCCACCAGGGGGCCAATGATAAAGCCTAACCCAAATGCTGCGCCCATGGCACCGAAGTTCGCTGCGCGTTTCTCCGGTGGAGAGATGTCGGCAATGCAGGCGTTTGCGGTGGTGACCGTTGCTGAGAACATGCCGGATAAAATTCGTGCAATGAGTAAAAGCCCAAGCGTGGGGGCAACCGCCAGCAAAAGAAAGTCAAAAGCATACATTGCCAAAGACCCAAGTAAAACCGGTCGACGACCAAAACGGTCAGAAAGCGCCCCTAGAATCGGTGAGAATAGAAACTGCATCGCCGCATAGCTAGCCGTTATAATACCGCCCCAACGCGCCGCGATCGCTCTCCCTTCTCCGGTGATATCCATAACCAGGTCAGGCATAACCGGTATGACCACACCAAAGCCAGTCATGCTGATCAGCACGGTGACAAAAATAAAAATAAAAGCGTTTTTTCGGGGTTTTTTAAATTCTTGATCTGCGACAGTCTTAATAAAAGTTGAACGGTTGCCACCTTTATCGGCCTCACCGACCTTTGGCTGGTCCTGTTCACCTTCCATGGATTGCCCCGGCAGTATCCTGTTCGGTTGCTTTGGAGGTCGACTGAAACTTTGCGCTGCCCGCGAGCGGAAGAATTTTGACCGCGGTAATCTGATTGCGTCGTCGCCTAAGTATTTTAAACCGTGCACCGTGAAATGCGAAGGTTTGTCCAACTTCGGGGATCGATTGAGCCTCATGAATAATCAGGCCCGCAACGGTAACAGCTTCTTCGTCCGGCAATGACCAATCCAGCGCCCTGTTGAGATCACGAATCGTCACATCGCCATCGACATTCACTGTGCCATCAATTTGTGGGCGAACACCTTGCACTGGACTGTCGTATTCGTCTTCAATTTCCCCAACAATTTCCTCTAAGATATCTTCCAGAGTAACGAGCCCTTGTATCGAACCGTATTCATCGACAACGAGCCCAAAGTGTTCCTGCTTTAGTTTAAAAGCATCCAACTGTTCTTGTAGAGTTGTCGTTTCGGGTATGAAGTAAGGCGCGCGGGCAATAGCCTCGAGATTTATTTTTGAAGGATTTTTGTCGGTTTCCCAGAGCGCGCGCGACAAGTCTTTTGCATGCAGAATACCGACAATATTATCAGGGGTGCCTTTATAAAGTGGAAGTCTAGTGCGAGGGCTCTTTAAAGCGGTCTCTATTAACGCTTCTGGCATTTCTTCAATATCCAGCATCTCAACTGATTTGCGATGAATCATTATTTCTTCGACTTTTATGTCATCGAGATCCAGCGCTCCCCTAAATAGGTCGCGTACTTCTTTTTCTAATCCGCCTTCCACATGGTGCAGATCAACGGCGCCCCTTAATTCATCCGCGGCGGAAAACGGTGAGCTTTGATCTGCAAGGTCGAGGCCAAAGAGACGTAGAGCATTCCGTACAATGAATTGGACTGCGATTGTGAAAGGTGTGAGGATAATGACAACCCATCGCATCACTGGTGCAACACCCATGGCAAACCCATCCGGCCTAGCAATAGCAGCAGTTTTGGGCAGAACTTCTGCAAACACTAATATGAGCGCAGTGACAATAATTGCACCAACGAAGGCGCCTGCCTCACCAAGAAAGGCAACTAAAGCTACGCTCAGGAGTGAAGCCATCAGATTGTTTACGAGGTTATTACCGAGCAAAATAGAGCCGAGTAGTTTTTCTCGGTCACGAATAAGTAGATTGACGCGTCGAGCGCGACGATCACCATCGGACTCAAGTTTGTGCATACGCGCGCGCGAGGTCGCTGTAAGCGCGGTTTCTGAGCCGGAAAAAAATGCTGACACAAATAATAAAAAGACAATAACGCCGAACGTCGGACCCAGCGTTGCAATTGTATCAGACATTACCGTAGTTTTCCTCTAGTGATTAAATTACCATGTATACAGAAGGGTTATCAAAGGTAAGTGTTGTCGTGTCTATTGAGCGCCTGCGCTCTTAAGAAACCGTTCTAGGCGCGACACTTCTACATCTTTGTAAATCTGTGCATCTCCAATCCCGTGCGATAATATTAGGGTCAATGCGCCGGCTTCCACTTTCTTGTCTTGCTTCATGCGATCAATGAGTTCGTCGACCTGCCATGATTTTTGTTCCGGAAGGTCATGCAGTCCTGTTGGAAGGCCACAAGCCGTTAAAAGTGTTTTTAGCCGGGTTGCATCCTTTGCGGGGCATAGTTCTTGTTGAACAGAGTAATCCATGGCGAGCCCCATACCAGCAGCGATGGCTTCTCCATGGAGCAGCCTGTGGGAATACCCAAATCCCGCCTCGAGCGCATGACCAAATGTATGCCCCAAATTAAGGAGGGCTCTTGCGCCGCTTTCTTTTTCATCTTGTTCAACAATATTTGCTTTTGCTTTCACGGAGGTTGATACCACATGTGTGAGAGCGTGCTCGTCTTTCTCTAAGACGGCTTCGCTGTGTTCCTCAAGCCAAGCGAAGAAATTGGCATCGCCGAGGACCCCATATTTGACGACCTCCGCGTAACCTGCTCGCATCTGTCGATCTGGAAGTGTGGTCAACGTATCCGTGTCTGCTAACACGATCGAGGGCTGATAAAAGAGCCCCACAAGGTTTTTTCCTTCCGGAGTGTTTACAGCAGTCTTTCCGCCAACAGATGAATCAACTTGTGCAAGCAAAGAAGTTGGTATCTGTGCAAAACGACACCCTCTGCGTAAGAGTCCGGCGGCGAGTCCTACAAGGTCACCGATAACGCCTCCACCAAAAGCAATAATGAGATCGCTGCGCTCTACGCCAACAGCGAGAAGTCGGCTCATTAAGCCTGACAGTTGGTCAAATGATTTGGTCGCTTCGCCGGGGGGGAGGGCGATTACAACATGACGAATATTCGCGGCCCTTAGGGCGTTTTCAAGTTTCGCACCTTGAGCGCCACGGACAGCCTCATCGGTGACAATAACTGTAAACGGTCGTTTTAACAATGGTGTCAAGTAGGTGGCGATATTACCTATGAGACCAGCCCCTATATGAATACTATAATTGCGAATGGTATTATCGGTAGGCAGAGAAATTTCGATCTTTTTCACTGTTTGCCTCTCTGGTGCCGTCCCCATCTCCTATGGACTGCTTTTTCTTGCCGTCATAAAAGAACTAAGCCATGGGCTCATATCATCCGTAGACAAAATATCCGTGCGATACGGTCAGAAGTTTTATGCTCATGTATTGCCGACGCTTCGTCGTCAATAGGCTGTATTAAGTAGAATATATATGTCAAACTTCACTTTGTAAGAGCGTATTGGCTCTAACATTCCTATCGTGCGTGCTCATTGGTGGCGTTCTGATTGCCTTCCATGATTTGTTTTATCGCGCTCTCGCGGCATGGTCACGAAGCGCGTTGATGATCGCAGATACTGTGGTTGTATGAGGCCCAGCCTGGCTGTCAATTGTGATTGTTGCTGCCTGATAATATAATTCACGGTCTTTTAGTAATTTTTCAACCGTCGCCCGGGGGTTTTCGGTGTTCAAAAGCGGACGAGTCGGCCGACGTGAAACGCGTTTCATAATAACGTCCACGTCTGCCTGGAGCCAAATTGATACTGCGCGTTCTTGAATTAATGAGCGTGTTTGCGCGTTTGTCAGCGCTCCCCCACCAGTGGCGAGCACGATCGGAGCGCCGTCAAGGAGTCGTTTAATTACCTTCGCCTCTCCCTTTCGGAAGCTCGCTTCTCCATGGGAGGCAAATAGCTCGCTGACGCTCATGCCAGCGGCTTTTTCAATTTCCTCATCCGCGTCAAAAAACGGAAGATTAAGCCGAGGGGCCAACCGTCGTCCAACGGTTGTTTTACCAACGCCCATCATACCGATTAACACAATCGGCTTTGAAATATCAAAACCAAGATCGTTTTTGGTGTCATCGCCAGCCATGAAATTCCTTTAAAGTACTCTCGGTAATATGGATATCAATTTAACTGTTAAGGGCCTAGATGACTTTATTCTGTCACAATTTCTGGGAGACCAGCCATCGTCCTGCCATTCGATTGAGTCATTGCATCATAAAACTCAAATTTGTAGAGGCGATGGTGTTTTGCGCAGAACCGAAATTAGGTACAGAATACACGAATGCGCCTAAAGTCTTCTGGCGCGCGCGATTTTTTTATTAGATTTGGATTCGAAGCAACGATGCGTTTTTTACTGATAGGGGCTGTTTCACTGTTAGCCATTCTTGGTGGCCTTTTTGTCTATGGGTCAAACCTCAAGCCAGATATTAGGGTCATTGAAGTAGAGGCCGGCCGTGGTCCACGTTAAACTCTTGTCTCTTTTGAATTGGATTCTCGCGCCGCTGTTGATTGTCTTAAATTCTGTTTTGATGTCGGCACAGGCCCAACCTCAGACACAAAATGGTTTTGCCCCAGGCATTATTGAAGAAAAGGAAATCGCGCAAACGCCGTTTTCAATGGGCGTGTTGACGGCCCAGACGGGCGCTTTACCGCCAGAGCTATGGGTGAATAGTCACTCTGATCAAATCCTTGTTCTGTTAAAAGCCCTACCGGCGCGGCCATCGTCAAGCATTATGGCGGACCTAACACGGCGCCTTCTTCTTTCGCCAACGTCTTTTACACAGACATCTTTTGCAGACACTGGCACATCCACTGGCACATCATTCGGCGCACAAGCAGACGTCGTTGGGTTAAGTGGGGCAAAGCTGCTTGCACTGGTGCGCACAGGATTTACGGACGAGGCAAGAACCATTGCCAGCCTTTCCAATGCCGAACGAAGTGATGCCGGTGTCAATCGAGCTTTAGCGGAAGCTGACCTCCTCGATGGCGACCTTAATGCCGCATGTAAACGGAATAGCCGTGTAACCGGCGCAAATCGTGCGTCGGACTTTTGGCTTAAAATCCGTATACTCTGTTATGCGAAAGACGAGGAGTATGACGCGGCTGATCTCACTCTTGGTCTGTTGCGTGAACAGGGAGGATTAACAGATGAAGAGATTGATTTGTTTACGGCGGTTTCAATACCAGCGCCTTTAAAAAAGCCAATTACGCCAATCTCAGCGGTACATCTAGCAGCGATGCAACAGATCGCATCACCACTACCAGGATCTTTTTTATACAATGCTGATGTTGGCGTTCTTGCTGCGGTGGCGCGAAATGAAAAAATTGATATACGCCTGCGCATTGGTGCGGGTGAACAAGCTTTTTATGCCGGAACCCTAAGCCTTGAAGGGCTCACTGATCTTTATCGTAACGCTGTTGTTGATGACCAAAATGATCTCGATAAAAAGAAGAAACAAAGCGAGACCAATGAAACATTTGTTAACGATGCCTTGGCTGGTGCTCGCGTTTTCGAAACGCTTCAATCCTTACCCCCTCAAACGAAGGATAGACAAGTATCGGAGAGTCTCAATCCGCCCTCAGGCGTCAGTTTGCAGAGATTACAGATTATTGGAGACGCCATTAACAGCATTGATAATCCGTATTCTGTGTTTGCGATTGCTAAATTATTCAAACAGGAAATTGACGGGGTGGTGAGTCAGTCTGTTACGCCAGCTCAAGCCAGTGGTCTTTCGCTAGCCAACATGCTGAATGGCGACGCTGAGCGCGCTGGCAAGTGGCTATTGGTGATGTTAGGCCAAGGCCTCTCATCTTTGGATCAACAAACGGGATTAGCGTTTTTGGAGCGATCAAGCTTATTAGCTGTTCTTGACAAACAAGCCGCAAGTGTTGTCGCGGCATCGGCTGACGTGACGCTTTCCGATGCGCCAACATTTGTTCAATCAGCTGTGGGCTCCAATTCAGATGAACTCGATCCATTAAGGCTAGCGAGCCATATTGAGGCGGCCTTGGACGGCGCCGCTGCTGGGGCGCTCGGCCAAAAGATCCTTGCGGCTATTGTGCTGGCTGATGATGCGTCGCATGGGGATCTCGTTGCGGATGTGGCCGCTCGTGCATCCCTTCGTGCCGCAGGGCAAAAGCGACTTACGCAGCGCCATGCATTCGAGATCGCCTGGCGTTCTGGTTATGCTAACGGGTCGGAGGCCACGGTTGTTTCATCAACAATCAATAATGAAGATGCAGGCCTTTCCCCTCGACTAAAACCGTGATGTGGACTGTGATAGGTAAAGTCACTGAATTCTGGTGGATTGTTTTGGCTTAACGCAACTCAGAGTAATAATGCGTGCAAGACTGACTTGCGTTGGCTGTATTCTAAAAAGCCTTTCATAAAAAGCCTTTGATCACCACAGACGACGGATTAGAGATAGCCTCAAGCCGTATCATCGATGTGAAAATAATTATCGTATTATAATAAGGAAAACGCTCTGATTTGTCTGAATAGAGAAACTTTACGACAAAACATCTTGATACGACGTCTTAGAGCTTTGGTCCTACATCCCGTTGAGGAATATTATGCATACTTACTTGGATTTTGAAAAACCTATCGCCGATCTCGAAGGGAAAATTCAGGAATTGCGACAGGTAGACAGTTCAGGGGATGTGGATGTGGGAGAGGAGATCGAACGCCTGCAAACAAAGGTGGAGCAACTTCTTTCTGATACCTATGGAAAATTATCCCGTTGGGAAAAAACCCAAGTTGCGCGCCATTCAAGCCGGCCCCGTTTTCTTAATTATGTTGAGCATTTGGTCGATGACTTCACGCCGCTCGCGGGCGACCGAAAATTCGGCGAGGACAATGCCATCATTGGAGGCCCCGCGCGCTTTCGTGGTCGTTCCGTGATTATTATGGGGCACGAAAAAGGGTCGGATACGCCAAGCCGCGTTAAGCATAATTTTGGGATGGCATCACCCGAGGGGTACCGTAAAGCCATTCGACTGATGGAACTGGCAGAACGTTTCAATCTTCCGGTTGTGACGCTTGTTGATACGACCGGTGCCTACCCCGGACGGGGTGCGGAGGAGCGTGGTCAGGCCGAGGCAATTGCGGCTTGCACAGAAAAATGCCTCAGTCTCGGTGCTCCAATTGTATCTGCGGTTGTCGGCGAGGGAGGATCTGGAGGGGCTGTCGCCCTCGCGGCGGCCAATACCGTTATCATGCTTGAGCATGCGGTTTACTCCGTTATCTCACCGGAAGGATGCGCGTCTATTCTTTGGAAAGATGCAGCAGGCAAGGGCGAGTCGAAAGCGCCGGAAGCAGCCGAAGCGATGAAGATTTCCGCTGATGACCTCAAAGGATTAGGCGTAATTGACGCTATCGTACGAGAGCCCATTGGAGGGGCCCATCGTGACCCTATATTGACGATTGAGCGTCTCGGTGATGCGATCGAACAAGCCGTTGAACAACTCGAACCAATGTCTGCTGGCGAATTGCGCAAGCACCGACGGGACAAGTTCCTCGCCATCGGAAGAGCTGGTCTTTAGGGTTTTCTCGTTATTCCGCGTCGACAGAAACGAAGTTGCGGCCACCAGCTTTTTTGGCAAATGATACTTTGCCTTCGATAAGTGCAAAGATTGTGTGGTCTTTGCCAATCCCTACATTTGCACCCGGATGAAATTTGGTGCCCCGCTGGCGGATGATGATATTGCCAGGGATCACATGCTCCCCGCCAAATTTTTTCACGCCTAATCGCCGACCTTCGGAGTCACGACCATTTCTCGACGAACCGCCTGCTTTTTTATGTGCCATTGTTCAAACTCCTCGATGAAAGGCTATTCGCCCTTTGCCAATTCTTTTGCCTGTTCGACCCAGTTTTCCCGTTCAATACGTCCTTTGAATGACAGCTTCTCATCAAATTCAGCAATGTCCTTCGGGCCCCAAGCCGCAATCTGAGCGAATGTGGTTACGCCAGCCGCGAGAAGCTTTTTCTCCAGCGCCGGGCCAACCCCAGACAACTTCTTCAAATCATCTGGGCGTGCGGGATCGGTAGTTTCTGTTTCTTTTTTCTTGGCTGCCGTTGCCTTTTTTGCAACGCTTGGCTTTGCGCCATCGGTCAGAATTTCGGTAACGCGAACAACCGTCTGATGTTGGCGATGGCCTGCTTTGCGACGATAATTTTGGCGACGCCGCTTTTTGAAAATAACGACTTTTCGAGCGCGCTTATGCTCAAGGATTTCTGCGGCAACCGCTGCGCCATCAACGAAAGGCGCACCGACCGTGACTTTGTCGCCGTCACCAATCATCAAGACCGAGCCAAGCGTCACAATTTCACCGGCGTCAGCCGTTAACTTTTCAATAATGAGCGTATCATTCTCGGCGACGCGGTATTGCTTGCCGCCCGTTTTAACGACCGCGAACATATCTTCCAACTCCTCGGCGCCTAGAAGAATGCTTTCAATTAAAGTAAAAGCGTTAGCTGGCGCATCAATTAAGGGTTCTTTTTCTATGGCGGCTTCTTGCGGCACACCTTTTACTGGTTGGATATAAGCCGTAACCGCCTTCGTCAAGTGTTCTAATAGGATGCCAACCTTTTGAGCGGGGGTAGTCAATTTATTGGGACAACTCATCTAACAGTTTTCGCGCTTTGGCTTGATTTTGGCGTCTAAGTCCGGCACGTGTCCCGTAATGGAGAGGTGCCGGAGTGGTTGAACGGGGCGGTCTCGAAAACCGTTGAGCACGCAAGTGTTCCGGGGGTTCGAATCCCCCTCTCTCCGCCAGATTGCAATTTCCGGCTTCAATGTCCTTCAATGCCGCGAAAACACTAGACATTTCGGGGGTTCGAAATCCCTTTTTTCGGCTATATCTAAGGCCATCTACAAAGGTAAGTTTCAGGACCAGTCGTTTGTCTTCAAAACGCTCAGAAGCCCATATTTTACAAGGGTTTGAGAGAAATTTCATCGAGAGTTCGAACATTTCATCAAAGGGTCTGACTGGTTCGGCTCCTAGCGCTAACTGTTCAGACATAATGAGCTTGTCGCGCTCCATATCTGCAATGCGTTTTTCAACCGCAGCAAACGCGGTGTCGCTAGAAGTCTTTAAGAGCTTATCGACATGCTTTCCGATTTCCCGCTCTGTTTCAGCGAGTTTTCGTTTCAGGCGTTGAACCATCAGAACAGACTGTTCGCGTTGCTGTTCCCATATATGGCCGAGCATCGCTCTAGCGGCGCTGACAAGCGTTTCATTCGGCTGCACATCTTTCAACAACTCAGCAAAATCACTTTCGATTTGATCTCTGCGAATTGATTTGCGGTAGCTCTCACAATCCTTGTTGAAGCACATATAATAGGCATGCTTCTTTCCTGTTTTGCTCCTGGACCAGCAAGATGTGAGTGGATTGTCGCAATCATCACACACTGCAAATCCGCGCAGCGGAAAATCAGCGGCAATGTCGGTACGTGATGGCGCTCTGGAACCACTTTTAAGGCGCTTTTGTATCTTCTCGAAAGTTTCAAGAGTTATCATGCCTTTATGTTGCGCTACCCTCAAGGGAACGCCCCAATCGGGCTTTTCGAGATATCCCGCGTAAAGCACGTTGGTCAGAATGCGGTTGACATACTCATTTGTGAGACTTTTCTTGTGTTGGTCTGTGTAGCGCATTTCGAGCATCTCAGGGAATGCCTCAAAGAACCTCCGAACCTCTGCTTGAGATTGAAACCTTCCGTTTGCGTATCCTTCCAAACCCTCTTGAATGATACTCGCTACAGGTTCATCACGCACAAGAACCTTTCCGGCTCCTTGTGACTTTTCATATTTGAATCCCGGCGCGGCACAAAAAGGCCAATAGCCGTTCATTACTCTTGCTCTCATACGGTTTTTGGTTTGCTCTGCGCCTTTACGCCGCCCATGTTCCGCAACATTCGCCAGCATTTGTTCAACAAGAATGGAATCAGAGTCTTCGCCAAATTCTATAGAAGGACTTTCGAGCAACGCTCCCACATTGCGTATTGCATCCCTTAAGTCCAAATGGGCGCGCATTCCTCGTGCAAAACGGCTTATGTCATCTATGATGATAACGTATTGGCACTCATTTCTTTTCGATTCCAAATATTTTAAAGCCGCTTGAATGCCGGGACGATCAATGATGCTTCCTGATACGGCAGCATCAACAAAGACCTCTTCAACCTCATACCCCTTTAACCGGGCATAGTCCCTGCATCTTGTTTCTTGAGACGCTAAACCATGCCCTTTTTCAATTTGTGCTTGGCTTGAAACGCGGCAATAGATAACGGCTTTCATTGAGTTTAATTTTTGGTCTGCATCTTGTGCTTGTTCATTTAATTGCATTCTCACTCTCCCAACGAAACTTCTTCAGCATTGCCTTCAAGAACGTGTTCTAATTGATTTCTATCTTCGCATTCTAACTCATAAAAACGTTCAAGAGCAGTGTTAGGCTCGCGTTTAGGGTTTTTTCCACAGTGATTTATGGCTTGCTGAATTGGATGCATCCCCCAACCCAGCATTGCGACTTCAAGCATGCAGTTCCATAGCACTTGAAGCTGTTCAAATTTCTGCTTTTCTGTTAAATTTGAACCTTCTAGGAAATGGGCATACAGACTATAATCAAATTCGATTTTTGGGTAATGTTCAGGCTGATGTAAATTCAACACCTTAGTTTGCTGTACTTGCTTATTCTCCCCTGTGACTTCTCTGCTCATTTTGTGCACTCCTAATTCAACGCGAAATATACTTATGGTTGCAATATCCATTAGGATACATCCAAAAGTATAAGCAATTTATTAATACGTATACAGATAGTTTTTCATCTTCATTTCTAAGTTGTCTGCTTAATTCATTGGTGCTTCCTCACATCTATCCATTTGATGAGAGGGCATTGCCCGGTGTAAGGCGGTGTCACAAAGCCTTTGGAACCTAGATAGGTGCAGCTTGTATAGACGCGTTGATCGTATACATTTCTATACTGATATTCCCATCTTATATGTGGCCCAGCCGGGCTGATATAAAGCGCCGCCACGATAACAAGCGGCCAATAATTCAGGCCTTCAGCGAAGATTTTGAACGAGACGGCAAGAACGCCAAATATGTTGCGCTTGCTTATCATGCCCGTTTCACCTTTCTAAAAAGGTGATTGAGGTTTAGCTTTATGGGAAGAAGCCAAGGCTTGCCGTAAAACGGATTATCGCCAACCAGTTTTCTGATTGGAGAAATCGCCGCATATGGCGGGAGTTCGGTTTCAATGGCCTTGTTCTGCCGAAGGAATAGAAGTGCTTGTGGGCTACGCCTTATTTCATCGGCGGTTTTACCGGGCCGCCCATCCTCCCGAAAGTCAATGCCATCAACGCCCAATAGTCTCTTTTGTTCAGAAGAACGGAACCCCGAAATGATGGTTGATTGATCCCCGACCATAGCTTGCAGCATCTTGAGTGTTTCGGGTTCGCGTTGCCCGGCCAGAAACAGCTTGATTTCCGTTTCTGAGAGCATCGTTTTTAGGGCTTCATGACCATACGTGCTGGCGAACGCAGCGAGAGACTGGAGACTCAATAAAATCCGTGTGCCATATCCACGCCCCCATGTGAGAAGTTTCGCAAGGCCCTCGACAAAGTAATTCGTGCATTCGTCAAGGATGCAATAGACGGGCGTTTTCTTGTTCCGGCTGCGCTGCAATTCTTGGAACATGCACCAATTGATCAGCCCCAAAGCATCTTTATAAGCTTCAATGTTACTAGCATCCGCCTGCACAAAAACATTGACGATCCTATCACTGTCTTTGAGTTCTGAGAAAGAGAACGTCGTTTTGCTTAGAACCTTATGACTCGGTGTTGCTGCACGGAAAAGCGCTAGCGCTTGCCGCGCACCCGTTAGGAATGAATCGGCAGTGCGCGTGTTCTCAGATTCTAATAATTCGGCAACGTCAATCGCTTCGATGCGGTAGTCTGCGAAGAAACTCTCTACATCTTCGGCGCTGTGATGTTGCACCCACGGCGCGTCATGCAAACTCATTTCAGCTTGGGAGCCATCATCATTCTGTAAGCGCCCCGTAGCAAACTGCGCGTAGTGCAATAGCGCTTTTCGGTCTTTAAGAAGCTGGATAACGTCAGCTAACGTTCCATCGCTTCCTTTCGTCAAAACGATGGTGAGTATGGCAAAGGCGATAAGGGTTCTTGCGCCATCATCGAAGTATGAATTTTGCGTTCTGCCGCCCTTGGGGTCAGGCGACAATTGGCGGGTCATACTCAAAAGGCGGAATGAAATGTCCAATAAGCCGCCTTCGTCAGAAAATAACTCTGTGAATACAATAAGTGGGTTAAGCGCGGCTGTTCTTGGGTCTTTCCCTGTCAGATCAAGCAGAATGCACTTTTCGCCCCGCGCCTCTAAAACCGGGGAGACAATATCAAAAAGATCACGCTTAAAATCGACAATGAATTTACTGGATAGGATCGTAAGGATATTGGGAATGACATGACCAACTGTTTTTCCTGAGCCGCTTGTCCCAATCACAGCAGCATTCGATTCAAAGTCTGCAAAAATCGGCTTGCCTTTGAATACGCCCCAATAAGGGCCAAGCCTTGAATTTAGAAGATCGCCTTTTAGCTCTTTCAGAGATTTAGCAAGACCGCCCGTTCCCTTATGACCAGTCGGTGTTCTTGCCTTTAGCGTGCTGAATAAATCGGATATTCCCAACAAAACGGATTTAAGAACGCGAAAAGAAAATACTGTCAGCAAACAAGCGGCCAGAGCCGGAATAGTATTTATATCCGAGCCGCTAATTATGGGGCCAGAGCGTTGCATCACGATATAAGATGCAACGCCCAGCGCTACCGAGTTCACAAGATTTCCTTTGTTGCGCCTAATTGCCATTATTCATTCTCTGGGAATAAACAGGCCGTCTTCGCACGTTCGAAAACATGCTGCGTTATACGGGCATCGGCAAGCACTTCACTTTTTGGCTCATGCCAAATAGGTTTTTGTCCCGGTGCAGCATCCCCTAAATCTACCTTGAGGGTCGCACCGACAGCATTCTTGCGGTGGAAATAGCACCAGCTGGTGATCCATTCAGGCGGCATGTCCCCGGAATACCTAACCCCGGTTTGAACAGTAATATTTTTATTGTCTGGGTGCGGGGCATCCCAAAATTTGCTAAATTGACCTATCGCACCAGAATCGTTTTCCGTTGATAACAACTCTTGATACGTGTCAATTTCTGCCTCCAAGCGATCAATCGTTTTTTCCAGCTCTCTGATCGTTTCTTGAAACTTCCGCTCTTTAGCTTTGATAACATCCTCAAGGGCTTCGCCGCGCTCTATGCTTACAACTTCAAAACTTCCGTCCTTTGAGTAGTGAATCCATGATGGCGGGAGTTCCGGATCAAATGGCTGCAAAGCCATAGGTTCGCTCACGTTTCCAAGAAAGCGGTCAACGCATAGGGCGAAATCACTTGTGAACGTAACCAAAGCGCCATCACGCCGCCGGATGTATTGCCCGAATTGATCGGCAATTTCCCTGTATTCATGCGCTGTCAATTCATCGGGGCGCAGGGCGCATATATGAATATTGTATCCGTCAAGCGCACCCTCGTCAGTCGCATCAAAACCATAAGGCGATAACGCTTTATTAGCCGCTATAAGGCCATCGCCCGGAATAAGAACACGGCCATTTTTATCAACCATCGAAGCGGCAGAATCAGAAGGCGGCGTATGTAGCGGAGAGACTACTATGATGACATCCCCGCCTTGCTGATTGCCATCACTTCGATATTTGAGGCTGTCGAGAACTGCTAGTAGATCGGTGTGTTCACTCGCGCCTTCTTTGGAAAATTCGCGTAAATGCGCGGCGACTTTCAAAATATCTTCTTGATAAGCCTTTAGTACAAACGATAGCGTTTTATAACGCGGCTTATCGTCAATATTGAATGACGAAATTGTATTGCCGGAGCGTGAGCTTAAAACTGTAACTCCATCACCTGGCCCAAGGTCGTTAAACACGGAATCAACAAGTTCTGCCGCTTGCAATTCCTCCAACTCAGTTTTAACGGCATCAGGAATAGCAATAATCCGGTTGCTATCCGCACTTGCGGGCTCAAAAGCATTTACGCCGATTAGCACCGCACTCAAAAGTAGGCTTTTCTTGAAAATTTTACTCAGCATAGTGAACTCCATTCATTTTCGTTTGATCCAGCCCGTGCATAGCTTCTGGTGGAGACAATGCCTCCCGATAGGCTGCTTCAGCGGCAGCCTCCGCGTCGGATTTGAGTTGTCGAACGCTGAGCAAGGTTTGATTTTCGAAATCAGTCCGTCCCGCTACCCAAGGGGCAAGTTTGATCTGAAGTTTGGCTAGGTTTTGAACGGCGGCTTGATGTTCGGTTTCTGTGAACTGCAAATCAGCATCGACAACGAGGAAAGATTGAGACTTCTCGCGCTCAACTACCGGGCGCGGCTCAAGAAACATCCGTGCCGTAGTCTCAAGCACAACTCCAGCGAAAAATTCCCAAAGCAAAAGCAACGTCAGAATAAGGGCGAGCGGCGGTTTTGCAGGGTTAGCGGCACCATCCATATCGGCAGGAATGCGCAGCATATCGGAAAGAGACAACGCACCAGTATCGCCATACAAACCGTAGGCATACCAATTGCCTAAGAACGCAAAAGCAAAAAAGGTAGGTAATCCGAACCCCAAGAGGCGTTTGTAAAACTGCTGACGTTCTGTGTCTGAGCGTTTAAGCGAGGCCCATAAAATACCACCAAAGAAAACAGCCAAGGACGCCCCGCCGAACAGAACCTTGAAACGGCCCAAGTCATTAACAAAAACAAGCTTTAACTGCCCAATAAAATCTGCAACGAGAAACGGCGGAATAATTCCAGCTAATGTCAATGCAATAAAGGCGACTAGGCCCAGAAACAGATTGAGAATGCTTCTCTCAGATTTTTTGTCTTGTATATGGCGCTCAAAATAAAGTTCGGTGCCATTTCGAATATCTCTAATTCTGTCAGCGTCTCTGCGCTTGCTTTCGATACGTTGCTCGGCTGAGGCAATTTCGACTTCAGACACCGGACTTGGGATGTGTCTTTCATACTTTGACCGGGCTGCCTCTCGAATTTCTTCCTTATTGGCTTCAGTCGTGACAAAACCGGCTAATTCTTCGCGGGTAAATTCTATGTTATTTTTGTATCGTACCATGACCAACTCCTAGACCGAGAATTTCAGGCGGTCTGCCGGGATTTCGATTAGATGTACTTCCTTCACATCAACTCTATACAAACGGACAAGGCGGCGAACCTCCGACATGACTAGTTCAAGCGCTTCATCAATTGCTTCAGGCTCAAGTGTTAGAAGAAACATTGTCCCGTTTTCGTGTTTTATAGGTCCACTAAAGTCATTCTGTTCAGAGCCTGATGACCATGATCCCAGCAGTTCAATTGATCCTGCCCCTCCGCCAGCACGGGTCATTATTTCGCGCACATCAAAAACGCCATGCGCAAACCAATCCGCATTGTTTGGCCCATCCGCAGGTGCGATTGTCATTAAAAAGAGCGAGCGCGGTAGACGCTCAAACTGGCTAAAGTTCTTAAAATTTTGACGAGTTCGGGTATTCCCCGACTCTGCGGAGTCGGTGTGCATTTATCTGTCCTTTAGCGGTTGGGCGGTTCCTATACCGCACTGCTAAACAATCGTAGTGGGACTAAACGTGGTGGCCCACTCACCAACGATAATATCTCGAATTAACTAGGGGCTGCCTCTTCGATTCCGAGATATTCTAATTTAAAGCGCTGTTTCATTTCATCCGTAAGCGCTTCAAAATTCGCAATAAACTTTGTGTAAGCATCTTTGCTTTGAGCCGACTTCTTGCCCTTAACACCAGACTTTCCCCCGGACGGCCAAGGAAAATGATATTCTTCACCAACTTCTTTGGCGCGGCGCGACTTTTCTATTTCGCGCTCAATGTCATCTGGCGAAAAATCATCTCCCGCCAGTGCTTTGATATAGTTGAATTGGTCGAGGTGTGATCCTGCTATCTTTTGGAAGACCTCAAGGCCGCACTTTTCAACCAGAGCCAGCGCTGGTTTTAAGCGTTGATTTGTCCTTGCCTTGGTAATGTCAGCTTCTTGCTCATTGTAGGCAGCGAAGCCTATTGTCTGGCCTGACTCCGACTTCAGCGGTGCGGCCATATAGTCTTCATACGCGAAGATGAGGGCTAAGCTCGTTTCAGCAGGACTTTTTTTGACCTCATGGCCTTGGGAAATGGCCTGTATATAACGAGCTGTCGTTGCATCCGTGTTTATCATCCGGGCGACAAGCTGCTGCTCATTCTGCTGCGCCGCTATGGTAAGTCGAGGCTTAGTCACTGGCTCTATTGATCCGTCTTCATTTTTAAGCACAAGCGGCGTATCAATTTGACCGTTCCGCATTAGACTCGCAGCTAGATGTTCGGTATTTTTTTGGTTCCCCGTCAGGATACGCGTGTGAATTTCAGGCAGCGTGATATCAGACGCATCAACGGTGACCATCTCAGCCCCTTCAAGGGCGAGTTTGGCTTTCTCCGCTTGCTCATATGTCTGTGGCTTGTGTGCCATGCGTAAAACTCATTCCTTTGGCGGCAATCACGCTGCCGCGTTACAACCAAGAAATGGCAATAAACGCTGGATTTAACTAGATATCTCGTTGTACGTTTTACGTACAAAGCTCATAAGCGCCGTTATTGGCGCCCCACCATGAGAATGACTTGAACGACCTATGAGCGAACCGTTTTTCTACAGATCAGAGGAAGGAAGGGAGAAGCTAAGAGAGTTTTTGCAGCTTCATTTGTCTCTGGAAAGCATTGGAACTGGGGCGTTCACGAAGCAGCTAGTCAACTCCGAAGAATATAAAACTGAGAAGGTTTTTGAATCTGAACGGGAGCGAGTTAGAGCTGCTTTAAACAGATGGCTCAATGATGATAATCCAAGAGAACCATTTGTTCGGGACAAAAGAGACCAAGAGCGTTACTTGAAACGTCTTGAATGTATCTTGCGTGCGCATCCTTCAATGTCGCGGCTTATTCAAGAAGATGAGCGCCGCGTTGATCTGATTCAAAAAGCGAAAACACTGGAAAACGTTTTTTTAGGGAACAAAAGCCCTTATGAACGTGCGCAGTTTCGGCAGCACATAAAAAAAGATTTAGAAGGACTCCATAGAGTAATCGCTGTTGGTCAACGCATACTAGAGGATGGATACGCATTTGATAAACGGAGTTCATATCTTACTAGGCTCTATTATCACTTTCATCTACCAGACGAATTAGACTGTGCAATAGTAAAAATATTGGCCACTGGTGAGCTTGGTCTTGGCGATGATAACGATGTATTGTATTCCGGCTTCGCATTCATACAACAGAACAACTTAGATATCATTGTTGCTGATAACTCGTGTAATGAACTCAGAATCCATCAAACAATGGAGATAAATAGCATTCTTGATGCGGATTACTTGGTTTGGCGCACGAATATTGAAGAAAGTTGGTCCAATCATGGCGAAGCGCATGCATTGGCTTTTACAACAAGCAATTTAATCTATAGCACTGAATCTAGATTCCCTAGAATAATCTCTAACTACCTGACGGCGGGAATGGAGTCAGATGCGAAAAACGCAGATCGGTTTGAAACCATCGACTTCCGTCACTTATTCTGTCTGCATCGCGTCAATGAAAAATCACTAAAACTAAATAGACTAAAAGCACAATTATCAAGCTCAATTTGGGATATTGTGATATGATAAGCATACGGAATATAGTGGAAATTGATTTTCGAGGCTACACTGATAAGAGAGGAAGCATATCGGATTTAATAGCGGCAGCGAATGCTCGAAGACTGGCTCTCGTAGAGAAAATTATTGAAGCGGGGGGCGATATAAACGAGCAAGAAGAAATCACTGGTAATACGGCACTTCACATAGCCGTATTCAGGCATAGTGAAGCTTTAGCATCCATCCTTTTGCAATATCCACAATTAGACTTGGATGTACGGAGATTTCTTGACTTAGAAGAAACACCTCAAGAATTGGCCATTCTCAATGGTTGTTATGGTATTGCCCGAATGATCAATGATGAACGCAATCGGAGGAATGGCTTCGATCCATTTGCAGACCCCGCACCGGAAGATTTTTCCTAGTGCACTTATGTTCGCCACCATTCCGGCAATTCCATTGAAGTATGCCGAATATGCGCAACGCGGATCACGTCTTCCCTGATTTCATAGAAAACGTAGTGCATGCGGTAGATATAGCGCCGCACCGTTGTCTCTGGAATTACCTGACCAATCTTTGAATTATCGCCTAGAATATCAAAGCTATGGTACAAACCGCCCAAATATTCGTCAGCTTGGGCGCGGCCAAAATTTTCAATCGTGTACCGGGCAATGTCTTTGATATCGTCAAGCGCACGCTGTGATAATTCAGTGCGCATCTACATAATCGGCCATAACATCGGCCATCATCTCTTCAAGGCTTGAGCGCTCGGCGGCGGGGCCTTCAAGGCCTTCCTTAACATCGCGCATCGTCACAGCGTACTTTTCCGCCTCGGAAAGTGAATGCCAAAGCTTCAAGTCCTCAGCCGTTGGAAAAGCGGTTGAAGAGAACTTGATATGCGATACGTCTATGTCAGCCGGGTTGCTCATATCCCTAGTATAGCACCTAAGACCTCCGCATTTCCAGCGGATTTCTTGGCCCGGAAGCCCGATGTGGTTAATATTGAATCGAAGCCAAACCGTATCGCCGGAAAGCGCGAGATACCGTTGAAGGCGAAACGTGCAAAAGATCGGCTATTGAATCCAATGTCATGTCGTCTTCTTGCTGCATACGCTGGTGTGCAGAAACAACGGCATGAAGATCAAGCTTACGGGGCCGACCTAGCGTTTTTCCCTTATCACGCGCGGCTTGCAGTCCATCCAGCGTATTTTCAATGATCAGTTCCCGTTGAAATTCCGCAATGGCGGCAAAGATGTGGTAGACCATGCGGCCCCCAATGGTCGTTGTATTAATACCTTCGCTGAGGGAGCAGAAATGAATGCCCTCATTACGAAACTGCGTCAGAGAGTCCGCTAGGTGCTGAACGGAACGACCAAGACGACAGAGGCGGTAAACAATAAGCACATCACCTTCTCTTAATTCCTTCATGGCGCTGTCTAATCCGGGGCGGCGAGATTTTGCGCCCGATATACCGTGATCTTTGTAGATTTTATCGCATTGCATAGCCTTCAGCGCGTCAAGCTGCACGTCTAATTTTTGGTCTTTCGTGCTTACACGCGCATAGCCGATCTTGCGGCCCGTATTCTCTAGTTCAGGCCATACACCCATTTCTATTCTCCACTTGCAAAAACCATCGTTTTTGCAAGGCGATATCCCCCTTAGATGATGATTGCACGAACCCTGCAGAAATGCGGGGTTTGGCGATAAATTTGATTTCCATAAATTCAGCTTTTTCACTATGGTCAAAAACGATCATTTATGCAGAGCATATTTGCAATTATCGGTGCAATGATAATTCTTGCATGCTCCCCCACTTATCCACAAAACGCCGAAGCCGCAACGGACACCAAGACACCCGCTATTGTGTCAGAAACGCCGGGAGAGAGTGCGGAGAAAGCAATCGTACCGGAAGCGCCGGAAACCAAAACCCGCAAGGAAGCCTATCGCGCTTCAACGGGAAAAATTGTCCTGCACTACGGGGAAGGCATTTTGGACGCTGACTTGGTGGCTGAGAGCCTTGTCAAACGGAGTTATCCGGCTCTTGTGTTTGCTGGCGGTCCCGAAAATCAGGTTGAAATGTTCATTGACCGGAAGCCAGCCGGAAAATTTACCCAACGCGACCTCAATTTAGGCGACGTCGGGGGCCTCGCAATATCGCTCTTTGATGAGCATGTCGGAAAGCCTGAGTAGCGCCCTACATACCGTTACCGGGTAGACTGGCGACAACCGCAGCAGTCTGGGTAACTTCTGCGGTGGCCTGCTCTTGCGTGTCCAAGGTGGCAAAATATTTGTCACCAAACAGATGCTCGGTATCTTCATTAAATGAAATTAGTTCCGCCGCTTCTTCTGAAAGCGCCTCTACAAGTTCTTTTTCACGTTCCAACCGCTTCATCGGATCTTCTATTTTCTGCGCTTCTGCATAGCCTTTTTCAAAAGTGCAAACCTCATCTTCAAGCGAATACATTTGCGCAGATATCGCATTTCGTTCTTCAAGGAGACTGGCATCATCGGCACCAGCTTCCTGAACATCCAGTTGTTCAAGATAACGATCAATATTGTCGTCTAATGCTCCAGCACGTGCTGATCTGGTTTCGATAGCTCTTGAGGGGTCGGAGCGTATTTCCGCTTGTCGTTTCTCAATCGCATCGTGCGTGGCTTCTTTTTGCTGTTGCAAATCCTGATTGCGTTTGTCCAATGCATCGCGTTCACTTTGGCGCGTAGACCGGGTTGCATCGAGTTTGTCTTGCGCCGTGCCGTTGTCGATATCCTCTTGTGTGATCCGGTATTTATCCATCATCGCCTTGTGACGGGGATCGCTCGGATCAAGCTCACCTGACGCGATCAAATCATCTAACTGGTCAATTTCGCTGAGTTCTCTGTCGATTTCCTCAATGCGTTTATTATTGGCGGCGATTTCGGCGTCAATCCGGGCCAGATCATCAAGAAGCTGTTGCATCACCAGATCATTGACAAGCTTATCTTGGTTGCGCTGACGCTTGCGTTTTTCTTTATCGGCTGTACCGCTTGTTGTTTGCCCAAGCGGATTCATGCGGCCATTGGTTTCAAGGTTCACATCTGCGCCTTCATCACCGACAAGACCGCGCACAGCGTAGGTGAGGTCTTTTTCGATAAGGGCTTTGACCTTCTCATGAACCTCAGCGATAGCGTCTTCTGTCTCTTGAGGAGACAAGGCAATCGCTGGGGGAGAAATGTGTGGTTTTTCATCTGTAACGGCAGGCCCGAAATGGCGCGCAAGTGTCTCAGGACCAAGCCGCTTTCCGGCTTCTTCCTTCATCACATCTATAATTGCTTGGGTAGATACCCCTTGAGGCGCACCGCCGCTCGTCACCGCCATGTTGACACCCTGTTTTTGTTCTTTTGCGGGGCTGGTGGGCCGGACGTTCAAAACTGTCTACACAACAGCGCCGCATATTGGGGCCAGTGACCTTTATTTTGCGGCCATCCGACCCATAAGCCGAATGTGTAGAACAAGTTTTGAAGCTTGACCGGGCGAATTTGCACCCGGATTTGTTTCTATATTTATTGTACTTTATTTTTTGTCAGGCGGTCAAAATTCGTTTTTTGAAAACAGAAATAAATTGTATAAAGAATATAAGGCAAAACGAATAGAGATTATATATTGGAATGACAAAGAAACTCTCAGATATTGAAATATCCGAAACTATGATACGGGCGCTCAACGACCTTGAGCGCATCGAATTTGAATTTAGCATCAATGAACCTTCAGCAAAGAAAATTGAAGGTCGCCTAGTAGCCTTCATGCGGGAAAAAGGCGATACAGAGCAATGAACTCGTATCAAATTTCCGTGTCATAATTTAAATCATGACAAACAGGACCGAATATTTTTTACCATCATGTAAGCTATTTTGGTGCAACCAAACATCACTCAAAAACATAGTGCAATTATGAAGCACATGCCTGTTAATAGGGATTTGTTGCTGCGTGATCGTAAAGAAGATTGCGACGTAATAGCTGAAACTTTGCCTATGCGTGGGTATTCAAACGCTACAATAGCGAGTGCGGCGGTCCACTGAAGAAGCTGAGGGCTGTTTTATGTCAGCACAACCCATTGACACAACGCGCATTCTTCTTGTTCTTGACGTGGATGAGACGCTTATTCATGCGCGTGAAAAACCACTTGAGCGCAGAGCTGATTTTCGTGTTTCCGATTATCACGTATATTGCAGACCGCATTTACCGGAGTTTCTGGCGCGTTGTTCTAACGCTTTTGAGGTGGCGGTTTGGTCAACAGGCTCAGATGATTATGTGAATGCGATCATTCACAAAATCTTTCCCGATCCAAATATTTTGCAATTTATCTGGGGGCGTAGCCGCGCAACGCTGAAAAGCACGATTGCGGATGAAGCCGGGTATATGCGGCGCGCGTTCGGTCACATGGATTACATAAAGCCTCTTGAAAAAGTTGTGCGTAAAGGTTGGTCAATTGAGAAGATCTTGATCGTAGACGACTCACCCGAAAAATGTGTAAGGAACTACGGCAACGCGATTTATCCGCGCGCTTTTGAAGGTGAACTTACTGACGATGAGCTTCCAAAGCTTGCAGCTTATCTGGAAAGTTTGAAAGACTGCGAAAATGTTCGTAAGTTGGAAAAACGTAACTGGCGCGATAAAGTTTGAGGCATCAAAGACAGTAGGACTTTACTCCTGTTAGCCTTAATGGTTCTGTTTTTACACTCTGTGCAAGATGTGCGTGTAGTACAATCTCAATATTTCGTTTGCGAATTATCGTGATAGTACTAGTCCGTACCGGACCGAGCACGCATCTTGTTTAAGAGAGACTCTCCGGTCTCTCGTTAAAAATCTCTCTCAGGGAACCCCTAAAGCCAGCATAGCTGGCAAGGGTTTCATTTGGCGCAATTCAGGCATTGAGCATTCATGCGCCATAGCGTATCGCCGCTAACCACTCGTCAGGGCTTGGAGATTGAACCTCTCCACCCGACACCCGAACCATGCCTGAAGGGGCCTATCGCCGCCCCTTGCAATCCAGCTCTTGGGGTTCCGCCCCCAAACTGCGACCCGGTAATTCGTACCGGGAAACGACCAACCCTAACGCCGGATTGGATGCGCGTGCTCTTGGCTAAGATCAATCAAGCCACACTGCCGCCAGTTTGAACACCGCCAAGAACCCTTCTTGGATACGGCGGCTTCAAGGCTTATTTTCGCCAGAAGCGGTCACTCGTCGACTTTGCGGTAAATGACCAGATAGAGCTCAAACTACCGGCAACAGCCTCGGGGTGGGCTCAACGTCTCAGGGGCCGAGCCGACATTCGATTTCGGTGTGGTAATGGGATCTCTGCGCGATCATGGACGCTTCGACTGCTCTAAACTTGATAAGAAGCTCGCACATGCTATTATAATACTGTGGGAGACAAATATTTTGTTCTCGTGCGAGATCGCGATAAATGGGTACTGTTTAGTGCCTGATGGCAAATTGTGGAGATCTGATTCCATGACTCGCCGGAAATCGCAGGACCCAGCGATTGCCCCTCGTTAACTTTGTGTTACGAGGGGAACTTCTGGTGTTTCCCATATTTTGCCTTCGTGAAATGTGTCTCGACCGGCTACCTTTTCTGAAGAATTCGACCTGTAGCGCATCGTTGACAGTATAGATTAATCGCGTTCCACTTACCAAGTGGGGAGCATTTGCATTTAAAGGTTCCTTGCCGGATCGCAAATTGGTGAGGCGCAAGTTCCGCTGCTGATATATCGTGGCAATCTAACGCCACTGAGCACCGCAAATCGCGGCATCCAGCGATTGCCCCTCACCAACTTTGTGTTGCGAGGGGACTTCATAAATTGAGCAGAAGTGTTTTTCTAAATGTTCAGATACCATTTGTCGATTTCCGGAAGCTGACAAGCAGTCCGCCGCATGCGCTTCACAGACCATCTTGGCCGAAGCCTGCTGCCCACGAGTTTGTTAGACGTTTTGGCGCTGTTGATACTCGCAGGCCGATTGATCGGTCCCATGACGAGTCTGAATGGCTCACCTCGAAGTATGCTACCGGAAGACACTACGTTGATTGTAAAAAAATTCTGAACAATGAGTCTGTTTCATTAGAGAGAATATTCCGGTATGGCTCTGACTATAATCTTCGGCCAATTTTCTTTCGACTAATTGGCGATCAGCCAGCAATTGTGCGTTTTGAGCTTGGATTTCTGATAACCACTAAAAGTGATTACTCGTGGAAGGGCCAAGACTCGCTCGTAAACTTTCTTTCGGTGGTACTATCAGGTGAATTGTTCGCACTGTCGGAGGGAACTCCAGGGAAGCCTCAGCAACGAAAAACGTTGGCATCAATCGCTGCTACACTAAGGCGAAGGTACTTTACCGCAACCGAGTTGCATGACGGCTCTGGAAGTCCCAATGAATTTAATCCAAAACTCTTGAAACCTTTGGATTGGTCTCTTGTCGTGCAACTACCGAGGAGAGATCATTTTGCGTGGCTTGCTAGGACCAGTATTCTTAACCCAAATGGGGCAAGGGGTCGAAAGAAGGGAATTGCAATATCGCATCGCGAGATTCGAAAATACCTATTGAACTGGCAGTACAGGCACAATTGGAAAGACGTAAAACCGAACTCACTTCGGTTTTGCAGCGGATATTATGCCATCGGAAATTTGAGATCGGGCGAGGAGAAAGACGCTCGAGCATTCAGAATTGCTTATCTCCGATTGAGGGCAGAAATTCTGTCTTTATGGACTGTGACAAACGAGATTCAAGAGAACGGCGTGCTTTCGGAATACTCAGATCGCAGTTCGCCGAAATCTGATCAGAACGAATCATTGGCCCGGTACCTTACATCAAGCCTCGACCGAATAACCGACACGCTGAACGGTAACAATGAGATTGGACCGACTAGTCGTGCGGTAGCAGAGGCGTTGAGATTAGATGATCTCTTCACCCCAGAACTCATTGATCAGCTTCACACGCGCTGTGGCCATCTTGTCGAAAGGCGGCAGATAAACCGGTCAGCTGAGAATCTTATAATAAACGCTGTTGGCGAGAGCATCGCAATTGGTGTCGAAAATTCAAATACACAAGTAGGAGAAGTCAAAATGTCAAAGTACAGCTTTGAAGGTCCAACGAATATTGGCGCTGTCGGGGACAATGCATCTGCATCCGATTTTACTCAAGGCTTTGCGACCGGAACGGTTTCTGAAGTGGAGATGAAAAAGCTCTCTGAGCAACTACAATTGTTGATATTGGATCTACGTGAAAAGAACAATGACGATCCCGAAGCAACTGTTTCCATCGCGCACTTGGAAGGAGCGAAAACAGCGATCGACCAAGGCGACACATCGACAGCAATGGATTACCTTAAGGCCGCTGGACAATGGGTATTGGAAAAGGCGTCTGCAATCGGTGTTCCGGTTGCGATCGCCGCAATCAAAGGGGCGCTGGGATTGAAGTGATCAGAAAGTAAGCCGGCGCGCGCCTAGTAGGTAGCTATAACTGCCTCCTAAAGCTTTTATCTGTATGCCACCGGAGAGAAGCTTCATGTGACGATTGCGCACCTTGTTGGAACCGCCGCCGCGCAGAACCAGACGTCTGCTGATCGGGTGCGTATACGATCAGACACTCCCGCTTTGAGTCGCCTTGTAATAATTATCCGGGCACGGGCCTTGTTCTTCCCCCTTATAACTGCGCCACAGATTTTGTATTTTTCTACAAACATGGTGAGGTTTTGGGATGGCGAGGAAACGTTTCAACGAAGAACAGATACTAGATATTTTACGTCAGATAGAGTTGAGCCTGGCGTCTGGATCTGATGTGTCCGGCGCTTGTCGATCCGTCGGTGTGAGCGAAGCGACGTATTATGTTTGGCGGAAAAAGTATGGGGGCATGGGCAAGAGCCAGCTTCGCGAAATGAAAGAGCTGGCGAAAGAAAATGCTCAGTTGAAGAAGATTGTCGCTGAGCTTGAGCTGGATAAACTAATCCTGAAAGAAAGTTTGGATTTTTTAAAACCAAAGGTCTGACAACTGATCAGCTTCGTCAGGCGGTTATTCATGCACGCCAAAGAACCGGCTCATCGGAACGGCGGACCTGCAAGACGCTTGGTGTTCCCCGATCAACACAGCGTTATAAGGCTGCCACCTCAAAAGATGATGACGACAGCCTTCGGCTGGCTTTAATTCGATTGGCGAAACAATACGGCCGCTACGGTTATCGCAAAATTGCGAAGTTGTTGCGTATTGAAGGCTGGACCGTCAATCATAAGAAGGTTGAACGGCTGTGGAGAGAAGAAGGTCTGCAGCTGCCGCAGCGTCATAAGAAACGCAAACGCCTTTATCACAAAGACAGCTCCGTCATCCGCTTGAGGCCGAAATATCCCAATCATATCTGGAGCATTGATTTCGTTCATGACCGGCTGAGTAGCAGCCGCAAATACAAAATGCTCACTGTCATCGATGAATACACCCGCGAAGCGCTGTGTGTTGTCGCCAACCATAAAATGGGCTCAGCGGAAGTGTTGGAAGCGCTGTACCCGCTACTCCTTAAACATGGAAAACCTGAATTTATTCGTTCTGACAACGGTCCCGAGTTCGCTTCGGAAGGCTTCCAGACGTGGCTCAAGAAGGTCGGCGTCAAACCAATCCGCATCTATCCAGGCTCTCCTTGGGAGAACGGATACAATGAACGCTTCAACGGGACGCTGCGCCGAGAAGTCCTGAACGCAGAATGGTTTGTATCAATCGATCAAGCAAAATGCGTCATCGCCAGATGGCTAAAGCAATACAATCATATCAGACCGCACCAAGCGCTCGGCATGCGACCGCCGGTTCCAGAAACTATATCAGAAATTGGCACATAACGATGGGGCTGGACAGCCTCATATTGGAATTCGGGGTCGAAGTCGCCTTCGGCAGTTTGCGGCGCGAATGTCCAGAGGTTCCAACACCGTGGGTTCTTCTCAAGGTCGGTTGTTGGCGCAATCTACAGTTGAAGGGTACGCCTGCTAACGGGGGCGGCTGTGAGCCCAAGCGTTTTGCTCAGATGGCGGATGTGTCACGCATGGTAGCCAGTCGGGGGGCACGGCATGCCGCTTAAGTCTACGGCAAAAAACCTACTGCAAAGCGGTCGTTCGTAAACTCAAGAGCTACTTCCGCTTCTGGCGAGGATTTCCCGCTCGTGATCGAACCAGCATTTCTGGCCCAAACCGGAAGTAGCACTTCACCAGACGAATGTCTGCTTTGCGCAGTATATTGCTCTTTTTTTAAGTATCAGACGGTTACCGACCTCTGCCTATCAAAGGTGCAGGTTATCGACAGTGAATTAATTTTCGAGTCTCTTCGAAGCGATATTGGCAACATCAAAAGAGAAGTGAGCGGCTTCAGCAGTCTGTATGCACCCTGAGTCGGTCGATCTTTTATTCGAAAGATCATTTTTGCTTATCAACAAACAGGATCCTGAACGCTCGCGTGAGATTTCTACAGACTGTATGTAATCCGTTTCGTACAAAACGTAAAATGATTGGTCCTTAGAACTTGCGCGTGGACCGTAACTTACTCTCTCTTCAAGCCCATAACCGGCAGGTTGATTCTTTTGCCATTGCCCAAAGTACCGAAACGGATACCGTTTTTCTGTTGGCGTCGATAAGGGAGTCAGATTGCCAAAGCCATACCCACTGGCGTTGCCTCTAGAAGTCTGGCCTCGGTATTCAACACGATACTGTTCATTTCCGATTCTCACGTTGAATGTTAGCTCTTCATAGGTCTCCTCACAGCCGATCGAGTCGCATTCGGACAACGAAAATTCTATCGCGGAGTCTTGAGATTTTTTCGCCCGCAAAGCCGCCTTTTTGCTATCCATCCACATAGAAATAGTGGCTGAAGTACATTTCTTTTTAGAGATCCAAGTGTCATTTGTGCAGTATTCTTTCGAATTCCAAGAATTACCCTTGCCATCTACACATCTGATGAAAAAGAAGCATTCTTCTTCGATAAATGCATCGCCTGTTGTTTCAAAAGGCCCAGAAAAATCTCCGAAAACCCGGCGGTTTGCCGTTTCATACATTCCGAGACCTGTAGGACGATTGTCTTTCCATCCGCCGTAGTAGACTCTTGCTTGCTTAAATTTGTTCTGAATACCAGCACTGATGTAGTAACCAACCCCAAAACCATTTGCTTGTCCGTTAGAAGTTTCGCCCTCGTACCGGAAAAGCTCATGGCTGACATTCCCCTGTTGACGAAACAACAATATGCTATACTGGCCTGTGTTCTCGCATACACCGAAATAACATGTAGATTGGGGTTCATTAGTCTGCGCATATAAAAATGTCGGAAGTAATGAGAAATAGGTAGGAATAAAAAGCGCGGCCACAATTTTGTGCAATGCAACTGTAACAAAAGGTTCATTACTCATTTGCGACATTTTCCGGATAGCGAGTGATTGAATTCGAAGGGTTGCTGCGAAAATCAGCGATGGCTTCTCGCGCCCATTCGCTTATAGAAGAAACTTTTGTGTAGATACCAGGTTTATCTGGGCGTGCGCATTGCCCGCCTGTTCCTGTAGTAGTACTAACAATTCCTACAATTAAATTTCCGGATGGCCCTCCTGAAATCATCAAAGGCCCGCCGCTGTCCCGATTGCACGTATCAATTAGGCCGGCCCGGTAGCCAGCACAGAGGTTTTCTTCATATAAAGGCCAATCCGAAACTTTCTGGCATTCATCACTCCTCCAAAGGGGCAGGCTGACGCTCAAAAGCTTTTTGGACAAGCGTCCCTTTTCACTTGTATTTCCCCACCCAAATGCCTTCGCGCAATCGCCCGGTCGCTCCCAATATTCGGCGTCTTCCATAGGGATCATTCTCGGAACAGCGTTTGTATCTATCAAAAATGGTCGGTTCAAAAATACAACTGCAATGTCAAATTGAAGCGTACTATCATCGTAACGGCCATGGATAGCCACAGATTCAGGTTTTCGTTTTAGCCCTTTAAAGCGGCCAGACCTATCTGGCAATCGAACTTGGAATTCGCGAATGGTGTCAATTTCGTCGAAGCAGTGTGCTGCTGTCAAAACTAGATCAGTGTTTATGAGAACACCGCCACAAAAATGATCGCCACTTTCACCGGCCAAACTGACCATCCAGGGAGCAGTTTTGTTGTTGTGAACCTCAATTACTGAATCTTGAAGCAGTACTTGACGGCTAGTAGACCGGTCAAAACAAAACGGTGATGATTCACCTGCAGACGGAATAAGCGTAAACATTGCCAAAACGGCGATCAACGCTATCGGAAAAACCTGCATCCCGTCTCCGTGTGATTATGCTCCTAAAACAACCTTATTCTGGGCTAGGCAGTGGTTCACTATCGCTCGGAACGAAATCCGAGATCTCAAGCTCGACACCAGACCTGCCGCGCTTTTTGTCAATTTTTAAAAAGCCAACACACGTCGGTATTGGTGTGTCCAGCTCCCTCATTATTTCAATGGTGGTGTCGTTTGTTGCGGTGGCAGAGGCTTCTCCTAGAGCTCTAAGTTTCGCTGCGACTATTTTCGTGTCAACCTCAACCCCAACACCACGATCACTATCAAGAACAATTTTTCTGTGAATTTTCTTTTCCCGTTTAACAGCGTTTACAACATAGTATGGCGGCTTGATATCCTCGGCAAAACTATCAAAGTTCGCGAGAAGGTAGTCCTTAACTGATTCACCATTTTTTGCGGGCTTATTTTGAATATCATCCAATGAAAGAATATGCAGAGTTGCCCCGGGGGCGCTCACATATTCAATTGTCCAACTCCAAGTAAACCCTTTCTTGTCACCATCACTTGCATTGATTTTGAGAAAATCCAGCAATGCTGGACCTTGAGCCGTGCTCACTTTAATTGCATTTTTTGCCCGTGCATCAATGTCTGCACCCACAAATCTGTCAGGACTGACCGATGATTGCAAATCATCCACTACAACAATGTTGTCGAACGAATTTGCGCCTCCCTTACGTTTGACAGCCCAGATATCTCCAAGGCGCCAGACGTCAGATGGGGAAATAGAACAATCATCCACCTCACCGATTGAAGCGCTTTGAGTTTTTCCGCCTTTATCACGCCCATCAGCAGTGGAACGTTCTGTCGACGCGCAGCTAGACAACAAAACGGTGCTTAACGTTGCAATGGTCAAACGGGATATTTTCACGTATAGCCCCCTCTATCTTGTAGACTACTTATAGTCCAAAGTATCAGACGTCGCAATCCCGAAAGAATTGTTGGGGCATAAAGCTACATCTATAACTCGGCACCCCCAGCTGATAGTAAAAGGATTATTTGATGGATAGGCGGGAGTTTCTTAAAAATATTGCGCTGTTATCAACTGGTGCCTCGCTCGTTGGATGCGTCAATACGAGATCGCCCTTAAGCACGCAACCTCTACAAGTTGATCCCGCTGAAGAAGACGTGCTGGCAACTATGTTTGAACAGCTGACGAATTCTGGCGGGGCCGAGTTGGAATGCCTCACCTGTTCGCCAATTGGGTCAAAAAAGCGAGGACGCGCGGAGTTATCGGAAGGCGAAGAATATCGAACACGCATCCCGAAATTAGATTCAAGCTTAAGTGAAACACTAAAACAGCGCGTAAAGTATTGGCAGCTGGATCTCGATGATAAGCCACTACCATATTGGGCTGATAATCAAAATCAGCCTGACTACTACTTTTTTAGCAAACATTATTCGAATGAATACGAAAAATTTGAATTAAATAATGATGTTCTAAAAGTCTTAGCAGAACGCAATTCGTTTGCGTTTGCTGACGTTAGGGACGTACGAATAATCGGACTGCGAGGTTGTGAATTAGACGACCAGTCATTGATGAGTGACTGGCAACTCAGTCATCGTCTTCGAGTCGTAAAACCAGATCACAAAAATAGGCGATGTTTGATTGGAGTTTGGCGTCCGCAGTCTGGCGAGATAAGACTCTTTTCAGCATCAACTGTTCCGCAAGCATCCAATATGTTTGCCTCCTTGGCCAGCCAAGGCTCGACTTGTAGTTTATTGCCTACAGGGTTGTATCGGTACAGATTAGGTATTCACAACGCGAAAAGACGACCCCAACCTGGGGCGCTCCGCATTGACGAAAAATATGTTGTCCTAAGAACAACAACAGACTTGAAATATGACGTTTTTAGTAAACACGACTATTGGACACGTGGAAGTTATCACAACATACATTCTGCAACTAACGGAGTTGGCGCCATAAAATTTGATTCCTCTGGATGCCAAGTCATTCGAGGCTCGTACAATAGCGCGAGGACTCTTGGTACAAATGAGTGGGCTATTTTCCAAAAATCCGCAGGCTTGGTTAGCGATGATGGAACTGCCTTTGCGGCGGAAAAGCCTGGCGAAGGTACATACGAATATATGTTGTTAACTGCTGCAGAAGCGGCACTGGCATATCATTCAAGTTCAGATTTCAATGAGACATACTATCCCCTAAGGCATGGGAGTAGTGGCGAACGCGTACTTAAGATGCGCGAGTTCCTATATTCTAATCACCCTGTGGTTGTAGGGAAAAAGCCACCTCGTCCTACGGATAATTTTGATTGGTGGACGTCATTTGCGGTGTTGCAGCAGCACAAAATATCCGATGCTAAGGAATATATCTCAACAATTTGGAACACTTAGGGGGCGGCAATGCAATTCAATCTCTCCGTAAACAATACACGACGCCACTTTTTGAAAAGTGGAATTGCAACCTGCGGATTGTGCAGTGGTGTTTTAAGCGCGACGCCAACAAGAGTACTAGCCGCAAGCCGCCCCTCACGTGGTTGTTGGTTCGCGCCAGACGATTTCAATACAAGAAACCTTGTAACGAGAAGCGTAAAAACAATTCTTACAGGAACAGAACAATCCTCGTTCTTAGACAGCACCGGAAAAACAGATGTTGATAGGTTAGTTGGCAATTCATTGTTAGAATTGGGACGTTTCTGTGATTTGTTTCCAGGATTTAATTTTTATAATGATGAAAATTGTTGGAATGCCGGGGCGACAACGCTCGATACATCGGATAAAAAAGGCACCATACTATACGGCGTCAATTTACTTAAACAGCAACTATCTCGCACAAATGGAGGGTTCGTTGCATTCTTAGGGATTTGTGCGCACGAATTTGCCCATATGATTCAATTTAAATATGATCTTGATCTGGCGATAGAAGATAAGTATCCGAAGCACTGTATCGAGCTGCATGCGGATTTTTTTGCAGGTTTTTTTATTAGCCATTACCAAGCGAATAATGCAACTACGCCAACCACATCAATTATTGATGCGTGGAGGGATCTAGAAGAGGTCGGCGGTTGCTTTAACAAAAAGCAAACACATGGCACGATGGAGCAGAGACTGCGTGCGATAGATCTTGGGGGAGCTTTTTACAGCGCTCATACATTCGCGAAAGCTGGAGGAATACTTGGATTACCTCCTGAAGAAAACAATTATGAATACGAAGATGCAAAGCTATGGGAAGCCGCAATAGTTGAAGGCCTTAAGTCGTTGGACCTACTAAAACAGTAGAATCTTGGGGAAAATACAACTCTCGCCCACGTCAACCTGATCATAAGGATCTTGGCAATGGATAAGCTAAAAATACCCTCATTAGTTGCGGTCTTTTTTTCATTAATACCTCCTACGAAAGTGGCGTTTTCCGCGACAGTAGACTCCAAAGAAAATCTACCGATTACTTTAGAGTTGCATCGTATTGGTACATATTCAGAAAGGGAAAAATTTTCGAAAGAAAATAATCTTTTTTCAATTAGCTCAATTGGACTCAGTTTTTTATCAGATCGCGGTATCGTATCACCTGGAAAAAAGATTGCGGGCGAAGGTAACGTTAGTGAGCGACAAGAAGCTGAAAGATTTAAATTTGGCGAATTTCTAATTGTTTGCTTTCGTGTACGTGAGACGATGAAAGTCAGGCTCCTTGATCTTGCTCCAAGCGGACGTTCACAACAGATTTTTCCAGGTGGGGTAAATTCAGTAGAGGTTAACCCTCGAGGCACTTATTGCCTAGGCGACGATAAGTCTTCAATGGCCTTGCAACTTGATGAAGAATCGGGTGTTGGGTTGGGCAAAATTTATATTCTTGGTGCCTCTGATGGGGAGCCTTCAATAACACCACGCCGATATTCTATTCCAGGCGTTACTAGCGGAACGGGCGATGCTGCAACTAAGCGTTTTGAATCATGGCATCAATATGATGTTTCCAAATAAAAAATCAATCCTCTTCTAACGTTGATGAATTGTTGTTTTCCAATTGGAGTTCAATCACTCCGGCAGGGCAATCAGACATAAGAGAAATTTCTTCTCCAACGACCAAAGCGAACTTGCCTAAGCTAACTGTACGATCATAAGGGATATTCTTGACGAATTCGCCATTTACCATCTCAGTTAGAGCTCTCTCCGCTTCCTGCCCATCGATGGCATAACTAGAAGATTTGCTTTGAAAATGATTATTGTCAACAAGAATCGATTGCGGCAACACACCATCTGTGCCGGTGCTTATTCTTATAGCAACGGGATTGCGCCGCGCATCCAGTTCAACTGTGATGAATGTGTCAAAATCGGATGAAATTCGAGCATAGCAATTCTTACGCTCTTCGGCTTCCCATTCGGTTTCATATCTTTTCTCATTGAGTTCCAATCGAGGAGTTAAACTTGGACACTCTAGCTCTGACTGATACGCCTTAAGATGCCACACTTGAGAAAATACACCACCGAGGGTTCCAAAAGGGAGCCCCCAACAAATTGCCTCCGTTTGCGGATTGATACCGGAATTTGCCAATGCGGTTTTTAGTTCTTGGTGAGATGGATCGTTTAGGTTCTGATCATCAAGATACTTCAAAGTCGCGCTTAGTAGCTCGCACCTATGCATTTGCGCATCTGATCCGGCTTGGGGCACGCGCTGCCGATTACAATTTTTGTCTATTTCGTAACCTACTTCTTGCGCAAAAGAATTGGAAAGAAGCCCCGAAAACACAATAAGCCCAACACCAGCAATGAATTTGACCACCATGCTCATATCCCCGTACTATTCTTCTTACGAGTCCCTAAATCGACAAATGCAACATTGATCTGTTAGCAGAATTACACGCAAATTTCCAATATGTTCCATTTAAGCCCTAGATAGTCTGAATGTACTCCTAGTATTCTCGCAAAAAAGAATCATTCACCTTCGGACGTTCCCGAATCCCACATTTGCGGAAGGTTTGTGTTCTAATTTGGGGGCTTTAAACCTCTTGCCACGACAAGCTAGTAATAGTTTTATACGTCCCGACCTGTAACAAGAGGTTTAAACTCGCCGCAAGTTAGGACACTTACGTTTTGGTAGCTTACCGTTTGTTTAGCGTCATTTGCGGGCAACGTCCGGGCAACGACGAACGCTTCATTATCAGTGTTTATGCGACGTTGCGCTACGATGGGCTACGTTACGCAACGATAAATGCCTCAAAAACTCAATGGCTTAGGATTTTTGGGGTACCCTCCGAAGGCAGAGGCCAGAAATTTAACATCTGAAAATTCAATTTCCGAGTTTGCGCACAAAGCTGCCGTTCTGAATTTGACATAGAATGTCGTCTTTTGGCGAACTCCTGCCGAAGCCCAAGCGTCTGCTTTGAGCGTCTTGAGCCTCTGGCTAAGGCAAATTACAACAGTTTCCGGACGTTCGTTTTGATCAGGCAATGACTGCTTAGGGCCAAAATCGCTTATTGACGTACTCAAATGGTGTTTCCCTACAAAATAATGTAGTCGCCCCCTCCCTAGAGGAGAGGGCCACGCGCTCTTGAACCCAATTCATGACGAATGGCTGCAATGCGTATTTGTTTTTCTGTGCGCTGGCTTTGGTTCGCAGCAGGTGTCTTAAATGCCTGACCGAGCAATCCGCGCAGTTCT
Source organism: Pseudomonadota bacterium (assembly GCA_039025235.1). Lineage (GTDB taxonomy): Bacteria > Pseudomonadota > Alphaproteobacteria > Caulobacterales > Parvularculaceae > MED-G105. The sequence continues at coordinate 334,235 of JBCCOS010000001.1, forward strand.
TCACGGCTTTTGGTTTTGAGATCTAATTGAGAAATAAGCGACATAATGTGTCCTCCTTGTTTTCGGAGGCCCCGGCTATCGGAGCCTTTCTAGGCCCCGCACATCCATATCGCTCATTGAAAGGCGCATAGATGGCCGCGGTTGAACGAAACAAGGTTGGTCACAATATCTATGGTGGTTACTTCTCTACTCAGAGCTTTAGAGAAGATTGAATTGCATGGGTTGATCGAAAAAGGAATTGAATACCTGCAAAATCGAAATGTGAGCTGGATAAAAATTTGCCAGCTTACGCTGACATTTTTCTTTTGGGTGAAGAGCCGTTTCAAACCCTCCAAAGCAGAAACTTTTGGAAAGTACTGGAGAGATGAGCGCACACGCCCGGTTTCTGTCGAATGTGCTGAAAAGCGGCCTACGATTTGTGAAGGCCGTTTTCATCCCATCCGAAGCAGAAACCTAGCAATGGATTCCAGTAAAGAAATAACTTGTAATATCGGAGTTTCGGTTACTATTATTAATCCTACTACAGATAATAATAACTTTATTATTGATAATGGACTATGAGAACCGATAATCTAAACGCACGAACAAAAGCCATTGCGTATGTGAGATCGTCAACCGCACAGCATGTCGTTGATAGCGAACAAATTTGCTTTCAAACGCAGCGCATTATTGAATATGCAAAATCAAATAGCTTCAAATTAGAGAACGTCTATACGGATTCGGGCTGTATTGACGACAACTTATTCGCAAGAGAAACCATGTTGTTTGATCTTTCTCAGCGTTCCGATACCAACGAGTTAGTTCTGTTAGTTGACGATATTTCCAACTTAGGGCGTAACCTCTCTGTAAACTTAGACATTCGCGATAAAATACACCAATGCGGCGTTGAAATTATCGTCATTGGCATGGAGGACTTGAATAAGGAAACCGCGGATTTAGTCATGCGCATGAGAATTGCTCATACGGAATACGAAGACAATTTAGTCGAAGAAGTAATTTCAATTCAGGAAGACTAAGTTCGTCCAAACTTTCACTCAAACCGTATCGTCATCCTCAGAATGGCCAAAATAAACACCGGCACTTCCTATGAGTTCAAGCTGCTGTCGTCGTTCAGATTTTCCTTCCTCCATTTCATCATAATGCCATTCTAATTCTTCAAGAACGCCCATACTGGGGCTATTGCGTTGAAAGCACTCTAGATAATCTTCAACAAGCTCAGGGTCAAAATTTAGTGGATCGATACTGCGTAAAAATTCTAGGTATCCTGACGTTTCCTTCGTATTCATGAAAAATATTAGCAATTCTTTCCACAACGTTCCTTCGGATGGAATGTCTGCCTCACCTAGAAATACGGCATACGCTTTTGACTCTGAATGTAGTTCGTATGTGTATAAATTAAGGTCACGCGCTTTGTCTGAAATAATCTCATAGAGGGTAGAAGAAATTTTTATTGTGATTTTACGCAAGAACGCCATGTAGCGCTTGGAATTTGGTGTACCTAACAGGTCATGGTTTCTTGGCGTATCAACGGTCAGGTGTTTCGAAAAAAATGCAATCAACGCTTCCTTTTCTTTGTCTAAGGCCGTTGTCGTTTGTCTTTCCCCCTTAAAACTGGGCCAGGGTTATCACTGATTTACAAACAAGATGGTGATTTCGAATGGCTCGCAAACGTTTCAAGGACGAAGATATTTTGAACCTGCTTCGGCAGATCGATGTTGAACTTTCCAGCGGGAGTGATGTTGCGAGCGCCTGTCGCAAAGCGGGGGTCAGCAGCGCTACTTATTATGCATGGCGTAAACAGTATGGCGGTATGGGTAAGTCGCAGTTGCAGGAAAAGAAAGCGTTGGAAAAAGAAAATCAACGGCTGAAGAAAATTGTCGCCGAGCTGGAGTTGGATAAGCTCATATTAAAAGAAACGCTTGATTACCTAAAGCCCAAGGCCTGACGGTTTCCGACCTTCGTCAGGCCGTTATTCATGTCCGTCAAAAACTCGATACGTCCGAGCGACGAACTTGCAAAACGGTCGGCATGGCGCGTTCATCACAGCAATACAAAGTCCGCCCTCAAAAAGATGATGACAGCCTTCGGCTGGCTCTAATTCGTTTAGCCAAGCAATATGGCCGCTACGGTTATCGCAAGATCGCCAAGTTGCTTCGCATTGAAGGCTGGAACGTCAATCACAAGAAAGTTGAGCGGCTATGGCGCGAGGAAGGTCTACAACTGCCCCAACGTCATAAGAAACGAAAGCGTCTTTATCACAACGACAGCTCCATCATTCGACTACGTCCTCAATACCAAAACCATATCTGGAGCGTCGACTTTGTGCATGACCGCCTGAGCAATGGCGCAGCTTATCGGATGCTAACGATCATCGACGAATATACCCGAGAAGCGCTTGCTGTCATCGTCAAGCTGAAGATGGGCTCGGCGGAAGTTCTCGAAGCGCTGTATGATCTAATCCTCAAGCACGGAAAGCCGCAATTTGTTCGTTCCGATAATGGCAAAGAGTTCACAGCCGAAGCGTTGCAAAGCTGGCTGAAAAAAGTTGGCGTTCAACCCATCCAGATCTATCCGGGATCTCCCTGGGAGAACGGATACAATGAACGATTCAACGGAACGCTACGCACGGAAGTGCTAAATGCAGAGTGGTTCGCCACCATCGATCAGGCCAAAACCGTCATCGGCAAATGGCTTAAACAGTATAATCATGTCCGACCGCATCAGGCGCTGGGAATGAGACCACCCGTCCCAGAAACTGTCCAAATCAGTGGCACATAACAAGGGGGCTGGACAGATAAGTGTTGTAAAATCGAGAAAATAGGGCAAGAAGCTCATTGTGAGGTTTCTGGAAAGGCAAATTATGAGATTTTTTTACCCTTGAAAGCAAATCAAGATGATTATGCGTAATCAGAGATTTTTCTAATTTTTTTTGATCGTGCCGATCATCATGCTCAAGCAGAATAACAGCGACTTTTAAAAGACGCTCCATTCCAACCGAGAGATTGTACAATACCTCAAACACATTTTCAGGATGATCTAATTGATCGGTATCGTGATAGGCCCGTAAGCCATTGTAGATAAATGTGCCTGATATGCTCAGTTCTTCCCCAAGTCGGAAGTTTTTCCAATATTCAGATATTCGCATATTTTGTTATATCCATTGCGGCGCTATTCGAATTCTGGCTCAGGACCTTTAGGGCCTGATTTTTTCCAACCTCTATAAACCTCCGAATCTCTTTCTAGTATACGGCTATCACGGACATAATCACGCCGTGTTTGTAGCTTGAAAAGCTCTAGCTGTTTGCGCTGCTCCAAATGTTGCGCAATGAGCTGATCTTTTTCGAGTCTGTCGCGTTTCGAATACGCTTCAGCTTCATTTTCATTGAATTTTTGTATGCGTCTGTGTTCCCCGCGCAAAACATCCCACAGCCCTTTAATGCCTTTTCTGAAACGGCTTTGACGTATGCGGTTTTCTTCTACGCTACGTTTTCCTTGGTGCTCATATAACGATAATCGTTCTGCTTTTTGTTTTCGTGCCAGCGAAACGAGGCGACTTTCAAAGTCTCTTAGGCGCTCATTCGTATGCTGTTTTAAATCGCCTTTGAACTTTTCAAAATTGGAGAGCATATCCTTGGCAATAAGAGATTTAAGGTCGTCAACGCTGCGAAGGTTAGCTTCATCTCCAAGACGTTCACGGATTTCTTTGGTCTTTCTGCCTGTCTGCTTGGGAATTGAATAAATCTCACCATTCATATCAACGGCGACATATGGAATTTTGTCACCTTTAGCCAGAAAGTAGCCAAATTCTTCTAACGCCTGGACGAATGATGATTTGCTATCTGAGATAGCCCACGCATCCCGAAACGCGGCTTTAATCGCTTTGGGGTGCATCCCAATACGTTTTGCTTGTTCATACTCGGCGCGTGTGAAGTTTTTAGGGTTACGATTGCGGCTATCAACGAGTCCCTCTGGAATTTGCCAGCCATGTTCTATGAAAAGCTCACGCGATACGGCTTTCAGTTTCTTATGGTCATGGGACATTTGCACAGCAGTCATTGAATCAACCTTGATCCTAGACCAGACGACATGACAATGCCGCCGCCCTTCCTTTTCGTGGAAGACAATAGCGCGAGGCTGTCCCGCTAGATTGAGCTTCTTTTCAACCTTCTCAATCGCGGCCTCAAAATCCGCTATTGAGACTTTCTCATTTGGAGGCGGGTTAAACGAAGTGGAATAGAGAAATTGCTTGCAGTGCGTCCCCCGGCTAATGGCGTATACCTCATTGAGAGCGCCCATAAGATTCTCTGAGGCGAAGCCGCGCAATTCATGTACTTCTACATGCTCATTTTCCGGCTTCATAAGGTGAAGCGCTAAATCTTTGGCCCCGCCGCGCTGGTTTCCCGCAACAATCATGGCCCTTAATCCTGATTTTTGATCCCAAGAGCCGCGACAAGCTCAGAGCGCATACCCTTTATGGCTGCGCATGCTTCTAAAAGCTCTTGTTCAAGTTCTGGTGTGACAGGCAACGCCCCCATATTGGCGGCTTTGGCGATCTGGTTGAGATTGGCCGCAAGCCGCGATTGACCCAAACCACCCAACATTTGACCAATGACGGATAACTCTGCCGAAGGGGTTCGTCTCTTTTTGCTTGGCTTCCGGTGGGGAAATGGCAAATCAGGCACATCAAACAGCTTTAGACGAATATATGAAGCCAGTGAAAGCGTACCCGCAGCGCTTTCTAAATACGCCTTCTCTTGATCCGTAAAACGGATAGAGAATGGCGGGGGATACTTTTTTTTGGATTTTCCAGCCTTCTGAGCCGCTTGTTTGAAATTTTCGGTGTTGGGGGACTCGCTCATGCCGCATCCTCCCCAAACTCGATATTTTCGGCTTGTAGCTGGCTCTCCCAGTGCTTTAAATCGGAAAAAATGGAGTTCGAACTAAATCCCTCTTCCTCCGCCAGTTTACATATCTCACGACTAGCGTGCTGCGCACGCGCCTCCGATAGGGCGCCCTGACCGGGCGACGCGCAGTCGCGCGTTTGGGCTGAAGGGTTAGAACTTTCTCCCTTCGTCTCCGCCACTATTTGCCTCGCGGGCCAAGGGCCCTCCGGCGGGGCGGGCTGACTGCCCGGGCCGCAGTCGCGGCTTTTATCAGCGTTTGAACGTTCTCCCTCTCTTCGCTAGGCGCCTCGTTTTCAGGGTAAAAACGCGAAATCCTGTCTAGATATTCCTGCGCATTAAAATTATGGCTTCATCGAAATTCTGCGTGAAATGAAAACGTCTTACCGGAAGCTGAACATCAATCTTTCTTTGCTGCTCCGTCCGATTTCAGCGTTAAAAGAAATGCAATAACATCTTCGATTTCCTGTGGATTTAATAGGAGTGTCGCCGACGGCATTTGCGACATGTCTCCCGGTTTGCCATAGCCTTCAGCAATATCCGCACTGGGGTTGAGCAAGGCACGGCGCAAATAAGCTTCATCGCGACGAGAGCCAATTCCTGACATGGAGGGGCCGATTTTTCCGCCAATGCCCATGACCTGGTGACATGTGATGCAGCCCGATTCGGCGCTTACAATCTTTTTAAATCCGTCTCCGGGATCGCCTGCAAAGACGCTCTCGCCCTTGCCAAGGTCGATATCGAGGCCGGTTTCTTCGGGTGTCACTCCATGCAAAGCGGCCGCAAGCTTGACGGACCGTGAAAGCCAAAGGTCTTCCATGTTCGCATCATTTTTCAGTGCAGTACGGACGATATCAGCAGCCGTGTTACTCGCGTCTGACAATTGCCCGAGGGTGTTTAAAGTTTCCAAACGGATTGCTGGGTCAGCATCTTTTACAATGCCTGTCGCCTGGATTTCTTCGACGGCGCCTGGCACGTTTACTGAGGCACGAACGGCATTTTTGCGGACCGCGCCGTCTTTGGATGACATCACTTTTTTGAGCGTGCCTCGATCCAGCGCGCCTAGTCCTTCAAGCGCCCAAATGGCATGGATGGCGCCATAGCCTTCCCCTTGTGCACGTGCTTTGAGGAGGCTCACCGCATCCGTTCTTTTGCTTTCGACAAGCAACCGTTGAGCCGTCAGTCGCCAGAACATATTGCTATCATCAAGAGCTTCAATAAGGTCTTCAGATGATGCACCTTCGAGGCTTTGACGCGCCGGTTTTTTGGCACCCTTCCAGACTGCGCGATAAATACGTCCATGAAGCTTATCCCTATTGGGATTAACATGGGCATTTCCAGCGCCTAGCTCACCGTCATAACCGGCTTCCTCTTTCGTCGGTTTCGGATTGTGTAACATAATAAAGTTGTACCAGTCCGAGATGTAAAGTGCCCCGTCGGGACCAACTTCGGCCAAGATTGGCGAGACCCATTCGTCTGCACTGGCTAGAAATGAAAAGTCATTTGTTGCTGAATAGCCGGCACCGTCTCGTTCGATCGTGAACTGACCAAGCAAGTGCCCTGTTGGGCCGGCAACAAAGGCTGTGTTGTCGCGCATTCGTGGCGGAAAAGCATCGCTCGCCGCAAAAGCGTGACCAGCAGCAGATGTGTAGGCGCCGAACCAATCCCCTTGTCGGATGTTGGGGGTAATCGGATAAAAGTTTGGCGTATCGGCAATTGTTTTTGCCGATGGCATCATCACCCCGGCCTTTGCGGCGATCGTTGCTGGAATAGCCCCCCAAAAGCTCGGATTGCCATTCGCCGTCGACCCAAAAAGATCGCCTGCGGCGTTGAAACCCGCACCCCAGGTATTGTTATTGAACTGATGAAGGAATTCGATCTTGGATCCATCCGGACGCATACGAAATAGTCCATTGCCGAACTTCTGTTGCGTTTCGTTATCCTTTTCATTTTTGGGTGCCTTAAACCCCGAATAGCCTACGGCACCGTAAATCCAATTATCAAATCCATAGCGCAGATTGGACGGCCCAGCGTGGGTATCAAAAAGACCCCATGAGTCCTCAAACAAAACATCTTTGATATCGGCTTTGTCGTCGCCATCGGTATCCTTCATAAAATAAAAGTTTGGTGCCTGGGCAACCAAAACGCCGCCATTCATCAATGTAATTGCCGTTGGTATATTTAGGCCATCGGCAAAGACTTGCCGAGTGTCCATGAGACCGTCTTTGTCGGTATCTTCGAGAATAAGGATCCGGTCGTTGCCGCCTTCCTCTTTAATGTCGTTTGGATAATCGACTGTCTCGGCAACCCACAATCTGCCACGTTCATCCCAAGTGATGGAAATTGGATTCACGATAAGAGGGTCTGCGGCGACCAGTTGTAGCTCAAAATCTGCCGGGACCTGCATGTACGCCATACTGTCTTTGGGTGACAAAGGATGCTGATATTTCAATGGTGCAGGGCGCTTTTCGTAGTTGGGAATGTCACCGCGAACTTCATAGGTTAGAGGTTGGCGTGCCGCTATAAAGGCATCATATTGCGCTCGACGGTCGTCCCCGATGGCCCAAAGGATCCCACTCTTGAGAAGTTGATGGAATTCAGCAAGCTTCCAAACGCGTTCGTCATGTCCTGACGCAGTATAGAATACACGACCTTTTCCTTCCGTTCTGACCCATGTCCATGGTTCGCGTTTGCCAGTTTTTTCATCGACACGTTCCATCAAAACCGTACGATTTTCAGTATTATGATTTTTATGGATGTAAGTTTCGTCCCACGCTTCAAATCCTTCAAACCCGTCGAGCGCAGGATGATCCGGCTTAACAATGGCCGGTGAGAAAACCCCAGCACCGTGACTTTTGAATTGGGCGCCCAGCATGTCGATATAGCCACGTTGTGACTTAAAGGCGCCGCTGGCCATATGGACACCGATCAGCCCACGTCCTTGTTGGACGAACTCTTGCAGCGTCTTAAACTGCTGCTTCGACATGTTATTGAGGTCTGAGTATATCATCAGTAGATCGAAATGACCGAGATAGTCGGCAGAGAACGCCAAATCGACATCCTCTGTAAAATCGAAATAAATAGCATCACGTCCAAGTGACTGGGCGAGAATTGGAAAATAGGCTTGGCCCTCATGGCCTGCCCAATCAATCGTCCCCTCCGGATGGCCCAAAAACAAAACCCTAATGGGGCCTTGTCGGTCTTTCGGTTCTAAACCGGTACTCACCTTCTGCGGCTCTGTTTCATCCGTCGTTGCAGGCTGGGAGGTTTGCGTTTCCGACGTCTGTTGCGCGCACCCAATCAAAAATAGGGTACAGCTCGTCAGTACTGCAACGATCAACCAAGGTAAGGGTTGATTTTTTCGGATATGAAATTTTGCGGTGTTCATTTTATTTTCTCTACAAAAACCAATGCGTGAAATCGGGCCATGACTTCGAGATAAGATGCCTTCAAGACAAGATGTCTCCAAGACAATGCGTTTGGTGTCAGCTAAGCGTTTGGCGCGTAAACGTATCCATCGTGTGAGCGAAACCGTCATCGTTCACATGATGCGGGATGCGGTGCAGGTGGTGCGTATCGCTGATGTTGAAATTTGCTTCTAGCGTATCAAAAAGCGCGGCATTGGCGACCGGGTCCCAGAAGGGATTGCCAGGCGCATCCAGCATCGATAAGCCCCCTTCAGGCAGCACAAGATGCACCACGCCGGGCGAGGCGTTGAGCTTCGATGCCAACCATTTGCCGATCAGAACGTTTTCTTCCGGTGATGTCCGCATTAGGGTAACGCTAGGGTTATGAACATGGAGAAGGCGCTCTGCGTAGCGCTCAGGAACGCTCGCGCGCGGACCAAAATTGACAATATCAAGGGCGCCGCACGAACCAATCCAAGGAATGCCTGTTGACGCGAGCGCATCGAGGCGGGCAGGGCCAGCGGTGCAAACCCCGCCCATGAGATGGTCGGCAATCTCCGTCGTCGTCACATCAACCATTGCTTCGAGCATCTTGGCCGTTATCAGTGCCTCGAAAGCTCGACCGCCCGGACCATTGGCGTGAAAGACGTGGCAGTCAAAATCTGCTTTTAGGTATGCTGTCAGTTTTTGCACCCCGGGTGTGGTAACGCCAAACATCGTTAATCCTATTGCAGGATGGTCTTCAATAGACGTAGGCGGATCATCACTAGTCACCATGCCTGCCAGCCCGTTAGCTGCATTTGCAAGAATTTTGCGCGACAGTCGGTTGAGGCCGGCAATATCTGTTACCGAATACATCATTGTGATGTCGCTGATGCCGATATAACTGCTGGTCTCGCCGGAAGCGACGGTAGAGACGATAAGCCTTGGTACACCAACCGGTAGGGCGCGCATCGCGGCGCTGGTGATCGTGGTGCCACCAGATCCCCCGAGTGCTAGCATGCCGAGAACGTCAGTACGCCCGTCAAAATAGGTGGCGACGGCCTGGGCCATAGCAGTAACGGCAACGCCGCGGTCACTTGTCTCGAAAACGGCATCGATCCCACCCGGATGCATTGCGGCAATGTCGTGGGCTGCGATGTCGACATCTTCGGCGGGTGTCACCGTGCTCACATCGACGGTAATTGTAGCAAGGCCTTTGTTTCGCAGAATATTAGCGACATAGTGCAATTCTTCGCCCTTAGTGTCGAAAGTTCCAACAACATAGACGCGCCCCGCACTCATGCGAGACTCCCTTTTTGCGCAATAGCGATCTTTTCTGCGCCCTCGAACGCAAAACGAAAAGTGTCCGAAACCGTTTTGTTCACCTTCTCAGCATCCGCCGGATCGACCTCGTACTCCGCCCACCATTCGCCGAATGTTTTATCGCCTTCCGTCACTGGTCGTAAGCGCATCTCAGAGACATAGCCGCGCACAGGCAGATCAGCGTCAAGAATACAATAACAACAGGTATAGTCTCGATCCGACAGTGTCAGCAGCTTTTCGCGGATATGTTCACCCTCATGCGTAAAGAAACTTCGAATACACCCTATTTGGTCCGGTGGTAGTCCCTGTTCGATCTCACTGCGAGCAAAGAATGGGTGATAGATGGGTAAAGCGTTGAAATCGCGAAGCACCGCCCAAATATCAGTGATCGGGGCTTCCATGACTGCACTGATATAAATCCGTACCATGAGTTACTCCCTTTTTGGCTAGCCGGCCATCGGCAAGTTTTTGAATTTTTTGATGGTGTTGGCGATTGCGCCCTCAACCGGCAGACGCTCAACGCTACTGGCACCGTAAAATCCGTTGCAATGCTCGCTGCGTTCAAAAATGTAGGCAACATCTTCCGGCTCGGCGATCGGTCCGCCATGGGCGATAATGATAACGTCTTTGCGTATACGCCGCGCGGCCTCGCCCCATTCGTCGATGAGCTTCACGCACTCATCCAAGCTCTTGGCGGTTGAGGCGCCTATGGAGCCACCGGTGGTCACCCCCATATGCGGCACGATGAGGTCCGCCCCCACTTTTGTCATCTCAGCTGCCTGATCGGCGTCGAAAACGTAAGGCGTTGTCAGCATATCAAGCTCGTGCGCCTGACGGATCATATCGATTTCCGAGCTGTAGTTGATGCCAGTCTCCTCAAGGCTGACGCGGAACGTCCCGTCGATGATGCCCACGGTGGGAAAGTTCTGTACCCCTGAATATCCCATATCCTTCAAGTCCCGGAGGAAAGTCGGCATGATCGTGAATGGGTCGGTGCCGTTGACGCCCGCGATTACCGGTGTGTGCTGACACACCGGCAGAATTTCCCCAGCCATCTCTTTAACGATCTCATTAGCGTTCCCATAGGCAAGAAGTCCCGCGGACGATGCGCGCCCGGCCATTCTGTACCGCCCTGAATTGTAGACGATAATAAGGTCAATTCCCCCAGCTTCCTCAGATTTGGCAGAGATACCGGTTCCGGCTCCGCCGCCCACGATAGGCCGACGCTCCTTAACCAATGTCTGAAGGCGTTCGATAATCTTTGCGCGTTCTATAATAGGCATATTAGATCTCCATGAATTTTCTTGTTTCATTCAAATGTTTCTTGAATTTGGCATGGGCTGCGCTACCTGAAGAAGAGCACGACAAGACGAATTGCGATTTCCACCATGGTATATAATTATCAATGTGTACTGAATAAATCTGTTGGATTGATGAAGCGCCGCGTGTTGTGATCCCGCATGTTGCAACCCCGCGTGTTGCAATCCCATGTGTTGCAACAATGAGTCCAGAAACTAATTGTATATTACCGAGCAACACGGACGGGGCCTTGTTTCAAATGCGCCCACTGAATAAACTGCCAACGAAACCAATTGCTATGTGGTACAGCATTATTCGAAATGACATTTATAAAAGCGGCTTTGATCGGAGCAAAAGATCCCGAACAATCCTTGCGCATCGCATTCGTCATCCTTTCGCCAATTTTCGATCAACTTGGATGAAATGCTGTTAAATTACTAGTATCCACAATATAGTTGGGGGTCGTCCTTAGGACATAGTCATGATGCACAAGAACCTATCTGAAACCCACATCATCGGCGATGATACAATCCAATATATTGTCTACGCCGATGATTGCCCGTCTCTGGCGGCGCGGATGATCTCACATGTCGGTATCGGAGATGCAGCAAGGCCCTACAGTATTGTGCGAACAAAGCTCAGCGGAGCCTATTTGCACGCAAGCCTGGGTGGCGAGGGGCGCATGTTGCTCGACGGTCGTTGGCGTCCTCATAACGAAGGAATGGTAACCATCGCGCCCGCTCACGTTTTGCATGCGTTTCACGCTGTTCCAAACAAGCGCTGGCAATTTTGTTGGGTGCGCTACATGCCGGAATCTCCGCGCTCCAAACCAGGCAACATGATTCCGTTGGAGGTGAACTTTAAGTCAGAAGTGTTGGCAAGTGCTATTCGTGGGCTCTATCAAGAAATGCAACACGATCGTGATGTTGCTTCTACCTCTTTATGGATCGATGTGATTGAAAACTATGTAACCCGCATCGCAGAACCACTGCATCGGGAAGAAAGGCTGAGCAAACTATGGGCGCATGTAAATTCCGATTTGGGCAATCGTTGGACTCTTGAAAAACTTTCCGGCTTGGCCGGCGTCAGTAGCGAACAATTGCGGAGGATGTGCCAAAGCCGCCTCGGAAGAAGCCCCATTCAGCAATTGACATATCTACGTATTCAGCACGCAGCACATTTACTTGCAACTTCTGGGCGAAGTGTTGAGGACGTGGCCCAAACGGTTGGTTACCAGAATCCTTTTGCTTTCTCCAACACATTCAAACGCATGACTGGCTTTCGTCCATCACATTTCAAGTCGCGTAACCGTGGTCGTTAAGCGCGTGTCGCGTTCCAATAAAATTGGAACGGTGTTATAGGTCTTGGTCTTGTTCGATCATTAACAATGAAGAAACTGTAACGAGCTTCTAACCCGTAACCGACTCTGAACTGTTAGGTCGATGGTTGGCCACCTGATCGTTTGTGCAGCCTCTGCGTTCTCAATAGCAAAACCCCCGATTCTAAAGAATAATAAATTCGCTCGATTAAGCCATAGTCAGGCCGCACTATAAAATACCTAAAATCCACCTTTCTAGCTGAATTTAGTATCACAAACAATGATGTCTCTTATTGCTATCACTTGTATTTGATTTACACAATTCAATAATTGTATGACGTAGAAGAATGGGGAGAAATTTCTGGCAATATAAAACGTGTGCAGAATGTATTGCGTGTTACAAAGGCTTGGTGCGATATTTCTCAATGAGTGTTTCGACGAGGGCCGGATGGGTCATCTGTCAATAGGATGGCCAAATAGGATCAAACGAACCTCTGCAGGTCACCTCCAATTCGCTATTGAGCAATCAGGATACCAGGATGCTGGGTTCATCATGCTCAAAGTTGTCTTCATACGTTGTGATTTGCGCTATGTTGGTGCCCAAAATAAAAAGTAATCAAGGGATGTGAGATGTTCCAAGCCTTAAAGAAAAGTAGCCCACATCGGCTATTTGTAATTGCGACACTTGCTATATTTTCTGCTGCTATCAGTATGTCGTTGCGCGTGGCAATTTCGGACTCGGTGCGGGAGGAATATCTCACGGAGATTGATCCTGCGCGCTCTGTAACCCTAATGACCGAAGCGCTCGGTATTTCTTTTTTTGGTTTTGCCCTTTCTCTTTTTTTTGGCAGTCTTTTACTAGATTTCTTTGGCATACGACGGGTTCTTGCTTTTGCCGGGTTAGCCTTTGCCACCGGTGCATGCTTTGTTATTTTCTCCGGATCGCTTGCGTCTGGAATGGGTGTCTTCTGGCTGATTTGGTTTGGTATGCTGCTCCAAGGAATAGGCTGGGGCAGCGTCGAAGCGGCGAGTAATCCACTGATCGCGACAATTTATCCTGACGATATGATCCATCGTATGAACGTACTTCACGCTTGGTGGCCCGCGGGGATTGTCGTTGGTGGGCTTTGGAGTGTTGGTGCAGGTTTGGGGAATGTTGATTGGCGGATCGTTATGGCGGGGGTGTTGATTCCCTCGCTAACGACAACGTGGCTGACTTTGCGTTCCGAATTTCCGAAGACTGCCCGCGTTACGGCGGGGATATCGTTCAAGGATATGGTTCTTGAAATTTTTCGCCGACCGAGTTTCTTTATCTGGTTCGGCGCCATGTTCTTGACAGCGGCATCAGAACTTGCCCCCGGACAGTTGGTTGAGCTTGTTCTTACTCAGACCGTTGGTATACGTGGTATTATAATACTAATATATGTAAGTGGAATGATGTTCGTTTTTCGGCATTTTGCGGGTTCGCTTTCCCATCGTTTATCGCCGGTTGGCCTTTTATGGTTCTCTGGTTTATTCGCTGCCGTCGGACTTTATCTTTTCAGCATCGCAACGAACCCGGTGCTCGCAATTCTTGCGGCGACCTTCTGGGGCGCGGGTGTTTGTTTTATGTGGCCGACAATGGTGGCACAAGCCGCCGAGCGCTACCCGAATGGCGGGTCTTGGACCATCGGACTTATTGGCACGGCTGGCGCATTATCGATTCACTTTGTATTGCCGGTTCTTGGTCGCATTTATGACGAGGCAAAGCTTGAAGCGGCTGGCGGTGAGGTGGCGTTTGCCGCCGCGTCCGCAGCAGATGTCGATGCGGCGCTGCGCATCGCGGCTGAAAGTACCTTTCAAACAATGGCATTGGTACCGGCTGCCTTATTATTTGTGTTTGGTGGGGTGTGGTTGATGGAGCGTAAGAAATAGGGCCGCTGCTCTCTGTGTTAGAAGCAGGAGTGAATCTTGGCGAAGAAACGCTAAACGAACCATTCGATGAAGATGGTCAATCGCAGGGAGAGTGATCCGTACTTTGATCACCGCCTTAGGGAGTCCCATTTCACGATTGAATAGTCCAATGAGTTGGTGTCAATCTAATGCTGTACTCTGAGAGCTCCTTCGAACTCATCGTAGAGGTGAAAGCTGAGGTCGGGCTGTTGTATCGATTGTTGGCATCACTTGTTCTAACAAGGCATTAATTGGTTCAAGTTCCCGGTCGTCAGTATAGGTTCGACCGAGGTGAACGAATACGAGATCAAGGCTGGGTACAATCAACACCACCTGCCCGAGAAAGCCCAAGAAAAAATAGGCATCATTCGGGATGCTTGGTAACATCGGTGCACGGCCATTTTCGCCGGTTTGGTTTAACCAGAATTGCGCGCCATATATCCTGTCAGAGTGCTCCGCCGGCGTTGTAACATATTTTGCCCAATTAGGAGAAAGAAGCTGTTCACCTTTCCATTGACCATTTTGCAGATAAAGTTGTCCGAGCCTCGCCCAGTCCCGCGCTGTGGCATAGGCCGTTGAGCCGCCGATGAAATCGCCAACGCTGTCGGGGACAATGATGAAACTCGTCATGCCAAGAGGAGCGAAGACCTGCTCATGGCCAAACTGGTGATAATCAAGCCCTTGCGCTTCAAGCGCGTTACGCAGCGCACGCTGAAGGATGTTACTTGTTCCAGTGGAATAAAAAAATTCTGTTCCAGGTTCATGCCGTAACGGTTTCTGAATAGCAAAGTCGGCCGCAGAACGTTTCAAGACATTCATTACGGGAACATCATCGAAGGGACTAAGGTAACCCTCGTTGAACTCAAGTCCTGATTGCATCTGAAGGAGATGTGTCCATGTTATCGCCGAACGCGGATCTTTCGGGTCGGACCATTCAGGGATTGGCGCACGGGCTTCAAGGTCAATAAGTCCTTTATGAACAGCGGCGCCAACCATCGTGCTGGTAACGCTTTTGGCCATGGATGCACTCATCAATGCTGTGTCCGCATCGTAACCTGGAGCATAACGCTCGGCCACGATTTGTCCGGAGCGCATAATCAAAATCGCTCGATGAAAGGGCAGGGGATCAGTGAAAATAGCATCCAGTCTGGCGTTTAGCGCAACAGCATCAAAGCCAAGCGCCGCCGGATCGCCCTTCGCTAGCGGCACATCCGCGAAGGGACCAAGCGGTGGCAGGTCAGCAAGGTCACCCCGTTTTATAACGCAACCATAACCATCGTAAAAAACAGCGCTCGTGCGGCCGAATGGCCCTAGAGCCGCAGACACGGTCTTTTTGTCAGAGTTGATGTTGAACCCGAACGACGTTGCCAGCGGATGAAGGCTTCCGAAGTTTGCCACAAGCGCGTTTTGAGGGCTGCGATTGTTATGAAAAACTTCAATACACAAATCTTGAGCAATGTAGCCGGCACCAACGAGCGAAATGCGATGTAAATAACCGGCCGCAATGGCAACCACCGCAATTAAAAAAACAGAAAACACTTTGGCGAAACGTCGGAAAGCACCCATCAAGAAAACCCCTCATTTGGTTGACGCACAGTACCGACTAACAAGCTTCAACACAAATGCAGTTCAGCTAAAGTCAGTAACGTTGACTAATTGAGCGGCGGGAAAAACTTTGTCAGAAACTTTACGTTAGGTGGCACTTTGCTTTCTTACAGGTTAGTCGAAGGCACTCACGCGCTGATTGCACTCTGGGATAGCGAATTGACCGATCAGACTGTGGTCGCGGCGTTGAAAAACAGCATTCGGAGTTTGTCCTGCCTCCTCTCACAGTTTTAAAATTTACGATAGACTGCTTTTCGCCTATCTCCGTGGAGCGCCCTGGCCGGTCGATGCACTGTTGTCGGTTTGGCTGAGCTGCTTTCCAAGATTTGTCAGTCTTCCTGGTCATTAATTGAAGGAAAGCCCTGGGACCCCCTTTGGCCCCCCCTGGGAGCCTCATGGGAGCCCTTGGGCCTTAGGCTAGATCACCCGAAACGCGGTAACGGTCCGCAAATGAGACGTATCAGAACCGAAATCCCTATCATTTATTTGGCTTTAATGATTTTCACGGCAATGAAGTCACTAAAGATCCGCAAGGAACCCTTCGGCAGGGCAGAGAATCCATGCTTATTTGGTGGGGATGTCGAAGTCGGAATTAAGGCGTTTCCCAGTCAAAATCGATAACGATCAACCGACAGAACGTCAGAGCTTTACATTTACCGCAATGCTAAAGCGTGGGTCTGTGTCCGTTTTGCAGAGGGTGCCCTGCAAGCTGACAAGCCTATTGGTAAACTCCATATCTGCAAAGAAAATAAACTACGATCGATTGAGACGTCGAAGCTCGTGTTTGGATGCCCGGCCGGTCACTCTTTTTCGCCACATTCTAAAGCTGCTAGGTTTCATATTCGTCCGCATCACTTGAATGACTTCTTTTTCGGTAAAGCCCGTCTGCGCTTCGATGGCGTCAAATGATGTTTCATCATCCCAAGCAAGTTCAATGATCTCAGAGATCCTGATTTTATCTTTTATTGTGCTTTTCGTATTCATTTTTAATGAGCAAACTAAAGTAGATTGACGGTGATTGATTGTTCTTGATTAGATTACGTAGGGTGAGCTTCTGTTAGATTGCTATATTCCAATGATGCCAATGTTGTCCTATTGTCTTACGGTCGTTTGTAACCGCGACATAGATTACGTAAGTATTTGACCCAAAAAACGAGCCATTTACGCCATTGTGGCTACTTTTGTATGACAGCTAAACTCGGCAGTTATAAACATTGGTACGAACTATTGATTAATAGATTGCACTGGATGTCTCTTTGTATGGGTAATGACGATGGCAAAACGACTTCATAATAGTGGTTTTACAAATTGGACGCCAAATAGCCTAAATTCCTTAGATGGAAAAATCTTTATCGTAACCGGAGGAAATGCTGGCATCGGCTTTGAGGCCGCAAAGATACTAAGTGCTTCGGGTGCTAAAACTGTTATTGCTGCGCGTAACATGGATAAGGCCATGGCGGCGGCTCAAGCTGTCGCGGATAGCGGGGCGATAAAGCCGGATGTTCTCGAACTCGATCTTGCGGACACAGAAATCATTCGTCGCTCAGCGGACGAAGTGCGGCAACGATTTCCCGTTATTCACGCGCTTATCAACAATGCTGGCATTATGCAAACGCCCAAAACGATAACGCGCGATGGGTTTGAATTGCAGTTAGCGACAAACCATCTCGGACATTTTTTATTTACGGGATTGCTTTTCGATATTATCGAGCAAGCCTCTGGCCGCATTGTCACAATCTCTAGTATTGCCCATCATTATGGTAGGATTCAATTTGATGATTTAATGCTGACACGGAATTATTCACCGACCAGGGCTTATTGTCAAAGTAAATTGGCAAATCTCATTTTCGCAATTGAGCTTCAGCGTCGTTTGGATGCCTGTAATAGTCGTGTAATTTCGGTGGCTTGCCACCCCGGTTATTCAGCAACGAGTCTGCAATCGACTGGGCCGTCGGCATTGTTGAAACTCTTATATAAACCGACGAATGCCTTACTCGCGCAGTCGGCATACAATGGTGCTATTCCAACTGTTCTTGCTGCGGCAGGTAACGAGGCGCGCCCTGGCGGCTATTATGGCCCACAAAGTATGCGAGAGACACGTGGTAGGGTGGGTGACGCCCGTGTATCTGACGCAGCACTCAACAAAGAGATTGGTGTACGTCTATGGCGCGAAAGTGAACGTCTTGTCGGTCATGAATGGCTTTAGAGCGCTTCGCTCATCACCGGCGACTGCCTATGCGTATACGAAATGTAGAAAAAGAACTCGCAAATACAAATCGAATTTCACGTTTTACGTTTGTTGATTCCAAAGCGATCGGCCATGCCAATATCCAGTAAGCGCTCTGGAATGAGACGTGGAATGATCCAGTTCATCAATTTATGTCTCATAATAGCATAGCGCGTTTTTCCTGCTTTCCCTGTTAGGATATCAGCCACAAGTTCCCCGACTTTCGATGCTTCAATGCCGATTTCGCCTTGCTCTTTCATTAAACCTTTCATCCGTTCGAGCAGGGGGGCATACTCGGTCTCCAGATATGGCTCAACGTCGAGCTCTTCTCCCTTATTCCAAATCGGTGTTTTGACTGCGCCTGGTCCAACAACCACAACATCTATTCCGTGCATCAACAATTCGCGGCGAAGGGAAGCCGAAAATGCTTCAAGAGCGTGTTTTGACATGGCATAGGGAGATAAAAAAGGTGTTGCGATTTTTCCAGCAACAGAACTCATATTGATGATTTTTCCGGGTGGGCCTGTTCTTTCTTGGTCAGCGCCCAAAAGTGGAACAAAGGCTTGCGTCGTCCTTATTGCTCCAAACAGATTAATATCGAACTGTTTTCGGACAACGTCCAAGTCAATATATCGAAGGGGCCCGCCGAGTGCGACTCCAGCATTGTTCACAAGGCCCGAAAGGGTGCGCCCCTCCAGGGCAACGCTGACTTGCTCTGCCGCATCGTTTATTGCGCTTTCGTCGGTTACATCAAATATAAGCGGTGTAAATGAATCGCCATATCGCTGAATTGCATCGTCGGCGTCACTTTCTTTCCGTACACTGCCAAAAACGCGCCAGCCTCTTTCAAGAAGCGCTTCGACCGCTGCCCGGCCAATACCGGATGAGATACCCGTAATCACAGCGGAATGAGAGAAATAATCTGACACCATGGATTATGTTCCAAAAAATAAGGAATGAAGTAGGAGCCTTGCCCTGTTTCTTCGCGGTTGACGATCGATTAGCGGCCAAGTTTTCTGAGATAGCGGGCATTAATTTCTTCTGCCTTCCGTGCCGCGGGACGTTCGTTCAAGCGATCAACATAGGCCTGAAGGATAGGGTCTTCGGGGATGTGTTTTGTCATGATACCAAATTTTATCGTGGTGCCGATTACAACGTCTGCTGCACTGAATTGATCCCCTAATATATATGTTTTGTCCGTAACGGCTGACCGTAATGCGGTAATGACGTCTTCTGCACGTCCATGTCCTGCCCTTGCAGGGTCCGCAGTCTCGCCGCCGCGCGCTTTGTCTATCATCATCGGATCAACACAGGATGGGGCAAAAAACATCCACCTAAAATATGTTCCGCGTTGTCGGTCATTAAGAGCAGGAGCCATGCCCGGGCCCGGAAACGCATCGGCCAAATAAGCACAAATGGCGGCGGCTTCGGTTACGATAACATCACCGTGGACCAATGCTGGGACTTTGCCCATGGGATTAATAGATAGAAAGTTTGGTTTTTTCTGTTCGCCTTTTTGTAGATCAACGAGCTCAATCGTGCAGGGCGAGCGTAACTCCTCATTCATCCAGAGGGTCGTTAGCCCCCGTGACTGGGGATCATGATAGAGAACAGCATCAGACTCGGCGGAAACCATTACTTTTACCTTATGTTGGAATGATCTGCACTGATCGAGACGGTCGCGTCTCGTGATGATCGATGCACGGACTGTTGTGCCCTAAGAGAAAAACTCACGATTGCAGCGGCGGTGGATACATTTAAACTTTCAACTTTTTCCGAAATTGGAATGCGATAAAGGGCATCGCATTTTTCCTTAACAAGCGCACGAAGCCCCGTTCCTTCAGCGCCGAGCACAATAACAACCGGGCAATCTGATGGAATTTTTCCAATATCTTCTCGACCTTCGCCCATTAACCCTGCGCAATAATAACCGAGTTGTTTTAATTCGTCTAAGGCCCTCGCGATGTTTACGACCCGAGCGCAAGGAATGTGTTCGATTGCACCGGCAGCAGCCTTTGCTAAAGCGCCCGAAAAAGGCGGTGTTCGCCTGTCTTGGGTTATGATGCAGCGGGCCCCGAAAGCAGCGGCGGACCGAAAAATTGCCCCGATATTTTGAGGGTCAGTGATTTGGTCGAGCACAAGAACGATGTCATTCGTTTCTGGATTATGGCAGAGCTGTGAAACGGGTCGTGCCGGGAGTTCTTCTACTTGGGCGACCAGCCCCTGATGGGCAATATCAGGCTTTGTTGTCCCACGAGACGTACCGTTAGATCTGTTTAGGTTGAAAGCCTGCAGAATGTTGTCAATTTCCTGTGGTGACGCCTCTTCTGTTGAATCCAGAATTGGTTGTTCGATGAAGGCTTGCGATTGAAGCCAGTCGCGGGCATTCTTCGTTGCAATAAGACGCAAAATCTTTCTTTCAGGATTCGTTACTGCTGCGGCGACGGCATGGCGTCCATAAAGCCATAAGTTTGCTTGCGCCTTAGCGCGTTTCTTTTTGCGATTGGATTTGTTCTGCGGTCTCTTTTGTTTATCGATCACGAAACAATCCGTTATAATAAGCATTCTGGGCTCGAGGGGTTGAACAACTTTCTGCCGACGAGTTTAGAGCCGTTCCGTCTCAAATGGAATCGCTAAACGGCTTTAGGTCTTTGATTTTAGCCGCTTTCGGGCGCTCAACCGGTTACCATTTGCGCTCGGAAGGCTCTTGCAGCACTGATTCCTTAAGTCATGGTCGACGTGTTTTCTTGTTATGCTCAAAAATATCATATGATGCCTCGGTGCAGTTGCGGATCTCGGTAGCTTTGGTTATACCGCGCCCTCTCACGAAGGATCGTTTGAATTCGGTTTTATGATCGACTGGTTATTATGGAGGGGTGGGAGAGTGGTTAAATCCAGCAGACTGTAAATCTGCCCGCTTCGGCGTACGCTGGTTCGAATCCAGCCCCCTCCACCATTTTCCATATCTCACGACAATGCGCTTCACGCATATTTCCGATGGGGCGCCCTGACCGGGCAACTTACAGCCATGCGTTTGGCTGCGGTTTCTGCAAGGTGCATGTCCTTTGTTCGATAGCTTCATATCTATTTGACCTTTACAGTGCGAGTGATCGTGCGGAACGTCAACGAGACGCGCCGACTTCTCGGTGTACGCACGCCGGCAATGACATCAGATTGCCTCGCCGGGATACTATGTTTCCAATGATGTCTCGCTTCTCCTTTCATAACCAAGAGACTTCTGGGCTCTAGCACAAGTTCGATATCATCCGTATCTGAAGAGTGATGCTCCAAAAGCGTTTTAGCAAATTTAATCTTGCAGCTACTTTTCAGGCTCAAAGAGGCGATGGTATCGCCGAAACACGGAATGCAATCCGTATGCGGTGATATCCCCTGGCCTGGTTTATATTCATTGATAATGACTTGATCAGGCTTCGTATCGAATATCATTTGGTTTACTAGTCGATCGCATAGGGTGCCAAGCCATTCAGGTAGTGGTCCCAAGTAGCTCGTTTCGTCGACTCTGCGCGCCTTGTAATCGTATCGATAACCATAGTGTTGGACGCGCCGCTTTAGTTCGGTCGACCACGGTATTTCATCGATTATAGATACAAGTCCGTGCTCTTCTGAAGGAGACACGAAATCGCCAAGCAGACTCAAGCCAGGTGGTTTGGGCCAAGGTTGTTCGGAATTAGGTGCCTCAAGCGCGTCGATCAGGTTCGTCTGAGTACCGGTCATTTCTGTTTAAAAACCCAGGTGCAAAACTTGGCGTGCTCCGAAACGGCGCTTTCTTCGTCGTTGGTGTTAATGTGAGTGTATCCTCTAAATGCTGTGGGATAAAAGCGATGAATGCGTTCGATCTCAAACCGAGTTTTCTCCGCAGCGAGAGGGAACTGGAATACGCCTCGATAGTGCGGCGAGTCGACTGATGTGATCAAAACGCGTGCCCCTGTCGTTAGGACATCGTTTGATGACTGCAGGAACGCTCGGACTAAATCGTGATTTGGGTTGCGACCGTAATTGGGCTGCCGACTTCCAACGTTTGGAAAATTAAAGATGACGGTTTGAAAGAGGTTTTTCGAAAAGCTTTCATTGAGCTTCCTTGCGTCGACATTGTGTTGGACGCGTGTCCCGGCAGTCCGGAGTTGTGAGGCGTTTTTTACGCCGGCACGAGGCAAACGTGCCGCTGGTTGAAGTGTCGTCGCAACCAAGGACTTAGCGTCGATGGTTCGAGATCGTATGAGGCTTAGCGAGAAGCTCAAATCTCCTTCTCCAACGAGAAGCGTTCTTCCTTTCCGCATTTGTTTAGGAAAACCGAAAGCCCTGCCATCGACATCAATGACGTGTTTCAGCTCATGGATAAAATCCAACGCCAATCGTTTTGTGAGTTGAGCGTTGGCGCAGTAGTCGTGATGAGTGCTGGGGACGGCTCTAGTGAAACTTGTTAGCGACATGTTCGAACTCCTATCCCCTCGACGCTATTTTAAGGGTGCCGACGCTGTGTTCGATAAGTTTTTTTTATTTGCTTTGCGATTTAACAGGTTGGCCGCCCGGTGCGCTAAATCTGTGTCAGAGCGAGTCACCTAAGCAACGAGTTGTCGTTACTTTTCCACACAAACTGACACACTTTGAATTATGGATCGGATAAGTTCAATAAAAACAATAGGGTGGGGTACTCGGGTGGAAACTGTAAATCTGCCCGCTTCGGCGTACGCTGGTTCGAATTCAGCCCCCACCACCATGTCATCACCTATTGAAATTAAAGATAAAATAATACTGATCGATTCCTTTGCGCGTTAAGCCGTTAAAACCGCGAGACGATTTAACGTATGCACTAATGTTTCGCTTAGATGAAGCACTGATGTTCGCGGTTCTAACAAGTTGAATTTTAGATAGAAATCATCATCGCAGTTTTTGGGAAATTTTGTGCCCTAAAGTACGGCTACTGACACACTTGTGGAACACTCATCCAGCAATTGTTGCAATTGCGGTGGGGCGGAATTTCAATCAAACGAACTGCTCCTTCGGACCTGAAAGCAGCCTATTTTGCCTATTTTAAGTAGGGGTTGCTGTGTTTCCGGCGTTCCCGAGCTAAACGACTGGCTTAGGATACGAGCAGGCCGTTATCACTGCTGAGAGAAATACCCCGGGGGAGCGATGAAGAACACAAAAGCACTATTTATTTTCACAAACACTGCGTTACCCCTCGCGATTACGACGGCATTGCGCATTATCGATCCGCCGATACCTGTGGGCCTCTATGTCGGTTTTGCTTCGGTGTTGGCCATTACGGCGGCCAATTACCATTTTGTCAAAGTAATAAAAACTTGGCGAGTAATCATTTGGGTTGTCCTGTTTTCCAATTGGATCGCGCTGATTGGTTTTGGGGAGCTCAGTGTTTTTTCGGGAGCGGTAAACATTTATACAATGGTACGAATATTCCTCACCTATCCCTTTGAGTACCCATCGGCGTAGTAAGTAAATATACAAAATTACTAACAAGAGTTCATTGTCATTCTACATCACCATTATTATTATCTGTATAACAATCAAAATTGTCTAACATTGACGTCAATTGATAACCCAACAATGCTGTGGCTTTTAGCGCGTAACATGATCGATGTAGCGACATTGCCAGAAATGGTTACGATACTGGACGAAGGGCCAACATCCGTTACAAGCTCGTCGCCGCCCTTGATTTCTACATCGAACGTTGATTTTGTTTCACTCACTACTGAGTAGGAGACGCGTAACCTTGTAATATGATTGTCTGCATTTGGTCCGCGAACACCGAACTGGTTGAAGATCGGTACCCATACGCCCCATACCAAAGCTGGTGCGGCAACCTCGCCAATCTTTTTGTATTCATCACTTGGAACGATTGGCGCTGTGCGGTCTGTCGCAAGACTCATTGCCTCAAGAAGGGTATTGGCTCGAAACTCGTTTGGCATGTTACGCACCTGCTAAAAGAGCGACGTCTGGATTCGCCGCTGATATATTTAGTGAAAAGAATACACCCGGATGCGTCGTGTTCGATGAAATGCAGTGTTTAGGCGTCAAATGTTTGAAAAAGCTTAGGAAAGTGATTTCAAACGATCTTTGTCGGCGCTCAATCTGATTGAGATGAATTTCTCAAAAATTGCAAGCCCACCTGAGGTAGGTCGCTTCGCGGACATATGACGACTTATGGAGCGCTATCGTCGATTTATGCGGATTCATCAGACCAAAATAATGGAAGAACTTCTTCAAGGCTCAAGACCATGTTGCCGGTTGATTGCTCCATACTATAGGCAAAACCTAAAGGGCTTGGTAAAGCCCCAGCGTCGTTCTTCTGAAAAGCTTTTCTTTTCCCTGTAAGTGAATCGTCGCCTTACTAAGTTAGTCCGTAAAAAGATCTTTATCAGTAAGATGGACTACAGTTATTTCATCTTTGCATCTAGAGGTGTTCCGATAAGGGTCTCGTAGAAACGACTTACCGCCAGTGTCGAAAAACTGCGCCGCCATATTATCGCACGTTCCAATAGAGCATTGTCTTCCTTGAGCTTAATTTTTGCGACATCAGATCTGCTTGGGTCCAAATTGTCGGATACAACTAACGAAACCCCGTGACCTTTAGATACTAAATTCGCAATCATTGATGTTGGAAAGACTTCCATATCGATATTGGGAGAGATATTTGCTGCTCTAAACAACTCAAGCAGTTTTATGTGATACCCACTTTCATAGGTAAGTCGTCCCAATATAAAGTTTTCTTTCTCTAGATCAATCAAACTGAGTTGCCGCCGTTTTGAAAAGCGGTGATCTTTTGCAACGAGCGCAAACAAAGGAACTTTATCGACCGTCGCGATCGAAAGCTCTTTCAAGTGAGGCCCAAGCGGCGGAGAGACGAGCGCAGCATCAAGATCTCCTCGTTCAACCATTTCCGCCAGTTGTCCTGAAAACCCTAGAATGACCTTCAGGTACACGCGGGGGTTCTCTGTTCTAAATCGGCTTAAGCACTCAGGAAATCGTCCGTATTCGAAATCACCCGTATAGCCTATCGACAAGGTTCCCTTTACCCCTGCGCTTATACCAACTGCTTCCTCGTGCGCTTCATCTAAGCGTTTCAAGATGTCTTTCGCGCGAACATAAAATTCCTCGCCTTCAGCCGTCAGTATAACACCTTTCGAGCTTCGACTAATCAAACTGCACTTCACTGACAATTCAAGGTCGCGTAATTGTCTGCTGAGCGGCGGTTGCGATATATTGAGCCTGTCGGCTGCGGCACTTATGCTGCGCTCCTCAGCGACAGCAATAAAATAACGTAGTTGTCGGAGCGTTGTTTTATCTGATAGCGGCATAATAGCGATAATTTTAGTGATACAGAGCGATGAGACTCAAAACGGTGTTTGAAACATTTGGGTTTGCAACAAACGACTATGTTCTTATTAAACTAATCGAGTAATGAAAGCGATATGCCTGACGATGTGAGGTAATTGGCCGTTTAGCAAACAATAATCGCAGGTCATCCGGCCTATACCTTTTACTTTTTGGTATGGGTCACAAAAAAGTACTTTTCAGCAACGGTCTTCATATCCATCATAAAAAAAGACGAAATCATTACAGGTTTTAAAGCACACTCACCTTGTCGAAAGGTTGGTTGATTGGATGCTTATTGTTTTCCGATAGCTATCAATGGTTTTGGTCTTTTGAAAACGTCTTCTCGATCACCGGCCTTGTAACATCCAATGAGTAATTACACCATCCGTATTGATCATATTAAAACCCTTGTTATTGGCACCTCCGTATTGGTTTGGGTCACATTAGACGATGGAACGACGGGTATCGGTGAGGGTAATTTCATCGATTCGCCTCAGGCTGTTGTCACGATAATCGATGATCTGCGATCTGAGTTGTGTAGCCTAAAACCCCGGTCCATTGAGGAAGTAAGTGGGCACTTTCTATTTCGTCGATTTTTTCGCGACTCAGTAACAATGGCGGCCTTGAGCGCAATTGATCAAGCACTATGGGATGCCCGTGCGCGTCAATTGTCTGTCCCGCTTTGGTATTTGCTTGGCGGAAGCGCCCGGCGTTCACTCCCCATCCTTGCTTGGGTGAGTGGCGATACGCAAGACGACATTCTCAGTCGTGCCGAATCTCTGCTTTCGGATGGGTATCGCGCCTTGAAGCTTTATCCATTCGTGAAGGATTCATGGTCAGGAAGCGCCGCGTCACGTCTGAACAACGCCGTTGAGATATGCATGGCGGTGCGAGACCTTGCCGGGTCGGCCGTCGATATAGGCGTTGAAGTTCACAGGGATCTCGAGCCGGCATTTTTGGCGCCATTCTGTCAACGCATTGCTTCAATATCTCCCCTGTTCGTCGAAGACCCGACAATGCCGTTCCTTATCGCCTCGCAACGATCAATCCTGGAGCGGATTAATTTACCAATAGCGATAGGCGAACGTCATTTCACATCATGGGAGTTTCGAGAACTTTCCGACTTGCCGTCCGTGTTTACACTTCGGCCCGATATCGGCCTTTGCGGCGGCGTGAGCCAATTTCGGAAGATCTGCGCTATCGCGGAATCGCGCCAACAAGCCGTCATAGCGCACAATTGCACGGGGCCAGTAGCGCTTGCAATGCACGCACAAATGGGGTCGTCGGTTCCGAACACGCCGTATGTGGAAATGATTGTGGAAGACTTTGCAAAGCGATTTCCGGAATTTGGCACTCGGTTAAAAATCACTAACGGGGAAATCACCGTGTCTGACGAACCTGGTTGTGGGCCAATGCTTTTACCACAGGACTTTGGTGAGGACGCATCTTTGCAACCCGCTTTCAAGCAGCCTGCTTATCGTGACGCAAAGGGCGACCTTATTGCCCGTGCATAATCACCACTTTAATCAGCGCACGACTTTGGAAAGGATATTCCGTGAGAAATAATGAGTCTGTATCGGCCTATGTCCCGCTATTGGCCAAGCTAGAATTTGAACGAGACGCATCAAACGATTTCGTTGAAGGACATGGCATCTATTCAGTAGACCGTAATGGACAAGAGCTTATGGAAGGTTTTTCCGTATTTTTTTCCATGGCTTTGGGGCACGACAACGCGAAAGTAAAACAGGCGATTGTCGACCAACTAAACAAATTGCCAATTTACGCAGGGGGTCTTCACAATACATCGGATCCAGCCTTGCGTCTTGCAGAGAAGCTTCGGCAAATATGTCCCATTGAACAGGCATTTGTCTCTTACGCCACATCGGGCTCTGAAGCGATCGATCATCTTATGAAATTTATGCTGGTCGGAAATCAATATGGCGGTAGAGCCGGACGGCGACGGATCATTAGTCATACAGCGGAGTATCACGGTTCGACAACATCGACTTTTGCGCTGACTTACAAAAGTCGAGCGCAATCCTGGGGGGTTAGCACGGATCATTCTGTGCAGATTGCTGAGCCGCGATGGCCCCGGGAAGCTGAGGCCGGTGAAAGCGAAGAAGATTATACGAACCGTTTGGTATCTGAATTGCGTCAAGCGATAAAAATAGCTGGTGCCGAAACAATTGGCGGGTTTATCGCTGAGCCCGTATCAATGCATGGTGGCTTGTGGCGCGCCCCGAAGGACTATTGGGCAAAGGTGCAAGACACACTTCGCGAATTTGAGATTGATCTCTATCTTGATGAAGTCATCAGTGGTTTTGGTCGGTTCGGACCATTCTTTGCTGCGGAAGTAGCAGGTATTGACGCGGATGCGATCGTTTGTGCAAAGGGCCTGACAAGCGGATATCAACCGCTTGCCGCTCTATTGATGAGTAACCGCTTTTACGATCGTTTGAAAAACGGAAGTCGGGAGACGGGTGGTTTTTTTCACGGCGCAACTTTCGCCGGTCATCCGTTGGCTTCCGCAGCTGCCCTAGCCGTCATCGACGAAATGGAGGGTTGGGTGCTCAATCATGCGGAGGCTATGACGCCAATATTCGCCGCCCATGTTGACGAGATCGCCAGACATAACCACGTACTAGAAGCACGGCAACGCGGATTATGTGCTGCCTTTGATCTTGTCGATGCGACACCGGATGATCTTTACAGGTTCTATTTAGCAGCCCGAGAGGCTGGTGTTCATGTACGGCCATACGCCACGCATTTCGTTATTGCGCCGCCACTTGTTTCAACAGAACAGGAACTTTGTAAGCTCCGAGACCGTATTTTGGATGCGCTCGATAAATACGATAAAACGCCAGAAAGAGTGAGGCAGTTTACATAAAACGCTTCGTTGATAAGTGTGCGCGGTTAATAATTACCTCCCATCAACCCAGCTAATAAGGTGTATTCAAGCAAGGTTTGCCGTCACGTTGCTGTCCCATCGACCGACGAGACCTGAACGCTAAAACCTCTGGGTACCTTTCAAATCTCACGAGAATGGAAAAAGATGATGCAACTGACGAAACGAGACGTGCTTAAATTGTCCGGCTACAGTTTGATGTCAAGTGGCGCGGTCGTGGCATCGCCATCACCGTCAATTGCATCTGGCGTGATTAACCCGGTTGGATTAGATGTTGCGCCGCTCCGCACTTTGATCAAGCAACAACTTCAAAGCCAGAAGGCCCCAGGGACTTCTATCGTTGTATTTACATCAGACAAAATTCGGTGGGCGGAAGGGTTTGGCAAGTCGGATGTTGAAACAGGCCGCCCTATGCGGCCTGAGAACCATCAGATGATTGGTTCAATAACCAAAACAATATCAACCCTCGCTGTAATGCAGTTGGTTGAGCGCGGTGCTCTCGATCTGGATCAGGACATCTCATCGTATCTGCCCTTCACGGTCCGAAATCCAAATCACCCATTAAAAGCAATTACTTTGAGACAAATCGTTATGCACACATCGTCTCTACTCGACGGACCGTGGCCTGGACCTTATACAACGTCCTATCGCGTCGGCAATCATCCCCAACATTATATTCATTTTGCGGAACAGTTCTACAGTGATCAAGGCGCTTTCAAGGATGTTGATACGAAAGTGTTTGCAGATTACGCGCCGGGCGAACAGAGGACATATGCGTCGGTCCCCTGGGCGTTAGTAGCTTATTGTATTGAAGCGCGTTCTGGTTTGAAATACGGGAAGTACTTAGACAAAAATATTTTTCAGCCTCTTGGTATGACGCGTTCAGCGTTATCAGCCAATAATTTAAATCCGAATGACAAAAATACCCAATACATAAACTATCAAAATGGATCACCGATTTTTAGTGTTGGACGAGACATGCAACATCTACTTGATTACGAGCGAATAGGACTTCGAAGAGATCAACTAATCACTGGCCTTTACCCCTATGTCAGTCAGTATGGGTACCCAACATTCGCAGACGGAGGTATCTGGTCATCGGCGATTGACTTAGCTAAATACGCTCAAGGAATCCTACAAGCGTATAGGGGTGCGAAGACGGATCTATTAAAAAAAGAAACTGCCTTAGATATGTTGACCGCCCATACAGCTCCTATCAATTCAAAAAACAAAGAGAAGTACCCCTTTGGCCTTGGGTGGAGAACCTTCAATACGCCAGATGTTTCTAAAATGGTGTGGGGTCATGGTGGCAGTGAGCTTGGTAGCCGTACAATAATCAAGTTTATTCCAGATGCTGATATTGGCGTCGTGACATTTACAAATATTGAGAAGTATGACCGCGATATTGTCGTTGATGAAGTACTACAGACATTTCTGAACGCTTGAATAGGTGATTTTCTTTACACACATACAGTTACGTATAATGAGCAAGCTATAAATTATTAATGCGTATACTGATATACATTACACTTTTAGTTCGGAATTCTGATAGTTTTGGCTTTGAATCGAAGTGCGAAACCACAAAAGCGTTGAAGGATACGGCAGCGATGTATCCCTTACGATTGCTTTTGGCGCTGAACCTACAAAGCGCCAGAGAGAAATATAGAACCTCGTGAAAGCCGCAAAAGCGGCAGGGTTCGCAGCGGCAAAACTTAGCGATCCATCCGAGAACGTCCACATTACCGCACGAAAGGTGATTACGATGCTGGTTTTGGACCGGATTATAAGTTGCCCGGTCTGCCTCACCGAACCGGTCATGGGAGCGGCATAGACTGACATGCAGGGGGCAATATGGTCCGGAAGCGCCGCGCCGCTGTGGCGCTCGTGTATCAACTTGGTAAATATACAATTGCAATGATGCTTACGGCTTCGCTTTACCTGGCCGACAGGTTGGTACAAAGAGCTGAAGTTGAGGTCTTTGTCGGATTATCGGATGAAGGGACTTAGTAATGCTCGGGAGAAAATTTTCACTATGTACACAGTACTGATCGATAAAATAAGGAAATCTCCGACATATTTGGTAGGATTTTTTTTGGATTGGAAAAGGTTTCTCACTCGACTATGATGTCAGTAGCGCCAAATCCAATGACACAATGAAATGCGAGTAACTGAAGACTATGGTAAACTCACGCGCGGCGTTTCGAGAATTAGCTGTGTACGTTTGATGATATACTCAAAATAGCGTTATGAAGTTTAGCGACAAATCCTCATCAAAATTGGGGTTGCCACCCGGTGAAACTCATTTTTTTGCTAAGAAAATAAAGATCATATTTTGCATTGAGGAATCCATATGCAATCGTTTCTTAGAACCTATATTATTCCTGGACTGATTTTCCAATCTGTTATGATTGGCGGGGGCTATGCCACAGGGCGGGAGCTCGTGAATTTTTTTGGTCCAGCCGGACCAATGGGAGGCGTTATTGGCCTCATCGTGGCTGGTTTAATTTTTGGCGTCGTTTCGGCCTGTGGATTCGAATTCGCTAGGATCACAAAATCATACGATTATCGTTCATTTTCAAAGCAGCTGTTGGGCCCCCTTAGCTCTATTTTCGAGATACTTTTTCTTTTGTTCCTTACTTTAGTCCTATCCGTTGTTGGCTCAGCCGCAGGTGAGTTAATTAATGACAGTACCGGATTACCAGCTTTTATAGGCACCATCGTTTTAACAGTGTGTGTGGGAATTCTCACATTCTTTGGATCGGATATAATCTCAAAGGTTCTCGCATTTTGGTCATTCGCACTCTACTTTTTGTATATAGCATTGTTTGCAATAACATTTATCAAATTTGGAACAAAGATTTCCGAAAGTTTTTCTGGCGCCTCGCTTGCCCCAACGTCGATTGTCGCAGGGACAACCTATGCTGGATACAATCTCGCCAATCTTCCGATTGTACTATTTGCGCTGAGGTCACTAACAAAACGGACCCACTCAATAGGAGCAGGGTTCTTTGCGGGGGTCATTGCAGTTCTTCCAGCAATATTCTTCTTCGTTGCAATGATGGCGTTTTATCCCTCCATCTTGAATGAACCAGTACCGGCTTCTGCACTAATGGCTACATTGGAAGAGCCGTTTTTTAATGTCGTATTTCTAGTTATTGTCTTCGGGACTTTTATTGAAACTGGTGCTGGCTCTCTCCATGCAGTGAACGAACGCATTGCCCATGCGTATACAGAACGCAACAAGGATATGCCACGCTGGTTTCGCCCCGTTATTGCTATATCACTTTTGTTTATATCAGTATTCGTTGCCACGACCGTGGGAATCATTGACTTGATTGCAAAAGGCTATGGTACCTTAACCTATGGGTTTTTGTTATTCCTTGTATTACCTATTATGACACTGGGTGTCTTACGCATCGTGCGAGAATAAGTTTCGGCACTCCGTGCAAGTCGGTTCGACGTATTGTCCTTATCATCCCTTGAAACATTATTTCTTTATAGTGTTGCTATATCAAAGCCATCGACAATACTAACGGGGCAAGATACATGGTCGATTTACAAGGTCATATCGACTATCAAGACCAAAGTGGAAATGAGGTTCGCCTCGCATTCGCTGTGTTCCATCGGATTGCTCATGTCGAAAATCTTCATGAAGCAACATTGAATCATTACTGGGCGCGTTGATCGGAAGACACGGGATTTTGGTAACGCCAGAAAATACGTACTTTTCTAAAGTAACTCCATCAAATCTCGTTTTTTATTATGCTGAAGGTGAAGTCCTATCTTTCGATCCAAAAGCCAATCACGACGTTATACCAATTCACCTCCCAATCTAACAGGCTGGCTCTGAGTTTCGATGCATTTTGTATATGTACCTGCCTTATGAGAACTCAGAGGTGATAAGAAGTGTTGACGGTTTTAAGATCTGGGTGACTATTTGCGGTTTCAGATGGTTGCGTGTTCTCTTTGTGCGGAACGAAATAATGGTATCGTCTTTCCCAGTGTGTGTGACTCTGATGGAGAATGCATCGCTGGGTTCTGACAAATTTTCATTTGCCATTTTGCGGTGGATTTCTGGCGCTAGTGGTCGCGCGTTGAGGGCCTCATGAATTTGCGAGATTGCATTTAAAATAGGGTAACTCAGAGGGTGCCGAACACCCTAATTGAATTAATGTGTTCTTGAAGTCCTCACACATTCTTTGCGCGAAGAATTCCGCTCCGTTTGTACCAACAGCCGCAACGCTAAGATAGGGTGCGCGGCCGGCGATGACGAAATTAGCGCCGGATGCGATATAGCGGGCGACATCGAGGCCAGTCCAGCATTGACCGTCAACTAATAAAACGAAATCATCGCCAACAGCCTCTCGGAGTTTCGGCAGGACCTCAACTGTTGCTGGTGCGGCGTCCAATTGCCTGCCGCCATGATTTGATATGATAGCGCCGTCTGCGCCTGCATTTCGGTATTCACTCAAATCATTCTCAGACAAGATACCTTTGATGACAATAGGGCCATCCCAGTGGTTACGAATGAATTGGAAACCGTCAAGCGATGGTACACCCATCATATATTCGTCAATAAAGTCTTCTGTTTTGTTTCTGGGAAAACCAGTCGGCATAAAGCGTTCGACGTTTGGAAATTTGGGAAACCCTTTCCAAATTTGGTTCGCGGTCCAGATAGGATACAATAAGGCGTCGGTTATGCTGCGAGGTGTTATGTTCGGTGGATAGCTTAAATTATGTCTTTCTTCTCGCCATCGATAAGTGGGTGCGGCCATATCAATTGTAATGACAAGCACCCTTACGCCGAGCTCCTTCAGTTGTGAGAGCGTTCGCTTTGTGAAGTCCTTATGCACCCCGGCATAAAGTTGAAACCAATCATGACCATCACTAATTTTTCTCACTGTTTCTATACAGACTGATGTCATCGTCCCAGGAATAAAAAGAAACCCGTTCTTTGCCGCGGCTCGCGCTAGCGCTTCTGCAGCACCCGGCCAGATGAAATCGCCGCCGCCTACCGGTCCTATCCCAAAAGGGATGGAATACTCCTTTTCAAAAATAGTAGTTTTTGTTGATGAATTGATTGAACCGTTTCGGTATTGCGGTATGAGCTGAACATTCTCTAAAGCGGTTCGGTTTTGCGACTTACAGAGCTCTTCATTAACACCGCCAACAAAGTAATCATAGGCAAAGCAAGGCGTACGTCGCTTCACGGCACCGTGTATAGAGGACACTGTTGCAAGATGGCGTGCAAAGCGATTACTCATCATTTAACCGTTTTAAACGTCTTGGCTGCAGTTACCCTAGGCCTCCTCGCCAGGAGAACGTTGCTGAACAACCTTTGAATTCCATAAGTATTTAGGCTCAATTGGCGAGTTCACTTCCAACTTTTGCATAAAGGTGGTTGAGCTTTCGAATTCGCTCAAAAGTGGGCGTGTTGTTTGATGCTGGCTCGACCAAGTGGAAGTTGGTCCTTGGGCACGTGCCACATAAGAGTGTGGCGACACCCTTGCCAAATGTTTGCTGAGCCGAGGTTGGTAAGCATCGAATTGCAAGTCCAATACGATCATCATTGGATTGATTGGGATGTGACGCATGGAAGATTTTTCCATGATGTAACGACATTTCTCCAGGCGAAAGAGACATACTCACGGCGTCGTTTTCGTCGACATCAACTGCGATTTCTTGTCCACGTGATAACATGTTCTCATCCGCAAATGTTTGTGTATGGTCAACGAGCTCCAACTTATGTGAACCCGGAACAACACGCATACAGCCGCTTTTTTCCGTACTCGGTGAAAGGGCAATCCAAGCGGTTAC
Organism: Pseudomonadota bacterium; assembly: GCA_039025235.1. Lineage (GTDB taxonomy): Bacteria > Pseudomonadota > Alphaproteobacteria > Caulobacterales > Parvularculaceae > MED-G105. The sequence continues at coordinate 368,307 of JBCCOS010000001.1, forward strand.
CTCTTCGCAGCCATCATTTAACTTCCAGTATTTCAAATCCTGGTGCCATGAAATAAAATCTGGCGTTTGCGCTTTTTTTGTGAAGAAACGGGTTTCCCAGATCACTACATTTGGCCCAAGAAGAGCCTGGACCGCATTAACGAGTTTGGGATTAAAAACTAGATCAGCAACCCATTTGAAATATAGATGAGGATCATCAGCAACATCCTCAAAGTCTTCAAGGCCTACATTGCCGTCTTCTATAACCTTTGCTCTTAAATCGGTCTCAATCGTCGTGTGATATAGTTCGCGAAGACTGACGGCATCGTTTTTTTCTATGATTCTGAGAGGTGATAAGAAGCCGTTCTTCCGAAAAAACGTTACTTGATCATCTGTTAGCATGTCTATTGCCTCTATACGTCCAAAGGTCGCTTGGTCAAACGTTCCCTATTTACCCTATTGCAGGCCGAAGTCGGTGAAGACTTTAACTGTTGCGACAACACTTCCATGGCGTCAGTTAGGGGCATAACGAACAATTGAAATTTTTCAATTGCCCCCAGAGCTAAGCTCAACCTTACAGTTCGCGGCTTTGGATGGTTTGTTTCAAGATTATTTCTTTTGTGCGACACTAAGCATACCCAATGAGCCACCATAGTTATCATACTAGATTCATGTCGAGGACGGGAATGTTAAAAATTTTACAATCAAGACAGAAAGAAAAGACTATAGTGCAGTAGTGGCCAAGAAAGCCGTTTATTCTTTTGTTATATCTAGACCTAATCGCCTGAACATTTCCCGCTCAGATGTTCAGATCAAATGCAGGTTTATGGAAGGCGAATATCAGATAATTACGCGGTAAAACGGTCGATCCCGACGGCTTCGATGGTTTTCGTCGATGGAGTTTGCCGACCGCTTCCGGATGTATTTTTCGGAACAAGTTACGACAATCTTCTGATGTATAAACACTAAACTCGCTTCTTTTAAATAGAAGATGAGTGACTCAAAATTGGAGGGGCTTATGAACGGCGCGGACATCGTAGCAGCAGCTCTTAAAGCTGAAGGGGTGGAGATTATCCCATCGTTTCCATTTCATGAAGTTATCGAAAGTGCATCAAAAATAGGTATACGCCCTATAATCGTACGCCAAGAACGTCAAGCACTACATATTGCAGACGGATATGCGCGCGTTACAGGCGGGCGTAAGGTGGCTGCAACCGCTGTGCAATCCGGACCTGGTGCTGAGAACGCGTTTGGCGGTGTTGCGCAGTGTTATGGCGATAACGTACCAGTTGTCCATCTGGCAGAAGGGTATTCCTATGCGGAGCAATGGCTTGATCCAAATTTTAGCAGCTTAGTGGCGCTACAGTCAATCTCAAAACACTGTACCTTCGTTCCTACGGCAGAGCGCTTGCCCTTAGCAGTCAGTAACGCTTTTTCTCAAGTTCGAAATGGTAAGCCGGGCCCTGTTGTTCTTGAAATGCCCGAAGATATTTTGGCAAACCCAGCGCCTACTGACCTTCTTGAGGACTATCCCGTATCGCAGCGATTGGTAACATTCCCTGATCCAACAATGGTTTCACAGATCGCTAAGCTTCTTCAGGGAGCCAACAATCCCGTGATCGTCGCAGGACAGGGGGTCCTTTACAGCGGAGCGAGTGAAGCTCTTGTGCAGTTAGCGGAAAAGCTGACAATTCCTGTTTTGTCCACATTAAATGGTAAGAGTGCGTTTCCGGAAGAACATCCCCTTTATTTGGGGTGCGGCGGGCAATCGCAATCGGATGCAATAATTGAGTTCTTAAAAACCGCGGATGTTATATGCGGGATTGGTACAAGTTTCACGGAGTCAAGCTATATTACGCCGTATCCACGCAAAGGTCGGACTTATATTCAGGTTACAAATTGTGAGGCAGATATATCGAAAGGATATCCGATTAAGTGGCCGCTGATAAGCGATGCCCGTGCCGCAATACTTGCGATTACCGAGCTTGTGTCTCCAGCTGGGTCTGCCAGAGAAAGCGTCATACCGAAGATCGCCAATTTACAGGAAGAGTTTCAAAGCAAATGGCAACCGTTATTGACGTCCGATGAGACGCCGATTACGCCCTATCGCGTTATTTCTGAGCTGATGAATACGATTGACCGTGAAAAAAGCGTCGTCACACACGATGCTGGCGCCCCTCGCGATCAGATCACGCCATTCTATAGATCGCTTATTCCCCATGGTTATATGGGATGGGGTAAGACAACGCAACTTGGTTTAGGCCTCGGTTTGGTTCAGGGCGCCAAGCTAGCTCGTCCAGATTTTACGTGTGTTAATATTATGGGAGATGCTGCAATCGGCATGGTTGGGATGGATTTCGAAACAAGTGTTCGAGAAAAAATTCCGACAACAACGATCATGTTGAACAACGGTATAATGGGCCTCTATTCAAGTAAGCTACCGGAAGCATCCAAGGAATATGAAGTCAATCATCTTGGTGGAAATTATACGGACCTTGCGAAGTCGCTTGGTGGACATGCGGAACGTGTCGTTGACCCGGTTGAAATCAGTTCAGCTTTGAAACGTGCATTTCAGAAGAACGAAGAAGGGGAAGCGGCCTTGGTTGAAGTCATCACCCGCGAGGAAACTCGTATTCCTTATCATCCAGACCGAGATCTCTTGCGGAAATCGTGATAGTAACGGTACCCGACGTATTAAAGGGGTGCTCAAACCGTTACCTAGAGCCGTTTGCATTCAAGCTGATTCAGAAAACGGCTCTAGAGTCTCGTTGGAGCCTGTTGCGAACCGCAAAACCGGTTATCCACTTTTGCCGCAACAGGCTCTAGTCAATAAATCAAAGACCTTGTCTGACTCTACATTTATCTAAACCATAGGGCGGCGCATGCAAGGTGTACGGAGCTTAAAGCATTTCCAAGCCAAGTGTGTGCGGTTGGCGTTAAGGAAATTCGTAAAAACAACGACTTAAAGCGTCGTCCTGATTCCAATTAAAGTGTCGATGCTCTAGGAAATCGACAGCGCGTCTGTGGGAAGATTTGTGATGCGCCTGATGTGTATTCGGAATTGAGCTTTCGACTGCCATGTCTAGATATTCGAGTTTATTTGAAAGAGCGAAATATGACAGCCCGTCACTTGAGCCGTCCGTTCAAGGAATCCGAGCCCCAATAGTCCTATAGCGGCTTTATTGATGATAGAAAACGAACGGTCGGCGACGGAATTATCGAATGGGTTGGCGATATTCTTCTACGTTTTATTCATGATCTGACCCACTATTCGAATATATCCTTGCTCCTACGTTTGCTTATTTGATTGTTTGTTTGCCAAAGTCTTTTGCATCGATGTACACGCGTTCGAACTCGCACTTGTCATCTATTGCGGGTAGAAATTGTTCTCGAAAGAAATCGAAAAAGCTGACATTGTTTAGCTCAAAATCAGTCGCCCCCATTGCAACAACTAAATTATAGCGAGGAACTACATAGATAAATTGTCCACCAATACCGCTGCCGAGAATACTCCAGATGGCTCGACCTTTTTCTGTCTCAGATTTGGTAATAACCCATCCATATCCGTACGCAAACCGATCTACGTTAAAGATTAGGGACTTGACCGAAGTGGCCTCGATTATCCAATCTTCAGGCACGATTTGTTTTCCGTTCCATTGCCCTTTGTTAAGAAGGAGTTGCCCTATTTTGACCATTGCCATGGGGCGCATCAAAACAGTGCTACCTGCCAAAACCGGTGCATCTTTATTTGACTTGCCGCCATACACGGCGGCGTAGCTATCGAAGTATGAGCGTGGCTCACCGAGAGGCGTAAGTAACGCTTGCTGGAGATATTCTGAAAGATGCATGCCCGTCGCACGTTGTAACGTAAAACCGACGAGGTTTATTAAATTAGTGTTATAGTTGAAGTACGGACCCGGCGCATTAGAAACAACTGTTTGTCCAAATGTATTGTCTATCCAACCTGTTTCTTCGTAAATCGACTCTTGATTACCAGAATATCGTTTGTCTCGATGCCCGTCACCCCAACCCAATACGTTTCCCATACGAAGTAATACCCGCGGCATTACACCGGCGGCTCCACCCTCGCTGGTCATCCAGGTTGATGATTCATAGTCTGGAAAGTAAGGATTGATTGATGCTGAGAGGTCAATTTTCCCCTGTTTTTCGGCAATGCCGGCAAGGAGGCTGGTAATACTTTTAGATATTGAATATTGGTGCCACAAGCGATTTGGTTCAACACCATGAAAATACTCCTCAAGGACAAGGTTCCCATTTCTTGCAATAAGTAGAAACCCAGGTCGCGCTACTTTATTCCCAACCATAATGGTTTCGACCGTGTTTTCGATTTTGTCTTTGTCAATCCCTTCTTTTGCCAGCGTTGATACTGGCAAGCCGTTGCTGGTTTTTTGGGGCGGGTGATATTCGTATTCTGAGATTATCGCTCCATCTGGGCGCAAACGGGCAACGTCAAACTTTCTGAAACGCGGGTCGTTGTGACGATAAAACGTGAGATTGAGAGTTTTCCCGGTGGGGTCTTTGAATATCACGGCTAACGACGTGTCATTCGGATTCTGCACTGCCGTCATATCCACCGGCCCGGCCATGAATTTGTTAAGGTCGAAATAGGGAAAAATCGCGCGGAATTGACCTTCTAATTTGTCACCGTTTTTTTGGGCGGTGATTGAGTAGATTGGCGCTTCTGGCTCTTGCGCCGGGTCCATGAGGAAAACGCGGTATCCGTCGTTCGAACCCTTAATATCAAGTGAGGCGTACCCGGTAATTTCCATTTCAGGCGTAGCGGCACGCCAATGACCTTCAAAGTCGACCGCGGCGTTGGCGTGAGTAACTGTTATCAATGATATTGGCCCCAGCACAGAAAGGTAAGTCATTCCGTATGCAAAACTATTTACCTTAAGTGCGAGACAGGTTATTTCCTGAGAAAAGACAAAGGCTGAACGTGCTAGATTGAACAATGACAATCTCTAACCTTCGCTATATGCTTCATGCTTTTGAAGCAACTTATATAATTCGTCTTCGGCTAACGCCGAAAAAGCCACAATTATCCGACAGCCCCGTAGTGCAGTGCGTATGCTGTATTTTTACATAACAAAAAAGAGTTCACTCAAGAATGGAACGCGGTCGCTCGAAATCGAGTAGTTGAATATGTCCATAACCCGCCCGTATTATTCCTGTGGTGAATTAAAGTCATAGGATTGAGTTATTCGTCTGCTTCGATCTACCAAAGAGCAGCACCATATGGTCTGGTCGAAGGGAAGTTCCTCACGGAAGTTGACATTTCAAAAAAGTTTGAATGCAAATCGACAGTCTGTTTTGCAAAGAATAGATTGGGCATAAGTATTTTATTTAATTCATCAATAGGCTGTTGAACTGATGAGCATGCTGCAGAAATTAGAGCCTGTTGCAGCAAAAGTGGTTCACCGGTTTTGCGGTTCGCAACAGGCTCCAACGAGACTCTAGAGCCGTTTGCTGAATCAGCTTGAATGCAAACGGCTGTAGAATAATTTTATGGCCGCTCGCTCCTCCGAGTG
>JBCCOS010000002.1:0-315362 GCA_039025235.1 Pseudomonadota bacterium
CACCTAAGAAAAGGCGCTCACAGAACAATCGATGCGCTATGGCGCGCCATCGGCGATATCTGCCAACTATACGAACCTGAAGAATGCCAAAATTACTTCAAAGCCGCTGGATATGCTTCAATGTGAGCGTCCGATACTCTAGAGCCGTTTTCTGAATCAGCTTGAATGCAAATGGCTCTAAAGCGCCGATCTGAGTCAAATTGAAACAGAGGCGCTTTTGGCAGGCGTGCCGATACGGTCTTACTGACGACGATACAAGTCAATTGAGTGGTCAATTACGGTCAACAGGGAGACATTCACCCCAAACAAAAGTGCCAGCGACTTGTCGTGAGCGCCACGATTCAACACCGGCCTCGCAAGCAAATCTCGTTGCATAGGTATCAATTCGATTTTGATCATTAGCCTCTGCATCACGTCCAATATATCCGTAACCCGCCCAAAGTGGTGCAGGTGCGCCGTTGTTATCCATTGTTGGATTATCGGCCGCTTTACGTCCAAAAGCATCACGACCAACGGCTCGATCGGTTGCACACGCCGATAATATGAGTGCAACACCGCAAAACATGAGACGCACCACACAAATCGAAGCGTACGCTTTTGGCGGTACAATAGATTTAGAACACGGTTCTCGGTCTTTTATTTGCCGCGCTTCTTCTGCTGCCAACCGACCACACCTATCGGACAAGCGCTCAAATAAAAATTGAGGGGGAAACAGACGCCACGGGAACGAAGGTACAATTGGTCTATTGAGTTTACCCATGATCTATCCTCGCTCAGTCAGTGAATGAAATCGAAAGCCGTTACGCTTCAAATGAAATCGCTGAGCCGCTTTCGGTCTTTAATTTTTGGCATTTCCTGCCGTGTGGGCCAGTAACGAACTAAGGAACGAACAAATTAACAAACTACGTATCCTCTCAAGTAACAACTTAACGCTGGACATACTGTAAGGCCGCACACACATCGCGAGGCAATCAGCTGAACATAGTGTTAATTGCCCTCATTCTTTAACGCAGTTTAACGAGCTGAGACGTCACTGATCAATTGGCGCCACGCTTATTTTACTCATCCTGCGATCCGTGGCCGTGAAAATTGAGAAGATAATCGGACCCACAACCAAAAACGCATCCGATTGACCAATTGAAACATGGTCGATCGAATGCGTTTGTGTGTCTCACATCGCAACAGGGGCGGCCAAAACGCATACCCTGCTTAAACGTCTAACTTGCGCGACGTTTTGCTGTTCGACGTTTCGTCGTTGCTTTTCGAGCAGTCGTCTTACGCGCGGGTGATTTACGTCCGACGGCTTTGCGAGCGGTACCGCGACGCGCGACTTTCTTCGTCGCTTTGCGCTTTGTGGTTTTTCTTGTTGTCGTTGGTCGTTTCTTAGCGACTTTTTTCGCCACTTTCTTTTTGGCTACTTTTTTCTTGGCAACCTTCTTTTTAGCGACTTTTTTCGCAACCACTTTTTTCTTAGCGACTTTTTTTGCTGTTTTGCGCTTTGTCGCTTTTTTAGCGGTCGTTTTCTTGGCCGCTGTTTTACGCTGTGCTGTGACCTTACTCTTAGTCACTTTTTTCTTCGCAACTTTTTTCTTAGCGACTTTCTTTTTCGCTACTTTTTTCTTTGTCGTCGTTTTTTTCGCCGCGGCTTTTTTTATCGTCCGCTTGGCTTTCTTTCGTGCTACCGCCATGGATCTTGCCTTTCTTCGAGAAGATTGCGGAAGCCGACATCATAAGCGAATTTTTTAAAAAAGTATTCAATTGCGGGGGCACGGAGCGTCTGCACAAGCACTTTTTTCGCGATTTTGCGATTTTTTTTGTACTTTGAGTCAAAAAAACAATTGCAAATCCGTTTTTTGGTTCAAAAGGCTGACCATAAGCATTCAAAAACGAATCAAAACTCCGTTTTTCGAATCAGCGATTCGCGTCGCAGACCGATGATCGGCACCCAAAACTTCTTTTTGATGATGAATTATTAGCGGTTGCCCGATTAAAAGTGCCGAATGATTGAAGTATTTATCAGTGAAGGTAGATCAAAGGCACATAGCCCATCTTTCAATCATTCAATGCGCCCCTATTGATTTAAAACGGGATGTCATCGTCCAATTCAAACGATTGACCACCGCCACTGGAAGGTGATGGAGCGCCGCCAAAATCCCCGCCACCGCCAAAATCACCGCCCATGCCACCACTTTGTGAATCGCGACGACCATCCAACATGGTGAGATTTGAATTATAGTTTTGCAGAACAACTTCAGTGGAATAGCGATCCTGGCCATCTTTGTCTTGCCACTTACGCGTTTGCAATTGCCCTTCGAGATAGACTTTCGAGCCTTTACGCAAGTACTGCTCGGCAATACGCGCAAGGCCTTCAGAAAAAATAACAACACGGTGCCATTCGGTGCGTTCGCGTCGTTCTCCGCTATTGCGGTCTTTCCACGTTTCCGATGTTGCAATGGCAAGATTGACGATCGGTCGACCGTCTTGGGTCTGCCGGACCTCAGGATCTCGGCCAAGATTGCCAACGAGAATGACTTTATTGATGCTACCCGCCATAGGGATTCTCCCGAAAAGAGTGCCGCTTTTAATCGGCGATATATGTTCAAAAATCTAATCGATTGGATTCGGCCAAAGGCCAATCAGCGATTATCCCCACCGAAAAAGAAAATGCGTCAAAAAATATAAAATCAACGACAATCGACGGGGTCGTATGAAACGTTCACATCTTGTTCACGCTGTCAACAGAGCTATAACACACCTTCTCGCTTATTGTGTTGTTTATTTCCCGGCGAAGCGCATCCGTCGGCCATTCCGCTCCGTAAGGCCAGCATGTCTTTAAAATCTATCCGCGTCGTTGGCGCACGCGAACATAATTTGAAAAATGTCACCTTGGAAATTCCACGGGACAAACTCGTCGTGATGACCGGCCTATCCGGCTCCGGAAAATCGTCGCTCGCATTCGACACAATCTACGCTGAAGGTCAGCGCCGTTATGTCGAATCGCTGTCGGCCTATGCACGGCAGTTCCTCGAACTCATGCAAAAACCGGACGTTGATCAAATCGATGGATTATCGCCAGCGATATCAATTGAACAAAAAACAACGTCCAGAAATCCACGCTCGACCGTTGGTACAGTGACGGAAATATACGATTATATGCGCCTTCTATGGGCCCGAATTGGTGTCCCCTATTCACCGGCAACGGGCTTACCAATCGCATCGCAAACTGTCAGCGAGATGGTTGATCGCCTGATGGACGATGAAAAAGGCGCAAGATACTATTTACTTGCGCCGATCATCAGGGCACGCAAAGGTGAATACAAAAAAGAGTTCGCTGAACTGATGAAGAAGGGGTTTCAGCGCGTAAAAGTGGATGGAACCTTTTACGATATCGCCGACGTGCCGAGCTTAAACAAAAAGATAAAACACGATATCGACGTGGTGGTTGATCGCGTCATTGTAAAAGAAGGTGTGGAATCGAGACTAGCAGAATCCTTTGAAACAGCGTTGGCGCTCGCTGATGGAATTGCCGTTGCTGAAAGTGCCGACAAAAAAGATGGCAACGGTAACGCACAACGCACGATCTTCTCGGCCAAGTTTGCTTGCCCTGAATCTGGCTTTACCATTGATGAGATAGAACCACGCCTGTTTTCGTTTAACGCGCCAGCTGGCGCCTGCCCCGCTTGCGATGGCCTTGGTACTGAACTTCTCTTTGACGAAGAACTGGTTGTCCCTGACTGGACTTTGCCAATCGGCAAAGGGGCTATCGCCCCATGGTCAAAAGGAACGTCTCCTTATTACCAACAGACACTAGAAGCGCTCGGGAAACATTACGGCTTTAAGATTACAACGCCGTTTCAGGATCTCGATGAAGAACAACAATACGCTATTCTTTATGGAACGGGCGAGGAGGATGTATCGTTCATATATAAGGATGGTGCGCGCAAATATGAGACCGTGAAACCGTTCGAGGGTGTAATTCCAAATCTTGAGCGTCGGTTTCGCGAGACGGACTCAAACTGGGTGCGCGAAGAGTTAAGTCGTTTCCAGACCGTCGCTGATTGTGAGACCTGCAATGGACAGCGTCTCAAGCCCGAAGCGCTGGCGGTTAAGATCGACGGATTAAATATTTCCGAGGCAACAGAGAAATCAATCAAAGATGCAGCCACTTGGTTTGACGCTCTTGAAAAAAAGCTCAGTAAAAAAGAAAGAACGATAGCGGCGCGCGTCCTCAAAGAGATTCGTGAACGCCTTACATTCTTAAATGACGTTGGTTTGGAATATCTCACACTCTCGCGGTCATCTGGAACCTTGTCTGGTGGTGAAAGCCAACGCATTCGCCTCGCCTCTCAGATTGGTTCTGGTTTAACCGGTGTTTTGTATGTACTCGACGAGCCATCAATTGGTCTTCATCAACGCGATAACGAACGATTATTAGAGACACTAAAGCGGTTACGCGATATCGGGAATTCTGTTCTCGTCGTTGAACATGACGAAGACGCCATCCGCAACGCCGACCACGTCGTTGATATTGGCCCCGGCGCTGGTGTGCATGGCGGAAAGGTTATTGCGCAAGGCAGTGTGCGGGATATTACATCAGCAAAAACCTCTCTTACAGGCGATTATCTGTCTGGTCGACGCGAAGTACCTGTCCCAAAGGAACGTCGCGTCTTTGACAAAAAGTCGGTTGTTCGCATTACTGGCGCCAGTGAAAACAATCTACAAAATGTAAAAGCGGATATTCCTGTTGGGTTGATGACATGCGTCACAGGCGTCTCTGGTGGCGGGAAGTCAACACTGGTCATCGAGACTCTTTTCAAAGCTGCCGCACGCAAACTTTATAATTCAAAGGATGTGCCTGGCGCTCACAAAAAGATCGAAGGGCTCGAACATTTTGATAAAGTCATCGATATTGACCAGTCACCGATTGGTCGGACGCCGCGATCGAACCCTGCGACTTACACCGGCGCTTTCACGCCGATAAGGGACTGGTTTGCTGGGCTGCCAGAAGCCAAAGCACGTGGATACGCACCAGGTCGGTTTTCATTCAATGTGAAAGGCGGTCGTTGCGAGGCGTGTCAGGGTGACGGCGTTATTAAAATTGAGATGCATTTTCTTCCCGATGTTTATGTAACCTGTGATGTCTGCAAAGGCCAACGCTATAATCGCGAAACCCTCGAAGTGACGTTTAAAGACAAATCTATCGCTGATGTTCTGGATATGACGGTAGAGGAAGGCGTGGAATTTTTTAAAGCCGTCCCCGCTATTCGCGACAAGCTAGCGACCTTACACCGCGTTGGGCTTTCCTATTTGAAGATCGGGCAACAAGCGACAACACTTTCAGGGGGCGAGGCGCAACGCGTTAAACTAGCAAAAGAACTATCGAAACGCGCAACCGGACGCACACTTTATATTCTTGACGAACCCACCACTGGATTGCATTTCGAAGATGTTCGTAAACTGATGGAAGTTATCCAAGAACTGACCGACGGTGGAAATACGGTCGTGATTATCGAACATAATCTCGACGTTATAAAACAGGCGGACTGGATAATCGACCTCGGTCCAGAAGGTGGCGACGGAGGCGGCCGTGTCGTTGCTGCAGGAACCCCAGAAGCTGTTGCTGATACTGAAGGCAGCTATACAGGATTGTTTTTACGACCGATGCTGGACCGTACGGATCAACCAACGGCGGCCTCAACACGCAAATCAACCAAAAAGAAAACACCCCGGCGCAAACGAAAAGCGGCCTAAAGCGCCGCTGCATGAAGGAACCGGCAATGGCTCATCACGATAACAAACCAATCGATATCGTTGTCTATGGCGCAAGCGGATATACCGGTCGGCTTGTCGCCGAATACCTCAACAAAACATATGGCAATAGCGGATCACTGCGATGGGCCATGGGCGGGCGAAATAAAGAGAAGCTAGAAAGCGTTCGCGACGAAATTGGCGCTTCTATAGAAACGCAGATTATTGTCGCAGACAGTGCAGATACAGACGCGCTGAACCACATGGCTGAACAGTCGAAAGTTATTCTGACGACCGCTGGCCCCTATCAGCTTTACGGTTCGAAGCTTATCGAAGTTTGCGCCCATGCGGGTACAGACTATGTTGACCTGTGTGGAGAGCCAGGTTGGATGCGCAAAATGATCGATGCAAATAGCGGCGCGGCCAAGGCATCGGGCGCACGTATTGTTTTTTCATGTGGGTTTGACTCAATTCCCTTTGATCTTGGCGTATTTTTCTTACAGCAAAAAGCCGCCACAGAAAAAAATGGACCTTGTACAGAGGTAAAAACCTTAGTGCGCAGTATGAAAGGAACATTCTCCGGCGGTACGGCAGCGAGCCTAAAGGCAACAATGGCTGCCGTTTTTCAAGATGCTTCATTAATGGAAATACTGAAGAGCCCGTATGGGCTTGTGCCAGAATTTGAAGGGCCACGCCAACCGTCGGGATCGAAACCGCGTTATGATGAAGAACTTGGATTGTGGCTTGCACCTTTCATCATGGCCGCAATTAATACGAAGAATGTTCATCGCTCCAACGCGTTAATGGGTCATGCTTACGGCAAGGACTTCTTATACAGCGAAATGCTTGTTACCGGAAAAGGTGATGACGGACAAAAACTCGCAGAACGCGTAGCGGGTGACAATTCTTTGATGGGTGACGACGGACCGAAACCAGGCGAAGGACCGACGAAAGAAGAACGCGAAGCTGGAAATTACGACATCCTTTTCATTGGTAAGTGCCAGGACGGCAGTAAACTGAAAGCGAGCGTTCAGGGCGATATGGACCCCGGATACGGATCAACATCAAAAATGATCGCAGAGGCTGCGCTGTGTCTAATTAATGAGTGTCCGAATGTCCCTGGCGGCATTCTCACGCCAGCCCCGGCGATGGGAGATGCGTTGATCAAACGCCTCGTCGCAAATGCAGGCTTATCCTTTCAATATGAATAAATGGATTTGCGTGAGAAACCCCTGCCCGCAATGAGGTACCCAACTTTAAGCACATAACAGACGGCTTTTGATCCCATGGTTTTGCTGACGGCAAAAACCGACCGTGAATGCTGGCGCAAAATCCTTTTTGACTTCTATCTAAAGGTCAGGATATTTCTATCGCGTCCCTGCTCTCTTTCGGGAAGCTGGTTTGACTGACGCGGTTTCACCGAAAGACTTATCCCATGTCGACTGATGTAGAGCACCCTTCCTCGCCCGCCGAGAGGCGCCTTGGCATTCGTATATTGATGGCTGGCGCGTTGGCAGTGGGATTCGGACAAACCATCGTCTTTGCGATTCTGCCACCGGTCGGCCGAGAATTTGGCCTGCATGATTTTCAGGTCCTTTCAATATTTATGGTGTCACCGGCTTGTTGGGTCGCCATCGGGCCATTCTGGGGACGCCAGAGCGATCTCCATGGTCGCCGGCCCTTCATTATTTTGGGCTTCGCTGGATATTGCATTTCAATGGCTCTCTTAGGGACCGTGCTTTTGCTTGGCTCGAACGGCGTCGTCAGCGGGTTAGCTCTTTTCATTCTACTTCTTTTGTCGCGCAGTATATATGGCCTGGTTGGATCCGCCGCTACGCCTGCAGCACAAGCTTACATCGTTGACAGAACGTCAGCAGAGAAACGCACTGGTAGTATTGCCGCCCTTACCGCTGCGTTTGGGCTAGGCTCAATGATAGGGCCAGCGTTAGCAGGGGCACTGTCGGTTTTCGGCCCTGCTGTTCCGCTCTTCATGACAGCCATAACGGCCGCAATAATCGGGGCTCTAGGCGCAAGTTTTCTCACAGAGAAAACACCACCGAAAAAACAGGAAAAGCCACGCAAGCTATCAATCCAAGATAAGCGTATTCGCGCTTATCTGCTCTTTGGCCTTGTCATTTCAGGGGTCATGGCCATCCCAACGCAGTTTATGAGCTTCTACGTTATTGACCGACTTGGTGCATCAACGGAAGACGCATTAGGCCTCTCTAGTGTGGCTTTATCAGCTGCGGCCGGCGCATCACTTTTTTCACAAGTGTTCCTCGTACGGAAACTTGGTCTTCAACCACGCTTTTTGATGATTGCCGGTCCGGCGATGGCCTTTATAGGGCATGCCATTATCGCGTCGTCAACAACGCTTACCTTTGTGGTTATCGGTATGGTGGGCTCTGGTCTCGGCGTTGGTATGGCGCTACCTGGTTTCACCGGCGGTGCGTCGCTGGCGGTTACAAAAGATGAGCAAGGTGCGATCGCTGGGTTGTCCAATGCAACAACGGTCGGGTCGTTTATTCTAGCACCCGCGTTCGGATACTTGATTTACGCCCAAGCACCACAAGTTCTATTCCTTACCACATCAGTCCTCGCTGCTTTGGCAGGGATATTTGTCTTCCTCAATAAGCAGTTGGGTAAAAATCACGACACCGTCGCGATGGATGCAATGGCGGATACCACCGCATCGGACGTTTAAAGCATCGCCTGCTCGAGTGCTTACCGACAGAGGCGCGAGGGAAATGCTTTAAGCCTTCTTCTCTTTAATTGGCTCAACGACCCTCAGATGCAACTCTTTCAATTGGTGATCAAACGGTTCAGAAGGCGCATTCAACAATAAATCTTGAGCCTGTTGATTCATTGGGAACATTGTCACTTCACGGATATTCTGTTTATCCGCCAGAAGCATAACAATGCGATCAATCCCCAATGCACAACCGCCGTGCGGCGGCGCCCCATAACGGAAGGCATTCAACATACCTCCGAATTTATCCTCGACAACGTCCTTGCCATAACCCGCAATATCAAAGGCTTTGTACATGATATCGGCTTTGTGGTTTCGGATTGCCCCCGAACCAAGCTCATAACCATTACACACAAGATCGTATTGAAAAGCCTTAATCGCGAGATAGTCTTCATCCGAAGATGCTGCATTAAGCGCTTCGAGGCCGCCTTGCGGCATGGAAAACGGATTATGCCCAAACTCAACCTTTTTGTTGTCTTCATCCCACTCATACATAGGAAAGTCGACGACCCAGGCCAGCGCGAATTGCTCGGTATCGGACAGTTTTAACTCGTCAGCGACGACGTTGCGCGCCTTTGCTGCGACCGCCAAAAACTCCGAAGGTTTTCCAGCAAGAAAGAAGGCCGCATCCCCTGCCTTAAGGCCGAGTTGCTCGCGAATAGCTTGGGAGCGTTCCGGTCCAATATTCTTTGCAAGCGGGCCTTTTGCTTCTTTTTCATCGAAGATCATATATCCCATGCCCGGGAGACCTTCACGCTGTGCCCAACCATTCATCCTATCACAAAAGGCGCGACTGCCGCCTGTTGGTGCAGGTATCGCTCGAATTTCATGTGATGCGTCTGCTTCCAAAATTTGTGCAAAAATCTTGAAGCCAGACCCTCGGAAATGGTCGGAGACGATCTGCATTTCGATGGGGTTGCGCAGGTCTGGTTTATCAGTCCCATATTTCAGCATCGCCTCATCAAAGGGAATAATCGGAAACGGATAAGCCGTAACACGCTTATCACCAGCAAACGCGCGGAAGGTATTTTCAACAACCGGGGAAACGGCGTCGAAGACATCGGCTCGTTCAACAAAACTCATTTCCACATCGAGCTGATAAAATTCCCCTGCGGAACGATCAGCCCGTGCATCTTCATCGCGAAAGCAAGGCGCAATCTGATAATACCGATCGAACCCTGCCACCATAATGAGCTGCTTAAAGATCTGTGGCGCTTGCGGCAAGGCATAGAATTTTCCGGGGTAAAGGCGTGATGGAACGAGAAAATCCCTTGCGCCCTCCGGTGAAGAAGCTGTCAGTATCGGCGTTTGAAAATCAGTAAACCCGACCTCCTCCATACCATCGCGGATCGACTTAACAACGGCAGACCGCAACATAATATTGCTATGCAGTGTTTCGCGCCGCAGATCCAGATACCGGTGGGTCATGCGCACGTCTTCTGGATATTCCGGTTCACCAAAAACAGGCAACGGCAGATCATCAGCAGCCGATAGAACTTCAAATTCCGTGAGACGGATTTCAATCTCACCCGTTGGCAGGTTTGGATTGACTGTCTCGGATGTACGGGCAACGACTTTTCCAACCGCGCGAACGACGCTTTCCTGCCGAACAGCCTCGACATCTGCAAAGAAAGGCATCTCAGGTTCAACAACCAACTGAGTCAATCCGTAATGGTCGCGCAGATCGATAAAGAGAAGTCCCCCATGGTCGCGTTTCCGGTGAACCCACCCCGAAAGGCGCACTTCCTCGCCGACGGCGTCGGCCCGCAAGGCGCCACATGTGTGCGATCGATAAGCGTTCATTTTTTAACCTTCATCTTCAAAGCGATAACACATCATTTGCCGGTTTCCCCAAAAACCAGAAAAGGCGCCCTATACTGCCAACAAATCCCCCGCTCACCTGCAAAACTCCAGCCGTTTTGCCAACCCTTTTTGGTAGCTAGCATTTGATTCAACGGCATCGTCGTTGGTCAAAGCCATCGGACTTACGGGAAGCTTCCGTCTTAATAGTTTCGTTCGATGGCAGGTCAACGGTTGAAATCTCGCGCTACGAAGCGTAGTCGTCGCCGCTTTGACACGACTGTTGCGTGTAGTCCACCGGATATTTTCAAATGGCATCCCATGTTGGTCATTAACGATAGCGCCCTCCTTAAAGACTTTTGCGATACCTTACGGCGTCGGCCTTTTTTCGCAGTCGATACGGAATTCATGCGCGAAAAAACCTACTGGCCAATCCTATGCCTTATCCAGGCGGCAGCGGAGGACGCAGAAGCCATTATCGACCCCATGGCCAAAGACATTGATCTGACACCATTTTTGGATCTTCTCGCAGATCCATCGATTACCAAAGTCTTTCACGCCGCGCGCCAGGACCTGGAAATTTTTTTCCGCCTCATGGGCAAAACCCCAGCGCCGATCTTTGATACGCAAGTCGCTGCAATGGCCTGCGGATTTGGGGACCAAATTGGCTATGAACCTCTGATGCGCAGCCTTTTAGGCGCTAAAATCGACAAGGGCTCGCGCTTTACGGACTGGTCCCGAAGACCCCTATCCGAAAAACAGCTGACCTACGCGTTGTCTGATGTCACTCATTTGCGTGATGCTTATCCTATTCTCGAAAGCAAGCTTTCTCGCGATGGGCGGGACACTTGGATCGCCGACGAGATCGACGCCCTGCTAGACCCATCGCTTTATGCCATGGACCCGAATGAGTCTTGGCGCCGGTTAAAACTGCGGAATGTGAAGGGTCATGAACTGGGTCCCGTCATTAAACTCGCCGAATGGCGAGAACGCGAGGCTCAAAAACGGGACCAACCGCGCAACAGAATTGTCAAAGACGACGTGATCTTGGAGATCGCGCGGATGAAACCGACAAGCGAAGCTGATCTGGCACGCGCACGAGCATTACCAAAAGGGCTGGAAAAATCACGCATGGGCCCAGCAATTTTAAGAGCTGTCGCCGACGGGCTGGCAATCCCCTCTGACGATCTGCCACGTATTGCTCGAAATGAAAATCGTACCCCTCCGCCAGCAGACATCGTCGACTTTCTAAAGGTGCTTCTCAAACGCCAATGCGAAACATATGACGTTGCCCCCCGCCTGATCGCTTCGGTGGGAGACTTAGAGGCGCTCGCATCTAATCAGGATGCAGATATTCCAGCGATGAAGGGCTGGCGCCACGAGATCTTTGGTGCACATGCCATTGCTGTCCTCAAAGGCCAAGTCGGCATGCGACTGCTCAACGGAAAAATTGAATTCGTCGATCTTTGATCGGATGACCGACTAAAGCATTTCCAAGCCAAGTGTGTGCGGTTGGCGTTAACGAAATGCGTAAAAACAAAAACTTAAAGCGTCGTCCCGTTTCCAATTGAAGTATCGACGCTTTAGCATAATGGGCGAAGCCGCTCTAGGTAAACTCCACGTCACGCTGGCATTCAAATGCAACAGCCAAAGCATCAAGCCGTCGAATAATAAGGTCTTGGACGAGTGCTGCCCGGTCACTCGGTACAGAAAGAATAATTTTGTTATCTCGCTTTGATAAATTGATAGACGACAGCAAAGCAGACGATTTTGGAGCGAACGATGCTAACAGCCGTAAAGCAAGACCAAGCCGAATTGCCCAATCTCGACGCGATTCAGTCACAAGAGATAGCTCTGGCCGATCCAAAGCATAAGCATCTTTCCCTTCGTGCCGAGTAAAGAGCGCCAATGCCAATGACAAACGATCTTTATGAGACACATTGTAAAATGGAGCACGCAACGCCGTATCATAGATATGCTCGCCCCTCATATCCGGATGGAAATACGATGCCACATCTACCAATGCTGCCGCGGCAGCCATAATACGTTGTTTGGCGAGATTATTTGTTTCGAATAACGGCTGCAAAGCTCCAGCGGCATGGGCACCAAATGTATCGGCTGGTGAAAGGCGCGAGGATAGAAACCGAGCTCCCGCGAGAAGCGGGTCTTCCTGACGTTCCTCTACTGTCAAATTGTCATAGATGAGACCGTCTCGAAGCCCGCCCGCTGATACGATCACGGTCCTCACCTTTGACCGAATTAATACAGACTTCAAGACGAGAGCCGCATACGGAAGGGTTTCTAAACGTCGCCGTGGGATGCCTTCAATCTCTTGAAGAGAGGTGTAGCTTTGTCCTGCTACAAACTTGCAAAGATCCAATGCCCCGCGCGCGGGTATCTCAAAGTGATGCAGAATGGGAAGTGGATAATTTCTCAGTCTCATCTGAAGACGGGCAATTGCCCGCCAAGCCCCACCAACAATATACAGCGTACTGTCTTGCGCCTCTTCTACCCAATCGAATTGATCAAGCGCTGCATCAACAATGGGTTTAGCATTTTTAAGATCACCGCCAGCGGCCTGCATCAAGCTCAAGGCCCCAATCGGCAAGCTGGATGTTGCACCAAGCACGCCATTTTTAACACAGCTGAGTTCTAAACTGCCTCCGCCCATATCACCGACAAGCCCATCGGCTTGCGGCTCATATGACAAAACGCCAAGTGTGGCGAGTTCGGCCTCACGCGCGCCGTCGATCACTTCGATATCAAAACCAAGCGCATTTGCCTGTTCAACAAACTTCGGGCCATCGCTCGCAACACGAACCGCCGCTGTTGCTACAGCATAAACACTTGGCGCTCCATAATGATCAAGCAGACAACGAAAACGCTTGAGGGTTGAAAGGGCCAATTTCACAGCATCCGGATTGAGTGTGCCATCCGGCCCCATATTGCGCCCCAATCCACAAAGCGCTTTTTCATTGCAAATCGCAAAGGGCGCGCGTCTTGGGCCATCATAAACGACCATTCGAACCGAGTTGGACCCGATATCAATAACCGCCCGACGGACGCCCGCGGTCCTGGCGGCATCAAATGTGTCTTGGGGAGGAAATTCCGTCATCGCGGTCGTTGATTATGCACCTGGTTTCGTTGGGTTGGTCGGCATTTTTGGAGAGCCTAAGACCGCCTATAGTGGGGGCCGATTCTCAACCGATCACACGCCCAATCATCCTTTTGGTCTAATGGGTTTCGGCGCATTCAGCTCTATGGAAGCACCGCGTCCAGATAAGCTGGGATTAATCATCATATAATGATGCACGTTAAAGGGTGTGACGTCCGCCGGCACTTGTACGCGTTCATAAGACCCATCAGGCCGCAAGCGCCAACTTTGTGCTTCGTCATTAAGGTTTGCAACCATGATCTGGTCGAGCACCTGCGAATGAACGGTTGGATTCTCGATGGGACAAAAGACTTCAACCCGCCTGTTTAAATTCCGAGGCATCCAATCGGCGGAGGCGATGTAGACGCGCGCCTCAGGGTTTGGAAGCGGTCGCCCAGCGCCAAACGCGAAAATCCGCGCATGCTCTAAAAACCGTCCTACAATACTTTTTACCCGGATATTTTCTGAAAGCCCCGCAACACCAGGCCGTAAGCAACAGATCCCCCGAACAACGAGATCTATCTGAACGCCGGCTGTGCTTGCCTCGTAAAGCTTATCGATAATCACGCCATCGACGAGCGAATTCATCTTGGCCCAAATGGCTGCTGGCCGACCGGCACGCGCATGACGGATCTCATCATCAATCAGACGGGTGATTTCTGCCCTAAGATTAACGGGCGCGACTGCGAGTTTCTCGAACCCTTCGGGACGTGCATAACCCGTGATAAAATTAAACACGCGTGCCGCATCACGCGTAATGGCAGGGTCGCATGTGAACAGTGAAAGGTCAGTATAAACGCGCGCCGTATCGGGATGATAGTTACCCGTCCCCACATGAACATAGGTCCGGATGTTCTCCCCTTCCTGTCGCGCCACCACCGAAAGCTTCGCATGGGTTTTATATTCAACGAACCCATAAACGACATTGACGCCTGCGCGCTCCAATGCCCTTGCCCATTTGATATTTCTGGCCTCGTCGAAACGGGCTTTCAACTCAACAAGCGCAGTAACGTTTTTGCCAGCTTCTGCGGCATCAATCAGTGCTTCGACAATAGGCGAGTCATCAGAGGTGCGGTAGAGCGTCTGCTTGATTGCGACAACATCTGGGTCACCGCCAGCCTGTTTCAGGAATTTCACCACGACGTCAAAAGATTCATAAGGGTGATGAACAATAATATCCTTCGCCCTAATTGCTGAGAAACAATCCCCGCGGTGTTCGCGAATACGCTCAGGGAAGCGCGGTTCATAGTTTTGGAACTGCAGCTTTTTCTTCTGCTTAGGGATCAGCTGACTCACCTGCGCAAGACCGAGCACACCATCGATCATAACGACGTCATCCGGATGCGCTTTTATCTGGTCGATGATGGTCTCGCGCATTTCGCTGGGCGTTGCCGCATCAATCTTTAACCGGATCACATCGCCGCGACGTCGCCGCTTTAACATGCTCTCGAACTCGCGCACGAGATCTTCGGCTTCCTCTTCGATTTCAACATCAGAATCACGCACCACCCGGAAGGCGCCGTGCGCTTTCAGCGTCATTCGAGGAAACACATGGTGGAAAAAGCGCGTTATCATCCGTTCAATGGAAATGAACCGAACATTTCGCTTGCCAGCGCTTCCGGGGCTTTTTTTAAACGATGGCAACTCAATGAACCGCCGCCTATTGTTTGGCAGCATCACAATATTTGTCAGCCGCGAGCCATCACCGCATTCCAGTTCGAAACATAGGACAAGGCCAAGATTAGGGATAAACGGAAACGGATGCGCTGGGTCCAACGCTATTGGCGTTAAAACCGGGAAAACGTTTGCAAGAAATTCTTCTTCGAGCCAAGCCGTCTCTTCGTCCGTCAATTCGTCGCTTGTGAGCAAGTCGACGCCGTTGTCACGCATTAACGGAAGCAATGAGCGCCAGCACGCCTGTTGTCGCGCCATCAAAGCCTGCGCTCGTTCATTAATAAGTGCGAGTTGTTCTTCCGCGCTTAGGCCATCCTGGCTAACAGCGGTGACTTTTTCTCGAACCTGTCCACGCAGACCAGCCACGCGGACCATAAAAAACTCATCGAGATTGCTTGCCGATATGGACAAAAACCGCAGCCGCTCCAAAATGGGGTGGCCTTCATTAAATGCTTCATCGAGCACCCGTGCATTGAAGGCAAGCCAGGAGAGTTCACGGTTGATGAAACGCTCGGTAGATGAAGCATCAATATGAAAAGCGTCATCAGCGTCACGATTGACGTGTAACAGATCCGGGTCGCTACCGTGAGCGAACGGACTTGCCGATTTGTTAGCCTTTGAACCGTCAATTTTGGTTTCCGAAACCGTCCGGGCACTCGGACTATCAGCACTCGGACTCCCGGCACTGGCACTCCCGGCACTCGGACTCCCGGCACTGGCACTCCCAGCACTGGCACTTACCGACCTATTAGCGCTCTCCATTCTCGGTCATCCTCTATTGTATGACGGCACGCTTTGGTATGCGGTACCTCTGAAACGACGCCGCGCTCTAAGACATCGACATAAGACATTTCGACACGGGATTTTTAGCCTTTATCCCCAGGCCCAAAAACCGGTTGAGAGACGCCTCAATCGTCGTCTTAAATCAGATTTCTTTATCAATCACTCTACGCGCCAACGCAATCGTGATGGGTTTACGTTCTTTAACCGCCAGGTCATAGAGTTGCGCGACGTACGCGGCGGTTGCGTCCAAACTGCGCGGCAAACGCGGCACGGCATAAGCA
Organism: Pseudomonadota bacterium; assembly: GCA_039025235.1. Lineage (GTDB taxonomy): Bacteria > Pseudomonadota > Alphaproteobacteria > Caulobacterales > Parvularculaceae > MED-G105. The sequence goes on from JBCCOS010000002.1 coordinate 16,190, forward strand.
ACAATATTCTCCTTTATCGAGACTTGCAGGTCCGCAAACAACTTGACCATCACCGAGCCCAACAGCTCTTCATCCGGTGGCGACACCGTCAAACGGGAAATCGCCCCAAGCCGTGTTTCAAGATCCCGGAGCCCCTGCGCCCAGTGCTTAGGATCGCCTCGTCCCACAAGCACGAGCCGATTACATGATGACCGCGCCCGCTCGACGGCCTCAAGCAGTAAATTCGGGCGCGTCAATCGCTCTAATCCATCGATAATGAAAAGCGGCCCATCAGCGACGCGATCAATACCGCCATCTTCTGCAACCTGGATCATCTCACCAACTAATTGTTCACACAGGATGGCCGCCAAATGGGTCTTACCGGATGATGGCGCACCACAAATAGCCAGCGCAAAGTCGTCGGATCGACCCCACGCATCAAGCGTGTCGAGATCGGCCCGGTTCGCCTCAGTAAAGATGAAATCTGCCCGGCTCATCTTCGCCGGGTTTGGCGGTAAATCGAGAGAATATTGATCAATGACGGACATAATGCCTTTTCATCCGCTGTTGGTTCAGTCCCGATCCTCCTCAGTATCAGAGGCGAGGTGCAGCCCGCACCCCCGCGCACTCGACATTATAGGGGAAGACGCGCCATGGACAAAGTCTTTTAATAGTATGATATCAATCATTTATAATAGAATTATCCTTGACGACCTACGCACACGCCCGACCTCTTACGAAGCATCATTCCGGAAGGTCTAATTGAAATATTCTTCGATAACCCAAATAGGATTGTGGTGATCGACTCTCCACATCAGAACGCGGCGCAGATGAGTACGCGCCGTTGATACTCCCCCTTCAACGCCCAAAAAAAAGTGCGCGAAAATGATCTAACACCTCAGGTTTTTGACCTGGACGCCTGTTTTATATGGACATTTTTTTAAAGCCGCTCTGGCTCAATTGGAATCAAGACGGCGCTTTTAAGCATGACGCATGAATGCGATTTCATGCGTCATGCTTTAGGGAGTATCGGTTTGATGCGGTCTTAACAATCCCAATGCGCGCCTTGAGGGATCCGCCCTATTGCACAGAAACGGGCGTTGATGTGGGTTCAAACATAGGCGCAGGCGATGCACCGGCCGCGAAGCCCTTTTCGGCATCACGGTTCCGCGGGTCGGCGCCAAATATGCCGCCACGGTCCCCCTCGCGTAAGAAGCGTTGCCCTCGGAAACGCGACGAGACCGACGGCGTCGCTAGGAACCAACGCCCCCCCGTTTCCGTCCAAAAGACAATACCTTGGTTTTCGAGAGCGACCTGTAAGCGTTGCGGATCACCAAAGACACGCACCTCCATTTCAGCCCCTTTCGGCGAAAGCGCTGCAATGCGCACGGCCCCGACAAGTGGTGTCGCAATCAACGCATCTCGAATGCGCGACCAGTCATCCAGCGAATCGAAGAAGGCTGTCGCGGACAGGCGCGTGTCACTGGCATGATCGATTAGCGTGAGTTCTTTCCAAGAGCTGGCATACTTAGCGATGGAGCTTTCAATAAGCCGTTCGGCCAACATCGGAAAATTACCCGACGGTTCGGAGGCGTAAGCGGAGGCCAGAACTTCGCCGACATCAGCCGCAAAGTCCTCATCAGGTGGCGGGCGATACCCATAGAGATCGCCGCTATGTTTCGGACCGATGCGTCGGTTTGCTGTATTAGAGGCGGCGCCAGATTTGCCTACTCCAGCGATATTCGATCCAGTGCCACTCGCGCTGGATCCCGCCGAACCGAGGAGATCTTCAAGTGAACTCGCGGCCGCATCCTCGGAGCGGGCTGTCTCGCGATAACCGTTGATCAGGCGCACCCGCACCTGGTCGGTACCATCCATTTGTTTAAGCCGAGCGTGAGCGACGATCACTTGGCTGACACCATATCGTCCGGCAATTGCCGCGAGTGATCCGCGTTCAATATTGAGGGCATCCTTTGCTGAGATCAGCGCCCGATCCTGACTATTGCCCGGCGGCGCGCGCATCGGCGTTAATTCATGCGTATAAGGCCGCGCGCGCCATGCCGCCATCCATGGATTATTGCTTTCCCAGAGATAAACGCCAGCATCCGTCTGCAAAACAGGAAGGACGAGCGCCGTGCGTGTTTGCGCCTCGCTATAGGGAAGCCCGGCCCGTTTGAGCAAACCGCGGATGGCATTTGGCTTGAAGCGATAAGTGATGAAAGCACGGTAAAGGCGCGAGGAGCTCTTCTCATCGTAGACTTCAAAACTTGATTCCAAATCGACAACATCGGCCTCTGATAGATAGATCGGACGTTTGGCTCCCCCTGATGCTGCGGCTTGAGGCGCCTGCCCGTTTGCCAGCTTTGGCAGATAAACCCAGTCTTGTTCTGGCGTGATACGACGAAGGAGGATATCGACCGCACGCCGACGACCCTGTGATTGCGCAATGTCTTTAGCATTTGTCGCGCTATCGGCCCTGGCTTGAACAGGAACGCGCGCAACAACAAAAACGCCGTCTTCAGCATGGGCGATCACCGGCACAGCGCCGGCCCAACCAGCCGCGATCACCATTAGAACAACGCGTAACACTCGAGCCTTAAAACCTTCGGCCATAGAAACTCCATTTGATCGGCACTAACACCCTGAAAGTGAGCTCACCGATATTACCCGCCCATGCTTATATGCCCACAAACCAAGACAACATTCAAAGCTCGTCGTTGACGATCTGAAAATATTCATTCCCATGGTTCGTGATAGAATAGAAGCAATCAAACACGCGACAATCAATGGTTTTGCGTTTATTACCCGACTTCAATATTCACAACGAAGCAGCCATTCGTCGGTATCAATCGCATGGCGAGAGGCTTTTGCGGAGGCGCTTCTAAGATTCATTTGGGGGAAGTGTAGAAGTGTAACAGACGCGGCAAACCGAGCGAGCAGATGGGGCCAGCAGATGGGGCCAGTAAATGGGGCAAGTAAATAGCGAGAATCAAACCAAAGACAGTTATAATACTCTCGATTGCAATCGGACACGGTCGCATCCTCGGCAACAATTAAACCTTTGAAAGATCAAATTTTGATGTCGGATCGCCAAACGACAAATTCTTCTGATGCATCAGATGCTTACAAAAAAGCAGGCGTTGATATTGATGCGGGCAACGCCTTGGTGGAACGGATCAAACCACTCGTCAGGGCAACAATGCGGCCTGGCGCGGATGGCGACCTTGGTGGATTTGGTGGCTTATTCGACTTGAAAGCCGCAGGATACAGCGATCCGATCCTTGTCGCTGGCGCGGACGGCGTGGGCACCAAACTGAAAATTGCCATCGACACCGGTATGCACAGTACAATCGGCATCGACTTGGTCGCGATGTGCGCAAATGATGTTCTTGCGCAAGGCGCGGCGCCACTGTTCTTCCTCGACTATTTTGCCACGGGCAATCTCGATAATGACATCGCAGCGCAGGTGATCGAAGGCATTGCCACAGGGTGTAAAGATGCAGGCTGTGCTCTCATTGGCGGCGAGACAGCCGAAATGCCAGGCCTCTATCAGTCAGGGGACTATGATCTCGCGGGCTTTTGCGTTGGTGCCGTGGAGCGCGACAAGCGCCTGCCGCGCACAACATCCGTAGACGACGTGATGATCGGTCTTGGCTCGTCCGGTCCACACGCCAATGGATATTCACTCATCAGACGGATTATCGAAGAAACCGGGCTGAACTTCAACGACAAAGCGCCGTTTGATGCCAACCACACCCTAGGCATGGCGTTACTTGCACCAACCCGGCTATACATTAAATCGGTGCACCCTCTTTTTGCTGATACGAATGTAAAGGCATTTGCCCACATCACAGGTGGCGGGCTCACCGAGAATGTACCGCGCGTCTTAAGCAAGGGTTGTGAACCGCACTATGATGAAAGCGCCCTCCCCCTTCCTCCGGTATTTCAATGGTTACAAGAGGCTGGTTCTTTGAGCGATAGAGACATGCGGCGCACCTTCAATTGTGGCATTGGTGGCGTGCTGATTGTAGCACCAGAAAGCGTCGACAGTATATTGGCTCAATTGCGTGATGCCGGAGAGGCCGCACGAATTATCGGTCACCTGCACGCAAGCGCGGCAAGCGGAGCATAACAGGATGACGAGAGCGCGGCTTGCCGTCCTAATATCAGGACGCGGAACGAATTTACAAGCGCTCTTAGATGCCGCGACAACCGACGGCTACCCTGCGGAAATTGCCCTTGTGATATCAAATCGGCCAGATGCCGCCGGTTTGGTCCGTGCCCGCAATGCCGGGGTTGAAGCAATTGCTTTAGACCATAAGAAATTTGGCAAAGGCGAAAAGGGCCGCGCGGCGTTCGATGCCGTCCTTCACCAGACCCTAGAAACGACGAATGTGGACTATATATGCCTTGCCGGATTTATGCGTTTATTTACAGCGGACTTTGCTCAAAAATGGCGCGGCAAGATGATCAATATTCACCCTTCATTGCTGCCCGCCTTTAAGGGGCTCAACGTCCATGAACGGATGATTGAACAAGGGGTAAAAATTGCGGGATGCACCGTACACTTTGTTTCTCCAGCGATGGATGAAGGCCCCATCATTGGCCAGGCAGCGCTTGCCGTCCGCCCTGATGATACGCCAGAGACCCTCGCCGATCGTATTCTTGAACTGGAACACAAACTCTATCCGAGCTGCGTACGGCTCCTCGTCGAAGGCAAAGCTCGGATCAGCGCCAATAATCGGGTAAAGCTCCCCGAGGATGAGGCGACAGAGACAAAAATCGTTTTCCCAGATCTATTGCAAGATCTCTGACAAGATCACTGATTAGGCGATTTAAATCTAAATGGGTTAAATCCTTTAAAGGCTGTCGCCCCCTCTTGCGGTACCTACAATCAGATCCCATATGTGATTCAATACAACAAAGAAGATTGCCTTTGCCCCGAACAGTAACGATCATGCTGAACCATGACCTCGGCCAAGACGAGGCACGCAAACGCGTTAAAGATGGTGCTTCGCAAATCCTTCAAGCCCTCAGTGGTGGTGCACAAAGCGTTCTCTTTAAAGTGGACGAGACATGGACCAGTGAAGATCAACTTACCTTTAATGCAAAGGGGCTTGGGCGGATGATCACCGGGACAATTGACATCTTCCCACAGCATGTCCGCATTGAAGCGACCCTACCAAGTGTCCTTGCTGCCCTTGCCGAACTCATCTCCGGCCGCGTCGAAAAGCAAGGGAAGCTCTTGCTAGAGAAGAAAAGCAGCGTGTGAAACCTAAGTCGCGTGCCGATTCCACCGGACCGCGAAAAGCTCTAGCGTTGGAAAAATAACCTTCTGGCAATTTATAAAACAGGCTTTGCGACCATTAGCCAGGTCGCACCGATTAAGGGTATAGTGCTGATTAACCCCCATTTGAGCCACCGCTTGGAAAGCATGCGGTACTCATCACCAGGGTCACCCTCCATAAATTCTTTCGCCAGGCGCGCCTGTTTTATTTGTATAGGCACAATAATCAATAGCCAGATTAAACCGGCAACCACGAACAGGATTTGGCTCCAAAGAAGCCATCCCTTCATGAGGGGGAAACCAGCAGAAAACGCCATGAAGTAGCCGCCGACCATGATCAGGATTACCCCCCAAACCGTCATCGACCAATCCGTATAAGTCACAAGTTTTTGCGCAAAACTCAGCACTTCGGTGCGGCCATCTCGGTCTGCGAAAAATTTCCAAATCGCTGTTACGGTGATGTTGCCCATCAACATGGCAACACCCGTTATGTGCAAAAATTTTGCGATTTCGTAAAGCATGGCTTTTCTCAAGCAGAATAATTATTTCAGTATAGAGCGCTTCGCCGATCAGTGTGATCGGCTGATGGTTCCCGCCCATCAACTCGGCAATCGGTCGAACAATTGTTCCACCGACCAAACAAACACTTAAAGCGCCTCCGTTTCAATTGGAATCAGAACGGCGCTTTAAGCTGTTGATTTTACGCATTTCCTTAACGCCAACCGCACACACTTGGCTTGGAAATGCTTTAGAGCCGCGTTCCGATTATATCGGAACGCAAAAGGCTCTAGAGCTCAGTGCCAGCAAGCGAGCCCCTTCAACCAAACCGCGCTATATCACATATACCGCGCTACATCACCTATAGAGTTCGCTTACGCTACTTTTCCCATAGGCGCATTTACTCTTTACACCTATGATAATAAGGGCCAAACGCTCCGATTATCCCAGATTGTAAGACGACGTCATGAAGGCCCCGCCATCGAGAACAACGGTCTCACCAACAACATAATCCCCGGCCCGACTAGCAAGATAGACGGCGGTCCCACCCATATCGTCAACGTCACCGATCCGTCGTGCAGGAATAGCTTTCGCAAGTTCTTCACCGTGGTCGCGCGCCACTTTATTCATATTTGACGGGAAGGCGCCAGGGGCAATGCCGGATACGATAATGTTATCCGTAATCAACCGCTTCGCCATCAATCGCGTCAAATGAATAATCGCAGCTTTTGACGGGCCGTAGGAGAATGTGCTCATAGGCGTGATCCCGATACCATCAATCGACGCGATCATAATCACTTTTGCCGGCCGTCCATCGGCGGCGCCAGCTTTTAACGCATCGTGCAAGCGTTGCGTTAAAAAGAAGGGTGACTTCACATTGAGGTCCATCACCTTATCCCAACCGCTTTCAGGAAACGTCTCAAACGCTTCCCCCCAAGCGGCGCCAGCATTGTTCACAAGAATATCCAGCTTGTCTTCATAATCGGTGTACGACTTTGTAAGCGCATCGCACCCCTCAATTGTCGAGATATCATGGGGGAGCGCAATACACTCACCATAAGCTGACAAGCGTTCCGCTGTTGCCTGACACTGATCTGCCTTGCGCGATGAAATATACACCTTTGCGCCGTGCTGGAGAAAACCCTGGGCAATCATCTCGCCAATACCACGCGAACCACCGGTGACCAGCGCCGTGCGCCCCTCAAGTGAAAAAAGCGATTTCATCAAGCATTCTCCCAATTGTTTATGTTTAAGGTATTTGATTTTGTTCAAGTAATAAGGCGCCGCTTGCTAATCGCAACCGCTAAATCACTAAGCACTTTGCGTATCGCGCGCGGCCGCGGTTCGCTGCCACCAAGGCACACTATTGACTCTTGTCTCAAATGAGACATATATGTCTCATGAGTAATTCACTGCGCCCAACGACCAAAGATGCGATTATTGAAGCCGCCTTTGCCATCCTAAGCCGCGATCCGAGCGCTGCTCTGTCGGATATTGCTGATCAAGCTGGCGTTGGCCGCGCGACACTGCACCGGCATTTTGCAAGCCGCGATGACCTTGTCCGCGCCTTAGCCCTAATCGCCATCGAAGAAATGGACGATGCCGCCGAAGCAGCTTGCGAGAATACAATATCCTACGCTGAAGCGTTCCAAAATATGCTGACAGCACTCATTCCTCTCGGCGATCGCCATGGCTTTTTGGCCCGAGAACCGATTGACGATGATCCCGACATCGCTACGGCGTTCGAACGGCAACAAAGCGAAATGGACACCATGGTAGCTGAAGCCAAAGCAGAAGGGTTGTTCGACAAGAGTGTTCCGACCAGTTGGATCACACAAGCCTTTGATCATCTCCTTTACGCCGCGTGGGAAAGCGTCAAATCCGGAGAAACTCCCCATCAGCAAGCAGCAGACTTGGCCTGGCGCACCTTAACTATTGGCCTTATAAGGAGGGATATATGACCTCTGCGGACGTTCAAAACTTTGCCAATTCATTGGATGACACATTTTTCCTGATCGGCGCAGCAATTCTGGTCATTGAAATCGTCAAAGGACTTTTCGAGAAATCATTCCGTGGACGCGGTCATCTCGACATGATTGCCAGTATTTCGACCCAGATTCCGTCTATACTCATCGAAACATTCATCCTTTCTCTTGCTTATCTCGGTTACATCTTCCTCAGCGAGACCTATGTCACCGCCCCCCTACCAATGACACCCTGGACAGTGGCACTCGCGGTTCTGGCGTGTGACTTCGTATATTATTGGGAGCATCGCATTGCTCACGAGGTTCGTGTGTTCTGGACACAACATGCCGTGCATCACTCCTCGCGCTTTATGAATACTAGCGTCGCGGTACGCTTTGGCCCACTCGAAGGGGTGATCTCAGCATTGTTTCATCTGCCACTGGTCTTTATAGGGTTTCCGCCAGCGCTCATCTTTGCAGGGATTTTGATTGTTCTTGCTTACCAAACATGGATTCACACAGAACTGATCGGAAAACTCGGTATCCTTGATGCTTTTCTCAATACGCCGTCGAACCATCGCGTACACCATGGTTGCGATGATAAGTATATTGACAAAAATTATGGGGGTATACTTATTATATGGGATCGGGTGTTTGGCACATTCCAATACGAAGAGGAACGCCCGCACTATGGGCTTAAGCGGGACTTTGAGAGCGTCAATCCATTCACGGTCTGGTTTTCCGAGCTGCCACACTTTTTCGCGGACCTCAAAAACGCGCGCAGCTTCAGCGAATGGTGGATGTATTTCTTCGGAAAACCCGGCTGGGCGCCCGCAAAGCCACAACCGAAGACACAACAACCCAATCACTAAGTCATTCCAATGAAAAGCACGCACGAAATCTCAATCGGATCGCTCATGCGCAGATATTGGCTCAAAGTCAGCATCACCTGGGGACTGACGTTGTGTGAAACTGGACTCCTGGCAATGCTGGCTCTACTCCTCAGGTGCACCAAACCGGTGGCGCCACTCATCCAACTTTTCGTCTTCTATCTTTTGGAAAAGAACCGGCGCTGGCGTGAACGGTTCACCGCCTTTTAATTGCTGGAGGGCGGAAGCGGCATCTTTAGGCCAGCTGCCTTGCGCTGCGCTATCAATGTTGAAGATTGCGAGCATTTTTTCAGCCGTATGTGGTATAACAGGCTGCGATAGGCGAGCGAATAAAACAATCAGATTGAGGCCAGCGCGCACAGAGGCCGCAGCGGCCACTTTGTCTGATTTAAATTGCGTCCACGGCGCTGCGGTCTGCAGGTATTCATTGCCAGCAACCCAAATGCCACGCAATTCGGCGAAAGCCTTGCGGAATTCCATCGCTTCGAGCGCTGCCGTGTAGGCATTAATCCGTTTGTCCAGGTCAGCAATCAAAGCGCTCTCATTATCCGCATAGGCCCCTTCGTCTGGTACCGCCTCACCGAATTTGCTGGCGCAGAACCGTGTGATACGATTGACGAAGTTGCCGAGGACATCCGCCAAGTCTTTGTTGACTACGGATGCAAAGTGCTCAAGCGTAAACGACGTATCATCAGACTCAGGCGCATTCGCCATCAAATGCCAGCGCCAATAGTCCGCAGGCAGAAGGCCAAGCGCTTGATCCATAAAAATACCGCGCTTCTCGCTCGTAGAGAACTTTCCACCATACCAGGTGAGCCAGTTAAGCGATTTCAAGGTATCAACCAGTGTCCAGGGTTCTTTCGCACCAAGGATCGTGCATGGGAATGAGACCGTGTGGAACGCCACATTGTCTTTCCCCATGACCTGAACATAGCGCACATCGTCAGCGCCTTTATCCTGACGCCACCACCGCTCCCAAGCATCTGGCGTTCCTTGAGCATCGGCCCATTCGCGCGTTGCCGCGATATAAGCAATGGGCGCATCGAACCAGACATAAAAGACTTTTGATTCAAACCCCGGACGCGGTTTGCCATCCTTCAGCACTTTGATGCCCCAATAGAGGTCACGGGTAATGGACCGCGCTCGTAATCCTTCTTTCACCCACTTATTAGCAATAGCGGTTGTAAGGCTCGGCCAGTGCTTTTGCGAAGCAATCCAATCCGCAATCTCGTCCTGCATTTTATCCTGCAGGAGATAGAGATGCTTTGTCTCTCGTTCTTCAATATCGCGGGATCCAGAAATTGCCGAATAGGCATCCTTTAAATCAGTGGGATCGAGCAACCGTCCGCAATTATCGCACTGGTCACCGCGCGCTTTTTCATATCCACAATGCGGACAGGTGCCTTCTACATACCGATCAGGGAGAAAGCGTTGATCCTCATTTGAATAAATCTGACGGTCCGTGCGCTCTTCGATAAGGCCATTGGCTTCAAGAACTTCTGCAAAGTGTTGAGTCAAAACGGCGTTGTGCCGGCTTGATGATCGTCCGAAATGATCAAACGATAACCCGAAAGCGTCAGCAGCCTGCTTTTGGATTTCGTGTTGCTCAAGGCAATAGGTTTCCACTGTCTGCTCTGCTGCGCGCGCTGCGAGCTCCGCTGGCGTCCCGTGTTCATCTGTCGCGCAAATGAAAAGCACATCTTCCCCACGTGCCCGCTGGAACCGAGCATAAACATCGGCCGGCAACATCGACCCCACGAGATTACCGAGATGTTTGATGCCGTTAATATAGGGAAGAGCCGACGTGATCAGGATCCGCGACATATCTTAAAGGGCCTCGTGCAATGAACGGTGTAAGCGGCAAGCGCCGCATCTTTTTTGACCATCGCGCTATAAGGCGTCACGCTGCGAGGCGCAAGAAATGTCGCTCTTTGGTCAATGAATACCTAATCATGCGGTCGGCGGGCGCTTTTATTGATAACGCGAACGGTCACGAAATTAGTTCGCCCCCGCAAGTCCCGTGGCGAAACGGGAGGCAAAATTTGTTGCCTGTGTCAATGTATCAATGAACTCGGTGTGCGAAACGCCATTGGCATGGGCCACCGCAATTGCAACAAACGCGAGCAAGCCGATAATTCGTCCTGTCCCTCGTCCTGCATTTAAAAACAAGGTTGCCGCACCAATAATCTCCAAAATGCCAGGAAGACCACTAATCAACATTGAAGACGTCAAGCCCTGTAGCGTGGTTGGATCAATTGAACTGGCGAGCAACTGTTGGTGCGCCTCACTTGAACCAATAACGCCGGTGAGATGGGTTGCCCCCAACAGCGTTAAAAGGCCCGCGCAAGCGCCCTGTCCCATGTTTTTGAAAAATGCAATTAAACCAACGAAGGAACGGCGTGCTTCAAAACCGAAGTCACGGCGCCTTAAAGCGTCGGGTTTATCGAACAAAAGACGCTCCGTCAGGGCTTGGTTATCGAGGATGCGTCCCATATTCGCTTCGGCATTGGCGACAAACAAACCCATTTTATCCTCTCGTTTTCTAAAGCGCTTATGGGACGACTAATTTCGGCTGGCTATTCCCTGTCACCAGCGTCGCAAAATAGGTCGTTCTCACGCGCTTTTGCCTAAACCTTCTGTAATCAGACCTTAGTTTTTATTTTTCGTGTTTGAATTACATCGGTGGTTCTGGGCTCAAACGCGGACCCCTCGCGGTCATTTCAAGGCGAATTGCGGCAAGCGTTGCCATATTCCGAAGATCGTTTGCTGCCTTGCTCATCCGGGTCAACTCAAACAACGTGGACCGAGAACGCCCAGATGTCGTGGACGGTCAATGGCTTACACCCGATCAACCGGTCTTTTTAAAGCATTTTCAGCTTATGACGTGACATAAGTGGTCAATGGATTACGCGTCAAGAATTGCGTCAAATCACAGACTTAAAGCCGCTGCGCGATTTCATTTGAAAGGTAGCGGCTTAAGTAGGTAAGCCTGCCTAACCAATTGGTGAGCGAGACCTATGACGAGACGGGGAGAATATTCCATTGGTATGCTGCGAAAAGCGCTGCTGCAAAAATTATCGTCGAAAAAGCGTACTGAGCCTTACGCCCTATGCCCCAACCGGTTCCGCGCAAAACGGGCACCAGTAAGAGCGCGAGCAACCCTGTCCCTGCCGTTCCCATTATTATAAAGTAATTAAACGCGATAAGCTCCGGGCTTGGAAAAACATCATAAATGGCATCAAAAGCCTCGAACGCCATTATAAATTGGATGATGCTGATTAATAGCAATACGGACGTTAGGACAAATACACTTTGCGCAATACGCTGCATCATCGTCGGTACGAACGCTGGCGGTCTGAAGAAAAAAACAACTTGTCCCGCGAGAGCAGCAATTGCAGCCAAAAGCGCTGCCCCCACAAACGGAAAAATACTGAGCGACAATTTGTCGAAAGTCGAGCGTTCAAATGCGCTGACAGAACCGCTCCCAATGATCATAGTCGCTTTTTTGCCCGGTGGTCCTTGAAATTCAATACGCCGCCCGTCTTCCACAGAAACAAAGACATCAGGCTTTTCTTCTACATAGCGGCCCATGTCGCCGTTGTTTAAAAGTAAATAGCGGTCATTCATCACACTGACATCGACCGTTTGATTGATAAGCCGAATTTTTGCAGACCCCGTTTCGGTCCGACGCGTTCGGAAGTAAGTCCCTATATATCGGTCAACGCGATCAGCAAAATCATCGGGCGGGGAAACCTTTGGATGCAACTGCTTCTCTTCGGGGAAAAAGGCTTCGATTAGCCTTATTGGAACGTCTGTAAATGTCCAACCACCGTCAGAGTTCGTTGACATAAAAATACCAAGCCCCAGCTCTGGCACAAATGTCATCTGCGACATGTTATTATTGATCGAACCGCCATGGCCCAAAACGACTTTCCCCAATGCTGTCTCGCTTCGAAACAGACCGTGCGCCATGGCATCGCCATAAGGACCATTGGCGAAAGCCACACTTTGCATTTTTGACATCGTTTGGGGTTTCAAGATCCGTGCACCATCGAGAGCGCCATCGTTCAGATACATACGGATGTAACGCACCATATTACCTGCGGTTGTAGACAGCCCACCTGACGCATCAGTTGTCTCGGGAAAAGCTATCGGAAAAGATTTCACCACATAGCCGCCTCGCTCCCAAGTATGCCCTTTCACTTCCTCTTCACGTAAGGCCGCCGTCTTTGCGTCATCGTCATCACCGTTCGAAACCCTCAAACGGTAGGTCGAACGATCCATCCGAAGTGGTTTTAAAATTGTTTCCTCAACATATTTTGCATACGGCACACCCGATGCTCGTGCAACGATTTCTCCAAGGAGTGAATAACCATAGTTTGAATAGCCGGTAAGCGTGCGAGGTGCACGTAATTGCTTTGGCGCAAAGTAATTGAACAGTTCAACCGTTGATAGGTTTAAAAGCGCTGGTGCAACGCCATACCTATTATAAACACGGCTCTCGAAACCTGAGCTGTGACCGAGCAGATCGGAGATTGTGATTGGACCTTTTGAGTCGTCAATCTCGATATCGGGAACGTAGGTGCGAATGTTAGTTTTGAGGTCGAGCTTCCCTTCCTCAACAAGGCGCATAATCGAGACCGCGGCAAATGTTTTGGATGCCGAAGCAATGCGAAAGAGATGCTTGTCTGGATCAACAGGTTCGCTCGTCTCCGTGTTAGCAACGCCGTAGCCCTTTTTCAAAATGATGCCTTCGCGAGAGACAACAGCAAAAACAGCGCCGGGCACGCGCCGTTGTTCCATTAACTTCGGAAAATAGCCATCCGCAAAGGCCTCAACTGCCAAAGGGTCCAACCTTGCAGCCGACGATAACGGTTCACCCGTCTCAGCTTTGCTCGTTCTTGTGTCGGTAGTAGCAACATTCACAGAACGCTGTTGGCTAATTGCTGCGCTCTCCAATGGCATGCCCAAGACTGCGACGAACATCAAAAATAGCACAGATGTCTGTTGGAGTTTCATAAAATCAACTTCATTTTCCAGCTGAACACATAGGCCTGCCCGTTACAGCATTTCCAGCTCAAGTGGCTACCGGCCCAAGCATGAGGAGGTGTGTAAAGCTCATGCCCTAAAGCCGCGTAACGATTCTATTGAAATCGTAGCGGCTTTAAAAGCGATAGAGAGACTTTTTCGGGCAAGCTGAATAACTAGAATATCAACATGTTGAAATTTATCGTAAAACTTTTCAGCAATTCCATGTAAGATGGGGCGGCTTTAGAAAACAAATTGGTCTATCCGAATTGGTACTAATCAAATTTCGAAACCGGTTTGCGCTTGACTAGAAGCTGAGGTCAAGACCGATGCCAACGATCCGTGGCGGTCCAAAGGTTTGATTCGCTCCCGGGTTCGCCTGAAACCCATTACTCAAGATTTGTGCACCTGCTGCTTGCAGTTCCGTTGGTGGATTTTGGACAACGTTGGCGAAGTTCGTGAAAATCGGTGTTTGGTCGTTAAACAAGTTTGTCCCGTAAACATAGATCGAGAAACGATCTTCCGTATACCCAATACGAGCTGTTGCCAAAACACGGGCTTCAAGCCGCTGCGTCAAATTCTCCACTGGGCGGCCGTCAAGCTCATCCGAAAATTCATTTTTGAACTCGGTAAAGTTCTCCTCACCAAGGTTCAGGATCTCAGATTCACGAGCACCGGTATAAGCGACACTTGCGTTAGTGAAAAACCCGGATGAGTGCTGATAATTTGCGCCTACATTGAATGATAAAAGCGGCGCTTGGGGAAACAGGTTGCCTTCAAGATTTTGAAATTCCGATGAACCTGGCGGAACATTTTGAAATGGAAAGTCTACGAACTCGGCTCTCAAGAGGCTCAGTGAAGCATTAAGCGAGAGTTCATCGGTGACTCTATAGTCTCCACTAAACTCCGCACCATAAATGCGAGACGAGCCAACGTTTAGGGTCTGCGCATCGGAATCTGTCCCGGAGGGACCAGGAATCCGAACTTGTTGGCCATTATACAGACTATAAAAAACATTGCCGTTGAACGTTAAGTCGCCATCCAGCGATTGTGACCTGAAGCCGACTTCATAGGTCGTCAAAAACTCTGGATCAAATTGACGAACCTCAACCGCACCAAGGTTTTCAAGATTGACAAAAGTAAAGGCGCCGCCGGCGCGGTATCCCCGCTGACCGACGAAAAACACCGAGAGATCGTCATCGATATTATAGGTAATGGCGCCCCGCGGGAGGATCGCAGAAAATTGGGCGTCGAGTGTTTCATCGAAAAATGTATTGGGCAAAACCAAATCAACGACCGAACTGCAACTTACCGGGATCGTTAACCCGCTGCCAGGTAAAACAGCATCAATGAATGCTTGTGAAGGTACATCCACCACACAGCTGTCTGGGATAATGGTAGGAGGAAAAATCAAAGATGGATTTGAAAATCGCTCATTATCATACCGTATACTGAAATCAAAGGTCCACTTTTCGTTCAAGTCAAAGCGCGTTTGACCATAGAACGCAAAATTACGGGTGTTGGTTTGATTTTCGTTGGTGGTAGAAAGGACAGTGTTCGCCGGATTGATGGGGATCGGGAAGGCAGCCGCTAATGGAACTGCATTAACCCCGATAGACGCATTGTCTTCATTGAAATAGTATCCGCCGATGGAGCCAGACCAACGATCGAAATCATAATACATTCTGAATTCTGCCGAATATGTTTCTACATCGACGTCGCCGGTGCCATTGAAATTATTGGCATCGTTTACCAGGCCACTGAATTCCAGAGGGTTTTCGGGGTTGCCATTTTGAATGAAACGGGTCGCGTCCTCATATGTTCCAATAAATTGAAGGCTCAGATGTTCAGTTAGATCATACTCGATATCTGTCAATACACGAAGGATCTCACCTTCATTGGTGAATGGGACCGAAAATGTAACAAGGTCTTCAAAGTCAAATTCAAAAAATTCTGGCTCTGTAAAGTTCGTAGGTGCCGCAATACCGCCACCCAGAATACCACCACCGTTGTCATAATCGTTATAATCAACCGTAAATTCAGCTCTCAAGTCCGGTATGGATTTCGGCTCAACTAGCAATTTTCCTCGAAGGGTCAGATTATCTCCGGCGTTGAGCTTGCTATCGACGGTTGCCCCGTTCGTAACATTGCCGTCGCTTCCCTGGTAATCCGCAGAGATACGGAAAGCCAGTTCATCCTCGATAATCGGACCGGACACAACGCCGGCAATTTGGCGTGTGTTGAAGCTCGCATAACGCGTGCGTAGCTTCGTCTCCCATTCATAGGTTGGATCGTTGACCTTCAGAACAACAGCGCCGGCAAGCGCATTACGCCCTTGTACGGTGGACTGTGGCCCGCGAAGGACTTCGATTTGCGCGATGTCCCAGGTCGTATCGAGGCCGCTTCCCAGCGCAAGTGATGAAATTGGTGCCCCATCGAGATAAACATTCGACGTTACCCCTTGCCCAGCAGCACCAAAACGACCAATGCCGCGAATCGTAATATTGGCCCCACCCGTTGACGTTACACCTGGCACCCTGCTCAAGGCGTCATCGAGACGGAAAATAGCCTCCTCATCGAGTCTTTTTTCGTCAAAAATATCAACTGATACTTCTGCTTCCTGGGTCGTCAGGCCTTGTTTTGTCCCTGTCACGACGATTGTGTCCTGGTCAATCAGATCGATATCTTGCGCATAGGACGTATGCGATGCTGTTACAAAAGTAAAAAGAGATGTTGTTGACAACGCTGCTAAGCGTATGCGGCTGTTTCTGATCATTTTAAATGCACCCCTTGTTTACTGAACTCAGTCGTCTTTGATAAAAAAGATCTTGATATTTATAGTTTGCCTACAAACTATATCTGCTCCATCTAAAAGCTAAGACGAGCTCTTCTGCTGCCGAGGACTGTTAACTGACACTGCATCGCAGTTTCAAGTGGGGATGGGTTGGATATTGGGAATTGACTCCCGCACGATCACTAAAACAGGGCTATTGTGGTATTTTAGCAACGCATGAGGCGTCTATAAAAGCATTTTCAGCTCGACTGGCGACTTAAATTGCGAATGGCTAATGCGCTAAGAAATGCTTCAGACTTGCGCGAAGGCGAGCACAGCATTGAGGCCGCCGAAAGCAAATGAATTTGACACAGCAAGGTCAACCTTTCGCTGGCGTGCTTCGTTCGGCGTCACATCAAGATCACATTCAGGATCTGGTTCATCATAGTTGATTGTTGGTGGGATAACGCCTTCTTTTAAAGCCATGATCGCCATAACAGCTTCAACACCGCCAGCTGCACCCAGCAAATGTCCGTGCATTGACTTTGTTGACGACACAGCAAGAGCATCGGCGTCAGAACCAAATATAGTCCTTATTGCGGCCGTTTCGGTCGGGTCATTCATCAATGTTCCAGTGCCATGGGCATTGATATAAACTGCAGACGGATCATTAATTTTGATACCATCCAAGGCAGTCCGCATGGCTCCTGCAGCGCCCTCAACAGCAGGGTTTATCATGTCGTTGCCATCAGCATTCATCCCGAAACCGACAATTTCTGCGTGAATGTTGGCGCCTCTCGCCTTCGCCGATTCGTATTCTTCAAGGACAAGAACACCAGCCCCTTCGCCAATCACAAGGCCTTTTCGATTCTTTGAAAAAGGTCTGCATACGGTATCGGAAAGAATATGCATGGCTTTCCATGCATCAAGGTTGCCCTTGTTCACGACCGCTTCAGTGGCACCAGCAACCGCAGCATCCGCACCACCTGTTCGAATCAAGTCAGCTGCCACGCCAATGGCATGGGCACCAGACGCGCATGCACTAGAAATCGCAAAAGACGGCCCTTTTAGTCCGTATCGAATTGAAAGAAGGCTGGCCGCTGCGTTCGGTATGAGGCGAAGAACTGTTAATGGATGGGGACGTTTTCCCTTACAAAGCATATTGATATAGGTTTGCTCTAGAGAGTGCTGCCCGCCGATACCGGTTCCAATAATGGTCGCTGTGCGGTTGCCCAACCCATTTGAGAAGTCGATGCCAGCATCGGCTATTGCCTCATCAGCGGTCGCACCAGCATATCGGGAGAAAAGATCAGCGCGAGCAAAGTCACGACCAAGGTCAGTGAATTTCTCACCGAAGCCATCCATTTGCGCCACTGGGACGGTAATCGAAAGGCCATCATCGGAATGAATGGTGCGTGTCTCGATCCCGCAAACCCCTTCGCGGCCATTGCGCCAGAACTCAGTCGCACTCAAGCCTGTGGCACAAACAGCGCCCATGCCAGTAACAACGACGCGCCGCCCTTGGCGTTTTCCTCCCTCAACACTGATGGCTCCCATGGCGCTAGGATTGCCCGCTAAGGTTTTTGACCGCTTCGATAAGGTCACCAACAGTTTTCATATTGGCAAGTGGGTTGTCGTTTGCATTGAACGGCACCTCGATCCCCAGCTTCTCCTCAACTTCGTAAATAATCTCTACGACGGCAAAAGAATCGATCCCGAGATCGGCGATTTGTGTGTCACGCGTGGGGTCAGAAGTAAGACCAACCGCATTTTCCTTGATGATTTCCAATAGAGTGGATTCAATTTCAGCCAAAGCCGCCGCTCCTTTTAGCAGGTATCTATACTGGTTAGCTGGTACGTTACTACGATTTGCTGGGAAAATCCCGCCAATTCACAGATTGATCTACCCCGTTCGATACGATGATGGGTTTGAGCTGTCGACACGAGTGATCGCACCACCAATGACTCTGTCAACGCTTAAACAATTCTTCTCAATCGCGAAAGTTCTTAAATTGTAAAGGCTGATCGATCTTAAGGTCTTTGACAAACCCTATGACCGTTTGCAAATCATCGCGTTTCTTGCCGGTTATTCGTAACTCATCGCCCTGAATCGCGGCCTGAACCTTGTATTTGCCCCCTTTGATCTCTTTAACAATACGCTTTGCAAGCTCTTTATCAATGCCCTGGCGAAGACGAACTTCCTGTCGAACCGATTGCCCGGCTGCTTGCTCCACCTTTTGATAGTCGAGAGATCCAGGTTCGATACCGCGTTTTTGCATATTGCCTTGTAAGATTTCGTGCATTTGGCGAAGCTTGAGATCGTCGTCGGCGCTGATGGTAATCACACCCTCTTTCATTTCGAGGGTGGATTTGGAGCCTTTGAAGTCAAATCGGGTCCCAATTTCGCGCATAACATTCTGGACCGCGTTATCAGCTTCGGCGATATCAACTTCGGAAACAATATCGAAAGACGGCATGTCTAAAATCCCTTATTGGTTTGATGTTACACCAATTCAGCCGGGGCAAATATCCCTGGCCATTCTGCCGGCATTCGAACCGGTCGACCGCTCGCCAACTCAACAGTGACAAAGCGCGTAATGCCCTGAAATACAAGCGCGCCATCGTCTGGACGACGCATCTCATAAGCGCGGTTCAGCCGCACGATACCATCATTTTCAGCGATCCATGTGGCGATGAGCACCTCTTGCCCATCGAGAACTGGAAGCTTGTAGTCGAATTCATGGCGCTGCACGACAAATGCAAAGCCCGATTGAACAAAATCATCGAGCGACATGCCAAGCATTTCGGAATGGCCCCAAGCGACCTCCTGAGCCCAATCCACATATCGAAGATTGTTCACATGACCAAAAGCATCAACATCGTGTTGTTCAGCCCGCTGTCGACGAACGAAAGGATTGCGCACGGGCCAATGGCTAGCACCGTGGGATATCGAGGAAGAGGTCGGTATTGTCATAGGAGATGACTAGCAAAATTGCTTTTTATGCAAAATAGTTGATTAACAGAATTGGCGAGCAATTACGTGCAGGCCAGCGGCTCCATTAAAACGGATCGGTCTCAACTACCATTCCCCCGTGTTCGACATGGATGCCCATGGCTCGGCAGGGGGCAGTGGATCACCCTTCTGCAATAGCTCCACCGAAATACCGTCGGGCGAGCGAATGAATGCCATATAACCGTCACGGGGCGGACGATTAATCGTAACTCCCGCATCAGTAAGGCGTTGGCAAATCGCGTAAATATTATCGACACGGAATGCGAGATGGCCGAAATTGCGCCCTCCATGATATTCTTCTGGATCCCAATTATAGGTCAGTTCAATCAGAGGCGATTTCTTAACCGCCGCGTCTTTAGCATCTCCGGGGGCCGCCAAAAATATCAGTGTGAACCGGCCTTTCTCGCTTTCTTTTCTACTGATCTCAACTAATCCTAATTGATCCACATAAAACGTCATCGATGCATCAAGATCAGAAACACGAACCATCGTATGCAGAAATTCCATTGTTTCCTCTTTGTATTTCCTGATTTTTGTCGCGCTTATGATCGAGGTCACGACATAAACTGGCGTTGGGTAGCCTATAAGCCGGGTTCTGTACCTTCATCAAGGCGACGGCCATCCATCTAGGGTACACGCTTACGCGTAACCTCGAGCAACCAACCCGGACGACTGGGATTGAAGACATGCCCGCAGCTGTAACAGCCGCGCGTCGTCCCTATTCGGTTTTGCTCCCGGCGGGGCTTGCCATGCCCAACCCATTACTGGGCCAGCGGTGCGCTCTTACCACACCTTTTCACCCTTACCGATACTGTAAAGTGAAACCTTACAAGAATTGGCGGTTTGTTTTCTGTGGCGCTTTCCCTCATGCCGTCCAGTTGCCTTTCAAGCATGGCCGGGCGTTACCCGGCGCCGCGTCTCCATGGAGCCCGGACTTTCCTCAGCGATAAAACCGCCGCGACCGTCCGGCCACCCAACGCTGCGGTTGGAATGGACCGAAGTGCACTGTCCGTCAAGGCATGTGAATTTCCGGCGATGAAACAAAGTAAAGGCGAGCACGAGCAACTAAAACTAAGCTCCACGGTCAACCATTTTTGACTTCGTCCAAAGGATAGCAGCCTTAGTGAGGGGATCCAGCGCCTGCCCCAAGGACGCCGGGCAAAAACGCCTTTGAAATGCAAGTACGCACGCAGCATGCCGCCCGTCTGGCGCATCATATCCAATGTCGTTTAAGGCGGTGAGCGCATCTTCATACAGAATAGATGGATCCGGCGCGCCAACGAAGGGACCAACCGCAAGGCCAAGGTCCGCTAGCTGGTTCCAAGGGAATAACTCACCTGGATCGTCTTTGCGGTGAGGCGCAATATCAGAATGCCCCAACACTCTATTGAGCGATATAGACCACCGCGCCACCGTGTCGTGCAAAACGCGGCAAACCGCATCGATTTGGTCATCCGGAAACGGACGATACCCCCACTCATGCCCAGGGTTAACGATCTCAATACCAACCGAGCGCGCGTTCAGATTTGTTTCTCCTTTCCAAGAAGAAACACCAGCATGCCAGGCACGCTTTTCCTCCTCAACAAGAGAGAAGACCATTCCGTCCTCTTCTACCAAATAATGAGCACTCACGCGGGCTGCCGGATCTCTAAGGCGTGCTAACGCCGCAGCGCCTGTTTGCATGCCAGTGTAGTGCAGAATAACCGTATCAACGTCAGTATGACGCTCATCAAAGTTTGGAGATGGGGCGCTATGAATAATCAGGGGTAGCCCCATTTAAAATTGATAGACCCAATTGAGACAAATGCATGGGCTAGCCAGCGCTAGACGAAGGATCATATTATCAAAATATCAAAAGGTACGAATAAGTTTCCAACGGCCGCCCTTGAAGAGAGCCGGATGGAATTTCAATTTTCCATCAGCTGCCTCTTGCAGCACATGGCTTGCTGTCCGTGTACCGAGAACCGTGTGACGCACCGCATTGAAAGCCAGAACAACCGGGCCGACAACCGCTAACACCAAAACATAGACGAGCGATAAAACAAACCACAATGCAAGACGAGTAACGTCCAGAACGTGATTGGCCAAAGAGATCAGGCCGCCTGATACGGCTGAATCGCGAATATCAATATCGTCCGAGAGTTGCTCACTAAGGCGGGTTAGCGATGGAATAGGCGTATTCGCGCCAAATACGTCATCTCTGTCGCCTGCAATACCCGTTACGCCCAATTGATAGGATGAACTCACTTGCAGATTGATTGCGTCGCTCACGCGCGCTTCCTTTTTATTACTCTTCAACAGCTAACCATTGATCGGCGCCGACGTCCAGAGACCACTTGCCGCTCCGTCGAATAAACGTCCGCTGGCCGCTTCTCGATGGTCAGAGACTACGCATAATTCCTTTAAAAACCTCAACGGACCGCAAAATACCGGTTTAAAGCATTTCCAAGCCAAGTGTGTGCGGTTGGCGTTAAGGAAATGCGTAAAAACAAAGAGTTAAAGCGTCGCCCCGACTCCAATTGAAGTGTCGACGCTTTAGAGCCCAGAAAACGGGGTTTTATCCACTGATCGTGATGCCAAAATCGCGCCAAGAAATGGGTAAAATTAGAGATATAAAACCATTCAGCAATCCCGTTGGCGGCGGAAGGGCTGTGGTATACCGAACCGACTATTGGGCGACACAGGTCACAAGTTTAGGCCGGATTAAGAGGCAATACTATCTTGTTGCAACGCAGCATCTAGGCTTGTTCGGCCAGAATCCTCTCATAGGCCTCATTGACAGCCGCCATCCGCCCTTCGCCGATCTTAACGAGCGACGCAGGCAACCCCCGAGATATCAACGCGTCGGGATGATGGTTCTGCGCCAGTTTTCGATAAGCAGCCTTCACATCATTGAGACTGGCCGCCGGTTCAACGCCAAGAATGAAGTAAGGATCATCATCGCCAACACCCATATGAGCGGCTCTAATCCGGCGGGCGCAACCAGGTTTAATAGAGAATGCCTCAGCGGCACGATCCAGCAATTCCATCTCAGCCGGATGAGCAATGCCGTCAGACAAGGCAATATGGTAAAGACAGTCGAGAACATCTTCGAGGATTAATGGCTGATCCTCAAAAAGACCGGCAACTTGCGAGAGGTAATGGTCAAAGCCCGCCACGTCCTGTTGGGCGAGATCATAAATCATCCGAACTTTCCGCTCTTCCTTTTCGGGAAAATCGAAGAAATCCCTAAACGCAACAATCTCATCATCGGTAACAACACCGTCTGCCTTTGCCAATTTAGCAGACAGCGCAATTAACGCGATTGAAAAAGTAGCTTCCTCACGTCTCGCTCGCGCTTCGGCCAAAGCCTCAAAAAGCGCACCAATGGTTGCACGGCGAGCCTTTGAGACCGCTGATTCGAGCTGATCCCAAATCGTTCTCTTCCCAGGGTCCGTTGCAACATGAGCCATCACAACCTCTTAGAACGTCAACGACAATGTGAAACCAAGCAGCGCAGCGTTACCTTAAATACTGGTTGTAAGTGAAGCTAGAGCAATTTTACGCATCAGGTAGAATGCGAATTGCTCTAGCTCAGTGGGGTATCGCAGTTGATTCGTCCAGATACGCCCTTGAGCACGGACCGTGCGCAATCATTGCATGTTAAGTATAAATGTCGAATTTGCTGAGCCTTTGTGTAAAAAAATGCAGTAGCAAAGTGAAGCCGAATTTCCCGCAAAGTTTTAATGACATAGTTAAAATCTGGCGCAACACTTGCGCCAACCCGATATGCTGGATGTCACATAAATGTTATCTAAGTAGTTTTAATCGTCGTTGAAGTAAGACATTTTAATGATGGTTAACTGGTTAAGAAGCATAGCGCCCCACCTTGGGGGGAAAGGCACGTCATGGATGTTCTTTTGTCTGACTTGCGTGTTGTTATATCTGGGTTCATCTGCGGAGCAGGGTTTATGACCGCCGGTATGCTGATCATTCGTCTGTTTTAAAGTATTTCCAGCTCAAGTGGCTGCTCAAGAGGTTATTGGCCCACACGCGTGAGGAAATGCGTAAAAAATAGGCCTATAGCCGCTTAGCAATTCCATTTGAACGCGAATGGCTCTAAAATATTAACTTATTCAGTTTGAACGTTTGATGCTCAAGACCATCGGATTTTTAGTTTGAATCAATCCAATCCTCTAGAGCGCTTCGCGGATAAGTGTGTGCGGTTATCTGCAAAAGAAGCGCGACAAAACAACGACTTAGAGCCGCGTTCCGATTCTATAGGAACGCGAAAGGCTCTAGATTCAAGCTTTTGAGCGCCTGAGCGGACCTTATACTGATCTAATGCGATCGTCCGGCACTCTAAAGCATTTCCAAGCCAAGTGTGTGCGGTTGGCGTTAAGGAAATGCGTAAAAACAAAGACTTAAAGCGTCATCCCGATTCCAATCGAAGTGTCGACGCTTTAGACAACGCACCAATAATTATCGCCGTGCAGCGATTGAAAAATCAGGCCATTGAACAAGTTTTGAATGTTCGTTCTGAGTTTGATCAAACATCATAGGCGAGAATCGGTGACAGCCAACGCTCTGTCTCTTCAACACTCATATTCTTTCGCTCGGCGTAGTCCGTGACTTGGTCTTTCGCAATCTGACCGACGCCGAAGTAAACGGATTCAGGGTGTGAAAAGTAAAGTCCTGATACGGATGCAGGCGGCGTCATCGCATAACTCTCAGTAAGCGCCATTCCTGCATTCTCTTCAGCTGACAGAAGGTCGAAAATTGTCCTCTTCTCAGTATGGTCCGGTTGAGCAGGATACCCAGGGGCAGGTCGAATCCCTTGGTATTTCTCCGCAATTAGTTCCTCCGGAGACAACGCCTCATCTTTCACATAGCCCCAATGTTCTCGTCGCACCTCGGCATGGAGACATTCTGCAAAAGCTTCTGCGAACCGGTCGGCGAGCGCCTTTGACATGATTGAGGCATAGTTATCATTCGCCTTGTCATAATTCTCTGCCAAAGCTTCTTCACCGTGCCCCGCTGTAACGGCAAAGGCGCCGATATAATCGGTCTTTCCACTGCTCCGTGGTGCGACAAAGTCTGAAATACAAAAATTTGAGTTGCCAGAACGCTTTTCGATTTGTTGACGTAATCCGTGAAAACGCGCGAGCTCAACCTCCCGCGTTTCATCGGTATATAAAATAATATCATCGCCGTCGGAATTTGCGGCCCAAAACCCACATACGCCGTGAGCGGTTAAGTATTTTTTCTCAATAATCTCAGCAAGCATCTCTCTCGCATCAGCATAAAGTGACCGGGCTGGCTCCCCAACGATTTCATCATCAAGAATTTGCGGAAATCGGCCAGCCAATTCCCATGAAGCAAAAAACGGTGTCCAATCGATATAATCGGACAGCGTCGCTAGCGAATAATCACGAATAGTCTTTACCCCTAGGCAACTAGGTTTTGGTGGCTCGTAGGCGGACCAGTCAAGCTTTGGCGCATTATCACGCGCTGCACTGATTGAAACGCGGGGGCTCTTCTCGCGGCCTTTTGCATGACGCTCGCGAATGCGATCATATTCAGTATTGATATCATCTAGATACGCACCGCGTTTTTCGTCTGAAACCAACGAACTGGCGACGCCAACAGCGCGACTGGCATCGGTCACGTAGACAACGCCATTATCATAATTGGGCGCGATTTTGACAGCCGTATGGGTCCGGCTTGTCGTTGCGCCACCAATAAGCAACGGCGCTTCAAAGCCCTCACGCTTCATCTCGGCCGCGACATGGCGCATTTCATCAAGGCTCGGCGTAATCAAACCTGACAAACCAATAATATCAACGTTGTGTTTTTTTGCTTCCGCCAAGATTTGGTTCGCAGGCACCATAACGCCGAGATCAATAACCTCATAGTTATTACACTGAAGAACAACCCCAACGATATTCTTACCGATGTCATGCACGTCACCTTTGACGGTAGCCATCAGAATTTTACCAGCGGCCTGCCCCTGGTCGAGACCTGCTTCTTCTTTTTCTTTCTCCATAAATGGCGTGAGATGAGCCACCGCTTGCTTCATGACACGGGCCGACTTCACAACCTGCGGCAGGAACATTTTACCCGCCCCAAAAAGGTCACCCACAATGTTCATACCATCCATGAGAGGGCCTTCAATAACATAAAGCGGACGACCGAGCTTTTGGCGCGCCTCCTCAGTATCATCGATAATATGATCTGTAATACCCTTAATCAGAGCATGCTGCAGACGCTCCTCAACGCTCCCCTCCCGCCATGCCGCTTCGGCGGTTTCTTCGACCTTTGCTGTTCCTTTGAAATCGTCTGCAATATCGAGCAATCGTTCTGTTGCATCAGGCCGGCGATTTAAGATGACATCTTCAACCGGATCGCGAAGTTCAAGTGGAATGTCGTCATAGATGGCAAGCTGACCAGCGTTGACAATGCCCATATCCATCCCAGCACGGATGGCATGATACAGAAACACAGAGTGCATTGCCTCACGGACGGGGTTATTCCCGCGAAATGAAAACGAAATATTTGAAACACCGCCGGACACGCGCGCACCGGGGAGGTTTTCTTTAATATATTTGGTGGCATCGATAAAATCGATTGCATAGTTGTTATGTTCTTCAATCCCCGTCGCGACAGCGAAAATATTGGGATCGAAGATAATATCGCTCGCTGGAAACCCCAATTTCTCGGTAAGAAGTCTATAGGATCGGGTACAAATCTCGATCTTGCGGGCTGCCGTATCCGCCTGCCCTTCCTCGTCAAACGCCATTACGACCACAGCCGCGCCATAACGCATGACCGAACGCGCTTGCTTGAAAAAGGAGGCCTCACCTTCCTTTAGAGAAATTGAATTGACAATGGCCTTGCCTTGGACATTTTTAAGCCCTTCCTCAATCACTTCCCACTTAGAAGAATCGATCATCAATGGTACGCGCGCGATGTCTGGCTCAGAAGCAACAAGGCGTAAGAAGCGCTGCATCGCGGCAACACCATCAAGCAACCCTTCGTCCATATTGACGTCGATAATCTGCGCACCGTTCTCGACTTGCTGGCGCGCAACAGCAAGCGCCTCATCGTAGAGATCCTCTTTAATGAGCCGACGGAACTTTGCGGATCCAGTGACGTTCGTCCGCTCACCAATATTTATGAAGCTTGCATCACTCATGCGGCAGTCGTGGTTTGCGCTTGCGATACACCGCCGCCACTTAGTGGTTTTTGTTGCGCCTGTTGCGTGTTGGTTTCGGACGCTGCCTCAAGCCCGTCTCGCTTGATTGGACGAATGCCCAACATATGGCACAGGGCATAAGCAAGATTGTCTCGGTTCAGCGTATAAAAGTGAAAATGCTTAACGTCATGCTCCGCTAGGTCGAGACACTGCTCTGCAGCAACCGTTGCCGCAACAAGCTGCCGCGTACCCGGATCATCATCAAGGTCTTGAAAGAGTTTTACAAGACGGCCCGGTAATGTCGTTCCGCAAGTATCGGCCATGCGCCTTACGCCAGCAAAATTAGTTACTGGCATTACACCCGGCACGATAGGGATATCAATGCCTGCGGCTCGAACGGCATCAACATATCTTAGATATACTGAATTATCATAGAAGAATTGGGTAATTGCCCGGGTTGCACCCGCATCGACCTTTCGTTTCAACATCTCAATATCAGCCGACAAGGAAGGCGAATCCGGATGCTTTTCCGGATAACATCCAACGGTTATTTCGAATGGGGCAATTTTCCTTGCGCCTTCCGCAAGCTCCGCCGCATTGGCATAGCCGTTGGGGTGCGGCGTATAGCGTTCGCCGGGCCCACCTGGCGGATCACCACGTAGAGCGACAATGTGTTTAACCCCTGCTGCCCAGTAATCCCTCAAGACACTATCGACTTCATCGCGTGTCGCGGCAACACAGGTCAGATGTGCGGCTACCGGCAATCCGACCTCGCGCACAATCCGCTCAACCGTTTCATGCGTCCGCGAACGGGTTGATCCCCCTGCACCATAAGTCACCGAAAAGAATCGTGGCGCTAACGGCTCCAGCTTCTCAACGGCCGCCCATAGCTTTTCCTTCATGGCCTCATTTTTGGGTGGAAAAAACTCAAATGAAACACTCAAGTCCGACATATTACGCCTCATCTTTCATCCGTATCAGGCGGATTTACGAATAGTGTGGATATTTTTTGAAATAGGCTCTTGCAAACGGCATAACCAAATTTTTACGGTCAGTGCAGAAGATACACCCTGTTTCTTGCTATGGGAGGCGCTTGCTACTGCGTCATGCTGTGGCGCTAATGCCGCGGTTTGCTCAACGCGCAACCCAACGCGACGACACCAATCTTTTACCTCTTCATCGGCGAAACCAAGACGCCTATGGGCATGTTCATCGCGCAAGAATTCTAAATCGTGCGGTGCGAAATCTGAGATCAACAGAACGCCGTCATCGGTTAATAACCGGGCCGCTTCACGCACCGCCGCTTCCGGCTCTGCCAAGAAATGCAAGACCTGATGGATACAAACGACATCGGCAAACGCATCTTCCAAAGGGAGGGAAAAAATATCACCTAGTCGCACCTGGGCATTGGTAATCTTTTCTTTTTCAAGATTGGCTCGCGCCATGCTCAACATTTCATGGGACACATCGAAGCCATAGCCGACTTTATAATACTGCGAAAACACTGACAACATACGGCCAGCGCCGGTGCCAAGATCAACAAAGACGCGCGCGGTTTCTTCGCCCAACATCTTAAGCATGCGCGCTTCAATTTCCGCTTCAGGAATATGCAGGCCACGGACGCGATCCCAATCCGCAGCATTCGCTTTAAAATATGCCGCAGCTGCGGCGGAACGCGCATCGCGGCTTTGGTCGAAGCGATCCCGATCTCGGGCCAAAATTCGGTCATCTGAGTGGACAAGGTGATCAATAGCGCCTGTCAGCGCGGCAAATGCCGGGTTCTGTTCAGGGGCAACCGCACGGTAAAAAATCCATGCCCCTTCCCGATGTCGTTCCACAAGCCCCGCTTCAGCCAGAATTTTGAGGTGGCGACTGACACGTGGTTGGCTTTGACAGAGAATTTGTGTGAGTTCGGTGACCGTCAATTCGCCAAGTCGCAGAAGCGCGACGATCCGCAACCGAGTTTCCTCGCCAATCGCTCGGAACACATTGAGCGTCACGTCCAAAGACATATCGAGAAGCTTATCCTTTGGCATGTCGAGGATCGTACCTTTCAAGATCGACAGAGGGATATCACACCAACCAATTCAAATTTTCTTTAAAGACATAAAGATATCCTTATATCCGTAGTGTCGAGGGGTGTATAGAGCGCAAAGTGACCTGATTTGCAAAAAGGCGGGCAAAAATGCGTTGCTCATGATCGAACTTCAGGAAGCACTGCTAACAGATGCTATCGATAAAAGGCTTGTTTTCCAGAATATACGAACGAGTAGGCCTTAAAGTCGTTTTATCTCACATGGAATCGTTAAACCGTTGATTCTGACAATTTTAGGCGTCTCCCGACGTGTGGACCGGTCGCCACATGCGCTGGAAATCCTCTAAATCATTGAAAGTAATTCACACAGACGCTGAATTTGCGATTATGAATATTTTGAAAACGTGATGGAAATAACGTTCGGGTCGAGATTCAACCGAGGGCTTGAGCTTTGCGTCATCAATGATGTCTTTAACCGAAGTAGTGAGCGGTCAACCAAGCCCCTGGAGTGACGACTGGAAATGTTAACCTTGCCAGCATCGCCGATCATTCGCACTTGTGCGCAGCCCCCCCGTGAACTGGGTCGCCAACGTGAACTGGGTCGCCAACGTGGACTGAGTCGCCAACGTGGACTGGGTCAATTGAGAAACGCTGGCGTTTTGCATAGCTCAGATCTTCTCCCCTCAGCGATCAAAATTACAAAGATCGCATGCGGCTTTATCGTCGCAATTATCTTTTCAATTTCGACGGCGGTTGCCCAGGAATCACCATTGGTTATTACACAGGACGCCGAACCAGAGATCGTTGAACGCTCAATTGAGGACGGTTCTAAAGCGTCGCCGACAGATGGTAAGCGCACCAATGACGAGGACCCCTGGGAAGGGTTTAATCGCGAACTCTTCAAAGTTCATACTGTGATCGATGACAATCTCGTCGTTCCCCTTGCAAAGGGATATAGGGCTGTCACTCCCCAAAAAGGGCGGCGTGGTATACGCCGCTTCCTCGCAAATTTCCGCGCGCCAGGCGTGTTCATAAACGACCTTCTGCAAGGGGAATTTATGCGGGCACAACGCACCGCAACGCGATTCTTTGTGAATTCAACAATCGGCTTTGGCGGCTTTGCCGATCCAGCCTTGCAAATAGGCATTGATGCACATACGGAGGACTTTGGTCAGACGCTTGGGGTTTGGGGAATTGATTCAGGACCTTACATCTTCCTTCCCTTTTTCGGTCCAAGCACGGCACGCGATTCCCTGGGGGCTGGCGCTCAGATTTTTCTCGATCCCCTATTCTATATTCGAACGCCGCCGGCAAACGCCTTTCGATTTACAAGAGCAAGCGTAGGCGGCGTTGCCGCGCGCGAAAATGTCATCGAACCTTTGGAAGAAATCAGAAACAACTCCCTCGATTATTATGCGGCGTTCCGAAGCTTTTATCTCCAAACCCGAAAACGCGACATTTTAAACGGTCAAACCGATTTCGAATCATTTGTCGGCGACGATGAATTTGATGAGCTTGACGAATTCAATGACGAGTGAAAAACGGCGTGTCGAGAGCGCTGGCGTTATTAAAGATTTTATTTCCGTGCGTTAACGAAACTGGTGTGCTCGACACGGCCTCTTTTCAAGGGCCAGGCCTAGAGCATTATGCACAAGGCCTTAAACGTACAATTTATTGTCTGAAAACAACGGCGTATTTCGGGTCTAGCCAATTCGAAAGTAGACCGCTAAATACTTGTGCATCTGCACAAAAACCTCGCAGTCAGCACGGGATGTTTTATACGACCGTGATATCGCCCAATCGCAGCGAATGGCATAAGCGGCGCTGGGCAATCATATTTTTGTTTAGCGTCTTGTTTAGAAGACAATAATTCCGACGAGGAGACATCCTATGAGCTATCGCGACGAGATCGCCGCTGCCAGCAGTACGCTAAAAGGACATGATGGAGCCTGGGACGGCATTTCAGCAGAGTCCGTCGCGCGTATGCGCTTGCAAAACCGTTTTCAAACCGGCCTCGATATTGCCCGGCATTGCGCAAAGATTATGCGTGAAGACATGGCGGCTTACGATGCCGATCCCAGTCAATATACCCAGTCACTCGGCTGTTGGCATGGCTTTATTGGCCAACAGAAGATGATTTCCATTAAGAAACATTTTGGCGATACCAAGCGCCGGTATTTGTATCTGTCCGGATGGATGGTTGCCGCGCTCCGCTCTGAATTCGGACCCCTCCCCGATCAATCGATGCATGAGAAAACTTCCGTCTCTGCATTAATTGAAGAGTTGTATACCTTCCTTCGCCAGGCAGACGCACGCGAGCTCGGTCTTCTCTTCCGTGAGCTTGATGCCGCCCGCACAGCCGGTGACAAATCGAAAGAAGACGCAACCTTAAAAGCGATCGATAGCCATCAAACGCATGTTGTTCCTATAATAGCGGATATCGATGCCGGATTTGGGAATGCTGAGGCCACCTATCTTTTAGCCAAAAAGATGATCGAGGCAGGCGCCTGCGCCCTTCAAATTGAAAATCAAGTCTCTGATGAAAAGCAGTGTGGCCACCAAGATGGTAAAGTGACCGTTCCCCACGAGGACTTTCTCGCAAAAGTTCGTGCCTGCCGCTACGCCTTCCTCGAGCTTGGTGTTGAAGACGGTGTCATTGTAACACGGACAGATTCACTGGGTGCAGGTCTAACAAAGCAAATAGCCTACAGCACAAAGCCAGGCGACCTTGGCGATCAGTATAACGCCTTTCTCGATTGCGAAGAGGTCACTGCGGATGAATTGGCGCCGAGTGATGTCGTCATCAAACGCGATGGCAAGCTGATGCGCCCCAAACGGCTTCCGTCAAATCTGTTTCAGTTCCGCAAAGGGACAGGCGAAGACCGCTGCGTCCTCGACAGTATTACGAGCCTTCAGAATGGGGCGGACCTTCTCTGGATTGAAACCGAGAAACCCCATGTGGAACAGATTGCTGGCATGATGGACCGGGTCCGTAAAGTCATTCCAAATGCAAAGCTTGTTTACAATAACTCGCCGTCATTCAATTGGACACTGAACTTCCGCCAGCAGGTATTTGATGCCTGGAAAGAGGCTGGCAAGGATGTATCTAAGTTCGATCGTGCGGATCTGATGAATGCATCCTATGATGAAACTGACCTGGCACGCGAAGCCGATGAAAAAATCCGCACCTTCCAGGCCGATGGCTCTAAAAGGGCGGGCATCTTCCATCACCTTATCACCCTGCCAACCTATCACACGGCAGCGCTTTCGACAGATAATCTTGCCAAAGAATATTTCGGTGAAGCCGGTATGCTGGGCTATGTATTGAATGTTCAGCGCCAAGAAATTCGCCAGGGCATTGCGTGTGTCAAACACCAAAATATGGCCGGCTCAGACATGGGCGACGACCATAAAGAATATTTCGCAGGAGAAGCAGCCCTAAAAGCCGCGGGCGACGACAATACGATGAACCAATTTTCCTAAGACCAAATACTGATCTAAAAATTAAGGCGCGCATGGCAATGTCATGCGCGCTTTTTATTGGATCAAATGGCTTGCGTCATACATTCAATCGAAACTTCTCTTACCATCAGCCCGCGATTAGGAGTGAATTAATCGACTAAGGATAGTCTTTATCAAGGAGACGATAACCTTGATCAATTGGATGATGCCGTGTCAGAAATCATTGTTGTGAAACGCTCCGGTAACCCGCCAATCCGATTCCGTGGAGCGCTCGTTTTTGAAAAGTCTTATGGTGAGAAAGGGCGTAACGTGCTTAGACTTTTCGAAAGCAAGACCAAACGGATTATCATTCAGATCATTACAGCTCATAATGATCAATCAGTAAGTTTTGCTGCTTCATTTCGTAACAAGATAGAAGCCAGTTTATTTCTCGAAGAGCCTGATTACTCCAAAATCGTCCGCTTATTTGACGGTCAAACAAAAAAGGACAAGACCGCGATATCTTCTGCCGAGACCGTATTAGCTCGCGTAAACGAGAAGCAAAACTATTTGCGGTGGATGCGGCAACTTCAAATTGTTACCAGTGATATTATTGACTTACTCTTGGATGACAATGCAGCCATAAAGTCTGTATAGATTGTATCAGGCGCTTACAGCTTTCCCCATATCGTTGAGCATCACGTGATCACGGATAATAATTCGTGCCGGGCGCATCCGCTCGGTCATATTTTCTCGACAGTGTTGATATAGGGCTATTTCGAGCGCGCCAGGGCTGAGTTGACCATTGCCAGTAACAATTGCTTCCAACCTATTCGTTGCCCCGTCGCTTGCATTGGTTGGCCTGACAGCACAAGACGAAACAAAGGGAAGCGCGTTAATTATCGCTTCAATGGTCGAGGGAAAAACATTCTCCCCACCAATTTGAACGGCCGAATCCCGGCGCCCAAGAACTTCAAATTGCAAGCGATCCTCGCTCAGTCGAATGCGATCCATAAGTGGCTGATGAATTGCTCCATTGGTGTTGTGAGAATGGAGCACGGCATCACCATATTCAGAACTTTCATCTTTATGGATACTAAGCCAGGGAAATATATGAAATTCTGAATTGGGTTCCAAGCGCCAACCAATGCCACCCGTTTCAGATGAGCCATATATATTATAGATCATTTCAAAGTCGGCGCTTTGCATCTGCTGCAGCGTTCCTGGTGAAAGCGGCGAGGTCGAACAAAGTGCCGTAAGGCCTTTGGGAACACGACCAAGAAAACGCACGAAGTTCTTAAAAAGATAGGGCGTCCCCACAACCAGATCACCAGGACACAGACATGCTCGCAGTTTTCCTGGTGACCAATACCGCACGTCAACGACAGGACATTCTCGGTAGAGCGGCAGTAGAACCGAGTAAATAAATCCATAAATATGATGGGGCGGAACAAGAGAAATAACACGTTGCGGTTCAACCAAATCATTTATGAACGTCGCATCACGCTGGATATCAGCCAGTTCTTGATCACAGGGTTTAGGGACACCTGTCGATCCGGAAGTCAAAAATGTGAGTTGTTCGCCCTTTATCGACAGCGACTGCGCTACGACTTCCGTGAGCGACTCTAAGGTTGGATCAAGCAGCAAATAGTCTTCGATCCCAACCTCATACATTCGAAAAAACTGACTAAGACGCGCGGCCACGTCATTCATCTCAAGACTGTCGAGACCAATGCCACCTTCTTTTAGTGGTGCATCCGTCGGCCAGGCGAGGCTTTCCTGCTGTAATGAACTACAACCGCGCGATACCGAAACCTCATCAGCCACCAGCGATCGAACAACACGCAGGAGTGACGAGTGATCGTGAAGAAGGGACTGCAATATTCCTTCATGTACGCTAGTTGTATAAGAACCTTCTGTATTAGCCATTATCTAATTCATATAATATTTCGCCAACTAGGTCCTTGAACTGTCGTCTTGCTTCTTCAATCCGTTGACGAAGACGAACAGCCGCAAGACTCAACTCCGCCATAGAGATCGTATCGTCGTCAACGCGAACGCTAGATGCATCGATATCAAATGCCGGATCGTAATTCTCAAGAATATGCGCAACATCATCGAGACTGCTCGCTTCGAGCACACGATGAATATCACCTTCATCCTCGTTTTTAGTGAACATCTTTATACCAATAAGAAAACCTTGACTGTCGGTTTGATAGATATTCAGTTCATACCAAAGGGGCGGCCCGACCACATAACTCATACTTGAGCAGAGTTCATATCCATCGAATGTGATTGATCGCGCACCCGTCTGCTTTAACCTAAAACTTTCAACCTGCGGGCCAGCAACAAACTCTTCGGCCTGTGTTTGTAATTCTGTGAGCACTGCGTTTTTCATATCAGCATATCCCTATTCTCTATCTGCTTAACTTGCCAATTTTGTCTCTGATGTATTTATCATTGTAGCGATAATATCGATGTATTCTTGAAGAACATCGCGAACGATCGAGGCTTGTTTTTCTATGGCCGCTTGCCCATGCTCCCGTTTCAAATATTCTTCAATCTTGAACCAAGGACAGAACGACAAAGGATCTTCTGAGCGCATCTGACACGCAAGTCCCTGCAGACTTTCATCATACCATACCGCCGCGATACGATGATCGTCTTCTTTCCAATATTGCTTCAAGCGGCCCACAAATGAGCGATCCCATGTTTCGAAAAGCTCTAATTCATGCCAAAGCAATTGACTTGGGTCACGAGGACGAGCCAAGGTCGCAATGTGCACACCCTTGAAACACAAAGGGCGTCGTCCCGGGCGCTTTAGCCTTATTAACGCATAGGTTTGACCCGCTGTGTTAGACGTTGAGCTTTTGTCAGCTGCATCGCCTTGCTGCTGATGGGGCTCATCGCTTTGCCCAATAGACTGCTCTTGGCGGGAACCAATCCTCGCTAATGCCGATTTATTTATGCGTATAGAGCCCATATCACGCCGCCACGTTCCAAACGGTAGACAGCCGATAAATAATCGACCGCCTATCGATCTTAAACGCGCTTAATAAACAACCAACAACTCTCACTGTCGGCTGCATTTTTTAAATGGATACGCACCTTTACAGCACTCATCTTATATTCGAACTCATAGTCGAACATCGTGTTCACCTGGCCCGTTTTATAGAATTTTAAAAACTCGCCATGGAACCGTTTACCGCGAGCGCAAGGGGCTATCTCATTGAAAAAATCTTTTCCCATTACATCTTGTGGGTCACGCCCAGAAATTATGCCTTCGGCTTTGTTATATTGAAGAATATTTCCGTTGCGATCGAGACGGATGGCACCGAACGGTAACGATTCAGCACGCTGAGGTTCTTTTTGTAAGATATTATCGGCATCATTACTGCCAAAAGGAATGACTTCCATCTGAATACTCCTGATTTATTCCGCTTTAGTCTGTCTATTGCACTTCTTCATCGACGAGCCACGACCCCTGCTCACGCGTGAGCGAGTGATCATATAATCGCTGTCCATATCCACTGTGTTCGTTTGATGTGCGTCCGGATTCATGGATCCATCGATAGTCATTTTCACCCATTGAAACGATGCATTGTGGCACGGCTTTAAACCGCGTCTTTGCTTCATACTTCAACGAGTCAATTTCTGTCGTATCAAGACTTTCATCGAATTCAGATAACAACTCTAACTCTTCAATCGATCCACTCGTCTGGAGCATCTCCGTACGACCGACAACTTCGGCGGCCGCCTCCAGAACCCACTCAGCATATGGACCCCTGATAACCAGGTCATATTCTGGGTAGGTTAGCTCAAATCTATTTGCGACCATTCGCAATTGTGCTAACTCTTTCTTTTCCGTCACTGTTTCTTCCTCGCTCATTGAACGCTTCCGAATACCTTTAAAAGTTATTTCAGTACGATGACTACATTCAATTTTTATAATACGTTCAGAGTACGAATATTTTCTTTATTTACGTCATTAAGAAGCCCCCGATCAGCTTTTATTCCTTTCCAACATCGCTTTTTCCCAGCATCGCTTTTTCAACGGTTGGTCCAATCGAAATAACCTGCTCGGTAAGTGCATCGGTGATTCTCTCGATACGCTGTATCATTGCGCCCAAGGGGACTGGTTCCCCTTGGTCTTCAGAGCGTGCCTGCCCTTCAGTTCGTTCAATGATTTGTGAAATTTCTTCTGTCTGCGACCCAAGCCTTTTGATCATCATTGATAACCCTATCAATAGTTGGTCATGACGCCTCTGGAAATTTTTCGCTTGCATCGTTTCGGGTGGAAAGGGTCTTAATGCTTCGCTTTGACTTGACCGCTTACTCAATTCACTGATCTTTTCTGAAAGCTCATCGAACAAGATGCCCTTCATCGCCTTGAGGTCTTTTATCTCTTGCGCGAACTCTC
The DNA here is from genome assembly GCA_039025235.1 of Pseudomonadota bacterium. GTDB lineage: Bacteria > Pseudomonadota > Alphaproteobacteria > Caulobacterales > Parvularculaceae > MED-G105. The sequence continues at coordinate 52,692 of JBCCOS010000002.1, forward strand.
TCAAAAGCAAACGATAACCAACTTGCATCTGATATTTTGTAGACGCCTTTGGCTGATACACTGGAAGATTGACATCATCACAGACCAGCACATCAGTTCGACTTTGCGAATCTGGCGATGAATCCTCTTGCCGATCAATGATAGCGGCATTTTGCTCATTCGATCGCTTAAATGTCTTTTCTGCGTTTTGCTCAATTTCATTAATCAACGCGCTTAGCCGATCGGCATCTTTCGATACTTGTTGTAAAATGAGATCGAACCCAATGCGCGTACGGTGTAAACCCATCTTTTCAGGCGAAAAGATAGGCAGTGCTGACATGTCTGGATTTGGCGGATTTGGAGCGGTTGGCAAAGGTAGGGCCGGAGCTCTTTCAATCTGTTCGATTGACACCTTTGAAACCTGCTTTACCTCATCTAATACCGCGGCGACGTCACTTGCAATAGCGTCAAGCCGGCTGCCAAGTTGGAGCATGACGCTGTCGATGCTTGCAGCACCATCGCGAGCGCTGGAAGTCTTTTGCGCAATTCCGGAAAGCAGCATCTCGAATGCCGTAAATTTTTCATCAAGCGCCGCTAGACCTTGGCTTTGCATTTTTTGTGCAGCACTCAATGAAGACAGTTCTGAGGAAACGTCGTCGAGCACTTGTTGCATTTCGATGACATCAGAATGCGGTGCTAGGTTTTTGTTGGACTGCGCCTCTTCGGCTAGTAATTGCAGGTACTTATCCGAGAATTCCGCAAACTTCTCGTTCTGAGCAGTAGAAAACGCCTCAAGTGATTTTTGGACTTTATCGTCCAATTGCCCCTGGAAATTAGACAGCGTATTGATGGATTCAGATTGCCTCTCCAAACGCGCTTCCAATTTCTCAGCCCGATCAGCATACGCTTTTTCCTGCTGATTAATGAGAACCTTAAGGGACTCTGTCTGTGATGATAAGTCAGCGCATAAACTTTTTTCCAGCGCCTGAAGTCGGGAGTCTGTTTTATCCAGAACGCCGCTAAATTCGCGTGATAGCCTCGACTGAATTTTTCCCAATGGAGAAGATAGGAACTCCTCTATCGCCACTTTCACCGCATCAGGAATATCTTGACGGTGTTTGTTGGATTTTTCCGAGAGTGTCTCAATGTGTTGGATGAGTTCGTCGCGTGTCGTCGCGTTGCTTTGCTCGATAAACTTATTCGTATCTCCCAAAGCATCATTGACTTTTACGAAAATTGCCTCGCACGTTTTTTCAGTCGAATGACTTTTCACGGACAGAAGAGCTTCTTCCAATTCCGACTTGAGCATAGAAAGTGACGCATTCGCTCGAGATACCGCCAACGCATTCGTTCTCTCAGAGACAGTACGCGCCAATGCCTCCATATCGCGGTCGATCCGCTCGGCAATGCGCGGCACGAAGCGGTTTTCGAATTGCGCGAGTTTATCGTCGAACTCAGGACTATTGGACGCCATTCGGTTTACGCTATCAATAAGCGTTGATAGGTATGCCGACTGCTCACTTACCTTTGATGATAAATCTGAAACAAGCTGTATATCTCTATCGCGATTATGGGAGCGAAACGACACATCAGCTGATAATTGCGAGGATGCATCAGCAAGACTTTTTGCTGCAAATGTCAAGGCACGCGTGACGGCTACCGCATTTGGCCCATCTAAACCGTTTGCAGACCAACGCCTATCCATATCGTCGGCGGCATACTGAACTCTTATGTCAGATCCTTGCAGCACAACCCCTCGCAAAATTTTCCTACCCTAACAAACACGGGGCTCGGATAACTCGACTATAGGTTGAACCATATTAGTAAATAAATTATTGGTTGAATACGCTTTATTCAGACTATTTAGGGCGCAACAAGCACGCGGCGCTAAAATCTTCAGCTTAGCGCTCTCTAACGAAGTGCCCGTATCTCAGTCAGACCAATCGTCCAAGCGGACCAAGGTCTAGCGTAAGCGTCTCCGGATCGATCCCTAATTCATTTGCGAGATCAATAATTTTTTCACGAGCACGCCATAGCGTTTCACCAACACGCTCTTCTTCATCTTCAGTTAAGCTGCCGTTTTCCATACGGCGAATCGCTTGCGCTTCCATAAGCTGGCGAATAAATTCGACGAGCGTCAGAACGAGCTTCACCAGATCACGCTCTACCGTTTCCGGATCAACGGATATTTCATTGGGAATAAGCCCCGCTTCAACACTGTCGCTCAGTGAAGACGAAAATTCAGAAACAGCGTCCTCTAGACGAAACGCCGCAATAGGTGCTTTGTTCATGTCATTCATCAATCATGCTGCCTGACGATGCATCGCTAAGAATTTCTCAAAATCAAAGGCGCCATAAGCTGGCCAAGGGCCCGTAACGTCGCACTGAACATCAGCGCCTTGTCGGTCGCAAAATTGCTCGGCGCGGGAGACGACTGTCTCGAACTCTTCAGAAGTCCGAGGACGGATAACAAACTCCGCTGACGCCGATTGTTGTAGTCCGCCAGTGCGCTCTCTCATCAAAACATCATGGCCCGCTGACTGTAGCATTGTGAAAGTGGAATCAATTAATGCGACTTGCCGACGCTTGTCCAACACAAGGTTTCTCAAGGACCGCAACCTTGAATGTCCTTTGTCGTCTTTAATTTCGGCATAGTTATTCTGAGCGCCACTGACCGTTAAAAAAAGACTGCCAGCGCTGCCATACCGCTCGAGAGCCTGGAAGATTGTATCGGAATTGATTTCAAGTCCCGCTTTAATTTGACTAATGCTGTAAGCCTCGCTGCTGCGACGGGGTAGGAATCGGCAAAACCGGAGAATTTCACAAACCATCTTATTACGGACGATAGACTGTCTTTTGGAATAAGTTTGCTGGCGACCATCGCCAATGTCATGATTGGCTTCTTGAAGATAAACAGCACACAGAGGCCCCACGGGCAAAATTCGGAGCGACGAAAAACAATCGGAAGAAAAATACTTGTTGAGCTCCACGCTAAACCCAACACCAAGCAGGTCGGCAACATGAGAGTCTCTTGAATAATTCATTTTACAACTTATCCTAGTCATCGTGCTTTACCGGATTAAATGCTCTACCTATTGCCGGCTGAGTAGCGATTTTATCCGCCGAACAAGCAACCAATTTGCAGCCAATATAAAGAAGGTCGACGTCTGCCACTGAAATCTTGAGATCACCGCTAACAACAACGCCAACGTCTAAAAGTTGATCGAGCACCTCAACGAGCGTTTCTTCCTCTTCCCTCGGTTCAATATAATTTAAACGGGCCGGTGAATTACTCATTGCACCCCATCCAAAGAAGTAAAACTATATGCGGGCCAGGGACCACTTACTGTCAATTCAATACCCGCTTGTGTCCCAGCTTGCGCCAATTGCTCAACAGCAGACAGAAAAGACTGAGACGGCCCCCTATCCGTCAGTACCGAAAACACATTACTCGCTGTCGATTGTACAATTTCTTGGGAAAACTTACCGAGTTTGTTCAAGCTTTCCTCAGCAAAGCGATCAAATTCGTTTTTCTGATTTTTTTGCAATCGTCGTGATTCTCCTCTCATCCGCAGATAGTCACGCCCCATTGGTTGCTTTGAACGGTCACGATCAATTCCAAGATTGACACTTTCGTTTCTTAACAGGCTGGATCGCGGCGTTGCCCGGTCACCCTTAAACTCCACTTGGTACTCAACGCGACCACAAATCCGATGAAAAATGCTGTCGAATACTTCAGCATTCGTTTGAAGAAAGTTCTGCACAGCTAAGTGTGTTGAATGAACCGCACCGAGACGTATGGGTATTATATCAACCGTTCTGATCACATGGACGAGAAGTTCATTATGCGCTATCACAAGACTTTTCACACGATCTTCATCCTCAAAAACCGTTTGCACACCCCTTTGGGATAATTGCGATACCAACGCCGTATACTTATCATTGGTAATTAGGTTTTGATATGGCTGACGCCCCAAGCCTTGTATCTTGAGAAAACGGTCAATGTCGCACGCCTTGACAACACCATGAACGATATAATTCGAATTATCGCTCATGCCGCTTCCGCCTTTTCGATCCTACATAATGAGAACACATCATTCTGTGACAAGTCAGCGTCTAAAGCTTGCTCGCTAATGCATTTAAGCAGGGCGTAAGCGGCGGTTCCTGATGACGCATCATTTGTATCCCCGCCGGTATCTGGGTGGGCGGTCTTCATGTAACGATGATATGCTTCTTTAATTTGTTCCGATGACGTAATTTTTTCAATATTTAAAGCACGAAGCGCTTTTTTTATTCGGCTTTGTTCGATATCCTCTTTTTTAATGGTAGCAAAAGTGATGGGCGGTAACGGTCCAAGCATTCGAATATGGAGCCCATCTTCATATCGTTTATCGATTTCTTCGAGCTTCTTTTCGAAGACGCTTAAAGACTTTTGTGATGCCATTGGCCCTTTTATAAGACAAACATAATTACCGATTGCCGCAGGGTCATCGACAGGCAGAAAGGCGATATCCTGACAAACCGACCGCAGATCTTTCTCTATTTCTTGGAAAACTTCGACACGGATGGTTTCGGTCATATTCTGAATGATGCGAGCCACGTCATTTTTGCTTGTCGCCTGCATGTCAGCAGTACCTGATTGATGTTGCATCGCGCTTTTTAGCTTTTGCAGCATACGATCCTTTTGCCAGCTTATCATGATCTGGAACTGCCGATATTGGCCGAACTCCACCAATGCCTGACGGAGCAATTCAGTATTTTGTGTAAGGAATTGGATGATATCTTCATTGCCATTAAACACAGTATCGAAAGCTGCCGGTAAAAGATCGCCGTGCCCAATAATGGCTTCGAGCTCCTGTTGATTCTGCAATACTTGCTTCATGACATCGCTTTTTCCACCAAATACCCCAAGCTTTTCTCTTTTCTTGGATGAAAACCCCACTAGATCACCCACACCGAAACTGGTGATTCCAAGCGCCGCCAACTGATCACGTACAGCCTGAGTAAAGTCTGTAGACGATCCAATGCCTAGTAACCTGTGTCGTGCCATCATTCTCATTCCTATCACGTGAAAGACGACTGTTTTGCCGAGTGCGTATCACGCATAACAGTGACAGCATCGGTGAAATCGCTCTCATAAATCTCGAAATGATCCACGTTAATCGACGCTAGATCATCGCTTCTCTTTTGTTCGATTCTCTTGATCATTCGATTGCAAGCAGACATGCCTGCAAGTCTGCAAACCGCAGCAATCTCGGCCCCCATCATGCCATCCATTTGCTTAGCCACGCGTCGTAAAGATGCGTCATCAGAAAAAATTTGATGATCGATACTACGGGAAATCATTTGACGGCGTTCGTCTTCAGAGGGCGACTTTAGTGTAAGCGTGAGGTCGAAACGGCCTGCCCGGATCAATGCCTGATCGATGGCATCAGGACGGTTTGTGGCGCCCAAAACGAAAACACCAGGCCGCATCGTAAGGCCATCGAGTTCCGTCAGCAACTGACCAACAATACGGTCCATGGACGCTTCACCGCCGCGGCGCGGCGCAATGGCATCGATTTCATCCAAAAAGACAATGCAAGGACTGGCCATCCGTGCTTTTGCAAACAACGAGCGTATCGCTCGCTCTGTTTCTCCGAAGTGCTGCGTGAGTAACTGGGGGCCCTGCACAGCAATAAAATTTATCCCGGCTTCATTTGCGAGCGCTTTTGCGATCAAGGTCTTGCCAGCACCGGGTGGGCCCGCCAATAAAATACCACGATGGGGTGCAACCCCCACCTGTGCTAAAAGACGACCGTAACGTAAGGGCCAAATTACGGCTTGGGTCAGCGCGTCTTTTACGCCCTGATGTCCAATAACATCTGACCACGTAACATCAGGTGTTTCAAAATAAAAAGTACGCAAGGCACTCGGGATGATTTCCTTCTGTGCCGAGAGAAAATCTTCACCCTCCACCACAATATTAGCATTTGGTGTCGACGTTCCGTGCCTCCTCAACGCCGTCATGGCCGCTTCACGGGCAAGAGCCGCCAAATCAGCCCCAACAAATCCATGGGTCAACTGAGCAAGGTCGTCCAAATCAACCGTTTCACCTAACGGCATTCGACGCGTGTGCACGTCCAGAATTTCTCGACGCCCCACTTCGTCTGGTGGATCAAAAGCAACTTCCCGGTCAAAGCGGCCAGGGCGTCGTAGAGCATCATCGATTGAATCTGGAAGATTTGTCGCAGCCATAACAACCACACGTCCACGCCGCGACAACCCATCCATTAGGGTCAGCAGTTGGGCGACGACACGGCGTTCAACCTGGCGATCGCCAGCAAGCATCTCGCGTTTTGGTGCAATAGCATCAAGTTCATCGATGAATATCACGCTGGGGGATTTTTTAGCGGCATTGGAAAAAATCTCGCGTAGGAGTTTTTCCGATTCACCAAAATGCTTACTCGCAATTTCAGGACCATTGATTTGAAAAAACGCCGCCCCTGATTCCTCGGCAATTGCGCGCGCCAACAGCGTTTTACCAGTTCCAGGTGGTCCAACGAGCAAAACACCCTTCGGCGCTTCAATGCCTAAATGTTGAAAAACCTCCGGTGACTTGATTGGGGTATCAATTATTTCGCGTACACGAACCTTCTGTTGCGCTAAAGCGCCGACGCCGTCGTAACCAATGGCTTCCAAGCTCTCACGGTTTTCCTTATCGATGAGGTCAACTCTCGTTTCATCAGTACTGATAATAACATGCGCTGGACCTCCTCTAGGTGACGTTACCGTCAAGACTTCCCCTTCAATAACTCTCGTATTTGTTAGCGGTATACGAATGTTATCGCCTTGCGCAATGGGGCAATTACGAAGCGTTTGTCTTATTAGTTTTGCAATACCAAGAACACTTCGTCCCTTACCCCGTCTCAATAGAACCGATATGGCCGTCGCGGGTATCGCTTCGAGTTTTCTCAAGGTCGCGGGCTTGTCTTCCGCGATCTCATGAAAATCCCGACCATCAAGGGCAAGAGCAATGAGACCAGTCCTTTCATCATCAGTTCCCTGACATCCGCTGAGCGGCAAGGCCTGGCGAACAAGTGTCTGTGATCCTAATTTGATTTCAACGAAATCACCGGAATGAATGTCGAGACTTTGGCGTGTGGTGTGATCAATGCGTACCGATGAAATTGGTGCATCGGAAGCGGAAATAATTCTAACGACACAGTCAGCGGTTTCGTTAGGAGATACAAGGGACACTGTGCCATTCCCACTAGCGTCCATTTTGTATCTCCTTTAATCGATGCAATAATTCTAGTTCAACCGCTTCGAAGGCTTCTTCACTAATTTCACCATCGTCCAATTTTGTCTCGAGTTCTATCAATTGCCGCTTAATTGCATCTGGATCGTATAACTCATTATACGCGGCATCATGCACCTGTAGGATGGCCCACTTTGCAGCATGCGCAGGGCCAAGGACGGGCCAACCAATGAGTGTTTTGAGAAGTCCCATTCTTCTGCGCTCCTGTTAGGCCGCCGCTTCAGCGGGGTTTAAGTCAATTGAGACAAAATTGAATGGTGGAACGGGCGAAAGTATTTTTATTCGGTAAAGGTCTGGCGACGCCTGATCAAACTCTTCAACGAGCGATAAGATTGATTGCTCCGTGTGTTTGTCGACAAGGTAAGCCCCGTTGAGGATCGACATATCATCATGAAGATCAAGTCGCGCTGACCTAAGTGCTCGTTCTTCGATCCGCCTAGCGATCATTTCGCTTTCACGGGATCGCCTTTCTGATAGTGCGGTATGAACCTTCCTGCCAAGCTCAACACGCGCATAGTGTGTTTCAACATCCGGTCGACCCTTGAGAGCATCATAGGTTGTCGACAGGTCCGCATCATCAGCAACAACCCTCTTCATTATCTCTGAGCGTTCCCATGAAATTCGAATCCCCATTTCATATTGACCCTGAAGAGCATTCAATTGCGAGCGTAAATCTGTTGCCCGCATGGTGATGATATTCTCTAACGCGCCATTCTCTGGCCCAATGACGCCAAACCGGAATGGAAGTATCGCCCCCTTTTCCATAAGCCCTTCGAGAATACGCGTATGATTGAGCATATGCCGCCGCGTTGACAATATCTCCGTTTGATCCGTACCGCTATAAATGATGCTAAGGCCATTCGTATTGGCCATAAAAAAGCGGGTCCCCCCCCCTATGGGCTTTGCAGTCAACGCATCAAGACGTGCCTGACAAATAGTATCCTCGGGCATAACAGCGTAATAATATCGATGGGTTTCACTCATACTAGCCAACCGTCAATTTAAGTTTTAATCAGCTCTAAGCATCAATCACTGTGAGACTGATTTCGATAATCCCGTTACGGATCTCGTAATCGATTTCTTCAGGATCAATATTTTTTGGAAGATCGACCGATGTAATATTATCGCTCGTTTGGATAGAAAGGGACTGATTATCTGGATCGAACGTTATACCGACCGCGGACTTATCTGTTTCTGATGTGCCCCCGGTGACCAATAATGTTGCTCCCAAATCATGTACTTCAAAAGTGGACATTGTTGGGGTTGAATGCAGCGTTGCGGATTCATTTAAATTCAAATCAAATACGGACCCACTAGCATCATTGCTCAGCGTCTTTTCACTTCCCGCCGTACGCACCCTTAATCCCGCAATCGCTTTGATTCCTTTGTCATCGCCAATTTCAACAGTCTCATCGATGCTACCAAGATCATTCTCGGCTTTTTCAACAACATCGCGAACACGGCCGAATAGGTCTCCCAGACGGCCAGCGATTTCGTTTAAGGCTTCCGCGCCAGACGCAGCGTTACGCGTCTTTCGTTCTTGGCGGTTGTCTTTTGTCGAATTGACCACTGTCGACTTCCTTCAGATTAGCCGGGTTCAACGGCGCTGAGGCGCTGTTCAATCATGGCGAGCTGCCCGCGCAGCGCTTGGTTTTCCAATTGCAGCTTATTAAGCTGTGAGTTCTTGTCCTCTAATTCACGACTTGGTGCGGATCCATTTAAGGTTGGGTCTGTCTCCCACCAATTGATCCCCATTTCGACCGCCTTATCGACTGATGCGACAATCAACCGTAAACGAATCGTCAGTAGCTCAATTCCCACAAGAGATACTGAGACATCACCCGCAATGACAACGCCCTTATCCAATACCCGTTCAAGAATATCGCCAATGCCTTCACCGCGTGTCGGATGTTGAATTACGCTCGTCATCGTCTTTATGCTGCAGAGCTATCGGCAAGGGAACATCGCGTATAGCGGTTCACACGCTTATATCGGATGACGTCAAGCGATGATTGATCCAGCGCGATTTCATAAACCGCAATGATATCATTCGTTTCCAATCGGGCTTTCGTCTCGACAACTTCAAGACTGATTATCCAAGCATTTTTCTCCCGTTCACAGGACACAATTGTTTCGATATTTTTTCCTGCGATGAGTCTAATTTCCTCACGGGCGCGGGTAATTACGTCAACGGTCTTCATATGGAGCACCTAAATATTTTCTTACAAATCGTTATTTGAGCTGGAACAAACTAAAGAGGGCAGAATGAAGTTTCGAGATCCGGCCATCAATACTCACTCGGCTTGCTTTCAAACCAATCAATCTGCTTTCAATTGTTCTGATCTCGCGGGCTATCCGTTCTCTTTCGAATTCCAGGCGAGTCATTTCGGAGGAGATCTGTGCCCGCGTTTTTCCAACACGTGGGGGCACAACCGAGATACGCATCGATCTTTTCGCAACCAATCTGGTCATAAATTTTCCTCCTCGATATCAATGGACCGAAGAGCGTTCGCTAGTTCCGTTATGAATTTAGCCCGATTGGCAACTTCCTCGTTCTGCGACCATTGGGAAAAAAGTGCATCGATGCAAAGCTGAACAAATGCCGCGTCGGTCATACGCGAGTTGAGCCGATTGGCTGCAACAACCTTTGCAATCATAATCGAACTGCGTACAGATGTTCTCGTTTGCTGGGTCTCGGCGCGCAATCGGCGCACAAGAAGGGCAATCCTCTTGGCAATGCCGATGTCGAGGCCAGATCGGACGCTGATTATACCCGCTTCGGTATCGACGCTATGGGATGCAACATCCAGCGTGATCATCCTATCGATCAGTGCATCTTGAGGGACTTCAACCCCAGCGTAGTCGTCCGGATTGGATGTGAAGATGACACGAAACTCAGGATGCGCTTCGATCAGAGTCTCTTCATCCGATCGCCCCGGAACAATCAGGCGCCGTTCTTCAAGCGCCGTAAGAAGAGCATTATTCGCATTGGCTGGTGATCTTGTGAACTCATCATAAACAAGTGTGTATCCGTTCAAAACGGCGGTCGTCAAATGTTTATCAACCCACACACCAACGGTTTCTAGTTCTGTTTTTTGAACGCTATGAATAAATTTATCGACAACCCGTCGGCTACGCGTCCCTGTTTCTTTGCCAACGAGGTCCTGGGAGGATAGACAGCTGTCACCAGACATCAAAACAGCTGGACGGTTCAATCGTGCGGCTGCCTGGAGCGCTAATGTCGTTTTTCCTGCCCCAGCAGGGCCACGCAGGTGAACCGGAATTCCAGAGCGCAGATAGACCAATGTCCGGTCAATGATTGAGGACAGCGCCGTATCGAGAAATATGTCGCGGTCGCTTTTGAGGCTGACCACATTGCTGGATATTTGACGCACAGATGTTCGCTCAGATTTCTGGTCTGTAAGCGTGGTACGGTCCTCTTCGTTTGAACCGGTGAACGATTCTGTCGATAGACACTTTTGCTCTATGTTTTGTGTGGTCGCCAATGGAGCGTCCTCTTCTGGACATCGCAGCGATCAACTGCGTTAGAGTTTCTACTTAACGTTGCATCAGTATTTTCGGTAATATTTTAAAAAAACATTAAGCGTGGACAAAGATCGACAGTTAATGTTTCAGTAAGCTTTATGACTACTTTCATTCCCATACATATAAATCCATATTTTGTGATTTTTATCCTCAATTTTGATTATTCGTTAATGGGAAAAATTTATTAAGGCTAACGGCGGCATTCGGAGACGCAATACAATCGTGGGCGAAATAACCCTTGTTACTTGTCAAAACTCTGCCGCCGGAAGCAAAAAATGAGGAAGGAAAATCTTATGGCTATAGAGAAAAGTGTTGCATCCTCGAGCTTGGCCGAAGTTGTCGATCGCATTTTGGACAAAGGTCTTGTTCTTGATGCGTTTGTTCGTGTCGCGCTTGTTGGTATCGAACTGGTCGCAATTGAAGTTCGCGCAGTGGTTGCATCGGTCGAAACGTGGCTGAAATACGCCGAGGCCATTGGCCTTACGGTAGAACCACAGGCGGCGTAAATTTCGCAACAAGCATGATAACAGTTTGTACCGGGAACTAATCAATTAATCCATTTGCAAAGCAGCATGGTGTGCCAACACATGCTTCCAAATATTGATTTTGGATAGAGGCAATAAATGGTGGACTAGGACGATATAGTGCTTTCCTAATTTTAGATGCGATGTTTATAGGAACCATAATCCTGAAATTGGAATTAGATCCCGGTACAAACTTCTTCGACTGTATGCGATAGGTTTCTTTTTTTAAAACTGTATACAGATAAAATAGCTTCGTTTGGTATCGATTTGGACGAATGAGAATGACAGAAGAGACATTCACACAGCCAGCCCCCCTCTCCTATCGCACCCGAGTTCAGGAATTGCGCAAGGCATCACGCGAACGACTGGCTCAATTGAGAAAAGATCGATTAGCGCGTAGGCGTTACGCGCGAAAATCCGAAGGTGACCGTAGCACCAAAACAAGCCCATCAGTGGACCAGAAGTCGTCCTCAAAAGAACAAACTGTTTCAAATACTGCCGATGCAGCGATCGACGCGCAGTCCCAACAAAGACAGTACGCTGCATCGCCAGAAACGTTGGCTCTACTATCCGGTACAGAAACGAACACTCGCACGAGTGAAGATACGCTCAATAAAAAAAGTGATCCTGTCGCGATCGATGATACGTGTACAAAAAACTTAAGTGATGACACCAAGAATGAAGCAACACTGAGCGATACCAACAATGACACAAGTGACGCTCAAGCCGTTACGCAGTCTTTAGCAGAGTTGCCATCAATTGCCGAAGGGATGGTTTGGCACCTGAACAAAGTCGGCATTGAAACGCTCGATGATCTCGCGGATGTGAATGTTGCGGCTTTGAGAGAAAAATTAGGGGGTATCGGCGCGCTCGCCGCAATTGACGACTGGGTTGCATTTGCGCGCGAACGACGCTTAGGTTGAGTATCACACCGAAACGATCGGTGCATACAATGTTGTTTCGAAAGTTTTCTTAACCGTATTTTGTCGCATTCCCTCATATGCGATGATTTTTTCATTACCAAAACGATATCATCCAAATGACCCAAATTCTGATTTCCGAAGACGCGGATTACCAACTCGAAGATGTAAGAACGACACTTGATGAAGACGTATGCGTTCGTATCGATAGCAGAACGCTTCAACAATTAGATGAATCGTTCGAGGTTTTTTCATCGGGCGGTGCAATCTCGTCGCCTGGGTCACCCGTTTATGGTCTCGACACGGGTCTAGGCCCAATGGTCACGACACCAATCGATCGTACACAACTACCATCGCAACAACGCCAATTACTGCTGAGTCATGCAAGTGGATTTGGCGCCCCCCTCAATTGGCAGCAAGCACGCGCTGCTCTTTTTGCCCGCGCGTGCAGTATGTCCAGAAATCGTTCAGCGGTACGCAGCCTTCTTCCGACGACAATGGCGAAACTTTTATCGGCTGGCGTTGCACCATACATACCGCGGCACGGGGGCGTCGGCGCGAGTGGGGATCTCGTGCAGTTAGCCCACCTCGGCCTGTTGTTGGTTGGCGAAGGCGATGCTTTGCTACCGAACAATCAAGCGTCTGCCGACTATGCCCTTGAAATAGCGGGATGCGACCCAATCGAATTAGTCTTCAGAGACGGGCTAGCAATCGTGAATGGCTTGTCAGCGATGACTGGCGTTGGTCTCGTCGCAGTGATCGATGCCATGCGGCTTGTCGACGTAGCGTTTCAAATAAGTGCCCTAATGGCAGAAATTGTCGGCGCCGGTGAAGAGCCATTCAGCGCGGCGCTGTCGTCCGTCAAGAAAAGTAATGGACAAGGGGGCGCCGCCTATCGCCTCCGTCATCTAATGGCGGAAAGTCCTGCTTTATTGCGGCATACAGATTATGACGCGCATAACCCACGCCCCCTGCAAGAGCATTATTCCATTCGGTGTACCCCGCAAATTCTTGGTGCCATCAACCAAGCAATTGAAAATGCCCGCGATACCCTTCTGGACGAACTCAATTCAGTTAGCGACAATCCCGTCTTTTTTGCTGATGACAGAGCAATCGTTCATGGTGGGAATTTCCATGGCGAACCAATTGCCATGGCGATGGACGCGATGAAGATTGCGGTTGTTAAACTGACCGTCTTGATGGAACGCCAACTGAACTTCTTACTACATGATGGTATCAACCAAATTTTGCCCGCCTTCTTGAATGGCGGAACGAAGGGCGTGGAGTTCGGTTTCCAAGGCGCTCAATTCACAGCCACGTCGACCACGGCCCATAATCAATCATTAGCGTTCCCCATGTCAGCACATTCCATAACCTGCAACCGAGACAACCAAGATATCGTCAGTATGGGATGCGATGCCGCTTTAATGACAGCCGATACTATTGCTAACGCTGAGGGCGTCGCCGCTATAACAAGTATGGCTGTCGCAGAAGCCGTAAGGTTGCTTTCACTAGAACAACAAATTTCACCAACTGGACGCCGTTTCATTTCGGCAATTGCTGGGAATGCGGAGGCGGGCGGCACTGGTAAGATCGCGTTCTACGAGGCCTTGGCCGCGGTAAAAAGCCAACTCTTTACAAGCGGAACCACCCTCGCGGAGCCCTGTGACGCCAAAAAAACGCTATCGCCTCCGGCACTTCAGACTGTGCAGTAGACCTAAAGCAGCTGTCTCTGAAGCGGCGCAACGTCAAATGGAATCAATGCAACGCTGTCATTCTTTGTTTTTGTGCCTATGCAAAACACCGAACCGCACACACTTGGCGTGGAAATGATTTAGATCAGCCCAGCGAGTGGTGACGACGGATCAGCATAGCGCTTTTTGGCCATGCGCCCAGCGAGGTAGGCCTCTCGTCCTGCAATGACGGCATGCTTCATGGCGGACGCCATCAAAATCGGATTGCCAGCTTCTGCAATCGCCGTATTCATCAAAACGCCATCACATCCAAGCTCCATGGCAACCGCAGCATCAGAGGCCGTTCCAACGCCCGCATCAACTATGACGGGTACATCGGATTGCTCAACAATCAGACGAATATTAACGGGGTTTTGAACCCCAAGCCCCGACCCAATTAATGATCCTAATGGCATGATGGCAACGCAGCCAGCGTCCTCCAAGCGACGGGCATAGACGGGATCATCAGAGCAATACACCATCACCTTGAACCCATCCTCAACCAGCAATTCTGTGGCCCTCAACGTCTCAGCCATATCAGGATAAAGGGTCTTTTGGTCAGACAAGACCTCAAGTTTAACAAGATCCCAACCGCCTGCCTCTCGTGCCAATCGCAAGGTCCGGATGGCGTCATCGGCAGTAAAACAGCCCGCCGTATTTGGCAGATAGACATAATTTTTGGGGTCGAGATAATCGACCAATAACGGCTTGTCTTTATCGGTAAGGTTCACCCGGCGGACCGCGACGGTGACGATTTCCGCGCCAGCGGCTTCGGCGGCGCGCGCATTTTGCTCATAGGTTTCGTATTTTCCTGTGCCGATAATTAAACGCGACGAAAATACCTGTCCTGCAATCACTAACGGTTCATCGACCAAAGTTTACTTTCATCCTCTAATAAAGTTTAGCTGATACCAAGAGCCATTCGAATGACCCTATCCACCGCCCACAAAACAGACAATTTCGATGTGATCACCATCACATAGACGTGTTTCTGCGAATGTGGATCTTGGAACAATTGACCGGTTACGCTCGATGGCAATCTTATCCGGTGCGAGCTCTAACGTCGCTGCGAGATCAAAAATAGAGAGCCCTTGCTCTATTTCGTGTGGCTCGCCGTTAATGGTTATTTTCATTGTCGCCCTGATGAGTATAACTACCGCTAATGGACCGATATCAGACTACAAAAACGCAGAACGGCGTTTGTAACGTCTTTCGGATATAAATTTGGGTTCTTATTTTCAAGGTTACAAGCGTAGAAAAGTTCGGCGTTAACCCATTTGGCCCATAAACATGGTTTTGACGGTACCGGGTTTTTGACGGTACCGGGTTTCGACCAGAAACGTGATGGAGTATTGCGATCACCAGCGGCAATAGCATTTTCATCCTCAATGGACCTAACCTCAATCTATTGGGGCAACGCGAACCGCATATCTACGGATCCGATACGTTGGCGGATATTGAAAAAACCTGTGTCGCTTATAGGGGTTCCATCGGGCTTAATATTGAATTCCGGCAAACCAACCATGAGGGCGTATTGGTGGATTGGTTGCATGAGGCAAATTTGAAAGCGAGTGGCGTTATTTTAAATGCAGGCGCCTATACACATACGTCGATAGCTCTTTTGGATGCCGTCAAATCAATTGATATTCCATCAATAGAACTTCATTTATCCAATCCCGCTGCACGCGAAACCTTCAGACATACGTCCTACCTCAGCAAGGGTGTGAATGGCGTAATTTGTGGATTTGGCGCAGATGGGTATTTACTAGCGCTTGACGCGATGCGCCGGCTGATCGAAAAGCGCAGAACAAAATAATAACAAGGTTCGTAATGGCTAAGTCTGAAAATAATGCCGCTGATATCGATGTTGCTTGGATCCGAGATTTAGCTGATGTCCTCAACGACACCGGGCTAACCGAAATTGAAATTGAAAAAGGCGATGTGCGTATAAAAGTATCGAAAGGGGCAACTACCATTGCTGCGACCGCACCGCAAATGATTGCACCGCAAATTGCCCCAGCGATGCAACAGGCAGCTCCCACCGCAGCACCAACAGCCCCAGCCGCCCCGTCCTCACCTTTGGCCTTGGAAAAAAGCGCATCCAAACAGGGAGCCGTTGCATCGCCTATGGTTGGGACGATCTATTTATCGCCATCACCCGGCGCGCCCGCGTTCATCAAAGTCGGAGACGAGGTCAAGGAAGGCCAAACCTTGATGATCGTCGAAGCCATGAAAACAATGAACCCCGTGCCAGCGCCAAAATCAGGCGTGGTGTCGGACATACTCGTCGCCGATGCCCAGCCCGTTGAATTTGGTGAAGCGCTCGTGGTGATCAATTAAACGAGAAAAAAATTAAATAATCGGGCTTCCCTAAACTTTCACATCGTCCCACACGAGCCTAATTCTTATCGATAAACAATACGAGTACGGCGGAGATACAACGGTCAACCAAGATCAGCTGAATTTACGTAGCGCACGATCAACGGCTTCACGACAAAGTCCGCATGAAATGGAAGAATGAGCATGTTTAAAAAGGTCCTGATCGCCAACCGCGGGGAAATCGCGCTCAGGATCCATCGTGCGTGTAAAGAACTTGGCCTATCGACGGTCGCTGTCCATTCGACAGCCGATGCGAATTCTCTTCATGTCAGATTGGCGGATGAAAGCGTTTGCGTCGGGCCTCCATCGCCAAAAGACAGCTATTTAAACATCCCAGCCATCATATCAGCCGCGGAAATTACCGGTGCTGATGCCATCCATCCAGGCTACGGTTTCCTGTCGGAAAACGCGCGTTTCGCCGAAATCGTTGATGCCCATAATATTACCTTTATTGGTCCGTCTGCGCAGCATATTCGAGAAATGGGCGACAAGATTGCTGCGAAAGCCGCCATGAAACGCGTCGGGATCCCCCTTGTACCAGGAAGCCCTGGCCCCGTGACATCATTGGCAGAAGCGGAGAAAGAAGCAGAAGCCATCGGCTATCCTGTTCTTGTGAAGGCCGCTGCCGGGGGTGGCGGGCGCGGCATGAAGGTCGCCAAAACAGCCGCTGACCTTTCGGAAGCTTTTAACACGGCGCGATCCGAAGCCATGGCAGCATTCGGGGATGATGCGGTTTATCTTGAAAAATACCTAGAAAAGCCACGTCATATTGAAATACAGATATTAGCAGATGCCCATGGGAACGTGACCCAGCTTGGCGAGCGCGACTGCTCCCTTCAACGCCGCCACCAAAAGGTATTAGAAGAAGCCCTTTCCCCTGCACTTGATCCAGAGGGGCGCGAAAAAATTGGTGAAATCACCCGGCGCGCTGTTGGTGAACTTGGTTATTTAGGCGCAGGTACGATCGAGTTTCTTTGGGAGAATGGTGAATTCTTCTTTATCGAGATGAATACTCGTATTCAAGTAGAACATCCAATCACCGAACAAGTCACCCGGATCGATATCGTGCGCGAGCAAATACGCGTCGCCTCCGGTGTTCCTATGAGCTTCAAACAGGGAGATGTCGTTTTCAAAGGGCACGCCATTGAGTGCCGCGTCAATGCTGAAAATCCACAGACATTCAGACCCTCGCCCGGAGAGATCTCGTTTTTCCATGCCCCCGGCGGCCCAGGTGTTCGATTTGATAGTGCAATCTATTCCGGGTACTCGATCCCACCTTATTATGACTCGATGATTGGAAAGCTGATTGTCTTCGGTGATGACCGGCCGACATGTCTCGCTCGCCTTGCCCGCGCCTTAAACGAGACCGCCATTGCGGGCGTTGAAACAACAATCCCGCTTTTTGCCCGCCTGCTGGAAGAACCGTCATTCCGCGAAGGGGATTACCACATTCACTGGCTCGAAGATTGGTTAGAATCGACTGTGATCTCATAAAGCGTCGCCCCGGTTCCCATTGACGTCGCGATGTTTTTTGTAATCACAGATTTCGGCTGTTAAAGCTGCTCCATTTTAAATGGAATCGCTGAGCGGCTTTAAGTCTTTTATTTGACGCATTTCGAACCACTCAACCGGTGACGACTTGAGCGAGAAATGTTTTAGGCAAAGCGCATAAGATTTTACCGATAACTTCGTATATCAAACACTGCGCTTAAATTTTACATCCAGATTTTACCTTCAAATTTTACCTTCAAATTTTACTGGGCAAGACACGGAATCTCAGCACTATAAAAGCCGTGCAAAATGATCCGAACAGTGTCCTCAATGTGGACGACTTATTAGCGGCATATGCCATCGGTTATTTCCCGATGGCGCGGGAACGCGACGCAAAAGACGTCGTCTGGGTGCTTCCGAAAGACCGCGGCGTTCTTGTCCTAGCAGAAACACATGGTCCCAAAAAACTGATGCGATTCCTCCGCCGGGCACCATTTGACGTGCGCGTCGACACCGCCTTCCGCACTGTAATGGAAGAGTGTGCAGAACCATACCCCGGTCGTGAAGAGACATGGATCTGCGATCCTATCCTCGATGCCTATACCGAACTCCACGAAATGGGCATTGCCCATAGCGTTGAATGTTGGCGAGAGGGACGCCTGGTTGGTGGTCTGTATGGTCTCACGGTTGGCGGCGTGTTTTGTGGCGAGAGTATGTTCTCACGCGTGACAAATGCCAGCAAGGTCGCCTTCCTGCATTTATGCGCACGCCTCAAATACGGCGGATACATGCTACTAGATGCGCAGTTTCATACCGATCACCTCGCCCAATTTGGGGTTCGTGAATGGCCAAATGCGCAATACCAGGACGTCCTTCGCTCACTGATTGGCAAACAGACAGATTTTTATGGAGCGGACCGAGTATTAGACGGCGCTTCAGCCGAAGCCGTCGCAACTTGGGTCTCGCAGTCAATCACCCAGACGTCATAGACGGGGTGTTCCAGGGGATTTAACGCCGGACTTGATGCAAACATCCAACCGCTAAAAATCTTTCGGCCATTGGGATCGCGATCAAATGAAGCGGCCTCGTCGAGGGTAAAAACCATCTTGTCTTCAGCAGACAAGGCGCTATTAGCCTCACTCTCGGCACTAAGCCCTAACGCTTTTCGCTCATCAGCGGCGAGCTCAAAAGCATTCGCCGCATCTGCCGTGCGATCAACCGAATAATCTGGCTCACCGTCATTGTTCCGCGCAACATCTTCGATGTCCCTGTCATCACCACTCGGAACGTCTTCAGCTTTAGCCGCTGCCGCCTCGGGCGAGCGGTCAAAGACTTGCAAAAACGCACTTACTTCGGGGAAATCTTCCGGCGGGCGTTTATCACAGTGAAATGCGCCGATATCGAGGGAACCGAAAGGTACGATCGAATTCATACCAATACTGAGATCCGTGTATTTCGCCGTTACTTTATTGAGAGCACGCACAGTCACGGAAACGGGCTCTCTGTCTATCCGCTCTTCCATGTCTGAGAATTGTTCGTCTGCTGAGCGGGAAAGCGCATCGAGCTCGCTTGGACCAGCCGTGTCCCCGGTTTGGCCAGCCGCACTATTAAAAGCCGGATCATCAATCTCAGTTTGAGCGCCGAGTGCATCCAATTCCGAAGCGGACTTATCGCTGCCTGGATCGGTATCAGACGGTTGATCCGACAATAAATCGTCCAATGCGGCTGCGGCATTAGAGGCGTCACTACTTTGCGCAAATGATGGTCCCGTTACCATCGAAACGGCAACGACGCTGCCGATCAAAGCAAAACCAAAACAAGGATCGTTAAACTTTTTTGCCATGCTCTTCCAACACCCCGATCTCATAAACCCTTACCATGACACCTAAACCGATTGTTTGATCTCACGCCAATAAAAACATCTCGTTTTTGGCTTAAACAGAGCGCTCAACAAAGATCATACAGTGACCACCAGCGAGATAAAGAGTTGAAACCTTGGCAAAATTTTGCCGAACCCATACCAAAGAACGCCGAAATTTTGAGCTGCCGAGGGGGATTAATTCTGATCCGGTGACCAAGCCTCATAGGTTTCCTGCACGCCCGAACCATCCTTGCGCGCTAACGACCCTGTGGGATGATAGGCAAGCGGCGTCCCGGTCATATTAGGCATGTGATCCTTTTCCCAAGAACGCCTCAGGAGCGGCTTTTCGCTCGGGGGGTCTTGAAAGGTGTGGTGCAACCAACCATGCCAATCCGAGGGAACGCGGGATGCCTCGGCAACGCCGTGGTAGACAACCCATCGCCGCGTGCGTCCATCGGATGCGCTTGCTATTGGTTCTTCAAAATATCGATTACCCTGATGGTCCTGTCCCACTTCTTTCGCCCGCCGCCGCCAAAGGGTAAACGAGGTTCCGAAAGTGGTTCCGTTCCACCAAGTAAATAGCTGTTTTAACATAGCTTTTGCATTTTACCGCGAATCGCCTGGTTATCATCATAATAATATCACTAGAGCGTTGCGACAATGCCCTTAAATTGTCGGCGATCCATAGTATTAAGCACATAATTTAAAACACTGTGGGTTTGCCGTTGAGGTCAACCTTTAAACCGCCTCAGTGCCCAAGCTGGCGCTATAAGAACGAACAGTTAACACTGGATCCAGTCGAATGAAATTTGAGCGCGTCTTTACCAAATCTGATGCAAACCCGTACGCGGGTATTCGCTTTATCGAAAGAAAAAGCGAAATTAAAACTGTGATGGGCGATGTTCTGTTCGAGGCCGAGGGTGTTATTGCGCCAGAAGCTTGGAGCCAGACCGCTGTCGATATATTGGCGCAAAAGTACTTTCGAAAAGCCGGTGTGCCCGCGTGCGTTAAAAAAAATCCCGAGAAAGACGTTCCAGTTTTTCTGCAGCGATCCATTCCCGATGTTGCAGCGCTCGCCAAACGGCCAGCTGCTGAACGATTTTCTCCAGAGCGGGACGCCCGTGCTGTTTTTGACCGCATGGCCGGTGCCTGGAGCTATTGGGGATGGAAATCAGGGCTTTTTGACGATGAAATATCGGCACAAGTTTTTATGGACGAAGTAAGAGCGATGATGGTGCACCAAATGGCTGCACCAAACTCTCCACAATGGTTCAACACGGGTCTTCATTGGGCCTACGGTCTGGAGGGCGATGCCAATGGCCATTTCTATGTTGATCCAGACACCAGCAAGGTCCGCAATGCGAACTCGGCCTATGAGAGGCCTCAACCGCACGCGTGTTTTATCCAGTCTGTGAATGATAATCTCGTTGGCGAAGGCGGCATCTTCGACCTTTGGCGACGAGAGGCACTTCTGTTCAAATTTGGCTCTGGCACAGGAACCAATTTTTCCACCCTTCGAGGAAAAGGCGAGCCGTTGTCAGGCGGCGGCACGAGCTCCGGGTTAATCAGTTTTCTCAATGTCGGTGATGCATCAGCGGGCGCCGTAAAATCGGGAGGCGTTACCCGGCGGGCGGCAAAAATGGTCGTTCTTGATGCAGATCACCCCGACATCGAAGAGTTTGTGACGTGGAAAGCACGCGAAGAAGAAAAGGTCGCCGCCCTTGTCGCCGGGTCGAAAGCACTCAGTCGACATCTTCCCAAAATACTCGCGGCTTGCTGGCATCTGGAGGGTGACGAACGCACAAACCCAAGAGAAAATGCTGTTCTGTCAGCAGCGGTAAAAGCAGCCCGAGCCGCTTTTATACCAGAAAGCGCCATCAAAAGGGTCATAGACCTTGCTCATCAAGGGGTGCGCTCAATAAGCGTCGAGACGTTTGATATTGATTGGGACTCTGAAGCCTATCGAACCGTCAGTGGACAGAACGCCAATAATTCGGTGCGGGTCGGCGATGATTTTTTCGAAGCCCTATCAACGCGCGAAGACTGGCCACTGATTGGGCGGGTTCGCGACGAAGTTGTCCGTACGGTGGAAACAAAAGAAATCTGGCAAAGTCTCAACGAAGCGGCATGGCAGTGCGCTGACCCCGGACTGCAGTTCAGCGATACCATCAATGCCTGGCATACCTGTCCTGCTGATGGCGAGATTCGCGCATCAAATCCATGTTCGGAATATCTCTTCCTTGATGATACTGCATGCAATTTGGCAAGCCTTAATTTAGCAGCGTTCAAAGAAGAGATCATCAATGGTGCAGCAGGTAACTTTGACGTTGCAGGCTTTGAACACGCCTGTCGTATCTGGACGGTTGTTTTAGAAATTTCTGTTGCCATGGCGCAATACCCCTCAGAAGCCATTGCAAAACGTAGTTATGATTATCGCACCCTCGGTCTTGGTTTTGCGAACCTTGGTGCGCTCGTTATGCGCTCGGGGCTATCTTACGACAGCGTCGATGCCCGCGCAGCTGCCGCCGGTATTAGTGCGTTGATGACGGGCACAGCCTATAAAACATCTGCAGAGATGGCTGCTGCCATCGGTGCATTTCCAGCTTACCCTGACAATCAGCCCGCGATGTCAAAAGTCATGAGAAATCACGCGCGTGCTGCCAATACCGGCTCTGGTCCCTTCGAAGGCCTAAACAAAAATCCTGCAGTATTTGATCCAGCCGCATGCCCATGGCCGGCACTCGCAGAACGTGCACGAACAATTTGGGACGACGTCATCGAATATGGCGAGGCGTCCGGATTCCGCAATGCACAGGCGACGGCCATCGCCCCAACAGGAACGATTGGCCTTGTTATGGACTGCGATACAACTGGCATTGAACCAGACTTCTCGCTTGTAAAATTCAAAAAGCTAGCAGGCGGCGGGCATATCAAATTGATCAATCAGTCGGTACCTGAGGCATTAGCCACCCTTGGTTATGACAAACAGGAGATTGAAGACATCGTCCATTACGCGGTTGGACGCGCAACGCTAAAACATGCACCAGTGATCAACCATAGCGCCCTTAAAAGCGAAGGTTTTCTTCAGCGACACCTCGATGCTCTGGAAGAGCGCATAAAATCAGCATTTGATCTGACATTCGCTTTTCTTCCGCACAGCCTCGGCGAGGAATTTTGCAAAACTGTCCTGCGTTATAGCGATGAAGAAATGAACCGTTCGGGTTATGAGGTATTGCGCGATCTTGGATTCTCCGATGAAGATATCCATGCGGCAAACCTTTTTGCATGCGGCGCAATGACCCTTGAAGGGGCACCCCATTTGGCCGTCGGTCATCTGCCAGTATTCGATTGCGCTGTTCCATGTGGACGGATTGGAGAGCGAGCGCTTTCGATTGACGCCCACCTCGAAATGATGGCCGCTTGCCAACCCTTTATCTCAGGGGGAATCTCAAAGACGGTAAATCTTCCAGCGAAATCAACGATTGCGGATTGCGGGCGGACCTATTTAAAAGCCTGGGATTTGGGCCTGAAATCCATTGCCCTTTACCGAGATGGATCAAAACTATCACAACCGTTGACGGCCCTCGCCTTAAACGAGAACGACAATAATGACGACGAAGAGGACTTCGCTGCCTCGATTACTGAGGCACCAGCAGCGGAGCGCTCGAGAATAGTTGCTGAACGGATTGTCGAACGGGTGATCGAACGCACACCAGGCCGGAGGAGACTCCCTGACCGAAGAAAAGGATATATTCAAAAGGCGATTGTCGGTGGTCAC
Organism: Pseudomonadota bacterium; assembly: GCA_039025235.1. Taxonomy (GTDB): domain Bacteria; phylum Pseudomonadota; class Alphaproteobacteria; order Caulobacterales; family Parvularculaceae; genus MED-G105. The sequence goes on from JBCCOS010000002.1 coordinate 76,203, forward strand.
AAGGTTTACCTTCACACCGGGGAATTCGATGATGGTGAGCTGGGTGAGATTTTTGTCGACATGCACAAAGAGGGCGCAGCTTTTCGGAGCCTGATGAACAATTTCGCGATTGCTGTGTCGCTGGGACTTCAATACGGCGTGCCGCTCGAAGAATTCGTAGACGCCTATGTCTTCACACGGTTTGACCCATCGGGGCCCGTGGAGGGTAATGATCAAATCAAAAACGCAACGTCAATCATCGACTATATCTTTAGGGAGCTAGCGATCTCTTATCTCGGTCGCAGTGATCTTGCCCATGTGGCGCCGGAAGAAACTGCCGTTGATGCTATTGGCTCTGGCGTTGACAATGAAAAAATTCAAGAGGAAGCCGCTCGCTTAATTTCTAAGGGGTTTAGCCGATCAACCGTCACGGATAATCTTGTTGTGCTTCGAGGGGGCGATTTTGACCGCTTTCGACAAAAAGAAAGCCCCGCTAATGAAGATAATGGCGATACTGACCTTCCAACCACGGAACAAGCCAATGATGAAACAGCAGAAATTGTTGACGAAGGTGAACATAACAACCCTTTTACAAAGCAAATGGATGCTGAAACATCAGACAGCGCTCCGTTGCAAATAGAACAGCAGATCGCGAAACTCGCGAAAGTGGTCAATCAAAAAACAACAAAAGGCAGGCTTGCGACACCGAATGGACAAAATTCGGTTCAAAGGGGTAGTTTTTCTGCGATCAATCAAGCTAGGGCAAAAGGGTACGAGGGAGATGCCTGTCCTGCATGTGGGCAATTCACTTTAGTTCGCAATGGAACCTGCTTGCGTTGTGATAGTTGCGGGCACGCAACCGGCTGCTCTTAAAGCCAATTCTTACAGGCGATTGGCCGCCGATGATATGATTGCCGAGGATGCCAACCGGATAGACTTAGCTTTTCGATTCAAGAGCTTTTTGCGTTCCGATGGAATCGGAACGCCGGTCTAGGTATTTGATTTGTCGCGCTTCTTTTGCCGATAACCGATCACACTTATCGGCGAAGCGCTCTAAGTCCTTGTTTCGTCGGTCGAACAATTGTTCGACCTATTGCCGAGTTGATGGACGGAACCATCAACCGACACACTTATCGGCGAAGCGCTCTGGTGTTTTGAATTCATTAACCAATAGGACCATTGAATTAACGTATAATTGAACGATCTGCGCAACACTTCTCGGAAATAAGAGTGTTTGTATGCGTTCGATCGTCATTCTTTTGTTAGTGATATTTGTCGGCCTGGTAGCCCTCGTTACCAGTCTATCCGCTGATGCCGCCGGGAAGACGGTGATTAACCCTTTGGCACCCTTTAAAACCGCGTATGGCGCTTTTGTCGAAAATCGCCTGGATTTCTTTCAAAAGGGTGATCGATTTGAGGCTGGCGCTACAAAAAAAGATCTTACACCCATTACCTCTTTACCTCTCACCGCGATTTTGACGGACCAAGATTTAGGCGGCGTTGAAAAACCAAAAGGAATTTTCCTTGCAGCTGAGATTTCGCGAACGCGCTTTGTAGGGGCTTTATTGGACGAAGCAAAGTTCGATTTAGCAACGGGGGAAGATCCTGATTTTTCGAGTGCACGCCTAGCACTCTCAACCTTTGTACGTGCCAACTTACCGAGGGCAGATTTTTCGACAGCAGACCTTCGCAGTATGAATGCGACCAGAAGCACACTGGAAAATGCTACCTTCCTCGGATCCGATCTGAGCGGGGTCAATTTTACCGAAGCGCGTCTTAGCAACACTGACTTTGGCCGATCTAGAGCGCCGCACGGCCGCTTCAATCTTACCTATGCCGTTGGCGCACAATTCAATGGCGCTGACCTTAGAGCGTCCAATTTCGAGAAAGCCGATCTTTCTAATGCCGTCTTCACAGGAGCGGATATTTCATATGCTCGGTTCACGAATGCGAACCTTTCCGGAGCAGACTTCACAGTCGCGCTTGGAGCTTCAACAGCTTGGTTTGAAGGCGCTTGCGGTAATGACAACACCAAAGCGCCCGATGGCATCACCCTGCCCTCTTGTGAACAAATCAAAGAAGCGGAATTACACCACAGCACCCCAACTTCAAATTAACTTTAAGCGTAGCCAGTTTGCACATAAGCAGCCAATTGCGCTGGAAATTCTTTGAAAGAAAAAACCTAAAGCGCTTCCATTTCAATTGGAATCAGAACGGCGCTTTAAGTTGTTGATTTAACGCATTTCCTTATCGCCAACAGCATACACTTGGCTTGGAAATGTTTTAAGCAACGCCTTTGGTAAAAGAGCCACCGGTCGTCTGCGCCTCATTCAGTAAACGAATACGGCGCACGGCTGGTAAACGCCACCAAGGGGCGCCAGGATAATCATGGTGTTCTTCATGATATCCGAAGTGGTAACATGTCAGCATGGAAAGCCATACCGGATGATCAATTGTTTTCGTTTTGTGAGGATGCGTATGGCCCTCGGGCGGTGTTTTATGGGGAAGATACACACCGAATACAAATAATTGAATGGCTGAAATCCAAGCTGGAACAGCAAAGAACAATAACATGCTAAAATAAGAACCACTAATACTCCATGTTACACCGACATGGAGAAACATGGCGATAAGGTTCCGCCAGGAATAATACCGTACAAGGAAGGAATAAAGCCACCGTCCAGGTCGTTCATCTCCATTAATTGCATAATCCGGATCATCTTCTGTAACCGGTGCAGCATGGTGCGCATGGTGATTATCGCGCATCTTTTTCCAGAAAAATCCACCGTACAAAAATAAAGCGATAGCGCCGATACTATCATTTAAGCGACGTCGTCCAGGCGCAAGGCTTCCATGGATTGCATCATGGGCAGTAATGAACAGTCCGACATTTAAAAATGCCTGGATCAACACATGTGGGATCGCAAAAGGATGCGAAGGGCTACTAAACTTTAGTGCGTAAAATAAATGGCCCGTCCAAAGCGAAATAATCAAAAACGCAATTAAGACCCCTCGCCATTCAAAAGGCTTGTGCGCAATATGGTGTTGCTGTTTCATCTATACCGCACCGTTCAAAACACGTTATTTTCTACTATAAACCGTATAAAGCATGCCTAGTAGGGCATTCCGATAAAAATTTTGTCGGGAACGCACTTTTTCCTTATTTTAGCTGAATGACCACACGCATCACGCTTCATGCCTCGTTCAATGCATTTCATCAGCAAAACAGAAGAACATCCACTATAGCGGAATGCAATAATTCTGCACTATTGCATTTCGCTATAGGTTATGGTGATTGCGCCGTTTAACGCAAAAACCGTTGCACACTTTTTGCTCGGCGCTTTAAAGCGTTGGGATTCCGATCGCAATCGGGAGCACGCTTTAAGACATAAGGGAGCCGGCGCCTGGGGAAGAGACGCCGGCTCGAGACCGCAAGGATTGAGTGATTTCTAAGCTCGGTTAGAGCCTTGGTTGCCGCATAGCTTAGACACCGTTGCAATCAACACCAGCGCCCCTGTCCGCACTGGCTGCGGTATTCGGATTTGCAGAAGTTCTGGAAATCCAAATTCCATAATTTCGCTTGAAACTCGGTCTGACGAGATTTCGACCGGACCGGCGTACGCTCTGTTCGACCGGTTGCGGCGGATGGCCAAAACGGTCACTTTCAATAGAGAACTGAATGGCCCGTACCGAAATCATCGCGGTTTCCTCAAAATCTCAAGCTGATGACCCGTTGCACTGTGAAGCAAGACAGGACCCGTCGCCGCAACACTAAGCGGCATAGGGTAAACAGTGTGTTTAGAATAAATATAAATCCATTTTTTGTAGAAATTTAGGATTGATTAATATCTTTGAACAGAATGTTAATGAATTCTGCCATCGCTATATGAGTGACGGAGCCATCATATTTTCTATTAAAGCGTTTTTAGCCAAAGTGTGCGCGATTCGGCGCCCGTTTGGTTCTTGCTGCAAACGCGCAAAACAAAGACTTATAATGGAATGCAATAATTCTGCACTATTGCATTCCGCTATAGGTTATGGTGATTGCGCCGTTTAACGCAAAAACCGTTGCACACTTTTTGCTTGGCGCTGTAAAGTGGCACTCTGATTCCAATCCAAGTTGCGTCGGTGTAAAGTGGAAGCAATAGGGAATGGCAAAGGATTGTCGGATCCCATCCCCAATCGTTTATATAGTATATTTCTAATCAATACCGCTTTGGCAGTGAACCGTTCAACATTCGCCTAAAGACCTTCCACAAAATGGACTCTCTAAACGGCTTTAAGTCATTAATTTCACGCATTTCCTGGCGCGTGGGCCGGTAGCCACTTGAGCTGTCAATGCTTTAGCCTGCAGACGCGAGAACTGTTGGACGATGGGAACGGCTCCACAAATCAGTACGCGGATTACCTGGCGCCCAATACAAAAACATCGCAGCGGGAACGCCCGTCGCTAAACCCGAAACTGCTAATCCAAATTTTCGGCGTTTTGAAACAGTTACGCGCTTATCCCAGACTTCTGGCCCGCCGGCGCGTATTTTTTCACCAATGTCTCGGTAAATGTTCCGAGCCGCTGCAATTGCAGCAGCAGCACGTTTTGGTAAGCGCCTGACCCCCTCACTTGCGGAGTCATAGTAAATCTCAGCGATATCTAATTGGCGGATAGCAGCACGCCAAACCCGCTCGCGTTGCAGTGGGTTCAGAATGTCCTCAGGCGTTGCGTCCAACCCTTCTATTGCTAAAAACTCCTTAGGCAGATAAACGCGCCCCGCGGAAGCATCATCAAGAATATCGCGACAAATATTGGTGAGTTGAAAGGCGAGACCTAAATCGCAAGCACGATCAAGTGTCTCGATGTCATCCCGGTGAACCCCCATGATGATTGCCATCATCACCCCGACAACGCCTGCAACACCGTAACAATAGTCTAGAAGGTCATCGATCGATTGATAAACCCTCGGTTCGATATCGTGTGAAAAACCTTCAAGTAAATCTAACGGATAGGCTTCTGGGAATTTATGCTTTCGCGCCACATAACGGAAAGCTTCGAAAGAGGCTTCACTCGATGGCTCATTCGCAAGCGCTTTTTTTGTTTCGGAAATCAAGCGCTCAAGACGCGCAGCCCGCTCCGCAACCGTCAGGTCCGCATTAGGCGCATCACCACCTAGGCTTTGCCCATCAATCACGTCGTCGCAGTGTCGACACCACGCATAGAGCATTTGGGCGTCAGCGCGCATATCCTCAGAAAAAAGCCGCGACGCAATGGCGAAGCTTTTCGATCCGCCTTTAATAGCGGCACTGCTGTAGGACTTCAGCATTGATGACGCGACAGGTTGCATGTCCTTAGTCAAGATTCGCCCCTACTCCGCCGCGATTGCACCGTGCGAAGCAGTAGCCCCTTCGACGTTAAAGTCTTCAATCATGAGCCCAGCAGTTGCTTTGGCCGATCCAACAACACCCGGAATGCCTGCTCCGGGATGTGTCCCAGCACCAACAAAGTAAAGATTGCTAATCTTGTCGTCGCGATTGTGAATGCGGAAATAGGCTGACTGCGTAAGGATCGGTTCGATCGAAAACGCTGATCCAAGATGAGCATTGAGTTCCGTTTCAAAATCGCCCGGCGTGAATATTCGGCAGGTTACCATATCTTCGCTCAAACCCGGGATATAACGCTCTTCCAAATACTTCAAAATTTTATCGCGATACTTAGGCCCTTCAATCGACCAATCAATTTTTGCTTTAGCTAAATTTGGCACCGGTGAAAGCACATAAAATCCATCACACCCCTCTGGTGCCAAGTTTGGATCAGTGGCCGTCGGGCGATGCAAATAAAGCGAAAAATCGTCCGGCAATTCAGGACCAGAGAAAATCTCAGAGATCAGTTCACGATACCGCGGCCCAAATAGGATTGAGTGATGCGCAAGATTGGGGTGTTTTCGCTTTAGGCCAAAGTAGACGACAAAAAGGGAGTTTGAAAACCGTTTACCTTTAATGCGCGGCGCAAATGTCTGTCCACGATGTGTTTTCTTCAATAAACGATCATAGGTATGGACAATATCAGCGTTAGAGCCGACGGCGTCAAAGCGTTCTTGTTGTCCATTTTCCATAACGACGCTAGTTGCGCGCGATCCTTCAACTGAAATCTCAGCAATGGGCGCATTCAATCGAACATCACCGCCCAAATCCTTGAATAGACGAATAAGTCCGTCAACGAGAGCACCTGTACCACCGCGCGGAAACCATACACCCCACTTCCGCTCCAGAGCATGGATTAAGGCGTATACTGATGATGTCTTGAAGGGATCCCCGCCCACAAGCAAGGTATGAAAACTAAATGCTTCGCGTAACTGCTTGTCTTTCACAAAATCAGACAAACGCGAATAAACGCTACGATAACTTTGAAGCTTTGCAAGTTGTGGTGCGGCGCGGACCATCGACCAAAAGTTTAAAAATGGAACAGCGCCAAGTTTCTGATATCCCTCACGATAGAGCTCTTCAGAATATTTGTGAAAGCGTTGATAGCCATCCGCGTCAGCAGGGTTTTTTTTCCGGATTTGGTCGAGCAAGCCCTTTTCATCGCTGCAATAGTCGAAAAAATAGCCGTCTTCCCAGTGTAATCTATAAAACGGATCTACCGGTAAAAGATCCACATAGTCCGACATTTTTCGCCCTGTCAGCGCAAAGAGCTCATCGAGGGATGTCGGATCTGTTATCACTGTCGGACCAGCATCAAACTTAAATCCGTCTTGCTCATAGACATAAGCACGCCCACCAGGACGATCGCGTTTTTCGAACAGAACAGTTTTAAATCCGGACGATTGCAAACGAATTGCTAGTGACAATCCGCCGAAACCTGATCCGATAACCGCTGCTTTCGCCATAATTACAGTCTCGCTTAATTTTCTCGGCTCGCATTCGCGACCGATCATGACCCATTCCACCAGAGGAAACAAAAATATAATATCACTACGGTTAAACGAAGCGCCCTGATCAGGCGCAACACCATTTAAGGGAAATAAAATGATTCAGTTAGAGCCCCGAACGCCGGGTGATCACACTATAAAATTTGATCCTTAGCATTTTTACGGCAACGTCGCCTTTTCAAATGCTATCGTATAATACAATAAATAACAGGACTTTGGACACATTGTGGCGATTCTTTCCAGCGATTTTTTTGTAACATACATCCAAATGACCCTCATTATTTGGGCGCGCTACTTCGTGATTGCGGGTCTCTTTTATGCTGGGTTATGGATGCGCCCTGCCGACCGCGTGCAGGCTCATCGTTTAACCACAAAAACGCCACAGCGATCGGTTGTGATCCACGAAATCAAAATGTCGATAACATCGTCGGCAATTTATGGTGTCCCAGGGGCACTTGTCTATATGATTTGGGACGCGGGCGGCACAGCCATATATAACGAAATCAATGGTTTACTGGGCCTGGCCTATATCCCACTGAGCCTTTTTATATATCTATTCGCGCACGATACTTACTTTTACTGGACGCACCGCGCGATGCATCACCCGAAACTATTCAAGGCCACCCATTTAACGCACCACCGATCGCGCCCGCCAACGCCGTGGGCGGCTTTTTCATTTCATCCCTGGGAAGCAGCGTTATCCGCTTGGCTCTTACCGCTCATGACTTTTTTTATCCCAATTCATGGCGGTGCCGTTTTATTCCTTCTCGTCCTTATGACCTATTGTAGCGTTGCCAATCATGCAGGCTGGGAAATACTCCCGCGCTTTATAACGAACGGTTTTTTTGGCCAGCACTTAATCACCGCACGCCACCACAATGTGCACCATACAAACTATCAGGCGAACTTTGCCCTCTATTTTCGCTTTTGGGATAAACTCTGCGGAACAGATCGTGGGTTGGCAGAAATCGTTGAAAAAAACGATACTAAAGCAATTCATGCCGCCACATCTGCTTGACGATTTGAGCAGAATAACTGCTTCGCATTCTTAATTAAACAGCGTCTTTATGATCGATTGATTTCGCTAACACTATTATCGGGCCCCATTAAAACGATTGTGGGTCGATGGTCCCGCACTTCATCAGGGGTCAATTGTGCATAAGCGGCAATAATGACCGTGTCGCCAACCTCGGCCAGACGCGCCGCTGCCCCATTAAGCATAACCTCACCGGAACCGCGTTCTCCTTCAATAATATAGGTTGATAAACGCGCACCATTGGTCACATTCCAGATTTCCACCTGCTCAAAAGGCAACATGTCAGCGGCTTCAAGAAGATTAGCATCGATAGAAATCGACCCCTCATAATGAAGATCAGTCCGCGTGATTTCAGCGCCGTGAAGCTTCGATTTTAAAATGTTGAGCAACATGAGGGGAAGCCTAGATAAAACCTAAATAGAAACGGCAGCAGCTACTAACTTAAACACTGGGCTATTGGTTTTCATGGGCTTATACAAGTGATGTTTTCCGATGGCGACCATGGACGTGGCTGAACCCACGCTAAAAGCCCCAACATGGATGGCTAACATGGATCCCCACCATGCATAGAACGTCTGCCAATCCAGACAAAAAGTACCAAAAAGATTCTTAGGACGAAAACATGACCGACACGATACCCGTACCAGAAGCCTTTGCCTCCAGGACACGCCTTGACCGAGCGGGTCGCGAGGCTCTTGCCGAGAGGGCTGAACGTGACTCCCATGGTTATTGGGGCGACATCGGGCGTCGTCTTGATTGGATGAAACCATTCACCGAAGTCAAAGACGTCTCCTTTGATAAAGAAGACTTTCACATCCGCTGGTTCGCAGACGGCCAGTTAAATGTCACCGCAAATTGCATTGATCGACATCTAGAAACGCGTGGTGAGCAAACGGCAATCATTTGGGAGGGGGATGACCCTGCTGACCATAAACATATTAGCTATAACGAACTCCATAGCGAAGTGTGCCGAATGGCAAACATTTTAAAAGCGCGAGACATAAAAAAAGGTGATCGCGTTGTCATCTACATGCCAATGATCCCTGAAGCCGCATACGCAATGCTCGCCTGCGCCCGGATCGGTGCTGTCCACTCCGTTGTCTTCGGAGGGTTTTCCCCGGACGCTCTTGCAAGCCGCATCGAGGACTGCGGCGCAACTGCGGTCATTACGGCCGATGAAGGTATCCGTGGCAGCAAGGCAATTCCCCTCAAGAAGAATGTAGATGCCGCCTTAGAAAATGCGAGTGATGTCGGGCTTGTACTCGTTGTAAAACGCACCGGTGGCAATATCGATTGGAACGCTGGGCGCGACCTATGGTGGCACGAATCGCGGGATGATGTCGCACCGAACTGTGCACCGGAAGTCATGGATGCGGAAGACCCTCTCTTCATTCTTTACACGTCTGGTTCAACCGGCAAACCAAAGGGCGTGTTGCACACCACAGGAGGCTACCTCACTTATGCCTCTCATACCTTTGAAATTATTTTCGATCATCAAGATAGTGATATCTATTGGTGTACGGCTGATGTGGGGTGGGTGACGGGCCACTCCTATATTGTTTACGGCCCCCTTTCTAACGGCGCGACAACGCTGATGTTTGAAGGGGTACCCACTTATCCGGATGCATCGCGTTTCTGGAACGTCTGCGAAAAACACAAAGTCACAATCTTTTACACAGCACCGACTGCCCTGCGTGCCCTTATGCGCGAGGGCGATGCGCCAGTCCAAGCGGCAGATCTATCATCATTGCGCCTTATTGGCTCAGTTGGCGAACCCATCAATCCCGAAGCATGGCAGTGGTACCACCGCGTTGTAGGGGGTGGCCGATGCCCCATCGTTGATACCTGGTGGCAGACGGAAACCGGGGGCTGCCTCATCTCGCCACTGCCTGGCGCTGTCGATTTAAAACCGGGGTCCGCAACGCTGCCTTTACCAGGAATCCATGTTGCCCTTGTTGATAACGAAGGCAACGAACTTGAGGGCGCGACCAGCGGCAATCTGATCTTAAAAGACTCATGGCCCGGTCAAATGCGCACCGTCTATGGCGACCATGAGCGTTTTATCGATACCTATTTCTCGACCTATCCGGGGGCCTACTTCACCGGCGACGGCGCACGGCGTGACGAAGATGGCTATTATTGGATAACAGGCCGCGTCGATGACGTTCTGAACGTGTCTGGCCACCGCATGGGGACAGCAGAAATCGAAAGTGCCCTCGTCGCCCATGACAAAGTTGCCGAAGCAGCGGTCGTTGGCTTTCCCCATGATATTAAAGGTCAAGGTATTTATTGCTATGTCACGCCAATGGAAGGCGTCGACATAAGCGATAGTATTGATAAAGATCTTTCTGACTGGCTGCGCAAAGAAATTGGTCCTATCGCCAAACCGGACCATATACAGCTCGCGACGGGCCTACCCAAAACCCGTTCCGGCAAGATCATGCGCCGTATCCTGAGAAAGATCGCAGAAAATGATTATGGAAGCTTAGGCGATACATCGACATTAGCGGATCCCAGCGTCGTTGACGTTTTAATTGAGGGACGGAAGAATCGGTAGTGATACTTCGGTAGTAATATTGGGGCGAAATCTGTTTCAATTCAGATGCGATAGCTGACCGGGTTTAAAGCATTTCCAAGCCAAGTGTTTGCGGTTGGCGTTAAGGAAATGCGTAAAATCAACAACTTAAAGCGCCGATCTGATTCTAATTGAAATGGAGGCGCTTTAAGTTTTTTAGGGTTCCAAGTGTTTCCAGCCCAACCGATATCCATTTGGACTGGAAAGGCTTTAGAAACGTCTGAGCGAACTCTATCGCTTTCGCGATACGATTAAATGGCTGCGTGGCGGGGGATAGGCACCGGTCTCTAAAATTTCAAACCCAGCATTGGTGATGAGTTGATCAACGTCCGTCGATTTAAAATATTGGACGAAGGGCGCTTTACCGAAGAATTGTAGCACTGGAATCATTAACCCGAGAATGCCCTTCTTATCGCCCAGACACACTGTTTTAGAAATGAAGAAACCACCAGGCTTGAGTAGGTCGGCAACGCGCTGCATGGTGTGTTCTGCGTCTTCGATGAGATGTAAAAGATTGAAGGCCAGGACAGCGTCATAGGGCGCTCCGCTAGAAAGACGCTCATCATCCGTCGACGCAGCGATAAATGAGATATTGTCGACACCCGCATCTTCAGCCTTACGGCGGCCAATCGACGTCATATTCTCTGAAATATCACTCGCTGTGTAATGAGATACGTCGCCAGCCAATAATAGGGCTGTCGATCCGGTCCCGGCACCAAGCTCCAAAACCTTATCAATAGGCTTTAGGCGTGCGCGTGTAATCTCCATCGTCTTTTCATAAGCCGGCACGTCTTTAATCGGCTGAGCTGCATATTTCTCTGCGATCCGATCCCAGAAGCCGGCACTCTTGACATGATTTTTCTTGGTCAAAGCAAACACTCCCTATTAGATCAGGTAATTCAGCAAAACGCCGCGCGCGTTACGACACAACAAAAACGCGACGAACCGCCTTTGTTCAGCGGTAAATTTGACGAACAAAGGTGTTAAACCCTTGTCTCCTCAATCAATCGATCGCCGCCGCGGTCACGTAGTGCCAATGCAACTTGCCGGCCCAAGGCTCTTGGTTCATCGGCCGGGCCCTCGGCTTCCTCCTCAATGATCTCTGACCCGTCAAGGCTCATCACCGCCGCTTTGAGGTGCATAGTCTCGCCTTCGATATGCGCATGACCAGCAATGGGTGAGTTACAATGTCCATTCAGTACCCAGAGGACTTCACGTTCAGCATCGGCACAAATACGGGTGGCAGGGTGATCAATGAGCGCGAGGGCGGCGCGCGCGCGCCAGCCGGTTTCCGGTGCTTCGACGGCGACAATGCCTTGACCAATGGCAGGAAGCATTTCGTCCGGTGAAAATGTATGAACGATACGGTCAGCACGGCCAATACGGTGAAGTCCAATTTCAGCCGCGATAATGGCATCGGCCGGACCAACTTCACCACCATCGGGCAGTTTCTGCATAGCGCGCCCATCCAATTTATCGATGCGCGTATCAGCAGCACCACGATAATGGATAATCTCAGCGTCGGGAAATAGGCGCTTGAGATAAGCTGCACGGCGAACCGCATTGGTTCCGATTTTCAGGCCCGCTGCTTTCGTCTCCAAAAAGCTGTCGATGTCATGGTCAGGGTGAAGAACCAAGGCATCCCCAATCGCGTCACGCTTTAACATGGCCGCAATAACGAGCCCCGGGGTTTCCTCATTACCCGGCATATCCTTTAACGAATGCATGGCGCAGTCGAGCTCACCCGCGCGCATCGCGTCACGAATAGCCTCAACAAATGCACCGCCCTTGCCTCCGTGACGGTCAAGCCGACTCACCTGATCCAGGTCACCGCGCGGCTTTCGGCGGATAATTTCCGGCTCGATTGAAGGGTCCGCCTCCATTAGAAGCGCTGCGACATGCTCAGTCTGGGTGATCGCCATCAGGCTCGATCGGGTGCCAATTTTCATTGAGCGAGTCTCTTTTTTATCAGACTATCCCCTTTCAAAAGAGGACCTTCGCCAGTTTAAGCGACAAATAACATCTTGAAAACATTGATGTTCAGTCGACTAATCGCGCGTGACACCGCGGCGAATAGACAAAACACCAGTGCGCGAGACCTCAGAACGCCCGAGGGGCTCCATCAAATCGATGAACGCGTTGATTTTGTCGCGTGCGCCGGTCACTTCGAAAATGAATGACGAATGGGTAATATCAACAGCCCGGGCACGGAATATTTCAGCAACTCGCATCGCTTCTACGCGGATATCCCCCTCGCCCACGACCTTAATGAGCGCCAATTCCCTTTGCAGGGCATCGTCTTCCTGGGTCACGTCAATCACCCGCCGCACCGGCACAAGCCGACCTAATTGCAGTTTGATCTGATCAATTTTCGATGGCTCGCCGCGCGTCACCACGGTGATGCGTGATGTATGCTTTGCCTCATCAGTCTCAGCAACCGTGAGGCTTTCAATATTGTAGCCACGTGCGGAAAACAAACCAACAACACGCGCCAAAACACCCGGCTCATTATCCACGATGATCGCAAGGATGCACTCCGCCTCGTGTTCAGCTTCTTTGGTGACCGGATAAACAGATTGGGACGGTTTTAGCGTCATACGAGCTTGCGTCCTTCTTTATCTATTTCGTCACCCGTAACGTCACCGCCAAGAAGCATTTCATTGTGGGCCGCACCCGACGGGATCATTGGGAAAACGTTTTCTTCTTTTGTCACCACACAATCAAATAGCACAGGGTGCGGTGTCTCAATCATTTCCTTGATTTTGTCGTCGAGTTCCGCTGGCGTTTCAGCGCGCAAACCAACGCCGCCATAGGCTTCGGCAAGCTTTACAAAGTCGGGAAGCGCCTCAGAATAGGACTGCGCATAGCGGCCATCGTGCAAAAGCTCCTGCCACTGACGAACCATTCCAAGATAAGCGTTATTAACGATAAAGATCTTGACAGGCAGCCGATATTGAACGGCCGTTGAAAATTCCTGCATTGTCATCTGCACCGAGCCGTCGCCGGCGATATCCATCACCAAGGCATCGGGATGCGCCGCTTGAACGCCAACAGCGGCTGGCAAACCATATCCCATCGTACCGAGACCACCAGACGTCATCCATCGGTTAGGGTCTTCAAAGTGGAAGTATTGCGCAGCCCACATTTGATGCTGCCCCACCTCGGTTGTGATATAAACATCATCGCGATGCTTGGTCAGTTCATAGAGCCGTTCAATGGCGTATTGTGGTTTTATAACGGTGTCGGACTTTTGATAGTGAAAACAGTTGACGCCGCGCCATTTATTAATTTGTGCCCACCAGTCATTGATACGCGTAGAATTATAGACTTCTTTCTTTTCGCGTCGACGCCACTCTTCCGCAAGCGCCGTAACGACTTCGCCTGCATCACCAACAATACCAACGTTCACGGGCACGTTCTTATTGATTGATGACGGATCGATATCCACATGAATTTTTCGTGATGTCGGCGAGAACGCGTCGAGCCGTCCCGTCACCCGATCATCGAACCGTGCACCGATATTAATCATGACATCGCAATCATGCATGGCGTGATTGGCTTCAACACTACCATGCATTCCAAGCATCCCGATCCATTGAGGGTCAGCCGCCGGGAAAGCGCCAAGCCCTAACAATGTCGATGTCACCGGAAAACCCGTCAGTTTAGCGAGCCCACGAAGAGCAACGCTCGCTTGGGGACCAGCATTAATGACACCGCCGCCAGTGTAAAACACGGGGCGACGCGCGTGGCGCATAAGATCCACCGCCTCTTCAATCTGCCGCGGATTAACGGCAGGCGCGTTCATGCTTGATCGTTTACGCGCTGCTGACGCTGGCGTGTACGGCGCTTCTTCAAATTGAACGTCTTTGGGTATGTCGATCAGAACCGGTCCCGGCCGGCCCGTTGTCGCCACATGAAACGCTTCATGAACAATGCCAGGCAGTGCCTGTGTCGACGTCGCCAAATAATTATGCTTTGTGCACGCACGAGTGATACCAACGGTATCGCACTCTTGGAACGCGTCCGTCCCGATAAGTTTACGGGCAACCTGACCCGATATACAAATCAGGGGAATCGAGTCGAGAAGCGCATCGGCGAGGCCAGTAACAGCGTTGGTTGCTCCAGGGCCTGAGGTCACCAGAACAACGCCCGGTTTTCCCGTCGATCGGGCATACCCCTCCGCCATATGAACAGCGCCTTGTTCATGACGGACGAGGATATGCCTGATGGTGTCACGGCGGTGAAGCGCATCATAAATCGGCAAAACCGCGCCACCAGGATAGCCGAAAATCGTATCGACCCCTTGCTCTTCAAGGGCGTCAAGCAGGAGTTCAGCACCAGCCTTTACAAGCTTCGTGTTTAACGCCGTCGACGCCTTTTCAGTTGTAACGGTGTTTTGCTCAGGGTTCACACTTCCATCCGCCGCAGCCATTAGCCTACTCCGTTTTGGCGTTATCGCCCTTCAACCAAGTCATGCGCTCGCGCAGTTCTGTTCCAACTTTCTCGATCGGATGGTCGAGATCTGCTTCGAGCATTTTGTTGTATTTCACTTTGCCGGTCTGGTTTTCCAAAATCCAATTCTGCGCAAAGGTTCCCGTCTGAATATCTTTCAAAACAGCCCGCATACGATCTCGAACACCATCGTCAATAACCCGAGGACCGGAAACCAGGTCGCCATAGATGGCAGTCTCAGAAATGAACTCATGCATTTTTGCCAGACCACCCTCGTAGAGTAAGTCTACAATTAACTTTAGTTCGTGAAGACATTCGTAATAGGCGACTTCGGGGGCATATCCAGCCTCCGTAAGCGTCTCATATCCAGCAAGAACAAGCTCCGTTGCGCCACCGCAAAGAACCGCCTGTTCACCAAACAGGTCTGTCTCTGTTTCTTCGCGAAATGTGGTTTCGATGGCACCGGCCGTCGTCGCACCAATCAGCCGTGCATAGGAAAGAGCTCGATCTCGGGCCTTACCAGAAGCATCCTGGTGGACCGCAAAAATACATGGCACACCGCGACCGCGTTCATACTCCCGGCGCACAAGGTCACCCGGTCCCTTAGGCGCGACCATAATCACGTCAACATCAGCGGGAGGCTGCACGCGGTCATAGAGGATGGTGAAGCCATGGGCGAAGGAAATCGCATTCCCGGGCTTTAATCCGGGCGCGATATCGTTTTTGTAAATTTCTTCGTGAGACATATCTGGCGTGAGCAATGCAATCACATCCGCAGCCTCAGCGGCATCCCGAACCGATGCTGTTTTGAGACCGTCTGCCTTCGCTTTGGCTTCACCGCCGCCACCGGGCCGCACGCCAACGATCACATCACAGCCAGAATTGTGAAGGTTCAGCGCATGCGCCCGCCCCTGGCTACCATAGCCTATGATCGCGACGGTCCCTTCTTTTAAGACACTCGGGTTCGCATCATCATCATTAAAAATCCGCATCCTATCTCTCCTGTTAAACCTGAAATTCCAACAAAAAACCCGCGTCCTTTGTAGGGAGCGGGTTGGCTGTCATTTCGCATTTTAAATCGCTTTATCGCGCCGCAGCCTTTCCCGCCCCGATCACCACGACCGGAGTGCCAATAAGCACCACGTCTAGAAGCACGTCATTGGGCGTACCCGAAAAATCCAGGTCGGTTGCAGGTAGTGACTTCGCCGAATAAAGCATCCGAATTCCTTAAAGCGTCAATACGCTTGCCTTAATCGGGTTTATAAGCCGGACATAAGGTCAAATTCAAGTCGGAAAAATAGGAAATCTTCAGCAAAACCCCGTTTTGGCGGTCTGGCGGGCGCCGCATTTCGTTCTTAGGAATGCGCGGTACTTACAAATCCAAGACGCACCGCATTCTCAGGTGCTTGCCCGATCCATCCGACGAAGTATTGAGACCCGCCGCAATAAGTCCGCTTTTAGTCCACTTTTTTTGACGCGTGGTCATATGGCGAAAAGTCCTAGAAACACATTGAGACGTTCAAAGGAAGAACACTTTATTTAAAGTGGTAACTCTTGCCCTAGGGTCGGACGGCGAAGTCACTTCGGACCAAATTTCTATAGGTCGTTAGCTCGCGAACCCCAACAGGTCCACGCGCATGGAGCTTACCAGTGGCGATCCCTATCTCAGCGCCGAGACCAAATTCACCGCCATCGGCGAACTGGGTCGATGCGTTGAGCATAACGATAGCGCTGTCAACCTTTGAGAGAAAACGTTCCGCAGTGGCATGATCTTCTGTCACAATGGCATCCGTATGGCCTGAGCCATGTTTTGAAATGTGCTCAATCGCCCCATCAACACCATCGACAACGCCGACCGTCAAAATAGTATCGAGATACTCTGTGCCCCAGTCATCCGCTGACGCTGGCGTTACCGATTCGTTCAGTGCACAAATGTCTGGATCACCGCGCAATTCACAGCCTTCTTCAAGCAAGGCGGAAAGAATGTTTGGCCCCACATCATTCGCAATCGAGCGATCAATCAACAGTGTTTCCATGGCCCCACAAATTCCAGCCCGACGCATTTTTGCATTAACGGCGATATCGCGCGCTTTGTCAGGATTTGCAGCGGCATCGACATAAACATGACACACGCCGTCCAAATGGCTGAGCACGGGCACCCGCGCTTCATTCTGCACACGCGCGACAAGTGATTTACCACCGCGTGGAATAACCATATCAACGGCGCCATCAAGACCTGAAAGTAATTCTCCCACTGCGGCCCGATCAGCCGTTTCAACAATTTGGACCGCGTCCGCTGGCAGTCCAGCTTTGACCATGCCTTTAACAAATCCTGCATGAAGGGCTTGCGCCGTACGCAAACAATCCGATCCCCCTCGCAGGATGGCGGCACTTCCGGCTTTCAAACAAATGGCTGCAGCATCGACCGTAACATTAGGCCGGCTTTCATAGATGATGCCAACAACGCCAATCGGTGAACGAACACGCTCAATCTTCAACCCATTCGGACGGTCCCATGCTTCTATCACTTCACCAACAGGATCATTTTGCCCAGCAATGTCACGCAACGCCTGACAAATACCATCAATGCGATCATCTGTGAGCAACATCCGATCGAGAAATGCTTTCGCTAGACCATTGGCCTCACCGGCTTTCATCTCATCGCTATTGATCAACAAAATATCTGCCCTGCGCGCGTCAATGGCGTCGGCCGCCAACAGAAGCGCTTCGTCCTTTTGCTGAGATGACGCACGAGCGACAATTGCCGAAGCAGCCTTTGCGCGTTCGCCAACACCAGCCAGGAGCCTCGCGTTTTTTGATAGATCTTGGTCCGACCGTTCTTGAGACATAACCAGTTTCTCCTGCTGCGCCGATTAAGGGTTGGGGGTTGGGCGGGGCGGCACGTTTTTTATTTCCCTATTTGTTCAGCACAAGGTTATCGCGGTCAATAGCGGCGGCCCTTTGGCGCACACCAAGAATCTCAAAAACCGCATCTGAACGCTTACCCGCGATCAATTTCATATCCGGTGCATCATAGGCCGCAAGGCCACGCGCGATCATAGCACCCGTTTGTGATTCAACGTCCAAGACATCACCGCGTTCAAATTCACCGGAAACGTTTTTAATGCCCGCCGGTAAAAGGCTGGCCCCTTGCTGTAAAGCGGCTGCAGCGCCGTGATCGATCGTTAGAACACCACTAGGTTTTTGAAGATTCCTAATCCAGGTTTTACGCGCTGCCTCTCTATCGGCGGAAGGCAAAAATAGCGTCGCCCGCCCCCCATCACAGATAGACGTCACGGGACGGTCAATTTTCCCCGGTGCAATGATGGTCGCGCACCCAGAAGCGCCAGCAATCCGCGCTGCAGAAATTTTGGTAACCATCCCCCCTTTTCCAATTGACGCCTCAGTATTGGGACCCGATGCCATAGCTTCGATCTGCGGTGTTATCGCCTCAACGACAGGGATATGTTTAGCGTCATCACTGGTTTGAGGGTTAGCGGTATACAAACCATCGACATCTGAAAGGATAAGAAGAACATCGGCATCAGCCAATTGAGACGTGTGCGCTGCTAACCTGTCATTGTCACCATACCGAATTTCGTTTGTGGCTACAGTATCATTCTCATTGATGATCGGCACAACGCCTAACTCTAACAGTGCACTTATTGTTGCTCGCGCATTCAAATAACGTCGGCGATGCTCGGTATCGGCAAGCGTTAGTAAGAGTTGGGCCACTTTAATGCCGTGAGCATCAAATGCCCGTTGCCAGCCATTGATAAGCAACGTCTGCCCTGCCGCTGAGGCGGCTTGGCTCTGATCGAGCCTTAGCGGTCCTCTCAACCCTAACTGGCGGCGCCCAAGTGCGATGGCACCAGACGTCACAACGATGGTTTCCACCCCGCGATCGCGCAACTCATTAAGATCGGAGATAACGGCGCCAAGCCAATTTTCATCAAGCGACAGGTCGTTGTCGACAATAAGAGATGAACCTATTTTAACCACGACCCGGCGCGCTGATTGTATGGCGTCAGCCGCGCACGAATAGACGCTGTCATGAGGTGTTCGTTTTGCCATCGCCGGTCACTTTATATCGATAAGGCTCGGACGTTCCTTTATCGATACCAAAATCGGAAATCTAGAGCGCTTCGTCGATAAGTGTGAGCGGTGATAGGCAAAAGAAGCAAGAAAAATCAAAGAGTTGGAGCGTGTTGAGGTATTTCTGAAATTATTATCAGGCGCTTAAAGCGTCGACACTTCAATTGGAATCGGGACGGCGCTTTAAGTTTTTGATTTTGCGCATTTCCTTAACGCCAACCGCACACACTTGGCTTGTAAATGCTTTAAAGCGCCTCCGTTTCAATTAGAATCAGAACGGCGCTTTAAGTTGTTGATTTTACGCATTTCCTTAACGCCAACCGCACACACTTGGCTTGGAAATGCTTTAGGTCAGGTCCTGAGCATGATAGTCTCGACGGTACGCGCCAAGATCACCCAATACACTTTCAACGGTTGGAATGCGTCCGGCTCCTCGTCCACGGGCCGCCATGACATCACCACTTTCCAAGATAATGCGCACAGCATTTGCCTCATCGCGAAGACGCGCCAAAAACGGGTCCTCATCGACCTTCTCATAGGCAACCACAACATGCACCCGCCCGTCACGCGTCGGTCGAATGCGCGTGACCTGGCGCCAAGCACCGCCTTTGTTCACAAGGTCAGCACCCTTCTCCGCATCAAGACCTTCTATATCAAAATCAATATCCGATAATCCGACGCCAAACGCTTCATAAGCAAGGATCGCTGCCTTTGCGCGTGCATCATCCCCGGAAAGGTCTGCACTCGGGTCAGCCTCCGCAAACCCGGCGTCTTGTGCCGCCTTTAAAGCTGTTTCGAAAGTCTGACCACGTTGCAATTCGGACAATATAAAATTGACGGTTCCATTTAAAACAGCGTCAATCGATGCTACTTCCGTACGCTCTCGTGCAGCCATCACAGTCTCGACCATCGGCGCGCCACCCCCGACAGCGGCACCATAGGCAACGAACAAACCTTTTTTCTCGGCAACAGCGCGTATTGCCGGCAAGTCTTCTGCCACGGCTTGTTTATTCGCCGAAATGATATTGATGCCTTCTCGAAGGGCCGCATGCATAAGGTCAGCCCCTGCGTCACTACTCGACATCAAATCAATCACAATGTCCGGATTGCTCTTCATGAAAACAGACAAATCCGTCGTCAGCAATTGAGGATCGATCGCTTCGTGACGTTTCTTATCCGCGTTTTGCACCAGAATACCTGTTACCTGATAATGGTCAGGATCACCCAATAAACGCAGCACCGCGCCTTCCCCGACAACACCGAGTCCTGCAACACCGACGCGTACCGGTTTTGTAATTTGCTCAGGCACTGAATCACCATCAGCCTTCGAAATTCGAACACCGGACGCGGATCCTAAGCTCGCAATTTGCACAGTCAGGTCCTGGGCAACAGCATATCCCAACGCCTTCTCTTGAATAAGGGCGTCAGCATGCTTTGCGGCGGTTTCAGGGCTAATGCGATCATAGATGCGCAAATCGCCGTCGTCTTCCTTAGACTGGACCCCGTTGCCTTCAAAAACCCCCGGCACGCTCTTAAACAATGTGACGCCGTCCGCGCGAAGCGTATGGGCCAGGATCATTGCAGACAGGTCGGAGCCTCCACGGCCGAGCAGAACGGTTCTGTCATGATCACCGATTGCAACATAACCAGGAACGATGACAACATCATGGTTTTTCAGCGCATCGGAGAGAACGTCCGTGGTAAAATGTTCAGGTAACGCATCATCGAATGGTCCTGAAGCACGAAGGCCGAGTTGTCGCACATCCAGCGGCGCTGCATCAATGCCCGTTCGATCACATGCCATCGCCAGAAGAGCAACGGCCTTCGCCTCACCGACACCGATAAGCGCTGGTGCGTGCGGCGAAAGCGATCCCGCGCACTCACGTTTTGCCTCCTCAAGAAGCTTATCCGTTTCGCCAGCAAACGCAGAAACAATTGCAACAACCTTGCGACCGGCCCGGATATGACGATAAAGCTCCGTGACGACCCGGGGTAAACTATGGGCATCGCGGAGGACCGACGATCCAAATTTCAGCACTATTGGCTGTTGGGCGATCGCACCACCATCTATTGCCGCATTACCCATTATCAACGTCTCCCCGAAGATTTATTTGACGATTTGTCCAAAGCGTTAACCGATCAATCAGGACGCGCTCTATTCGGTCCAACGACCATACAAGCGGACAATCATAAGAATAATCAAGCCTCCATATATCTGATATCATTATAATTAGAAGCTGACAGCGTGCAGGTAAAACTAGAGCATCAGACGTTTAGGCAGAAACAAACCGATGCTCTAGATTCTATATTTTGAGCGCCTGACACGATCTTACCGTCATCCAATGTGATCGTCTGGCGCTCGACAGCATCAGACGTTTAGGCAGAAACAAACCGATACTCTAGATTCTATATTTTTGAGCGCCTGAGGTGACGTTACCTTGAACGTATGTGATCGTCCCACGCTCTAAAGCGTCGCCCCTTCAATTCGATTAAGAGCGATACTTTAGGTCTCTGTTTTAAAACGTATCCTCAGCGCATAACCGAAAACCAATTGGGGCCGGCATTATTTTAATGGTCATTCCTCATCAATATTTGGGACAAAAATCGCCACACCAAGAATGAAGCGAGACTTAGAAGATTTGTGGCAATCAAAGCGAGAGAGGGTCAAATAGCAGCCACTTTATCAACTGCTGGCGACGTCACACGTTTTCGTGAAGGTCCGGACGCGACAGGCTCATCTTGTTGAGCAGCCGACAATGCGTACTTGATGTCAGCCGCAAGATCCTCTTCATGCTCCAGCCCAATCGATAAGCGCACAAGGCGATCAGAAATGCCTGCTTCAGCCCTTGCTTCAGGAGGCATAGCCGCGTGTGTCATTGCGGCTGGACAGCACACCAGGCTTTCAAAGCCCCCGAGTGATTCAGCAATCGTAAAGATGTTGAGTGAACGGAGGAATGAACATGCATCGATCCCTTCGGCAAAATCAACGCTTAACATTGCCCCAAATCCTGATTGCTGGCGCGCTGCGATTTCATGGCCAGGATGATCTTTAAGGCCAGGATAGTAAACCCGTTCAACGCGTGGATCAGCGGCCAAAATCTCAGCTATCTTCCCAGCCGTTGCCTGCTGACGCTCGATGCGCGTAAATAATGTTCGCACACCTCTTAATGTTAGATAGCTGTCGAATGGACTCCCCGTCACGCCGGTACAATTACCCCACCAGGCGAGCTCCTCTGCGAGCGCGGGGTCTTTTGCAATGACAGCGCCACCAACAACATCACTGTGGCCATTAATATATTTGGTGGTCGAATGAACGACAATATCACAACCAAGTGTGAGAGGTTTTTGCAAAGCAGGGGACAAAAATGTATTGTCCGCAACCGTTATCGCGTCAACGGCTTTTGCACGGGCAACGACATCTTTAACATCCGTCACGCGCAGAAGCGGATTGCTTGGCGTTTCGATATAAACAAGCTTTGGCTTTCGAGCAAACGCCGCATCAAGCGCAACCGGGTCGGTTTGATCCACAAAGACAAGTTCGAAATCACCGCGCGCAGCACGATGGCTGAGCAACCGATAGCTCCCACCATAGAGATCATGTGGTGCAATGATTAATTCACCGGGTTTGACGAGATTGGTCGGCAAGTTGACGGCTGCCATTCCACTCGCCGTGACAACAGCGCCAGCCCCCTCTTCCAGTGCCGACAATGTTTCTTCCAGTTGGCGGCGCGTGGGATTTCCGGAGCGAGAATAATCAAACGCCGGCTTATCATCTGGATCGTCCCATGCATATGTCGCGGACAAACACAAAGGCGGGGCGACGGAACGCACATTACACGCCTCGCCGACTGCGGCATTCGTGGCGATTGTTTCAGCTCGTGGCCGCTCAGCGCTCTCCGCTTTGCGACCGATACGATGAATAAGGTTATCATTCGACATCAGATTGTACTCTCTAAGAATTCTCTAAGCGCAGGATTAATGTTGTCAGCTTCCTTAAGGAAAGCGTCATGGCCATATGGCGAATGTAGCGTTTTGAATTGAGCGTTTGGACCAATGGCTTTTGCAAGCGCCCGTGCATCATCAAACGCAATCAATTGATCTTCAGGCGAGGCAATCACTAATGTTGGAAGATCGATTTGCGCCCCATCAAAATCATGGCAATCGATTGATGCTGACAGGGTCTGATAGCGTGCAGCCCCCATCATCTGGGCGAATTTTGCACCATGGTGATCAAGATAACTTTCAACCGACCCCTCGGCCGAGAACCGCGAATTAAATTCATCAGGCGTTCGATAGGTCGTCATTGCAAGACTACGAGCGATTGCAACGGCATCATCTTCACGACCGGTTTCAAGGCCTAGCGCTAAGACTTGGCGCTGAATTCGCCGCCAGGCACGCCCGAGTGCACTAGGCCGGTGGGAGGCACAAAGAATAGCAAGACGCTCAACATAATCAGGAAAAGAGGCAGCGAATTCGAGACTAACCATGCCGCCAAAAGAGCCACCAACAAGAGCGTGCAGCCGATCAATGCCGCTTTGCACAAGTGCATGATGGAAGATTTCAGCATAATCGGCAGGCGTTAGGTCGATTGCACGGGTTGGTGCTTCCGGAAAGAAATTAGCACTAATGACCCTATAACGACGCGTATCAACGCCGCCGCCAGGGCCTGTAACGGACCGCCACCAGCCCGGCTCGACTTTATCTAACGATGCATCAAAAGCCCTGCGATCCGCCGATATACCACCAAGCACGAAAATAACCGGCGCATCCTTTGGACCGATGGCCCTTAAGCGAATACCGACCGCGCGATCATGCTCTTCTAAAACGGCACCACTTCTAGCCTTCCAACCAGTCGGAAACTCAACTTTCCAATCAACAACTTGAGAGGCTTGCTGCGCATCATAGGACGGGCCACCTTGACCGCCAGAAAGGACACTCAGACCCGCGTCATTGAGCGCGAGAGACCCCTTTTGCTTTAATTTCTTCGTGGATTTATCGGAACTTTTTTGCCCGTCGTAGCCATCAGGCGCATCGCCATCGTAGGTCTTTTCGGCAAATACCGTAAATGTTGCAGCAGTCGAATTCGTCGGTCCAAAAGCCATAAGGCGCTCCAAAATAAGCGCCTAAAGCTCTTGCTTGCCGGGAATGTTGCTTGGAGGACGTATGGACTTGTAGAGTACAAACCTACCGCGATATAATTATCGCTTATCCACAACCTTCGCTTTAGCAACATTTCTTTGAGCGCCGGCAAGCTGAAGGTTCAAATCGGCGCGAGTGTTGAATAATGGAAAACAACCGGAAAAGTCAATGACTATATTTGACTTTTTGTGGGCCTTTGCTGTGGGTCCATGTCACATCACCGGAACCTCTTCACCGTTGAACTTCAAAGAAGCAAGGCAAAACAATAACCTAGAGCGTTTCCAATTGTTTAATCGACAGTCGCATTAGGTCCTTATATTTTTCGGTCTCGCAAGATACCGCAATGGATAAGCATATTTAGCGAACTGAACGCTCGGTAAACTGAAAGCTAAGAAAAAAGCGCTGATTTGTCGTCCGAATAACTGCGAAACAATTTATCATAGTCCACGAGCATCTGCTCTTCAGAATAAACGCTTTCTACCCTTTCTCTGTTTTTTGCGCCCAATCGCTTACGACTTTCTACGCTACCCGCCAGTAATTGAAGCGCCCTTGAAAGGCTTACTTCATTATCCACTGGCAAAACATAGGGCTTATTCTCTTCACAGACCATATTACGAATATCGCCGACGTCGGTTGCCAATATGGGTAGACCACTCGCCATGGCCTCCAGGACCGTTAGCGGCATTTGCTCCGTATCAGAACTTAAAGCGAAGATATCACAATAGCTATAAAATTCTGATGGGTCTTCAATATGCCCCAAAAGCTCTACAGAATCGCCGAGGCCAAGCTTGTCTATTAATGCCTCCAACTCGGCGCGACACGCGCCCTCACCGGCGATCAAAAGACGAGCGTTGTTCAGGCGAGCGAGAGCGAATACCTCTATCAATCGACTAAAGTTTTTTTCCGGCCGCAATGCGCCGACGGCACCAATTGTCACTTGTTTTTTATTTGTACTACAGGCCGGATTAAAGCGCACTAAGTCAACACCATTAGGAATGTGTTGTACGAGATGGCTCGGCAAAGACCATGTTTCTGTTGCTATTTGCATAAGCGTCTTGGATGGAACAACCACCGGCATGGTTCGAAGTAAGAGACGCCGAGCAAGCACCCGCCGTTGGATTTGATGGTCAACCGTTTCCTCTGGGCCAAAACCATCCTCAAAATGGATATGGTGAAAGCCTCGTCCCAATAATCGATTGAGACGAAGAGCAGCCACCGCCTCCATCGTTCCCCAATTATAAGTACAGACGAGGTCCGCTGCTGTTTGACGAATCAAACGACGCAGTCGACGAATATTGCCGATATCAAATGACGTATTCTTCTCAATTTTGATTGGTTCTATGGCTGTCTGTGCGTCAAGCAGACTTTGCGCCGTGTACTGTCCATCCATGGCCGTTACTGTATGGGTGTATCCATCGAGCCCGTTGGCCAGCTGTGCCAGACGCCTTTGTGGGCCGCCCACAGCAAAGGTGGAGAAAATATGCAGAATGTGGATCACTGGAAATCAGGTAACATTACGGCGATGAACCTTGATGGCGCGCTCGAGAAAAACGTCTCGATCAGCAATCGGTTGCCATTTCAGGGTTGTTTTCTCAAACGATGTCTCGAACTGTGCCGCCATACCACGTGAGCGTAAATCACGCGTCGACGGAAAAGGGACGTTGCGACCCGACACACGCTTAATCACCCACTTTACAATTTCACCGGCTTGCTGTTGCCACAGATATTGGCCGCGAAATCGCAGAGGTCGACCCGTTTCTTGCGCCAGCAGCTCTGTATACTGACGCGCATTAGGGCGCACATCGCCCACGAGATTGAAGCTTTTTCCAAAAATCGTGAGGCCGTCAATGTTGAATGCGGCATTGTAAAGGGCGTCCACGACATCATCAACCAAAACGAAGGGTAATGGGCTAAGGCCATCACTCCAACCAAGACAATAGCGTTCCCGGTTATATAGCCCAACACCACTATGAAAGGGAGATGTCCCCTCACCAACCACAATACCCGGCCGGAACAGTGCCAGTGGCAGGCTATTCTCGCGCTGCATGGCAACTAACATTTGTTCGGTATCCACCTTTGCCCTGGCATAATCCGCGCGCTGCGTTGGTACGCTATCAGGAGGCGTCGCATAGGTAATTAAGTCGGCCGCAGAACCCAAGTAAAGGGCTGCAATTGAACTAACATGCAAAAGACGCGAGGCTTTATTCTGAAGAGCAATGTCTGCAACCGCTTTGGCACTGCCGACCATAGCGTCACGAACTTCTTCATATGAATTGCCTCCACCGCCATGGGCCAGATTTATGACGATAGACCCTTCACGAATAACATCCGATAAAAGCGCTTTGTCTGATGCAGAGCCTTTTGCTAATTGAATATTTTCGTGGTGGAACACAGATGACAAATTATCTGTATTGCGTGCAATAACCAAAACCTTTTGCCCAGCTTCGGCAATTTTCCGAACCAAGGGCGTTCCGATAAAGCCTGTACCACCGATGACCACGCAATCGGCATTATGATTGGCTTTCTGAAAAAGTCTTGGTGCAGCTGGTTTCTGCAGGGTCGAAGCGTAGGACGCTATCTGCTCGCAAAGAGTGACAAGCCGTCGCCCGCGATCACCATCAAGATGAGTATGCGCCTCTCCATTGGCCCTCAGTGTCTGATAAAAGTTTTCAATACTGGACCGGATACTCCGGAAGAAAGGATCACTGCGCTCGCGCAAGCCAGACTGCGCCGCTAGATAAATACCTGCTTCCGTTAGCGCTTCCCGAGTAAGCCCCAACCCTGATGCAAGCCCGGTTCGTAAATACTCTATGGGTTCAAGTAACGCGCCGCTGGTTGATAACAAAAACCGGTTTGCTAAATAATCGGCTTCAAGACGACCATCGTCACCCAGCACACAAACCGACCAATCATGATAGGTCTCGCCAAGTGCGAACTGCATTTGTACGGGACCGGTATCGCTAGAAAAATTGAGTGTCCATTCTGTAATAAGTTCAATCCCTTCAGCGACGGTGCGTTGTTGTCCAGGGATCGCTGACGTGAGCGTCAATGGCCCCATTAAATCGTCTAACTGACTTAAGGGATGCACTGCCTGCTCTAACAAAAGGGTGAGCGGCGAGGTGAACATCCAGTGGCCAAATTGCCGAGACGATAATTGGCGCAATGGCATCACGTATCGGCATTGAGCGCGTCGCAAAGGGCCAATGCGGTTCCTTGCGATGGCTTTCCTTATTTTTTGGTGAGCGGGGTGAAAAATGAAGTTCTGATTAGTGCGTAAAGCCGCTTTTGCATCCGCCGCTACTGTAACGATCTCATCGCACTCGGCGCTTGTGACGGCCATCGGCTTCTCGACAAAGACGGCTTTTCCCGCCTTTAAAAATGGCAAGCAAACAGGATGGTGCGCCGGTGGCGGCGTGAGCACATGGACCGCGTCCACAGACCCGTCCTCGGCGATGGTATCAAGGCTGTCATAAACGGTCTTTACGCCATATCGCTCTGCAAATTTTCCAGCGCGCGATCGATCTCGATCAAAGACGCCATAAACGGAGACGCTTGGTATATACGAAAGCGCTTCTGCATGGGCCTCGGCTATAGTGCCGGTGCCCACCAGAACAACGTTTTTTTCCTGGCGTTCGCCCATCTAGAAGCTCTTTTCAAAATCCTGCAACTCAGCGATGCGAAACGAATCAAATCCCCGCCTCGTTAATGAAGACGGTCTATCGCAAGAGTTTTAAAACGCCCTAACCCCCCTTAAGACTTTATTTACGGTGTTCGACAAACCGCGACGGCGCCTCCCCTTACGCTTTTGGGTATTTCACCCTATGTTCCGTCCATGCCCGCAAAGACCACAACCACACGCAAAAAGAAGCCCACGGCCCAGCCAGTGACGCCGAAGGCCGATCTGACACCTGGCGGATTTTCAGAGGCCGTCGCCACGTATCACGACACCCATGCACCCTCCGTTTGGTCACCGCATCGGCCGGAGCGTCCGCAGAAAACCAAGAGCCTTTCCCGGCCCCTACGTGTTGTTTCGGCCTATGAACCCGGCGGCGACCAAGTCACGGCCATTCCTGAATTGACCCAAGGGATTGATGACAATGAATTTGACCAGGTTCTCCTCGGGGCGACAGGAACCGGTAAGACCTTCACGATGGCAAAGATCATCGAGGCCCAGCAGCGCCCTGCTCTCGTCCTCGCCCATAACAAAACATTGGCGGCCCAATTATATGGTGAGTTCAAAGCCTTTTTTCCCGAAAACGCGGTCGAGTATTTTGTATCTTACTATGACTATTACCAACCCGAAGCCTATGTTCCACGCTCGGACACCTATATCGAAAAAGAAAGCTCCATTAACGAGCAAATTGACCGGATGCGCCACGCGGCAACACGCGCACTTTTAGAACGGGACGATGTGGTAATCGTCGCATCGGTCTCATGCATTTACGGCATTGGGTCTGTCGAGACCTATACGGCCATGACCTTCAAACTTGAGGTCGGACAAAACATCGATCGCAAACAGTTGCTCGCGGACCTTGTGGCGCTTCAATACCGCCGTAATGATGCCGCCTTCGCGCGAGGGACGTTTCGTGCGCGTGGCGATACGATTGAAGTCTTTCCTGCCCACTATGAAGACCGTGCGTGGCGCATTTCTCTCTTTGGGGATGAAATTGAAGCCATCACAGAATTTGATCCGCTTACGGGCCAAAAAAGCGGTGACCTTGAACAGGTCTCGATCTACGCGAATAGCCACTATGTGACGCCGCGCCCAACCCTCAACCAAGCCATTGAGAAAATCCATCGCGAGATGGAACAAGTGATCCCGAAAATGAAAGAAGAGGGAAAGCTTCTCGAAGCCCAACGCCTGCAACAACGGGTCGAGTTTGATATTGAGATGATGCAGGCAACCGGCTCGTGCAACGGGATCGAAAACTATTCTCGCTACCTCACGGGCCGCAAGCCTGGCGAACCACCGCCAACGCTGTTTGAATATCTCCCGGAAAACGCGCTTTTATTTGTTGATGAGAGCCACCAAACCGTACCCCAAATCGGCGCAATGTTTCGTGGTGACTTCAACCGTAAACGCACCTTGGCCGAATATGGCTTCCGCCTGCCCTCTTGCATGGACAATCGCCCGCTCAAATTTGAGGAGTGGGAAAAGATGCGCCCCCAGACGGTTCATGTGTCCGCAACACCCGGACCCTGGGAATTGGAACAGACAAGCGGCGTCTTCACCGAGCAGGTTATTCGGCCCACAGGCCTTGTCGATCCCGAAATTGAAATCCGCCCAGTAACCGGGGAGAAATCCAACCAGGTCGATGATGTAATCGAGGAGTGTAAGCAGGTTGCGAAAGCGGGTGGCCGTGTCCTCGTCACGACCCTAACAAAGCGCATGGCCGAGGATCTTACCGAGTATATGCATGAACAAGGCGTGCGTGTCCGCTATATGCACTCCGACGTCGATACCCTGGAACGCATTGAGATCATTCGCGATCTGCGGCTCGGTGCTTTCGACGTGCTGGTCGGCATCAACCTTCTGCGAGAAGGATTGGATATTCCCGAATGCCGCCTTGTCGCTATTCTTGATGCGGACAAAGAAGGGTTCTTACGCTCCGAGACATCACTCGTTCAGACGATCGGGCGCGCCGCAAGAAATGTTGATGGCCGGGTTATTCTTTATGCAGACCAAATGACGGGCTCGATGGAACGGGCCATGGCGGAAACGGAACGGCGCCGGGAGAAGCAAGTCGCGCATAACAAAGAACACGGCATTACCCCCAAAACGGTTCAAGCGAAAATCGCTGAAATCGCAACCTCAGACGATGAAGGCGCCAAAGCCGCGGCTGGCCAAACCTTTGTCGGTCACAAGGGTGTGCGGGCCGCAGCGCCTGGTAATGCGGGTCAGATGGCTGGTTTTGCAGAAGACGGCGCCACCTATACCGACGGTGCCCCAATGGGCGGGAACCTGCGTACCGTAATTGACGGTCTCGAAAAAGATATGCGCGAGGCGGCCGCGAACCTTGAGTTTGAAACCGCCGCTCGCCTACGCGACGAAATCAAACGTCTTCAAGAAACAGAACTGGCGATCGCCGACGATCCGTTGGCCCGTCAGTCCGATGTCGAAAACCGTGTTACTGCGGCATCGAAAGGGCGTATCACAAAAAGCGAAGGCACGATTTCTAATACGCTCTCAAAACCCAAAGGCGCCAAAGGTCGCCGCCGCCGTCGATCGTGATGTCTATTGTTTGCTCTTTTGGGGTAGACGCTGCAGAAAGCCTGCAGCGCATCTTTTTGCTTCAAACTTTGTAAACATCGTCTAGACAAAGCAAAAAATCACGAGATCCCAATGTTAATTATTTGCCAATACCTTTGATGAGTGGCAGTCGCTGAGACTGTCATCCGTATTACAAGGTGTTGAATATGCATGTTTCTCTAGTCGCAGGTTTTCGTCAGCTGCATTTTGCCTTGCCTATTGCTCTTACTCTACTCAGCTTCGGGTTTATGAGCTCCCCTGCAATGGCGGAGGACGATCGAAACCGATTTGCGGTAGGTGTTTACGGTGGTACGCTTGGGATTGGTGGTGACGTTCAAGCGCGTGCAACCGATTGGCTCGTTTTTCGCGCGGGCGGGCATGTCTTTGATCTCAATATTGACGAAGAGTATGACGATATTGACTATGATGCGAACGTGAACCTCTCAAATGCCTTTTTAACGGCGGATTTTCATCCATTTGAAAATGGTTTCCTCTTATCGACGGGTTTGATTATCGGCCCAAAGACGATCAGCTTAAGTGCGACTCCCACTGAGACCATTCAAATTGGTGATGAGGAATTCACGCCTGCAGAAGTCGGCACACTGACTGGTGAGGTTTCCGCGCGCGGTGCTGCGCCATTTTTGGGCTTGGGTTTTGATAATGCGGTCACACGAGGCAGCCGCGTCGGTATCTCGTTTTTGTTGGGTGTTGGTTTTACAGGGGCACCCGAGGCAGAACTCCTGGCGGAAGGCGGGATCCTAGAAAATGACGAAGATTTTCTGACGCAATTAGAGATCGAAGTTGAGAACTTGGAAGACGATGTCGATAATTTCCGATTTTTTCCTGTGGCACGGCTCGGAATCACCGTTGGCTTTTAAATGATCAATCCACAAAAAACGCCGGTGATGAACACCGGCGTTTTCGTTTATTTCCGCAATGCAAAGGCTAAAACAACGAGCACCGCATTTTTTATTCTAAGCCACCGATAGGGCAGCAATTAGAATTTAAGTCTGATCCCAGCCTCTGCCATTGATGCACTATTTTCAATATCGAAATCAGCCGTGAACAAGTTCGCTTCAACACTGACGTCAGTGGTCGCACGGTAGCGATATCCGACAAAAACTTCTGCTGCTGGAGCGACAGCGTAAGACACGCCAGCCATTGCTTGATAGGCAAATTGAGTTGACCGATCGTCGATGACGGTCGTCGCTGATGGGACATAGTCGACATTAACAAAACCAACACCGACACCACCGCCAATATACGGCTTTATTGGACTGCCAAGGTCGAAATCATAAATTGCGTTTGCCATCAGAAAAATGGTTTCCAGGTCACCCTGTCCATCCGCAACAAGATCTGCAACGGTTACACCTAATTGCTGCTGTCGATCAGAAATAAGCACAGCCGCATCAAACCCTGATAGGTCTGTCGGGCCTGCACTCACACCGGTGTGGGTGTCAACGCCAGCATTTTGGTAAGCGACCTCAAATTCGCCGCGGAATGGGCCATAATACTTTCCGACTGCACCGGAAATAGCAAAACCTGTGTTGAAATCCGTATCCCAACCCACGGCGCTACCATCTTGAAGGACCGTCCCGGCTGGAATCGCGCCGCCATTGCCTGTGGAGAACGGCCCTACGAAGGCGCCTTCATTAGTAGAGTCCTCTTGAAATACAACGCTACCCGACCCAGAAATGTAGTAATCGCCAGCAATTGCGGCGCTTTGCGCACCCGCGAAGAAGACAAGTCCGGTTGCAACACCTGCAATCCTCGAAGCGCTGAAACCATTAGACGACACAACAGTTTTACTCATTTAATTCTCCCAGAAATATCTGCCGACAATAATTGTCGGCATTATACTTAATGAAAAACGCAGCGAAATTATGTTAGGTTCACATCTGCTGCATCACAGTTTTGTGAGGACTAACCACAAGCGACTTCGCACCGATTAATTTGTCGACATATGAGTGTTCGGCTCGAATTCAAATAAAATTTCCAAAATTTAATTTGATAACAAATCGCGATACGGATTTTACGATACAAAGCTGGGATGAGCACAAGGCAATACAAGGCAATACAAGGCAACATGTAAGCACTTCCAACTTAAGTGGTTACAGGCCCTCGCGCCAGAAAATACGTAAAATCAGAGATCTAAAGCCGTTCAGTGAGTGTGTTTGAAACGGAGCGGCTTTAATTTTTCCGCGCGAATACGAAATCTGCAGCGCCAACAAGCGGCTCAGCTCTCTCGCCGAACCGTGACAAATCATTTTTGGCCCGAGCAACCAGATCTTGCGCCTTGTTCCTGGCGCCCTCGGCACCAAGTAATTTTACAAATGTTGCTTTTTCCATGTCCGTGTCTTGACCAATTGGCTTCCCCAAGGCCTCAGCATCACCAAACATATCTAAAAGATCATCCACAATTTGAAAGGCGAGCCCGAGGTCTTCAGCATAGGACGTCAAAAGACTGAGTTCGTCTTCGCTTGCGCCGCCAACGATACCTCCCCCGACGACAGAAAAACGAATGAGTGCCCCTGTTTTGAGGCGCTGAAGTTCTTCTATCTGATCAATTGAAAAGTCTTTTTGCTCGGCATAGATGTCGACCATCTGACCGCCGACCATGCCTTCTTTGCCAGACGCACGTGCGAGGTGGAGAGCCAGTTGACATCGAACATCCGCATGCGGGTGTGTTTCAACCTCGGCGAGGATCTCAAATGCTTGCGTCAATAGCGCATCGCCGGCCAGGATCGCCGTTGCATCATCAAACGCTTTGTGAACGGACGGGCGCCCGCGCCGAAGGTCGGAATCATCCATGGCTGGCAAATCATCGTGGATAAGGCTGTAGCAATGAATCATCTCCACAGCCAAACCGACACGGACCGAACGATCCCGTGGTGTATCGAAGATATCAGCAGCGGCAATTGCTAAGAATGGCCTTAAACGCTTACCACCATTAAGAGAGCCATGGCGCATTGCGTCCACCACACGGCCTAGCGGGCCATCGGTGCGCGGTAGAGCCCGGTCTAAAGCATCTTCAATAAGTGAAGCTGTTTCTCGTATTGCAAGGTCGAAGTTTTTCATAAGGGAGGGCTTAGCGAAAACCGCTTACGCTTAAAAGCATCATTCGGCTAAAATATGGGATGTGAAAATCGGTCTCAAAAAGAGTCTGGGTGAAATCAGTAGTCGTCTTAATCTAAATCACAGCAACTGTATTATTTATTGAACAATCGCCGAAATAAACCTTTCTTCTCATTCGCTGAATCATCTGCCGACATGACCGCTGATCGGTGCCCCCCCAGAAAGCGGGACAGCATTTCCTCTGGGGCGACATTGTCTCCCCGTTGCCGGCGATTTATCGCGAAGTTCAGGGCCACATCATTCAAAAGCGCTGGATGTGAACCAAAAAAAGAATCCTGAGTAACACCTTGGATCGCAATTGCAAGATCGCGCCGCCAAGCTTCCAGCACGAGCTGAAAGGCGCCATTGTTGAATTCATTTGTCGCAAGAACGCCACCAACGAGAAACAAATCGCCGCCAGCATCCTGAGCCATCACACTGATATGGAGATTGCCATTCACCGCGGAAATGTCAGCTTCGGACATTGAAAAGCCCTCAAAGCGAGCAACAAAACCAACTTCAATAATTTCATCTGACTTTTTGTTGAGGACCTGCCGCTTTACCAATATTACGGCAAAGCGAATATCATTTTCCACGATCCCCAATACTGAATACCCGGTTTCCTCGCTAAGTTCTTCGATGGTGCCGTAGCGTTCCTTTAGCGCTGAAATGACCGCTTTTTTTGGCCAACTGAAGGTTGCCTCCTGGCTGGAACCATCAAATAAGGAGACGTCCTTACGCCTCAGAGCAAATGCGCGCAAAAAATTGTTACTCACCCGAAATACCCCGTAATATGGCTGTTGGTTTTTCACCATCATTGATCGTCAACTCAGTGATAATCAACTGGTAATACCAAACCTCAGAAACCAAACTTGTCTGTGTCAGGTCAATTCCCATTAATATGAAAAGTGGTTTTGCAACCCTAAGCATAAACTGTGTAGAAAATGAAACAGAGGAACGCGACCGACCATCATAAATACTTGGTCGATGAAACAGCCAGATTGCAAATCTCGTGCAATCCCCACTAAGCAATTGATTAAAAATGATAATTTAGCGATAAGCCTGGAAAAACCGTTATCTCGCAACTCATCTAAATCACGATAAGTATCGTAATAAAAATCAACGCGCAAAGTTTACGCAAAAATAAAAAGCGAAGTCTTCGCATCGTCTTCCAACTCTGCTAACGTTGCGTGCGTTGCAATATGAGATCTAAAAAGTCGTTTTTTACAAAGCGACCTCACCGACCATGAGCGCACGAGCGTGCCGCGAAAAAGGGATTACCTCAAATGGTTGAAACAATGCGGTCCGACGATGTGCGGATAGCCGAATCGCCAACGTCTGCGAACACCGGTGCTGAAGATGCCGACGAGAATAGCGTGGTATCCAAAGATGCAATTGAGGTTGTTTTGGCCCAACCCCGTGGGTTTTGCGCTGGGGTAGAGCGCGCGATTGATATCGTGGAACGTGCGTTAGAAAAATATGGTGCACCCGTTTATGTACGCCATGAGATTGTTCACAATAAGCGCGTTGTAAATACGCTGAAATCGCGCGGCGCGATTTTTGTAAAAGAGATTGACGAAATCCCTGAAGGCGCCGTTACTATTTTTTCGGCCCACGGCGTATCTCAAAAAGTTGAAGAAGGCGCAGGTCTTCGCGACCTCGATGTGATTGATGCGACCTGCCCTTTGGTGACGAAGGTCCATAAAGAAGGGCGCCGTTACGCGGCAAAAGGCTACGACATTGTTTTAATCGGCCATCTCGGCCACCCGGAAGTTGAAGGCACGTTAGGGCAAATCCCCGGTTCCGTTCATGTTATTTCCGAACCGCACGAGGTCGACGCGTTAAAGGTCAGCGATCCAGAACGAGTCTCATTCGTTACGCAAACGACACTCTCCGTAAACGATACAAAAGACGTAATTACGGCCTTGAAAGAGCGTTTTCCAAGCATCATCGGTCCTGATACGCGTGATATTTGTTACGCCACACAAAACCGGCAGACGGCTGTCATTGAGCTATCGAAAAAAGTTGACTTATTGTTAGTGATGGGTGCGCATAATTCGTCGAATTCGAACCGCTTACGCGAAATTGGTGAGAATTTTGGATTGCCGAGTTATCTCATCGAAGATTCGACAGTGCTTGATGAAGCGTGGCTTAAAGGCGTCCAAAGAGTTGGCATCACCGCAGGCGCATCAGCACCAGACTCCTTGGTTCAAGAAACAATTTCCTGGTTGAAAAAGTATCGGGATGTAAAGGTTTCAACGCTCGATGGGGTTGAAGAGAACGTGCATTTCAGACTTCCAAAAGAGCTTTCAGATGTTCCGCGCCCTAAATCAATGGATGTGTGGTCGTCAGTTGAGAACTTTTGACGCCTGGCGCACTCAAAAAATCCTCGTTACAGAGACTTGAGACTTAATCGGTCGCCATCAATGAGATTACGGAGCAATCTATGACCGTTTCGCTACACCAACAAGTTCGTGTCGGCGCTTATGTTGCAAAACAAACATTGTTAGGGCGCGAGAAGTATCCGCTTGTCCTTTTCCTTGAGCCATTATTTCGATGTAACCTCGCCTGCCCTGGTTGTGGTAAGATCGATTATCCGGCTGAGATTTTGAACAAACGTCTTACAGTACAAGAGTGCCTGGACGCGGTCGATGAGTGCGGCGCGCCCGTCGTTGCAGTGCCCGGCGGCGAGCCGCTCATCCATAAAGATATTGGCGAAATCGTCGCTGGTATCGTGAAGCGAAAGAAGTTTGTCTCGCTTTGCACAAACGCCCTTCTTTTAGAGAAAAAGCTCCATCTGTTTGAGCCATCGCCGTTTTTATTCTTTTCTGTTCATCTGGATGGTCTTGAAGAAGAACATGATCAGGCCGTTGATCAAAAAGGGACATTCAAGATAGCGGTCAAAGCCATCAAAGCCGCACAGGAAAAAGGTTTCCAAGTCAACGTCAACGCGACAATCTTCGACAATATGACAGCGGAAATGGTTGCCGATTATCTTGATTATGCGACAGGGTTGGGCGTTGGGATTACGATTTCACCAGGATACGCTTACGAGCGCGCGGGCGACCAGGAACATTTTCTCTCGCGCAAGAAGACCAAACAGTTGTTCCGTGATGTATTCAAAATCGGAAAAAGTGGCGATCGCAAGTGGAACCTTTCCCACTCGTCTTTGTTTCTTGATTTCCTTGCCGGCAACCAGGAATACACCTGCACCCCTTGGGGGTCTCCGACACGCAATGTCTTCGGTTGGCAAAAGCCCTGCTATTTACTCGGTGAAGGCTATGTTTCGAGCTTCAAAGAGCTGATGGAAGAGACCGAATGGGATCAATACGGAACGGGGAAATATGATAAGTGCTCGAACTGTATGGCACATTGCGGTTACGAGCCGACAGCCGCTATGGACGCTGTGAAAAACCCGTTAAAAATGTTCAAAATTCCGAACATGTTTAAAATTAAAACCGAAGGTCCAATGGCACCGGAGATTGACCTCTCGAAAGCGCGTCCCGCAATTGACGTGCACGAACAAATTGTCGAAACCGAAATGGACAAAATCCGTCGCGAGAAGGAAGAAGCAAAAGCCAGGAAGAAAGCGACGACGCTCATTGATAAAACGAGCGAAAAGGGGAAATCGACGGTCGCTGCTTAACGCTGTTGGGTTAGTCTCTGCTTTCTCGATTGATTAGGTTTGCCTTGCAACAATTACCGTCATTAAAGTCGCAAAACCGCAACACAGACCAAGTATTATTGTTATTAATGCACTCTCTCTATCGAGAGTGCATTTTCATTTGAGCAGCTCGCACAAAAGAGGATCACTCAAAGGATACCGCGGCGAAGTTTATGCCGTCCGACGTCGGGAAATGTGCTGAAACAATCGTTTAAAGCATTTCCAAGCCAAGTGTGTGCGGTTGGCGTTAAGGAAATGCGTAAAAACAAAGACTTAAAGCCTTCTCAGTCCAATTGAAACGAAACCGCTATAGACCACCGTAAAAGCGTCAACTTATATTTGACGGACGCCAAAGAACACGCGATTTGATTACCAAATTTCGATTCTTGCTGTTTCAAAATGCAAAACATCTTGCTTCGTTGAGGACCCATAAATGGACGATACAACACAACTCATGACCGATGCGCGCAATCTGCTCAACCCTGAAACCGTATCGGGACTGGTTGAACTAGGCATTCAATGGGGTGTCAAAGCGCTTGGAGCACTGTTGGTTTTTGTGATCGGCATGATGGTCGCATCACGGCTAAAACGCTTCACCCGCGTCGCCGTTTTGCGCGCTCCAAATCTTGACGAAACGTTAGCCAGCTTCTTCTCAAGCTTAGTCTATTACTTAGTCATCGCGTTCGTCGTTATTGCCGTTCTATCAATGTTCGGCATACAAACGACGGGCCTGGCAGCACTCATTGGCGCAGCCGGCCTTGCCGTGGGGCTAGCGCTACAAGGAACTCTCGGGCACTTAGCATCCGGTGTTATGCTCCTGGCATTCAGGCCGTTTAAGATTGGTGATTATGTAGAAGCTGCTGGACAAGCCGGTACCGTTAAAGAGATTACCCTTTTCACGACGGTTATGGCGACACCAGATAATATAAAAATTATTGTACCGAATGGTGACGTGTGGAGTGGTGCCATAACAAACTACTCTGCTTACGACACACGTCGCGTCGACCTCGTCATGGGTATTGCATATGAAGACGATATTGAAAAAGCAATGGCGGCAATAAGGGCGGAGATCATGGCCGACGAACGGTCACACCATGACCCGGAACCGCAGATTGTTGTTGGTAATCTCGGTGATAGCTCTGTTGATATCATTGTACGGGTGTGGGCTGCGACAGCGGATTACTGGGGACTAAAATTTCACCTTACAAAAGCAATAAAAGAGCGCTTCGACA
Organism: Pseudomonadota bacterium; assembly: GCA_039025235.1. Classification (GTDB taxonomy): domain Bacteria; phylum Pseudomonadota; class Alphaproteobacteria; order Caulobacterales; family Parvularculaceae; genus MED-G105. The sequence goes on from JBCCOS010000002.1 coordinate 114,659, forward strand.
AAGAAGGAATTAATATTCCTTACCCGACAAGAACGGTTTACCAGACGGCCACGGCGTAATTGATCAGAAAATAATATTGATACTGATGACCATGCGTTCGATGAATGACAAGTACGAGAGTATCGGAGATTTAGCTTAAATCAATCCAATGCTTGTCTTATGCTTTTAAGCGCCTGAGCGGACCTTATATTGATCCAATGTGATGGTCCGGCGCTCTGAAGCATTTCCAAGCCAAGTGTGTGCGGTTGGCGTTAAGGAAATGCGTCAAATCAACAACTTAAAGCGCCGTTCTGACTCCAATTGAAACGAAGGCGCTTTAAGTCGCACTTTCTAACTCCAAAGCGACCAGCTCTTGCAGTATTTCGGGCAAGGCCGTTTCAAGACTGGAAAGCGCAATCTTAGACTCTTCGCCCAGCTTTAGGAGCGCAGGAAAATACCAGGGACGAACAATCGTTTTCATCAACGTGGAGAAGACTTTCGTCGCCCCATCAGCAGCAACAGCATCCATCGCAGGCGGTGGAAGAGCGCGTTCCGCCGGGTCCGCAATCGCACGAATGGCAAGAAACGGCGTTCCAAAACGTTCAGACGCAGTTGCCACGCCGCCACTTTCCATATCAACAGCAACAGCGCCGGTCCGCTCATAGAGTTCAGCTTTATCTGCTGGTGTCTGGATAATCGCATCAGCGCCACGAATAGGACGAGCAAGCCGTTGGGGGAGCAGGTTATGCCCAGGGCTTAAAATCAGCTTTTGTCCAACGCCCACCGTGCGCGCAAAAAGCACGTCCCCTGGCTTCAATGACGGATCAAGGCCGCCAGAGACACCAATACTAAGAAGGGCTTTACGCCCACCCTTTAAAAATTCCAATGCCATTTTCTCGGCGCGATCAGCATCAGCACCAGTGACCGCGACGCTGAAGTGTTCTTCCGGGATCGACGTTCTTTTTATCACCCTACGGACAACATCCGCTTCTGATTTTAAGCCACAGACGACACCGAAAAGAGCCATTAGGCGGCACGCGTCTGGCGTTCGCGATCGAGAATAATTTTTGCCGCCCGATCCCCAGAACGAATTGACCCTTCAATCGTTGCCGGTACACCGGTATTTGTATGGTCGCCGGCAAGGGTCACATTTTTCCACTCTGTGCCTGGATTCAGGCGCTTTGCCGCACCTTCTGGGCTTTGGTCAGGTGTTGCCCGTCGTTCGCGAAGTACGCGAACAGCCTCATAGGGCGCGTCACCCAATCCAAGGGCAATCTGCGTTTCTTTCCACATGGCGTCTGCCGCTTGTTTATTCGGCACGTCATCCATACCAATCGCATGGGATGCAGACGTGGTAAGGCTGATAATGTCATCCCGCACAAAGCACCAATGGGCGTCGGACGATACCATACCGATAAAAGGAGCGCCGTGGAGACAACCTTTCGGTACCTCTCGGCCGAAGCGATAGTGCACATTCAGAATTGACGCGTTGTCTTCAGGCGGATCCAAACTCGGTATCAATTGCTTCAGCCGCGATGGCGGTATCGCGATAATCAACTCATCAGCCTCATCAAGCGCGACCGTCTCGCCATCGCTGAATGTCAGAAGAGATGCTCTGTCACCTTGATATTCCAAATTCTTCAGAAGTGTACTGAACTTTATCTCAGCGCCGGACGAGCGAAGAAATTTAACGGCCGGGTCAATAAATGCAGGCCCCAACCCTTTCTTCGCCGCAAGCGGACGGGAGGCCCCACCGCCAAGCAAAAAAGTTTCACGAATAACAGACCAAAGGAGTTGCGCCTGACCGAGCCCTGGCGTCGTGTTTAAAACGGCAAGTGTGAGTGGCTCCCAGAATGTTGGGTACAGAATATTGTGTTTATCGACAATATCATCCACGGTCTTGTCAGGCCCGGCAAAAACAATCGCACCTGCCTTTACATAGTCAATGACCTTCGATCCAGGCACACGCCACTTTTCATCAAAGATCCAAAAGGGGATGAATCCTTCATTGATCCGAATGCTCCATCGCTGACCTGATTTCACATCGACAAAGGGGTACTGCGCATATTCAGGCCCGGTTAGCGCGTCTTTAGAACCAATGCGCTCCAAAAAAGATAAAGCGCCTTTATTTCCGGACATAATGAGATGATTGCCATTGTCGATTTCACGCTCAAGCGTTCGGTCATAAAATGATCGGCATCGACCGCCGGCCTGTCCGGAGCCTTCATAGACGACAACATCGCGGCCCCCTTCGACCAGTCGAACGGCAGCTGAAAGGCCGGCAAGCCCAGCGCCAATGATATGAATTCGTCCACTCATCTAAACCAACCAAGGCAAACAAAACGGTCTGAACACAGGGGTGAAAAAGGCATCATCGATTTTTCGCGAACTCATTGTTGATGGTCGATCAAATAGAAGGCGGGAATAATGCATAACGCAGTGCCACAAACACTTTTGTGGCTTTCGATAGGTTCACTGGTTCCCCTGCGCGGTCCCAACCACGATCCTCCATCTTTTTGAGATAGGCCTCATAGGCCCCCATCATCAACAGAGCAGGCTTGATCGTTCGCCAATCAAGGTGCTTCAACTCAAGGCGTGCAGCAGCGAATTGATCAGCCGCAATGGCGCCAAGCTCAGCCGCCACGGCCGGCAAATTGGGTGACGTCGTTATCGCCTCAGGAACGAGAGGAGCATTATGCTTTTCTAACAACTCCCTTGGCAGATAAAGCCGTCCGATGTTGGCATCTTCTGCAACATCACGGAGAATATTGGTGAACTGCAAAGCATCAGCCAATGCAAGAGCAAAGCGATCCGACACGGCACCCGCTGGCGCGCCAAAAGTTGGCATAGAGAGCAGACCAACGGCACCAGCAACACGTCTGGTATAGGCACGTAACACCTGCATACTAGGCGCAACGATAGGCCCTTTGGCATCCATTTCCATGCCTTCAATCATCATCAAAAACTCGGCTTGTCGGAGACCGTAGTTTTTAATTGGCTCGAGAAGGGCAATACCCGTTGGTGTTTGGGGCCGACCATCATAGATGAGATCAATTTCATCGCGCCAATCGTTAAGCCGGGTGATCCTCTCCTGCTGGCTTAACCCATCATCATCAGCGATATCATCGACCTCACGGCAAAACGCATAAATCGCATGCATGGCTTCACGCCGGGGCCGCGGTAAGATTGCCATGCCAGCAGCGAAAGAGGTCCCTGACTTCTTAACGGTTTGGGTCGTATGAGCGCGCGCGCTTGCGAGGTTAACGCCTGTATCAAGGTTTGCCGACGTCATTGAAGGTGCTCCGATGACGTCTTAGTTGGCGGTATTGATTCTGGAAGGGACTTGGTGTTGGCCGAGAAGAACCCATCGACCATACCGAACAGTCCTGCTCGTGCAAAATCGAACTTCGTCAACGCCACGCGGCTTTCAAGGGGATCGCCCTTACGAAGGATCTGGATAAGTCGATAGGCCAAACGAACAATCACTGCACTTTCCATCGCCAAGTGCCGGCTCTTCAAGGCTGACGGTAACTTTCGGGCATCAAGCATGAGTGCATCACAACCATCCAACATGCGGTCCATCGTTGCACGAAGCGCGGGAGATGTTTTGGATGCGTCAAGATCTTCAATGTGTCCGCCCGCTTCCTCTAACCATGGCTGAATAACATAGACGCGATCTAAACTCCGTCGATCATCCCCACAATCTTGCAAATGATTGGTAATTTGTAACACCGTGCACAAAGCATCTGAATACTTATACCCTGATGGGTCCTCCCCGTGGAGATCGAGCAGATAGCGCCCCACAGGGTTGGCGGATCGCGCACAATATCCCAGTAATTCGTCCCATGTCTGATACCGGCGTTTTTTACAGTCTTGCACAAAAGCTTCAACAAGGTGAGACCCGTGTACGGTCGGCACATTGGTTTCGATCATGCTCATCCGTAGGGCGTGCGCTTTGGCATAGTTCGAATTGTAACCGGGCTCACCTTTGAGGGCTGAATTCATCGCCTGTAGGCGCTGAATTTTATCAGCTGGTGGCAGGTCTTCATCGTCGGCAATGTCATCAATCGCCCGGGCAAATGCATAATAGGTCGCGACATGCGGACGGAGACGCTTTGGAAGCAAAAACGATCCAACGGGAAAGTTCTCATCCTTAGCGCCCTTGCCGGACGGTTTTTCAACACTGCCAACGCTATTGGTGTTGGCCGCTTTGGGCTCGTTTTGATTGTCCGGCGACATTGTTTCTCGTAAAGACGCACCCGTCATTTAGCTTCTACCTGGCTGCGTTTTTGCCCATTATTCTGCGTAACTAATTCCAGAACTTCTTTAAAGGCTTTTTGCGGTTGCGGCAATTGATGTCATGACGATCAAAGCCTTTTATACTGCCACCAAATAATACAAGTAAGTCATCGTTGTGAGGGCAAAAGAAATTGATACTCTTGGCTTATTTGGCCTCAGCATTGGCAATCGTCATCTGGACCTATCTGCTTATCGGTCGGGACGCTTATTGGCGCGCATCAGAAGAACTGCCGCCGGCCTACCCGCCTAAAGTATGGCCTGACGTCTCTGCTATCATTCCTGCAAGAGACGAAGTTGAAACTATTGGAGCCGTGGTTAAGGCCCACGCGGCAACAACCTATCCTGGCAAATTTACAATCTCAATTGTCAATGACGCCTCTTCTGACGCAACGGCTGATGAAGTGCTCAGAGCGGCCCAACAAAGTGGTCGACAAATTGAGCTGTTGAACGCACCCCCCTTACCTGACGGATGGAAGGGTAAAATGAACGCCGTCGCCACTGGCATCCAATATGTGCACAACAAACAGCCGACAACGACAAGCCAAGAGAATACGAACAAATATTTCCTTCTGACCGATGCCGATATTGTCATGGGGCCTGAAACCTTAATGCGTCTTGTGGCCCACGCCGTATCCAATGACATCGCCCTCACCTCCCTAATGGCACGTCTTGACAGTCGGGGGCTGTGGGGCGGACTTCTCATTCCAGCATTCGTTTACTTCTTTCAGCAACTCTATCCTTTTCCAGCGTCCAATAACCCCAAAAGCAGGACCGCCGCAGCTGCTGGTGGCTGCATGTTGGTGAATGCCAACGCCCTTGCAAAAGCAGGCGGAATTGAAGCCATCAAAGGCGCGCTGATTGATGATTGCGCCCTTGCTCATCTAATCAAGAATGGAAATCCGCGTCGTGTGATTTGGCTTGGCCTTGCTAAAAATGACGAGGCCATCAGCCTACGTGATAATCGAAGCCTCTCATCAATATGGACGATGGTTTCGCGCTCAGCCTTTGCCCAGCTCAATCACTCCTGGGCCCTGCTTGCTCTTTCCATTCTAGGCATGTTTTTGATTTATCTAGCGCCGCCAGCGCTAGTCGTTTTTGGCGTTTTAAATGATCAAACTGTTTTGGCCGCAATTGCTGGCGGTGCAACATTATTAATGGCGCTGAGCTATTTCCCGACAATCCGTTCTTTCGATCAGCACCCCATCTTTAGTTTCGCTTTACCGATCGCCGCCTTCTTTTACCTGTTGATGACGATATCTTCCGGCCTCAATCATGCGCGCGGCAAAGGCGGTGCATGGAAAGGACGCACATATCAGCACTAATCCGGCCAAAAGCCACTTAAGTAGCCACTTGAGCTGGGGAAATGCTTTAGGCGATAAGTTGTTTCGAACGCGCCCAATCAAGCATTTCTACCAATGCTGGTTCAATCGGTGCTGCTTTCCAAGCCAACTCTTGCGCTGCTTTTGATGCATCAAAAGACACCCGGCGTCCCGCCAGACGAACACCCGTGAGAGGCGCCGTTGGTGGGCGCCGCGTTAACGGCGCGATAAGTTTTGTGTCGATAACACCGATCAGGAGGGCCAGCAGGTAAGGCACTTTTGCTTTTGGCATTGAAACATTGGACAGCCTCGCTGTGAGGCTCAGCAAGTCAGCCATTGATGTATTGTCACCTGCTAAAAGATAACGCTCGCCATTGCCGCCGCGTTCAGCCGCAGCAATAAAGCCTTCGGCAAGGTCATGAAGAGAGACAAAATTCAGCATGCAATCTAATGATGCCGGTGTCTTTTGATTGACAAAATCAAGGATCATTTTCGTTGGCGGCGTCAAGCTTTCATCACCCGGCCCTAAAGGCTCTGTTGGGTTTACGATGACAACGCGCATATCACTAGATTTTCGATACGCAGTGCTTGCCTCGATCGCAGCTCGTTCTGCCAAGATCTTGGATTTTGGATAAGCCCCTAACCCTTGTTCAACAGGAATGGCTGACGTCTCATCGACTATTGATGGACCGATAGGAGTCTTGGTTCCAATAAAAGTCGTTGCACTTGAACAGTGCACGAAAGTCGTAACGCCAGCTGTCTTTGCCGCTTTCAGCATGGTGCACGTGCCATGATGATTTACATGATCGAAGTCAGCAGGATTAGGACGCCACAGGTCAGCGATGCCAGCAAGATGAAAAACCGTTTCAACTCTCTCACATGCTAATTCAGCATCCGTTTTATTTGTGATTGATCCTGCAATATATTCGGTCGGTGAAGCGCCTTTTTCATAGGCCGTTTGACAGGAAACAGTGTCAAGCACACGGACTGGTCGACCATATTCCGCGAGGGTCGAGACAAGTCGTTTTCCAACAAAGCCAGCGCCACCGGTCACCAAATCCATCAACGAGACACCAACTTCACGACCGCGAATAACCCATGGATTGGTTACCATACGGTTTTTGGCACAATAAAATGCCTTCATCCGTTGCAGAACCAATGGCAAGCCAATTATCTTTTGCATAAGCAACGGTTGCGCCTGACCAAAGCTTGCCAGCGACATCGTCAAACAATAGACGATAAGTCCCCTTGGTATAATTCACGTCAACGATACGTGATGGCGCTGTTCCAATCCCAAGCTTACGGTGTAACCCCATCGCCATCAGCGAAGGGTGAACCGCAACGGTTAACGTGCCTTCGGTTGTCATAAGGAAATTATCAGGACCACCCGGAACATCGAAGCGTGATTTTTCGATAAAGTCATTTTCAGATTTTTGATAAAACACGATTTGCGCCTCTCGTGTCGCTGCGAGCGCATAGGTGATATCATCAATTTGCGTCAATCCATTAGCGAACTGAATATTAGACGCAACGGAATGCGGAAGATCGGACGGCTTTTCGCTGAGCGTTAAGATCCCCGACTTCTTGAGCCCAAAGACATCCTCGAATGCCGCACGCCATCCGCAAAACGAATGGTCATGTGATAGCCAAATTTGACCATCATCACTAAAAACGTCGTTTGCTGCACAGTGAATTGGTTTCTCATCGCCCATAAAAATCGCACCATCTCCGCCAACCTTTTCAAGGCGCGTCACTCTTTGCCAAGATGATTTTTTACTAGAACGTCTTTCGTAGGCTCGATTGATAAATATAATTTCATCCGTTGCCGCTTGATAGCTGATGCCATGTGGCCTCAATCCGCCCGAAATACTTGACGGCTGAATTAGTGGCTCCACCGCCAATCGGCGCTGTCCAGTCGTTATAAGATCGGAAAACGATACGCTAAAGACGCCCCCCTGGGGAATGGATTGTGCACCCTTGCCAGCGGCGTTCTCGACACGACGACGGTCGTAAGCGGAAATAATCAAGCGATCTCTTAAGGTATCAATCGCAAAGTCTTCAGCACCGACGATACTTTCGCCAGTTTGCCCGTTGACAAGATCAATACGTCTGCATTCAGAGATGTCAAAATAAGGCGTTTCCTCCAACTCTTGCGCGCAGGAAACAAGCAGCATTGAAAATATGACAACAGCAATTTTTGTGACGAGCGTCTTACCCTCAGTAGCCTTACCAAGAAGAGACTTGGACATCATATGGACCTCGCGCTCTATCATACACCTGCATATTTATGAGCAAACGGCTAGAGCCGTTCCGTTTTAAATGGAGCCACTGAACGGCCTTAAGTCATTAATTTTACGCATTTCCCGGCGCGAGGGCCGGTAGGCACTTGAGCTGGAAATGCATTAATGGTTGAGGCACTTGTTCAAACTAATCATTCGACTATAGCGCAAAAACGTCCATTTGCTTTATTTAACATCCCCGTTTAGAAAGCTTCACGAGCAACAATAGCTAGCCTTAACGGGCCCGAAAAGCCCTAAATCAGGTGCCAGCAGCAAGATGTCAGAGGATCAGGTTATCGCACCAGGGCGCTGATACCCCCACTTTTCAATGAAATAGCCAAGGTGGCTTTCAACCTTTTCTGCCGTCTCGTCAGAATAAGTGAATTTGTTTTTTTCAAAGCTCTTAATGGTTGCCAGATAGGCCTGGAATTTGGGTGCGGCTGTTTCGAAACCCGGTAGGTCCAAACGGGTATAAATGTCTTGCATCGCGCCCATGGCATCCTGGTCAAGATCATCATATCTCAATTCAACAAAATTTTCTGGCTTAACGGTTTTCGCGTCTTCTTCAAAAGCACGCATCATTCGATCATATACATGTAAGATCGTTTCATCGACATCGACATGAGAGTAATCCTGCAACGCAAATTCAGCGAGAAGCTTTTTATAGAAGTTCTGCATAGATACAAAAACATCATAAGGGTTTCTATGAATATGAATAAATTTTGCGTCTGGAAACATCTCTTGGAGAAGGGCGAAACGCCCGGTGTAAACAGGGTTCTTTATCATCATGGGGCGACCGTCAAACAACTTCGTCAGCTTCCGCATGAGATAAACAAAACGTTCTTTCCACTGCTCAATTTCTTTGGGGGTGCAGCCATCAAAAAAAAGTCCACGGTTCAGAAATTCCGAAAATGCACTTGGAAAATAGATGCCATGGTAAAACGATAGCTCAGACATATTCGCTATTGCAATCTCATCTTCCTGCGGACTATCGGGCGTCACTGGAATATTATCAATATATCGATGTTCCGGTAATGCACGCTCCAACAGGGGGGCAAAAGTCTTTCCAATCCCAAAAAGATCCCAAGGCAGTCCTGTCGCCACTGGGGGGACAAATCCAAAAGCCTCCGACTTTACAAGCGTATTATAAAGATGCGTCGTCCCTGAGCGCCAATGACCCAAAAGAAATATAGGGGCTGGCATGTCGTCTAAGCGGGGCAAACGGCTCTCAATCATCATCCTTTCCGCCAGCGAAAAGGGTTGCCGCGCGAACACAGCGCCAAAAATCGATGCGGCTTTAAGGGCATTCGATGGCATGCCAGCACGCGCGACGACGGCAGCAAGACTAGTCGGGTTTGCACCACTTAAAGGATGGGCCATTGATGACATCCGTTATGGAAAATTTCACGCGAAAAGAGTGTTATTGAAACACCCCGCTTCAAGGGTCAATCGGAGCGTACGAATAAGGTTATTGTAAGTATCGACGGGCATAGGCAATCATCAAAACATCTGACGCGATCGATGAAAGAAAAGCCAGTGCCCCATTGCCCCAGTGCCGTCCCGCGTTTGCTTTTAGGAATATTCTTTTTTGCCACCTAATAATTCTTCTGCAGTCGGGATATAGACGTCCACTCTTTCTTGATATTGGATTATGTTGTTTTGGACCTAGGATAATTAAGCGTTTGTCTCAGTATTGTATTGTATTGTTGGCGGCGTATGCGGTCTCACTATTCGCTATCGCACCGGTGTCTGCTCAGTCAGTTAACAGTGAATCCTCGCTGGACGATGAATTAGTTGGCGGTGAGACACCACAAGCTGAAGATTCCATAACCGACCCCATGGAACAGGATAGCCCTCTACAATCTTCGACAGGCAGGTCGTCTGATAGCGACAAGTCTAAGCCAGAAGAGAATTCCACACTTGCCGAGATTGAAAAAATTGAGGTTTCTTTCGAAGGGGCGCCAGCAGGGTTCGCGGAAAAGGCGAAACTTATTTCACTTCTCGCGTCTGGTGCGCGCAGACCGGCCACATTGGCAGCGATCAGTCGAGCAGCAAAAAACGACCTACCGAATATCAAGGCTGGCCTTCAATCATATGGGTATTACGAGGCAGAGATAGACTACGAACTGCAGAGCAAGGGTGACCGCGAAAAGAGCGTCATTTATAAAATAACGCCCGGTCGTTTGTATCGCGTGCGGACCTATCGCCTCGTTTATTCGGACGCGATCGAAGGATTGCCAAGGCCCGACAGTCCCGAGGCGCTTGGCGTTACCTTCGACAATAAGGCTGATGGCGCAGCGGTCATGGCGGCGCAACAGACACTGCTCGCCGCATTATGGAACGCCGGATATCCAAAGGCACGCGCCGTCGGTCGACGCGCTATAGCCGACACCGAAACAGCGCAAGCCGATATCGAATTTCGCTTTGAATCGGGGCCAAGAGCGCGCTTTGGCACAGCAGAAATCACAGGTGCAGAAAGATCAAAATTGAGCTTTCTGCAAAAGCTGAAGACTTGGAATGAAGGGGATTTGTTCGAGCAGTCAAAGCTCATTTCCTACAGAGATCGTCTTATTGCCACCAATCTCTTTGCTAGCGTAGATGTAGCGCCTGGTGCCCCACGCTCTGAAGAAGTATCGGAATTAGAACTGGTTTCTGAGCCAACAAAACCGTCGAAGCTAACCGCGGCTTCAGGCGAAGGCAAAATTACAGTCGAAGACAATGACGTAAACAACGTCCAAACAGACGCTGAAGCGAACAATCAAACGAATTCGGAACAGCTTCCTGGCATCGCACCAATCCTCGTCACTCTGGAGGAACGCAAACAAAGCACAATTGGTGCTGGCCTCTCCTTTTCTACAACAGAAGGGCCTGGCGGTCGATTATTCCACGAATACAGAAATGTATTCGGTGCCGGGGAAACACTTCGCACAGAAATTTCTGCATCCGAAGTTCAGCAATCGATTGGTACACGCCTGAATAAACCACTACCGCTCCTTCCAGGCTCCGCTTTTGCAACGCTTGCCTTTACCAATGAAACGCCAGATGCCTTCACAGCGCAGACTATTAATGCTGCCGTTGGTGCTTCTAAAACCTGGCTTGATGGACGTTTGGAGACTCAGGCTGGGCTTGGGTTTGAAACCTCAAATATCGAGACAGACGATGGTAACGAGCGAACATTCTTTGTCTCAGGACCTCTTGTTGCTGTTTGGAATACGGAGGAAGATCCCCTTGCGCTTACGAGAGGAGAGCGTGTCTCACTGACGCTCACGCCGTTTGCCGGAACGGACACATTTATTCAAACCGAGTTTAATGCCCGGGGTCGGCAACAGTTTGGGCCGAATGATCGGTATACGATCGCCGCTCGAACACGCCTTGGCGCAACCTTTGCCACGACCCTGGACGACTTGCCTTTAACGCGACGCTTTTTCGCTGGTGGCGGCGCATCCGTGCGCGGTTTCGATTTTCAAGCCGTTGGCCCTCTTGATGAGAATGCTAATCCCATCGGCGGACTATCGGTGATCGAGGGCGCGATCGAAGCCCGCGCGAAGGTCCATGGCCCAATTCAAGTGGCGACATTTATTGATGCTGGCAGTATCTCAGACACATCTCTGCCAAAGTTTTCAGATGACTTTTTCGTCGGTGTCGGTGCTGGCCTTCGGTACTTGTCACCGATCGGTCCCCTCCGTCTCGACATCGCCTTCCCCACGGAAACCAGAGAGACCGACCGACAGTGGCAACTCGCGATATCGCTAGGACAACCCTTCTAATGAAAACAATTTTGAAACTCGTCCTTATCGGCACTATTAGTATATTTGTTTTAACGATTGGTGCGTTCAGTTATTTTACGGCAACACCAACTGGCCGATCGACCCTGGCCTCATTGGCAGAAGATCAAATAGCCATCGCTTTGCAAGAAACCATTGCAAATGGATCGATTGATATTGGCCGCATCGGACCAGGTTTGCCAGGAAATTTGGTGTTAGAGGACGTAGTGGTTTCTGACACTAATGGCGAGTGGGCTTTTATTGAGAAGGCGCGCCTCTCTTGGAAGCCAATGGCATTTTTTTCCAATACAATCGATGTTTCATTATTGGCAATTGACGGCGCCAGAGTGCAACGCTTGCCCTTTGTGGTAACAGATAAAACCAACAATGAAAATGTCAGCGAGGACAAACCACCAATCGATATCGAATATGACTTGACTATTGACCAAATCAAACTGTCCCGTTTTCAAGTCAACCCTGAGATTGCCGGTCTTCCAATCATAAGCGAGGCCAATGCGAGGGTAGGTTTTGACAGCATACAGAACACATTGAATATCAATTTGACCTCGCTCGATCTCTTTAAACTGCAACATAGCGGCGGAGACGAAAGCCCGACAACAGATCAAATCGCCCTTGCTAGCCTTTCCGGAGAAACGACCGTTGATATTACCGACCTCGCAGTATTAACAGAATTGGATTTTTCTGCAGAACCCTCTGTTCTCGAACTGGTCCCCACTGACGCGCTTGTGCAAGCGCCTGTGACCGGCGTTATTTCAGCAAATGGTTCATTATCTGATTTGAGTATCGTCGCCGATATAAAAACACCGGCAATCCAATTAGACGAAGTGACCACCCCTGCGAGTAAAATTAATGCTGAAATTGTCGGCCTTCCATCTGCCCCGAAGGGGACCATTAAAGGAACAGACCTTGGGGAGACTGGCAGTCTGCTTTTAACATTTGAGACTCTTAATGCTGAAGAAATCGTCATTCAACAGTTGAATTATAAAGCTCCGTCATTCGCATTAACGGGCCAGGGGGCCTCGACATTTGATTTTTCAAAAGTTCGTGCAGCGCTTAATTATATAGGAGACAAAGGGGCATCCCCCTATCCGGGGGTGACGGCAGATGGCTCCTTTGCACTTGATCTAGCCTTGGATCAACAAAAAGCAAAGATCGACATCACAACGGAAAAATTTGAGATCAATAATATCTCCCTATCCGCATTAAAGGTCACGGCAGCAGGTCCCATTGATAGGATAGATAGCCAAGCATCCATCAACGCAATCGAATTGCAGGATGGGCTGAAAATCTCTGAGGTTTTTCTCAAAAGTCGTTTTAATCTTAAAAATGCGATCTTTGCCAATATACAAAATGCAAAGCTCATTATTGATGGGAACCCAATTGAACTTCTCTCGCCCATGACAATGACAATGGGTGAGAGCGTTACCATTGCCGGACTTGACGCAAAAATTGGAGATCAAGGACGGGTCGAACTAGATGCGGATGTGAGCGCCGGTCGGTGGAAAGCCGATATCAATGCACGCGACCTTCATTTCGAAGATAGTCCCGTTACTGCCTATCTCAAAGCAAAAATTGACACCGCTGGAATTACGAATGGGTTGCTGGCAAATGGCCAACTATCAATCAAGTCGAACTATCCCGCGCTTGAAGAAGCCTCGCTTAAACTTGACGCTCAATGGGATGGCAACACACTCAATCTCGTTGATGCGATGGATGATGACGCAACAGATATTGCATTGAATTTGCCCGTCCTTCTGCAGAGAAAACCCTCCCTCGGCCTAGCAATTGAAGGCCCAATTTCTGGAAAGATCTCCTATGCAGATCGAATCCAGACTATTGCGTCGTTTCTACCAGCCCTCGAAAGCGTAGAAGGAGAATTTGATACACTGATTAACCTCGGCGGAACAGTAGCCGAACCGCAGATAAATGGCAGTTTTAATCTCCGAGATGCATCCTATACTGAATTCACGAGCGGGTTCTCACTGACGAATATAAACCTTGCCGCAACTTCTTTGGCCACGACAAATGGCAGTTCGCTTTCAATTGAAGCCAATGCGTCTGGGGCGGGACAAGACGAAAAAAGCGTTTTCTTAACCGCCAATGCCAAAATTGGAGAAGAGCAAAATATCGACGCGTCATTAAAGCTCGACAAAGCGCGGTTTGCTGCAGCGCCCATTACATCGTTAATGACGTCCGGTACGATTGATCTTGCAGGCAATTTTGAAACCCTAAAAGCGTCGGGAACAATCAATATTGAATCTCTGAATGCTGCCGTGGAACCACCAGCGATGACGGGGTTAGCGCCAATTACAATTGTGGGGATCAATGAAGACGACGATTTAGAAGCTGACGTTCAGAGGCGCAAACAGGGCGAAACAACCAGCACAGCGGGTCCTATTGTTGATCTTAATATCAATGTAAATGCACCAAGGGCCTTGTTCGTAAGGGGACGAGGTCTCGAGAGCGAGTGGCAGACAAATTTAAATATTATCGGGACATTGAACGAGCCCCTCATTCTGGGCTCGGTTAATATCCGTAAGGGTACGATTGATTTTGCCGGACGACGTTTTGATGTTACTGATGGTATCATTCGGTTTGACCGTTTAACACCAAACAATCCCTCTTTGGATTTGCGTGCCGCTTATGAAACTGCCAATGACGTTACCGCTGCAATCGTCATAGGCGGTCGTGCGAACGCGCCCGATGTCGGACTTCAGTCGACTCCAACACTGCCCAGCGACGATATAATGGCGCTCATTCTATTCGGTAAACCCGCAAATGAATTGACCGCGCTTGAATCACTTCAAATTGCAGAAACGCTCGCATCATTGAGTGGCGTCAGTCCGCTTGGCGGCGGCGGCCCCGGATTGCTCAGTTCAGCGCGGAATGCCCTTGGCGTTGACATGTTGAATGTCGACTTTGATACGCTCACAGGATCTAGCGCGCTGACCGTTGGAAAATATGTTGCAAACGGCCTTTTTGTATCAGCGACGCAAAGCGCTGGTGGAGACGGCGGCGCCGTGCGCGTCGAGTATGAGCTGGGTACCTCGTTCACAGTAGAGACAGAACTTGAACAGTCTGGCGACCAAACCGTATCAGCAAACTGGAAGAAAGATTTTTAAAAAAAAGCCCGTCGGCATGGGAACGGGAAGTTCATGCCGACGGGCACAACGAAAACTACCGATACAACATAAAGGGGGAGAAGAATGCGTACCGATAAACTATGTACTTTCATCTTACCCAATCGGATCAATTAATCTGCACGATTGAGCGCCGGCTTTAAAAGCGACCTTTTTAAATTGATGGCGGGTCACGCTATTACAAAAGCAGTCAATCAAAGAGTCGAAAAAATCGTTTTGCACCAAAAATTACAATAGATAAAAATTGTGCGTGAAACGGTATTCCTGCGCCATGCTTAAGTCTTTGATTTTACACGAGTCTTTAGCGAAGTTAATAGTTGGGAACCATTAACCGGTCATCCCTTATCCGCAACTCGCTCTAAAATTCAGTATTAAGATGACGTCTCAAGCAAAAGTACGAAAGTCCTTTGCGGTATATTTCATGCTCGCTGTAATGTTGAGATCACCAATAGGAAATAGGTCTTTTAAAGCGTTTACTACCGAAGTACGCGCAGTTCAGCGCCTTTTTCCGTATTTGCACAAACGCGCAAAAACAGTGTTACAGCGACGCTTCGATGACAATTGAAGTGGTGACGCTTTGGGGCCGCGCACTTTGCAAAAGCCACGGACATCAATGCGATCATTTTTAGTTGTTTTTTATGGTCTATTTTAAGATACGGTTCGTGTTCTCTTTGTGTTGAACCAAGCTTTTTTGGAATCAAACAGAGGTGAAAATTTTTCCACATTTTTTCCACAGGTTCGTATTGACTTTCATGATCAGTGCCAATGGCCAATATTAGAGTCATCAAAAAAGTAAACGCTCTTAGCGGGACACCACTATCGACGTAAAAGGCAACGGATTTATTGGCGCAATTATGCATTTACAGAAGATTAGCTCAAAAAATGAGCAGATTAGAGTCTGAATACGGATTTAGACATAAAGATCAAAATCGAGTGCATATCCCAACCCGTCTGCTTCTCACTGCACCTCTAATGAACCTGTTTTTAAGCCTAGTTTACCGCCTTTATTCTATGATGCAATTTTCGAAGGTTTAATGGGAGAAGGTTTCAACCATCAGTTGTCACGCCAAATATGATTTCTTTAACAGGGCTGATGGAGGCAATCTATTGAATACAATGGATAAAATTTTCGATCTGCAAAAGAGTAACCGGAAGACGGATACCTTTTTACAAATGGCAAGAAGGAAAGCGGTCCACGCATTTCGTTTACGGACTAATGTTGGCATTCCCGCAAACTCGAACCTGCCCCACAGCGAAGAAGACCCTAAGAGCAAAGATGGCCAAGATCTTTTAGATCTGTTTGCCGATGGGGACCGATCGCCACCAAAATCTGAAGTTGAATGACGTTCATTTCAACGCCAAGCGATTCAGTACTTACGAATATATATCTATTCGTCCGATTTATCATCTCCGGCTGAAACAGCATCGTCCGAGACATGCACGAACGCACTCTGCATATTCTCAAAATAGCTATTTAAGACAGCACCTTACAACTATTGAAACAATCATTTTGCAGACGCGTTGGCATAATATCACTGATAATTACTGCAAAATACAAGCATAGTCGTCCCACTACCCTGCGGTCGTTGGGCAGGGACAGCCCATTCAAAAAGGGCAAGATGAAACGGCCATTTGCGTTGGTACTTCAGAGCATTGCCACTAAAGCAGGCGCCTGCTTTTGACCGGCAGCGCGTTTACTGGCGGATATGCGGCTTTTTAATAACTTAAAAAGCCCGCTGGTTCAGATCGAATCGAAGGCGCGATCCCGCGATATTAATAATTTCAATTGCTCAAATTTTCGCTACACTGAACCGTATTATGGAAGTCGCAGCGTTGGGGTATTCCGACATTGACTTGCCGCCATATGTTAGCAGGGGGTCGGCGCAATGGTCGACAAGCTTGAATTTGACGCAAAACACGTGGTTCGTCGCGATTATCGGACAGCGGAGGAGCGTGCGCGCGATGAAGAAACGCCTTTTCGTCTTTTTGGAACCGGCGCTTCAAATAAACGCGGCGCTGGGCGTATTTTCACTGAGATCAACTGCGGCCTTGAGCGATTGTCTAATGCATTGATGCCACCCAACAGACAGAACGGCGAGGCAAATTCGAGACGCGATACGACGGCGAGAAGATCACCAGCCGCCACGAATAAGTACAAATCATCTGTATATAATGGCGATCTCGATCGAGATCACGCCGACGCGTCACCCCCTAACCGCGAGACCAGCAAATATTCGCCCAATGATCTTTGGGAGATTATTACCAGCAGCGCCAACAAAGTTGCCAATCGATCGGATCGCCTTCGCCATCAGGCATCAAAAGTATCTTCTGCACTGGACGATCGATTTGAGGGCGACGCATTTTTAATGGCCGTATCTATACAGATAATTTTTGCAGTAGGGATAACCGCCAGCCTTTCAATTTGGTTGGAGCGTAGCATTATTGCAGCAAAACTGTCGCAACAAACGGCCCTTGGCGCTGGGGCTTTATCTTTGCAAATGGGATTAGACGACGCGACGAAGTTGCTTTCGATTTATTCAAACCTAACATTCATTGGCATCGCTTTGATTGTTATCTCTGTCATCCCAGAATTTTTGATGGGCCGCCTTTCAAACAGAAAGCTCGTTGGCAAATCAGACGAGCTTGGTGATGCCATCGCGACAATGCTGAAGTCGATCAAAGCAACACTTGATGATCATCGTCAGGCTCTAGCCGAAAACAGGCGGGCAGATTCGCAAACTCAAGCAGAAGTATCGCGGGCCCATATCGCGGCAGAAGAAGCTGCGATCCTATTTCATGAAGTCCACTTTTTGACAGACGAAGAGACAATAGAGGGCCCATCAAATCATTTCTCATTTTCAGAAACGCCCAGAACAGCGTTGGACGCCTTTACTTTCTATCTTTTCGAAGCAACGCGCGGAAGAAGTTCGACGAGAGGATTTGTGGCAAGCTCGTTTTTCAAGGGCACGGCCTTTGGAACACTGATCACAATAATTTTCATTTTGTATTTACTCGCTCAAATGACCACTCTGTCGGCGGAAATGTTCGTGAACGACCTTGGATTTGACGGCACGCCCGTACTCATCACCTATCCGTCTCATTTGATTGTATTGATATCGAGCATTTTAATCTTCCTGTCGGCCTATATGATTGGTAGGCCGCTTGCTAATTTTTTTGCCTACGCTGCACGTCGTAATAGGACCCAGATTGCGCTTTCGACCGTTCGCGGAGCTGTCGTTCGAGCGGGTGCTCCTAATGTTCGCGACATCGCCCATCAAGTTGAAGCGCTAAACGCGATATTTGAAGCTCGGCTGGCGGGTGCGACTGCCACAGTTTCTCCAAGAGCAACGAGCTGTTCGCAGCAAGAAAATACGTCCAATTTATCTTCACATAGAGAAACTAGTGCTGATTTTTCGGGCACAGCAGAAAGCACATCTTCCTGGAGGACCGCCGAAAAAGAGCGGCGATTCGTTGATTCGGGTTTTCAAGCGGCCCCCAAGGCCTGGCTTGCTAGTGATAAGACTATGCCAAATGGACGCGCCAGCAGAAAAAAATCTCGATTTTTTTCCTGACGCTTCAGAGGCGAAACGACGGGCTTTGGCCCTCAAAATACATCGAAAACCCAATCCAAAAAGCGCACACAGAGCACCTCCCACAGACCTTGTTTAAAAAAAATCCCCGGATGTGTTGGTAACTTTATATTGACGTTGGAGAGGGGTCTCATCACTATATGTTGTGTTGGCAGATCAAGTTTAACCATAATTGTTGAATGGCTTGGGTTAAAAAAATCTGCTGACATCGCCGTTGGAAGCTTATTGGATCAAGGCTCTTTAAATTAAGGGGCTTCTAAATGTTGAGATCGGCGGTTTCCATAAAAGAATTTTGGCGTTTGCGCTTTGGGCGTTCCCTAAGACCTGCCCGAACGAACGATAAACTATGCCTGATCAGAAAGATCAGAGACCAGTTGTAGAAGAAGGACACCTGACTATGTCGATGCTGAGCGACGCCGCGGAAAACTTCGCTGACGAAATCGATGGGGCTTGTGAGCAAAACAAAGAGCCTTCGCATACTGGTTCTTTGAAGGCGCGCCCAAGTGTTAATCCTTTCAAACGTCCAGACCTAAGGGTTGTCAAAGAAATTGAAATTGATCGATCGCGTGATGCCCTTCTAACCGAATTCGGTAAGACCACGATGGAAGATCGCTATCTCCTCCCCGGTGAGTCTTTTCAAGATATGTTCGCTCGAGTGGCGCGTGAATATGGTGACGATGCGGATCATGCACAACGTATTTACGACTATATCTCAAAGCTTTGGTTCATGCCCGCGACACCAATTTTGTCAAATGGTGGCGCCGACAGAGGTCTGCCTATTTCATGCTTTCTAAATGGCGTTGGTGACAGTCTGGACCACATTGTTAATGCCTGGAATGAAAACGTTGCTCTGGCTTCAAATGGCGGTGGGATTGGTACCTACTGGGGTAATGTACGTTCTATTGGTGAGAAGGTAAAAGGCTCAGGCCAAACGTCCGGTATTATTCCGTTCATTCGCGTCATGGACTCGCTGACGCTCGCTATCTCGCAAGGTTCTCTGCGTCGTGGTTCTGCCGCTTGCTATTTGGATGTACACCATCCAGAAATTGAAGAATTCCTAGAGATCAGAAAGCCATCGGGTGACTTTAACCGCAAGTCTCTTAATCTGCATCACGGGATTAACATTACTGACGAATTCATGAATGCGGTCATGAATGACGAAATGTTTGGCCTAAAATCGCCTAAAACAGATGAAGTTCTGCGCGAGATTAGCGCTCGCAAGCTATGGCAGAAAATCCTAGAGATTCGTCTTCAAACGGGAGAGCCCTATCTGGTTTTCTCAGATACGGTGAATAACCAATTAGCAGCACACCAACGAAAGTTGGGCCTTAAAGTTTCAACGAGTAATCTGTGCTCAGAAATTATGTTACATACTGGGCCTGACCACCGCGGGGAAGATCGCACCGCGGTTTGCTGTCTTTCATCGATCAACGCTGAAAAATACTGGGAGTGGAAAGACGAGCCTCAGTTCATCGAAGATGTCATGCGGTTCCTCGATAACGTTCTTCAGGATTTTATTGATCGCGCACCAGCTTCTATGGAACGTGCAAAATATTCAGCAATGCGCGAACGGTCCGTTGGCCTCGGTCTGATGGGCTTCCATTCGTTCTTACAGTCCCAGAATATTGCTTTTGAAAGTGCCATGGCAAAGTCATGGAATACGCGATTATTCAAACACATAAGAATGGGAGCCGACGCAGCGTCAGTTATCCTTGCGGAGGAACGCGGCGCCTGTCCGGATGCTGAAGAAGTCGGCATGAAACAACGCTTTAGCCATAAAATGGCCATTGCACCGACCGCATCAATCTCAATTATTTGTGGCGGCGCAAGCCCTTGCATCGAACCGATCCCCGCAAATGTTTACACGCATAAAACATTATCTGGTTCTTTCACCGTGAAAAACGATGCGCTAAAGGCACTGCTGGAAGAAAAAGGCCACGATGACGACGAGACTTGGGCATCCATTCTTGAACAGGAAGGATCTGTTCAGCATCTTGATTGCTTGACCGATGATGAAAAAGACATTTTCAAAACAGCCTTTGAAATTGATCAACGTTGGGTCATCGAACTCGCTGCGGATCGCAGCCCCTATATCTGCCAAGGCCAATCTGTGAATATCTTCATTCCTGGCGACGTGGATAAATGGGATCTCCATATGTTGCATTGGACGGCCTGGGAAAAAGGCGTGAAAAGTCTTTATTACTGTCGCTCAAAATCAGTACAACGTGCCGCATACGCAGGATCAGATGACGATAAGTCTGAAGAGCAAGCATCAGCAGAAGCGGCGGCAAAAACAGACTACGAAGAATGTATCGCCTGCCAGTGAAGTAGGGTTAAAAGTACGCGCTTCTTGTTACTTTCGATCGACTTGACAGCCGCCGTTTATGCACGGTGGCTGTTTTCTTTTAAACCATATCCTGACATGTGGGCCGGTAGCCACTTGAGCTGGAAATGCTGTAGGTCACGGCTATTTTCTCTCTGCCTTGTCGGTTTCATCCCACTGCCACGTCCTTGACTTGCCTTCATTCCGGAGTTCCGGCATTTTTTTACCTAAAATGAAGGCGTTGAATAGTGGTACTAAAAGCTATCCAATTTGTTTGGTTTATCCTCTTTGCATGCGCACTCGCGGCGTGTGGCGATCAGCAGATTACTGTTAGTAAAGACGGGTCAGAATCCGACTCCCCTCCACTTGGCCCAACCTGTCGACCTGACTCAGACGTTCGTCCAGGCCAGCCCAAACCTTATTGCGGCGACTTACCATCTCTCGCCGCCGTAAACGTCCGAAACGTTGTTCTCGATGAAGTCATCAGAGGGCTGAAATATCCATGGGCCTTTGAATTTGTAAACCGTAATGAAGTTCTTATTACCGAGTTTAACGGCACGATGAGTCGCATCAATACTTTAACGGGAAAAAAACAGAAGATCTCGGGCTTACCCGAATTCAAACTCGGATCAAGCCAGCGCGGGCTTTTGGATGTGGCATTACATCCGAATTTTGATGAAAACGGCCTCATCTATTTTTCGTACGCGAAACACAACGATAAAGACTTTCACGCCCTTGCCATCATACGCGCAAAGCTCACAGGAAAACAGCTTGAAGACGTTCGAGAGCTCGTTGTTGCCGATCCCTATATAAAGCCAGGGTCCAATTTTGGGGGCGCTCTCGTTTTTGACGGCACTGAAAGGTTATTAATTGCCGTTGGCGATCGTTCAAAGAGAAATCAAGCACAGAACCCAAAAAGTCTTTTGGGAAAAATTCTGCGGCTCAATGATGACGGAAGCATACCAAACGACAATCCTTTCCTTAATGAAGAGGATGGTATCCGTGATGAAATATATGCGTTCGGCGTTCGCAACCCCCAAGGGTTAGTCTATGATGCGACGACAGATCAAATTTATGAAGCCGAGCACGGCCCTATGGGCGGCGATGAGGTAAATGTCATTAAGGCGGGCCGTAATTATGGCTGGCCTGAAATTACCTATGGCATGAACTATACATTTAAAAAAATTGGTGTCGGCACAACCGCTCCTGGTCTCGAACAACCTCTTTTTTACTACTTACCCTCTCGGGCCGTTTCACCAATAAGCATTTACCGCGGGACGATGTTTCCTGACTGGAATGGCGATTTATTGGTCGGCGCCTTGAAAGCACAAACGATTAGTAAAATTGATATCGTTGACGGAAGAGCCCTTTCAGAAACGCCAATTCTTGCTGAAATTAACGGGCGCATCCGTGATATCAAAACGGCAGACGATGGATCCGTGTGGATCTTATCACAAAAAGGGTCTTTGTTCAGATTGTACAAACCCGAAGGCGTTGATCAAACAACGCTGACAGGGATTGCAGGGATGCGGTCTGGCACGCAAGTGTACAATACCGTCTGCTCATCCTGCCATAGCCAGAACGCTCCCGGTGTCCCAAATATCGACGACCCGGATGCTTGGACAGATCGCTTATCAAAAGGCAAAAATGCTCTTTACACAAACACAATTAATGGTATCGGCAGTATGCCAAGTAAAGGATATTGTGAGGACTGCACCGATGCTGAGTTAAAAGCAGCGGTCGATTATATGATTGAAAGACTAAACCGCTAAAGCATTTTCAGCGCAAATGGCCGCTTAAAGCATTTCCAAGCCAAGCGTGTGCGGTTGGCGTTAAGGAAATGCGTCAAATCAACAAACTAAAGCGCCGTTCTAACTCCAATTGAAACAGAGGCGCTTTAGAGCGCCGGACGATCAGATTGGATCAATATAAGGTCTGCGGATCAATATAAGGTCTGCTAAGGCGCTCAAAAGCATAAATCTAGAGCATTGGATTGATTCAAACTAAAACTCCGATACTCTAAAGCCGTTTGCATTCAAGCTGATTCAGAAAACAGCTTTAGATTCTAGTTGGAGCCTGTTGCGAACCGCAAAACCGGTGATCCACTTTTGCTGCAACAGGCTCTAGTGGTAACTGGTTCACACTCGAGGACATAAATAAAACCAACGACCAAAAGCCGTTCAACAATTCTATTTGAAACCGAGTGACTTTAAGTCCGAGTGATCAGATGGATGATGTGAACGACGTTATCAAACAAATAACCATTGGTAGTGACCATAAACTATCAGCCAGAGAGCCGCATACCCAATAACAAGCTTACCCTTTCCACGGATCGCACCATCCACCATTAGGCGCGCAGTTGTATCAACAGCTGCAAATCGTGCTGCAAGGAAAAGCCCGAATAATCCTATAAAGCTCACTCCTAGAAACAATACTTCAACGATTTTCTGCACAATTGTATACTCAGGCATTAAAAGGCTGAAGATGGGAAGTGCTGAACACAATCCCCATATGCCTAAAATCGGCGCACCAATAGTCCAAACAATTACATTATTGATTTGCTTTTTTAGGCCCGGTGCAGCGATGTCAGAACGACGCAAATTGCCTATGTCATTATTGTCTGTAGGGTTCATGTTTCACCAAAATTCTAGATGCTAAGTATGGTTGTTGGTTTCATTTGAGGTGTGCGCTTGAAGCGAACTAATCATTATGACAAAGCGTGATACGTTTAGAATTATTATTGGAATCCAAATATAATTAGTTGGTTGCGTAGACTAACACCTTCAAATAAATTAGCGATCAACAGATCCATTGTCCAGTCCATGCTCGGACCTATAAGCAGTGAAAATATCAATCCTCATCACCCATCGAGCTTGCGTCTATTAATCAACATAATGATAATAGCAGACGAGCCAGCAGCCGATGCATAAATCGGCGCCAACCAATCCATAACCCAAGGTTGGCCGAGGGGAACAAGGGCTTTGGCCTGCGCGCCCCCTATCGCGTCATTAGGCATACTGGCGATTTGGTCAACGATACGGCAATAGATATCATAGTTTTCAATTTGGGCGGCATAATTCAGAAACATGAAGCCCACATAAGCTGCAATAAGAACGACCCGTTCGAAACGGCGCGCCCGGCCACTAACAATGAAAATAACGCCAAAGAGCGCAAGATGGACACTTAGAAAATAGTTCCATGTCGCCGAAATCAGTTCACGATTAGACGCAAGTAAATCACTTATCTCATATCCAGTCATACGCACCATCTAAAAGCAGAATTCAATTTCTACACAATAGTTATTTCGGCATCCGGGGTTATTTCGGCATCCGGGATTATCTCCGCAACCGGTGGAGACGAATAACATTTTATCCCAGCACTTAATACCAAGAGAAGATGAATCGGTCGAAGCAATCGTGTATGCTAAACCCGCTTGGGATAGACATATACCAATGGCTGCAACCTTAGAATGAAATGCGCAGGATAGGCGAGATGGACACGTTAGCAGCGCTCGGCGCTTTCGCCGGTTTAATTGCTGTTTCGCTGGGCGCTTTCGGCGCCCATGGCCTTGAAGGCCGTCTCAGCGAAGAACAACAGGAGTGGTGGGAAACAGCCACGCTGTACCTCCTCGCGCATGCTCCAACGGTATTATACTGCACCGCCAAAGAGACACGCCGGACAGCTGGTTGGGCTATCGTTATTGGCGCCTTTGTTTTTTCCGGAACGCTTTACGCGATGTCACTCGGTGCACCAAGACTGTTGGGGGCAGTAACGCCAATTGGCGGACTTGGACTTGTCATCGGTTGGAGCCTCCTCGCCATTACATATGTCCGAAAATAGGATAACGGGTGTTGGCGGCTCGGATGACGGTTTAAAAATAGCACTCAAATAACCGCTCGATAGATATCTTTTTCTACAATGAAACGATACCATCCATCGTAAATCGACGCCTAAACCAAAGACGTAAAAATATTGGAGCAACGAGTGTTATATTCGATATCGTCACTTTTCAAAGTAACCCGACACGTTACCCTGCTGAATATCTTTTTCTCGCTAGTTTTTTTTGCAAACCTTGGGCAAGCGAAAGCAGAAATCACCCTATCAAGCTCTGCTAAAGAGCAAATTCGTGTGGTAATCAACAACTTTAAAGAAGAGCAAAAATCACCGGCGGTTTCGATAGCCGTTGGACGCAACGGATCTGTGATTTGGGAAGATGCCGTCGGCTTCGCCGATATCGAAAATAGTGTTGCAGCCACACCGAAATCGCGCTTTAGGAATGCATCTATTGACAAGTGGTTGACGGCGACCGCCACAATGCTCCTCGTCGAGCAAGGCAAAATTGACTTAGACAAACCTGTCCAAGAGTATTGTAAGGCTTACCCAAAGAAGAAATGGGTTATACCCGTTCGTACACTGCTCAACCACACCAGTGGCGTACGGCACTATTGGGATTCTCTCGAAGAACCGGAAGATCCCATTGAGCGACAGGAACGCCAACAAAAAATTGAAGAAGAAGGAAACGGCTTTTTAGTGCGTTATACAGACGTAACGAAAGCAATCGATCCTTTCAAAGATGACCCCTTACTTTACGAGCCGGGATCTAAAATGATGTACACGTCACATGGCTACCGCCTTCTTGGATGTGTCATGGAAGGAGCGGCAAAAACACCTTACTCGGAACTAATGACACGCTTGATATTTGAGCCATCAGGCATGACTGAAACTGTCCCCGATGACGCGTGGGCCATCATACCAAACAGGGTTCAAGGTTATTCGCTTGATGATGACGAAAATATTCGTCGCGCTAATTTTCGGGATATCTCAGAAAATCTTGCTGCCGGCGGCCATCTATCAACAGCGCGAGACCTCGTTCGGTTTGCAGGGTCATGGAATGCCGGTAAATTGGTCAATGACGCGTCGAAAGATAAAATGGTGGCGCGGGGTGCCCATGTTGAAGAGGCTGCTCAGGAATATTATGGTTATGGCGTTTCGGTCATAACCGTTAAAACGTCGACTGGTGAACAAGTGCCCGTATTTGTCGGCCACGGCGGTGGTCAGGAAGGAACAGCAACCGCTCTTACACTTTCCCTTAAAACTGGTCTCGCCGTTTCCATAATGATCAATCAAGACACGGTGGAGGGAAGACGCAAATTAGCATTAGCAATTTTTGAGATTATCAATAACGATCTTGATCTGAACTGATTGAAGCTATTGTTGTTAAATTTCTATAACCTGTCGCATCCGTGATGTGTCTATGTGCTCCCTAAGCGCACGATCAGTTGTCAGACGTTTCTAAAGCATTTTCAGGCCATGTGTGCACGGTCGGCCGCTAGAGCCTGTTGCAGCAAAAGTGGATCACCGGTTTTGCGGTTCGCAACAGGCTCCAACTAGAATCTAGAGCTGTTTTCTGAATCAGCTTGAATGCAAACGGCTCTAGTTTGGATATCGGCGCAAGCGCATAGAAACAAAAAACCAAAGCATGGCGCTTGAATCCTGTTTCATGCGCCATACTTTAGTTAGTGCCAGCAAGCTAAATTGATTTTTCAGCAAACTGACCATATCTACGGTACATCACCATATATGTTGGTAGAATCGCCTCTACAGTGACCGGTTCGATCCCTAGATCCCTAAATGTGTCGGCATCATCAGATACAGTATTGTGCTGTCGAAGTAACCGAACCTGATCGCGCGTGATCGGTGGTGAACCGAAGGGTAACAAAGCCACTGCCTCTCCAGCCAATCCTAAAATAGGACCACTGGCAAAGGGTATCGGCAGTATGATTCGGCTACGTTGAATTTCATGTAATACCAATTCGACCAGTGCTTTCAATGTGTAGACTTTTGGTCCGCCCAATTCATAGGTACAACCTGTACGCTCAACGTCTTCCAGTGTCGTGCAGACGGCATCGGCAATGTCGTCGACATAGACCGGTTGAATTCGTGATCGTCCACCGCCGATCAGTGGCAAAACCGGCGAGGACACCGCCATTTCCGCTAAGCGATTAAAAAACTGATCCTCCGGACCGAAAATAACAGAAGGTCTCAAGATGACGCTCGACGGCAGGGCAATTTTAATAACGCGCTCGGCGAGGCCTTTACTGCGTGCATAAAGACTATCGCTCTTTTCGTCGGCACCGATCGCAGATAATTGGACAAAGGATGATATATTCGATTTAACAACTTCGTCGACAAGCAATCTTGCCCCCTCAGCATGAACGGCTTGGAACCGCTGCTGACCGCGCTGGGACGCTATTCCGACGCAATTGACAACAGCGTCAGCATCTTTGAGAGCGTCGGCTATCGATTTTCGATTGCGGATGTTTGCTTGGAAAAGTTGGATTTGACCGACATCCCCCATTGGGCGCAGAAACTGCGCATGATGGGGACGGCGGACGGCCACCCGGACACGCCACCCTCTCTTGGAAAGTTCACGGACAACATGACGGCCAACAAAGCCCGATCCACCAAATACGACCGCTAGTTTTCCCCTCATTTTTTCATACCTGTTGACCTAGAATATCGGAGCTTTAGCTTGAATTAATCCGATGTTCTAGGTTCATGCCTTTGAGCGCCTGAGCGGACCTTATATTAATCCAACGTGATCGTCCGGCGCTCTAGAGCAATGTTCCTCAACCTACGTAAATTACTCTAAAGCGCTTCCAGGGCAAGTGTGAACTGGTTCAATGTCAAAACGTGATAGCACCCGTCCCCCAATGTGTCGGATACAAGGTCAGTGGGTTGGTGGAGGCGATCACATATTCCTGGTTTTCTGATAACTTATATTTAGTCTGAATAAACCATAATTATTGGCGATTCAAAATCCGAGCACCCTTAATCTTCAGGCGCCGCCAACCAATTACTACGCCAGTGAGGCTGAAGCCAATCCCGAGTAACGACAAGATAATAACGATTATGTCCCACAGGGGGCGATTGGTAACAAGGATACGGAAATCCAAACTGTGAAGGCCGTTATAGAGCCATCGTTTAATACGGTCGGTCTTTGTCGATCGAGAGAGGACCTGCCCCGTAACACCGTCGATGTGAAACCAAGTGTTGCTTTCGTCGTCGAATTTTACCCGCATAATGGGTAACGGCTTATAACGCTCATGCCGCGCATAATAGTATTCATCGTACGCAGAGAGTATCTTTTTCTCCAGAATTGTCGCATCTGGCATTAAAGAACCAACATGCTGATCGACCCGATCAATCATATTTTCGATGCGCCGCGCGGGTCGCCCAAGCATCGCTGATAGCGCGACCCGCCTGGCCTTCGCATCAGTAAAGACAAGGTATGTACCATTCGTATGCTGAAGCCATTCGATCTCGCGCGGTTCAAAATCATCAGGTAAGGCCGCGGCAATTGAGGAAACATCGGGAGAGAAGCGAGATAGGTCAAGCGCACCGTTCGTATACCGGGCGATCTGCTCTTTTTTGCTCTCGCCGCGATTATCAAATACGCCCCAAGGGTTCATCGACATGAGGCCGCTAAAGAGAAACGTTATAACGAAAACCGCGCTTAAAAGACCGCCTAGATGATGCCAGAATTGTAGCCCTGAATACGGTGAAACAGAACCGCTACGATAGCGTCGTTTAACCCGTACGCGCATGATGCCTACAATAGTCCCGCTGATAGCCGCAATGAGGCCACCGAGGGATAGGACGATAACGACATTCACCCATGCCTGAGTATGCCGACGCAGAGCCGTCGGATAGATCCAATGAACGACGGCGCCCACCCAATTCCAATTACGCTCCCAGCGGGACGTATCGCGGACAACTTGGCCGGTTCGGCTTGACACATACAAAATGGCCCCTCGCCCGTCCGCGACCGCAACCTTATGAAGCGGTCTATAGCCGTTCAAGCTGCCCGATACGGACCATTGATCGACGGAACTTTCCGCAAGGTGGGTGGCGGTCGCTCCATCTCCAGCGAAGCCTCTGGCGGCTTGCTCGGCGGCATCGGGGCCAATGTTAGAGATAGGCGCACCGTCGTCAGCAAAAACACCGCTCCATTGTCCGTTAGCGTCTTTTACGAGATAGGCAGGGCGTTGCAATACCGTGGAGAGCCGAAGCGCTGCAATCGGGCGTGGCGCTTCGCTCAATGCCTCCAGCGCTTTCAATGGAGAAACCGCAAGTCGTTCGGTCTGAAGCACAGGGGCGTGTGCAAAGCGCTCGGACGGCGTGAGAGTGGGGAACGCCACATACATCATAACGATGCCAGAGGCGAACCAAAGCAAGATCAACAGCGAAAATGTTACGCCGATCCAGCGGTGTAGGAGGAAGAGAAAACGCTTAATGGTTTTCATAAGCCGAAAGTCTATCGTTGGCGCGACCCTCTCTAATCGAGTCTGAGTCGCGCCTGGGTGAAGCGACTAGAAGCGGAAATCAAGACCGACTTCAAAGGTCCGGGGATCCGCAAGGATCAGCTGGTCCGTCGAATACTCGGCGATGATAACATCGTCCTTATCCAGCACATTGTCCACACGAACCGTGAGACCGACGCCGTCTCGCACTTCCCAGCGAACATT
The DNA here is from genome assembly GCA_039025235.1 of Pseudomonadota bacterium. Classification (GTDB taxonomy): domain Bacteria; phylum Pseudomonadota; class Alphaproteobacteria; order Caulobacterales; family Parvularculaceae; genus MED-G105. The sequence continues at coordinate 143,901 of JBCCOS010000002.1, forward strand.
TGCATCGACGACGGCGAAGCCTGGCAACTCTCGCGTATTCTCTCGATCACCAAATCGATCTCCAACATATCGAACGCCGCTCGTAAAACTCCAAGCAGGGTCTGGTGTCCACGTTACCCATAGGTTTGCTGCCTGCTCAGGGACGTTGCGCGGGGTATTGCCAGCGAGGGACACTAAATCGCCATCTGCGTTTGTCGTGTTAAACTCTTTGAACTCAGCATTTAGTACCGTGCCGTTGAAGTCGATCGAGAGCGTATCAATCGGGCGCACACCGAAGCTAAGTTCTATACCTTCAGAGCCCTGCTCACCGATTTGCCTATCGATCGTTGGATCGTCTGGATCTCGGGTGACAAGATCGTTCTTGCGGATGCGGTAAGCAGCAAGGGCCCATTCAGCGCGTCCGTCCCATAGGATTTGCTTCACACCAATTTCATATTGCCGTCCCGTGGCGAGATCGAATTCGGCTTGTGATGCGCGTAACGACACTGGCGACCCGATCGGATCGACCGACGTGCTTGCTTGCGCATAAAAGCTCAACTTATCCGTTGGCTGATAGACGGTTCCTAAACGCCAGGTGACGTTGCTGAAGTCAGCATCGAACTCATCCGCTGTTTGGCCGTTGGAACGCGCGACATCAACGCGAGAAAAACTCACATTATCGTACCGCAATCCTGCGATGAAGCTGAACTCTGGTGTCACCTCAAGAACGTTATCGACAAAAAACGCATATTGTTGGGTATCTGTGCTGTAGTCAGGCGTTGTTTCATCGACGAAGAGAAAAGTACCTGGATCGAAATTAACGATCGGCACCGAAGTTTCACCACCAAACGGCGAATTGTTGATATGTCTGAAATTGATATCGTTGAATTCACCGCCGACCGATAATCGATTCTCCATACCGCCAAAATTCGTGTCAAAGGTCGCAGCAGTACGGTTACCAACTTGGTCCTGGCGATGCAAAATCTCCAGATAGAAACTCCTATCGACAAGATTAGTATCTGGATTAAATATATAGTTCTCGAGATTGCGCCATTGCCGGTTCGCTTTGATATAATAGGTATCACTTGTGATATCGATAAAATCTGTAGGCTGCCAATTCAATCGAAGGCGCGGCCAAGTGTCTTCATATTCTATAAATCCGTCTTCGACATTATAGTTTTCCCGTCGGTTTGCTTCGATGAGCTCACCGCCGATTTTCGGCGTCCCCCAATAGGGCGCATCCTCTATATCTGCGTAGTCGATGCTGAAGGTCGCGGAGAAATTATCTACGGGTTTCCAAAGAACCGAACCTGCAAAGACAAATCGACTTTGCTCAGCACGGTCGATAAAGCCATCGCTTTGAAAGTAACTGCCATCGACCCGAACAGCGAGCGTATCGTTAATGGGAACATTCCAGCCCGCCGCAAACCGTTGAACGCCATTATTGCCGGCTGAGACGAGCCCTTGCGTTGTTTCACCGTCGAGATTTGCACGCTTCGGCACATAGTTGATGGCCGCCCCAATCGCGCCAACACCGTGAATGACCGATGATGCGCCGCGCAACACTTCAATGCGTTCCAGGGTCCAGGTATCCGCGGGGAACGTGACGGTGCCAGCGCCGACATAAAGCCGTGTACTGTCATAAAGGCTGAGCACGGATCCATTGCCAGCGAAACCGCGGACAGCGACGCGACTATTGCCGTTTCCGGGTGTCGCCGAAGACGTCACACCGGTGGCGCGGGTTACGGCATCAATGGCACTAAAGTCCCCTCGTAATTGAATAGCATCAGCACTAATGATGTCGACGCTGCCTGGCGTTTCGAGCAGGGTCAAACCCAACCGGCCCGCAACTTCACTCGGTTCGGTCAGGCCAAGCGAGCCGCCGGTATACTCCCCCTCGACGATTATGACGTCTTGTTGTTCATCTGCACGCTGTTGCCCATCGGACGTTTCAGCGTTGGACTGCGCCGCCAAAGCGACGTTGGATTGAGAAATAGCAAGCGCAGCGACGCTCGCAACATAGGCCATAGGCCGATAAATAGGTTTCATTTGACTTCATTATCCATGCGACTGGACGCTGGAAACCAGCGTCTTGGTTTGCGACATGGTGAAAAGTTGTTAAACGACGTGGACAGAGCAATGTTCAGTGAATTAAGAGCATTGCTCATTGTATCAAGAGCAACGCTGTGTGCATCACTCGCAACCGTCGAAACGACTGATGATTTAAAGCCCCCTTCGTAACAACAACTTCCCACCTCACGTGGTATCGCCGCTACGGACAACCGTTCCCTCTGATAGCTCCCGATCAGGGGTGGGCGATGCGCACTGGCAGGTCTCCTGGCTCCCGGGTCGTAGCCCCAATCCGCGCCTTCCCAATCGTTGCCGCAAGCGGCATTGACCAGTGGCGTGAAGCGGCGAGGCTCGCCGGTCACAGTTGCGGGTACAGCTGCAGACTAAAAAGCGCTATGGCCTTCGCACTGCATTCCCTATTAATTCCCTTTCGGGAAACCAACACAATTGCCGTTTAAAACTGCCGACAAGGGCTGTCTAGTGTTTTATGTAGTTAAGAACATCGTTTTGTCTGTTTGTTTCAACAGGGTACGTCGCCGCTAAAACGTCCTGTTGGGTGTTGGTATGAGTATCGTTGCGATCCCTGCCCTCGACCGTCGACCATCGTGATTCCGTCGAGGCATGCGCAGCAGTTCAAACCATTTTGGAGTTTAAGCCATTAATAATGAGATCGAAAAGATGGTGCCCGGTACGGAAGAAAATTCGAATACTAAGGCCAAGCGATCGACCGAACGCCGGACGGTTAGGCCGCCCCATCGGAGATAATCGCAAAGCGATCTATCGTGAGATAAATAAAATGGTGCGGATGAGAGGACTTGAACCTCCACGCCTTACGGCACATGCACCTGAAGCATGCGCGTCTACCAATTCCGCCACATCCGCACATTCGAATATCGGCACTATTTGGGTGTCGCTTGGTTCTATCGACTTCTTTCGCCGTTTCAACTCTTTTTTGCGGCTTGCGCTTTGTCGCGCGGACATCAACCACACAGGCGCCGATGCGAAACACAATAGGCTCAACATAGCCGTATTCGATCATGTCAACGCTAGTTCGATAGTTTTAGCGTTTTGGTGAAGGCTCACGCCTATCATTAAACGCGTTGAAAGGTGGGGTGCATACCGAACGATAGTTTCGGTAGGAATATCTTTAATTTTCGATTTGCATACGGTCTACATGCTTCTCAGTAATTGTAGATCCGGAGACCAGAGTCCGATCGAATTGACGAAAGGATGGGGTCATTCCCGTCGACGCACGCGGTCGCAACGATAAAATCAACAGGCTAGGAAACGCAAAAATTAGACAATCACACAATCCGTTTTATTCTGTCGGTCGCCGAACAATACCGAAGTCCTTGCTCACTCACGTTAGACAAGTAAAAGAAACACCGCCAATATTGAAGAAAACAAGCACCAATGTATTATTATCAGCGCTTGCACAAAAAGGATATCTCAGCCCGAACCTTTATTCTTTCGGCATTTTCCGTCGCATACGCTAAGCCAAGATCCATTGGGCACCTTATTCAGGCTGGAGAACTATTGGACATTAGCGCGTCCACAATTCGGGTCGCTGTGGTGCGCCTTCAAAAAGAAGGCCTGCTGGAAAGTGTAGGACGCGGCATATATGGACCCGGGCCAAACGCGCGAAATCTGCTCAATCGTCTGCAATCATGGCAAGACGTGCTGCACCGCCGGCGCGATTGGGATGGGGACTGGTGGATGGCTCTTACAGGGATTCTGGGGCGCACAGATCGAAAGCAGTTGAGGGAGCGCGAACGCGCGCTCAGACTTTCAGGTTATCGCGACACGGGTGCCGGTTTTTGGGTCCGCCCAGCAAATTTGGCTGAAAGCCTTAAGCTGCATCGTGACGGTTTGATCGATATTGGACTAGATTCCGACATTGTCCTATCACGCGTTAGCGAGATAACGATGGCCACAACAGTTGATTGGTCCAGCTTATGGTCAATTAATGATTTGCACACCTCCTATACGGCGTCGATTGAAGCCCTTCGCGAAAGCATGGATCAGCTGCAAGACAAAGACCTACACGACGCTGCCGTCGAAACGTTTCTCATCGGACAATCCATCATAAAGGTAATCCATTTCGACCCACTCCTGCCAGCAGAAATGTATAACTCAGACCTATTCGAAGAACTGCTATCGACAGCTATTGCATATGATAAACTCGGCAAACAAACCTGGGAACGCTTGCAATTTTCTTTAGAGCGCAATGATGCCGACGCTGACACTATAATTGAAGCAGCCGATCAATGAATTTCTTGCTCAAGTATTTTTCGATTTAAGTGGCCAATTAACTGGATATTGGCCTGTTAGTGCTGCCGAGCTAGTTCATGATGTGAAGGGAGAAATTCGCTAGAAGCAGACATTCGTTAATCTCTTAAAAACTGTCACCATTATTGGATGATCCGGTATGGCTCAAAGGAACCAACTAACAAAAGGCCAAAAGCGAAGAGTAATGTACGTCGAAAATAAAGACGGCGATATCGACGGGGTGGCTGCACGAATTGGGTGGGTAACATTCTCAAAAACTGGCAAGTCTGTTTACTACAGAGGGAGAATATTAGCCAAAGCTACTGGCATTTCTGGCAATTTCATGGATGTTGATAGCCGCGAAGAGTACTGGGTTTCGGGCATCAAAAAACGCGGCTCCAACGTCCACTGGGCGGAGAGCATCGAGGTGTTAATCGATGAAGATGCCCGTGAAGAATACCAAAGGCTTAGGTCCGGTTAGGATCTATCCCGCCCCGTGGACCTTACCGCAAACGGTAACTGATGGCGCCCGAAGGAAACCTTCAATCCCGGATCACCTGTTTTGGTTTGCCGGGAACCAGGTCGCCCGTTTGAAAGCACTTTTGCCATAAGTAATTGCCGCTAAAGTCGCTTCGTTACAAATGGAATCGATGAGCGGCTTTAGGTCTTTGTTTTTACGCATTTCGGGGCACGTGGGCCAGTAGCCACTTGAGCTCGAAATGCTCTAAATATCCATTTGGCGGGCGGCAAGATCGAGCATAATCTCTTCGGATCCACCGCCAATCGCCATCACTCTTACTTCGCGGTAAATCCGCTCAATACGATGCCCACGGATATATCCAGCGCCACCAAGTATTTGCATCGCTTCGCGCGCACAAAACTCCATGCACCGGGTCGCCTCAACTTTGAGGAGCGATGCTTCAGCAATCGGACTCTCACCCTGTTTCACCCGCCACGCGCAGTTATCAAGGAGTGCAGCGGCTGCATTGATCCGACGCGCCATTTCGGCGAATTTATGTCGAATGACTTGATGTTTTGAGAGCGGTTTGCCGAATGTCTTTCTGTTGCGCGCCCAATCCAGCGCGTCTTCTGCGCAAATACGAGCGTACTCAATGGCTTGGGCCGACATTCCTAAACGCTCACTATTAAAGTTGCTCAAGATCGCCATTAAGCCAGAGTCTTCGGGGCCAATGAGATTTTCGACGGGCACACGAACCTCGTCAAAATGGATACTTGCCGTGTCCGATGCCCACCATCCCATTTTGTCAAGACGCGTTCGGGTAATCCCTGGCCGATCTGCTTCGATCATTAGAAAAGACAGTCCAGCTGCGCCTTCCCCACCGGTGCGCACAGCAACAGTGAGATAGTCAGCAACGGTTCCATTTGTGATGTAGGTTTTTTCGCCTGTGACCAGGTAATCGTCGCCATCCCTCACCGCTCGGGTCTGCAAGTTAGCAACATCTGACCCGCCTCCAGGTTCGGTCACACAGAGCGAAATGATTTTTTCGCCAGCGAGTACCGGTGGGGCGATGCGTTGTTTCAGCGCGTCAGAACCAATCGCTAATATCGGGGGTAAGGCGATCGTGTGGGTCCCAAGGGACGCCGCAACCCCACCTGACCCTGCTCGCGAAATCTCTTCGGCTGCTATCATTTGATGGAATACGTCGACCCCTTCGGAAACGCCGCCATATTCCTCCGGAAAACCGACACCGAGCATGCCGACATCAGCGAGCTTTTTATGCAGTTCAAGCGGATAACGCCCCGCCTCGTCCCACTCATTTACGTATGGCGCGATTTCGCGCTCCACAAATTTCCGGGCCGTGTTGCGAAAAGCCTCGTGACTATCGGTGTGATGCGGCGATGGAATGCGCCCAAAGTCCTGCGGGGTTGCCATAGGTTTTCCTCCGATCTTTATATTACTTATAATTTCTTATTATGATATTTTATGTAATATAAATGGACGTCTGACAAGACCGTAATTCCAACCCTTTGCACAAGCATTTCCAACCCAAGTGTGGGCGGTTGGCGCTTAGGAAATTCGTAAAATCAACAACTTAAAGCGCCCTTCGGATTCCTATTGAAACGGAGGCGCTTTAATAGTTAGGCAGCGAAGCGAAATTACAGGCCAAAAATTGGCGCCCATACAGCGCAACTGGATATCCATCCAGTGACCCAAATGAGAAAAGTTAGCGATATAAGCGGTCGAGCAACGCCAATTATAATAAATGTGGCTTATGCTCTCGGGCGCGCAGCGCGTAGGATTGATGGTCAACTCGTGCGCTAAAGCCGTTGCGCCCCAAATCGAATTGCCGAACGGCTTTAAGTCTTTGTTTTGTCGTAGTTTCTCACGCGTAGGCGGCTATCGAGCCGATCGAAAATGCTTAGTGAACGCTGACCGGGTTCATCTCATGCTGTCGCGCCGCGGCAAAGGCAAGCGCGCGATCTCCGACGAGAGCAATTCGTTCACCATTGGCCGCATGAACCGAATAAAGGATCGCATCATCGGGCAGATCGATCGCAGCGTCGGATTCTTCATCGACAAGATCGTCAGCAACCTCTTCAACGGTAACCGGACGGACATAGACGAGGCGACGACCGCCAAGTTCTTCGAATTCCTTACGGGTCATCGACGAAAGTGGTTCTTCAACATGAAAACTCAGTTCGCGATCATGGGACATTTTGCGGACCTCCGATTCGAAGCTGGCCGGCTCAAAAATTAGAATAGGCGGGAATGACTATAAAACTATGAACGTAAGCCCTGAAGTTAGTGAACGCCTGATGATATCAACGTATGGTGAGTATATAACATTTCAATGCTTGTCCTAGTTCTTGTTTCTCACAGACGTGCGAGGACGTGCCATGGTTCTTGTAGTTCCGTAATGAGACACTTTTACGAGTCCTACGCCGGTATTCGCAACGGCCTCGACATTTATCATCACTAAATATCTTTAGATCAAGAATAAAGACATTTACGATCCAAAAGCAGTTGGTGATTGTTACGCATCAGTAACAATCATTAGATGAGTCTAATTAAGCTGACCGGCAATGGCGAAAAGGCCCATGCCCATAACAACCCGGTAAATGACGAAAGGTGTGAAACTCACGCTTTGTGTAAATTTCATAAATGCGGCAATGACGACAAATGCGACAAGGCAGGATAGAGCGGCAACAATAGCAGCGGCTTCTAGCGCCAGCGGTGTTCCCTGCGAAATCATCTTAACGCCGGCAAACATGCCAATGGCGGCGATTGTGGGCATGGCCAACAGCATCGAAAACCGCGCCGCATCAGGTCGCGACCACCCCAAATAACGCGCCGCGGTCATCGTCACACCCGACCGGCTCGCGCCCGGGATAAGCGACAAGGTTTGCGCCAGGCCAATGACCATGGCCTGACGCCAGGTTATCCCCGTCAGCCCGTCGACGAGTTCTTCATCTGACGGCGCCCGATCGGCATGCCCCCGATCGGCATGCCAAAGTAAAAGTCCGAAAAATATGCTGGCACCGGCAATCACATAAGGCGATCGAAGATAATCAATAAGACCGGTGATGGCGAGAACGGCGCCTAAAAAAATGACGGGTAGACTTGCGCAAAAAATAAATAAGAACAGCGTTTTATTGGCACTGGACCGAAAAGTAACGGTATCGACAGCACCACTGATGAGCATAGTCGTTTCACGATTGAAGTAGGCCATGACCGCAAAGAGGGTGCCGACGTGGGCTGCCACGTCGATTAACGGGCCTTGATCAGCCCATTCTTCCACAAATAATGGTGCTAGAATGAGATGAGCTGACGATGAAATCGGCAGAAATTCCGTGATGCCTTGCACAATCGCAAGGACGATAAGTTGAATGATGGGCATTGCGGATTTCCATGCGTATGTCGCGAAAGCTTAGACCGTAACCGTTTACTGGCAATATTATGTTAATGATGTTTTGGAGCCGTTGCGCAATATAATCGGGTGCACAAAATAATCGGGTGCACAAAATGGAGTTGTCCGCATCAATCCTGAAGCACTGCCAGAGCAAGTGTGTTCGGTCGGCTGCCCGCATTATAATTGCCAGAAGCGCTTAAAACGATGGATAAAGCGATTAAGTGATCTCAATTGATCCGAAATCACTTTAAGGCTGCAATCGTTTCAGTGAGCAAAACGGCTAAGCCGCCGCACTGTCATTACGCGAACCGTTTGGCAGTCTCGTAACAGTGGCACCACCGTCTGGGGGCGTTCCAACAGGTGTGGCAGTCGGAACGTCAAACGATGTCTCATAAACGCGTTTTGCAAACCGGACACGCGTTCCCACATCCCTATCATCAAGCTCTAAAGCGGCAATAGCCGCTAAATGGTCTCGAAGCCCACGACGATTAGCGATCTGAATAGCCAGTCCTGGTCGACCGTTCAGTTCTAGTAACATTGGCCCCAGATCCCGATCAAGAACGATGTCAACACCAATATAGCCCAGCCCAGTCACATCATAAGCACGCGCCGCCATGGTCAAAATATCATCCCAATGCGGAATTTCGATTCCAGACAATGGCTCTCCAGTATCGGGATGGCAATCGATCAATCGATTGCCTTGCATCGCACTTTCTGTAACACCATCATTCACCCGGACGCCAACACCAACGCCGCCACGATGGAGATTTGCCTTACCGTCCGACGCAGAGGTCGGCAATCGCGCCATGGCGCATGCTGGAACCCCGCCAAGGACAATAACGCGCAAGTCTGGCACACCTTTGAAGCAAATCCGATCAAGAACCGGATCGAAGCGAACGCGGTATTCTATCATCGCTGCATCCGGCTGGCCGCCCAAACTATACATACCCGAAAGAATGTTCGTCACGTGATAGCGGACGTCCGCGGCATCCACGCGCCGTCCGCTCGACAAACGCCAAGCCCCCATTAAAGGCCGCTCAATGACGAGAACACCCTTCCCTTGAGAGCCATTCGCCGGCTTAATAACGCAACCATCCTTACCGCCAAGAGCAATAATATCTTGCAATCGAGCGAGATCACGGCCATCGCGAATGACGCCAAAGAGTTTTGGGTTTTGAATATCCGCCGCATCGGCCAGAGACTTCGTCTCGACCTTATCATTGACTCTATGCATCAAGGAGCGCGGGTTTCGCGTATTGATCAGGTTCAAATTGCGTTCGTTTACGCCAATGACCCCACTTTTCAGCAATGAACGAAGTTGAGAAATCATGACGACCTTGCAAGCTCTCTAAAACGCCACACCTCGGAGGCACGTAATCCTGTGTATCTACCCATTAATAGGCAAATTCCCATCAATACGAAAAGTAATTCTGGGTAATAATACATTAGGAATTCGACATGTTGGTTGGCCATCACCAAATAGGCGAGCGCTGCGACGACCAAGCTCCCCAAACCTTGCTTTACGGCTTCAGACCCGGACACCTCTTCCCACAGGATAGACATGCGTTCAATCGTCATTGTAAGGATCACCATAGGAAACAGTGAGATCGATAATCCTATTGACTGATTGGATTCGCTCAAAATATTGGTGATTGCCGCCATAGCAATCACAATAAAAATCAACACAACCGCCAGGCGTGGGACCAGCAGCAGTTGTAGTCGTTCGAGATAAAAGCGTAGCGCAAGTCCAATCACCACGAGACTTGTGAACAAAACGACACCACTCAGCAGAGCCGTTTCACGAAAAGCGATGCCGATGAGGACCGGCATAAAAGTCCCGAGCGTTTCGATACCAATGAACTGTCGCAAAAATACGAGCAGCGTAATACCAACCGGTATTGTGACCAAAACCTTGTAAACAAGCTGCGTCGTCACAGGCAGTGCACCAAAACTGAATAGGCTTAAAACGGGACTCGCCTTACGCGCCGATGCGTCCGCAAGCACTTCAGCGGCGCCACTCCTCGATTGAAATCCAATTTGTAGATCGAGTTCTCCGATACCTCGCGATCGCAGTAAGGGGGCGTCACCATGCCAGATCGTCAAGAAGCGGGCGGGTTCACCAGAAGGAAAATACCGTCGTTCCTCATCACCAATTCTATATTCAAGCCAATGTTCAATTTCCGCACGCCGCTTACCTGTCGCAAGGTAGACTCCATTAGCAATTCGTGCACGGATTTTATTCGCCGCAAGCGTCTGGCGTGCGAGCTCCAAACGCGCAATCGCGGACGGCAGACCATCGAGGAGTGCTGCGATTTCATCCGCATCCTCACCAGCGGATTCATTGGGATTAAAAATCGATCTAAGCGCGAACTCCACAAACGTTAAATCATCTGACGAGCGCCGCCTTAAGCTTGCGAGAAAAACAATAAACGCCTGTCGCTTCACGACATCTTCTTGCAAAGGAACAGTATCAGCATCAAGAACAACATCTGCTGCATCAAAACTTGCAGAGAAAGGCGTGCTAGCGCGCTCGCCTTCTACTTGCGCAGCATACCGTAAAACCTTTTTATTGCTTGGAAACCTGTAGGACCAAACCGCAGATCGATTTCCCGTTTCCTCTTCAGCATTCAACGTAAGGCCGAACGATCCGTTATAAAACTGCTCACCCGAAACCGCGCGTGCATCGCTTAGACTTGGAAGAAATAGATCTATTCTTGCAGGCTCATTTTGACCCTGGAACTCCATATAGACTTCAAAGTCCCACAACATTTTTTCCACGCGCGGAAAAACCGGAAAATCATACCGCGTGACCTTGAACGCCATAACGCCCAGCCCCACTGCAATGAATATGAACGCTAAGAAAAGGGACTGTCGAAGGCTAGACGTCATCACCGTCGTTATCTTTCTCTGATGCAATTGCCGCAGTGTCGGGCTTCGCAGTGTCGGGGTCGATCACAAGATCACCGGCGATCTCATCATCCTCCCGCGCATTGGGGTCGCATGACTGCTCGGCAGCAAATGTTTTTCCGGAATCCACAACAATACGATGGGCGAGGAACTCTCTGCCAATTAAAATATCGAAATCAAAGTGCGAGCGATCAGCCAGGTTAAGCTCTGCATTGCCTCGTTTGCCTCCTACACATAGCGGCAAATAGATTACAGGCCGGCGAACACTCCCTCCCCGCTTTGTTTTGATGCGTGTAAAACGAACAACATTCTGATCATAGCGAATAGAGCGCCCATCATTTCCGATCAGTCGAAAGCGAACCCAGGTGTCTTTTCCCTTGCGGTCGTAAAGCTCGATGTCACGCGCGTAGACCGAACTTGTATCAGCACCAGTATCGAGTTTCCCTTTCATCGCAAGGCCCAAACCACCAACGGATACATTTTCCAGAAAACCCAGCGTGATCGCTTTGCCTCTTGCATCATCAGCGACCATTTTTGCAGACGGCTTTTCAGCACCAGCGGGATCGAGATTTTCTAAGTCAGCCGCTAGGAGGGGCGTAAAAAAGAGATCGCCGCTGAAACTCAACAGGCAGAAAATAGGAAGCAGCCGAATTACCTTCGATAGCAGACCTTTAGGATCAGCCTCATAAGGAACGGGATGACGGCTAGATTGTTGTGCTAAAATACTCGGATTGATCAGTTTCATTTGTTCGCCTCAAGTCATCTGTATTTGGCCACCAGCGATACTTGCTGCGATGAAGCATGATCTATGTATCGCACAACTATTTTGGCAACCAAAGCTAAGGGACCGAAAGACCAAAGAGATTTGCCCATTTTGCCAAGCGAAACTTTTGCAATCGCGTAGCAAGGTGGCGACGTGTTTGCCAGATGCTGCTCGAATCTTAACGATTGTTCATAAAGCTTCACGTCTCTGGTTTGCACATACCCTCGGTTCGCTCGTTGACGTTGCTTGACCGTCGTTTCACCGAACTGACGATTAGTTCGCCGGTTTTGAGGGAATGCCCCTCGAAGGTCGAGATTTCAGCGTCAAAATTCCGACAATGCGTCGGCCCTTGAGTTGCAAAAAATCGTCGGCATCCGCTAAGGAGCTTCTGCAATTGTCTACCATTCATCCATGCCGAGATGTGGAAGCAGGCAAACAGCGCGCAAACAATGTAAAGACTAGGACGAGCGAAAACGGTAAAATCCAGCGATGAAATCCGTTACGACGCGTCGGTTTTGTCACAAAAAAGGGCCTTCCTTGAATTCAACACCCCCCTTATTTTTTCAACGGCGGTTCTGGCCGTTGTGGACAGCGATGTCACTTGGCACGTTGGCTGACAATATTCTGCGACAAGCCCTATTAATTGGTATTTCGTTTGGGATCATATCCGTTCCCGGTTTCGGAAATTCCGACGACGCAATTCCAATTATTGGCATACTCTTGCCGTTAGGTATTCTAACGTTTTCACCAATCGCCGGCCAACTCGCAGACAAACTAGAAACGAGCCTTATGCTCCGTCGCACAAAGGCGGTTGAAATCATTTTAATGGTATTTGCGGCAGTTGCCTTTATGAGTGGTAATGGCCCTGCTGCTATCGCAACCCTATTTGCCATGGGCGTACAATCAGCTTTTTTTTCGCCCACGCGGACAGCAGCGCTGCCCAAATATCTAACGCCAGATGAATTATTGCGGGGTAATGCTCTTTGTAATGCGGGTCTGTTTACCTTCATATTATTGGGGTACGGCGTTGGCGGCTATCTGATTGCCCTACCAAATGGTCCCAATATTGTTGGGTTTGCTCTTGTCTCCGCGTCGTTCTTCGGATGGCTTGCGTCACTTCGCGCACCTTTTGCAGAAGCAAACGATCCCAGCCTTAAAATCAGCTTCAACTCACCAAGACTTGCCCTGCGTATAGTGAAAATATCAGCGCGATGCCCTGGCATATTCCCACCGCTTCTCGGGGCCGCCGTTTTCTATTTCTTTTCGACGGCTATGACGGTTCTGGTCCCACTTTTTGCACGCGATACCCTCCTCAGCGGCCCCATGGTGGCGACCGCACTCAATGGATTCTTTGCTCTTGGGGCAGGTTTGGGCTCAATATTTGCTGCCACCCTGCCGAAGGGGAGGTCGGGTTTAGGCTTCTCAGGCGCCGCGGTATTGCTCGCATCGGTAACATGCGTTGGGCTTGGTATCGTCTTTATACTGATACCTGTTCCGCAACCTGGGACATTTTCCCTAAGGAACCTTTTAACGACGCCGTTTGGTCTTTGCATTTGCACTGCCTTTATACTGATGTCAGCATTTATGGCGATGTATATTTCCCCTTTGCAAGCGGCCATGCAAAGGCGAGCGCCCCACGATGTACGTGCACGAATTATGGCCACATGCGTATTCGCGAACGCTGTCTTTGCAATACCGGGCTCGTTATCCGTTCTCAGTGTAACCAGCGCCGGATTAACACCACCCATGGCTTTTATAGCACTTGGGTTGCTGATGGCCGGCATTGCTGGGGTTATGGCCTATCGGAAACAAAAATTCCCAGACGGCCACTATGACGAAAGCCTTAGGGACAAGAGCGCGCATAAAGTGAATGAAAAATACGGTGCGGCGGACTAAAGCGCCTCCGTTTCAATTGGAATCAGAACGGCGCTTTAAGTTGTTGATTTGTCGCATTTCCTTAACGCCAACCGCACACACTTTGCTTGGAAATGCTTTAAAACGGTTTCGTATCAGTGCAGATCAAGCAATCTCTATTGAATTTCATTTTTACGCGCTTATCGCGGAGAACCGTTCGCACCCTGCCCAGAAGCACTTTTCAGGTCTCGATTTGTCAGAGAACGGCGCAATGGGCCAGATCTAAAGCTCTAATCCGTTAGCGCGTCGGCTTATCAATATAGACAGTATGGGAACTGGCACAATATTTGGCACGAGAATTGGCACGAGATTTGCCAATTGGTCTTTATCGGAATTTGCAACAGATTCCTCGAGACGGAAGATGCCTATGATGTTTCAATTAACGCTTATTAATAACGCGTAACCATGGTGTTTTTCGATTTAGTGCATTAAAGCTTACGCAAGAAAAGTTGGTTAACCTTAGATAATGAGTGTAACACTAATCGTTATTGGCATTTGTCTTTGCTTTGGCGCTGTTGCTGCAATTGCAGCCCGGGGACCATTTTCTTTTGAGGTTCGCCCAAGGGCCTTCACGCGTGACGACCTTAAACGTTTCTCACCCCAAAAGACTCTTTTTATCATTGGTCCGTCGGCCGATCATTCCGCTTGTCGTTTACAACGTCGGTTGTTGAAACCAGCGATAGCGTTGATCATTCGTGAAGACCTCAGCGTAATCGAACTATATGGTGATGAACAACCACTCAAGAATGGCGACGAAATTGACTGGCTTGACCCAGACTTAATGCGTCACGCCATGGGCGTTAGTTCAGGCTTTCATGTTGTTTACTTCGATCAGGAAGGCCGAAAAACATTTACATCCAACGCCCCGATCGTCTCCAATGATCTATTCGATAAGATCGGGCTCATGCCACGGTCCGAAACTTCGACGCCAGAAACGTCGTCGCGCGTGCTGAGCAAGTTGCGGGCAGCCTAAAGCATTTCCAAGGCAAGTGTGTGCGGTTGGCGTTAAGGAAATGCGTAAAATCAACACCTTAAAGCGCCGTACTGCTTCCAATTGAAACGCAGGCGCTTTATAGTCGTCCTAACGACCGATCGAATGATATTCAAACCCTTCTTCACGCATCATAACGGGCGGGTAGACGTTACGAAGATCAACAAATATCGGTGCACGCAGTAAGTCTTTTACACGTTTAAAATCAAGCGCACGAAACTCATCCCATTCGGTAAGTAAGACCACGGCGTCTGCACCGTCCATCGTATCATAAGGACCGTGACAATATTCGATTTCCGACAGGAGTTTCCTTGCCTCATCCATGCCAGCAGGGTCAAAGCTTTTTACATGGGCACCAGCCTTTTGTAGTGCCGGGACCAAATCAAGTGATGGGGCGTCCCGCATATCGTCAGTATTAGGTTTAAACGTCAGGCCAAGAAGGGCAATGGTCTTGTTCTTAAGATCGCCACCGCAGGCCTTCAGCACACGATTGATTAAATTCGTCTTACGTTTGTTGTTGATATCAACCACTGCTTCGACGATCTTCGTTGGTGCGCCTGCTTGTTCTGCCATTTGAACAAGTGTTTGCGTATCCTTTGGAAAACACGAACCGCCATACCCCGGACCTGCGTGAAGGAACTTAGAACCGATCCTTTTATCCAAACCAATTCCACGAGCAACTTCTTGAACATCTCCACCGACTTGTTCGCAGATGTCGGCCATTTCATTGATGAATGTGATTTTAGTCGCGAGAAA
The DNA here is from genome assembly GCA_039025235.1 of Pseudomonadota bacterium. Classification (GTDB taxonomy): domain Bacteria; phylum Pseudomonadota; class Alphaproteobacteria; order Caulobacterales; family Parvularculaceae; genus MED-G105. The sequence continues at coordinate 159,421 of JBCCOS010000002.1, forward strand.
CGCATTGGCGGCGTATTTTATCAATTCAGACGTTGTTCTGTTCGTAAAGAGGATCGGTGTTTCATTGATAAAAAGAGGGCGGTAAAGTTCTCTCATAATATCACGTGCACGCTCTTCTTCTGCCCCAACAACGACGCGATCTGGCCGTTTAAAATCGTCGATGGCCGCCCCTTCACGCAGAAATTCAGGATTGGAGACAACAGAAAAATCTGCATCTGGATTAATACGACGAATAATGGCCTCGACCTCACCACCGGTTCCAACAGGAACTGTCGATTTTGTCACAACGACCGTGTAATCCGTGATGGTTTTGGCGATTTCTTCACTTGCCGCATAAACATATGACAGATCAGCAAACCCGTCGCCCCGCCGGGATGGCGTCCCAACGGCAATAAAAATAGCTTCAGCATCTTCAGAAGCGATTTGCAGATCGTCGGTAAAAGACAAACGACCGGCCTGAACATTTTCTGCAACCAAAGCATCAAGCCCTGGTTCAAAAATAGGTATTTCGCCCCGCTCTAACATTTCAATCTTGGATTGGTCTTTGTCGACACAAACGACGGTATGACCGAAATCGGCAAAACAAGCCCCTGATACGAGCCCGACATACCCGGTTCCAACAATTGCGACTTTCATAACAACACTTCCAGTTCAAGCGAGTGTAACAATTAATGCGATAACCTAAATTCCGACGATCTATCTATTGTAGCGACATGCATCTCTAACGTGCGGATTAAAGATAGATAGGGCAAAAAGCCAGTCCCCTTAAATTCTAAAATGATCTAGATGGCATGGGGCGCATTGGTCTTTAGCGCGCGTTCAGCAAGATGTATGCGATCCACCACCGATACCAATTGGTTCGGCATCGCATCGGGAAGTTTGAGCAAGCACAGGTCCATTGCGTTATATTTCTATATTGGCTTAATAACACCCGTAGAATTTGAAGACCAATATGAACACGTTCGTTTCCAAGGGTCATTCAAAACGGTTTGGTGTGACAAGTTTGGGAGAGACAAATGGGGAAGCAGTATTCAACCCATTATATTAGTTGGAGAGATGCCGATCGGGCACCGCTTGGCATCTTTGTGAATGAGCATTCCTATGCCGCTGCAGCGTGTCGCGCACTGGAAAAAAGAATTGCGGAACTCACGAACGAAGGCTGGATTGTTGATCGTATCATACCGTCGAATGGCCTCACCCCTAAGCAATGCGCGGGCTATACAATCGTCGCTTTCAAATAAATGCACTATTGAATTAGCATAAAGAACTTCATCTGTTGACCCGTTCACTTGCCCCCATTTCGGATATTGCCAACTTGCCTCATCTTGCACCGCTTGAATACAAACATTGTTAATGACACCCGCCATAACGAAACACCGCAGTCTTAAGTTCTGAAAGAGAGAATTGTGCCGTACAAAGACGACCATGTCATTTTGAGAGAAATCATATCCCTAAGCCTTCAAGCTGGACAAGAGGCGCTTAATATATACGCATCTGATTTTGAAGTTGAGATTAAAGAAGATACGTCGCCTGTAACAACTGCTGATAAAGTTGGTGAGGAAATCATTCTCTCCGGTTTGAATAAATACTTCAACGATATCCCCGTGATTGCAGAAGAAGCTGCCGCGGATGGTCATATTCCTGAACTCCGTGACCCACATCGTGATACGTTCTTTCTTGTAGACCCACTTGATGGCACGAAAGAGTTTGTCAAACGAACGGATGAATTCACTGTCAACATTGCGTTAATCCGGGGCGGAAAACCAGTACTTGGCGCCGTTTATGCCCCAGCTCTGGGAAAACTCTATTCAGGGCGATATGGCGACGGCGCATCACTATATTCAGTAGACGAACACGGAAGTTTAGGCGACGCAAAATCGATTTCCGCGCGCGTTAGCCCCGATGAAGGCCTGACAGCTGTTGCAAGCCGCAGTCACCGCACGGCGCAGACGGACGAATACTTAGAAACTCTCAATGTTGTAAGTTTTGCTGCGGCAGGTTCATCGCTTAAGTTTTGTTTACTTGCTGAGGGTCGAGCGGACATTTATCCGCGCTTCGGACGCACGATGGAGTGGGATACCGGTGCAGGGCAAGCGGTATTAGAAGCCGCCGGTGGTCGAGTGATCTCCACCCTAGACGAAAAACCTCTTATGTATGGCAAAGTCGAGCGAGGGTTTGACAACCCTCATTTTGTCGCTTGGGGGGCGGCGTAGGGTTTGAGCTATCAGTTTAAAGCCCTTTGCCCACTCGGATTTTGTCAGTCGGAATTTTAAATCCTCGCCTGACCCAGACGTCCCATGCGCTTGTGCGCTCGGCTAACTTAAACTCCGTATAAAGCAAAGCTTCTGCACGGCCTTTCATATCTTTTGTTGCTGGATCGAGGTCAATCCGAGGAACAAAAACAACATTGGCGACAACCGCCGCCATTTTTCCATCGGACAAACAGGGTTTGTCACTGATAATGACGCAGGCAGTGTCTGCTCCTGTTAGAATTGCAACGTCAACACCCTCTTCTACAAGAGCTTCGGCACGTCCCGCCGCTTCTAAAAGAACGGACGTTTGATCAATCGGTCCCGTTGCAAACAGGCTCTGAGCATCGGGCGTTGAAAAACGCCCCTCCTCAATCCACGCAGCAATGCGGGCGCCGCCCGGATGCACAAGAGCAAATGCAGCGCGCGTCGTGTCATCTGCGCGACGGTTTAACTGAACCTGCAATGCCAATTGCCCAACAGACTGTGTTATGACAGCCGCTGTCCAAAACAGTGTTAAGGCTGCTGCAACCCCAGATATAGAAATCGATGCGCGATCGTGATCTCTGAAGACCCCGTCATAAAATGGCGAGTATACTGATAATGCTGCCATGGCTGCGGCAATGGCAAACAATGGCATCGGTTGTGCGCCTGCAATCCGGGCGATGATAAAAGCACCCGCCAGAAAACAAGCACCGACCAACCAGCCCCTTCGATGCTCGTCCCCACCAAAAACTGCCGCAGCCATGATGACAGCAATAGTTGAAACAGCAACACCGGCGAGCCCCCAAATACCTGCAGTATTGATAAGATTGGCCCCCAGATGGTCAAGAATTCCTGATGCCATAGACGCACGAGCCAAATTAATTCCAGGAAGGGATAGTTCAGCAATTGTACCAAGGGCAAAAAGTCCAACGAGTGCCGAAAAATAGCGAACCAACCCATAGCGCCCCGTTAAGAATGGACAAGCTGAAAGGAGAAGAAAAGTCGCTAGACTGAACACTGGATTAAAATTCCAGAGAGCAAACATGAGCGCACTAGAAAGAAGCCCTTCAAGCAGGGCGCGATCCCATTTCTCATCGGCAGGACCTGCTAGAAAACCAACAGCGAGCACCGCAAAATAGGCTAGCGCTATTTCGGATGGCCCGGAAAACGGTGCTATAATGAATGCTGCGAGCGCCGCTGTCAGCGTAATCGTTTGAAGAACGGGCAGCCGCACAGACGTAAAATACGCAAGCGGATAAACCGCAAGGACAGCCGCAACAGCCTTTGCTGCGAGATGAATACGCCCGGGGGTGTCAACGAATTTATCCGCTAAAATTAGCAGAAATAAATAAAATGGTTCCAGCTCACTGGCGGCTTTGGTCACGCCTGCTTCCAACGCGCGCGCATTTGCGATCGGGGCAATAACGCTGGTTGTGGGATCAAGGCTCAGAAGTACGGGCGATAAAGCCGTCAGAACTATAAAGGGTGTGGCTGCAAGGATTGCCCCGAGGAAGGCCCAGCCGGGGTCTTGCCAAGAATAAAGGGCCATCACGGCTCGGCGCGCCCCTGGCGCCGGTTGACGCCAAGCCGGCGTGTCTAGTTTTTCATCATAGATTTCGGCATCCATGGGAGCGACCCCTCGCGGACCATGAGCTTCCCTTCGTAGTATTCCCTAAAGAAGACATATGCGCCGGGACTGTCTCAATTCGAACAATGTATATTCAGATAACCGCAAGTCTCTTGCCGTATACGCAAATACCTTTTCAGTTGCAGACTTCAAATAGAGTTCGCCCAATGCGGGAGAAATTTAAATTCCAGCGTTTGTTGTGGTTGCGTGTCAGCGCAGTTAGAACCAATTCATGCGAACAGTATTCCACCATCCATTTGATCCCGCGTGTCGATTTGTTGCGCTCATCCTCTCAGAAAACCAGCTTGACGCGCACTTCGAGTTGGCTGGAACGGCTGAATGCGCAAAGGCATTCGCCACAGCAAACCCAGCTTTGACGATCCCGGTATTAGTCGATGAACCCCCGACCGGCGGCGAAATTGTTGTGGCACCGGAAGGGGCAATTGCTGAGTATATTGATGAGGCCTATTCAAACGGTCCTCTCATGCCAGCAACGTCCGCTGGACGGGCTGAAACGCGGCGACTTATCGCGTGGATGGCGGGAATCTTTGAGAATGATGTTAATGCCGGTCTGATAAGACCACGGATTGAAACAAATGGTCGCCATGTTTTTGTTTCAGAAGAGCGTCGCCCCGGTCTTGAAGCACTCCATTGGCATCTCGACTATTTCAATTGGTTGCTGGAGCAACGCAGCTGGATCGCTGGCGAAAAGTTAACGCTTGCAGATTTTGCGATTGCTGCCCACGTGTCGGTCTTGGATTATTTCGGAGAAATAGATTGGAACCTCAATAACGGTAAATCGACCGGCGAATTGAAAAACTGGTACGCGCGCATGAAATGCAGACCGTCATTCCGAGAAGTGCTCAAAATTCGTTTTGCAAATATCCCACCCCCGTCCCATTATCAGAATCCCGATTTTTAGGGTTTATATCCATGTTTGACGCCAATCAGCTCAAAGACAAACCGGGTACTGATACACCGGACTCTGATACATGGAGCTCTGATATAGGGGACTCTGATACAGGGGACTTTGATACAGGGAACTTTGGCACATCGAACGACGTCGCAAGAAAGGGACCGACCGATGTCATAAAGGATTTAGCGATTGATGCAGGCTTTGATGCTGTTCGTATCACTCATCCTGATGCGATCCCGGATGCGCCACAGCAACTTTCAAGATTCGTGGCGCTCGACCGCCACGGAGAAATGCATTGGATGGCGGAGCGGCAAGAAGAACGCGGTTCCCCAAGTGCTCTTTGGCCAGAAGTAAAGTCTGTTATTATGTTGGGCCAAAATTATGGTCCGGACGACAATCCACTTGAGCATCTGAAATATCCGGAGCGCGGAGGCATTTCCGTATATGCTCGCGGTAAGGACTATCACGATATTATCAAAAAACGCCTGAAAAAGCTTGCTCGATTGATGATAGAGCGTTTTGGCGGCGACGTGAAAGTATTCGTGGACACGGCCCCAGTGATGGAAAAACCCCTGGCTGCAGCCGCTGGACTTGGCTGGCAAGGGAAACATACGAATTTGGTTTCTCGCGAGTTTGGCTCCTGGCTTTTCCTCGGCTCTATCTTCACAACACTGCGTTTAGAGACTGATACACCAGAAACGGATCATTGCGGAGGATGCACAGCTTGTCTCGATGCGTGCCCGACTGAGGCCTTTCCCGCTCCCTATCAGCTGGACGCACGCCGATGCGTCTCATACCTTACAATTGAGTATAAAGGCGCGATTCCGCTAGAATTTCGCCAAGCAATTGGAAATCGAATTTACGGCTGTGACGATTGTTTGTCCGTGTGCCCTTGGAATAAATTTGCGTCGCAAGCGCATGAAATAAAGCTTCACGCCAACCCGAAATTCAAAGACCCTCCCCTCGCAGCCCTTGCACAACTCGATGACACCGCTTTTCGCGCATTCTTTTCCGGCTCACCAATGAAGCGAACCGGTCGCGATCGCTTCATCCGAAATGTTATGATTGCCATCGGGAATTCTGGCGACCGGTCGCTCCTCAAAACCGCGTTAGACAGGCTGAAGGACAATTCATCACTCGTGCGGGGCGCAGCGGTATGGGCGACGCGTCGGCTTACCACCAAAAATGAGGCCTCGGCCCTCATGTCCGAATATTTCGATGAGGAAATGGATCAGAATGTAAAAAATGAATGGACACAACCCATTTAGTGGCGCGTTAAAGTTTCGGACGAGTTTGGCCCCCGAAAACAGGCTTTCAGAAACACAGCCTTCAGAAAAAGCCCCTCAACAGCGCGAAATTAGGCCCATTCCCAATTCAGCCCCCATTTATCTGTTTGAACTGCTATTAAAGACAAAATGCCTTCGCCATGCGATTGGATGCATGTGAAGGACTTGAAATGTCCACACCACGCGCGATTTCCATAACAAGCGGTCGTCATATTAATGCATTTCCAAGCCAAGTGTGTGCGGTTGGCGTTAAGGAAATGCATAAAACAAAGACTTAAAGCGTCGTCCCGATTCCAATTGAAGTGTCGACGCTTTAGTCATTTTACTTGAGGTTCATCCTCTGGTTATGAAGTCGCCGTATTTATGGTTAAATAACGTCCAAAGTTTACCGGTACTAAAATGCAGATTTCATCTTCAGTTCGCGCAGCGTTAATAATTGCTGCCACCATTGCGGTTTATTTCGTGTTCAAAGGGGTCACCGGCGGTGGTGCCCAAGAAGACAAAGAGGCCAAGGAGTCGAGCGAAGCGCCGGCATTCACGGTCGTGGTAACACCGGTTGAACCCGAGGTCTGGCGCGACACGGTGACCGTGCGCGGTCGCACAGAAGCCGCCCGCAAGGTGACCGTACGCGCTGAAACGCCAGGGGCCATCGCAGAAACGCCAGTTGCTCAAGGAACAAAAGTCAAAAAAGGTGACGTTTTGTGTCGCCTTAAAATTGATGCCAGACGCGCAGGCGTTGCCGAAGCGCGCGCTTCGCGAAAGCGAGCACAATTAGATTACAACGCTGCCGCGCAGTTAGCGAAGGAAGGATTTCGCTCCGAAACGTCTCTTGCCGCGTTCAAAGCAGCGCTCGACCTCGCAATCGCGGCTGAGGAACAAGCGCGGCTTGAGCTCGCACGCACGGAGATATCTGCGCCTTTTGATGGTATTTTCGATAATCGAGCGGTTGAAGTAGGCGATTATTTGCGGGTCGGCGACGCGTGCGGTGTCGTCATGCAGCCATCACCATTCCTCGTTACGGGCTCCGTCTCAGAGCGCGATATCGTCAAGATTTCGAAAGGAGATCAAGGGGTTGCCCGTCTCGTCACCGGAGAAGAAGTAGAAGGAACCGTTCGTTTCGTGGCCTCTGTGGCCGAGCCAGCGACACGCACCTTTGCTGTGGAATTGGAAGTCCAAAATGTTGAAGGAACACTAAGGGACGGTGTCACTGCTGAGTTTGATATTTTCGCCCGACCAAGGAACGCCTTTTTCGTACCGCGCTCAGCGCTAACGCTGGACGACGAAGGGCGAATTGGCATCCGAACGGTGAATGCTGATAGCGCGGTGGAGTTTAATGTGGTCGAATTAATCGGCGAGGACGATAAAGGAGTCTGGACCTCAGGGCTTACCGGCAAAAGCGATGTTATCATTCGCGGGCAAAATTTCGTCCGCGCTGGCCAGAAGGTCAAAACCGCATCGCCCGATGATATTGGTAACCGCAGCGGTGCAGCCCTTTTGATCGAGGAAAATGGGTCAACACTATGACTGGCTTGATTGATGCAGCCTTTTCCCGAGTGCGAGTCGTCCTGACCGCTTTGGTGGTATTGATTCTCACGGGATACAGCGCCTACCAAACAATTCCGCGCGAGGCTGAACCAGATATCGCGGCCCCCTTCGTTATCGTTAGCCTCCCCTTGCCGGGTATTTCGCCTGAAGATGGCGAAAGATTGCTTGTCAAACCGACGGAGCTTGAGCTTCAGAGTATTGAAGGACTGAAGCAGATGGACAGCATCGCCTATGACGGCGCTGCGCAGATTATCCTCGAATTTTTGACAACAATCGATATCGACCAAGCGGTACTTGACGTTCGAGAAGCGGTCGACCGCGCAAAATCAGAATTTCCAACAGAAGCGGAAGAACCAATCGTTGAAGAATTCAACGCTCAAAATCAGTTTCCCATAATTTCCGTTATTCTATCTGGCGACGCACCAGAGCGTGCGCTTTTTCGAATTGCACAAAGGCTTCGTGATCGACTTGAATCGATCGGCGGCGTCCTTGAAGCACGACTGACTGGAGAGCGCGAAGAGTTATTCGAAGCTATTCTCGACCCTCAGACCCTTGAGTCCTATGGCTTGACCGAAGTCGAAGTTGCGGACGCCGTTAACAAAAATAACCGACTTATTACCGCGGGTATTGTCGACGTGTCAGACGGGCGCTTTGCTATAAAAGTTCCTGGACTGATCAAAAATGTTCAAGACCTTATGAGCATTCCGGTTCGGGTGAGCGGCGATAATGTCGTCACGATTGGTGACTTAGGCGAAGTTCGACGCACGTTCAAAGACCGCTCAAATTACGCAATTTTCAATGGTCAACCATCAATTGGGATCGATATCTCCAAAAGAGCGGGATTTAATATCGTCGAAACCATCGAAGCCGTCAGGGAGATAACGACAGAAGAAGCCGTATTTTGGCCTGGTTCCGTTCAGTATTCATTTCTTGCTGATCGCTCTGTCGAGGTTCGTGATAACCTTGAAGGACTGACATCATCCGTTGTCACCGCAATCTTACTGGTGATGGTGATCATCGTCGGGGCGCTTGGCGCACGCTCTGCCTTAATGGTCGGGGTTGCAATTCCAACGTCATTTTTGATCGGCTTTCTTCTCTTAAGCTTATTTGGTTACACGCTAAATATGATGGTGATGTTTGGCCTCGTCTTAGCTGTTGGCATGCTCGTCGACGGCGCCATTGTGATCATCGAATATGCCGACCGCCGTATGACCGAGGGGGCCGATCGAATGACGGCTTACGCTGAAGCATCAAAGAGAATGTTTTGGCCCGTCTTAACGTCAACAGCCACAACGCTCGCTGCATTTCTACCCTTTTTGTTTTGGCAGAGTATGCCCGGCGAGTTTATGAAATTCCTTCCACTGACGCTGATCTTCGTATTGCTAGCCTCCCTTCTCGTTGCACTGATCTTTCTTCCGGTACTGGGGTCCGTCCTCGGAATGCCTTTGTGGATGAAAAAGCGATTTGGTCTGAAGGGAAAAACCGATAGCGAGTCGAAGGCTGTTGCATTGAATGAAGTCAATCCGGCAACTCTGGAGGGGCCACTTGGTACCTATGCCCGCTTCATGGCGCAGATGATACAGCGCCCCGGGCTCGTCATTTTTGGGGCTATTGCAACGGTTTTTGTCTGTATCGGCGCATTTCGCGCAGCCAGCCCTGATGTTGAATTTTTCATCCGCACCGATTCCGAAGATGTGAGCCTTCTCGTCCTGGCGCGGGGGAATATGTCTGCCCAACAAAAAATTGAACTCGTAAAAGAAGTTTCTGAACGGATCGAGGATCACCCTGCAATTGAGAACATTTATTTACGCACAGGGCGTCAAATCTCGATGCAAAATGATACACCCGCCGAGGCCATTGGGCAGGTTGGCGTTGATCTTATTTATTACTCTGAGCGCAAGCACTCCATGGAAATCCTTGAAGAACTGCGTCAGATGGTTGGCGATGTTCCGGGGGCGATCGTTGAAGTCCGCCAGCGAGAGGGAGGCCCGCCCGTCGGCAAAGATGTTCAGGTCGAAGTGTCGGCGCCTGATTTCGAAGCTCTCAAAAAAGCAGCCGTCAAGATCAGAAATTATGTTGATACCCATACCGGTGAAATCAATGGACGGGAAGTTCCAATTTATATGGATCAGGAGGATTCATTACCGCTCCCAGGCATTGAGTGGTCGATCGAACCCGATCGAGCGCTCGCGGGTCGGTATGGCCTCTCGATTCAGCAAGCCGGCGGCATCCTCCAACTTGTAACGGAGGGCCTGCTCGTAGACAAAGTGCGCCCCGACGATTCTGAAGAAGAGATCGATGTCCGCGTTCGGTATCCAGAAGCCAACCGCGATATTTTTGCGCTTGACAACGTGCGTGTACAGACGGCGCAAGGGTCTGTACCAATTACAAACTTTGTCACGCGCAAAGCAAAACCACAGGTCGATCAAATAACCCGCCGTAACGGAAAACGGATTATTGATATCAAAGCGAACGGCTCAACCTTAATCGAAGGCCATGAGGTGAGCCAAGACGTGGCAATTGCTGATATGAAGCAGTGGCTTGCCAAAACTGATTTAGGGAATGGCGTTACCGCAGTGATGCGCGGTGCCGACGAAGATGCAGCCGAAGCCGCAACGTTTTTCCAAGGCGCGATGATCGCTTCCATGTTCATGATCGCCATGATCCTGCTTTTAGAATTCAATAATTTCTATCACGCAGCGCTCACTCTGACGGCAGTCATTTTCTCCGTCTTCGGTGTTCTTCTGGGTGTCGCCATATCTGGACAATATGTGAGTATCATCATGACGGGTGTTGGCGTGGTTGCCCTCGCTGGCATTGTTGTTAACAACAATATCGTTTTGATCGACACATATCAGCACCTTCGGCGCCGAGGGCTAGCCGTTGAAGATGCCGTTGTCAGAACAGCAACCCAACGAATCCGTCCCGTCCTACTTACAACAACAACGACGGTGTTTGGGCTCTTGCCGATGGTCTTTGAATTGAACGTCAACTTTGCCGCCGGTGAGATTACGCGCGGCTCGACCACATCTGGATGGTGGGTGCTGCTTTCGTCGGCCGTAGTTTATGGCTTGGTTTTTTCAACAATTTTGACCTTGCTTTTGACGCCCGTGTTATTGGCAGCCCCCACAGTTCTAAAACGCCGTATTACTGGCTTCAGAAAAAAATCTGACGGCCAAAAAATTCGGGCGACTGCTGCGGCACAAGAAACCTATTCGACACGTGCAGCAGAGTAGGCGCAGGTCCACATCACAGGCGCGAAAGAGAGCTATATTTTACCGTAGGCGCTGATTTAATTTCGGTAGATCCGTTGTAGTATAATCTGATATGCTTTTTGCCGCAGCAGACACCGCATTTTCTAAAGACATTTCGTTGGCTTCTAAAGCAGCCGCATGGCTAAAAAGCTCCATATACAAATCAACGGGCTCCCCCTTCAGCGTTAACGCGAATGGCTTGCCATTGTCTTCAAATTCGGTCCAACGCTGTCTGACGGCAGCCCAGTATTTTTTGGTCGCTGACCAGTATTGACGCGCGACCGAAAAATCGAAGCCATTATTTCTCGTATAAGTGTTAACGCCGATTTCCCGCGCAATGACTTGGGGCGATCCTTTCAAGACAAGCTTCGAGTTGACTTGTTCATGAACCCAGCCATCTGGTGTTACCGAATGCATATTGATTGCATCAACAGCATGGTAATCATCACGCGTTGTCATCTCACGACGCGGCAAAGGTCGCCATTCAGTATCTGATGCCCACTGAGAAATCCCATTTTTGTGGGACCAACTTCCGACACCACCATAGCGCGGACTATCATCGACCTGATAAACAGTCTGCGACCACTGCCCGCGGCGTTCCCGACGTTTAATCCCTTTCATCGCCCAAGCATTGCCTCCAATGAAAGTGAGAACTTCGTCAGGTTCAAAACGCCAATCCTGACGCCAGTGTTTGATCGGCATTTTCTCATCGTCTGGCCCGACCACAAGGATATGTTGAAGACTGATGAAATCGCCTTCGTCCTTAATAACCATCACCATCTCGTCGGCGCCAGAACGATAAGGGTCCTTCAGCTCATAGCCCTCTGCAAAAGAGACGGTTTCCTCGAAATTGAAGACAACGCTGTATGAACCAGCCATCGAGAGAATGGCCGCTCGATCCCGCTCGTATTTGGATTGTTTTTTTTCCTGAACCGCGTTGACGATTTCTTCTCGAGAGCCCGCAACCGCAGGAGAGAAGATACCGATTTTAAGAGTCATAAAAATGAGTGATACGAGCGCGGCACGCGTCAAATGATGCATGGCCATGTTCTCCACCTTTGCTTTTTTCGAACGATCTAAAGCCGCTCCGTTTCAAATGGAATCGCTGAGCGCCTTTCGGGACTTGTCTTTACGCATTTCCGGGCGCGTCGGCTAATAGCTACTTGACTAGTCACTTGAGCTGGAAATGCTTTAGTCGAAAGCTTATGCGCTGAACGGATTCCAATCAAGAATCAGTCGCAATCAACCATCCATCTTGAGTGCCTTAATGAAGGCTTCTTGTGGGATTTCAACGCGTCCAAACTGGCGCATCTTTTTCTTACCCTCTTTTTGTTTCTCAAGAAGTTTGCGCTTCCGAGTGGCATCACCACCATAGCATTTTGCCGTCACGTCTTTGCGAAGCGCAGCGATGGTCTCGCGCGCAATGATGCGGCCACCGAGGGCGGCCTGAATTGGAATTTTGAAAAGATGCCGCGGAATAAGATCCTTAAGTTTCTCGCACATCGCCCTTCCCCGCATCTCCGCTTTGTCACGGTGAACAATCACCGACAATGCATCCACGGGTTCGTCATTCACCAGTATCTGCATCTTTACCAGATTGTCGGTCCGATACTCCTCCATCTGATAATCGAAACTCGCATAGCCTTTTGAAATCGATTTCAGCCGGTCATAGAAATCAAACACAACTTCGTTCAACGGTAGCTCATACACAAGCATCGCGCGCAACCCAGCGTATGTTAACTCCTGTTGTATGCCACGACGCTCCTCGCAAAGCTTAAGAATAGCCCCGAGGTGTTCGTCGGGCGTCATGATTGTCGCCTTAATCCATGGCTCATCGATATGACTGATTTTTACCGGATCCGGCATATCGGCCGGATTGTGCAGATCCATGACGTCGCCATCATTCATATGGATATGATAGACAACGCTTGGCGCTGTCGTAATTAAATCAATATTAAACTCACGCTCTAGCCGTTCACGAATGATTTCAAGATGGAGCAGCCCAAGAAACCCACAACGAAAGCCAAACCCCAAAGCCGCAGAAGTTTCCATTTCAAATTCGAAACTTGCGTCATTTAGACGTAGCTTACCCATTGCCTCGCGTAAATCTTCGAATTGCGCCGCATCAACAGGGAATATTCCACAAAAAACAACCGGTACTGATGGTTTAAATCCGGGCAAAGCCTGATTGGCCGGGCGACGTTCATCTGTGATGGTATCGCCAACACGCGTATCAGCCACCTGCTTAATCGATGCGGTAAGATACCCGATTTCCCCTGGCCCTAACTCTTCCACGGGTGTTTTCTTTGGCGTTGTCACACCGACCTGGTCGATCGTATAGGTCGCACCGGACTCCATCATACGGATCTTCATCCCCTTCTTAAGGGTTCCATCAATGATCCGCACAAGGACAACAACGCCAAGATAACTATCATACCACGAATCGACCAATAGCGCCTTTAAAGGCGCTGAAGCATCGCCGCTTGGCGCTGGCAATCGCTCAACGATCGCTTCTAAAACATCTGGAATTCCAATGCCGGTCTTTGCAGAAATCTCAAGGGCATCTGCGGCATCAAGACCGATGACATCCTCGATCTGCGCACGCACGCGATCAGGTTCTGCAGCCGGCAGATCAACCTTGTTGAGAACCGGAACAAGTTCTAAATCGACATCAATTGCCTGATAGACGTTAGCGAGGGTTTGCGCTTCGACACCCTGGCTCGCATCAACAACCAGCAAAGCCCCTTCACAGGCAGAAAGAGACCGCGAGACTTCATATCCAAAATCAACATGTCCTGGGGTATCGATGAGATTGAGAACGTAATTGGTGCCATCCGCTGCTTTATAATCTAACCGTACCGTCTGAGCTTTAATGGTGATACCGCGCTCACGTTCTAGATCCATGGAATCCAGAACCTGTTCTTTCATTTCACGGTCCGATAAGCCGCCGGTCACTTGTATAAGGCGATCGGCAAGGGTCGACTTACCGTGGTCAATATGGGCGACGATTGAGAAATTTCTGATTTGTTCAAGCGCCGTCATATCTCATGTCCTTTGCGAACACGTTACCTATGACCGTGAACACGTTCGCGCAAGTTTCCTATCGCCGCAGAGTGAATATCAGCCTTACCCCCTGCACCGTGATAAAGATGGCATTCTGATACAGATGGCGCCCTGATACAGATGGCGCCCTGATACAGAAGACACCTCAATCTAAACGGAACGCCAACCCAAAGTTTACGCCAACAGGGAAGCGGCACATTGCAAGGGATAAGGTTTAGAGCGAGAATAAATGTACTCGCTTATTGACGAACAGTGTCTAGGCGCGCGATTTTAAGGCATCGCGAATTTCTTCAAGGAGAACCTCCGAACGCGGGGGCTCTGCTGGCGCGGCGGCTTCTTCTTCCTCCACTTTCTTTTTGAGATTATTCATTCCCTTAATCAGTAAAAAAAGTACCCAGGCGACGATGGCAAATGCGATGACCGCGTTAAAGAACAAACCGATGTTCATTGTCACCGCTTCCGTTTCGCCCTCGGCAGCCTTCAATACGAGTTTAATATTAGAAAAATCGACGCCGCCCATCAAAAGTCCGATCGGTGGCATAATAACGTCGTCTACCAACGATTTTACAATGGTACCAAACGCGCCGCCCATAATGATGCCGACCGCCATGTCGACCATGTTTCCTTTGATCGCAAATTCTTTGAACTCGTCAATCATGCCCATAATCTCTCTCCTTTACCAATCATCTGATCTCGATAGATTTCGCCTATAGTCAGTATGAGAAATGAGAGCGATTGTCACGAATAAGATCTGCTACTTGCGCAGACGCATATTACGTGTCGATCAATAGAATACAAAGCGACCACGCTGGACCTGTGCCATCGATCAATGATGCAGACAGACTCCCAAAGCAGTCATTTTTTGTTGGAAACAAGCGTTGATTGTCCTTGGCAAACCGCTCGCCATCATCGCAATAACGAGCGGTTGCCGGAACAATACAGCGGTCAAACCGCCTTTTTTGGTTCGCTTACCGACAGGCAGCTTCAGCCCGCTCTAGCGCTTTTGTAACGCCACGCAGCGAAATGGTATAATTTGTCGCGGTCCCTCGGCTGGAAACGGCACTAACACGCATGTCTGCGCCACGTCGCATTGCGTTGATCAGCTTCCGTTCGGCTCCATCATTTTCGATAAACGCTTCATTGTCGGAAACATACATGGACCATTTATCCGCACCCACCCGAACGACAGGCGAGGGTTTGTCTTTCATATTGTATCCAGTCATGAGGCTCGGCTGATGCGTCGCGGCGCCCGACTGCCAGGACGCAATAAGAAAAAAGACATCCCCGTGCCGAACAGATTTGGGCGATTTGTCTTTTGCCTGAGCCGCAGCAAAACAAATTTTATCACCATCAACACCGCGGACAAAGACACTCCAATCTCGATAAGTTGCAATTGCCTGTGGCTGAGCTGCCAACACACTGGAAGATGCGCCAAGAAACGCGCTCAACAAAACGGAAAATCCAACAACGCCAGTGGCGATAAACCTTTGAAAACGAAACATTAGAGACCCCCTCCATCAAAATAAGTACACGGTGTTGCAACGTCGGCATTCGAACAAATGATTAAGATGTTACCCAAGCCACCCGATCCCGACTTTATAGAGCCCGACAATTCAAGGCCCGACTGTATAAGGCCCAATGGTATAGTGCCCGACGCAGTTAACGTATGGTTAACGTAGTTTGACGTGTTAGTAACGAATTTCAACGAACAATTTCGCTTAATTCGGTAACTTGCCGTGTTGGCACCAAAAGATTGTTCGAGAGCCGGTAATGCACGCAATTGGATTAGCGCTCTACTGTTGGTGTGTATAAACTGTGCGGCGAAGTTTTTTCGCTCATATTTAGCCACTCCCATTGGAATGGGCGTGCCATCGCTTAAATTCCGAGAGCCGCGGCATTTATGCGAATTAGTCTCACGTTTGGTGAGCGTGATTATCGCTAACGTATTGCTGGATAAAGAGTATTTGCGAACGTTTACGCGTTGCGCCATAACGAAATCGATCTTTTTCACTCCCTATTCCGAGAGATGCACGCGCCATGATTCCAGGTCACGACACGCTAAACGCGAAGAAAAAACTTACCGTTGGAAATGATGACTACACGATTTTCAGCTTGAAAGCCGCTGAGAGCAAAACTAGCGACTTATCACGACTGCCGTTTTCCCTGAAAGTTCTTCTGGAAAATCTTTTGCGTTTTGAAGATGGGCGCTCAGTTGTTGTTGATGATATTAAGGCCTTCGGTGACTGGCTCAAAAACGGAAAGACATCTCGAGAGATCGCGTACCGACCAGCACGCGTCCTTATGCAGGACTTCACAGGTGTGCCTGCTGTCGTTGACCTCGCAGCAATGCGCGATGCGATGAAGGAACTCGGCAACGATCCGGCGAAAATCAATCCCCTAGCGCCCGTCGATCTCGTCATAGATCATTCGGTGATGGTTGATCATTTTGGTGGCGCAAAAGCGTTCCAATTGAATGTGGACCGAGAATATGAACGCAATGGCGAGCGCTATCAGTTTCTGAAATGGGGTCAAAGCGCTTTCGATAACTTCCGCGTCGTTCCACCAGGCACCGGGATTTGTCACCAAGTTAATTTAGAATATCTGTCACAGACGGTTTGGACAGCCGATCATCAAGGGGAAACCTACGCCTATCCCGATACCCTTGTCGGAACCGATAGCCATACGACGATGGTCAATGGGCTGTCCGTCCTTGGATGGGGTGTCGGCGGGATTGAAGCCGAAGCAGCAATGCTCGGGCAACCGATTTCTATGCTCATTCCAGAAGTTGTCGGTTTTAAAATGATGGGCAAGCTTCCAGAAGGCGCAACCGCGACAGACCTCGTTCTGACCGTCACACAAATGCTGCGCGCACATGGTGTCGTTGGCAAATTTGTTGAATTCTATGGCCCAGGGCTCGACAATCTATCCCTGGAAGATCAAGCAACCATTTCAAATATGGCGCCGGAGTATGGCGCCACGTGTGGTTTCTTCCCCATCGATCAAGAAACCATTCGATATCTAACGGCGACCGGGCGCGATCCAAAACGCGTTGCCCTGGTTGAGGCTTACGCAAAAGAACAGGGGATGTGGCGAGACACGTCGACCCCAGATCCAATATTTACCTCATCGCTTGAGCTTGACCTTTCGACAATCACCCCCTCACTCGCCGGTCCAAAACGTCCTCAAGATCGCGTTACACTTGGCGACATGCCAGCAAACTTCGCAACGGCGCTGGATAAAGAATATGGACTTGCCGATGAAGCGGACAAGCGTGTTCCCGTTGAAGGAGAAGACTTTACATTAGGTCAAGGCGATGTTGCCATCGCAGCGATAACATCATGTACAAATACATCTAATCCATCAGTGTTAATCGCCGCAGGCCTTGTCGCGCGCAACGCACATGCGCTTGGTCTTAAGTCGAAAGCATGGGTTAAAACATCCCTGGCGCCGGGTAGTCAGGTCGTGACGGACTATTTGGCTAAAGCCGGTTTACAGGATGACTTGGATGCACTTGGTTTTAACCTTGTGGGCTATGGCTGTACCACATGCATCGGAAACTCCGGCCCCTTACCTGACGCCATTGCAAAAGCGGTAAACGACCACAATTTGGCCGTGGCCTCAGTGCTCTCAGGCAATAGAAATTTTGAGGGCCGCGTCTCGCCAGATGTTCGAGCCAATTATCTCGCCTCACCACCGCTTGTGGTGGCATATGCCATCGCCGGTTCAGTCAATATTAACCTAACCACTGACCCCATTGGACAGGATACGAACGGAAATAACGTATATCTCAAAGACATATGGCCAACAAATCTAGAGATCGCCGAGATCGTTCGTTCCTGCGTCACCCCAGAGATGTTCGCGTCACGTTATGCAGATGTCTTTAAAGGCGACGATCAATGGCAGGGCATTGATCCGGGTGGTGAGCAAACCTATCGCTGGCCTCAATCAACTTATGTGGCAAAGCCGCCTTATTTTGAGGGCATGTCGGCCGAACCAGCGGATGTCGAGCCAATCGAAAATGCTGGAATTTTAGCCCTTTTCAAAGACTCGATTACGACCGACCATATCTCGCCTGCGGGCCCCATTAAAGAAGACGGGCCAGCCGGCGAGTATCTCAAAGGGTATCAAGTCCCCGTCTCTGAATTTAATTCGTTTGGATCACGACGCGGTAACCATGACATCATGATGCGAGGAACGTTTGCAAACATTCGTATAAAGAATCAAATGGTGCCGGGGACCGAAGGGGGTGTTACGCGACATGTGCCGAGCAATGAAGAAATGTCTATCTTCGACGCCGCCATGAAATACAAAAACGACGGTGTGCCACTCGTTGTCATTGCGGGTAAAGAGTATGGAACAGGGTCGTCACGCGACTGGGCCGCAAAAGGAACAAACCTGCTTGGTGTTCGCGCTGTCATCGCGGAAAGCTTTGAGCGTATCCACCGATCAAACCTTGTGGGAATGGGTGTCTTACCGCTTCAATTCACCGGCAGTGATAGTTGGGCAAACCTTGGCCTAACAGGCAGTGAACATGTAACAATCCACGGCGTTACCAATCTTGAGCCACGTCAGAATTTAACCGCATCGATCACCTATACGGACGGCAAAACGAAAGATGTCACGCTTCTCTCCAGGATCGATACCGCGGATGAACTTGATTACTTCCGTAATGGAGGGATCTTGCACTATGTAATCCGTAAGTTGGCCGCCTGATCGAACGTCAATTATTTAAAGGTACGCCGAGTGACCTTTTAAAGGATTTACAAGCCAAGTGTGTTCGGTTGGCGTTTAGGAAATGCGTAAAATCAACAACTTAAAGCGCCCTTCTGATTCCAATTGAAACGGAGGCGCTTTAGAACCGTGCACAGACAAAAACACCCAGCAAATTAAATTGCTGGGTGGTCTACTGTGAGAAACATCGAAATCCATTAAAGGGCTTATTTCCCTAAAACGCTTCTTCCGGAACGGACATCATCGCCTCAGCGCCCGTCTTCATCTTCGCAAGATGGGCGGCGGAATCTGGGAGAATACGTTCTAAAAAAATGCGGCCGGTGACGAGCTTGTTTTCGAAAAACGGATCCGACGACTTTTCTTTGCGCCGTTCGATTGCTGCTTTCGCAAGCTGTGCCCAGCCATGAGCTAAGCACAAAATTGAAAACATGTTCAAATAGTCACTCGACCCAGCACCGGCGTTATCTGGATTTTGCATGGCATTTTGCATCAGCCATGTCGTGCCCTCGACAACATTATTCTTTGCGGTCTTGATACCATCGAGAAATGGCTTCAGCTCTTCATTATCGCTATTGTCGGCGACAAACTCATCAATTTCAGCAAAGAACTTTTGGATCGCGCGCCCGCCATTTCGGGGCAACTTCCGACCAACAAGATCAAGCGCCTGAATACCATTGGTTCCCTCATAAATCATCGCAATACGCGCATCCCGGACGAATTGCTCCATCCCCCACTCTTCTGTGTATCCCGATCCACCCAACACTTGTTGAGCCGTCGCGGCGTGCCAAAAACCTTTCTCGGTTAGGTAGGACTTAAGCGCGGGCGTCATTAAGCCGAGAAAATCATCGGCCTTTTCCCGTGTTTGTTCGTCCTCCGATTTATTGTGAAGGTCTGCTTGCAATGCCGCCCAATAAAGCCACGCGCGTCCGCCCTCAATCGTTGCTTTTTGTTCGAGCAACATCCGACGAACATCCGGATGAACAAGAATCGGATCTGCCGCCTTTTCGGGCTCTTTTGCACCGGTTAGCGAGCGGCCCTGCAACCGATCTTTGGCATAGGCTGCGGCGTTTTGATAAGCCACATCGGAGATTGCAACACCCTGAATACCAACGCCAAGACGCGCTTCATTCATCATAACGAACATAGCGTTAAGGCCGCGGTTCTCTTCACCAATAAGCCAGCCCGTCGCATCATCATAATTCATCACACAAGTGGCATTACCGTGAATACCCATCTTGCTTTCAAGGCCACCGCAAGCAACCGCGTTGCGTTCACCAAGTGAGCCATCGTCATTGATATGGAATTTGGGCACGACAAAAAGAGAAATCCCTTTCACCCCATCGGGCGCTCCCTCAATCCTTGCCAAGACCAAATGAATAATATTGTCGGTAAGATCGCTTTCGCCAGCTGAAATCCAGATTTTTTGTCCCGATATTTTGTAGCTACCGTCTTCTTGAGGGACCGCCTTGGTTCGCAATAACCCCAAGTCGGTTCCACAGTGGGGCTCCGTGAGGTTCATCGTGCCACCCCAGTCGCCGGAGATCATTTTAGGCAAGTATGTTTTTTTCTGCTCTTCCGAGCCGTGCGCATAGATCGCCGCCGCGGCGCCAGCGGCCAATCCTGGATACATCCCAAAGGCCATGTTTGACGCGGATACCATCTCATTAATTGCCACGGACAAAATATAAGGTAATCCTTGACCACCATATTCAGGGTCAAATGAGAGGCCTTGCCAACCACCTTCTTTGAATTGGTTATAAGCATCTTTAAACCCCGTCGGCGTTGTTACGGAGCCATCGTCGTTTCTGATGCATCCTTCATGATCACCCACCTTGTTCAAGGGGTGCAGGACGTTACTCGCCAACTTGCCGCCTTCTTCTAATATTGCGTCGATGACATCTTCGGTCGCGTCCGCAAATCCAGGAAGATTTGAGTATTTTTGCATCTGCAAGACGTCGTTCAACACAAACGACAGGTCGCGAATGGGTGGCGTATAATCAGTCATGGCGAAGTTCCTTAAATGTCCGGTCTCGTTGGGCTGACCTGCCCGTTTATAACCTAACGAAATTCCTATTGTGGCAGTGTCATCCAAAAGCGGCTTGTATCGATGTTAAATATTCCAATTAACTTTTTCGCCGCTCATCCAAAATCTAGCGTTGTCCAGGGGCTAGAAATAAATCCTTGCGCTGAAGCGTCTCTAATATGAGCGCTCTATAGAGCGATAACCAACTGGCCTTTCTTGCAAAATACGCACTTTGTCGCAAAACGGCAAAGCCTTGAGCGCTGTGCTGATTGTCGCGGCATGCGCCCATAAGCTTTCGTCAAAAAACGTCAAAGAACAGAAATTTGAGCTCTGCAACCAGAGGTTCAGACGCCTTTATCATAAATGCGCGCAAATTTCATTTGATATCGCGGATTTTATGGCTTTGCGCGGTTTGCGAAGCACCTTAGGCACAAAAATAGTAACTTGCGGCGGCTTGTTAGGATTCTATTAACCTTTTTCGCCGCGACCACAACCTAGATGGGTGCGCCATGAAATCAACTGCGCCTTGGAGCGTTAAAGGCATTGAACGCGATGCGAGAGAGACTGCAAAAGAAGCCGCTCGCAAGCAAGGTCTGACCGTCGGTGAATGGCTTAATAAGACCATTTATAGTGCGGGCGACGGCAGTTTTGATGGTGACGTCGATAGTTTAAGCCTCAAAGACATTGCATTCGCCTTGAGTCATTTGAGCGAGCGCCTAGCCAGCGCTGAAGCAAGAGTGGCCGACGCTGAAGACAAGCGCGATGAAATATTAGGCAGCTTAAGCGCTGCGCAGGGGAAGATTGCCGAACGGTTACAGCGCCTTGAAGCTTCTGGACCATCAAAAACAGATCAAAATGGTGGTGGGACGAGTTCAAGCGCTAGCGCAACGCAAATCGCTGCCATTCAGCGATTGGAACAAGCGCTTGGTCATGTTGCACAACAATTTAATCTTGCACAAAAGAATAGTAGTGATCGCCTGGAAAAAAATGAGCAAGCCCTCATTAAACTCGCGCAAAAAATTGCTGCTGATGACGTACAAAGAGCGAACGCGTCGCCGTCTGGACCCCCATCAGAATTTATCGAAAATACTGAGAAAAAACTCCGTGTCCTTGGAGATGAGATTAAACGCGGCGGCGGCGAGATCCGTGCCCTCGAAGGAACGCTTGAGAAACTATCGAGCCATATCGAGGCAGCAGAGCGCCGAAGTGCCGTCGCTGTGGAAAAGATGGCAGAAAGCGTCACTGCACTGAAGAGTGAGATAGCGGCCCTTCAAGGGACAAACACTGGTTTTGGGACTGGTAATAACCATTCAGAAATTACAGCCGAAATCGCATCACTCTCCGAAAAAACTGACCAGCAGATTAACGCTCTTCATGAAGCCGTTCAGGACCTTGCCGAACGGTTAGGAGACTTGGGCAATGCCGCGTCACCCGATAGCCATTCACAGGCTTTATCGCAGCCGACTGACGCAGCGTCTCGCGGCATAGGATCAAGCGCTCTTGATCAATTGAAAAATAGTGGCAACCCGGCTCCCACTGCAGGCACGCCAAGCCCTCTTCCATCCAACATCCCTTCGTCGCTCTCTACCGCTACACAAAATGAGCATGACGAACTTCTCGCAGATGTCCAGGCGGTTTTCGGCATGTCCGAGACTGATGATCCGGAAGCGTCAAAACCGTCCGAGGAAAACGGCCAAAGGGTCACGGAAGATAAGACAAACAATCAGCTAACCGTTAGCGAGAAACAGAGTGAGATGGGCTCAGCGGAATCGGCAAGCGTGGATGATATCGACGATATCATGGCGGAGTTAGATGCCCTTGGCTTTGGTGCAGAGGGCCAATCGCCAAGCGAGCCTGAGGGCTTTGATCATGCTGATGCGACGCAAGCAACATCCCCCCTGCATCACTCAGGCTCAGATCTCGAAAATAACGATGATGACCAGCCCCTTGCGAATGGCCTTACGAGCGCTCACGATATAGATCCGCTCACAGATAATATATTCGAAAAGGCGTCACAACCATTAACCTCAGATGAGGCTAGCTCCAGCAACCGCGACCTCAATATAGACGCCCCCAATGGGAATGGATCTGACTTTGGGAATGGATCTGACGTCGATGACAATCATCCTTATGATGACCATAATGAGATTCCTGGCTATCGTCGGGCGGGAGAAGGAGCGCTAGCAGAAACGGAAAGCGCAACCGCGTCAGCACCCGCATCATCAGGCGGCCCAGGTTCTGCCCATAGCGCGAAAGAAACATACGCCTCGCCCAATGAACTCCCTCCGCCAGCGCCGAAGCAACGCCGTCGCCTAACCCCGCGTCAACGGGCAATACTGCAAGAAAAAATCCGTCGGAAAAGAGCGGCGGCGCTCCAAGCGACTGAAGTCAATTCATCTGAATCCGAAAAACCTGTCGAGACTATTGAAACGACACCAGATCCGGTGCCCACCGCAAAATCCGCTTTCTCACCAGCGTCGCTGCTCAATAAGGGACGCTCACTGATCTCTGGCAACAAGTCAACGCGCGGTGAAGATACATCGGAATCCGACGAGTTTACCAACACCAACGAGGACAAATATGACGGCTCGGCGCTAGGAACTGAGGAGACGTCTCTAGCTACATCATTCGAAAGCAAAAATGATTCAATAACTGATACTTTTGGTGACCCATTTCATAATCATAACCAAGCACCGGAAGAATTTGCAGAAGATACCGACGATGAGGACAATCCCAGCCCACCGGGTTTTCCAGGCCTCGGCTTTATCGCCAATCGTCCCGTCACTGTGGCGCTTGGTGGTGCCATCCTTTTAACGACAACAGCATTAGGGTTTTCGATGCGCGATTATTTGTTTGCATCAGATAACCCATCAGCAAAAATTGCGTCAACGGCAGCATCAGGCATCGATGCCAATGCAAAAGGAACGGCCAGCGGCGAAGACACGCCGAATGCTTACGCAAGCGATACCATTACACGAGAGCCTAGGCCGTTGTTCTTGGAGGCAATGACAAAGTTCTCTGCGGCGTCCACTCCGGAAGAAGAGACCGAAGCGTTAGAAACATTGAGACAGGCCGCTTCCCTCGGCCACCCACCAGCGCAATTACAGCTCGGCGAATATTACAAGATAGGCCAGTTTGTTCAGGAAGACGCGGCCCAGGCGCGATCTTGGTACAAACAGGCTGCTGACGGCGGAAACATACTCGCAATGCACCGTGTCGGCGTCATGGCAGCGCGCGGGGAAGGCGGGCCTTTAGACCTGGAAATCTCAATACGATGGTTCGAAAGAGCCGCAAACTTTGGTTTGGTTGATTCACAATATAATTTGGGTGCAACATTCCACCCAACGGATGATGGTTCTGGCACAGAATACCAAGATCGCGCTAAGGCCTATTACTGGTACTCCATTGCAGGCTTGCAGGGTGACCAACAAGCGATAGACCTCGCTAGTGGTATCGCCGATGGCCTTGATCCCGCTCAGAAACAAGAATTGGATGAGCAAATTGCTTCTTGGACGGCGGCCCCCAGCGATCCCACAGCAAATGAACAGGTTGGCACTTAAAGCGATTAGCAATTTCATTGGAACGAAAAAAGGTCTAAAGCCGCTGCGCTTCAAATGGAAGCGTGCAGCGGCTTTAGGTCTATGACTTGACGCATTACTTGACGCGTGGGCCAATTGCCACTTGGTTCGAAAACAGTCTAACGCGCGAGATTGAAGATGGAGCAAAGACAAGAACTCAATATCTTAGGGTTATCAGGCGTCATTCCTTTTGCCTTTGGTGCCGCTTGTATATGCGCGTCACCGTTCGTGGTGTCTGTCGAAATTGCTGATTGGGCCTATAAAGTTACTCTGGTGTACGGAGCTATTATCGCATCATACATGTCTGGCATGGGCGCAGGCGCTATTGTCGGCGGAAACTCACGGCGTGCGGCTCTACTGCCCGGAATGATCGCCGCACTTATCGCTTGGGTGGCGGCATGGCCAGATATGCCATTCATCGGTTTCACCCCAAGCCTGCGGTATGTCGCTTTAAGCCTCGTGCTGATTTATCTGTTAATCAGAGACAATAAGGCAATTGACGCCGGTGACTTTCCGGGGTGGTACAGACCTTTAAGATGGCGCTTAACCGTTCTAGCCTGCACCAGCCTTTTAATTGCTGCGGCTCGAATGAGCTTGAGTTCTTAAAGCATTTTCTGGCCAAATATGTGCGGTTGGCCGCCTTTTTGGTTATTAGCGCAAACGCGTAACACAAAGACTTGAAGCATTTCCAAGCCAAGTGTGTGCGGTTGGCGTTAAGGAAATGCGTCAAATCAACAACTTAAAGCGCCGTTCTGACTCCAATTGAAACGGAGGCGCTTTAAAGCATCGCCCAGCTTCCAACTTAAGTGACGACGCTTTAGGCCACAATATTGATGCGCCGATAAACTTGCTTGTGCCGCTTTAAGTGATAGATCTATCGACGACGGTTGTTTGTGGATTGGCAGCTAGCGCTTTTCACGTTCCGATGGGATCTACGCGTTACAGGGGCTTAGCCTAATCGAGCATCTCTTGCTGAGTGAATAAACGGCAGCCATACACCGCACATACTCACCGGTGAAGCACTCTACAGACGCTAAATTCTGCGCGTTTAAGCGTAAAGCGTTTGAATGAATATAAATGATAAAAACAAGATTAGGTGGGGACTATGGCTGAAACAGCACTTTTAACGACAATTGATCGGTATGGCGTCGCGCGCCTCACACTCAACCGGCCTGAGGTCGGAAATGCCCTAAACGAAGAAATTATTGCCGGTATTTGTGATATTATTGGTCGCTTCAACGGCGATCCAAATGTACGTGTCATTGTGTTAACGGGGTCTGGCGATTCATTTTGTAGTGGCGCTGACCTTAATATGATGAAGCGTGTAGCGGCGTATTCCGCTGATGAAAACAAGGACGATGCTCGCCGCCTTGCCCACATGCTTCACGCTATTAACAATGCAACGAAACCTGTTATTGCGTTGATCAACGGCCCCGCAATTGGAGGCGGCGTTGGCGTTGTGGCGGCCTGTGATATCGCGATCGCGTCGGAAACTGCTTTTTTTGCGTTTAGCGAAGTCAAGCTCGGCCTCATACCCGCAGTTATTTCGCCCTTTGTGATTGCCGCAATGCGACCGCGCGAAGCTCGACGTTATTTCTTAACCGGGGAACGTTTTGATGCCATGACAGCACGTCGCATGGGCCTTGTGCATATGGTCGCAATGCCAGAACAAATAAACACAACACTTGATGGTGTTTTAGATAACCTTTTAGCTGGTGGACCAAATGCGCAACGCGAGGTAAAATCATTGATTAACGCCGTTGCTTTCAAAGAAATTGATAATTCGGTTCTTGAAGATACCGCGAACCGAATTGCCCAAATTAGAACGGGTCCTGAAGGTCAGGAAGGCATATCCGCCTTTTTAGAAAAACGGACGTCTGGATTTGTGATCAATCGCTCATAAATAATGCAAGCTGGTAAAAAATTTATTCTTTGTAGAGATAATACACGAAACGCCCGAGTGCTTATCTTCAAGCATCGTTCTATTTTGTGATCCTCCGGCGAAGTCTGGTAGTGATTTTATCGCTCCCCTCGAGATACAGATTTTCCTGGCACAAAGTGGGATGATCACTGATCTTGTGTATTTTGGCGATCATTCCGCCGTGAGCGCACTTGCAAAAAGAGCCATTAGATGAAAGCATTTTTGCCATAGAGCTGGATAAGGTCATCGCATTTAAAGTCATGCGCTCAGCAATCAAAAGCTTTGTCATCAATAACCAGAAGACTTCTTTTACTTTTTCAAGGTTCGCCGCTATTTTAAATTGCAGGAAAACTCTTGAGGCTTTTGTGATCATTACATTCGAACTTTTGTTATGAAAAACAACGAATGGCCCTATTTAGAGTATAAGCGATTGCCGCTTTGGCGCGAATGATGGGGATATCTATGAAATTGTTGAATTTGCTGAGTGGGGTCATCTTCTCGGTGCTCACCTGGGGTACAGCTATCTCGTCGGCCTCCGCACAATCGGCGAGCACGGCTGATTTCAACAATTGGCTTCAAGGCTTCAAGGCAGAAGCGGTTGCCGCAGGAATCGATCGAAGCATTGTGGACAATGCGTTTCAGGGCGTTACCGTCAACCAGAGAGTTTTTGAGCTGAACGATAATCAGCCGGAGTTTTCTAAATCGATATGGGATTACCTCGACTCAGCAGTTTCTGAAACACGCATTGCAAATGGAAAAAAGAGCCGTGCAGAAAATGCTCAACAGCTTTCAAAGACGGAAGAAAAGTATGGGGTCAACGCAGAAATAATCGTTGCAATTTGGGGACTTGAAACAGCTTATGGCGCCGTAATGGGGGATCATGATGTCATTCAAGCGTTGGCAACACTTGCTTGGACGGGACGACGGACAAAATTCGGTCGATCGCAGCTCATTGGCGCCTTAAAAATTATCCAAAACGGATATGCTTCACGCGGTCAACTGAAAGGATCGTGGGCTGGCGCCATGGGACATACGCAGTTTATTCCAACGACCTATCTTAGTTATGCCGTTGATGCAGACGGCGATGGGCGGCGAGACATTTGGTCAAACTTGAACGATGTTTTTGCATCGACAGCAAATTACCTTTCCGTATCTGGCTTCAAAAAAGACGAGCGTTGGGGGGTCGAGGTTAAGCTTCCCGACAACTTCAACTACACCGATGCAACGCCTAAAAACAGGCGCGCCGTCGCAGAATGGGCGGCAGCGGGCATAATGGCAGCACGGGGAAATCTGATTGGATCGATCGACCCCAATACGCGGGGCGCAATAATTGTTCCTGCCGGAGCAAAGGGGCCGGCGTTTCTGGTATTCGATAATTTCAACGCTATATTAAAATACAATCGGTCGACGTCTTACGCGCTTGCTGTTGGTTTATTGTCCGAGCATGTGGCAGGGCGCGATGGTGGCCTGATGCAGGACTGGCCAAGGGGTGACAGAGCGCTGTCCCTTTCGGAACGCAAAGCGCTCCAAAGAGCGCTCGCAGAACAAGGATTTGATCCGGGGCCTGCCGACGGTGTGATCGGCGCCAATACGAAAAAAGCACTTCGAGATTGGCAACGGGCAAATGGCTATCCTGCCGATGGGTATGCCTCAGCGGATACGCTTTTGAAAGTGACGCGAAAAGCAAGCTAGGGTCAGGTATGATGAGACTGGCGCGGCTTTCGTTTGACGACAAAGCGACACACAGAACGTTGATAGGTCCTTGGCCGTTACCCCACTTCCCGTATTAATTCTCTGAAATAACAAAAAGAATCAAATGATCTTGGTCAAAAATCGCTTGCTGCATCGCACCATCTAAATTATGTACCAATAAGTAGTGTCAAATCGGCGCCGTCAACGTTCGTCGTCGTCAAACCGTCACATCGTATTTTATTATGGAGCAGCCCCATGGCGACCGCATCCAATCAAGCAACGACAGCTGCCAGCCCAAAATCCACCGCAAAAAACACCGCGTCTAGTGCAAATGCGAGTACCGCGGAAAAAGCGAAAACAACCAATGGGTCAAGTAACGATCTTGGCGAAAATGCATTTGCATTTTCGGAGTCGGCACGCGAGCAATACGATTCGCTTTTAAAGAGTTTCAACGAAAACGCAGAACAGGTCCACGATCAGACTCAAAAAATGATGGAAGCCGCGCAAGAAGGTTTTGAAACCGCTCAAGCTCGTTTTAAAGAAGTCGGTCAAGAGGCGATGGATGCCGCGCAAAAAGACATGAAGGATGCGGTCGAATTCGCGAATGATCTCGTAAAGACAAAAACCGTTGGCGAGGCACTTGAACTTCAACGTGATTACTGGACGCGTTTTTTCGAGACACGCGTGGAGCGGACCCGGTCAATGACCCAATCCACCGCTGATGCTTTTCGGGATTCCACGCAACCCGTCAGTCGCACAATCTCAGATGCCATGTCATCGACGCAAATCTCTAATTTCTCGACGGCATTTTTTCCATTTCCCTCTAAATAAGAAGAGGCCTGCGCCCTATACTGTCTAAATGACCACGAGGCCGCAGAACAAAAAACAAAGCGCTGTCGCTTCTACCCGCTCTCGCGATTCGGTTGCTCACGAAGCTAACCAAATAGCGTGGGCGGATCTCTCTTGGAAGCCAATCGCTGGCGATGCAAAAGTGACGACAGGGTCACGTGTCACGCCTGTTTCAAAACAATTTGACGATATCTATTTCTCGGGACGCGGCATTGATGAAACGCAACATGTTTTCATTGATGGCAACAACATAAGACAACGCTTCGCCCAAGGGAATTCGTTCGTGATTGGCGAAACTGGATTTGGAACGGGCCTGAATTTTTTAGCGGCACTTGAAACATGGCAGGCCGCGAGCAAACCTGTCCAGGCCCATCTCGATTACGTTGCTTGTGAGCAAAGCCCTTTGCGACCTGAAGATATTAGACGCACATTTCAGCACTTACCGAATTTAAAGGCTAATGTTGAGGCGCTCATTGACCTCCAGCCCCCTCTCACCCCCGGTTTCCACCGCTTACCGTTTTTGGATAATGTTACCCTTACACTCATTTATGGAGACGTGAGGTCAGCCCTTGCTGAGATCGAGGCGAAAGTTGACGCCTGGTTTCTCGATGGCTTCTCCCCTTCGAGAAACCCGGATATGTGGTGCCCGGAGGTTTTCCAGCAAATGGCGCGGTTGAGCAATCGTAACACAACCGTTGCGACTTTCACGGTTGCTGGCCTTGTGCGGCGCGGACTGACAGACAATGGATTTGACGTAAAAAAGACCCCTGGTTTTGGAAGAAAGCGCGAAATGCTGGTCGGTCAATTTTTACCACAAAAGACCGCTTTACCGGACGAGAGCTCGCATTTTCCACGTGAGAGGAAACCATGGTTTGCGCGTTCCACCGCCTTAAAAACCGCGCCTGATAAAGAGCCGCTGAGACTCGCCATTATCGGTGGCGGCATAGCAGGCGCAAGTTTAGCCCATGCAGTCCGCCGACGGGGCGGGATCCCTACGATTATCGATCGAGATGGCCTCGCGGCAGGCGCGTCTGGCAACAAAGGCGGGCTCATCATGCCACGCCTTGATATTGGCGCCGACGCAGTGGCCTATTTTTTCAGGCAGGCCTATATTCACTGCTTACGGACAATCGATAACCTAACGCTTGAGACATCTCATGACTTCTTCAATAGGTGCGGCGTCAAACTATTAGCTTCAGACAAAGACGAAGTGAAGAAGTTTGAAAAGTTACTGTCGGAAAAAACGCTACCAACAGACTGGATGACGCAACAGGGTAACGATCTCTTTTTTCCGCAAGCAGGCGTTGTTGACCCCAAAAAATACGTGCACGCATTGGCGAGCCATACGCGGGTGACAAACGAATGCGTTTCAAGCGTTATTCCGGGTCGTGATAACATAAAGCCGGAAGTCATGTTCACTTCTGGTAATACTGAGCAATTTGATGCCGTCATAATCGCAAATGGCGCCGGCGATATTTTTACGGTCCTTCAAGGTATTCCGTTTACGAACGTCGATGGTCAACTCGATTACTTTGCGAAAGCGTCACCGCCTGAACCGGCAATTGCGGCTGGTCCATACGCAGCGCCTGCCCCCGGCGGTGGATTGTTGGTCGGCGCAACCTATATGAAGGCTGAACAAGGCGTCGCGCCGACAGTGAGTCTTGAAGCATCAAAAACAAATATCGAAAAACTTCGAGAAATTGATCTGCAGATCGCCAAGGATCTCAACGCAGAAGACTCAGCACCGCGCGCCGCCACACGCCGACAAACACCCGACCGACTTCCAACCGTTGGGGCCATTCCCAATTGGGACGCCTACGAACGAGACTATGACGGCCTGCGCCATGGTCAAAGAAAGCAATACACGATTGGCCGCCCACTTCGCGGGCTTTATGTCATGTCGGGCCTGGGATCACGTGGGCTGGTTACGGCCCCGCTTTGCGCTGACATTCTAATTAGTGAGATCATGGGCGCCCCCTCACCCGTCGCCCAGAATGTGCGACACGGCCTTCATCCGGCGCGCTTCTTTATTCGTCAATTAAAACGCCAAGAACGATGAATATGTCGGCGACTGCAACAAGGCCACTTACTTAAGACTTCTTGTCGATCGTCAAAACGTGCCTTAATCCTTGATTAGCGCGCTCAGGAGAAACAGAAGATGCCAGAAACGCCTTATGGTCCTATTTATAACAATGTGCTTGAGGGGATCGGCAAAACCCCCATGGTTAAAGTCAACAGACTAGACACCGGGCCTTGCGATTTATTTTTAAAACTCGAAGCAAATAACCCTGGCGGCTCAATTAAAGATCGTATCGGCATCGCGATGATCGAAGCGGCCGAAGCCTCTGGAGCGTTAAAACCTGGTGGCGCGATCGTTGAGGCAACCGCAGGCAACACCGGCCTCGCCCTTGCGCTCGCAGCGGCGCAAAAGGGCTACCAGATGACGATCGTTGTGCCCGATAAAATGGCGCAGGAGAAAATTTTCCACCTCAAAGCACTTGGTGCTGATGTGCGACTTACCCGCTCAGATGTCGCAAAGGGCCATCCCGATTACTATCAGGAGGTCGCCCAATCGATCGCCGATGCGACCGGCGCATTTTATGTCAACCAGTTTGGTAATGAAGCCAATCCGAACGCCCATGAGGAGCATACGGGTCCTGAAATCTGGGGCCAAATGAATGGCGATATGGACGCGATGGTTGTGGGTGTAGGGTCAGGTGGAACCATCACCGGCCTCTCAAATTTCTTTGCAAAAACCGCCCCCCATGTGGAAATGATATTGGCCGATCCAGAAGGGTCTATCCTGACGGAATATGTGAATACGGGCGTTAAGCCGAACGATGTTGGCTCATGGTTGGTCGAAGGAATTGGTGAAGATTTTATTCCAGATATTTGTGATCTATCCCATGTGAAAAAAGCTTACGCAATTTCAGACAAAGAAAGTTTTGAGGCGGCACGAGACCTTCTGCGTAATGAGGGAATTCTCGGTGGTTCGTCATCGGGAACTCTTTTAGCTGCCGCACTCCAATATTGCCGCGCGCAAACCGAAAAAAAACGTGTTGTAGCCTTCGTCTGCGACCGCGGTGATAAATATCTTTCAAAGATGTATAATGACTATTGGATGTATGATCAGGGCTTTCTCTCCAGAGCGCCAAAGGGAGATCTAACGGACGTCATTTCCAGACGGCATTCAGAACGCGCGACGATTACAATTAAGCCTGATGATAATCTCATGACGGCCTATGGGCGAATGAAGCTGTATGACATTTCGCAACTACCAGTGCTCAATGAAGCCGGTGAGATAGAAGGATTGATTGACGAAGAGGATCTTTTATTTGCGATCGTCCGAAACCGCGAGAAATTTAAAGACCCTGTGAAATCGGCCATGACTTATCGCGTGGAAACACTCGAAGCAAACTCACCCATCGAAGACCTTTTGCCAATTTTCGCAAAAGGTTATGTTGCCGTCGTCTTAAAGGATGGCATCTTTGAGGGGCTCATTACACGAACCGATTTACTGAATTACCTTCGCTTACAGGTCGCATAATGAACATCACACTATATGGCATAAAGTCCTGTGACACCTGCAGGAAAGCAATAAAAGCCCTTGAAGCAACTGGTAAGAATCCCGTGTTCCACGATGTCCGCACGGATGGATTACCTTCTCAAAAGCTCGCAGAATGGGCCGAAAAAGTTGATTGGAACCTACTTTTAAACACACGGTCAACAACATGGCGGAATTTGAATGATGCGGACAAAGCACCACTTACCGCTAAGATTGCACTCGCGCTGATCGTCGAACACCCCACACTCCTCAAGCGTCCTGTCATCGAAGTCGGTTCTAAAGTATACGTAGGGTGGAGCAAAGATACGGCCAGTGAGATAGCGGGCTAGCAAAGCGTTTTAGTTGGCTCACCAAGCAATAATTCTAAATTAAGAAGATTGATGAGAGGACGCCCGAAATGAGCGACCGAAAAAACCGTAAAGCCTTCGCGACGCGCGCAATCCACGGCGGTCAATCGCCAGATCCACTTACCGGCGCCGTCATGCCACCAATTTATCAGACGTCGACCTTCGCTCAAGAGAGTCCCGGCGTACATAAAGGCTATGTCTATGCACGCGGTGCCAATCCAACGCGGCATGCCTACGAAAGATGTATTGCTGATTTGGAAAATGGTTCACAAGCCTATGCTTTTTCTTCGGGCATGGCAGCAATTTCAACCGTGCTTGATCTTTTACCTGCGAACTCACATGTCATAACGACAGACGATGTTTATGGTGGCACCTACCGATTATTTGAAAAGGTTCGTAAAGAGACAACTGGCCTTCAAATTGACTATGTCAATGTCGGAGACCCATCAGCCCTTGAAGATGCCTTTCGTCCAGAAACAAAACTTGTCTGGGTCGAAACGCCAACAAATCCTACATTGAAAGTCATCGATATCGAGGCGGTTGCCGCGGCCGCGCGGGCGCATGGCGCTTTGATGGGCTGTGATAACACATTCGCCTCCCCCTATTGCCAGCGCCCATTGGACTTTGGGGCGGATATTGTGATGCATTCGGCGACAAAATATTTGGCCGGCCATTCGGATCTCATCGGTGGTGTTTTGGTTGTAAAGGATAATGACCTCGGTGAACGGATAAAGTTTCTTCAGAATTCCACAGGCGCAATACCCGGCCCATTTGATGCTTTTCTCTCTTTACGCGGACTAAAGACACTAGCCCTCAGAGTTGAACGGGCGTCGTCGAATGCGCTTGCCTTGTCGGAATGGCTCGAACACCATCCCGCAATAGAGCGCATTTCCTATCCGGGCTTGAAGAGCCACCCACAATATGAAATTGCAAATCGCCAGATGGATGCTTTTGGCGGCATGGCAACCATTTATCTAAAAGGCGGCCTTGAGGCGGCTAAATCATTCCTCGAACGTGTTGAAGTTTTCACTTTGGCTGAGTCCCTTGGCGGCGTGGAAAGCCTCATAGAGCATCCGGGTATCATGACCCACGCATCGATCCCACCTGAGCAGCGCGCTTTGTTTGGTGTTGATGATAGTCTTGTTCGACTTTCCGTTGGCATCGAGGCGTTCGTTGACTTGAAGGACGATCTCGAACAAGCGCTATCAGGCCTGTAAATTGGAAGATCAAATCCCTATGGATCTTGCGCAACGGATCGACACTGCTTTTGAACCCATCAGCAATGCCATTAACGCCATCGTCTTTTTTTCAATTGATGTATTTGGCGTAAGCCTTCCTCTGGTCCTGATTTGGCTTGTTCTGGGCGCCACGGTGTTCACGGTCTATTTCCGCTTCATCAATTTACGCGGATTTGCCCATGCTGTGGAACTGGTCACAAAACCAAGCAACCGTCGTCAAAACAGTGGGGACAACGCACCCGGAGAAATTCCTCCCTTTCAAGCATTAGCAAGCGCTCTTTCTGGGACAGTTGGACTGGGCAATATAGCATCCGTACCCGTCGCAATATGCCTTGGGGGGCCGGGTGCCATTTTTTGGATGATCCTTGCCGGCTTACTCGGGATGTCTTCAAAGTTCGCAGAGTGCGCTTTAGCTGTAAAGTATCGCCGATTTGCATCAGATGGCAGGGTCCTTGGTGGTCCTATGTATTACATAGAGGCGGCGGTTGGTAGAAAAACAAACAAGAGCATCGGGAAAGCAGCGGGGACCGCATTTGCCCTGTTCACGGTCGGCGGCTCCCTTAGCTTTTTTCAGGTCAATCAGTCCTATGCCCAGTTCTCGAGCGTTACCGGTATCGAGGCGCCGCTGATTTATGGCGCGATTTTTTGCGCATTTATTGCAATCGTTCTTTTGGGCGGAATCAAAAGTATCGGACGTGTTACAGGCATTCTCGTCCCTATGATGGCCGGCGTTTATCTTATGGCTGCAGTGGTTATTATTGCTCTCCATGCGGATGCCCTACCCGGGGCTGTTGCCTCGATATTTAAAGGTGCGTTCGGGTTTGAAGCCGCGGGCGGCGGTCTTGTTGGCGCCCTCATCAACGGCGTTCAGCGGGCAACCTATTCAAGCGAAGCTGGCGTCGGTTCTGCAGCCATTGCCCATGCAGCGGTTAAGACAAAGGAACCGGTGAGCGAAGGCTATGTCGCCCTTTTAGAACCATTTATCGATACGGTTGTGGTCTGCACCGTTACGGCGCTCGTTATCATTACGACCGGGGTGCACGAACCATATTTATACATCCCTAGGTCTGACATCGTTGGAATCGATTTGACGTCAGCCGCCTTCGAAGGGGTGTTTTCCTGGTACCCCGTTATATTGCTGATATCCGTTTTATTCTTTGCATTTTCAACACTATTAGCTTGGGCGTTTTATGGCGCACAAGCCGTCGCTTATCTGTCAAATGATAATCGTCAATTGGACATTGCTTTTAAGATTGGTGTTTCTACTCTTCTATCTTTCGGGGCGGTGCTTTCAATTAGTGCGATACTCAATTTTATTGACGCGATGCTGTTTGCGATGTGCGTACCGAATATGATCGCTTTATATATTTTACTGCCCGAGTTGAAAAACGACGTTAAAGCATATGATCAAAGAGAGCAGAACGACTTATCCTAAAGCATTTCCAAACCAAGTGTGTGCGGTTGGCGTGAAGGAAATGCTTAAAATCAAAAACCTAAAGCGCCGTTCTGATTCCAATTAAAACGGAGGCGCTTTAAAATCGTTTTGCCTCAAATTGACTTGCTGAATGACGTTAACGCTTTGATTCGATGCGCCTCTTTTGCGCAACACGCTATAGCGCTAGTGCCGCTAAACCGGCCCGGAGTTCCGAAATACCAACACCTTTTTCCGAAGACGTCGCAATAATTGTCGGAAAAGCCGCCGGACGTTTGCGCAATCTTTCTTCTATTTGAGGAAGCATTGAATCAAGCAGTGATGGTTTTATTTTATCGATTTTTGTAAGGACAATTTGGTAGATCACCGCGGCCTCATCCAGCATGGTCATCATTTCTTCATCGGCATCTTTTAACCCGCGCCGGGAGTCGATTAACAACATCACCCGGCGTAGCTCGGCTCGACCGCGTAAGAAATCTCTTGTCAAAGCGGTCCAGCGGGCTGCCTCAACCTTTGAGGCGCGAGCATATCCATAGCCAGGGAGATCAACGAGTCGTAGCGTATCCCCTAAATTGAAATAATTCAGCTCTCTGGTCCGGCCAGGCGTATTTGACGCGCGGGCAAGTCCTTTTCGCCCTGTGATCGCGTTTAGGAGCGTTGATTTTCCAACATTCGACCGACCGGCAAAAGCGACCTCTGGCGTACCGGGTTCCGGCAACCCATCAAGCGAGACAACGCCTAGCATGAAATCGCACGGTCCGGCAAAAAGGCGTCGACCGCGTTCAATGTCTTCTGGCGATGGTTCCGACTGCATGGGATCAATGCCGGTTATTTGTCACCACCCGGTGCGGGCTTGGCGGCCGCTGACGACTTCAAAAAAGGCAATCTCTCGGACCAGTCAATCGTTACGCCATTGCGTTTCATAATATACCACTGCTGAACAATGGAGAGCGCTGTGTTCCAGAACCAATAAAGCACAAGTCCCGCCGCAAAACCGGCAAAGAGAAATGTGAACATGATTGGCATCAACGTGAATATCTGCTGCTGAATGGGGTCGGTTGCCGGAGGGTTCAACTTCATTTGAAACCACATCGATACACCCATTAAAAGCGGCAGAACGCCAATGCCTAAGAACGAGCCGAGCACTGGAAGTGCCAATGGATCATATGGGAGCAACCCAAATAGATTGAATATGCTGGTCGGATCAGGCGATGATAGGTCTCTTATCCAACCAACGAATGGTTCATGGCGTAATTCAATCGTTACAAAGAGTGTTTTGTAAAGCGCATAAAAAATTGGCATCTGGATCAAAATAGGAACACAACCTGCGAGAGGATTGAGCTTCTCTTTTTGATACAACGCCATCATCTCTTGCTGCATCTTCATCTTATCATCGCCGAAGCGCGTCTTCATTTCCTCAATTTTCGGCTGAAGCTTTTTCATTTTCGACATGGACTCATAGGCTTTGTTTGCCAAAGGAAATAAAATCGCTTTGATCACCAAAGTGAGCAGCAAGATGGCGATACCAAAATTTCCTGTTAAGTCGCCAAAGAAGTTGAGCGTATAAAAAATAGGCCGGGTTAGGACGAAAAAATTACCCCAATCAATTGCCTTGTCAAAGTCCCGAACACCCAATCCGCCATCGTCAATCGGTTGCTCATAGCCCTGTAAAATATCGACGCGTTTCGCGCCCCCAAACACATGGGTTTCCAGATCAATTTCACCGCCCGCAGGAACAGAGAGTGCATCCATGGTATAGCTTGCACGAAAGATCGGCGCTTCTAGCGTTCCAACATTACTGAGTTCAGATTTAAAGGTTTGCCCTTGCGGCGGGATAACGGCGGCGAGCCAATATTTATTGGTGATGCCAACCCATCCTTCACGACCAGTTTCTTCGACCAGCGCCGTTCTTGCCTTTTTATACTTCCGCTCAAACTTCTTACCATCCACAACAGTCATCGGACCTTCATGCAGAATAAGAAAATCACGGAAGTCTTCTGGGATATTTCGTTGAATAACGATGGCCCAGGGCACAACGCTTGTAGGCTCAGAGCCTGTGTTACGAACAACGTCTTTCACTTCGAACATAAATTGCTCGTCGACACTGATCGTCCGTTCAAATGTCAGATTGCCAAGTTTTCGCGTCAGCGTCACGGGGCTGGCGGGCGTCAGCGCAGCGCTGGCATTAGCTGACCAAATGGCACCTTCGCCGACGTCGCCAGCGGCGACCCACCCCTGTTCGATATAATGGCCGTGATCACTTTCTAAGGGACTTAAAAAGCGGATCTGAGGGCTCTCGGCGTCAATCGTCTCTCGATACTTCTTAAGACGCAAATCATCGATACGGCCGCCTGCAAGGTTTATTGACCCAACCAATTCCGGTGTATTAATCGGTATACGCCCGGGAGCACGCTCAAGAGCGGCGTCGATGGAGATTGGCGCACCGCTCGCACTCGATGTGGGCGCCATACCGTTCGCAACCTGAGCCGCGCTAGGAGCAAAGCTTTGTGGAGAGCCAGGTGTCGTGCCCCCGTTCGCGCCTCCTTCAACAGAACTTGAAACGCCTGCCGTCTCTTTTTGATCTGCTGCCAGTTTTTCAGCCGTGGCCCGTTGAGCCGTTTCGTAGGCGGCTTGTTGTGGCCCCAACACAAAAATCTGCCAGCCAATCAAAACTGCACCCGCCAGAGCAAATGCCAAAATCGTATTGCGATCCATGAAATTCTCTCATTCAGGACAACCAAGCCGTAAATTTCGTGAGTGTTACGAAATAAACGCTCGGGCGCCGGCAGACCGGCGAATTAAAGTCTTTTCTCAAGCTTTGACCTCATCGCCGTATATGCGATCAACGCCAAGCAATAAACCTATATTCCGGACAGATCGACTAACCCGTACCAGAACGCAACCCCCTCGGCTGAGCTTGTTATTTAGGCTTATTGGAAAGTTTTGTAAGAGCACGCATCAGATCATTTAAAAGTGCATCATAAGCACATTGAGCCGAATTTCGGCGCGCAATAAAAATATAGTCGGCCCCTTGCTCAGCGTGTTTCGGAAAAAGCTCAGCAGCCGCTGATTTCAATCGCCGTCTTATTCTATTTCGAACGACGGCGTTCCCGATCTTTTTTGTTATGGTAAACCCAACCCGAATTTGCGAATTGTCCGACCGGCGGCGCCTGATCAGCACAAAATGACGGGTGTTGAAAGCAGGAGACGGTCGCGCCGCCTCAAAATCACGTCTATCTTTCAACGTCGGGATGAAAGCCAATCGTCAAACGTCCGTGGTTAAAAAGTCTAATTTCACCAACAAAATCAAAGCTAAGGAACTACTCTAAGAGCGAACGAATTGCTAAATAATAATTTACGCTGAAAGCTTTTTCCGACCGCGAGCACGTCGATTAGCCAGCACTTTGCGCCCGCCCTTAGTCGCTTTTCTAGCGCGAAAACCATGGCGACGTTTTCGCACAAGTTTACTGGGTTGATAGGTACGTTTCATGATCGCCTCTAACTCAAATGCGGTCTAAGCTGAGGACACGCCTCGATGCGCGCCCCGACCAAAAATTCTGTAAGCTCGGCGTGTAGCCAAGCGGGTTACAACCGTCAAGATAAAAGCAGTAGTTATAAGCCATCGCACGCTGCTTAACGCTAACCCTGATCAATTGATCAAGGCCTGTAGCACTTGAGAACGCACCGACAAGCATGAAAAAGCGCACAAATTGCGCACAAACATTCGCGATCAATCACAGCCCCCTATTGCTCTCGTGATTTGCAAGCTTAGGTGGCACAAGCGTAACTATTAAATAACCGCGCGTCTTGATCGCGCTCACTATTAACGCTGTATTTGTCCCAATGGCCGTTGAAGAAAAAAATAAGATTGAGTTGGCGAAGTATGTGCCAATCCTATTAGTCTTTGTCGCCGCGGGTTTGTTGTTCGCTAGCGGTGCTAATGAATATCTCAGCGTTCACTCTTTACAGAAAAATCACACGACCCTAGCTGCATTTGTCGAAGACAGTTTCTGGGTCTCCTTAGCTTTATATGCTTTAACATACATTCTGGTGGCAGCTTTCGCCCTACCAGGCGCCGGATTACTATCCATTTTAGGCGGATTTCTTTTTGGGCCGAAGGTAGCGTTCCCTATCGTCGTCATCTCAGCAACCATCGGTGCGACATGTATATTCTTGGCTGCAAAAACCGCCTTTGGTGATCTCTTAAAAGCCAAAGTAAACGGTTTTTTCAAAAAGATGGAAGAGGGGTTCAAAGGAAACGCATTCTCATATCTCTTACTTTTGCGCCTTATTCCAATTTTCCCGTTTTTTATTGTCAATGTAGCGCCGGCTTTTTTTGGCATCTCAACATCTGTTTTTATTGCAAC
This sequence comes from Pseudomonadota bacterium, assembly GCA_039025235.1. Lineage (GTDB taxonomy): Bacteria > Pseudomonadota > Alphaproteobacteria > Caulobacterales > Parvularculaceae > MED-G105. The sequence continues at coordinate 199,089 of JBCCOS010000002.1, forward strand.
AACCTTTCTTGGAATTATTCCTGGTGTTTTTGCATATGTCAGCGCAGGAAATGGCCTCGTGACAATATTGGAGAATGGTGGAGAATTATCCTTACAGGAATTATTGTTTCAACCTGAAATTATTACACCAATTATTGCACTCAGCGCCTTAGCGCTTCTACCACTTTTATCAAAAATACTAGGCTTCGGTCGTAAATCAGCAAACGCAGCATGATAATAGGTAAATCAGTATTATTGTGACGAATTTCAATAGAGGCACATGTGGGTAAGGCCGCTTATCCAGTACTGGAATTTCCATGAGAGATGCGTCAACACCAAAAGAAAATGACATCGTTGAACAACATACTCTTACCGGCAGTCGCCCATCTATCTCAGATCGGACTGACGGTGGCTTAATTGCGCGCTACAGACGGCGACTGTCTTTCAAACTATTTGTCCTAACAGTCATATGCGTGCTCATCGCGGAAGCCGTAGTGCTTGTCCCGTCCATTGCAAATCAGCGTGTAACCTATTTCAAAGACCGTATTGAAGCAGCGCATATTGTTGGAATGGCACTAAATTCTCAAGGCGGGATGGAAATCTCGGCTCAAGAATTAGAGGAATTATTTGCCACCGCTGGCATAAAAGGCGTCGTACTTGTGCATACGGACGGTGCACGCGAGCTTGTTAAAGCGCCATCACTAGAAGGATCTGGAACAAGCATCAAATATTTCGTCGACTTGAAAAATGGTTTGCCTACCGACTTGTTTACTGCACCATGGATGACGTTGTTTTCCAAGAAAGATGATCTCATCCAAGTTTCAGGAAAAGCAAGATATAGCAACAATGAAATGGTTGACGTTGTCCTATCACGGGCAGCGATGCGAAAAGATCTTGTCGCTTATGCCATAAATATCTTTTTTCTATCACTTGCGATTTCAACACTGACTGCTTTATTCGTGTTTTCGCAATTGAACAAAGCAATCATTACCCCCGTGAAATCACTAAGCAAAGCGATGATGAAATTCGAGCGCAGCCCCGAGGATCAAAAAAGTGTTTTTCAACCGTCATCGCGAGAAGACGAAATCGGCGATGCGCAAAGGAGCCTTTTCAACCTACAACGGCGTATTCAATCGCTTTTGGAAGAACAACGGCGCTTAGCAGCACTTGGATCGGGGATTTCCAAAATAAGCCACGATTTACGCAATATTTTAGCCTCCGCTCAGTTAATGTCAGATCGGTTAGCAAAAAGCGACGACCCTCGCGTGGCCAAGCTTGCGCCGCGCTTGATTGGATCATTAGATAGAGCTGTTGCCTTGAGTCGGGACACCCTTAATTTTGCGCGCATCACCCCAGAAACCTTAAAACGCTCCGACGTCGACCTCAATACTCTTGTTACTGACGTTTTTGAAGACGTCGCAAACATGGATGTCGACTTGCAAAACGAAACCCAACTTGGTTTGACGGTATATGCCGACGCAAACCAACTCTATCGCGTCATTTTTAATATCGTGAAAAATGCTATCGAAGCGATGGTACCAACAAATCAGGGCGACGCTTCAAATGCTGAAAATGGTATATCGGAGAAAGTAAAGGATACACCTTCGCAACCTCGTCCGTGTGTCACTGTTTCCTCATCAATTTCCGGAAAAGCGCTCGATATTCGGATCGCAGACAACGGTCCTGGATTACCCGAAACAGCAATAAATTACTTGTACGAACCATTTAAAGGGTCGCAAAAGCCGGGGGGTACAGGATTAGGGATCGCCATCGCCCGTGAGATTATCAAAGTGCACGGGGGCTCATTACGGCTTGTCAAATCAGATGAATTGGGCGCCACGTTTTGTATCAAGCTTCCGTTGGTCGCCTCGCCTTCCGCACAAGGCTCAACCTTCAATTATGGTGCGACATCAAACGAAATAAACACAATAGGTCACTGATATTATGTCGACAAGAAGATCGGGTCCTGGCGCGAAAAATGACATTACGGATATCCTGGGCCTTCGCGTTGGACACGCGAACGATTCTCTTGCCTGCACCGGGGTGACAGCGGTGATATTTGATCAACCATCTATTGTTGCAGGTGACGTTCGGGGCGGCGGCCCTGGGTCCCGGGAAACAGATCTATTAGACCCCTCCACCCTTGTTGAGAGAGCGGATGCCATTATCCTCTCAGGCGGTTCTTCATATGGCCTCGGCGCTGCCGACGGAGCTGCTTCATGGCTCGGTCAACAAGGGCGTGGCTTCCAGCTTGTAGGTCGCGAAGGCGTTCCACCCTCGCCTATTGTTCCTGCTGCGATCCTGTACGATCTCGCAAATGGTGGTGATAAAAACTGGTCAAAGCGAAATGATGGGTACCCCCCATATTTCAAACTCGGCGAACAGGCGTGCATGAGTGCTCGTCAATTCAACAAAGAGAGCAGCGCAAAGTTAGCGCAAGGCGTCGTCGGTGCCGGCTATGGTGCGATTGCTGGATTGAATAAAGGGGGACTTGGCTCCGCCTCTTACATTACAGACAACGGCATTAAAGTCGGCGCATTGATTGCCGTAAATAGTTTTGGCTCGGTCAAACTACCAGGCGACGAAGCGTATTGGGCCTGGCCATATGAATGGAATGACGAATTTGGTGGAATAAAACCGAACCTTGCCCTAGGCCCCTGTGCCGATTTACCAGACGATACGAAATTGGGGCCGTTGGGTTTCGGTCATAAAGCAACATCAAACGATGCATCGGACGGCGCATCAAACGAAGCAATGAATACAACAATCGGTGTCATTGCGATTCAAATGCCCGACGCAAGTCGCCTCATCAGTCAGGCGAACATGAAACGCGTCGCTGTCATGGCCCAAGATGGATTGGCGCGCGCAATTCGACCCATTCATGGTCCAACAGATGGCGATATTCTATTTACGGCATGCGTCGAAGAACCGGATACCACTGACCTGCCTCAAAACGGTATCCCGATTGACCCTATAACGCTAACCCGCATCGGTTCTATTGCCGCCGACGTAACAGCTCGTGCCATCGCCAGGGCGATATATGAAGCGGAGAAAGAGGCGACTTAAAGTCGTTCCGTGTTAAATATAATTACTGAATGGCTTTATATAATCGTTTTTGAGCACTTCCGCTAATTGCTAAGTAGACGGATAACCGCAAATTCGAGACCTCAAACATAAAAAAGCCGTCATAGCGGTCAGAATTATCGTGTATAGCAAAGAGCATGAGCCAGATTACGTCCCTTTATGTCTATAAAGTCGTCGCCCAGGCGAGCCCGGGCGTTCAGACTGATGACCTGGTCAAAGGACTGGGTCTTGCGCCACAAGGCCCAATCGATCCAGCGCAGATGGTGTCATCGTCAGCATATTATGATTTTTTTGCCGTCCTCGCCGAGCGGGACCCCGAGGGATTGATTCTACCGCTCCGTATCGGCGCGGCCATGCGGAGCGACGAATACGGTGCATTCGGACTTGCTTGGAAGTCTGCGCCAAATTTGCGCGGCTCGTATGTCCGCTCGGTGCGATATGGCCATGTTCTCGGTAGCGCAGAAACCTATTCCCTTGATAAAACAGCGGACGGCCTTTTCTTTAACCTTGAAAAGGCAGGTGACGGACAACCCGGCATGTTACTATCTAACGAGGCGAGCATGTCCGCTGTAGACAAGATCAGCAAAGAAGTGACCACCGCTGAATTCGTACCAAATGCAGTTTTTTTCAAACACGCCGCCAGAGGCGATATCTCCGTCTACGAAAACCACTTTGGTTGTCCGGTTCAATTCAATTCCGACCGCGACGCCCTACTCGTTAATGAAGCTAGCATCGATGCTCCAAACAAATTAGGTGATGAAACCATCGCTCGGTTTTTCGATCGTCATTTGGAACAGGAACTGGCGTTGCTGTCCAATAACAGCGTTCTAGAACAACAGGTGTCCCGCGCCGTGGCGAATATGTTGAGCGAGGGTGTCCCAACACTATCCCTGATCGCATCAGAACTTGGGATGGGCACCCGGACTCTACAAAGGCGCTTGTCTGATAACGGACACTCCTTTCAAAGTGTTGTAGATATGGCACGAAAGGATCTTGCACGGCGCCTGCTTCGTGAAACGGACTATAACCTTGCCGAAGTCGCCTTTCTAACGGGTTTCGCTGAACAAAGTGGATTTACACGCGCGTTCAAACGCTGGTCCGGTCAAACCCCTCGATCCTACCGTCTGGAGGTAAACGACAGATCATGAACCGCTCAAGGCTGCGAGATTTCACCACGCGTGCAGTTATTGGTTCGAATAAACAGGGCAATTTCAACATGGCAAATACTTGACTTGAAAGTTAGCCTTCCCTCCCCCCGACTTGCTCGATCACCATCAATTGTCGTGATTAGTCAAAAACTTGGCATCAGTGGGCAAGAGCCACTGCCGACTTAGTCGTACTCATTGGCCTACAGAAACCTTAAAGGAACAAGTCAATGGAACCCCAAGACAATGAAAAGCGCAAAGACAAAGGCCTCACCCTCGTTATTGGCGGTACCGGAAAAACCGGACGCCGGGTCGCTGAGGGCTTAAAATCAAAAGGTCATAAGGTCCGTATTGGATCGCGGTCGGCTGATCCCTCTTTTGACTGGCATAATGAAAAAAGCTGGAGCGCAAGCCTTGACGGTGTAACCGCCGCTTACATTACCTATGCACCGGACCTTGCAATGCCAGGCGCAACAGATGCAATCGGAGCTTTTGTCAATTACGCCAAACAAAGAGGCATACGGCGATTGGTCCTGTTATCAGGGCGCGGCGAAGAAGAGGCCCAAGCGTGTGAAAGCATCGTCCAACAATCAGGTCTCGAATGGACTATCGTCCGCGCCAGCTGGTTTCATCAAAATTTCTCCGAAGGTGCGTTTATCGAAATGGTGTTGAAGGGCGCTATTACGCTGCCAGCGGGAGATCAAATTGAGCCCTTTGTGGATGCTGATGATATTGCTGATGTTGCGGTGGCAGCCCTTACCGAAGATCATCACAAAGGACAGGTCTACGAAGTGACGGGGCCACGCCTTATGACATTTGCTGATGTGGCAAGAGACCTCTCCCGGGCGACGGGCCGTAAGATTGAATATATCAATGTTCCGCATGAGGCCTTTGTGGATGAAATCGTCAAATCCGGCGCCCCAAAAGACGTGGTCTGGATGCTGGACTATCTCTTCTCAACCGTTCTTGACGGTCGCAATGCCCACCTCACCGATGGCGTCCAACGAGCCCTAGGCCGTTCGCCTAGGGATTTTTCAGACTACGCGGAGAGCATCGCATCAACAGATGTATGGAATACGGCAGCATAAACAAAGCGGGCCGGCGGGGGTGGGGGCGACGAGTCGCCTCCCATCACTTGCTTTCAGTTTTCGCAAAATAAATGCGTCTTTTGAGGATGCCGTAAGGAATAACTATGTCTTATCACTGGACCGTATACGCATCTCTTTTCATCGGAATAAATGCCGCGCTTGCAGGTGGCGTATTCCAGTCTTTTTCCGATTTTGTCATGAGAGGCCTAATGCAGGGCTCACCAGCGTCTGGAATACAAAGTATGCAAGGAATAAACCGAACCGTATTAAGATCACTATTTCTAAATTCGTTCTTTCTACTCGTGCCCGCGACACTTGCGATGACTTACATTGCCCTTACACAGCTTGATGGCACAGCGCAGAAGTTCATTGTATTTGGAACGGTCGCTTATATCGGCCTAGTATTTATTGTTACAGTCATTGGCAATGTTCCCATGAATGAACGCCTAGCAAAACTCGCAGCTTCATCAATAGAGGCAACTGACTATTGGCAAACCTACGGTCGCGACTGGACGAGATTGAATCATATTCGAACAATTGGCTCTGTCGTGACGGCAATTAGCTATCTGTTCGCGATGTTGACACTGACAAAAACCTAAACCAAATGCGCACGATTTAACCGGCGTAAAGCATTTCCAAGCCAAGTGTGTGCGGCTGGCGTTAAGGAAATGCGTAAAATCAAAAGCTTAAAGCGCCCTTCTGATTCCAATTGAAAGGGAGGCGCTTTAGAGTTCGAATTATCTTAAACTATCTCAGTTTATTACACTTTCATAACACCCCTTCAAAACAAACCGCTTTCGAAGCTGTTTTTTCAATAGTTTTCCAACAAATCATCTTTTGAAATATACTCTGTACTATGAATAAATTCATTTTGCAGATTTTTCCTCTTACACCATCATAAACCTGTCACACATTGCGCATAACAAATGCGTGAGATTTAACCGGGGATTTTGATAATGAAAAACTTTCGTAACGCTGCGAGCGTCGCAGCGCTTCTAAGTGCGGGCACACTTCCTGCGATGGCGGGCGTCATTGAAGGGCGAGTAAGCGACGGGACGGGTAATGTTTCATTGAACGGTGCAATCGTTCGCATTGTGGAAACAGGTGAAACAACAACGACCAATAGAGCGGGTCAGTTCCGCTTCGCCTCTGTTCCAGCAGGGCAATATACGCTGAGCATTCGTTATATCGGCGCAGACGAAAAAACGACCGCCGTTAACCTCGCATCGGAAGACAGCGTGGCACGGGCCAATGTTCGTCTCGGTGATGACGTTGCTATTGTAAATAACGTGCTCGTTGTGGGACAACGCGGTGCACTGAACTCAGCCCTCTCAAAGCAGAAAGCGTCCGACCGCATTATCACAGTTCTTTCCTCCGACGCGATCGGTCAATTGCCTGATGAAAACGTGGCCGAAGCAGCGCGTCGCGCCGTTGGCGTTAATGTTCTTAATGACCAAGGCGAAGGTCGGTTCGTGTCAATTCGGGGGGCGAACCCAAATTTTGTCACGTCAACAATCAACGGTATTCGCGTGCCATCACCGGAAGCGGACGCTCGGCAGGTACCGCTCGATGTGATCGATAGTGATATCTTGTCATCGATCACAGTGACCAAAACCCTAACGCCAGATGTCGATGGTGATTCAATTGGTGGTAATGTTGAAATCACAACGCTTTCAGGCCTTGATCAGAAAGATATGTTGTTGCGCTTGAAAGCCGCTGGAATATACGCAAATCAGGTCGAGAAACTGTCGCAACGTTTATCTGGGGTTTTCGCGGACAATTTCTTGGATAACAAATTAGGTGTTGCCGCCTCTGTCGCTTGGCAACAGCGTAGATTTGGATCAGAAAATATTGAAGTTGACGGCCCAGATTGGACGCTTGACCAAGGCGTTCCCTACCCTGATGAGCTTGAATTCCGTGATTATCAAATCACGCGTGAACGTATTTCCGCATCCTTAAACCTTGACTATCAAGCAACTGACGATCTGCTGCTGTTTGCCCGCGGCCTCTATTCTGACTTCAGTGATCAAGAGTTCCGTTCTCGGGTCGAGACAAAGTTCGGAGATCCCGATTTTGCTGGCGGTGCGGGTTCTATTGCGACATTTGACGGATCATCCGGCGATCCCCTAGAAGTCGATCGTGACATTAAAGATCGTCTTGAAGAGCAGACGATTTGGTCAATTGCAACCGGCCTCGAATACGAATCCGGCCCAATCACTTTCGATTTTACAGGTTCTTATTCGTTTGCTGACGAAGTTGAACCTAATAGACTAGACACCGATTTCCGTGGCTCATTTGATACTGGCACCTTCGCGGTCGATGTGAGCGATCCGGTGCTACCGCGTTTAGCGTTCCCAGACTCCGCCGCTGAGGCCGCCTATTTCAATGCTGAAAATTACGAGTTCAACGGCATTGAGCGCACAAACGGCGTCAGTGAAGATGAAGAGTTTGCAATTGCGACCAATCTCAAATACAACCTCGATCTCTTTAACGCACCTGGATATTTAAAAGCTGGTGGCAAAATCCGCATTCGAGAAAAGTCTTTCGATCTTAACTTAGACGTTTTTGACGGTTTTGATGGAGGTGACCTCGCGTTACCACAATTTACCGATGATATTGGCTTTGGCCTTGACTCGATCAACCCTGTTCCAAATGGCGACCTCGTTCGAAACTTCTTCGAAGCCAATGAAGGTTTGTTTGAACTCAATGATTTTGACACGGCAATCGCATCGACTGAAGCAGACTATGTTGCTGATGAAGATGTCTTCGCCGGGTACGCCATGGCGCAACGCCAGTTTAGCGAGGTCTTTTCTGTCATAGCTGGGGTACGTGTTGAGCACACGGACTATCAAGCGCGTGGGCAAACACTTCTCACACAAGAATTCGACGATCTCGTCATTGCTGGCGATGTAACTGGCGCCCTTCTAACCAATACTGACGTCAATCCGCTTGGTGGCGGTACAGTACTCGCAGAAGACGACTTTGAAGCCACGTTTGACGGCACCGAAACAACGATTGATGGGGACCGTGTCGTTGTACAAGAAACAACGTTTAATAATTCTTATACAGATATCCTGCCAAGTGCCTCGTTACGCTTCGACGTAACGGACGAGATTGTAGGACGTTTTGGTTACTATAAAACGCTTGTTCGTCCGAACATCGAGGCCGCAGCACCGCGGACTATTGTTGAACAAGGAGAGGATGGTCTGGTTGCAGCAACCGGCAATCCAAACATTGACCGTCAGAGGGCCCATAATATCGATGCGGCTATAGAATATTATCCGAGTAATAAAGCCGTTTATTCCCTAGGCGTCTTTTACAAAGACATCAGTGATTTTATCGCTGTACAGCAGTTTAATGACTTTGAATTCAATGGCGTCGTCTACGACGAACTCGATACCTTCGTGAATCTTCCTGAAGCGTCCTTGTTCGGTGTTGAATTGAATATGCAACAACCTCTGGACATGCTTCCCGGCTTACTCGATGGGTTCATCGTAAGCGCGAACTATACCTTCGTGGATGGTGATGCCACACTGAGCGACGGCCGCGAAATTTCTCTGCCAGGTCAGTCGCGCCATGTGGCAACCGGCATACTCGGATATGAAAAAGGACCGATCAACCTTCGGTTTGCCGCCACCTATCGGGACGGATTTCTCGACGAAATCAGTGTCGCATCGGACGAAAATGGGGATCCCCTCGATCGTATCGTCGACGATCATATTCAGCTCGATGTCTCTGCAAAATATCGTATCACGGATCAATTCAGAGCATTTGTTGAGTTTAAAAACGTCAACAACCAACCTTTTGTCGCCAGCATTCGGTCACCAGAGTTTGGCCGGTTGAACGCGCAGTTTGAAGAATACGGTTGGACCGCAAAATTCGGGCTCGCCTTTACCTACTAAGGGAAATTTTCGTCGGTCGACATAATATCACTGACGGTCGTAACTATCCTTTTGCGGGGCGGTGGCCTAAACAGGCCCCGCCCATATTTATTGGAGCATGTTTATGCGTTGTTTTTTCTGGATAGCACTTCTTTTAAGTTCCGCGTGTGCAACAGCGCCATCCATTGAGAGATCAACCTTAACGAGATCGCAAACGGTATCATCTGTCATCGCTGATATTGAGACATCTGAGGTCGCATCAAAGGGTGATGCGGCCGATGACCCTGCGATCTGGGTTCACCCAGATAATTCTGCGAAAAGCCTTATACTGGGGACGGACAAACAAGCCGGGCTTTATGTCTATACCTTGACCGGTGATAGCGTTCAGTTCTTACCTGTTGGGCGGCTGAACAATGTCGATTTAAGACAAAACGTAACGCTCTTTGGACGACAAGGCGACTATGCGGCGGCGTCCAATCGTAGTGATGACTCAATCACATTATTTACGATCGATCCTAGCGGCATCGTTCGCGAGTTGGGCGGTTTTTCATCATCTTTACCAGAACCTTATGGGCTTTGCCTTGGTACTGTAGATCTTGCATTAGTTGTCTTCGTAACCTATAAAACCGGCGACCTCATTGCCTATCGCATTGTGTCAGATACCGAAGGGCGACAACTTTCCCGCAGGAAATTCAGTACACAGTTAGAAGGCTGCGTCTTTGATGACGTAAACCAAGTTCTTTATGTGGGAGAAGAAAATAAGGGCATCTGGCGAACCTCCTACTCCGGCACGGAATTTTCTGCACCAGCGCTCATCGACCGTGTTAGCGGAGAAAATGGCTTGGTGGCCGATGTGGAAGGTTTGGCAATATACCGCAAAGCAAATAATGCCTTTCTGTTAGCGTCCTCCCAAGGAAACAATAGCTTTGCTGTTTACGATCTCCAAACCGGAAGTTTTCTTTCGCGATTTTCAATTGACGCAAACAATGCCATTGATGGCGTTGAGGAAACAGATGGCATTGATGCGAGCTCAGCCCCAATGGGGCCTAAGTATCCACAAGGGATTTTTATCGTACAAGATGGTACGAACCGACCAGCGAGCAATAAACAGAATTTCAAAATTATCGATTGGCGTAAAGTAAAGTCAATTTTGAACCCAAGTCACAATGATTGACGACGCTTCGACTTCTATTTGCTCGGTGCTTTCATAACGCACACATATCGAAGGGTATGTGTTGTTATCCGGACCTTACCCGGCGTGCGATAAGGTTTTTTGTACTGGCAATAAGGCTAATAAAGAGCCCCTTTCGCCGGTCTTCGCCTTAGCATTTGTTCAGACTAATGTTCTATTTGGTGAATATATAGTGTTCTTTAGTATCTTGAACACTCACGTTAAGACAGTTTTTAAAACATGGGCCGCTAATAGCACAGTTGTCGTTAGCGGTCGACGAAGCAAATAATCGACATATAACACACGGCACGGGTCGTTATCGGTCCTGGCGTTATATTGGAACACTGTATATTGAGACTCTGATTATTGAGGCTCTGTATATTGAGGCGCTGTCATCAGCAAGGCATCGGCGCAGAACGCTCTGGAGAATCGACCATGAGAGATCGACTTTCAAAAATTGTTGCGACCGTAGGACCAGCGAGCGCGTCGCCATCGATGCTTGAACAGCTCAACAAATTCGGCGTTGATGTGTTTCGATTGAATTTCAGCCATGGTGAGCAAGAGGCGCATGGTGAGGTGATTAACGCGTTGCGCGAGGTTGAAGCGCGGTCCGGCCGCCCGCTCGCGATTTTTGCAGACCTACAGGGGCCAAAAATACGATGCGGGACGCTTCCCGATGGTGCAATCGAGTTACGGTTTGGCGAGAAGGTAACGATCTCACCCGAGGAGACATCGCACGACCCTTCTGTAATTCCTGTTCCGCATCCGGACCTTTTAAAAGTTCTTGAGGTGGGCGATATACTGATGCTCGACGATGGAAAATTACAACTTGAGGTGCTGGAAAAAGAAATTGACCAATTGGACGTAAAAGTCACAGCCGGCGGCATTCTGAAAGATCGCAAGGGCGTTAATATACCCACTCGTCAGTTGCCGATTTCAGCCCTGACGACGAAAGACAAACAAGACCTCGCTTTTGCACTGGAAAAAAGTGTCGATTTTATCGCTTTATCATTTGTTCAACGCCCTGATGATATTCTTGAAGCCCGTCGTCTGATCGATGGGCGAGCAGGTATTATTGCTAAAATTGAAAAACCGTCCGCCGTTGAAGCGATAGACGATATTATTGAGCTTTCAGACGCGATCATGGTGGCACGGGGCGATCTCGGCGTAGAGATGCCACCGGAGCAAGTTCCTGTCTTACAGCGGCGCATTATTCGTGCCTGCCGAGCGAAAGGTGTTCCTGTGATCGTTGCGACGCATATGCTAGAAACGATGGTAGACTCACCAACGCCAACAAGAGCGGAAGCATCTGATGTTTCAACAGCGATTATGCAAGGCGCCGATGCCGTTATGCTCTCTGCAGAAACTGCCGTTGGCCATCATCCCCTCTCTGCTGTGGCAATCATGGACCGGATCATCAAGGCATCAGAGCTTGAAGGCGAAGGCGGCCAAGCCTTACCGGAGTTGCAAGGCTTTTCGGACTTGTCTACAGCCGATTCCATCAGCCGGGCTGCTAGCGCAATTACCGAAGCAGATGACGTAAAAGCTTTGGTTGCCTACACCAAAACCGGGTCCACGGCGCAACGTCTGTCTCGGGAACGACCGCCTGTCGGCCTCCTCGCACTGACCCCGGACAAAACGCCAGCGAGGCGTTTGTGCCTCAGCTGGGGGATTGAACCCGTGATTTCAGACGATGTCGGCAGTTTTGACGAGATGCATCTCAATGCCCAGACGGCTGCGCGCCAACACACAAACGCACGGGAGGGGGATCGTATTGTGGTCGTTACCGGCTATCCATTTGGCCGACCGGGCAAGACGAACACGATCAACATTTCCCGGTTATGAAAACAATAATATAAATTTTTCCATTCTCTTCAGTTCTCTGGGCCGCACGATCTTCGTCGACTTAAGGTAACAGATCTTGTATCGCCGACCGGACCTTAAGCCGCTGCGTTTCAAATGGAATCGCGGAGCGGTTTTTGGTCTTTGTTTTTGCGCATTTGGCTTTATGCATTTCCTGGCGCGTGGGCCATTAACTATTTAAGTAGCCACTTGAGCTAGACGTGCTCTAGCGAAGCACAACGTTCACGTCCTCACCCCTGAAACAGCCGGTGACATATAGAAAATTATTTTCAGCGATCTCAAAGACTTACTCGCCCAAACAACCGCAAGTCATACAATCACACACATGGCCGCCACACCAGGACCGGTTCGCTATTTTGTAAGGCTTTGGCAGACCGGCTCGAACAAAGTTCGAACCTAGATTATGGTGAAGGTGCGACCAATCGAAAAAGAAATGGCGCACCTTAGGGGAGAAAGTTCGAACACCTTGTTCGATATTCTTTCCAAATGGAATCAGTTGCTTAGAGCCATCAACGTTCCTGCGAATGACCTGCTAACGGGCGTTCGCCAGGCGATGCGTTGACGAAGAAACGGCCACCATTTTCACTCAGACTAACTTTTGAAGAACGCGCCCGGCTTGAGGAACTCGCCGGGGATGAACCGCTGGGCGCGTATATCAAGCGCAAAGTATTTGACGGCAAAGGCGTGGGCACGCGCCGTGCGCGCTCGCGCCTTCGGAACCCAATCAAGGATCATAAAAAGCTAGCTCAGGTCCTTGCGATGCTCGGTCAGTCTAAGCTCGCCAATAATCTCAACCAGATCGCCAAGGCCGCGAACATCGGCGCGCTACCCGTCACACCGGACCTTGAGCGCGAGCTTCGTCACGCCTGCGCGGAAGTCGCGTTGATGCGCAAGGAATTGCTGCGGGCGCTTGGGCATCGCACCGATCTGGAGCCGGGCTCATGATCCTGAAGGGCTCACAACGTGGCGGCGCAAAGCAGCTCGGCGCTCACCTCCTGAAAACAGAAGAAAACGAACGCGTCGAAGTCCATGAAATCCGAGGGTTCATGGCAGACGATGTTGTCGGCGCGTTGCGGGAGGCGGAGGCCATCTCCAAGGGGACAAAGTGCCGCCAGTTTTTGTTCTCAGTCTCTCTCAATCCGCCTGAGCGTGAAAACGTGCGCGTCGAAACCTTCGAAGGCGCGATCGACAAGATTGAAGAACGAAACGGGCTGACCGGGCAGCCGCGCGTGATTGTCTTTCATGAGAAAGAAGGCGGTCGCCATGCGCATGCTGTCTGGAGCCGCATTGATGCGGAGACAATGACGGCGAAGCCGCTTCCCTACTTCAAAAACAAGCTCCGTGAGACATCGAAGGAACTATACCTTGAAAATGGCTGGCAGATGCCGCGCGGCCTGATGGATTCCCAAGCGCGTGATCCGCGCAACTTCACGCTGGCCGAATGGCAGCAAGCAAAACGCGTTGGCCGCAATGCTGGTGAGCTGAAAGCGCTTATTCAGGAATGCTGGGCGGTATCAGACAGTCGCAAGAGCTTTGCCCATGCCTTAGAAGAGCGTGGGCTCTATCTCGCTCGCGGAGACAGGCGCGGACACGTCGCCGTGACATTTGAAGGCGAGCCGATCTCGATCCCGCGTGCGATCGGACAAAAGTCTAAGGATGTTCAAGCGCGGCTGGGTAAGCCAGCCGAACTGCCGAGCATTACCGATACGCGCCAGCGAATTGCCGAAACCATCCTTCCTCGGATGAAAGAGCATCTGCAATCTGCTCGCAATAAAGCGGATCGTCAGCTTGTTCCGCTCGAACAGCGGCGCTTTGCTATGGCGAAGCACCATGACGTTGAGCGCGCAAGGATGGATGCGGGACAAAAGCAGCGTCAGGAACAAGAAGCGCTCGAACGCGCTAATCGCCAACGCAAAGGCGTGCGCGGACTTTGGGATCGGCTGACGGGCAAGCATGCAAAAGCCGAAAAACAAAATGAGATGGAAGCGCTTTGGGCGCTGCAACGCGACCGCGAGCAGCGTCAGGCGCTGATTGATGCGCAACTGCGAGACCGGCAAAGCTTGCAGGAGAAAATCAGGGACGCACGCGCCACACACGCGAAGGAAATTCGCGCGCTGCATTTTGACCTGACGAACTACCGCCTGATGAAACGCGGCCAGGAACCGAAGGCGAGGCCCTCATTTGAGAGGACCAAGCCGGCAATCCAGCAACAAGCGAAAGCGCCACCAACGCCCGTTCAGGAGCAACGCACCTCCGACCCGCGCCTTGATCGCTTACGCAGTCAGCAGCGTCCTGCTGAAGCAAAAGACAATCACCCTTCACCCGAAGAACGGCTTGAGCGACTGCGCGAGCGGAAACAAACACCGCCGACTCGCGGCCCAGAATTTGAGCGCTAGACGCAATCGAGCGTTATGGTAAATTCTGATTCGAAAGTCGCCTGCGGCGCGCTTATTATGGAGCTTGGGTAATGATCCGTACACAGAGGGAAATCGCGCCGCTAGGGTTGTTTCTGAGGATAAGAGACTTGGACGTTTAATCATACAAAAGATGCAATAAAAGCATCCGTTCAAATCATTTTTAAAACTTGTAAGATTGTTTAAAGGATGAAAATTATGGCAAATTTAAAAAAAGCAGGCGCAGCAGCAGCCCTTTTCGCAGTTATCGTTGGCGGCACAGCAGCAGCAGTCGCAAGTAATAATAGCGATAAAACAACAACTGTCGCACCCGTTGAAGCGGTTAGCGTTACAACACCAGCCGTGTTGAGTGAAACCGCGCCAGTAGTCGATACATCAGACGGTGCGATGACAGTCACAGTGACAAGAACTTTCGATGAGGCCGATGTGGTGCCAGCCGATAGCGATACACCGGCCGAGACATTCACTGTCGCCGCGGCAGCCGGCGGACATTCTGTCGCATTGACATATGGGCCTGGTGTTGACGCATTTGCCGTGCAAGCAGCCGGAAGAACAATTTCTGATGCGGGATGCCCAACAACAATGCAAAGTGGTGGAAGGCCCAATAACGTGCAAGGTACTGTGAATGGAACTTCAAAAAGTGACAGTGATCCAGATGTCGTTGCACGTTGGGCTATCGAACATTGCACCAAGCCACTGAAAGAAGCGTCGCCTACTGACAAAAGCGCCGCCAGAGGCCTTCCCGTCACATTCACATATGGACCAGGGATTAGTAGATCAGCTGTTCAAGGGGCTGTTGATGTGATCGCATCAAATGGTTGTCTCGCTTCGATGGAAAGTGGTGGAAGACCGAATCGTGTTACTGGCGCTGTAAATGGAGATTCTTGGAGTAATTCAGACCCTGCTGCTGTTGCCGCATGGGCGATTGATGAGTGTACAAAGCCTCTAAACAATAATTCCCCTACTGCCAAACGTGTCGCCGGGGGCCACCCGGTCACATTCACATACGGGCCAGGGATTGATGCACAAGATGCAAAAACTAGCGCAGCCTACTTGACAGAGCAGGGCTGCCCGGCTACGGCAAGCGCCGGAGGTCGGCCAAATAATATTAAAGTAAGCAATGGTGTTGAATCTGTTAGCTTTAAAGAAGTCGGAGCCGCACAGAACCACGCGTTAACGCATTTCTGTAATAGTTAAGGTCCATCAGAAGACAATACTGCACCAGACATAGTTGCTTGATTGCCTCCAATGACAGCAGCAGGTTGTGATTGATCGAAATATCCTTCTTCAAACACGTGCTGTACATTCTCATCGGCTGAGAGAATAGCAACAGCTTCCTCCGATAATCCGTCTAGAAGCACCGCTTCTGCTTCCAATCTTTTCGCCGGATCTGTTGAAAGCTGGGCTATCGAACACTGCACTAAGCCACTGAAAGAAGCGTCGCCTACTGACCCAAAGCGCCGCCAGAGGCCTTCCCGTCACATTCACATACGGACCTGGAATTAGCAGATCGGCCGTTGATTTCGCAGCGGGTAGCGTCGAAGAGGCCGGATGCACGACATCTGTGCAAGACGGTGGAGGACCGAATAACGTTAAAGGTACTGTGGATGGTAAGCATTGGAGTAATTCAGACCCCGATGCTGTAGCACGTTGGGCTATACAGGAATGCACGCGCCCTCAATAAGCCTAACGGCACGCGAAAGGTCGAGTTTTCTCATACAATCAGACTTCATTCAGGAGAAGTCATCGATCTATCGAATGCCGCTGAATTCTCCCCGGATTTCCGTCCCTAACGAAAATCAAAAGAATTGTTTGAAGTGAGGCGAGCGCTTCACTGGGGACGCGGCCAATCTCACGAAATTTGATGAGTGTATGTAAGCTCGCTTGCCGCTCCAAGCGATCTGCTTGTCGATCCCGCGGTTTCAAAAGACGTTTCGCGAGGCACGCGGCCTCCTGCTTTTGGAGCCCAGAAAGGCAGCAGAAGAAACAGAAGCCTGTCGATGACGGTTGCTTGCACAACGGCCTCGTCGCTTATACCTACGCCTTGGGCCACCCTTACCCGTAAATCGTGCTAGCGTAGCTCTTCGCCTTGGAAGGCCAAATTGGCTGTTCAGTTTGAAAAATTCGCCCCAGCGAGCCCAGAATCGCACGTAAAGGTTTACGGCACTTCCTCAGATTGGAATGACGTTCTCATCCTATTGAACGCGTATCGCGCCTGGAAATCAGAACCGGATGATCACTCTGCTGAGGAAGCCCAGCAAAAGATCGCGTTTCTCGTCCAGTATGCCGAAGAAAAAGTTTCGAGGAACTCCGCGTCGACATTGGTCGGGGGATTTACCCAAGATAAATTCAGAAAACTCACTGATGTCCTTATAGAGTTCTCAGAATATTGTACGGATAAGGAGCGTTTGATTTCGTCCTGTGAGTGCCCGATACCGTTTGAACGCTTTGAGCAGCTTCTAAAAAATTGCTTAGAGACATGGGCGCTCATGGAGCGTTCCTGGCAACGTGGAGACCGCAGAAAAATTCACTAGATCCAGCGAGACAATCGCAAACCCGATGCGTTTTCTCATCGACTACCTGAAGAGTTTATCTTGATACCTCCTTATTCAGAGAGCCCACCAACCATCGGTCACCTTTCCTGAGAGATGATTTGGGCCGGAGCCAGAAAGGCTCCGATGGTCGGGGCCTCGGAATTCTAAGGAGGACGATCATGTCACTGATTTCGCAAAGTGACCTCGTCTCGAAATCAACGGACGAATTACGCGGACTGCTGGCTCTTGAGTTTCGCCTCGCGGCTTCTTGCTTTGGTTCACGCCGACGCAAGTCTTTGCAGCGTATCGCAGCGCTTCAGAATGAACTCTGCCTGCGCTTATCAGGTCCATCCTAACCATCAAAGGTGAGCCGCTCCCGTGGCTTGCTTTTTTCCTTTATCACCCCAGCGCACTTACTCGTTGCTTGTAAGCGTTGTTGGCTTTGGAAGAATGAGAAAGGATATTTCATGAAAGCGTTACCAACTGGCTTCGTGCCTTTGATCGCGCTGCCTTGTGAACATTGCAACAAAGAGGTCTCGCTGGATGACTGGTCTTGTCCGCATTGCGGCTTGGGCAAACCGCATAAATCCTGGCACCTCGAGAGTGATGTTCGCAGAGCGAACCGTGACTACTGGCGCGACCAGGAAAGCCAGCATGAAAAACTCTATAACCACTATTACTTCGATTTTTTTCTCGGTTCGATCCGCTACAAAAAACAATGGCAGGAGCATGTGCAGAAAGCGAATGAGGCGAACCGCAAGATCCTGCTTTTTTGAGTTCGGTATGGGTTGCCCCTGCAACCCTGGCCTTCGCCGAGAACGGGGTGTGCAAACGGAAGGAACAATCGATGGCGGGCGCAGGCGCATCTTTGCGCCGAGCCTCGGGAGACCGTCTATTGTTCCTGAAGTGCGCTGAGGGGCTGGCCCCTAAGTCTTTTTGCATAGGGAATTTGCTTGCTAAGGGAAGCCTACAAATGCGCCGGCAAGAAGCGGCGTTTCGTTTCATTGCCGTGTACCGGCTATTGCACTACAAGTAGCGTCGACTAGGGTCTGACGATGATACGACAATGGCTTTCCAGATCGAGAAAATAGCACCGCACAAAGATGACTCTCATGTTCGCGTTTACGCCTTACGCGAGGATTGGGAGGCGATGCTTCTCATTCTAAAAACATTTGTTGAATGGGCAGGGGAACACTTGCGAAGTTACGTTGCGTATGAAGTATCAGATGTTGTTCCTCTCATTGAACACATCGAAAAAACACTTGTTGCCAAAGATGGTCCAAACAGTTTGACCAACTTGAATTTTTGTATACTGACGCATTTGTTCACCGAGTTTGGGCGTGACTATTTGCGGTACGACCGTAAGACGGGCGTACTCCAATCATCACGCAAATGTCCGATCGACGAAGCACACTTCCGCTCTCTCTGGGAGGACTGTCAAAAAGCGCAAACCATTATGAACAAAATAGTTCATCCGCTACCGCGCGTATCACCCACCGGCCCACCCAAATTGCATTAATGCTCGCGTAGCGCCAAAAACCGTTTTCCGGGCATTATCATTTCGGTTTAGGCTAACCTCATATTCTTCGCCGTATAACGCGCGTGCGGTTCTGCTATTGGCAGCTTTCTCTTGAAAGCACCGAACTGCATCTTGAACGCCCGTGAAACCCGCCGTTACGTGCGCCCATCAACCAGTCGTATTGTCCACTTGCTTTAATGGACACTTAGCGGACTGCTTGTGACGACGCAGCGCAAGCGTTGCGGCTGGTCGGATAAAGAATTGCGGAAGACTTTTCTGCAGACGACTACGCGAGCACTCACGCCCAAAATACGTTCCGAAGGCGAAGAATTTCCAAACTGCATTACTATACGCGATCATTGACCCGCCTGATGATCGCATCAATTCCCGCTTGCATTTTGATCCGCGCCGACGAATTCGCCGAATGGACATGCATCACCGGCGGGGCAAAGCCGCGAAGAACAACTGCTTCCTCGATCCAAGTGACAACGTCGTAGCCTGTCCCACGTTCGTCATCTCCGAGATCGTGATCGAGACTGAGTTCAGTGACAGTCTCAGTTTCTAAGAGTTCGATTGCTTCAGACGGCCAGTAGACACGTTTCCAGCCGGGCGGCGTCTCTCGCTCATCGTCAAGGTAGACCTTCATGAACTCGATACTCCTGACATAAAATAACTAGGGTGCGCACTTGTAAACATCAAAGCCCCTACCAGGAACGGTCTGCTCCTCGATACGACGCAATAGGCTGGAGACATACTCCTTATCCGCAATTCCAATTTTATTGACGTCGTCCTTGCAGACGTCTTCTGACGAAAAATAAGTGTAGGCTACCGCCATTACACCTAGATACCCGAGTTTTTTTGTTCCTCGGTATTTTTCAGAAAATTCTTTCTCTACCTCGAAAATATCCAACCACTCTTGGTCATTCAAAAATGGGAGCAATTTAGTTGTTGCCTCTCCCAACTCTATGAACCTCCCATAGTGAGTTCCGCGATCACCAAATTTTAATTCTTCCAACCAAGTTTTCCTCAATCTCTTTGACGTTTGCTTTGTAAACAGGATCGCTTCGTTTGTTTGTCCTATCGCGAGATAGCTCTCTATGACAGAAGACAGTCTTCCGATATCTAACGATCCTGCCTGATTCAATTCGGAGGCAAACCTCGAAACGGAAATGCGATCTCCGGCTAGGAAAGCAGGGCCCGAATTCGCTTGATCTTCAAACCCTACGGTCGGAACCACTGCTGGCGTCAACAAATGAAGTCGCGAAGGAACCGTATCGTCGGGCTTTCTGAAATGGACGGAGAGTTTATAATCCGACCCGCACTGTTCGATCTCGTACGCATCCATTGCCGTTCGAAAATCAGACATGTCAGCAATGTCCGTTCGATCAATTTTCGTAATCCGATAACCCTTCTTCAGTTTGCCATAGGCAGGGCCGCCAGGAACAACCCCAGTGACTTGCACGCCATCTGCTGTGCCTGCAACATTGAAGCCGTATGCACAAAGATGATCCGGCTGTTTTTCGGCGCTAGTCAACGACGAATCCGCGTCATTCGCGCCCGCCGGCGACAGCCAATCCTCCGGCAAAAACCAAGGATGGCTATCCGCCTGCTTATTTTTGGTCAAACTTTCTTGCGCGCCAGCGGTGTCATCCCCTGTAAGCTCATCATATCTCCGCCTTATCGACTGAAATTCCTCGTCCAACTCTTCAAGGCGAGCCGCGTTTTCGTCCGCTAGTGGCCCGAGTGATTCAAATAGCTCATTGTACCGCGCAAATCTTTGGCTTACATCCACGATCGCTAGTGTTGCGGCGGTTGTCTTGTCTTTTCCCGGTTTGAGATCCCCCAATATGCGGATCGGCTGCCCTTTTGATAAGTCAGAAGCCGAGAACTCTCTCCCCAATTCTAAGACAGTAGATTCTGGGGGGAAAACTAGCGTGCGACCGTAAAGGAAAAAAACCGGCATGTTTCTGAGAGTTTGTATCTTGGAAGGGTCTACGTCCCAGTATTCGGAAATGATCGAGCGCGCTTCGCGCATGAGTGTCGCCATCTCAGTGACAACATTATTTTGTTGAGTTTGGTAGCCTTTCGCAAAATTCCCTATTTCTTGCGCGCGCTCCAAAAGAGCTTGTTCTTCGCCTTCAATTTGGGCCGTTCCGGTTGGAGACGCTTGGTTGTTGTTGCGTCTTTTAGAGGCCACTTCCACCCACTCGGACGCTGAATTTAAACAGTACTTTTTTTCAGTATTTTTGCCTTCAACAACGGACTGAACTATTCGACATTTGACTGTTTGTTCCTGCGCCAGCGAAGGAGTCGCCGCGGCACAGCACACCAATGACAGCAAAGCAAGCCTAATTGTCGACATGACGCGTCCCCCTCTGGTCAATGCAAGCCAACGCGATAGGCGGATGTCAGCCTATACAACGCTTTTTGCAAGCTTGTTATGACAAAGCGTAGCCGAAATTTTGGCCAATTAAGGGCGCCCCCGGTGGCGGCCGAGCTCCCCGCCTGGGCATCCGGACGCTCTAATATTGAACCGGGCTCTCCCTGGGACAACGGCTATTGCAAGAGCTGCAACTCGAAGCTCAGAGACGAACTGCTTGCGCGGGAAATCTTCTACACGATGAAGGAAGCCAAAACCCTGATCGAATGGTGGCGAGAGTACTTCAACACGCGTAGTTCGCATTTGTCGTTTGGATTTCGACCTCCCGCACCAAAGGCCAACTTACCAATGCCCTTCGTGCCGCCTTACGCTCAGACCGCGGCGGTATGAACGCCACACAACAAGCCGCTGAGTCTTAACAAATGACCCGGACCACCTCGATGGGGCAGGCTAGGCGGCCGCCTATTTTTCCTGAAGTGTATTACTCCCGAATTGCGCTGAGGGGCTGGTCCCTAAGTCACGAAGATGTTTTTCAATCAGGCCGCTTTGATTTCAGCTTGACGGTCGGTTACCTCCGTCAACCAAGTCTCCAGCGCATTCAGTTCTTCCTCAATTGTTTCGGGCTTGGGCGCTGAAGGACTAATTGCATCAGAGGCTTTATGCAGAAGATCGGAACATTGCCCGTAGTGCTTTCGCATGGTTTCCGCATCCGACTGCGTAATGGCGGAGAGTTTTGCAAACCCCTTCGTGTCTACTTTACTCGCGAATGTGCGCAGGACCGGTGAAATCGCATCTTCGACCGCCGTTTCCCATGTCTGGCGTAAACTGTTGATCAGCCCACGTGCATTCATGAGCCAATCGGTCCCATCCGGGTCTCGATCAAATTGAACACGCGTATTACCCAGATGAGTACGCATCGTTTTCAATCTCGAGAGTGCATCCTGCGCTTTGTCAGGAGCCTCGTTCCTGCAATGGCCCGGCGTGTTTTGCCGTTTTTGGATGTGCCTGAGCGCAATGTCAGTCTTTTGGGTAGGATCATTCACCTGCGTGCAGGCATTGCGGAGCAGAAAAAGAAAAGGAAGATCATGGGTGAATACGATCACCTGCCTTTTTCGTCCTTCTGCGGCTAAGCGTTTAGCGATTGCCTCCCGGTGCAGGTGATCGAGTGACGAAACGGGATCATCGAAGATAATACCGGAATCACTGTTATTGGTTGCCAGTTCGGCCATGTAGCCTGCGAGAGCTACGCAACGATATTCGCCCTCACTTAGAATATCCCCGGCATTGCCTGATGCGCTCTGGATAAGGCTGACCTTAAAGCGAGAAACACCATGCTGCGATCCAGCTTGCGTCAGTTCGATGGCAAGGCCTGCCAGATTGAGATGGTTAATCTCCTGCGCAAAACGGGCCCGCAGCCGCTCGGTAATAAGAGCCTCCGACAGTCCCGTGTTTTTCGACGTGATGGTATTCGGCCTGGTATCCTTGAGCGCCGTTTCCAGTTTCGCGATAGATTTTAGCCGCGCGATCTCCGCAAGGACATCGCCTTTGATCCCGGAAAGCAATTGCCGGTCTTTCAGCTCAGCCAATTCGGTACGCAGTTTCTTCCGCTCGTCGCTTTCGTCATCGGTCACAATCGCCGAAGCACGGGTTTCGAGCGCGGTGATGGCCGTCTCAAGGCCAGTATCGGCGAGAATAGGGATGCTGTGGTCAACATCCGCATCTGATTTTAGCATGGCGCGCAATCGCCATTGCGCCCGTACAACAAATCCGCGCACGGCCGAAGCCAATTCGGAGTTGCCCAGTTCGTCGGCAAGAAACAGGTACTCTTGAAGGAGTTGGGCACGCGGAACCATTGTGTCTGCTAGATCATTCCTGAACCGGTCGAGAGTCTGACTTGCGGTTGCTTCTTCCTGCTGGGTGCGGTCCTGAACGAAGGTCTCGAACCTGCGTAAGCGCGTTGCCGCGTCCTCGCCCAGGTCCTGCTGGCACAATACGCAGCGCGCATCCTCGCCGGTATTCGGAAAATCGACCTCCGGATAGGCTTCGACTGTGGAATACAAGCGCGCGGCTTCCCACAGCTTCTGCCAAGCTTCGGAGCCGACACCGGCCAGTGGTTCATCCTTGGACAAATCTTGCGCCGCAAGCTTCACCGCTGCGCTTTTCGTGTTCAAATCGGCGGCTAACGTCGCAAGTTGTTGGCCGTTCTCCGGTGAAATCGCCGCTGCGAGTGTTTCCAGCTTTGGGAGTAAGGTCTCCAGCCTGGTCTTTTGCGCGCGAAGCCGCCGTGCAGTCACTTTCGGGTCTTGGGCGAAGTCAGACGTTAGTTCAGCAAGACGGGCAAGCTCCTCCTCGGCCAGAGTAGCCAGCGCGTTTACGGATTCGTCCTTGGTGCTCTTGCTCAACGAGGTAATGAGCTTTCCTGCTTTTGTATCGGACGAACAGGACGGTTCGGATATGCTCTTCGGGGTCTGTAACTTGATGGACGAAATCTCGCCGTCGATCTTGTCCTTTACCGCCTTGCACGCGTTTACAAGCTGCTCCAGCAGTTTCATTGGATAAGGCGTGTAGGCTAGGTCGTTGGTTTCCTCGACATGAACATTTGCCGTGCGTGAATCAAAAACACTGATCTCCGACAAAAGATCGTCGGTCGACGCGCTGTTCTTCCACTCGGCTTTCTGGGTCTGTGCGCCTGCATGATATTCCAACTCGGCCCGCTGCGGTCCAGGCTGCGCTTTGTAGATGTTCGGAAGTATCGCTTCGTGGTTGCCGCGAACGGTTCTGGCACGGCATGCATTTTTCAGAATACGGACATAGCCTGATTTTCCCGCGCCGTTGTCGCCATAGATGATGGTGATGCCCTTAGGAATAAAGGTCAGGGTTTGATCTTCGGCCAACGCGTTCACGTTTTGAACGCCGCGCAGTTTTTTGAGTGCTATGGTGGGGACTCCAGCGCGCTGGGCGTTGATGTGCCCCTCAGCTAGTGGATCGATTTCTAGGGAACTATCTTTGCAAAGAGCTGTTAGCTGGTGGATGTCGCCAGCAGACAGCTCTCCTTGATCAACAAGCCTCCGAAGTGCGTCACGCTGCCATGGCGGACGATCTTTCGACCAAGTGAGGATATCCCGCAGCGCATCGGCTTCAGTTACAATGTTGGAGCTGGCTGTCATCGCGACCCTGCAAATTCAGAACGCGCTGCACGCTGCTCAAAGAATTGAAACAAGTGCTCGGCTTTGTGCTCCGAGCTTGTTTCATCGTGGGCAATAACGGGAATGCGTAAGTCCGAACGTTTCATGAGGCGAGTTTACTCAACGGACACACTTTTGGCGAGCAAATTGTAACCTGTAAGTCAAGGGTCGAAATGCTAGCGCGCATCCAACCTGCGGAAGGTTGGCCCATGTTTCAAAAGAGCAAGGGCAGGCTCTTGGTCGTTTCCAAACGCGAAAGTTTGGTCGTGGGTATCGGGTCGCTAAAGACCTGATCGGCATCCAATCCGCGCAGGGTTGGTCGCGCTGAAAGCGTCTCCATGAAATGGTCATGGGGGTATTGGGGGTAGCAGGAACGCTCCCCTGATTGGCAGGTGTCGGGGGCTATTACCCTGACGAGTGGATTTCATAAGGGGCGCGACAGCCCCTTTGATCGATGGGTGCAGGGAGAGCGAAGTCTCCCGCGAGTGGTTGATCGGCGATACGATCTTATGGCTCTGGATGGGTTCAATACCCTGGAAGAGCCAAGGCCGGGAGGGTCCACGGGAGGCGCGCAGCGGGTCTCCCTGGCAAGATAGCGGTGTACTACACCGCACATCTTGCGGTTCAGAGATAGCCCGTTTAAATCCGAAGCGGGTCTGCATTGCTGCATTCCGAAAGCCAACCGCCGAGCTCTTTAGGAAAGTATGCTCGAAGAAGCGTGGCAAAAGTACGAATTCGCTCTCGTGTCTTCTTCTTTACCCGCACATTTTCTACTGGGGCTTTGCAAAAGTCGCGAAACCAAAACCTAATGTTGGGTTCTTCAAAAACCTCGAGATCAAGAAATGTCTCGTTGCCAGATTTATCAACGATTATGCCATCGTAGTCGCAATATAGGCGTGATAAGAACTCGAGCCACCCATCATGGGGAACGCTAAGCGTTGCGGCTAAGCGCCTTACCTTTATCACGAAATTAGGGTCTTCAATTTCGGCATCGGATACCAAGCGGACCACGCGCGCCTGGCAGACACCTTCAATAATGCAATTTGAACAAACCATGGCAAATGCCACGGAGTTCGAAGTTGGTCAAGGCGAAAATTCAGTTTGCAGAAGTTTTGCGCACATAGATCGTTTGCGCATTGTTCAAAAATCTCGCCTTATCGCCCCATTTCATTTTTCCAATCGCTTAGTTGGGCTCCGAACGCTTCGCAATTCAGCGCGCGTCTAACACGGAGCAAATAATGAAACTGAATGGTAATCCACGAGAGGCCGCTAAGGGGCCGCTTATGGGTGCCCTCGATGGACTATCGGTTGTCGCTTCTGCGGCGATATCGTTTCTGCTCACCCCATTTGTCTACAACCAAACGATTGCTTGGATTCAGCGATATGTAGGCCGATCATACGGTGAGGCAGTGGTCGATATTGCGACGCTCGCATGGTGGGTAATCGTAGGTCTGCTGATTTATTTCGTCGGGCGAATTGGCACACTGTATGTCTTTGTTATTGGCGGTTCAGTGATTTTGGTTCGATTGCTTAACTAAGCAGGACAGGAAAAATGAAGAAAGACGGTAAACGGAAACACATCGGTAGGATTGATGTATTTGAGGAGGAGAAAAAAGAAGAGGATAAGTTTCCTTATTGGGCAGTAACGATTGCTATTTACGCGCTTATCGCATTGTCCAACTTAATCATGGAAACACATTGATAGGTTTTCTATCCAGCAACGGATCATCTGATTTACTTATGGACAATGAAGAATATCGTTTTGGATCGGCCGCGTGGACGGATCAATTCGAGGTCGCGCGCGCTGGTCTTTTTGGCGGGCGCGGCCAACAATTCGGCTATCTCAATAACAAAGCTCTGACGCTGGACACGGATGCGCCGTCAATTTGCGTTGCGGGCGCTGGCTCGGGGAAACTTCGCGACCGGATCGCCTTGAGCGTTGCGCGAAACGCGGGCGAGCGAAACATGGTCCTCGACCCTCGCGGAGAAATCGCGCGCGTGACGGAGCCAGCATTCGCATTCAAGAAAGCTGCGCGATGGACTTGGAACCCGGCGGGACTTGTTGGCTTGCCCCAGCATCGGTGCAATCCTCTCGATATCCTTGAACTAAATAATCCGAGGCTTGTCGCCGACTGTAAGTTCGTCGCCGAGGGCCTTGTTCCGATCAGTCATTCATCGAATGGCCGCTACTTCTCTCAGCGCGCGAATGATTGGGGAAGCGACTTCTTACTTTCACTGGTTGAGCGTAATGGCTCTGTTGATTTTCCGGCATTGTATCAATTGGTCACGGTCGTCGAAGCAGAACCCGCAGCTTGGGCAGATCATGCTGAGTTCATGCTCTCTTCGCGTTTTTCGAGCGTGCGGCGCACTGCCGGTGAGATGCTGGCAAAGCAGCAAGACGCCCCGCGTGAGTTCGGCGGCATTATCGGCGAACTCTATAATGCCGTGAGCGCCTTAAGCGATCCGATGTTGCGCGCATCGCTCAAGGAGCCTGATTTCTCGGTCAAAGCGCTTTGCGATCGCCAGCGCGCTTGCTCGATCTGCTTGAACGTACCGATGGAATACATGGGTATTTGGGCTCCAATCCTGCGGGTCTTTTTCACCGCAGGACTTTTGATCAAAATGCGCGCGCCTGAGGCTAATCGCGTCAATCTCGTGGTCGATGAGGCGGGGCAGCTTGGTTCATTTGATGCGCTGCTACGTGCATTTACCTACGGACGTGGTGCTGGCGTGAGAGCTGAAGCCTATTTTCAGGATGTCGGTCAGATTGTTCGGAGTTTTGGTCAGCCAGGCTTGCAAGGCTTCATGGGATCAGCAGCGCTACGCCAGTTTTTTGGCGTGCGTGATTACGAAACGGCCAAGATGGTTTCCGATATGCTTGGTACTGAGACACTAGAGTATGATGATGAGCTGAGGCAAAGTGCTGCTCGTCGTTCACGGTTTAACGCTGCGGCGAGTATCATGAATGGTGGCGACCCATTCGCGGCTATCGCGGAATTGCAACACCAGTCGCTCGCGCATGAGCATCGCACGAAGCAGGCGCGTTCGCTGATGACAGCGGATGAAATCCTAGCGATGCCGGAAGATCGGCAGATCGTTTTTGTGTCCGGAAAGAATCTCAAGCCGATTTATGCGCATAAGCTTCCGTACTGGACTCGCTCTGAATTCGCAGGAAAATTCCTTCCGAACCCTTACCACCCGCCATCCGATACGGTCCTTATCGTCTCAGGTCTGGGACAGAGGCGGGCTAGGGTCATACGCGAGCGGGTGCCGCACGCATTCGCTCACCTCCCGCAATATCAGTCTGGCGAATGGGCTTACGTCAAAGGTCACCGCCCACGCTAAATCAAGGAGACGGATTTATGTCAGAAGAACGCGAAGGGGCACGGCCGAGTTATACGGCGTATCAAGTTAACGATGGGCCCGAAGGCACACGATCGGAACAACCGCGTCGTCGTTCACGCGAGAATAAGCGGTGAATGAATATGAGACGCTAGCAACTCGGCCGCCAAAGATTATGACGAAGGCGGAGTTGATCGATAGACTAAAGAAAAGGGCTCGACCGAAGGTTGAGCCCCATTTGTCTCCGTCAGGCGATAGTCTTACAAACTTAAAAGCACAATCTGATCAAGGCAACGAACGTCGTATTGCCCGGCTCCGGGACCGTCTTTCCGCTGACTCTGAGCGTGCGCAAATCGATCAGGCGTTCTCTAGGCTGGAGGGGTTTGCTCGCGTGAATTTTGAAAATGAGAGATAATTAGTATCCGCTGTAACGCAAGGTGAGCTTGCGTTACATCTTATATGAATGGTATACTGATCATATAGTTTTACGCGTTGCGGCTTCGCGAATATCCGCGTCTATCACCCCATTTTGGTGATCCGCACGCCTATTGTCTGAAAAGCAATTTGTTCGGAGCGCTTTGTGTCAAAGCGTTCATACGAGAGGTGTGTGCTCTCATGAAAGAGATTATTGAAAAGCACAAAGACAGGTTGATCGCAAAAGGATGCTCACCTGAGCGCGCTGAGGATATTGTCCACAGATTAGTTCGTGTTCTTGAGCCTTTCGTCGATGCCGCATGGGGACTCCATTCCGCGCAATTAGCCAGAGATTCTCTTGTCGAAAAATTTCACACCAAAGCGAGAGCCTGTGCTAATCTTGGAACGAAATCTGAACAACTGAGTATTGGAGGCCCAGCCGTCCCGGCTGCGGATTGAAAATGGAGTCGAAGAAGGCACAATCTACGGAAGGCAAGGCGGTCATTTACTGCCGCGTATCGGACACGAAGCAGACAACGCGAGGAACAGGTCTCAAGTCACAGGAGACGCGGTGCCGCGAATACGCTTCTTTTCGTGGGTACGACGTTGTTCAGGTTTTTACCGATGATGCGTCCGGTGGTCTGATTGACCGGCCTGGCATGCAAAGCATGCTCGCTTATCTAAGAAAGCACCGTCGCCAACCGCATGTCGTCATCATCGATGATATCAGCCGCCTTGCACGTGGTCTGCACGCGCACATGGAGCTGCGCTCTGCGATAGCGAAGTCTGGCGGCATTCTAGAATCCCCATCGCTCGAATTTGGCGAAGATAGCGACAGCCAGCTCATTGAGAATCTGCTGGCAAGCGTCTCGCAGCATCAGCGCCAGAAAAACGGTGAGCAAACGCTGAACCGTATGCGTTCGCGTGCCTTGAATGGCTATTGGGTGTTTCACGCACCAATAGGCTACCGCTTTGAGCGTGTGTCCGGCCAGGGTAAAGTTCTGCATGCAGACGAGCCCTACGCTTCGATCATTCGCGAAGCGCTTGAGGGATACGCCGCCGAAAAGTTCTCGACCCAAGCCGAGGTAAAGCGGTTCTTGGAAGTTCAACCAGAATTTCCGAAGACCGCTAGCGGGGAAGTCACGAACCAACGTGTGAATGATCTGCTGACGCAGCCTTTGTATGCCGGATATCTGGAGCTCCCGAAATGGGATGTTTCGTTGCGCCCTGCCAAACACGAGGGGCTAATCACCTTTGAAACGTTCAAAACCATTCAGGATCGACTGAATGGGATCGCACGCGTGCCAGCACGCAAGGACATCAACGAAGACTTTCCGCTCCGTGGCTTTGTGCAGTGTGGGTGTTGCGGGAATCCACTCACAGCGAATTGGTCGAAGGGTAAGACTGCGAGCTATCCCTATTATCTGTGCCGCCAGAAGGGCTGCGAGGCCTATGGGAAATCGATCCGCCGCGAGGTCGTTGAAGGTGATTTTGGGAAGATCATCAAATCGCTGCGCCCGTCGGAAGACCTTTTCGAGTTTGCGTCCTCGCTGT
The DNA here is from genome assembly GCA_039025235.1 of Pseudomonadota bacterium. Taxonomy (GTDB): domain Bacteria; phylum Pseudomonadota; class Alphaproteobacteria; order Caulobacterales; family Parvularculaceae; genus MED-G105. The sequence continues at coordinate 228,642 of JBCCOS010000002.1, forward strand.
TCCGCGACCTCTGGGATCAGCGAGGTGAGGCGATGAAGGCAAGGCGTCAATCTATGACGGCTGAAGTTTCGCAGGTGGATCGTAAGATCGCGCAGCTTATGGATCGGCTCGTCGAAGCCGATAGCGAATCCGTTGTCCGCGCTTACGAAAAGCGCATCGGCGATCTCGAAATGCAGCGCGCGGTTCTCCGTGAGCGGATCGAAAAATGCGGCAAGCCTTTGCACACCTACGAGGAGTCGTTCGAACTCTCGATGGCATTTTTGTCAAACCCTTGGTTTATTTGGGAAAATGGAGGAATTGAGCACCGTCAGACGGTGTTGAAACTGGCGTTTGAAGACAATCTGGCATACTGCCGTGAAAACGGTTTTCGAACACCAAAAATATCCATGCCTTTCAAGGCGTTAGAGGATATTTGCAGTGGAAAAATGGAGATGGCGCACCGGGGAAGATTCGAACTCCCGACCCCTTGATTCGTAGTCAAGTACTCTATCCAGCTGAGCTACCGGTGCTTTTGTTTAGGGGCAGACAGTCATATCCGCAGTGCCCGCATAAAGACCACGGTTTAAGCGCATCACTTCGGTAAAAGCAAGTCCTGCCGATAGCATATTGCGAAGCGCGTTCATCCACAGCTCTCCTCAAAGGACAGCCCGACCTAACTCAGTCAAAGCACCCTTAAATCAAACTACGTCAAGAAATCAATTTGCTGAGAATTAAGTTCGATTTAGCCCCCGTCAGATGACCTTTATTCCAGTTGTAACGGTGATTATTATGTGCCGGTTCAATTGCAATGCAACGCTAAATCTTGTTTGGGCCTATGCTTGCTGAAGGGGTGAAGGGCGAAATTACCGACGGCACTCACTTATCAGCGAACTGCTCTTAGCGTGAGCGCGGCGGGATATCACAAATAATCCATTATTGAATTGGTATTGAGTAAACCGGTCGCCACGCCTCAGTATAATGCAAATCTCAGCGTCGTAATCAGCACGTAAGAAAGTTTCGTTGTTTCTTATCAAACTGTTGTTTTGCGATCGAACGCGCTTTTTGTTATTGACGGATGGTCGTCTCGTTCATCCAACAAGGACGGGCTCCTTCCGCACAAGACTTTCCGTTTCAATTGCATTGATCAAAAAATCCGCAACACTGGCGCGAGAGATCACGCCATTGCGCCAATCCCCAGATTCAAAAAGCACCTTGTATGTTTTGGACTTAGCCCCGTTCGTGAGCACTCCGGGGCGAGCAATTGTCCAATCAAGACCACTTTCTTTCACGATTTTTTCTTGAATAGACTTATCAGTATACGCATGGCCGAACAAAAGGTTAAATGGTAGCTTTTGGATCAAACCTATTGCTGCTTCACTATCTCCTGCCCCAAAACCAGTCACGCTTATTATTCTTCTCACATTAGCATTTTGCATTACAGGAATGAGTACTTTAGTTGCTTCAGAAAATAGTGTGATGGGTCCAGTGAGAAGCTTGAAATCGAGCGGCACTCCCAAGCACTGAATAACAGAATCTACGCCTCTGACCGCACGTTCCACATCATTTTTATTGAGTGCATCGCCTCTAATTTTTTGAAGACGCTCGTTCTTTACTGGTATTTGGTCAGCACTGCGAGCAAAAGCTCTAACGGTGTGACCACGGGCTAAAGCTTCTTTAACCGTCGCAAGCCCAATTCCTTGACTCGCACCGATGATTAAAGTTTCCATAAAGAACACTCTCTGACTTAGGGGGTTAAAATTTCAATTGCCTGGAACTTTCTCACACCCAACATATACGGCGCTCGCTAATGGGATAGCCTAATGGAAAAATGGGCAAATTGTCACCCAAAAGCACCGACGAAGCTTCAACGTTATTTGCTGGGGTCTTCATCCTGCTGGGTTTTGCCAAAGGTACCCCGACGGAAGCGCTTCAATCCTTTTCAGTGGAAGGATCATATGATCACTAGGTTATACAGAGCAGCAATAAGCGCCCCCAATAAGACCGGAATAGCGCCGGCCGGACCTAATAGCGTACACAAAGCGGACGGTAGATAAGGCAGTTTTCGAGAGACTAGGGAAACACAATAATGATACACGATAACAAAAAAGGCGGATCTAAAATGCACCTTAAGCACTCAACCAAAGGCAACCCGATCAGGAAGCCATATCGAAGATGACCGAAAATTGATCGATCCTGAAATATGTAATAATGGTGCGGTCGAGAGGACTCGAACCTCCACGGATTGCTCCACAGCGACCTCAACGCTGGGGGCCGAGTTTTACAGGACCTAATTATCCAATAGAATCAAGCATTAACTTTACTTTGCGCCCTCTCCGGCTATATCGAACTATAGCAATTTAGTTACCTGGAGAGTTACTCCCCATGCCGAACATCACCTCCGCGTGGATGGACAAGGCCCAGAAGCCTGGCCTCCACTGGGACGCGCGCCACCATGGGCTGGGCGTGCGGGTTTGGAACGACGGGCGAACGAAAAGCTGGATATTTCAAAAGTCCGGCCGCGACCGCCGTACACTTGGCCGCTGGCCCAGCATAGAGATCAACGAGGCGCGCCGCCTTGCCGCTGAGGCGAACGAAAGAGGCGCGCCCAAGAAGCGAACCGTGCGCGACGTCCATGACACATGGGCCCGGGACCACCTCTTGCGCGGCGGGTCGCCCGTAACTGTGAAGGAGGCAGAGGGCCGCGTCGGCAAACACGCGCACCACATCTGGTCCGTGAACGTTGCCTCCCTCGACAAGGTGGCGCTTCTGGATCTGCGCGCGTCCATAATGGACAAGTCCGGAGTGCATCCAGCGCGTGACACCGTGAACCACATACGTCGCCTGGTAGAGATCGCGACTGACCGGCGCGTCCGCTTGCCCGAACTGCGCCGCCCACGGAGCGGCCGTGGGGAGCAGTCCGCTAATATCGAGGAATGGTGGCCGTGCATACTGCAGTCAACGTCGACGCAGATGTATGACGCGCACTGCGTGGCTGCACTGACCGGGCTAAGGCAGTCAGACATCCTGCAGATCCGCAAGAGTAATATAGAAGGCGACCGGGTCTTCATCCCCTCGCCCAAAACTAAGATGGGGCAAGACCTGTCGTTCTGGAGGCACCTGCCGGCGCAGGTCGCATCAATTCTAGCAAGACAGTGGTCGCATGAAACTGATCTTGCCTTCCCCTTTAACTCAATCCGCGCGGGCAAGGGCAGCTACTCTCATCGTCTGCGCCACCACTTCATCGGGCTAGCCGAGAGCGAGACGGCGGTGCCGCGTCGCGTTTTGCGAAAGCTAGTTAACCATACGGGCAAGAGCGACGTCACTGACGGCTACGGCCACGTTACCGACGAGTCATGCGCTCGCTGGTCCCAGGAGATTGCCGATTTGATCTCTGCAAAGATAAAGCTTTAAGCCGGCATTCAAATAGCATAAGGTATGGATAAGTCGCAGCGTAAGTCCCTTGAGTGTCCCAGTTTGGGACCGGGCAGTGATACCGGGCACGAAATCCGGTAGCTGTGCACGGCGGGCCGGCCCCGGTGAGGAGGCCCAATAAGCGAAACGTATGACCTCGCGCCGACTGAACCCTCAACGAAAATTCAGTCGGAGTCCGAGTAATGGACATGAACGAGGCCGTCCGCGCCATTGTGCGCGAGGAGCTAGCCACTCTACTGATTGATCAGCCCAAGGCTGACGAATACCTAAACACCACGCAGGTCGCGGAGCTGACCGGGCTGTCAATCTCATACTTCGAGGTTGGGCGCTCGCTGGGCGCGGCGGACCGACCACCCTACTCCCGCCTTGGACGTCGTGTCCTGTACAGGCGCAGTGATGTCGAAGCGTGGATCGCCTCCCGCAAGAGGGGGGCGTGAGATGACTCAGCAAACAAAAGCCCCCGACGCGAACGCCGGGGGCCGGGAGGTTTCCAAGGAAGTTACATCTGCCAGGACGAGCTTCGACAGCAAAGATAGTCTGTCTACGGCCGATGTAAATGAAGCTGTCGCCTTCCTCCGGAAGTTTCGCCCCGGCGGGCCATGGGTGCTCACATCCATCGTGCCGGACGGGAGGATATCAACGACAACCTTCCGCGACGAGCAGCAGAAGATGCTGCAACAGTGGCTGGAGGGCAAGGTCGGCCGCAAGAACGTCTACTTCCAGGTCAATGCGACCGGCGAAAAGAACATCACCAAGAAGACGACCAAGGCGGACATCATCGCCGCCGAGTGGCTGCACGTCGACGTCGACCCGAACCCTGACGAAGATTTCGACAAGGCGCGGGCGTCAATCTTCGCGCGTTTGAATGCGTTCAATAGGCGTCCACAGCTCATCATTGACTCCGGGGGCGGCTTTCAGGCGTTTTGGCGGATCGTTCCCACTGATGACTTGGAGGACGTAGAGGCAATCAATCGCTGGATCGAACAGCAGCTTGGCGGCGACCATTGCCACAACATAGATCGCATCATGCGTCTTCCCGGCACAATCAACCTGCCCAACAAGAGGAAGCGTGAAAAAGGCCGCGCAGCTGCTCCGACGCGACTGACGATGTTTGAAGAAGGAATAACGTGTACGGATGGCATGGGTAGGGTGGACAAAGCGGAGCCGCCGCGTTCACGCGGAACCGTGCATACAATCGCGGAATACACCGGGCCGACGGATGCGCTGTTTCTTTGCGAGGTTCTTCCCCCCTGGGCATTCCGATTGCTCAACGACGCCCGTGACGTAAACGGGCAGCCTTTCAAATCGCGCTCGCAACATGTGCTGGCATTCGTCGGTGCCTGTGTCCGCGATGAAGTCGTGCCTGAACTGATCCGCTGGTGCCTGACGAATCCGGCGTTCGCCGTGTCGGCTCACATTCTGGATCAGAAGAACCCTGACCGCGCCATCGCTCGCGCCATCGCCTTCTTGGAGGCGAACGATGGACAAGGTTGATGTTCTAAAGGCGATAAACGATCGCTATTTCGCCGCCCGCATCGGCGGCCGTCTGCGCTTCTTTGAGGATCGCTTTCCTCTTGAAGGCATGGACGCACAGGCGATGCGCTACACCCTGGCCACGCACAAGGTGCAGGTCGAGACGAAGGACGGCTTTAAGACAGAGCCGGCCTACAAACACTGGGAAGAATGGCATGGCCGCCGCTTCTACCCCGATGGCTTCATACTAGACCCGAACGCCGCCAGCCATGGCGAACGCGCATACAACCTCTGGCGGGGCTACGGCGTCGAGCCAATCGAAGGTGACATTGATCGGCTTCTGCAACATCTAGAAGTCATAGAAACGGATGCGCGCGAATACATTTGGAAGTGGATCTGCTGGGTGATTCAGAACCCGGCGGCAAAGCCCAAGGTGGCCGTGGTATTGCGGGGCGCGGAAGGCGTGGGCAAGGGCTTCATCGGCCAGTGCCTGATGCGCATTTTTGGCGAACATGCCATGCAGCTGACCCAGCGACGGCATGTGACCGGCAACTTCAACGCCCATCTGCGACACATATGTCTGTTGTTTGCGGACGAGGCCGACTTCACCGCCACCGACGGCGAGGGCGTGCTTAAGACGCTGATAACCGAGGAAACCATGGCTGTCGAAGCCAAGGGCGTCGATGTCAAGCAGGAGGCCAGCCACATCGCAATGTTCATGTCGACAAATCGTGACTGGGCGGTTCCCGCGGGCCTGGGCGCGCGGCGCTTTGTCGTCGCGGACGTCGGCGATGATCACAAAGGCAACAGTAAATATTGGGAGGCGCTGTTCGGCTGGTTGGACGATGGGGGCGCGTCTGCGCTTTTAAAAGCGGCGCTGGCGGAAGATTTGACAGGCTGGCATCCTGAAAAGAACCGCGTCGCCACGGGCGCGCTGCGCGATCAACAGGCCAACTCCCTGCGCGGTATTGATCGGCTCTTGTTTCGTCTTCTTTGGGAGGGTGAGGCCTGCGACATAATTCCGTCACGCTGGTTGATAGAGCAAGCCGAACGGTTGGGCGAGGACAAGGATGTAAGTATGACGCTCTGGCATCGGCTCATTGGCAAAGGCAAAGTGCCGAAGACAACCTGGCAAAAGGAAGACAGAGCCCGTCCGGTCGGATGGCGACCGCCGCAAAGCCTGCGACAGGCCCGCGAGGAACTGTTCCCCGGAACGGACTGGCCCGACGACCGTGAAGAATGGACAATGGTCAGCGCAGAGGAGTTGAAGGTCCGCGATTGTCCGTTCTAGCCCGTTGAATGTTAGCTCTTTTGCCCCTGACTAGCCCATAGTGGGTAGTCTAGCCAGGGGTCATTTTCCACAGCGATATCAACTGATTAACTTACTATACTGACTAAACGGACTAAAGAAACACTTATTTTATGGACCGCCAGGAACCGCGCAGTTACTCGCTTGGGATCTTACGGGGCAAAGTGGTTAGTCCCCAGGCCATTTAGTCCGTTTTGAGCCGGTCATTTGACGCGTTTTGGGCGCGTTCTCACGATGACATCAAAGTAATTTATTCTGCATTCTAATTAATTATAGTGACCGCAACACCGGCGATCCCGGCGACGCAAAAAGAAACGCCTACAGAGCACCCCAGCGTTATGAACGCTCCGTTGCGCCGAGCGGCAACGATGGTTTCGACATGAAAGTAACCTCACGGATAACTTTTCAATCGGTTGCGACGGGGCTCGACCACAGCGGGTTAGGCGTCGCAGCGGCGGGCGGAGCATCTTCCTCCTTGGGCTCCGCCCGCCAATATAACGGAGACTAAAGATGATCGACAAGAAAAGTGCCTTTGCGCAGAAGCCGCCCGAGGGCGTTGACCACGCCGCGAAGAACGCCCGTGCAGCCGAGCAGAAGCGCGCCATCGTCCGGCAACAACAGATATCTCGCCTGATGCGCGTGAAGCGTTGGTCGCGCGAGCAGGCCGAGGCGTTTGTCGATGGCTGAGCCCGCTGTAATTCGCAACGTTGGCGGCAATAACCGTCGCCTCGGCGCGCGCGGCGTGGAAATCGTCGAGGAGATGGCGCGCAACGGCTGCGCCCTCGTCACCATCGCCAAGCGCCTGCGCATCAATCGCGACACGCTGGCTGAGATTCGCAAGCGCCAGCCTGAGGTCGACGAGGCGATTGAGCGGGGCTACTCCGCGATGGAGGACGAGCTCGTCGACATCCTGATGAGCCGCGCCCGCGACCCCAACCACAAGGGCGGCGTTACAGCGGCCATCTTCCTACTGAAGGCCCGCCGCGGCTACGAGGGTACAAAGACGCCCGCGCACATCACCATCAATGACAACCGTACGCAGACGGTCAACCTGCCGTCGGCGCGCGACATGGACGACTACATGAGGAGAGTGCAGAGTGCGTAGGCTGTCGCCCTTTCAGGCCAGCGTTCTTCAGGTCCCGCGCGAGTGCAACGTCGCCCTTCTGGGCGCGCGCGGCGGCGGCAAGACCACAGCGGCGATAGCCCTGATCCTGCGTGATATCGATGCGTATCAAGACGACTGCTCTGTGCTCGTTGTCCGCCGGACCCTCCGGGCGCTGTCTGACTTTGAGGATGAGTTGATCACCGCGGTGTCGGCGCTCTATGGCGGGGCGCACACCTATAACCGCGCCGAGAAGATACTTCGCGTGGGCGGGGCCAAGGTGACGCTCGCCGCAATCGAGCGCAATGGCGACTACGACAAGCTGCAAGGTAAGAACTTCCACCTGATCATCGTTGAGGAGGTCACTCAGTACACGTCTGAGCGAGTTCTCCGCCTATTGCGGTCCAACCTTCGTGCCCCCGAGGGGGTGTCGACGCGCGTCGTGTATCTAGGCAATCCCGGCGGCCCGCTCCACGGGCGCATCTACGACCGCCACGTCAAGGACAGGCAGAGCCACGCGCCCTACGAGATCGACGATGAGCGCTGGGTCACGATTCCCTCCGGGCCAATGGACAACCCGTTCATCGACATCGAGGCCTACATCAAGCGCCTACGCGAGGCCTGCCACGGCAACGAGACGCTCCTAAACCAGTGGCTCTTTGGCCAGTGGGAGCAGGGCTCCGGCCTGATGTGGCCGATGTGGGACCCGGACACCCACGTGATCAACGTCGACCAACAGCGGCTTAACCTTGAGCCCTTCGTCGTCCGTGTGGGGATAGACTGGGGCCTCTCGTCGCCTTCGGTCGCCCATATCGGGTTGCGCCTCAAGCGGGACATGGTCATCGACAATCGCGCCGTCCCACGGGACTCCGTTATCGTCTTGGACGAGATCACCGACCTCGTCGGCACGCCCGGCATCGATGAAGACTTGAACAAGTCGTCTGAGTGGGTGCCCGACCGCCTGGGCGAGCGCGTCGCCATGGTCTGCGCGGACTGGGGCATCAAGAAGCCTAATGCTGTCGTTGACAATGCCCGCGGTCTTCAGGGCGAGGACGTTAAGAACATGATCCAAGAGACCGGCCACTTCTGGCATGTCGGCCTGCCCAAGAAGGGCCGCCGCGCCGAGCGCTGGGTCCTCATCTCCTCCATGCTGCAGGCCGCCGCCGAGCAGAACCCGATCAGACCGCACCTCTATGTCAGCGACAGGTGCGGGTTTCTGATGCACGCGCTTGCGAACGCCGTTCGCGATGAGCGCAACCCCGACGACGTCGCCGACATCCCCTCGTGCCCGGACCACCCGCTGGACGCCTGCTCCTACATGATCGCGGAGCAGCGCGTCATCCGCGGCGGGTCGGGCCGCACCATAGGACTGTATTGATGACCTCTCCCATTGAAGTCGCCGTGGCCGCGCGCAACACTGCCCGCGTGTCGCACCCCGCCCCCCGCGCCGAGCAGCGCCGCCGCCTGCGCAAGGTGCAAGACTATCCGCTGGACTTGACGCCTGGACAGGTCAGCGGCGACGCACCGGGTGTTGCTCATGCCCAGGGCGTGTTGCAAAAGGCGCAAGAAGCATGGGACGCTATCCGAGACGCGGCCCGAGACAGCGACGTCCCCTTGGGCGCGCTCGCCAAGCAGTCCAGCGCTGTTGCCGACCGCGCCACGCGCTCGTTGGCCTCCGCCGTGACAACCTTGGAGCGCCAGATCGCCCACTTTGATGGCGAGCTGGACAACGCGTTGTCCATGCGCGTTGAGCCGGCCTTGGCGACGGAGATACGCGCGCACTTCCGAGATCGTCCGTTTACGGATGTGGCGCAGCACCTCGACGACCCGAGGATCGCCTCCGCCATTCTCACGGCCCCGGCCGTGCTCTCTGGGCGTACGTCAGAGGAGTTCTCCCGCTTGCGAGATCAAGCAGAGCAGAGCCTTGCGCCCGACGCCCATCGCAAGCGCGCCGAGAGTCGACGCGCCCTGGACACCGTCACCGCTGCGGTCGGCCGCTTCCAATCCGTGATTGACTCTCGCATCAACGAGTGGCACCGCGCCGCCGCCCAGCCGGGCGCGATGATGCGCCTAGGGGAGTTGGCCGATGCTTAGGGTGCATATTCAATTTAGACGACCCAAAATCGCCAGAAGCGGTCATTCGTTAATGTCTTGAAAATTGTCAATATTATTGGATGATTGAGTATGCCCCAAAGGAACCAATTGACTAGAGGCCAAAAGCAAAGGGTGATGTATGTCGAAAATAAAGACGGCGACATCGACGGGGCGGTTGCACGAATTGGATGGGTAACATTCTCAAAAACTGGCAAGTCTGTGTACTACAGAGGGCGAACATTGGCCAAAGCTAATGGCATTTCTGGTAATTTCACGGATGTTGATAGCCGCGAAGAGTACTGGGTTTCGGGCATCAAAAAACGCGGCTCCAATGTCCACTGGGCAGAGAGCATCGAGGTTTTGATCGATGACGATGCCCGCGAAGAATACCAAAGGCTTAGGTCTGGTTAGGGCCAATCCCCCACCGCTCTTATTGAGTATGGATCCTAGATCGGATTGTCGGCGGATACTGCAAAGGATGCTAGCATGATGCTTGAGCGCTTCCGTGACGCTCCCGAAGAGGCGCTGGCTGCCCTCTCTCGATACCACCTCTCAGATGAGCAGATGGCGCTAGTAAGGGGTCTGGCGCGCGCGCAGACAGAGACTGGCGATCGCGTCGCTCCGGACACGATCCGCGGCATCTGCGCGGAGTTTCAGATGGAGCCCAACCCGATACTTCGGGCCCTAGGATGGGGGCCGCGCGACCGCGACATGCTCGCCGGGAGCGTTACCATGGTTCTGGAGGACGCGTCGGTAACAGCCGGCACGGCACTCTGCGCCATCGCCAAGCGCCATGCTGCCCGCTGACGCGACAGTGCATATCGTCCGCCTGGAGGCGGAGGGTCGCGCCGACGCGGGCGCGATAATCTAGACCCCGGAACGCGGAGGCTCGAAACTTTCTTAACGTGGCGCCAAAATGGTTAAAATTTGAGATTATCACTAGGCTCCAGAAGGAAAGCATGCATAGTTTTCGCCCGAATCACGCGATTTTCTATTATTCGTGGTGTGTTTTGTGGTGGTTCAATCCATGCTTGACATTTTAAGCGAATTAATTTTCGCGAACATGCATGCGCCCCTTTACCCCTTGGCAAGACTTAACTTATAACTTAAGTGAACTCCGATGGCAAAGGCCGAGAGAAGCCGGAAAGACTATCTTTATGCGAGTGGCAGCGAGGCCCTGGCTTTTGCCTATCTAGAATTCGAGGCGGATCTAGAAGCAGCCAGCGCAAAAGATGCCGCCAAGATTGATGCCTTACTGAAACAGGAATATTGCGAGTTTGGGCGTGTACGAAACAGTGAAAAGTGGAACGCTGATGAACATCGACATAAGGTCGGCCATGCCGAGTACCGCGTTCAAGCGGCGAAGGCGTATCAATGCCGAGTATATGGTGTCGAAGGAAGCTACAATGGCTCACGTGCGTTCTTCATTTCGGCTGTCGAACCAAAGAAGAAGAAAGATAAGGCTGACCGAAAGCTATTGAAGACGGCAGCAGAGAGAGCCGTAGAGCTAGTGGCAAAGATTAAAGGAGCAAAGATATGACGGACAAACGCAAAGCAGAATACGAAATCGCTTACGCCGAAGAAGCTGCGGTCACGAAGTCTCAAGCTCTTATCGAATGGGCCATGGAAAGAGCCGGCGTGACACAAAAGGAACTCGCGAAACGCCTGGGCATCAGTGAGTCTGCAGTTTCGCAATTGTTGGGCCTCTCAGCTCAAAACCTCTCGGTTCGACGGTTGGGAAAAATTCTTCACGTTCTCGAAGATGAGCTTTCGATTTCGAGCAAGGAAAGAGATCGCTGGGCCTCTGAGCGGAAGGCGCGCGCTAATGATTGGACATCTGTTCTTCGGTGCACGGATTATCAACACCCCGTCTATGCTGCCGTTGCGAATGACTGCGTGCCGGATACTTCCAGCTATCAGGTCACGCAGTTTGAACATCGCTATCACGAGATGGAAGACGTAGCCTAAGATGGCAAAGGCCGCACCTAAGAAAACCACCAAGAAACGTGCTACAAAAAAGAAATCAGTGGCGGCACGAACCCCAAGTGCGCTTGAGGCAAAGGCATATAACAAGGTTGTCGAGAGCGCGACGATAGAAGATATCCGTCTGATAGGAAGCGAATTCCAAATTGAACCCGGCTATTTTGCTGACGATGGTGAGGTCGAGCGCTGCTTTGTCCGCAATATTGGGACGGGCGAAGTAACCTATTCTAAAGAGGAAAGGATTCTCACGGTCAGCTTCGAATTCTCGATTCAAGTCACTCGCAAAGATGCTCTACTTCTTAAATGTAGAGCTCTCTACGTAGTGTTCTTTACGCTGAGCGAAGAAGTCGACGAGAATTCTGCACGGTCATTTGCGAAAAGAACTGGTAAGAATGCTGCCTATCCTTACTTCCGCGAATTTGCCTCATCGCAAAGCTGGGCATCTGGTGCAGATCTGCCAATTTTACCGATTTTGAAATTCGTTCCCCCAAAGACGTAGCTTTGAATTTCACGAGTGAATGGATGGCACTGAAAAAAAGTTGATGCAAAGTTTCTATTTAGTTTCTGACCTTGCCGGCCGGAAACTAATCCATCACTTAACTCATCGTAAGTGCTGGACCGGGTAGCCGAGATCGAATCGGCATCCTCAGCTTGGAAGGCTGCTAGGGCATTGCCGCGTCTGCAGGCTTCAAGGTCGCGCCTCGATGGAGTCTCCATTACTAAGCGGCACCACTCTATCAAATGACTTCAGATACAAGCGCAGGCTTGGCGACTGATATTGGACGGCGACCGGGGTTGCCGGGATCTGCTCGATCACCTCTTCCATATCGTACACCCGGACAAGATTATGCCGCGCGCGACGGGCGAGCACGTCGACCTCGGAATAGTTGAACTCATGGCCAGCCGCGAAGCGCTGATAATCCTTGATTGGAATGCCAATGGGCCACTTTTCTTCAACATGCGGGTGCAAAGCCCTCATGTCGGGGCACGCCAAGTCTCTCAAGGCGTGCTGGCAGACGTGGAACGTGCACCAGCCGAATATCTTTCCACGCAGGGGATGTTTGCCTGGCGCTGTCTTGCTCACGCCAAGCAACACCCTGTCCGCGCTGTTGCAATAGCCGGGACTTTGACTGAAGCCGATCGCACCCCACCGCTCGGGGTCGTCGCCGTGAATGAGCTTGAAAAACATGGTTTAATGCTAGTTCAGACTCGTTACGAAAATGTCTCGAAAAGTTACCCAGCAGTTACCTCGGGCAGAAATTAATCTGCAGTACACCACGTAAGTCATTGTTTTTATTGTGGTGCGGTCGGGGAGACTCGAACTCCCACCTCGTGAAAGACAGCGACCTCAACGCTGCGCGTCTACCAGTTCCGCCACGACCGCATTTCGCGTCAATTAAGACACGGCAGCGCGAGATAGCAAATGTAGTCGTAAGGCTCAAGCGCATTTCATTGAGTATCGTCAAGTTCATCGCTAAAAACGGGAAAAATTCGTGATCCAATGCCTTAAGCGGCCAAACGCCGACCGAAACCAGTCGCGAGACGGTCGCCGTCTTTGAACCAACGTCAACTGAGCCAATGCCAAGTCCCAAAATCGAAGAGTGATATGAGTATGGTAGAAGAAAGACCAGCACGGTTGATTGAATGGTCTGTTTTTCCAGGCTATCAGGATTACTTGTCGAGCCTGGCAGCAATGGAGGCACGCGCAATAGCCATCAGCGAAGGTACTGCGAACGAATGCGTATGGCTCTTGGAGCACCCTGCTTTGTTTACGGCCGGAACCAGCGCAAAGGACAAAGATCTATTAGATCAAAAGCATATTCCGGTATTCAAAACAAATCGTGGCGGCCAATTCACCTATCATGGCCCCGGACAACGGATCGTCTATACCATGCTGGACGTGGCAAAGCGGGGACGCGATGTTCGGGCATTTGTGAATAGCTTGGAGCGCTGGGTTATTCAGTGTCTTGAGCGGTTTAACGTCAAAGGTGAAAGGCGCGCAAAAAGGGTCGGCGTTTGGATCGATAGAACCCGACCAGGAGGCCCGATCACTGAGGATAAAATTGCGGCCATTGGAATACGATTAAAAAAATGGGTCAGCTATCACGGTTTTGCTATCAATGTGGAGCCAAACCTAGACCACTTTAGTGGGATTGTTCCATGCGGAATAAGTGAACCGGGCCTCGGCGTCACCAGCCTTGTCGACCTCGGCTTGCCGGTCACCATGGATGATGTCGACGAGGCGCTAGAGTCTTCCTTTTTGGAAATCTTTGATGAGCTATCGATTATCAATACCGCACCACCCGCATTGGTACCCAAAGAATAGTAAAGAACGGTCCAGAGAGAAGGTGAGATAACGTTGTTCCCAATTGACCAACTATAGCATTTCCAAGCCAAGTGTGTGCGGTTGGCGTTAAGGAAATGCGAAACCATATCCAGGGGAAGTGTGTGTACGACCCGACATTACGAACTATACAAAAAAAGACGCTTTAGTGACTCAATTTCAAAAATGCGTTCACCGTGTCATAATCCTTGCGAATCTGTCTGGTTCTTTGCATGGCTTCGTCGTCTTCCCCCCACCGTTCAATTTGAAAGACTTCATCAAGACGAGAGGCTTCAAAAACCTCATCCTCTCTAAAAGGACCGCGCCATAGCGCATATGGCAGCACCGCCGAACTCGTGATCTCTGCTAATGCTTTCAACGCAAAGCGTTCCGAAGGGGACGCTTCTTTAAATAAGCATCGTAACATCTGAGTAGTTTCAGGTGACTGATGAATAAACGCAATACCGCGTCCTGTTTGTAGTTTAATATTATAGTGCTCTAACAACCATTGGAGATAGGGATCCCAAACCCGACACTGACGTTCATAAAGTGACTCTAAAGTCTCTTCGCGATAGCAAATCAACTCACTATCTGCATAAGAAATAATTCGATCGACCCACTCGTCACTTTGAGAAGGACCAAGGTCAATAACCGCCGTTAGCAACTGGAACATCGGCATCGACGCCGGAATAATTGCCTTCTCTTGCGCGCGCCATTCCTCCGCTACTCTGTATACTAATGCTTCTTTTTCCGAATAGACACGTGCACCACGTCGCGTTTTAACCGGCTTCCCATCCAATTCTATAGCAAATCCATTTTCGACTTTGACAACAGTGACAGTCTCGTAAAACCGTTCCATTTGCTTCGGCTCCTATTAACACGTCCCTAATTCACGAATGAACCGCCATGTTCCTATTGGCGCACCCGAAAAAAAGTAGCGCATCCTGTGCCAGCGCATTACTTGTTATCATCCATTCGTCGAAAACCAGCTGAGCATTTATTTTGTCGGCCATGTAACAGATGCATCATTATCAAACGCAAAAAACTTCCATGTCTCTTCCATATGATCGGTCAGCTCGGCACGCAGTTCGATTAGGTTTCCGGTTACTGGATGGCGCAAGGACAGTTGGCGACAAAAAAGATGCAAGCGCGTGGAAATACCGTCAATCGATGCGCCGCGACCACCATATTTTAAGTCTCCCACAATTGGGGTGCCCATCGCGGCACAATGAACGCGCAATTGATGCGTCCGCCCTGTAACAGGCTGTAACGCAACAAACGCAGGGCCAGTGGTTGACGCCTCTAAAGTTTTAAAATGGGTGATAGCCCTCTTTCCGCCTGAAGATGGCATCATCACTTCTCGGTCGTCTCCTGATCGAACCCGTTTTTCAATGGGCAGATCTATCGTTCCTTCTGAAGGCTTCGGCCGACTAAGTGTTAAGGCCCAATAGGTTTTTTCGATGAGTCTTTTTTGAAAATCTCGACCTAATGACGCAGCGGCACTCCTTGATTTCGCAAGGACAAGCACGCCGCCTGTGTCACGATCTAACCGATGGACCAGACGTGGTTTTTCACGATCGCCGGATAACGCTTCAAGCATCTCATCAATATGACGCTTGGTCTTTAGCCCCCCTTGAACCGGGATACCAAAAGGTTTGTTTAAAACGAGTAATGCATCATCTTCATAAAGAGTAATATCACGAATGTGTTTTGCAGCATCTCTGTGCTTTTCTTTAGAAAGATTATTTCGGCCTCGTGCCTTATCGCTGACAGCCATCTTAGCGTCAATGTCAAGCGGTGGCACACGAATGACATCACCAGGCTGAACGCGGCAAGCGGCCTTTACACGCCGCCCATTCACTCTCACCTGCCCCTTTCTCAAATATTTCTCTAAGGAACTATGTTTTACTTGTGGGTAATGCGTCTTAAACCAGCGGTCTAAACGCATATCTGCGTCCGCCGCTTCCACTTTTTTCTGCTGAACGGCTGGTTTTCGCGGCTCAGTACTATCTAATTCTTGCATCTTATTTCACGGAATTTTACCGAATAATGACCGTTTTAGCGTGGTGAATTATGGTTCTTTGCCAACGGCAATCGTCATACAAGAATGGACGACGATCTTTCTAATTCAAAAAATGTTTCGCAGTTGTCAAACCAACAATTAAAGCGATTATTGAAAGACATACAGACATAGTGACATAGATTGCTGTCTCCAGTAGCATTTCATCTTTATAAAGATTAACTACATCTAGGGAGAATGTCGAGAATGTCGTAAAGGCACCGAGCGCACCAACGGCAACGAATGCCCGCAAAACTTCGCTATTGCTTTGGGTTGTAAGCCAATACGAAAATATTCCCATTGCAAACGAACCAACGACATTAACAGCAAATGTGGCAATTGGAAAACCTGTCTCCCAAAATTGGTCGCAGACACGGCCAACGGCAAAACGAGCGATCGCGCCGATCGCACCGCCCGCGCCAACAGCCGCTAGTAGCTTCAATTCATGATACAATTTTTTGTATCTCCTACGGGTTCAACTCAACGACAGGACCTGCCGGTTTGCTCTGTACACCACTCTACTTTTCTTCTGCCGGTATCAATCTCAAAGACCCAACGACGTGGTGTTTTCTTCAGCGCGTTATCGAGCACTTTTGTGCTTGTAATCTGCTTACCGTTTAACGCCAATATTCGATATCCGGCCCTTAGCCCAGACCGCCGTGCGTATGTTCGCCGTGCTCCCGTATCAGTAACAATCACGCCAGACAGCAAGGGATCCACACCAAGTTCATCGTTATATTTCGGGGAAAGGTTGGCAACGGAAACGCCGCTCAATGGATGAGATCCCGATAGAGTTCGCTCATCGGGTGCTGGTTGATCAGGCGGAAGGGCAAAAATTATTTTAGCGGTTTGTCTCTTGCTCTTCCGTATAAAGGCAATGGGTGCTGCGCCACCAACGACTTGAATACCTGCTCGATACCTTAGAGTCTCGGCATCGAAGACGGGCTCTCCGTCAAGTTCAACAATAACATCGCCGGGCTTTAATCCAGCTTTATCAAGAGGTCCGTTCGGATAAATATCGTTTATAATCGCCCCTGTTGGACGATCGAGCCCAAGCGCCCGGGCGGTACTAGCGCTGACACTTTCCGTTGCTGCGCCAACCCAAGGCCGTTGCAAATCTTCTCCCGTGACCGCCGTATTAATCACCTGTCGAACCAAGCTTGCCGGAACAGCAAACCCAATCCCATCAGACCCTCCAGAGCGCGAATAAATTGCCGTATTAACGCCGAGCAGTTTGCCTTCCACATCGACAAGGGCACCACCAGAATTACCCGGATTGATGGCAGCATCGGTCTGTATAAAGAATTGATAATCACTTGTTGTCGTTTGTTGCCTTCGACCGCCAGCAATATGTGTCCGCGCAAGGGCAGATACAATCCCACTCGTTACCGTTTGCCCAACACCAAAAGGATTGCCTATTGCAAGCACGATGTCTCCCACTTCAGCGGCATCAGAATTTGCGAACTCTAAATAAGGGAGAGCCTCACCGGCATTTATTTTCAAAACAGCAAGGTCGGTCTTAGGGTCAGTGAGGAGAAGTTCAGCGGCGAACTCACGACGGTCCGCAAAGACCACGGTGATTTCGGTCATGTTTTCAATAACGTGATTGTTCGTGACAATCACACCGTCTGAGGCAACAATAACCCCCGACCCTAGAGAGTTCTGGGCGCGTGGCTGAAGGCCTAAGAATTGATCAAAATACGGATTGCCTGTCGAGCGCTGAACGCGGCGTGTCGTAAAAATATTCACAACTGCCGGGGATGCTTGCGCGACGACAGATGAAAACGATAACCGAATGTCACTCATCGATTGAGTTGCTATCGACTGCGGGGACATTAAATTACGCCCCATACTGAGCGCTTCACCATCCAAGTCCTCGGCGTTCTCTCTTGTTGGATTGGCTTGAAGCGCAGTCGAATTGCTTCGGCTCTGAAGTAAAGACGTGGTTGACGAATTAGCCAATGCTGCTTGAAACATTGCCATGACGAAAATAGAGAGACCTACCGACAAAATGTCGACGTATCGAATATTTTTCTGTGTCATTCTGGGCATCGTCAATTCCTTATCAAATCAACTGACGTCATCATTGCGGCGCACACGATTGTGGTAAAACGTGACATAAAGTAAGGCGGCTCATGCTTTCATCGCGAGCATACTAATCAACTTTATGATAACATGGTTTCGATCGGCACACCAAAGCAGTTTCAGGCGCAGTGTGAACGGTTCGCCACGAGAGCGCTTCGCCGATAAGTGTGATCGGTTGATGGTTCCCGTCCATCAACTCGGCAATAGGTCGAACAATTGTTCGACCGACCAAACAAACACTTAGAGCCGCGTTCCGATTCCATCGAAACGCGAAAAGCTCTAGGAAGCACGTAAAGACAAGCAGCAAAGTGATTGAATGATCTTAATTGATCTGAAATCGCTTTACA
This sequence comes from Pseudomonadota bacterium, assembly GCA_039025235.1. GTDB lineage: Bacteria > Pseudomonadota > Alphaproteobacteria > Caulobacterales > Parvularculaceae > MED-G105. Next base: position 246,828 of record JBCCOS010000002.1, read on the forward strand.
GCGCCTGGTTTTCAACTAAAGCATTTCCTGCCCAAATGGCCTCTCAAATAATTGATGGCTCACGTGTCAGAAATTGCCTAAAGCGCCTCCGTTTCAATTGGAAACAGAAGGGCGCTTTAAGTTGTTGATTTGTCGCATTTCCTTAACGCCAACCGCACACACTTGGCTTGGAATTGCTTTAATATCAAAGACCTAAAGCCGTTCGGTGATTGCATTTGAAAAGAAACGTTTTTAAGGCATCGCGCAACAAGATTCATAAAATTTCTGTACACAAATCGGATTGCATGGCCTCAAGCCAGGGCGGACATACCTTCGTCGAGTTTAGCAACGGCTCTCAGCAACTTAATCTTCATTCGATCAACTTGGTCACGGATTGTCTCTCCGCTCCTGCGCACGGTCTCTGCCGACGTTGAAATCTTATCAAGCGCTGCAGCCTGCTTTTCAATCTCGCGAATTTCTTTGGACATTAATTCTAAATCTGCCGCATGCACATCAGCGCTATCTGCTGGTTTTGCTGCTAGGGCACGAACAAGCGCTAAGCCAGCTTTAAGATATGCGTCATGAGAACCCGTGTTTTCATTCCAAATTACAAATACATCGTCACCAAAGCGAAGGAGCGGCTCCAAACCTGCTGGCGCGAGGCGCTCGGAAAAAACAAATAATCCGGTTGCAGCGCCGCGATTTTTACGCGCTTCCGCAATTTCAGCGCGCGCTTCGCCGAGCGAATAATTCTGTCTCGCCTTCGCCTCAACAACAATTTTAGCGCCAGCCGATACATGGTCAGGGCCTAATTCAATAACACAATCACCCTTTTTATTGTTCCGAATAACACCCACCTTGTTTCCCGTTGCCGTCGCAATATCCCCCTGCGATTGGCAAAATGATTGTAGGACGGAGCATAACGCTTCTTCAAACTCGCCTCCATGGCGTGTTGAGCGCTGCGATTCCTCTTTACGAGCCACAATTTCTTGAAGCTTTGCCCTTACCTCCTCCTGGAAATCACGATTTCCTTTGGCCAATTCTTCTACTTGATCTTTAATCTCTTTTCGCATTCGCGCCAAAGCAGACCCGTCTTTATCGAGGGAAAATTCGTCATTAATGAGCCTTTGCGCATTATCAACTCTCGCCACCAGGCGAGACAATGCACTATCTTCCTTATCCAGAGAAAACTCAGCCACCACCTCAGAAATCTTAGCTTCAAGCGCTGCCCCAGCTGCGCCGTGCCGATCGGTTAATTCTTTAAGCGTCCTCGATAAAGCGCCGCTTGGATTATCGAGTGAAAATTCTTTAAGAATGTGTTCGCGCTGCGCATCAGCCGCGTCGTTGACATGGGATGCTAACTGACGCGCCAAGCCTTTTTCTGAGCCCGGATCAATGGCCTGCATGAGAGCGCTTTGAGGCCCCATATGCGCGCTCAATGTTTGCTGAAGCACTGAACCGTCGCCCGCCAGCTGCCCCCGCAACACGGTTTCTAGTTCACCATCCTTTTTAACGAGGCGCTCAACGCGATCGGTGAAGCGCCCCGATGAAGGGTCAAAATAATCTTGAAGCGCCTTAGAAATATCGGTCGATAGGCGCTCGCGATATTGCCCGAGTGCCGAACCCAAATTTGCAATCAATCGATCGCTTTCACCGCGGACCCGCTCAACATCAACCTCCCCTTGGGCTTGGTTCAATGCCAAAATACCGATCTTTAAGGCTGTCGATGCAAATTCTTGGCGACTGTCCTCACGAGAATGCCGCGACAAGGCTGCGATGACTGTCTGATCTTCAATATCGAGACAAAGTCGTATTCCATCAGACCTATTCTCATGAAGATGCTCTTCCGATGCTCTTTCATTAAAACGGCCGAGGTCGGTGCCAGAACCAAGATCATCATCCAAGTTTTCTAAGCGATCATTTTGTAGCATCAGCAACTCCCTCGCATGACAGAACATAACAAGAACAAGAAAGTCGCGCAATAAAAAAGCGACCTCGACAGGGTCGCTAATTAAACGCTGAGTCGCCGCTGTGTTGCTTATTTTCGTTTCAATCAAAGCGACGTTGCCAAAGTCGGCAAATGGTTATTCCACCAAAATAAACGTCGGATGAATGCTAGAGCCTGTTGCAGCAAAAGTGGATCACCGGTTTTGCGGTTCGCAACAGGCTCCAACTAGAATCTAGAGCTGTTTTCTGAATCAGCTTGAATGCAAACGGCTCTAGTCTTCGTCGGCCTCGTCAGTATCATTCACAGGACCCGAATCCTGCCCCTTTGCAGCCTCGTCGCGATCAACAAATTCAATAACTGCCAAAGGGGCATTATCGCCGTAACGAAATCCCGCTTTCATGATGCGGATATAGCCACCAGAACGATCCGCATAACGAGGACCAATCGTATCAAAGAGCTTCTTTGCCATTCCTTCGTCACGAATACGAGAAATGGCCAGACGACGCAGGTGCAGTTTGCGCGCGTCATCCGCATGCGCCTTTTTAGCCATCGTCACAAGTTTTTCAACAATAGGTCGTAGCTCTTTTGCTTTGGGCAACGTGGTCGTAATCTGTTCATGCTTAATAAGCGACGCAGCCATATTGGCAAACATGGCTTTGCGGTGCTCATGCGTTCTATTTAGTTTTCGATGTGCAATGCCGTGACGCATTGTCGTTACTCCTAAAGCAATTGGGCAGCAATCTACCTATTCAATATCTTCTAATCACCAAGTACCGATCTTATTCATCATACTTCTTGGCGAGTTCCTCAATATTATCGGGGGGCCAATCAGGAACATCCATTCCAAGATGGAGGCCTAAACCAGCAAGGACTTCTTTGATCTCGTTAAGTGACTTGCGACCAAAATTCGGTGTACGCAACATTTCCGCTTCTGTCTTCTGGATTAGATCACCAATGTAAACGATATTATCGTTTTTCAAACAATTGGCCGAACGAACGGATAACTCTAACTCATCAACCTTGCGTAAAAGCGCAGGGTTAAACGGCAACTCTTCGCGTTCGCTTGCAGCTGCTTCTTTCTTCGGTTCATCAAAGTTCACAAAAATCTGTAGCTGATCCTGGAGGATCCGAGCCGCATAGGCGGCGGCATCTTCTGGTGTGACTGAACCATCCGTTTCAATTTCAAGAATCAGCCGGTCATAATCAAGGACCTGCCCCTCACGCGTGTTTTCTACCCGGTAGGCAACACGTTTTACAGGCGAATACAAACTATCAACCGGGATCAATCCAATAGGAGCGTCTTCGGGACGATTGCGATCCGCAGGCACATATCCTTTGCCAGTTTGAACGACAAATTCGATGCGAAGCTCTGCCCCTTCGTCGAGATGGCAAATTTCTTGGGCCGGATCGAGAATATCAACCGTCGAGTTTTCCTCAATGTCACCAGCGACAACAACACCAGGGCCAGTTTTCTTCAGGACCAGGCGCTTGGGTCCATCAGCATGGGAACGAAGCGAGAGCTGCTTGATATTCAGAACGATATCGGTAACGTCTTCACGAACACCCGGGATTGATGAAAACTCATGAACAACGCCGTCGATCTGAACAGACGTAACGGCCGATCCCTGCAATGATGAAAGCAGCACACGACGAAGGGAGTTACCAAGCGTCAAGCCAAAGCCACGCTCAAGCGGCTGTGCAACAATTGTCGCATTTTTCGCTTGATCCGCTCCTGACGTAACACTCAACTCCGTAGGGCGGATTAACTGCTGCCAATTTTTTTCTACAACGGACATCCCATCTCCAATTCAGAACCACTAATGTCGATAAAATCAGTGGCTGTGTTCAGCTTAAATCCTGACGGCTCTATTTCCCGGCAACGATATTTCTTTGTAAAATGCCGATCTCTCCATCAGACACGACGACGCTTGCGTGGACGACAACCATTGTGTGGAATCGGGGTGACATCGCGTATCATATTCACGGTCAATCCAACCGCTTGTAGAGCCCGAAGTGCGCTTTCTCGTCCTGACCCAGGACCCTTTACCTCAACATTGACGGTCTTCAGACCATGTTCCATCGCCTTTTTAGCGGCGTCTTCTGCAGCGATTTGGGCAGCATAAGGTGTGGATTTACGCGAGCCTTTGAATCCCATTCCACCGGCACTTGACCAAGAAATGGCGTTTCCCTGTTCATCGGAAATGGTCACCATGGTATTATTGAACGAGGCGTTTACGTGCACGACGCCGCTTGTGATATTCTTTCGCTCGCGACGACGTACCCGGCCGCTAGAAGTTTGCTTGGCCATAAGCCTTACCTATCCTTATTTCTTCTTACCAGCGATAGGCCTTGCGGGCCCTTTGCGTGTCCGAGCATTTGTATGTGTTCGCTGTCCCCGCACCGGAAGCCCCCGACGATGGCGAAGCCCACGGTAACAGCCCATGTCCATCAATCGCTTGATATTAACAGCAACGTCGCGGCGCAAATCACCTTCCACCATATACCCAGCATCAATGGTTTCACGGATTTGCAAAACCTCAGCATCGGAAAGCTCGTTCACGCGCCGCTCACGCGGAATTCCAACCTTTTCACAAATTTCGGTTGCCTTGGTTGCACCAACCCCGTGGATATAACGCAACGCGATTTCAACGCGCTTATTTGCCGGAATGTTTACGCCTGCAATACGGGCCATTGGCCGTTTTCCTTTATATCTAGCTTTATACCTAGTTCAAGTCGCGAAAAGTCCTACTCGAGATAGGCTCCTCTTGGCCCTTAAACACTGCCAAGAAAAAACGCCTTCCGTTTGCTCAAACCAGAGCATGTTGGAAGACGTAAACATACAGTCATCATTATCAATAAAACGGGGTCATAACCCCGCGTGAAGTGCGCCGTCAACCGTCAAAGCGCTCTAAAACCTATTGTTGATGTAAGAATTTTTGGTCCCGCCAAGATTATGCGACCTCATCCAAAATTGCGGCGATTTCCGCTGCTACATCCTCAATTTTACCCATTCCGTCGACACGCCGCAATTTTCCCTGTTTCTCATAGTACGGGATTAATGGAGCGGTCTGTTCCCGATAAACAGATTGCCGGTTCCTAAAGGTTTCTTCGTTATCATCGGCGCGGACGTCTTCGCCTTTAGCGATTGTTTCTGCGACACGATTTTTGAGGCGATTAACCAACTCTTCTTCATCAACTGCAATTTCAATGACCACATTAATGGCGCTATCATGTTTGCTTAATACGCGATCCATCATTTCCGCTTGAACAAGCGTGCGAACGGCACCGTCGAGAATACAACCATTTTTGCAGTCTGGTTCTTGTATTCGAGCTGAAATGATTTCCTCGATCAATTCATCCGAAACAAGTTGGCCACTATCCATCACATTTTTGACACGCTTGCCGAGATCAGATCCTGATGCAACAGCGGCGCGCAACATATCACCCGTTGAGAGTTGCGGAATTTTCCGTTGATCAACAATTCTTTGCGCCTGAGTGCCTTTGCCAGCACCAGGTGGCCCTAGTAGGATGAGGATCATTGTTTGCTACCCCTCAATTTCGATTTTTTGATCAGCGTCTCATATTGTTGAGCAATAAGATGCCCTTGAATTTGCCCAACAGTATCGAGCGTTACCGATACAACAATAAGCAGCGATGTTCCGCCGATATAAACAGGGATGGCCTGCCCGTAAGCAAGCTTCAATATTTCCGGAAGAATACAAACGAAAGTCAGGTAAGCGGCGCCAATAACCGTTAATCGCGTCACAAGATAATCCAAGTAGCCCGCCGTGCGCGCGCCCGGACGATATCCCTGAATAAATCCACCATATTTTTTCAAATTGTCAGCCACATCCTCGGTATTGAAAACGACCGAAGTATAAACAAAGGTAAAACCGATAATGAGTGCAGCATAGAGAGCGATATACATTGGTCGCCCTGGCTGGAACATGATCTGAAGGCTTTGCAGCCATTCGGGCGATCCTTGGCCCACGGCCCCCGCAGCGGTAGCAGGAAGCAACAGAAGCGACGAGGCAAAAATCGGCGGGATAACACCCGATGGGTTTAACTTAAGCGGTAGGTGAGACTTCTCGCCTTGTGTCATCCGCGATCCAACTTGCCGACGCGGATACTGAACCAAAATTCGGCGCTGCGACCGCTCCATGAATACAACGAACGCGATCAGCGCCAACGCCAAAATGGCAACAATAAGTACCGCCCCACCAGGCCCACCGTCACCACCTAGGGCAAAAAGTCCCGCCGCAGCGCGTGGAAGCTCTGCAACGATACCGGCAAAAATGATCAATGATACGCCGTTTCCAACGCCGCGCGCGGTGATCTGTTCACCCAACCAAAGAAGGAACATGACGCCGCCGACGAGCGTTACGACCGTCGTGAGCAAGAAAAAAGGCCCTGGATTACCGACGACATTCGGTTGACCTTGAAGACTGACCGCAATGAAATATCCCTGCATCGTCGCAAGAAACACAGTCAGATAACGCGTGTATTGATTAATCTGGCGCCGACCTTGTTCACCCTCTTTTTTAATCTGCTCAAGGGACGGTATAACTGCGGTCATCAGCTGTAGGATAATTGAAGCCGAGATATAAGGCATGATGTTGAGCGCAAAAATCGCCATCCGCTCTACCGCCCCACCGGCGAAAATATTCAATGTACCGAGTAGACCGCCCGTTTGTGTTTGAAACGCCTGCGCGTAGGCCGTCGGATTAATACCCGGTATTGGAATATAGGTTCCCAGCCGATAGACGATCAGTGCGCCAAGCGTGAATAAGAGACGTTTTTTCAATTCCTCCGCTTTCGCAAAGGATGAAAACGTAATGTTTTGAGCAAACTGCTCTGCTGCTGAAGTCATAATCTCTACCGCGTCTATTACTCTAAACGGGCCTTAAAACCTGGCGCGCCAGGATAAATTTGATACGCAATAAACAACCCTCGCCCATATGCGTCTGTTCAGAGAGTCACGAGCGATCCATCGAGACACGAGATGCCCAACAAGAGTTAGCAATATGGCGATACACGTTTAGATCGGCAAGTTACTAGATCGGCAAGTTACCCTGAAATTGCAAATAGCCTTCAAACCAAGACGCTTTGGAATACAAGTGATCCTAAGATTTTTGGCTCTCACTCTTTGCCTTTAAAATAGAAACCGTGCCACCAGCTTTTTCGACCGCCGCTTTCGCGGTAGCAGAAGCATGGGCCACCGTGATATTCACGCTTGCCGTTATTTCGCCAGTTCCCAATAAACGCAAGCCGTCGAGAGCGCGCCGTATAACACCCGCTTTAAGCAATGCTGCACTGTCGATCGCTGTTTTGGGATCTATTTTCTTGCCATCAATTGCCTGCTGGAGACGACCGATATTAACTTCAACATATCGCGCACGGTTCGGTTTGTTAAATCCGCGTTTCGGTAATCGCATATAGAGGGGCATTTGCCCCCCTTCAAACGCGCGTATTCCAGAAACACCCGATCTTGATTTCTGACCTTTCACGCCGCGTCCACCGGTCTTGCCCTTACCGGAACCAATACCCCGACCGATACGCTTCCTGGTTTTTCTCGATCCAGGGTTATCCGCAAGTTCATTTAGTCTCATTACAACCTCGACTTTCGACATTGCCCGACGGAAATCCGGAACAACGCCTCGCCTTTACAATTTCGCCTTACCTAAGTCGCTTTTATAAGCGGATCCATTTCTTTAATGAGGCAGCGCTTTATTCGCCAACGACCTCGACCATATGACGAACTTTTTTTATCATTCCACGAACAGATGGCGTATCTTCAAGTTCACGGACGCGACCAATTTTGTTGAGACCAAGGCCAATAAGCGTTTCTCGCTGGTCTTGAGGCCGTCTGATAGGGCTACCCGTTTGCCTAACTTTTAAGGTTTTCTTGTCTGCCATCTAAGCACTCCAGTACACCAATAATTCGTTCACGGGCTAGGCCGTGGCTGGTGCTTGTTCCGCATCGGCTGCGTCACTCGCAACAACCGCTGCCTCCACACCACCAGCAGAACCGCGATTTGCGATGATTTCAGAAACCTTTTTTCCCCGCTTCGCCGCGATGGAACGAGGGCTATCCTGGTTCTTTAACGCGTCAAATGTAGCCCGGACCATGTTGTAAGGGTTTGACGAACCAATAGACTTCGCAACCACATCTTGAACACCAAGCGTCTCAAACACAGCACGCATCGGCCCGCCAGCAATAACACCCGTGCCCGGAGGCGCAGAACGAAGAACAACTTTACCAGCACCCCATCGGCCAGCGGCATCATGGTGCAATGTTCTTCCCTCACGCAAGGGTACCCGGATCAAGTTGCGCTTTGCTTCCTGTGCGGCTTTACGGATGGCCTCCGGAACCTCACGCGCCTTGCCTTTTCCAAAACCAACACGGCCGCGTTGATCACCAACTACGACGAGCGCAGCAAAACCGAAATTTTTACCGCCTTTAACAACCTTTGCGACACGGTTAATGGCAACAAGCTTATCAACAAACTCATCGCGCTCTTCGCGTTCGCCGCGGCCTCGTTCGCCACGCCGACGTCCATCGCGTCCGCCGCCTCGTCCTTCTTCGCGAGCCATGTTTCGGTTCCTTTAAACGTTAAAACTCAAGGCCTGCTTCACGCGCCGCCTCAGCAAGCGCTTTAACGCGCCCATGATAGATAAATCCACCTCGGTCAAAGACCACATTGCTGACGCCCGCTTTCTTTGCTCGTTCAGCAATCAGTTTGCCGATTTCCGCCGCGGCTGCAGCATCTGATCCTTTTTTAAGACTACTTCTCAGATCCTTATCTAAGGATGATGCAGAAGCGATTGTCTTTCCATTCTGATCATCAATAATCTGTGCCGAGATATTCTTCGACGACCGAAAGACTGAAAGGCGCGGGCGATCACCGGCAACCTTTTTAAGCCTGTTACGGACGCGCACGGAGCGCTTTTTGCGAGCTTGAATGTCAGCCATATCCGCCTCTACTTCTTCTTCCCTTCCTTACGGAAGATGAACTCGTCCTTATACTTGACGCCTTTTCCCTTATAGGGCTCTGGAGGCCTGAAAGCACGGATCTCTGCGGCCGCTTGGCCCACGCGTTGCTTATCGACACCAGTGATTATAATTTCCGTTGGTTTTGGCGTTGCAATCTTCAAACCGTCTGGTGTTGGAAAATTGATATCGTGACTATACCCAAGTGCCAAATTAAGGGTCGTTCCCTTCATCTGAGCACGGTAACCAACCCCAACGAGCTCCAACTCTTTCTTAAATTCATTGGAAACACCTTCAATGATATTCGAAATCATTGTACGGCTCATTCCCCAAGCGGAGCGTGCATCCTTAGATTTATCTAAAGGCTCAACAGATACTTCGTTATCATTGAGTGCAACACTGCATAATTCGTTCACAACGAATTCAAGCTCACCCTTTGGTCCCTTTGCCGAAATCTTTTGTCCGTCAATCGTAACATTGACGCCACTTGGTACAGCAACTGGTTTCTTACCGATCCGAGACATGCCTCAAAACCTCAAAAGACCAGGTCTAATAGACCTGAAATAAAACCTCACCGCCCACATTCGCTGTGCGTGCGGCCGTATCAGACATCACACCCTTTGGTGTGGACACGACTGAAATACCAAGACCATTGCGCACCGATGGTAAATCAGTGACAGATGAATAAACACGGCGGCCAGGTTTAGAAACACGCTTGATATGCGAGATGACCGGCGCTCCGTCATAATACTTTAATTCAACTTCAAACGTTGGTTTTTCACCGTCTTTTTCAATCCGTGCATAACCACGGATGTACCCTTCATTCTCAAGGACATCCAGCACCCAACCTCTCAATTTAGAAGCAGGCACACTGGTCATTGAATGCTTGCGCATCTGTGCATTTCGAATGCGCGTAATTAGATCGCCGATTGGATCGCTTATCGCCATCTTTCAACGCTCCCTACCAACTAGATTTTACAAGGCCAGGAACTTTGCCCTGAGAGCCAAGTTCACGAAGCGCAATGCGCGACATTTTCAGCTTGCGGTAAAATCCGCGCGGACGTCCTGTTACCTCGCATCGATTACGAATACGCGTCTTTGATGAATTGCGGGGTAATTCAGCAAGCGCCAAAACAGCTGCAAATCGCTCATCTGCGGGCTTGTCATCATCTTTGATAACAGCTTTGAGCTGGTCACGTTTGGCTTCATGTTTTTTTGCCAAGCGACGCCTTTTGCGGTCTCGCTCGATCATGCCTTTTTTCGCCATCTACACCTCTTTCTGGGCCGGTTTCCGGTAACTCTTACGGACCTGGCGCCTAAAAATCTCTTTTACAACAAACGTGATAGTGTAATCATTATTGCGGGAACGGAAAATTCAATTGTCTCAAGAGCGCCCGTGCCTCCTGATCCGTCGAGGCCGTCGTACAAACGACGATATCCATACCACGGATCTTATCGACCTTATCATAATCAATTTCCGGAAAAACAATGTGCTCTTTTAAGCCCATCGCGTAGTTCCCACGGCCATCAAAACTCTTCGGATTAAGACCGCGAAAGTCCCGGACGCGTGGAAGCGCGATTGTAATTAACCGATCAATAAAATCATACATACGATCCTTACGGAGCGTTACCTTAGCACCAAGCGCCATTCCTTCGCGCAATTTAAAACCAGCAATTGATTTCTTCGCGCGCGTCACGACTGGCCGCTGACCGGCAATCAAATTAAGATCTTCAAGCGCTGAATCGACCGCTTTTCTATCATTTACAGCATCGCCGACGCCCATATTGATAACCACTTTTTCAAGCTTCGGCGTCATCATGACATTGGAATATTTAAATTCGTCATTAAGCTTTGCGCGAATGGTCTCCCAATAAAGGGTCTTGAGACGCGGGGTATATGTTTCAGATTGTGCCATTTAGAGCGCCTCGCCAGACCGTTTTGCGAATCTGGTTTTTTTGCCATCATCCTGAATTTTAAAGCCAACGCGTGACGGCTTCCCATCAACGCTGATCGCCACATTCGATATATGGATCGGCGCCTCCTTGCGCACGATGCCACCTTGGGTTTGCTGTGTTTGTTTCGTGTGCCGTGCAACAACATTCACGCCGCTCACAAGAACCCGCGCATCCTTCGGATAAACCGCAAGCACTTCACCTTCCGTACCGCGGTTTTTGCCCGCAAGGACGATGACTTTGTCACCTTTTTTTATCTTTGCAGCCATACGTGGCCTCTCTTTAAAATCCAAACTAACCGTAAAGGTTGACTCACAGAACTTCTGGAGCGAGCGATACAATTTTCATGTGCTGAGCGGCACGCAACTCACGCGTTACCGGTCCAAAGATCCGTGTGCCCACTGGCTCTTTATTATTATTGATAAGCACAGCGGCATTGTTATCAAAACGGATAACCGACCCATCCTTGCGCTTAATATCCTTAGCGGTGCGAACGACAACCGCCTTCATAACAGCGCCCTTTTTCACACGGCCACGCGGCATCGCCTCTTTTACAGAGACAACAATGATGTCACCAACGCGCGCATACTTACGCTTGGCGCCGCCCAGAACCTTGATGCACTGAACGCGCTTCGCACCGGAATTGTCAGCGACATCCAAATTTGTCTGCATCTGGATCATATTTCGTCTCCGTGGGCATTTGCCCAAAATCTCAAATCGTTTGAAGCACCAGCCATGAGCATGCTTCAAACGCGTTATCACAAAACGTCGTCAGCCCTTTGCGCCGGCGCCAATGACTTCCCATCTCTTCAATTTCGAGCGCGGAGGGCACTCTTGAATGCGCACAAGATCGCCAACCTTAAAAGCGTTACTTTCATCGTGAGCATGAAACCGTGACGAGCGCCGTAGTGTTTTCTTCAGAATAGGATGACGCGTTATACGCTCCACGCTGACGACAACCGTCTTTTCATTTTTCTCGCTGACAACGGTGCCCTGCATAATTCGTTTCGGCATCTGTCACTCCTCATAGGCAAAAACAATGCGGTCAGACCGCATCCCCTAATTCGCCGTTTTTGTTTTCTCACGTAATATTGTTTTAACACGCGCAATGTCTCTTCGAACTTCACGCACCTGAGCTGTTTTTTCAAGCTGGCCTGTTGCTTTCTGGAAGCGCAAATTAAATTGCTCTTTCTTCAGCTGGACCAGTTTGTCTTTCAACTGATCTTCCGTCATATCGCGGGTTTCTGATGCTCGCATCGTTCGGTTCCTCCGCGCTATTCACCAAGACGCGTTACGATACGCGTCTTTATCGGCAATTTTGCTGCGCCAAGAGCAAGAGCCTCCCTGGCAACATCATCAGGCACACCGTCAATCTCAAACATTACGCGGCCAGGTTTTACTTTACAGGCCCAAAATTCTGGCGAGCCCTTACCCTTACCCATACGAACTTCGGTCGGTTTTTTGGAAACCGGTACATCGGGAAAAATACGGATCCACACTCGACCAGCACGTTTCATCGCACGCGTGATTGCACGTCGCGTCGCCTCTATCTGACGTGCCGTTACCCGCTCTGGCTCTAAGGCCTTTAGGCCATGCGAACCAAAGTTAAGGTCCGTACCGCCCTTTGCGACACCCTTAATCCGACCTTTGTGCATCTTTCGGAACTTTGTCCGTTTCGGCTGCAACATCGCGCCTTCTCCAAAACCTTAATACGCGGCTCTTCGCCGACACATCTGTCACTGTTCACTATCGATTAAATAGATCTTGAACGAACTATATCAATCGAAGCCTTAGCTTGCTTGGCGCTCCTCACGACGAATAGAACCAACGCCGCCCGTTTGCGCATCAATCAATCGTTTTTCCTGACCCATTGGGTCATGCTCCATGATCTCGCCTTTAAATATCCACACCTTCACACCGATCGCACCATAGGTCGTGCGGGCAGTAGAAACACCATAATCAATGTCAGCACGCAGAGTATGAAGGGGAACACGGCCTTCGCGGTACCATTCCATGCGAGCAATTTCTGCACCGCCCAAACGACCCGAAACATTGACCCTGATACCAAGTGCACCCATTCTCATCGCGGTTTGCATTGAGCGCTTCATCGCCCTGCGGAAGGCGACCCGGCGCTCCAGTTGCTGAGCAATGTTTTCTGCAACAAGTGTTGCATCAATCTCAGGTTTGCGAATTTCTACGATATTAAGAACGGTTTCAGACTCAGTCATCTTTTGTAATTGACTGCGTAGCTTCTCGATGTCCGCCCCTTTTTTTCCAATCACAACACCGGGACGCGCCGTATAGATTGTAACACGGCATTTCTTGTGTGGCCGTTCAATGACGATACGTGAAATACCCGCCAGCTTTAATCGCTTTTCAAGATAGGCTCGAATTGCCATATCCTCATGGAGTAAATCTGCATACGATCCAGTTGGCGCGAACCAACGCGAGTCCCACGTACGGTTAACACCAAGGCGCAAGCCGATAGGGTTTACTTTCTGACCCATTAGGCCGCCTCCTCAACTTCTTTTACAATAATCGTGATCTCAGCAAATGGCTTCATCAATCGGCCAACACGGCCACGTCCCCGCGGACGCCAGCGCTTGAGCACGAGGTTCTTGCCAACAAAAGCTTGATCAACGACGAGAGAATCAATGTCCAAATCGTGATTATTCTCAGCATTAGCCACAGCGCTCTCGAGCACCTTTTTCACATCTTGCGCAACGCGTTTCCGCGAGAAGGTGAGGTCCGCCATCGCCTTTTCAACGCGCTTTCCGCGTATCATTTGCGCGACCAGATTTAGCTTTTGTGGTGACGTTTTGATCATGCGAGCTTTCGCCATCGCCGCATTCTCTTCAAGACGCCGAAGGTTTTCCTTCTTACCCATACTGACTACTTCCTCCTCGCCTTTTTGTCAGCGCCGTGACCAAAATAGGTACGTGTTGGCGAGAACTCTCCAAGTTTATGCCCAACCATATCCTCGGTGACATGGACAGGAACAAACTTCTGTCCGTTGTAGACGTTGAACGTTAGCCCAACGAACTGCGGTAATATGGTCGACCGACGCGACCATGTTTTAATACCACCCTTATGGCCGCCACCTTGCGCGTCCTCTGCTTTCTTCAGCAGATAACGATCAACGAACGGACCTTTCCAAACTGCACGAGGCATATTGCTCTCCTAATGGCCTCTTATTTCTTCCGCGCATGGCGGGAGCGGATAATGAATTTATCCGTTTGTTTATTACTACGTGTACGTCGGCCTTTGGTCGACTTACCCCATGGTGTGACGGGGTGGCGACCACCAGATGTACGGCCTTCACCACCACCATGCGGGTGATCCACTGGATTCATAACAACGCCGCGTACGGATGGGCGTTTACCCTTGTGGCGATTACGACCCGCCTTACCAATATTTTCGTTCATACGGTCAGGGTTCGACACCGCACCGATTGTTGCCATGCAATCGCCAGAGACAACGCGAACTTCACCCGAAGTGAGGCGAAGTTGCGCCATAGCACCATCGCGACCGACCAGCTGAACGTATGTCCCGGCAGATCGGGCAATTTGACCGCCCTTACCTGGTTTCATCTCAACGTTATGAACAATCGTTCCAACAGGCACCGCCTTCAGTGGCATTGCATTACCAGGCTTCACATCAACTTTTTCGCCCGCGATGATCTTGTCACCTTCTTGAAGACGCTGTGGCGCCAGGATGTAGCGAAGCTCACCATCCAGATACTTCACTAGAGCAATAAAAGCCGATCGATTTGGATCATATTCAAGCCGCTCAACCTTTGCTTCGATATCAAACTTTCGACGCTTAAAATCGATGATCCGATAGAGCTTCTTCGCGCCACCACCACGGCGACGAGCCGTGATCCGACCAAAATTGTTCCGCCCGCCTTTAGACGTTAACCCCTGGGTGAGGGTCTTTTCCGGGCGCCCTTTCCAAAGTTGACTGCGATCGACCAACACGAGCTGGCGCCGGGAAGGTGTCGTTGGTTTAAATGTCTTAAGCGCCATAGCGGCCGCTCCGTTTCGTTTTTATACACAGCGTTCCAGCGTTCCTGCGGAAACACTGTTAGAATTTAAAGTCCCGTAGTTACGTCAATTGAGTGACCATCTTCCAATGTCACAACGGCTTTTTTAATCGTCGAACGCGTATACCGCCGTCCACGGAAAGCTTTTTGCTTCCCTTTCACACGAGCTGTATTCACGGACTTCACTTTCACCTTAAAAAGACTTTCAATGGCTTCAGCGATTTCGGGTTTTGACGCGTCAAGGGGGACCCTGAACACCACCTGATTATTCTCAGATGCCAATGTCGTCTTCTCAGTAACGATCGGTGCAAGGATCGTATCAAAGTGTTTCACTGTCTGGGTCATTTAAGACGCGCCTCTAATCCTTCAACGGCAGCCTTTGTAAGAACAAGCTTCTCACGCCGAAGAATGTCGTAAACATTTGCCCCGACCAATGGGAGCACATCCACATTATCAATATTGCGGGCCGCTAAACCAAAATTTTCATTCACTTCAGCATCAACAATGAGCGCATTCGAAAGCCCAAGCTTGCTGAACTTTTCAGCCAATGCCTTGGTTTTTGGCGCTTCCAATGAGGCGCCATCCAAAACGATCAACTCTTTTGCAGCCGCTTTAGCCGATAGAGCATGACGGAGTGCAAGTCGCCTTACTTTCTTTGGTAAATCGATTGCATGCGAACGTACGCGAGGACCGTGTGCCTTACCACCACCGCGAAATTGTGGCGCCTTTTTGTCACCATGTCGTGCGCCACCAGAGCCCTTTTGACGAACAAACTTTTTACCCGTTGCACGGACTTCGTTACGTTCTTTGGCTTTATGCGTACCCTGTTGACGTTTCGCTAATTGATACGTCACCATGCGATGCAAAATATCTTTACGCGGCTCAAGCCCAAATACGGACTCATCTAAAGTGATATCGCCGGCCTTTGAATTTTCGAGGTCGAAAACGTCAAGTTTCATTATTCAGCTCCCCCCTCTTTTTCAGCTTCAGCACGCATTTTTTTAGCAAGGTCCTGGTCAACCTTCGCCCTTGGCTCACCGCCATCAATCATTTCTTTGGCCTGAGCAACCCATTCTTGGCTCTCAGCGTCTCCTGTAACACCAAGCTTCTCAAACAGAGCACTTCGCTCATCATCCGAAAGTGCCACGAGCTGCGTCAGCTTCTCTACACCCTCGCCTGCCAGGGCGTCTGCGGTTTTCTCGCCGATACCATCAATCAATACAATCTTGTCAACGGCCTCTGTAAAGGCAACAGGCTCATTAGATACTGCACCCGTCTCTTTTGCCTCTCGTATCTTTGCGGGAAGTGGAAGATCATCAGGTGCCTGACGTTTGACCGCATCCTTAATCAGCACCCATCCATTTTTTGGACCAGGAACGGCACCTTTCAAGAGAACAAGGCCACGGGCATCATCAACGCGCACAACTTCAATATTTTGGGTCGTACGCTGACGAGCACCCATATGCCCAGCCATCTTCTTGCCCTTAAACACTTTACCCGGATCCTGACATTGCCCCGTCGACCCGTGGGAGCGGTGAGAGATCGACACACCGTGCGTTGCGCGAAGGCCGCCAAAGTTCCAGCGCTTCATACCGCCAGCAAAACCTTTACCGATTGTCACGCCTGTCACATCGACTTTTTGACCAACAACAAAATGCTCGGCGGATAACTCAGCGCCGATATCAACAAGCTTATCTTCGTCGACCCGAAATTCAGCAAGTTTCTGTTTGGGTGCAACATTCACGGCAGAAAACTGACCACGATCCGCTTTGTTCACACGTTTGGTCTTCTTTTCGCCCGCGCCAAGTTGAACAGCCGTGTAGCCATTTTTTTCCTTAGTACGCTGACCAACAACCTGACAGTTATCGATGTGCATAACCGTCACCGGTACATGCTCACCATCCTCCCGATAAAGGCGGGTCATTCCAACTTTCTTCGCTATCAGACCAGTACGCATCATCTTATGCTCCAAGCCTAATCTCGACATCCACGCCCGACGAAAGATCAAGCTTCATCAGGGCGTCAACCGTCTGCGGTGTTGGATCAACGATATCAAGCATGCGCTTATGTGTGCGCATTTCAAACTGTTCCCGGCTCTTCTTATTAACGTGTGGAGAGCGGTTTACTGTGAAACGCTCAATCCGAGTGGGCAGTGGGATCGGCCCACGCACCTGCGCACCTGTACGTTTAGCGGTGTTGACGATCTCTATCGTCGAAGCATCCAGCACTCGATGATCAAATGCCTTCAACCGTATGCGAATATTCTGTTGCATGTCGACGTATCGTCCCAGCGTAACTTCTATTTAGGCCCAAATGAAAACGCAGGGTGAATGATCATCCACCCTGCGTTCACTCAATTCAACTTTTACTCAATGATCTTCGCAACAATGCCAGCACCTACTGTGCGTCCACCTTCACGAATAGCAAAGCGAAGCTTTTCTTCCATCGCGATCGGCACGATGAGCTCAACGTTCACTTCGACATTATCACCTGGCATCACCATTTCCGTGCCATCTTTAAGTGTGACAACGCCTGTCACATCGGTTGTACGGAAATAAAATTGTGGGCGGTAGTTGGTAAAAAATGGCGTATGACGTCCACCTTCTTCCTTGGTCAGAATGTAGGCTTCTGCTTCAAACTTTGTATGCGGCGTAACAGAACCTGGTTTGCAGAGAACCTGTCCACGCTCCACAGCTGTACGCTCAATACCGCGAAGAAGCACGCCAACATTATCGCCGGCCTCACCGCGATCAAGAAGCTTGCGGAACATTTCAACACCGGTGCATGTCGTTTTTTGCGTGTCTTTAATGCCAACGATCTCAAGCTCATCGCCTACATTCACAACACCGCGCTCAACACGGCCGGTCACAACTGTACCACGACCAGAAATCGAGAACACATCTTCAATTGGAAGCAAGAATTCCAGATCAACTGGACGCTCAGGCGTTGGAATATATTTATCCACCTCTTCCATCAGCGCCTTGATCGTATTTTCACCAATATCCGGATCACGACCTTCTAGAGCAGCGAGAGCCGATCCCTTGATGATTGGAATATCATCACCAGGAAATTCATATGAGGAGAGAAGCTCGCGTACTTCCATTTCAACGAGTTCAAGAAGCTCCTCGTCATCGACCTGATCAACCTTGTTCAAATATACAACGATCGCAGGAACACCGACCTGACGGGCAAGCAGAATATGCTCACGCGTTTGTGGCATCGGTCCATCCGCAGCATTCACCACGAGAATAGCGCCGTCCATTTGCGCTGCACCCGTAATCATGTTTTTCACATAGTCAGCGTGACCAGGGCAGTCCACGTGCGCGTAGTGACGACCGTCTGTTTCATACTCAACGTGCGCAGTCGAAATCGTAATACCGCGCGCCTTTTCCTCTGGCGCACCGTCGATCTCATCATAGGCTTTGAAATCACCAAAATATTTAGTGATTGCCGCCGTCAGGGTCGTTTTGCCGTGGTCAACGTGCCCAATTGTGCCGATATTAGCGTGCGGCTTTGTCCGTTCAAACTTTTCCTTAGACATTTACTTTTCTCCGTCTCCTGACGACTATTTAACTTGTTTTACCTACTGCCTTCGTACGTACCTTAAGTAGAGCGCCCCCTGACAAAACAGCTATCCCGCCAATTTTGCCTGGACCTCTTCCTGAACCGCTTGCGGAACCCTCTCATAATGGTCGAATTGCATCGTATATTGCGCACGACCCTGCGTCGATGACCGAAGCGAGTTCACATAACCGAACATGTTCGCAAGCGGAACCATTGCGTGAACAACATTTGCGTTACCACGCATTTCCTGCTCTTGAATCTGCCCGCGACGAGAGTTCAGATCACCGATGACGGTCCCCGTGTATTCTTCAGGTGTCACCACCTCAACCTTCATCACAGGCTCAAGCAGTGCCATCCCCAATTGCGACTTCGCTTCGCGCATGGCAGCGCGTGCCGCAATTTCAAAGGCGAGGACAGATGAATCGACATCGTGGAACGCACCATCGAACAACTCTACCTTGAAGTCCAAGATTGGAAAGCCAACAAGCATGCCAGAGTCACGAATGGAATCGAGCCCCTTCTCAACGCCAGGAATATATTCTTTTGGAATAGCGCCACCGACGATTTTACTTTCAAACTCATACCCTGTGCCCGGCTCAAGCGGGATGACATTCATTTTCACGCGAGCAAATTGCCCGGACCCACCCGACTGTTTCTTATGGGTGTAATCGATCGTATGCTGCTTGGTGAAGCATTCGCGATACGCCACTTGTGGCTGTCCAATATTGGCCTCAACCTTGAATTCACGTTTCATGCGGTCAACCAAGATATCGAGGTGAAGTTCGCCCATGCCCTTAATAATGGTCTGACCAGACTCTTCATCAGACGTAACACGGAACGATGGATCTTCAGCAGCAAGGCGTTGCAGTGCCACGCCCATTTTTTCTTGGTCCGCTTTTGTCTTGGGCTCCACAGCAAGCTCGATAACAGGATCCGGAAATTCCATGCGCTCAAGAACAACAGGGTTCGCCTGTTCGCAGAGGGTATCACCCGTCGTCGTGTCCTTAAGGCCAGCAATAGCCACGATATCGCCCGCATAGGCAGTTTTAATATCTTCGCGATCGTCAGAGTGCATCATATACATCCGACCAACGCGCTCTTTCTTACCCTTCACCGTATTTTGAACAGATGTTCCTTGCTCCAACACACCGGAATACAAGCGACAGAACGTCAATGAACCAACGAATGGATCATTCATGATTTTAAAGGCGAGCATCGCAAGAGGCTCTTCATCGGAAGACTTCCGCTCCATTTCTTCGTCAGAGTCAGGATGAACACCCTTAATCGCCGGAACCTCAATTGGGCTCGGGAGAAAATCCACAACAGCATCCAACATCGGTTGGACGCCCTTATTTTTAAATGCCGACCCACAAAGCACCGGATGAAATTCGACTTCGCACGTCCCCTTACGGATCAAACGTTTGATGGTAGCTTCGTCCGGCTCATTCCCCTCGAGATATGCTTCCATGGCCTCTTCATCGAGCTCTACAACAGTCTCGATCATCTTCTCGCGATACTCTTGTGCTTTTTCAACCAAATCCGCAGGGATATCAGCTTCGTGGAATTTCGCGCCGAGGCTTTCCTCCTCCCAAAGGATCGCTTTCATTTTGATCAGATCGACAACGCCAGCAAAGTCATTTTCCGCACCAACTGGAAGCTGAAGGATCACGGTTTTCGCGGCGAGACGATCATGGATCGTATCGACAGAATTGTAAAAATCAGCACCGATTTTATCCATCTTATTGATGAAGAACATGCGGGGGACATTATACTTGTCGCCCTGACGCCACACCGTTTCCGTTTGCGGCTCGACCCCGGCGTTTGCATCAAGCAACGCAACCGCTCCATCGAGAACGCGCAAGGAGCGCTCAACCTCAATGGTAAAATCAACGTGACCAGGTGTGTCAATAATATTCAGGCGCTTATCGTTCCAAAAACAGGTCGTCGCGGCCGACGTAATTGTGATACCGCGCTCTTGCTCCTGCTCCATCCAATCCATCGTTGCGGCACCATCATGGACCTCACCGATTTTATGGCTCTTACCTGTATAATACAGAACCCGCTCAGTCGTCGTTGTTTTGCCCGCATCAATGTGGGCCATAATACCGAAGTTACGATAGTCTTCTATTTTATGCGTACGGGTCATAACGTGACGATCCTAAACTCGAAAAATAACTACCAACGATAATGCGAGAAAGCGCGGTTGGCCTCAGCCATACGATGCGTATCCTCACGCTTCTTTACTGCAGCACCGCGGTTCTGCGCCGCGTCCATTAATTCAGATGACAGACGATCAACCATGGTTGTCTCATTACGGTTGCGAGCCGCTGCGATAATCCAACGCATCGCTAGCGCTTGCTTACGATCAGAGCGAACCTCAACGGGCACTTGATAGGTTGCGCCACCAACGCGCCGTGACCGCACTTCAATAGCGGGAGTCGCATTTTCAAGAGATTCACGAAACACCTCAATTGGTGGGCGGCGAAGCTTCTCTTCAATCCGATCTAGCGCACCGTAGACGATCTTTTCAGCAGCAGCTTTCTTTCCATCAATCATGACGTAATTCATAAATTTCGAGATCGTGAGATCGCCGAATTTTGGATCCGGATGAATCTTCCGTTTCTCTGCACTATGGCGACGTGACATAAAACGTATCCCTTATTTCGGCCGTTTGGCGCCATATTTAGAACGGCGTTGACGGCGATCCTTGACCCCTTGCGTATCAAGGACACCACGAACGATATGATAACGCACACCTGGTAAGTCCTTTACGCGACCACCTCGGATCAAAACAACGGAGTGTTCTTGTAAATTATGACCCTCACCAGGAATGTAACCGATCACTTCATAGCCATTTGTGAGTCTGATTTTAGCAACTTTCCGCAACGCCGAATTCGGCTTTTTAGGTGTGGTCGTATAAACGCGCGTACACACACCACGCTTTTGTGGATTAGCTTCCATCGCTGGAACTTTATTGATCTTACGGCGCGGCTTGCGCGGCTTGCGGATCAGCTGTTGAATCGTCGGCATCTAATTTCCCGATCACGTCTCGTAGAATTCTACATTTATCTGGCGACGCCTGAATAAAATCAAACGTTAACCATTTACTGTTGCCGTTGCCGCGAAAGGGCAACCAAATCGATAATTGCTGTCTCAAAAGTGCAACCCTCATTGAGCGGTCACACCAATACCAAAGAGGACCCCTCGTGATACGCGCGGGACCCCATTCAAAACTCTTTTTTAGTCCAAGGTCAGACTGCGTTTCGGAGCATATTCCCCGACGGCCAGCCATCGATCGGCGTCGTCGTACCGTCGCCTAATAAATCGGTCAATAGTACTTGAGTAATTTCACTGATGATTTTGGATTTTTTTTCCGTTTAGCGTCCCAATTAAGTTTTCAAGGTCATTCGCCACTGAGCTTTGGCTTTTGTACGGGACTTCTTGGCACCGATCAGAGAAAATTACGCAGCCAAAATAAATTGACTGCGTAAACTCATTCGTCATTCGCCAGGGGTGTTAATGGGATCTCCCGACGGCTCTGCATCACGTTCAGGTGACTCATCTGACCCAGGTATCGGCGCAGGTGCCGACGCCGGAATAATGACGTCATCTTGAACGTCATCCTCTTCCAAACTTACCTGCTGTCCCGAAAGCCCTGAAAACGCAGCCTCACCCGCGGCAAAAGCAGCTTCCTCAGGCGAAGGCAGCGCCGCTGCGGCAGCAGCGGCGCGGTCTTCACGCTCAGAAATCAGAACAGCATCACGTTGTTCCGCTTCAATTTGATGTCGCGCCATCATACCACCCGTTCCCGCCGGAATGAGACGACCAACAATAACATTTTCCTTAAGGCCTTCCAAAGTATCAATCTTGCCATTCACTGCTGCGTCTGTGAGAACCCGGGTTGTCTCTTGGAACGACGCCGCAGAAATGAATGATCGCGTTTGCAAGCTCGCCTTGGTTATACCGAGCAATACCGGCGATCCTTCAGCCGGCCGTTTGCCCTCATCAATCAACTTCTCATTGGTTTCCTCGAACTCCAACTTGTCGATTTGCTCATCTTTCAAGAAGAACGAGTCGCCAGGATTGGAGATTTCCACCTTTTGAAGCATTTGCCGCACGATAACTTCAATATGTTTATCGTTAATTGGCACCCCTTGCAGACGATAAACCTCCTGAATTTCGTCAATAAGGAAGTCAGCAAGAGCCTCAATTCCAAGAATTTGAAGAATATCATGGGGCGCTGGATTACCATCCATCAGGTATTCGCCCTTGGCGATGAAATCGCCATCCTGCACCGATATATGGCGTCCCTTCGGGACAAGATAGTCAGCAGGTTCAATACTTTCATCCGCCGGTATAATCCGGATGCGGCGTTTATTTTTGTAATCGCGACCGAATTCTACTCGGCCATCGACCTCTGCAATAATCGCATGATCTTTGGGCCGGCGAGCTTCAAAGAGCTCAGCAACACGCGGCAAACCACCAGTGATGTCACGAGTTTTCGCACTTTCCGTTGGAATACGCGACACAACATCACCAACCCGAACCATGTCTCCTTCCTCGACGGAGAGAATGGCCCCAACGGGTAGTGTATAACGGGCCTCACCACCTTTTTTAAGTTGAAGCGGCTCGCCATCATCATCGACCAGAAGAATCGCGGGCTTTAAACTAGAAGCACGCGGATTGGAGCGCCAATCCATCACTTCACGGCTCGAGATACCCGTTGCTTCATCCGTGACAACCTGAATTGAAAGACCTTCAGCAAGATCTTCAAATTTCACCTTGCCGGCAATTTCGGTAAGAATCGGCACCGTGTAAGGATCCCAATCGGCAAGGCGCTGACCTCGCTCAACATCAGCACCAGCGCCAACGCGAAGCTTCGCACCGTAATGGACCTTAAACGACGCCTGTTCGGCGTCATCCTTATCCATAATCTTGAGTAACATATTCCGTCCCATGACCATCAGATCACCATCGGAATTTGAAACCACGTTTTCGTTTTCGAATTTGACTTTACCGCTGTGGCTCGACTCCAGGAAGGACGTGTCACCGACCTGAGCCGTACCCCCAATGTGGAACGTCCGCATTGTCAGCTGCGTTCCTGGCTCACCAATTGACTGAGCCGCGATGACGCCAACGGCCTCGCCAATATTAACATCGCTTCCCCGTGCGAGGTCGCGACCATAGCACATAGCACAAATGCCAACTTTCGATTCGCAAGTTAATGGCGAGCGAACTCTAACCTTCTGGATCCCGACAGCCTCTATGCGCTCGCCTGTCTCTTCATTAATTTGCTGACCTTCAGGCACAATCACTGAGCCATCATTTGGATCACAAATGTCCTCGAGCGCCGTACGGCCCAAAGCACGCTGCGAAAGCGGGACGATAGTCTCGCCGCCCTGAATAACAGCGCTAATCGTAATGCCATTGGTCGTGCCGCAATCCGTCTCGCGAATGATACAATCTTGCGCAACATCCACCAGACGACGCGTGAGATATCCAGAGTTGGCCGTCTTCAATGCCGTATCGGCCAAACCTTTTCGAGCACCGTGGGTCGAGTTGAAGTATTCAAGAACCGTAAGCCCTTCTTTAAAGTTTGAGATAATCGGCGTTTCAATAATCTCGCCAGACGGTTTCGCCATAAGCCCACGCATGCCAGCAAGCTGCTTCATCTGTGCCGGTGAACCACGCGCGCCGGAGTGAGACATCATATAAACTGAATTGACTGGTTTTTCCCGCCCAGTATCCTCATCCGTGTGCGTCGCCGAGATTTCTTCCATCATCGCGTCAGCGATTTTGTCCGTACACTTCGCCCAAGCATCAACAACTTTGTTATACTTCTCACCACGCGTGATGAAGCCATCCGCATATTGCTGCTCATAATCGCGAACAAGCGTGCGTGTTTCTTCGACAAGCGCCTGCTTCGCATGCGGGATAACCATATCATCCTTGCCGAACGAGATCCCTGCTTTACAAGCTTCCTTAAAGCCGAGATCCATGATGCGGTCTGCGAAAATCACCGACTCTTTTTGGCCACAATGGCGATAGACAATATCGATCAAACCCTGAATCGATTTCTTAATCAGCAGCTGATTGACAACATCAAATGGAATTTTCTGGTCACGCGGGAGCAGCTGCGCGAGCTTCATTCGACCAGGTGTCGATTCCACAAGCTCACGGACTTTGTTACCTTCCGCATCGACCGTTTCCCAACGAGCCTTTATTTTAGAGTGAAGCGTTACCACACCAGCCGACAGGGCATGCTCAATTTCATCGAGCGATCCGAACACCATGCCCTCGCCCGGTTCATTGTCTTTCTCGATCGTGATGTAATAAAGACCAAGAACAATATCCTGGGACGGAACAATAATCGGCTTACCATTCGCAGGCGAAAGGATGTTGTTCGTCGACATCATTAAAACACGCGCTTCGAGCTGCGCCTCAAGTGATAAAGGCACATGAACCGCCATCTGGTCGCCGTCAAAGTCAGCGTTAAAGGCCGTACACACAAGAGGGTGCAATTGAATCGCTTTGCCTTCGATAAGCTTTGGCTCAAAGGCTTGAATCCCAAGACGGTGAAGCGTCGGCGCTCGGTTCAACATAACCGGGTGTTCGCGGATCACCTCATCGAGAATATCCCACACCTCGGGACGCTCTTTTTCAACAAGTTTCTTCGCCTGTTTCACCGTGGCTGACAGCCCCTTGGCATCGAGGCGTGAATAAATAAAGGGCTTAAAAAGCTCCAGCGCCATTTTCTTCGGCAAACCGCACTCGTGGAGTTTGAGTTCAGGGCCAACCACGATCACAGACCGACCAGAATAATCAACACGCTTACCAAGCAGGTTCTGGCGGAACCGGCCTTGCTTGCCCTTCAGCATATCCGAAAGGGATTTCAGTGGCCGTTTGTTTGTGCCCGTAATAACGCGGCCGCGGCGACCGTTATCAAAAAGCGCGTCCACTGATTCCTGCAACATCCGCTTCTCGTTACGGACAATGATATCTGGCGCACGTAAATCGATAAGGCGTTTCAGGCGGTTATTCCGGTTGATCACCCGCCGATAAAGATCATTCAGGTCAGACGTCGCAAACCGGCCACCATCCAGTGGCACAAGCGGGCGCAATTCCGGCGGGATCACCGGAATGACCGTCATGATCATCCATTCCGGACGGTTGCCAGATTCAATGAATGCATTGATGAGCTTTAGACGTTTAGCGAGTTTCTTGGGCTTAAGTTCAGTCGTTGCTTCAGCAATCTCTACTTTTAATTGCTCCGCGATCATTTCGAGGTCGAGCGACATCAGAATTTCGCGGATTGCTTCAGCGCCAATGCCAGCAGTGAACGAATCTTCACCATACTCTTCTTGAGCTTCCATATACTCTTCTTCGGTGAGGAGTTGGTGCTGCTCAAGCGGCGTGAGGCCTGGTTCAATGACGATGTATTGTTCGAAATAAAGAACCCGCTCAACATCTTTCAACGTCATATCGAGCATCAGGGCGATGCGGGATGGAAGCGATTTCAAAAACCAAATATGAGCAACGGGCGCCGCAAGCTCAATATGCCCCATACGGTCACGGCGCACTTTAGTGAGCGTTACCTCAACGCCGCACTTCTCGCAGACAATGCCTTTATATTTCATGCGCTTATACTTGCCGCATAAGCACTCATAGTCCTTTACCGGACCAAAAATCCGCGCGCAAAACAGACCATCGCGTTCCGGCTTAAACGTCCGGTAATTAATCGTCTCCGGCTTTTTAATTTCACCATACGACCAAGAGAGAATTTTCTCCGGGCTCGCCAATGAAATACGGATTTGATTAAACGTTGGCGGCGCGGCCACCGGATTAAAAACGTTTACCATTTCCTGGGACATAACTACCTGCCTTCCTCAGCCAAACTTTTTTTCGGAGCGGGAACTCGAAAAAAGCGACAAATCATTTTTTGACCAGCGGGGTCAGTCAAAAGTTGTTGCGGTTCAGATGATTGGTAAAAAGCGCCTTTATCAAACTGGATTCCGCAGTACCTTCCTTCGACGTTAGTAATTTCGACAAGATGTTCAGTAAATTCGTTATCTCGCCAAACGTTATCTATGCTGAACATTTCAACGCCATTCACGACAACTTCTACGCTACGATTCCGACCATTTGAGTCATCAGATGGCACCTCAAAAACTTCAATAAGACCGATCGAACCGTCCACAAAACTATCAAATCTGCAATAGGCGCTACCGGTCGTGTAAAAACCAGCACTCGCCAACTGCGACTCAAAGGGCGGAGCAGCCCTATATACGCCATCGCCTGCTCTTGACATTTCTTCAGGCGTTGTCACGGAAAACGATCTCCAACGAAAATACCGAAGTTTTTCTTCACACCGAATTTCAGCAAGTTCGTAACGAACACTGGCGTTAGCCGGCATATTAGCCAACACCGCAAGCGAGACGACTACGAACATAATCAGAGCCTTAAACATAAGGCTATTTACCCCGTCTGCAGCTCAACATTGAGGCCGAGCGAACGCATTTCTTTGACAAGAACATTGAAGCTCTCGGGGATACCGGCCTCAAAACTATCGTCACCACGAACAATCGCTTCGTAGACCTTAGTCCGCCCAGCAACATCATCGGACTTCACCGTGAGCATTTCCTGCAGGGTGTAGGCAGCACCGTAGGCCTCCAGTGCCCATACTTCCATTTCGCCAAAGCGCTGACCGCCAAACTGTGCCTTGCCGCCCAATGGCTGCTGCGTGACAAGCGAATACGGACCAATCGAGCGCGCGTGAATTTTGTCATCCACGAGGTGATGCAGCTTCAAGAGATACTTGTATCCCACCGTCACATCACGAGCAAAGGCTTCACCTGTGCGGCCGTCATAAAGCGTTACTTGGCCAGACTCTGAAACGCCCGCTTTCTTCAGCATCTCAACGATTTCTGGCTCACGCGCCCCATCGAAAACAGGGGTTGCCGCTGGAACACCGCGTTTCAAGTTACCGGCAAGTTCCTGAAGCTCCTCATTTGTACGCGGTAGCGCCTGCTCCTCGCCATAAACATCTTTCAGCTTATCGACCACGTCTTCACGCGTGGCAGAGCCACGATTCCACGCCTCGACAACCTGATTGATCTGGCTACCAAGGCCGCGACACGCCCAACCAAGGTGCGTCTCGAGGATCTGACCCACATTCATCCGTGATGGCACGCCGAGCGGATTCAACACAATATCAACGGGTGTCCCGTCTTCAAGGAATGGCATGTCTTCGGCAGGAGCGATTTTTGAAATCACCCCCTTGTTGCCATGACGCCCCGCCATTTTGTCCCCAGGTTGAAGCTTACGCTTAACGGCAACAAAGACCTTGACGATTTTCATAACACCCGGCGGTAACTCGTCGCCACGCTTCAGCTTGTCAACTTTATCTTCAAAGCGAGATTCCAGACGGTCACGACTATCATCATACTGCTTTTTTAAGGCCTCAACTTCAGACTGCGCCGTTTCATCCGCAAGGGCGATTTTCCACCATTGTCCACGGGAGAATTCAGCAAGCGATGTTTCCGTCACCGCACCCTTCTCAAAACCCTTTGGTCCTGAGACAGCGTCTTTACCAAGAAGCAGCGTTTGAAGGCGGCTAAAGATACTACGCTCAAGGATTGCCAATTCGTCGTCGCGGTCTTTCGCAAGGCGTTCAATTTCTTCTCGTTCAATGGCGATGGCGCGTTCATCTTTATCAACGCCGTGACGATTAAAGACACGCACCTCAACGACCGTTCCTGACGCACCCGGCGGTAA
This sequence comes from Pseudomonadota bacterium, assembly GCA_039025235.1. GTDB lineage: Bacteria > Pseudomonadota > Alphaproteobacteria > Caulobacterales > Parvularculaceae > MED-G105. The sequence goes on from JBCCOS010000002.1 coordinate 275,079, forward strand.
TCGCAGAGACGTATCACGAACGTCCGATGCCTTTTCGCCAAAAATCGCGCGGAGAAGTTTCTCTTCCGGCGTCATGGGCGACTCACCCTTCGGCGTGATTTTCCCCACTAGAATATCACCCGGATGCACTTCGGCGCCAATTGCTGTTATGCCTGCTTCATCGAGATTGCGAAGCGCTTCCTCAGAGACGTTTGGAATATCGCGGGTGATTTCCTCAGGGCCCAATTTCGTGTCCCGCGCCATCACCTCAAACTCTTCGATATGAATCGATGTGAAGACGTCATCGGTCACAATGCGTTCGGAAATGAGGATCGAGTCCTCAAAGTTATACCCATTCCAGGGCATGAACGCGACGAGCACGTTTTTGCCAAGCGCCAACTCACCAAGATCTGTGGACGGGCCGTCTGCAACAACATCACCCTCGCGAATGACATCACCAATCTTCACCAAAGGACGCTGATTGATGCAGGTGGATTGGTTTGAACGCTGAAACTTCCGAAGGTTGTAAATATCAACGCCAGGCTTTGTCGGATCAGTTTCTTCTGTTGCACGAACAACAATACGCTGGGCGTCCACTTGCTCAACAATTCCTGGACGGCGAGCGGCAACCGCGGCGCCAGAATCACGGGCAACAATCGCCTCCATGCCAGTCCCCACATAGGGCGCTTCAGCCTGCAACAAAGGCACGGCCTGGCGCTGCATGTTCGAGCCCATGAGCGCCCGGTTGGCGTCGTCATTCTCAAGGAACGGGATCAGCGCCGCAGCGACGGACACCAACTGCTTTGGAGAAACGTCGATAAACGCCACATCTTCGCGTGGCACTAAGGTCGCCTCACCACCAACGCGGCAGTTGACGAACTCATTTTTGAGGAGACGATCCTCGGTGACCTCAGCATTTGCCTGGGCGATTGCAAAGCGTTGCTCCTCCATAGCCGAGAGGTACACCACCTCATCAGTAACTTTTGAATCGGTCACACGACGATAAGGGCTTTCAATAAAGCCGTATTTGTTGACCTGCGCATGGGTTGCCAACGAGTTTATGAGGCCAATGTTCGGACCTTCCGGCGTTTCGATTGGGCAAATTCGGCCGTAGTGCGTTGGATGCACATCTCGCACCTCAAAGCCCGCGCGCTCACGCGTCAAACCACCGGGCCCAAGAGCCGACATCCGACGTTTGTGTGTAATTTCCGATAGCGGGTTTGTCTGATCCATAAACTGAGACAGCTGCGAGGACCCAAAGAATTCACGCACCGCTGCCGCCACCGGTTTTGCATTGATGAGATCGTGCGGCATCAGCGTTTCTAGCTCCGCTGACGACATACGCTCTTTAATCGCACGCTCCATTCGAAGAAGACCAACGCGATATTGGTTTTCCATCAATTCACCGACCGAACGCACACGGCGGTTACCAAGGTTGTCGATATCATCGATATCGCCCCGACCGTCACGCAAGTCTGCGAGTGTTTTCAAAACATCGAGAATATCTTCTTTACGCAAGACCCGCAGATTATCATCGGTCTCGAAATCAAGGCGTAAATTCATCTTAACCCGACCAACGGCAGATAAATCATACCGCTCAGGGTCAAAGAAAAGACCGTAAAAAAGACTTTCCGCGGTTTCGAGCGTTGGTGGCTCACCAGGACGCATGACACGATAAATATCGATCAATGCCATATCGCGATTTTTATTTTTATCCGCGGCGAGCGTGTTGCGAATATAGGCACCAATCTGCACGTGATCGACGTCAATCGTGTCAAATGCATCAATACCAATTTCAGCAAAAAGCTCCAAATGCTCTGCCGTGATTTCATCGCCGGCTTCGGCAAAAATTTCGCCCGTTTCGAAGTTGACCAGATCGCCAGCAAAGAACCGACCGATCATATCTTCAGGAGCAATAAGCAGATTTTTGAGCCCCTCTTCTGCGAGCTTTTTGGCTGCACGTGCAGAGATCTTCTTACCAGCTTCCGCGACAACATCGCCCGTTTCCGCATTAATAAGGTCTCGATCAGGCTTGGATCCTTTGTACCGCTCAGGGTTAAACGACATTGTCCAGCCATCATCGACCCGTTCATGGCCAATCCGCTGGTAGAAGACATCGAGGATTTCCTCTTGGTCCATTCCTAACGCATAGAGAAGCGTCGTCGCCGGCAACTTACGACGGCGATCGATACGAACATTGACGATGTCTTTAGGGTCGAATTCGAAATCGAGCCAAGAACCACGGTAAGGAATAATACGCGCACCGAACAACAATTTGCCCGATGAATGAGACTTTCCTTTGTCGTGATCAAAAAATACGCCCGGGCTGCGGTGCATTTGACTGACAATGACACGCTCAGTGCCGTTAATGACGAAGGTGCCGTTATCCGTCATAAGCGGCATGTCGCCCATGTAGACTTCCTGCTCTTTAACGTCACGAATTGACTTTGCGTCGGTGTCCTCATCAACCTCAAAAACCGCAAGCCGTAATGTAACTTTGAGCGGCGCCGCGTAGGTCATGTCACGCTGTTGACATTCCTCAACGTCATACTTTGGCTCTTCAAATTCGTAAGAAACATATTCCAACACCGCTGTTTCCGTAAAATCTGAAATCGGAAAAACGGATTTGAAGACGGCCTCGATGCCCTCATTCACACGCTCAGCAGCTGGTACCCGGCGCTGCAAAAACTGCTCATAAGAGTCTTTTTGAACTTGGATCAAGTTTGGCATTGGCGCAGCGTCGCCAATACGCCCAAAACTTTTGCGAATACGTTTTTTCTCAACAAAGGATTGCGCCATCGTCACCAGGACCTTCTCACGTTTTCATCGCTCTGTCGGTGCGTCATCAACGATCCAGCGCTCACTTATGAGGCGTTGCCGTCGTCGTCACCGTTGCCACCAAATTGACCTTCGAATGCCGAATGTGCGCCGTGGGATTATTCAATCGCTGCACAGTAAGAATGCCCTCTTTGGACCCTCACAAGAACGATCGACAGAAATCGTTTCGGATTGAGAACGTGACTGTACCCAATTCTAGGAGCTCGCGATTAGTTCTCGCTTCTTGGTTTAAGACAGCAAACAATGCTGCAAAACAAAGACAGCAAAAGCTAAGCACTTCCGATGTTCGACAGAACGACCGAAAAGGCTCTAACGATTACTTTTGTAAATCTCGATTTTTAGAAACACGGTGCCGGCAAAATTCAAAAACCGCGATTGGTGGCCCATCGCGGGAACTTGGGTAATAAGCACCCTCGACGCTTCTCGCAACCCCTTATGGTAAATTAATTACCACTTGCGCCCCCCCAACAGAGCCGAAATCGCGAGAAAGTTACCAGTCAAACGACATTCTTTACGAACAAACATTGTTTACAAGCAAATGCATCGTCCCAAAGGAGGAAGCCCGCCCGAAAAAAGGAACGATGTCGCACATATCCGATCGGCAACAGTTGAAGCTGACGACGTCGTCTAACAATCGACAACTGCCGCCAACCGAAAAATAGATGGATAAAACCGACTATTTGAGCTCGACTTGTGCGCCAGCGTCTTCCAGCTTTTTCTTGATTTCTTCCGCTTCCGCCTTGGCAGCAGATTCTTTAACCGGCTTACCACCCGCTTCAACAAGCTCTTTTGCCTCTTTCAAGCCAAGACCCGTAATGGCACGAACTTCCTTGATGACGTTAATTTTCTTATCGCCAGCAGCAACGAGGATCACGTCGAACTCGTCTTTTTCTTCGGCAGCCGCTTCACCACCACCTGCGCCAGGCGCTGCAGCGACAGCAACGGCGCCCGCCGCAGGTTCAATACCGTATTCTTCTTTCAAGATGTTTTTCAGCTCAGCCGCTTCCAAAAGGGTAAGGCCTACAAGTTCTTCAGCAAGTTTTTTTACGTCTGCCATTGTCTCAATCTTTCGTTTTGGTTCTTCGTTAAATTAAATCTCAGCGTCACCGACTAAAGCTTGGCCCATGCAAATAAGACTGACGCGCCAAATATTAGGTCTTTGCTTTAACGCGTGTCGTCTCGCGCAATTATTGGGTGGAACCCATTAACCGGTAACCACTTATGCATGACACGCTTTAGGCGGCTTCGCGTTTCTCTAAAGTCTCTACTATTCCTGCGAGCTGAGAGGCTGGCGCTGTGACGGCTGAAACAAGATTTGCCGCTGGAGACGTCACCGTCAAAACAATCGATGCGATCAGCTCTTCACGCGACGGCATGGATGCAAGCGCCTCAACGCCTTGAACATCGAGAATTTCTTCTCCCATCGCGCCACCAAGGATCTCGATCCGATCGTTATCCTTAGAAAAATTCTTGACTGCCTTTGCCGCCGCCACAGGGTCTTCGGAAAAAGCAATGGCCGTCGGACCTTCGAACAGTGGGACCAATTTTTCGCTTGGTTTCCCAGTAATCGCAATTTTGGCAAGCCGGTTTTTGATAACGCGCATCTTAGCGCCCGCCTCGCGAAGGTCACCGCGCAGGCTCTCCATATCGGAGACCGTCAACCCCTTATTGGCAACCACAACGACGGAATTTGCGTCGAACACACCGCCGATCCATTCGACCATTTCCGCTTTTTGGGTTCTGTCCATTTCAAAGACGTCCCTTCTCACAAACTAGAAGCGCCATCGGCCAATCCGATGGCAACAATCCGGAAACTTAGAAAGCGGAAACCAAAAAGGCTCCGCAATCACTATTGCCGGAGCCTGTCCGAAAGGATTAAAGCCGCAAATCCACGAGAATCCGAGGATCAGCTCTTCGCACCGTCTATGCAGGAAATTAAGCAACTAAGCTGCACCTACAGTCTTGGACAGGTAAGCGTGCATGCCCTGAAGGGCCAAAAACACCAGACGGTGAATACTGAACTAGAAAAAAATATCAAGAGAAAACTGTCTTGATATCTAAATCCTCATTAAGACAATGACTTTTTGCCCAAGAGAAAAGTAATCCAAACATAAAGTCCGGATCTTAGTACGAGGAGCATTTAAACAAAATGCGATTTTCGGAAAATAGTTAAAGCAATTTTTATTTTAACCGATGAAGCTGCAAAAATAACATGGGGAGAGTCATTGTGGCGCGCTTGAAAGTATCGTTGATAATCTTTTTCTTTTTCCTATTTTTATCGCTCAATACTTATTTTCGGACGGATATTCACAGCAAGCCGTTGCACGTCCTTCAAGGAATGGTGGACGCAACTCTGACATCATGGCTTGGAAACACACCGACCGCCGTTTTACTATTCGTACTGGCCGTCGGTATTCCGCTTTACACGATGCAAAAAGGGTATGAGGCACGCGCGCAATTGACGCTGAACAGTACGAAATCGGCGTTAAAAGGTCGTGTTTACCAACCGACTGCAACGGAACTAGAAGCAGCAAAAAAACCAGTTTTTGGAAAGCAATAGCGGCTTACGAAGATATCTTCGGCGTCCCACCAACCACGTGTTTAAAACACCAAAACTGAAGCGACGATGCAGACGAAGCAAACGTCATAAAGAGTTAAATAGCAAAAGGCCGCGCTGGAAACTCATCCAGCAGCGGCCTTCTCAGTATTCTGCGCCTTTTCGCTTTAGCTCATGTGTTATAAAGTGATCAGCCAGCAGCAGCGGCCGTATCAACTTTCACACCAGGGCCCATTGTCGAAGAAATTGCGATCTTCTTAACATAGGTGCCTTTCGCCCCTGACGGTTTTGCTTTTGCAACGGCATCGATAAAAGCTTTCACGTTGCCAGTTAGCTGATCTTCAGAAAAGCTTGCCTTGCCAACACCAGCGTGAATAACACCAGCTTTCTCAACGCGGAACTGAACAGCACCGCCTTTTGCGTCCTTCACGGCCTTCGCCACATCTGGCGTAACAGTGCCAACCTTCGGATTAGGCATCAGGCCGCGGGGACCCAAAATCTTACCGAGGCGACCAACCACCGCCATCATATCAGGGGTCGCAATGACCCGATCGAAATCGGTAAAACCACCTTGGATTTTCTCCATAAGGTCATCGGCACCGACAATATCAGCACCGGCTGACGTGGCCTCATCCGCTTTTGCATCTTTTGCAAAAACAGCGACCCGAACAGATTTACCGGTGCCATTAGGCAAAGACACGACACCGCGCACCATTTGATCCGCATGACGCGGATCCACACCAAGATTCATCGCAATCTCAATGGACTCATCGAACTTTGCTTTTGCGTTTGCTTTGACAAGCTTCACCGCTTCTTCCACAGAGTAGGCTTTATTCCGATCAACACCCTCGCGGGCCGCTTTTATGCGCTTTCCTTCTTTTGACATGACCCTACTCCTGCACCGTCAGACCCATAGCCCGCGCGGACCCAGCGATAATTTTCGTCGCTGCGTCCAAATCATTGGCGTTCAGATCTTTTAACTTGGCTTCAGCAATCTCGCGGCATTGCGCGAGCGTGACATTACCAGCAACATCGCGCCCAGGCGTCGAACCACCCTTTTGAAGTTTCGCTGCTTTTTTAAGATAATAAGACGCCGGCGGCGTTTTCGTGACAAACGTAAATGATTTGTCGCTGAAGATGGTAATGATCGTGGGGACTGGCATTCCCTTTTCCATCTCCTGCGTCTTGGCATTAAATGCCTTGCAGAACTCCATGATATTGAGGCCGCGCTGACCCAGTGCAGGTCCGATGGGCGGCGACGGCGAGGCTGCCCCCGCGGGAACCTGAAGCTTCAGGTATCCATCTATCTTCTTTGCCATTCTATGATCCTTTTAAACCGACCCAATCGTTAACGGGTTGGTGCGTTAAAGCTATAGTTAAAGGGGCCGTGGTTGGGCCACCCAATTGGACTTCTTCGGGCCACCTTCCACAGTGAAGCGCGGTGTAGCGGGCGCAGGGCTTAGATGCAAGTGGGCCAAGGCTTGCATAACGCGTTTAGACAAAAGGAATCTCCAAAAAGGCATGCTGAGACAATGCTTACACGCAGAACCTTATTGAAAGCAGGAGCGGCCACCGCAGTCTCAACAAGTGGTATCGCCGCCTATTCAGTAGTTGTAGAACCGCGGTTTAGGCTCCATCGAGCCCGATATCGGGTTCAAGACCCAAAATGGACAGGTCAGGCACCGCTAAAGATTGTCGCTCTTGCAGACTTCCATTTTAACGATCCATGGATGCCGCTTTCACGTGTAAAAGCAATCGTCGAACAGGCGAATTATGAAAAGCCTGATATCATTTTGATGCTGGGAGACTACGCACCAGGCCTAACACACGTGCCCCATGCCGCCCTTGCCCTATCGGATTGGAGCGTTGAGCTGGCAAAATTAACCGCCCCTCTCGGTGTGTATGGCATCCTCGGTAACCATGATTGGTGGACGGATGGCCCTGCTTATTCCAAAGCTTTAGGCGATGCGGGCGTCAACGTCTTAAGCAATCGATCACTGACCATCGATCGAAAGGAGAAAGGCGCGTTTACGGTCTCCGGCACTGACAGCGCCGAAGCTGAGTTCCTCCCCAATGGCGGTCATCGAGATCGCTCAAATATCAACGCCGCGCTAGAGCAAGCGCGGCCACAACTACCCATTATCCACATAATGCATGAACCCGATTTGTTTGCGAGCATGCCAGAGCGCGTCTTTTTAAGCTTTGCAGGGCATACCCATGGCGGACAAGTAAACCTGCCCTTCGTCGGTCGGCCGGTCATCCCCTCTCGTTATGGTCAACGCTATGCATACGGACATATCAAAGAACGCGGACAACACCTGATCGTATCCGGAGGTCTTGGCGTCTCAATGGCGCCTGTGCGCTTTAGGGTCCCTCCAGAAATCACCATTGTTGACGTAATCGGATAAAATCTTCCGCACGCTCAGCTAAAAGCAAAAAAATGCACGAACGCGTCGATATTCGCTCCCGGTAGAGTCCCAATATTTTTAAGATAATTGCACCAAAAGAACCTGGGCTCGCTCGTGAGCCCGTCAGATCATGTCGAAATAGGGCATAAATGCGGCAACGGATTGCGGCCGGCGGAAGGCAAAACGGATAGTCCGAATAAAAAAAGAGTAGCTGTTTCTAGCATAGTGCCCGTTATGGGAGAGAAAGCCACAACGGGCACTATGCCATAACACCGTCTTCTTGGTCTCTTTGTTCTTCTCCACAGCCACAACACCGTCGAGGGCGCGATAAGTGTTGCATTCGCCGGGCAATCATTGTTGCACAGCATTGGGGCAATAGCCGGCACAATTTAGGTTTCAAAGCAATAAACCACTGAACGGTTCAGCCAATAAAGACCAGCGACAATTCTGATGCGGGGGAGGAAATTTTCATCATTGTCCAGTCTTTAATGGTCCGGTCTTTAATGAAGGTCAAACACTCGCCTTCTAACAACAAAGACTGACCATGAAACAGTATTTTTAATAGGCAAAATATGGGCTTTTCCAAGGCAAATTCCGTGAACAGATGAAAGCCAAATATTTTTAGAAAATACAATACTATTATTACTAAAAAACAAAATAGCAGCGGATACTGAGTGACGACCCTTAAAACTAACGATAAATTGTCTGTAATGAAAGCTGGCCACCCAAAAGCTATTTTAGATCAATTGAGATCGCTCAGCCGATTGAGTTTAGTGCTTTTGCGCGAGGGCACGGCGAACCACACACTCCTCGCCTCAATGCGCTTTAGATTAGGCACCCTTTTCAACTTGCGTAAATTCCAGCTCAACCGGGGTTGCCCGTCCAAAGATCGACACCGCAACCTTCACGCGCTGAGCCTCCTCGTCCACGTCTTCAACGACACCAGAGAACGACGCAAATGGCCCATCTGTAACGCGAACGCCTTCGCCAATTTCGAATGAAATCGTAGACTTCGGACGTTCTGCATCGTCCTGCATAACACCGCGAATTTTATCGACCTCTTTCTGGCTAACAGGTAGCGGCTTTTTACCTGACCCCAGAAAGCCTGTGACTTTAGGGGTATCATTGATGAGGTGATAGGTGTTGTCATTCATCACCATTTTCACCAGCACATAACCCGGATAATATCGCTTTTCCGTTGTGACCTTGCGGCCCCGTTTGACTTCGGTCACCTCTTCGGTTGGAACGAAGACCTCCTCAATGAGCTCCTCGACACCCTTATCGGCCGCAGCCTGAACAATCGCATCCGCAACTTTCTTTTCAAAGTTGGAATAGGCGTGAACAATATACCATTTGTGATCCATGGAAGCCTTGCCTCAAATTATTCTTTTATGCTGTGACCAGCCCATTAAATTTTAAGAAACGCACTCAATCGGTAATACATTACAAACGGCAGCGCGCAGGCCCATATCGACCACAAAGAAAAACGCCGCCATGATAGCGACCATGATCAGCACCATGATCGTAGAAATCAGTGTCTCATTACGCGTGGTCCACGTCACCTTCGACCCTTCAGCGATAACCTGTTGACCAAACTCAAAAGGACTGACCGACTTCTTCTTTGGCTCGTCCACGCGCCCCTCGATTGTTTGCGATTTTCCATCCGATGAGGGACCAGATTGCGGGTTGCTGCCAGTCGGAGACTTTCGTGCTGAGCGTTTCGCGCTCGATTTTTTAACGGGTTTGCGCCGGGTCGGTTTTCTGGTCACAAAATTGGGCTTTCAAAAAATTGTGTTGCTTTAACGTCGACAAGTCATTCGATCTATCTCGATCCCTCAAGGAAGCAGTTTGAAAAGGTTTAGAGACACACGCCGTTTATCGCATCTCGATTGCGCCCCTAAAATCAACCTGTTGGGAATACACGCTTATCTAAAGAATTTCGCAACAGGGTCAACGTCCCAACAAACCAAATCTGCCTTTGCGGTCGGTAAAACCGCCCCATGGGCCAAATTTAAGACCAAATTCTTCAGGCCTTTCATCGATTTTGGTGCCAACAACGCACGAAGCGCCTTGAAAGAATGATCCCACCGGCCTAACGGTAGATCAGACTAGGGGTGTAGCTCAGTTGGTAGAGCATCGGTCTCCAAAACCGAGGGCCGGGGGTTCGAGTCCCTCCGCCCCTGCCAGTCCGGTAGTCGAGTTACGGTCACAGCGTAAAAAAACACCGAGACGGCAAACCCCCGATACATAAAGATAGCGCGCCAATGGCGCGCGGGGGTTCGAGTCCCTCCGCCCCTGCCAGTCCGGTAGCCGAGATATGGTCCCAGCGCAAAACCCTACGAGACGGCAAACCCCGATTCGTAAAGATAGCGCGCCAATGGCGCGCGGGGTTTCGAGCCCCTCCGCCCCTGCCAGTCCGGTACATTCCGTCACCTATCTCTCAGGTCGGTCATCAATTTTACAAGCGCTGCTAACAATAGGTCCGCCAGATAGTGCCAACCGGAACGCCTATTGGTTAGGGGATTTGGCTACAAACCCGTTATGCTTTAAAGCAACGCTTAAAGCAGTGTCAGCGGTGTTTTAGTCGAATGAGCAATTCCCTGATAACGGATCGTCACTCGGCCAATTGGACATAAAAGATCACTTGGACCTTAATAACCTCGCTTACAAAAATATCGGGCATCGATTTTTCTTCGGTCCCGCAGACCAAAACGGTGTGAGATAATGAGCGTTGTAAGCGATCCTCCTACTTCCGCCGGTGAAAACTGTGGAAATGAAAATACGGCTTACCGAAAAGCAGTCGACGGCGACAGCAGCCGACGAATGGGGAAACTGACACCAACTTCAGAACCAATACGGCATCGTCCCCGGGAAAATTGGCGGTCACCTTTTGAGCTATTAAGTCACATCAAGCGCAACCAGCTTTATGTATGGCCGGCGCGTACCTATCGCGAACTCGTTTTCGAAACCGAGTTTCCGCTGCGCAAAGAACGGTTATTTTTTCTGAATGACCCGGACGGCCTAAAATATGTTCTGACGCGCCATGAACGCTTCCCTAAATCCGATTTGCAAAATCGACTGCTCAGAAAGGGGCTGGGCGACGGGCTCTTAACCGCCGAGTTGGAGCACTGGCGCACGCAAAGGCGGACCGTTCAACCGGCATTTAAAGTTGCATTATTACGAAAGCTGGTTCCGGCGATGTCGGCCGCCATTGAAGCCTGCGTGCGCAAACTTGAAGAGGTCCCCGAAGGCTCAGAGATCGATGTTCATAATGAAATGATGATGCTCACGCTCGACGTTTTGTGTCGCGCGATGTTTGAGCGGGTCACGGTCGATTTTGCGCGTATGGGCTGGGCCGTTTCAGAATACCTGGAAACCTTCGGGCGGATGGATTTAATCGACTATTTCGCGCTTCCGGAATGGCTGCCGAGAAAGAAACATTGGCGCGTTCGAAAGGCTAACAATTATTTTGATGAATCGGTTGCGGACATTCTACGCCAACGCCGAGCGGATAAAAATCCGCCGCAAGACCTTCTCCAATTGATGCTCGATGCGCGTGACGAAGAAACCGGACAACAGCTTTCCGATAAAGAAATCAGAGATAATCTCATCACGTTTTTTATTGCTGGCCACGAAACAACAGCCATCAGTCTTTCATGGTCATTTTATTTGTTGGCACTGCATCCAGATGTGGACGACAAACTGTTCAGTACCCTTTCCAAATACTCAACACAGCATGCATTTGATGCTGATGATTTAGATGAGTTATCATACGCGCGTTGGATCTTTGAAGAGTCAATGCGACTTTACCCTCCGGTTCCGATGTTTGATCGACGAGCGGCTTTTGACGATGAAATTTCTGGCCACAAGATTAAAAAGGGTGCGCATATTCTCATCTCACCTTACGTCCTCCACCGCCATCGTCAGTTATGGGATCGGCCGAACGCATTTGACCCGGACAGATTTTCACCAGAAGCCGTTAAACAGCGTCACCGCTTTCAGTTTCTGCCATTTAACGCTGGTCCAAGGGCATGCGTCGGGCTGAACTTTGCCTTGTACGAAGGCACTCTTGCCCTCGCGCAAATCGCAAAGCGATTCCGGTTCTCCTTGGCAGAAGGCTTCGAACCGGAATTAGAGGCCGTCGTTACCATGCGCCCCAAAGGCGGTATGCGGATGGCGATCCATCGCCGTTGAATACTGACGGGTCTTGTTAAGAGCGCTATTCTTCGCTTTCAATCCGTTTATCTGCAACATAGACAGATCCAGAACCAACACGTCCAATGCGTCCACGGCTATTGCGAAGGCGCACTTCAGCGCTACGCGAAAGGCGCAGGTCGGTGGATGATGCAGTACCGTCGAAAATAACGACCCCTGATCCTTCGATAATTGCTTTCAAGGGATCGGCATTTCCTGATGCGACGGCAACACCGCCAGAGCCCGCAATACGCGCCGTCAGAGGGCCCGTTAAACGTGCGGCTTCAACCCGTCCAGAGCCCGCAATCGATGCATCGAGCATTCCATCGATCCGGCCCAATTGAACAGCGCCACTGCCGGAAATATCAACATCAACCGCGCTGACATCATTTGCACGCAGGTCAGCACGACCAGAGACATCAGCCTCAAAAGTAGCCTTTACGTCTCCCATGGAAAGGCGGCTACCAGAGACGATCCCGATATAGGCTTCGTCCGTATCGCCAATTTCGCCATCGACGTAGCACGCGTCCATTGTCAGCGTTCCGCTCAGGGATTCCATATTCAGCTTCATACGCACATCATCGAACGTCGCGTTACCAGAGCGTGGCATTGCAATTTCGATAGTAGGGTAGTTGGTTAAATTGTTGCTTGAATCCTTATTAGGGTCGCGATTAGTACGCGCATCGAACACCCGCGTAATCCGGCTGTCGCAACATCCCCCTTCAGGTTCGTCAAACCCCTCTCCTTGAAGGATAACGGTATCGCCGTCTTGTGTAACTTTAATTGAGGCGAACTCACTACCCTGACGAATATTGACATTCACCGCATCATCAGCATTCGTTGTTACTCTGATATCTGCCGTTACATCATTAATAACGATGTTTGATGCATCAAACGTCGCCGCATCTGCATTTAAAGCGCTAGCGGCTGTGAAAATTGCAAGAATTGCCGCGCCAGCAAAAAATTGTTTGTTCAAGGCAGGTTTCACACCACGCTTAACGACTTGATTTTCACTCATTCCCCAGCCTCCTATACGGCCTGACGACGGTATCTGAAACCGTCATTCCCAAATTCTCAACCGCACGACATTCGCATTCTTTAAAACAGCCGACACAGTTTCAAAATTGAACAATATACAAGGGCCTAGCAACCCATTGCCGGCAGAAAGCGGTGTCGATACCGTCAATCGCATGATTTCAACAATAAATGCAGCAATTTTCGGACCGTTTTCAGATGAACAAATTTCAATGGCCCATTGCGGGCTTATTTATTGGCCAATCCGGCATCGGACTGTGAAGGCTGCAGCTCAGCGATCAAACGTTCCAAAATAGGAAGGATGGGTGCATTTGGCGGTATCGTCTCGCGCAATTGTCGCCAAGCCTGCGCAGCACCCTCGGTATCACCCGCCTCTCGAAGCGCACCACCACGGTAGAATAACGCTGTCGCATCATTCGGCGCGCGCTTCTCAATTTCGTCAAGAATATTTAGAAACTCAGCGTCAAAGGGAAAATCACCATTTGTGAATGCGGTCGCTCTGGCTGCTGCAAAATTTCTCCAGTCGTCCACAGAGCCCGAAACCAGATTCAGTAGATTTCGATAGCTTTCGACGCTTGCATCATGCTCCCCAAGCACGGTTTGGGATCGCGCCAACATGCGCCAGCCAGCCGGGTCATCAGGATTTTCGGAAAGACGCATGGCTAACCCGGCAACCATTCCTTTAATGGCCTCATTTTGAGCAATAGCGGCATTTGCTGCCTGGGCTGCTTGGCCTCCCTGGGCTGCCTGGGGTTCTTGTGCTGCCTGTGCCGCTTGCGCTGGATCAGTGCGACCAGCCCGCTTTAAGCTTTGATCCCGTGATTGATTAAAATCATTTGTCTGCTGCTTATGGGCCTCGTGATTTAATCCGTTCACCCTATCGAAACCAGGCGATCCGACCTCGTAGTAAGTGAACGCAACAGCCAAAGGTAGAATTCCAACACACCCAATGGCGGCGAAGCGCCATACGCGAGACCATGTTCCAACGGCGTCCGTTAGAGCACTTCCAGACCGATTAGGTAACATCTTATCAAGCATTTCCGCTCTAATGAGCGCCGCTCGCTTGGCTTCCAAAATTGCTTCTTGCACCGTCTCATCATCAAGGAGACCGGCGACACGTTCTGTCTCAATCTCTTGAAGACGCTCCTCTAGTTCTTGTGCAACACCTGCTCCATTGAAGGCCGAAGGATCTTCTACAAGATGAGCCAATTTCTCTTGATCATCAGCCTTCATTTCCTGGGGGCCACCAGGACGTGTTGACCTATCCTCCGGTACCGATCGATATAGAGGAACCAAGAGCGTTATCGCGACGACTAAAACAAGCGTAGACGCAGTGAGTATAAAAGCAAAGCTCATCCGCCACTGACTTTCGTTGGATGCGCGTCGTGATGAAGCTCTTTTTCTAAACTTATTTCGTGCCTATCCTGATTTTCTTTATGGGATAAAGAGAGTGCCTTTAATTTTGCATCCTCCTCAGCGGTGAGCGGATCTAAGGCCGTGGGTTGTTGATTACGCGAGCGCAGCACCGCAACGCCAATCATTGCCCCTATGACAAATAATGCGATTGGGGCGATCCAAAGCACTGCAGTGTTGCCCTGAACGGGTGGCTTTAACAGGACATAACGTCCGTATCGCTCCGCCATAAACTCCAAAATTACCTCGTCACTATCACCAGCAGCAATACGTTCACGGACAAGGATTCTGAGGTCGCTTGCCAGCGGCGCGTCTGAAGCCTCAATGCTTTGGCTTTTACAAACAACACAGCGAAGCTGCGCACCGAGCTCTTGTGCACGAGCCTCAAGGGCGGGGTCATCCAGTCGCTCATCAGGATCGACAGCCAAAGCATCTTGCGTCAACAGCAAAGTAGCTCCGATCAGGGGCAACAGAAAATTAGTCAGCGTTTTGTGCATTTTTCAGATCTAAAATCATGGGACGTAAGACGGTCTCCCATTCCTCAGGCGTAATCGGACCGATATGTTTATGCCGTACACGACCTGATGCATCAATGACAAAGGTTTCAGGCGCACCGGTCACACCGAAATCGATGGCAACGCGACCATCCGCATCATTCCCAATTTGCGCATAAGGATCACCCCGACGCGCAAGCCATGCGGCACCGGCACCCGGTTTATCCTTCCAGTTGAGACCATAGAGAGGGGCGATTCCCTCCGCTGCAATGGATAAAAGAAAGGGGTGCTCAACCTCGCAGGAGATACACCAAGACCCAAACACGTTAAGCAGTGATACGCGCCCTTTCAAATCATCGCTCCTCAACCCCTCTGTATACCCTTGTATCGGTGAGAGTCGGAACTCAGGAACTGGCGCATTGAGCAGCATTGACGGCGTATATGTCGGATCGCGCGTCAGTCCAAACGCGAAATAAATGCTGGCAAAGGCAAACAAAACCAATGGTGAAAAGAAAATTACCCTGCGCATTATGCTACCGCGTCATTTACAGCGCGCACGGCCAATTGTTCCTGCGATGAAGGGCGTGCAGTCAGCGGTAGAGCGGCAATACCGCCGCCAAATGCCATGAGCCCTGCCCCGATCCACATCCAAACCGCCAAGGGACGACGCCAAGCCCGCACAACCCAGCCTCTTTTTTCATCTCGGTCTCCAAGTGTCAGGTAGAGGTCACCCGATAGGCTCGTCCAAACACCCGCTTCCGTCGTCTGCATACCGCGCACGGGATAAAAACGACGCTCCGCCAATATGTCACGGAGAAATTGGCCATTTTTGGACGCCGTAAATTCCGCCCGTTGAGACACAAAATTTGGTCCTCGCGCTTCAACCACACGATTGAGCATTATATCAGTATTGCCGACGGAGATTGTCTCCCCGGGGAGGACGTAAGAAATCTCTTCACTCTTCCAAACACCTGCGCCGATGACGCCAATGGCAACAACAGCAAACCCGACATGCCCTAAGCACATCGCGATACTACTCCGCGGCAAACCGACAAAACGATTAAAGGCACCAGCATCAAAAGCGCGTACACGTTTTGCCAAATCAATAATGGCGGACCCGCCGGCCCAACAGGCCAACGCGATCCCCAATAACGCCGCGACATCGCGTGGCCGGGCTAGCCACGAAGAAATCACAACGGCAACCATAGCAACCACAGCCGCCGGCCAGATACGTTTTAGCGCCACACGGAGCTTGCCACGCTTCCAAGCGAGAGCGGCAGCAGGCCCTACGATTAGAAGCGAAAGAAAGACAAATGGTGTAAAAGCGAAATTGAAATATGGTGCGCCCACCGAAAGCTTTTCCCCGCTCATGGCCTCAGCGAATAAAGGATAGAACGTTCCGATAAACACTATCGCACAAGCAGCGACCAGCAGAATATTGTTGATGAATAATCCGCCCTCGCGGCTTACCGCATTAAAGCGCGCATCAGAACTAAGGTCCGGTGCCCGCACTGCATACAGCGCAAGCCCGCCGCCGATGCTGACCGCAAGAATAGCAAGTATGAAAACTCCTCTTGTTGGGTCGACGGCAAAGGCGTGTACTGATGTTAAAACACCCGATCGAACCAAGAATGTGCCAACGAGGCTTAAAGAGAACGCCAGCAATGCCAGAAGCGCGGTCCATGCTTTGAATGCGCCGCGGGTTTCAGTGACACGAATCGAATGCATTAACGCCGTTCCGGCAAGCCAAGGCATGAAAGACGCATTTTCAACGGGATCCCACGCCCAGAAACCACCCCAACCAAGCTCGTAATAGGCCCACCAAGCCCCAAGACCAATGCCAATCGTCAAAAATGTCCACGAGCCTGTTGCCCAAGGTCGCACGCGCTTCGCCCAGGCCTCGTCGATGCGCCCTTCAATAAGACCAGCAGCAGCAAAAGCAAAAACAATCGAAAACCCCACATAGCCGAGATACAGAAATGGCGGGTGTAAGGTTAAACCAGGGTCTTGCAGCAGTGGATTTAAATCGCGACCCTCCGGTGGAACAGGAAAAATGCGCTCAAAAGGATTTGAACTGAACACAATAAAAGCCAGGAATACAGCAGCAAGAAAACCTTGAACCGCTAACGTCCGGGCACGTAACCCATCCAGTGATGATCGTGGTGCAGCGAGCGCGCCGCCAAATATGGCGAGGATCAGAGCCCATAAGAGCATCGACCCCTCATGACTACCCCACACGCCGCTCAACTTATAAACAAAGGGTTTTGCGGTATGCGAATTGTCAAAAACATTCCGTACTGAAAAGTCTGACGTTGCATGGGCAAAGGCGAGCATCATAAATGCAGCGGCCACCAAAATGAATTGGGCCAACGCACCATAGCGGCCAGCATCCATTAGCTGTCTATCGGACAAATGGGCACCGGCAAGGGGAAAGACGCATTGGTAAATCGCGGTGCCAAGCGCTAAGACTAAGAAGAGCGTTCCGAATTCTCCGATCATATTGCGTACATAATCCGTGAGATGCTCTATGGCGACGGTTCTGCGTCAGAGTGCGACGATGATGTCACTTACTGCCGCAACAAACATCACATCACCAGAGCTTTTGGTTAAATATAGCACCAGAGCCAACATCGCTGTGCATCACGTTTTCAAGCGATGCGTTTTCAGGTGGTCTCATCAGCCAGTACAAGATCAAGCCAAAACCTTTTAGGAATGCCTTGCAATCGCGGTTTCCCAGGATGCTTCCATGTTTTCAGTACCCACGAGCCGTGAAATTGCTTAAGGGACACCATATAGACAGCGAAAGCGATGAAAGCACCTTATGGCCGAATTTCTGAAAATGGGTGGATATGCGGCATTCATATGGCCAGCTTATGGGGTCTCTGCGGCGGCAATAATACTCCTCATCAGCTATATCTTCCTTCGTTCGCGTCGTGTGAAAAAGCAATTAGCGGCATTAGATCATAAACCTCTCGATGGTCTTACGGAAGCCAGGGCTCTTGCCGAATCTAGGGTTGTTGCCGAATACGGGGCTGCTGCCGAAGACAAACGTCCATCGAATGTGAATAATACCGCATCGAAGCGCCCACCGACCAGCGATATTAACCCGGCTTAGGATTATCGATGGGCGAAACAATAGTTCAATCTTCGCAGCATCACGTAACGCTCAGCATTAAAGACTTGTGCGGTGGTCGCAGCAATACGCTCGCGTTTTCGAACGTTAACCTGGAAATCAAAAGCGGCGAGGTGGTCGTTTTAAGAGGCGCAAATGGCGCGGGAAAGACAACACTGTTGCGAACCCTCGCCGGCCTTACAAGGGCGGTAAGTGGTCATGTCGACATAAAGGGAAAAGCAAACACGCCTCTGACAGCGAGCGATAGTGCCTTATTTGCGGGCCACCTTGATGGGCTTAAATCTGGGTTATCAGCCAAAGAAAATGCTGTTTTTTGGTCAAAGCTTTATGGTGTCGACAACTTTGAGAACAGGATTATATCGGCCTTCGCTGAACTCGGCCTGAGCGATTACACAGATCGCCCTGCCTCTACATTATCAGCTGGGCAACGCCGCAGGCTTGGTTTAGCGCGTCTCTTAATCGTGGATCGACCTTTGTGGCTCCTTGATGAACCCACTGCCTCTATGGATGCGGAAGCAAGCCAAAAAGTCTGCGAAATTATCGAGCGCCACTGCGTCAGCGGGGGCCTCGTTGTCATTGCAACCCATGACAAATTGGATATTCCATCGGCCCGCATTGTGAGTTTATCATCACAATGAACGCTATTTGGGCAATAATTGGGCGGGATGTCCGCCTCGGATTTGCGGGCGGCGGCGGCGCATCGCAAACACTGATTTTTTTCGGACTAACGCTCGTTCTTTTCGCGTTGGCCGTAGGGCCCGATCAACAAGCGCTCGCGTCAATTTCAGGACCCGTCATCTGGACATCAGTGCTGTTAGCAAAATTTCTATCCCTGGACCGCGTATTTCAGAGCGATTTCGAGGATGGTTCGCTGGATTTGATCGTTCAACGGACCCCCACGCTTGGCGTTCTAGTCATTGCAAAAGCCACCGCTCACTGGCTCACCACATCCGCTTTGCTGATCGTATTTTCGCCAATCGCAGCGATACTGCTAAATCTCTCGTCAGATCGGTATATTGCCCTCGCACTTTCCCTCGCAGTGGGAACGCCAGCCCTATCCCTTATTGGCACAATCGGCGCCGCCCTTACCTTTCCCATGCGTCGCGCCAGCGCCCTCACAACAATCCTGGTAGGACCGCTTTACGCGCCAAGCTTAATCTTTGGCGTGGCCGCAACCGCTTCTGGACAACCGAATGATATACTGTTCTCGCCCGCCATATTGTTTTTGGGCGCCTCGAGCTTAATGGCACTCGTTGTCGCGCCCCTAGCAGGTGGAATGGCGCTTCGTTTAAATATGAATTGATGGTTATGAGATCGATTTTCGAATACGCGAACCCTGTCCGCTTTGCTGCGGTGTCAACACGATTGTCGCCAGTTTTTGCTGGCGCGGCGACGGTATGCCTCACAACTGGATTGTATTTCGCACTTTTCGCCTCTCCAGCGGATTACCAGCAAGGCGATACCGTTCGGATTATGTATGTTCATGTACCCGCCGCTTGGATGGCTTTGCTTTGCTACACCGCCATGGCCGCTTCGTCGTTAACAGGTTTCGTCTGGAAACACCCTTTGGCGGACGTTGCCGCTAAAGCGACGGCGCCAATTGGCGCAGTATTTACCCTTCTTGCGCTCATCACCGGGGCAATTTGGGGCAAGCCGACTTGGGGAACATGGTGGGTATGGGATGCCCGTCTTACCTCAGTTCTCGTCCTATTTTTTCTTTATCTCGGCTATATATCGGTGTGGACGGCAATTGAGGAGCCGACCCGTGCTGCGCGCGTTGCGGCCATTGTTTGTTTAGTCGGCTTCGTAAATGTTCCGATCATCAAGTTTTCCGTAGACTGGTGGAATAGCCTGCACCAACCTGCCAGCATTATTCGCGCAGATGGACCGAGCATCGATAGTTCGATGCTGACGCCACTGTTATTGATGGCGTTGGGATACGGGTTCGTCTACGCTTGGCTATTACTGGCGAATATGGAAAACGAGCTTGGTGAACGGCGACTTGCGCGCGCCTTGTCGCAAAAACGACCCGTTTCTAAATTAGTGGAAGAGCAATCAGTGATCTAACGCGCTGAACGGCCATATGGGTCCTAGGGAAGATCGTATCAAGCGGCCCACCAAAGAATATAGACCATCGCGCACCGAAAGCAGACGCCAATAAAGAAGATAGAGAAAGTTTATGAATAAGAAGCAGAAACGATTTGCTTTTATTGGATTACTTGTCTCAGCCGCGGCGCTAGCAACCGGTCTCACACTAACGGCACTTAATGCTTCAGTTGCCTATTTCTACACCCCCAGCGATTTACAAACGGCTCTACAAGGAGAAACAGGTCTTCCGAAGGGCACCATTCGGCTGGGGGGGCTTGTCCAAACGGGGTCCATTGTCCATGGCGCAGGAGAGACAGCCGAGGTGACATTTACCGTTGAAGACGGAACGGCCTCTTCCAGCGTTATTTATGTTGGTGTGCTGCCAGATTTATTTCGCGAAGGGCAAGGTGTCGTCGTCGAAGGCTCGATGGGTCGTGACAATATATTCAGGGCGAGCCGCGTCCTCGCAAAACACGACGAAACCTATATGCCACGAGAAGTTGCTGATGCACTGAAAGAGCAAGGGCATTGGCGAGACGACGCAGAGACCACTCAATAGCCTGCGTTCACACCAAAGGTCGTCTGACACGTCCGAGAAAATCTTGAATAACACGCCGTCGTTTCAATTGGAATCAGAACGGCGCTTTAAGTTGTTGATTTTGCGCATTTCCTTAACGCCAACCGCACACACTTGGCTTGGAAATGCTTTAAAATGGCATCCCTTGGCGAACTAAAAGCATTACCGGCCCAAGTGGCTACCGGTCCACGCGGCAGGAACTGCTTAACGACTTTGCTCGTTTGCGCTTTCGCTTACTACCGGGAAGGCGGCCAGCCGAATATACTTATACTAAGTCTCAAAATTTTTTTAATCGACCTTCTGCTCATTTTTTCTCACTGAACCAATTCACAAACTGCACTGATGCACGGTCTTCGGCTTTTTCTCCGTCTACATCTAAATATTCGAGAACAGAACGTGCCTCTTCGATCTGTTGGGTACGGATTTTTTCATCTGTGAGCAGCGTTAATAGGGACGGCACAATGGCTGACGGGCGACACTTTAGTTGCAAAAATTCTGGCAAAATCTCTTTATTTGCGGCGATGTTGATAATGCTCGCATAGTCACATTTCATCGCACGCCAAAGCCACAACGCCGTCAAGTTTTCAACCCGATAAGCAACGACCATCGGCGCTCCATTAATTGCTAATTCGGTGGTAACGGTACCGGATACAGCCAAAGCCGCCGTTGTTGCTGCAAATGCATCAAATTTCTCGCTGGGTTGCGGTGAAATTGTCTCAACACCCCATTTCTCAATATGGGGTTGAGCGAAATCGCGCACTGCTGGTGCGAGTTGAGTGACAACGACCAGATCATCGACTTTCGCCGCCACTTGTTGGACGACGGCGCCAAAGATCGGCGCTAAACGCTTTACCTCACCGCGTCGGCTTCCCAAAAGAACAGTCAAAATGGGTTTATCAGAGAGCTGATGTCTCAGCCGAAATGCATTTCCGTCACCGCGCGATCGAGCAGCAAGCTGAAAATTTGGATTTCCGACAAAGGCGGATCGTGCTCCAGCCTTTTCGAACAATGGTGGTTCAAACGGAAATAAGCACATTACCCCGTCAAAATAGGAGGCAACAAAGTCGACCCTTTCTGGCCGAGAAGCCCATACTTGCGGCGCCGCCAATTTGTATAGGACCGTTTGCGGTGCATACTTTTTAAAGCGAACCGCACAAAGACGAGCGAATAACCACCCATCAATAAAAATTGCGGCATCAGCCTTTTCTGTTGCCGCCAATTCCGCCAACTCTTTTGCTCGTGAAAAGGCCTGTGTTAGGACGCGCAAAACATCACCGACCCCTATTACCGCAAAGTCATCAGTCGGAAAAAGGCTCTGAAAGCCCGCCTCGGCCATCAACGGTCCACCGCAACCGATAAACGCCGTATTGGGCATACGTTTTCGAAGTGAGCGTATAAATGCCGCGCCAATGGCATCAGCTGACGGCTCTAAGGCCGTTATTAGAACCTTGCGCCTTTTACCTGTTGGTGCGTTGAAATCATGAGACATTTTATTGTCTGTTGATTTCGACATCAGAAAAACCGTATACGAACATCTTGTTTCTGTCAGCTTCTGCTAGAGCTTCCTCCGCGTCAACAAAAAGGGCCCGTCCCTGGGCAAAGGCTATTCCCGCTAGCCCTGCCTCACTTGCCCGTCGGATTGTCTCAAGTCCAATGGTGGGGAGATCCACCCGCAATTCCTGACCGGGCTTTGGCATCTTCACCAATACACCCGAACGCTCGTTCGGCTTGCCGCGTAACTCAGAGGGCAATAAAGCACATCGGCTTAACATCGCATCCGTCCCTTCTGCGGCCTCAATCGCGAGCACCAAGCCATTCGCACAAATCGCTCCTTGCCCAACATCATAGGGCCCGAGCGCACGAATAACCGAAGCCGCTTTCTTTATATCCTCAAAATGTTGACCATTCGGTTGATGAACGCCTAACTGTCCCGTTGCGGCCGTTAGATCACCGGCAACTTCATCAGCACCCACAACCTTGATTCCGTCGGCCTCAAACATATCGACGATCGCTGACAATATGGCACCATCACCTTTTGCACTCGCAGCGACGATTCTCGGCAAGAGCGCGGCGGCTTTCCAGTCAAGCTTTAACTTCGAAAAGTCTGGGCGTGTTACGATCCCCGCCATCACAATGGCGTCGCAGGCCTCTTCTTTCAAAACGCGAGATAGTTTCCCGACCTCGCCAAGGTGAAGGTCTACACCGGGCCATGATTGCGCCGCATTATCCGCGTAGCCCACAAGCCGAACCATGTGAAACGGATCACCCCGCGCTTCGCACGCTGCGGCAAGCTTCAAAGGAAGAGCCCCTCCACCGGTAATGATCGCTATTTTTGACCAACGCATTTTGACCAATATACCGCAGAATTTTGAACCAGAAAACAGCGATCACTCGCTGTAAAACCATCGATAGAAAAACATATCGCGCGATTATCGCGCCATCATTAACCCACGCTTTTTGCTACCATGAATAAATTCAATAATGCGCACGATTTCAGGAATATCTGAATAGTCCTTTGCGACCTGAGCAACACGCTCAGCGAATACGCCGACACGATCGTCGTAAAATAATGCACTATAAGCAGATCGCATTTTGTGAATCGTCGCTCGCTCCAGCCCGGACCGCTTCAATCCAATGATATTCAGCCCACCGAGCGCCGCATGATTCCCCACAGCACTGCCATAGGGAATCAAATCTTGCGTTACGGCGGCACAGCCACCCACAAAGGAGAATGCCCCAATACGGACGAATTGGTGAATACCTGCCATAGGGCCTATCGACGCCCCTTCCTGAATGGTTACATGTCCAGCCAGCCCAGCATTGTGGCCAATCAAAACATTGTCATTAATGCAACAGTCATGACCTAAATGACTATTCGTCATGAGCATACAATTATTGCCAATGACCGTTCGCCCGTGCCCTGAGGGCATACCGATATGAACTGATACACCCTCGCGAATGACGCAATCTATTCCAATTTCTAGTGTTGTTGGCTCACCATTGTAACCACGATGTTGAGGAGGTCCCCCAAGCGCTGCATACGGATGGATTATGGTCCGCTCACCGATGTTGGTGTGCCCCTCAATGGTAACATGGGACTGTAACTTGACCCCATCATTTAAAACAACATTGGGCCCAACGACACAGAAAGGACCGATCTCGACACCATCACCGAGGACTGACCCGTGTTCGATAACCGATGATGGATGAATAACGGGGCCCGACATTAAGCACTTCGCAATCTGTTAGAGGGTCTCCGCATCGTAAAATTCTGGCCAATCCAAATCAAAAATCAACGTCCGCCATCATCGCCGCGAAGGTCGCGTTCGTTACGGTCTTTCCCTCAACGCTCACTTCCCCCTCGAATTTCCAAACGGGTGGCCGTTTATGGGCGACTGATATACGAATTTGCAACTGGTCACCCGGACTAACAGGTCGACGAAAACGCGCTTTATCAACCCCCATAAAAAGAACGACCTTCCCCTCGGTATCTAAATCCTCAGTATACGCAGTAAATGCCGCTGCAGCCTGCGCCATTGCCTCAATGATCAAGACGCCGGGCATGACAGGACGTTCGGGGAAATGTCCCTGAAAAAAAGGCTCATTTATACTCACACATTTGATACCGACCGCGCCTTCACCCTTTTTTATATCGATCAACCGATCGATCATCAGCATGGGAAATCGATGCGGCAAAAGCTGCATCAAGTGTTGTGTGTCGAGTTCAGTTTTTCCTGGTTCCAAGTTCATCATATTATCAATTCAACAAAATTTGAGGCGCTATAGCTCAAATATAAGCAAAAACGGTGAGTATACGCTTCAATACTTTTAATTTTTTCCTTACCTTATAGCGACGTAACGGTCGCCTAATTATGAGTATCTTGTCCTGATTTGGTAGGATTTCCCAAAAAGAGTTTTGATGGGTGAGTTTTTCCAACTTTATGCAAAAACATCACAGTCCGCCAAAACAGATGGCTTGGCATTGCCGGCGTACCGCCCCAGATCTCACCAGCCGGAATATTTCGATGGGCACCTGATGCAGCACCGAGCTGGGCGCCTGCCCCCATTTCAACACCATTACTTAAAGCGGATTGGCCACCAATTTGTACACCATCGCCTAAAACCGCACCGCCAGCGAGCCCCACTTGCCCCGCCAGCATAACAGAACGGCCAATTTGCACATTATGGGCGATTTGCACGAGATTATCGACTTTTGTGCCCGCACCGATTCTTGTGGCGCCGAAAGCCGCGCGATCAACAGCCGTATTTGTTCCTAGTTCGACATCATCTGCGATTTCAACAATTCCCAACTGTGGAATTGAAACGACACCTTTTTCTCCTCCGGTAAATCCAAAGCCGGCTTCGCCAACGACCGTGCCTGCAGCAATGCGAACGCGCGCGCCAATGACCGCATGGGAAATAACAGCGTTGGCGCCGATAACGGTATCGCACCCGATCTCAACACCATAGCCGATAACGGCATTTGGACCGACACGAGAGCCCGCACCAATCTTAATATTGCGGGCAAGGCGCGCAGAAGGATCAATGTCTGCGGTAGGGTCAATGGTTTGTGAGAAATGCGGAACGCCTGAATAGGGGTACTTTCCAGGGAATACTTCAGCGCTTGGCTGATCGTTCAAGCTGCGATGTAAATGGGCTGAAAGCAGGGCAAGAGCAGCTTTTGGCTTGGGTGTGACGCCGCACTGGATTCCGTTTCCGAGCAGTTTTGCCGCGAACGCATCATCTGCAAAGCAAAGTGTCGGGCGCGACCCAGCGTCAAGAACTTCCAGTAACGCTTGCTCAGCGGTTTCATTTTCCACGAAGACGGCCGCACCATCCAACGATTTGGATTGAATACCCTCAGTAGAAACTACAAAACCATCAGAGTCAGTTGTCGAAGACTTGCTCTCTCCGGGCCGTTTCAATTCAGCAGAAGCGATCCTACAGGCCTCTACGACACTAATAGGTGGTGATGTATCAAAAAAACGGGCGTCGGGCATAGGCTTAATCAAGCAGGTTTTATAATGCAGATAGCAGTGAATAAACGACGAATTTAGATTGTTATCGCTTCGAATGGAATGCGCATGGCAATCCAATGAGCTTTAGCGCGAATACCGGCAAGCCTCCAAATCAATTAAAGTTTCCAAGCCACGTGTATGCAGTTGGCGTTAAGGACATGCGTAAAAACAGTGACTTAAAGCGTCATCCCGATTCCAATTGAAGTGTCGACGCTTAAACTAAAAAAAGAAAGGCCAACGGCAAACCGTTGGCCCCTAAAATTTGAATTCGTAAGAAAAGCGATAAATGGCGTCACAATCGATACCATTTGCTTCTTGCGCTGTTCTATTTCTTCTTCCCAGCGTCAGCCTGACGAGCCGATTGCGCATCAGCGATTTTCTTTTTGATTTCAGTCAAGGAAATCTTCTCGACGTCAACTTTTGTGATTTTCTTATCCAGCTTCTTAATGACTTCTTCGGTAATGTCCGTTTCCGGCGCGGCATACATAACCGCCGAACGATCCAGAAGGATTGTTGCACCGCGTGATTCAACGATGCTTTTGAGGATAGGACGCGATTCTACCAATACCTTTGCCTCAGCATTCTGAACGGCTGCAACGAAAGCCTGCTCCACAATCTGTGTCTGCTGCGGGAGAGATACTCGTTGGCGAAGCGCGAGTTCCTGCTCGGTTTTCGCGCGGACCTCTTCAGACATGAGCGAAGCATTTTTTTGGTATTTTTCAATGTCGGATTTTAATTTACCGGCTTCCGCTTCAAGTTCCTTGCGAACACTTTCTTGAACGGACTTTGCCTGATCGGGGATCGTTTTACCCGCTTTCGACTGGCCAACGAGACGAGCGCGATCAACGATCAAAATGACCGGCGCTTTTTTGTCGGCTTGCGCTTCAACTGGCGCAACACCGGAACCGACGAAGAACCCACATGCCATTAACGCTGCGGCGCCTAATCCAAAAATACTTTTACGCTTTTTCATACTCACCTCTTTTGCGTTGATCGCCAATTGAGCGTTATTCGTTCGTTAACGAGTTTTTTGAGCCAGATTTCGGTCAATAACAATGTCTGATCTTGGCAATAGTTAGGGTTGAACTCAAAATTCGGGCCTGTTGTCAGCTGTAATCTAACTTTTCTGACTGAGCCAGCAAAGTATGTTTCAGTCTTTAATTTGCTGCCAATAAGTTCGATGTGGAGCCGTGCGTCAACCACCAATATGTCGTAATGGTTGGATTACAGAAATTTCATAATCAGAACTGCGTACCAGCGCTGAACCGGAAGCTTTCGACCTGGTCATAGTCTTCCCTCCGGATGACCTCAGCAACGTCGAAACGAATAGGCCCAAAGGGAGAATCCCACCCCAACGAAACCCCAGCGGTGAGGCGAAGCGATAGATCATCCTGGACGGGCGCTAACAGCTCCCCTGGATTGAGTGGGTCCGGCAGAAACAGTTCAGGGAAATCATTGGCATTAAGATCGGTGTCATCCACCAAACCAACCGTACCAAAATCAGTAAAGAGCGCAGCCCGAATACCGTATTCTTTCGGAAGCGGTAGCGGCAAGCGTATTTCCGCACTCCCAATGGCGTAGGCCCGCGCGCCAATGGGTTGCCCCAACAACTCGCCATCTTCATTTAGTTGGCCAGACACGAAGCGAGGTCCAACACCCGCCACCTCAAACCCTCGGAAAGTGCTTGCACCTTGGAAAAACCGATCTTGGAGTCGCACATCGTCGCCAGCAAAACCATCAATATACCCAGCGCGAAACCGTAACCTGCCGATAAAACCTTTATACAGTCGACGGTTGAACGATCCGGATGCTTCGGAACGCAGGAAGTTAACGTCACCTCCTAAACCGGCAACCGCTTGAGAAACGCCCAATCGGAACCCTCTCGTCGGATCGATAGGATTGTCGCGCGTATCAAACGTTAATGAGTAACCAAGAAGTGAGGTAACGAATGTTCCCCGAGACGTACACTGCGTTCTAAACGAACTCTGGAAAAAATCACACGTGTCAGCGGTAACGCCAAGCCCAACAGAATTCCCATTCTCATCCACAATGAGATTACCAAACTGATCAGACTGCGGCGCAACAGTAAAGTCTACGCCTTCAACCAATCCCGGTACCAGAAGCGTCGATGGATCCTGCCCCTCATTAAGGGCCACCTGCACCTGCTGAGAGAAGGTGTTCTTATCTCTTGATAACTGATACTGAAGTGAGCCGCGCCCATATTCAGAAACCTGGAAACCAACATTCCCGCCAAATCCAATTCGGTTTCGAACAAAGCTCGAACCATCTTCAAAGTCGTTGTCATCAAATGGGTTTTCGAAACCTGTTTCGAAAAAATCTGTCCGGGTATTAAAAAGAGATAAACCAGCGGCAAGGTTTCTATTGAGGAAATAGGGCTGCGTGAAGCGCAGATCTATGTTCCGCGTCCGCGCACTATTCTGTGCACGCAATCGTAAAAACTGTCCGCGCCCCAGGAGGTTTCGTTCCTCAATTGAGAAATCAACGATAAAATTTTCTGTCGACGAAACGCCGACGCCGATACTAAATGAGCCCGTAGACTGCTCTTTTACCGAAACGTCCAACTCCGTTCGATCCGGCGCACTCCCAGGTTTTTCCTCAATTTCTACCTCGCTAAAATATTGAAGGGAGCGAATGCGCGCTTTTGAACGATCAACGAGGACACGATTAAAGGCATCGCCTTCGCTTAACCTCAACTCACGTCGGATGACCTTATCGAGTGTTCGCGTATTGCCTTTGATGTTGATGCGCTCAACATAAACCCGCGGCCCCTCGTTCACCTGGAGGGTGAGGTCGATTGTATTCGTTTCTGTATTACGATTTAGTCGGGACTGCACATCAACAAATGCATAACCAAGGGACCCCGTCGCAAAAGTGATGGCTTCCGTCGCTTTTTCTATCTTATCGCCGTCATATGTTTGACCGGGCTTCACCGGAATAATTGACTCCAAAACACCTTCATCAAGACGATCCAATGTCGTCTTTACACGGACATCACCAATCTGATATTTGGCACCTTCATCAATCGTGAACGTAATAAAGAAGTCTTTGCGATCAGGCGTTAGCTCCGCAATTGCAGAAACAACTTGAAAATCAGCATACCCATTACGCGCATAAAACTGGCGCAAAAGATCGCGTTCATATTCCAGTCGGTCAGGATCATAATTGCTGTTTGACGAAAAAATACGCCACCAACGACTTTCCTTTGTCAGTAATACGCCGCGAAGCTCATTCGACGAAAATTGCGAATTTCCGATAAAGTTGACTTTTGCAACGCCTGTTTTCGGCCCCTCGTCTATTTCATAAATGACATCGACACGATTTTGCTCAAGAGGAACGACCTTTGGCGTGACGGTTGCTGCGAAACGCCCCGTGCTCCGATATACTTCGATAATGCGTTGGACGTCGGCTTGTACTTTGGCACGCGTGAAAATACCGCGCGCCGTCAATTGTGTTTCCGCTGTAATCTTATCTTCTTTAACCCGGCGATTTCCCTCAAACAGGACACGGTTCACGATGGGGTTTTCTGCGACCTCGATCAAAAGCGTACCATCGGGTTGCATCGCCAATTCAACATCAGAAAACAAACCGGTGTTGAATAGAGTCTTTACACCCAAATCAATCAACTGATCCGTCGCGCGATCACCAGGTTGTAGAACGAGATAAGATGCTACGGTCTGCGCTTCGATGCGTTGATTTCCCATAACGCTCACGGCACGGATGATTGGCGTTGCCGCATAACGAGCTGCAATCAAGGCGTCAACATCGGTTTCTGCTGGCATTTTTGGAGAAGCATTTTGCGCTCTCATCTGATCTACCGCTTGCGCATTTGCGCCCTGCGCCACAGAAAGACTGAGCAATCCTAAAAATACAAGGCAGAAGTTCGCTAAGTTGTTTGTCACGGTGTTTGTTGTCACGGCATTCTTGGTCACCACGCGCATTTTTTGTTTACGCGCTTCACCTGACCACGATAAAAATACACTCATCGACAAAACCTAACTGAGTAACGAGAGAAGATTTGAAACGTCGTTCCAGGTGACAAAAATCATGAATGACGCGAGAAGAATGAGACCTAATTGAAATCCGACTGCCTGTGCCCGTGGTCCTAATGGCTTACCAGCGATTGCTTCATACGCGTAATACATTAAATGCCCACCATCGAGAACGGGAACTGGCAGTAAGTTTAAGAAACCAATGGACACTGAAACAACCGCAGCCAAATTTATAAAATTGATAAGACTGATCTTCAAGCTGGCAACAAATGACGGGCCATCTTCGCTATCGCCAGAAAACCCTGATACAGCGGATTGACCGGCATACTGCGCCATCTTCAATGGCCCACCGAGCTGCTTTCCATCTTCCTTACCAACAATAAGACGCGCCAAAAAACGCACCGTGGAACCGATGATATTGACAACCTTGGCCCATGCCTCTCGTAATGCGGGCAAGGGTCCATAACGAACAAATTCTGTGGAATCCCGGTCAGCAACGATGCCTAGAACGCCAGCCGTAGACTTGTTGCCAAAACCGTCTTCGATCTCCTGACGACGCGGCGTTGCTCTAATTTGAATTCGGTCTTCGCCACGCTCAACGTCAAATACCAATGTCTCCCCGGCAGACAACAGGGTGATAGACCGTAAGTCGTCAAAAGCTGTGATTTTCTTTCCGTTGACGGAAACAATTCGATCGCCCTGGAGAAATCCCGCCTCCTCAGCGGCACTGTCAGCGATGACCTCACCAACCCGCGCTTCCGACACATAGGCGCCGAGTGACACGAGAATCGCCCAAAAAATTGCCGTCGCTAAAATAAAATTAGCGACAGGTCCAGCAGCCACAATGATTGCGCGCGCCCAAACGGGTTTAAAATGAAAACAAACAGCCCGTTCCTCAGGGGTCATGTCCGTGCCGATCTCATTTCCAGATCGGGGGAACTGTGTCGTTAATGCGCCACGTTGCTCATCTTCTGTGTCAGCATTTTCGCCATCTATCGTTTCTGAAACAGCCTCTGTGGGCGTTGATGCCGCTGTTGCATCGCCAAAAAACTTTACATATCCCCCAAAAGGTATCGGCGATATGCGCCACTCCGTTCCCTTGCGATCAATCCATGAAATCAGAGGCTTGCCAAATCCAATCGAGAAAATATCCACACGGACGCCAAGAAGTCGTGCAGCAGAGAAGTGCCCATACTCGTGAAAAAAGACAATAATCGTCAGTAGGGCAACGAACGCAATAAGCGAGATCGGCAATATTAAGAGTTGCTCGAGGGAAAATCCGAGAGAATTCATCACTGTTCTTTCAGCCACATTGGCTCGACCGTCCACCGTGGCCTTACGCCGCCCGCATGATTTCTTTCACCTAGCACCCATCACCGTTTCAAGCGCAAAAAGTTAAGTCAAGCGCCGCCGCTTGGGCAAAGGTTTGCCGTTATATCTATAGATCTACGCTACTGTCGGCAAGGACCGTTGTCTTCCGTTGAAAGACATCAAAAAGAATAGTAACCGAATTGCCCAACAACCAAACGATCAAGGGAACAACTTCGCTCTCTTTCACGTCAGATAGATGACACGCAATCAAATAGCGCGCTTCGCTACTTCGTCTTCAGCAAATTCGCGGGCCCGACGGTCTGCATCTATTGCCTGCCCAAGCGATGTGGCTGAGGACCAATCGTTGGAACGACCCGCGCGCGTTAAAGCCTGCTCTGTGACAGCCGCAATGTCCAGAAATTTCAATCGATTGCCTAAAAAAGCGGCAACAGCAACTTCATTTGCTGCGTTGAGGGTTGCGGTGAAAAGCCCCCCCTTTTCAAGAGCTTCACGAGCCAAACGCAAAGCAGGAAAGCGCTCAACGTCCGGTGCTTCAAAATTCAGTTGGTTTGATTTTGAGAAATCTAGTTTTTCGGACGGACTTGTTATTCGATCAGGCCAAGCCAACGTGGACGCTATCGGCGTGCGCATATCCGGCGTTCCTAATTGCGCAAGAACTGATCCATCGACGTATTCCACCATTGAGTGGATGACGGATTCTGGGTGAACAAGTATTTCAATACAATCTGCAGGTGTAGGAAACAAATGCGCGGCTTCGATAAGTTCAAGGCCTTTGTTCATCATTGTTGCAGAATCGACGGAAATTTTGGCGCCCATACTCCAGTTCGGGTGCGCAACCGCTTGCGCTGGGGTCGCCTCAGACATCTCATGAGATGACCATTCACGAAACGGACCACCAGATGCCGTCAGGATCAAGCGGGAGATGCGGTCAGGTCGTTCAAAATCATAGACTTGGAATATCGCATTGTGTTCAGAATCCACCGGGAGAAGAACCCCCCCGCTTTCACGGACAGTACGTGTTAACAAATCACCAGCACACACCAAACATTCTTTATTCGCTAAAGCGACAGCAGCACCACGTTCTGCGGCTGCAAGTGTTGGACGCAAACCAGCGGCACCAACAATCGCCGCCATAACCCAATCAGCGTCCCTAAGTGCAGCCTCAACAATCGCGTCCGGCCCCGCTCCCACTTCAATACCTGTTCCAGCAAGCGCATCTTGCAAGGCTGGTGCAAAGGCCTCATCAGCAATAGCAGCGAACTTCGCGTTAAATTTTATTGCTTGCTCGGCAAGTCGGTGGACGTTTGTATTCGCCGTTAAAGCAGCAACTGAAATTTCTGCCTCTCCGCGATTGTTTGCAAATTCAACGAGATCGAGGGTGCTCTCGCCAACTGAACCCGTAGACCCCAATACCGTTATAGACCTCGTACAGCCTGATACAGACGCATCTGCATACGCCGAGTAACCGTCAATAAATTGAGTATTTGTCAAATTTTCTCTCTCACAAAAGCGGGATCGTCGATCCGATGTGCGTTTCGATGACCACATCATTGGTGATGTCAATTTCGCCATTTGCGACAACGCTTGGCAAGTGCTTAATGCAAATCAACATGGCCAAAACAAGTTGTATTCGTCCGCGAATGCGTCACAAAAACAGTTTCACAACGCAAGCACTGTTTGTGCATATAAAACAATCGACATCGCAATGATCGAAAAGATCATACCGTCGAGTCGATCAAGGACCCCCCCATGCCCCGGAATGAATCCAGAAATGTCTTTCACACCAAAGAAGCGTTTGAAGCCCGATTCAACAATGTCGCCGACGATGGACGCTAACCCCAGTGCGGCCCCGACGATGGCATAGGAAACGCTGCTGGCAAGTTCTATATTTCCAATCGCAAAACGCACGGGACCAAAAAACTCTGTTGCCGCCATTAAGCCGAGCAAACTACTACCAAGCACACCACAAATGGCCCCTGCCCACGTTTTGCCGGGAGAAAGTATTGGCGAGAGACGTGGGCCACCGATCAATTTGCCCCCGAGGTAAGCCGCGGTATCAGCGGACCAAACAGCGGCAAAAAGCAAAAAAATTAATCCGCGTCCATCGGGAAATTCTTGTCTCAGCCATAGCAAGGAAATTGCTGGCGCCAGAAAATACAGTGCCCCCGCGCTTGTCCAAACTGCCTTTGATATCGAGCCGTGCCCCCCTGTTGATTCGGGGTGCATGGCACCGGTCTCCCCCTCATCCGATGGGTCTATCGTAATCGCTTCACTGTTCAACTGATTTCGAGCAAGAAAAACACTTACACCTGCAAACAACCCACCTGCACAGGCGACACAAAAAGCAGCGGCATATAAACTCGCTGCTGCAGCAGCTATGGACGTTACAGCGAAGCCCGCCAAGAGGTAAAAGTGAACCCCTAAAGACCCACCAGAAACCATCCGTGTCCATTCAAATACGATTGCAACCGCCAGAATGGCGGTCAAAACTGCGAAAATAATGCCGCCAACATAAGCGGCGTAGATGGCAAGTCCCCCGAGCAAGACACTTGAAATTATTCTGAGAAAAAATCCGTCTGTCGGATTGTACAGATCAAGACCACTTGGCGCATCGGAAAGGTGTAGATCATTTTCTCCAGCGTTAACTTGTCGCGACTCTCTTGCCGGAGGCAGTGCGCAGTCTTCGGTAAATTGCTCTTTGAGCGAAGCATTTTGACGGTCTACGATAACCGGATCGAGGCCCTGCAGGAGATCATGATGGCTTTGATCCTGATGAGACCTACTCGATGCGGAAAACTGACGTGGTTCACCATTAGATTTAGATCGCGAAAAAAAATCATTGTCGGATCGACTTTCAACATTCGCCTCTGCGTTTGGGGAAACAGTTTGACGTAAACGGTCCGGTGCTGTCTCAGCAAAATAATTAGGGGACTGAGGAGTGGCCTGCGTTACCGCGGGATCTACGTGATTACCATGCTTTTTAGTGTTATCATGCTCTCCGTTTTCTGAAAACCTTTGAGGCTTCGTCGCAGAGGGTTGCGCCTCGCGCATTGGCTTTCTCCTTAGCGGTCTTCAGTGTGGTTATTATTGTCTTCACCAAGCCCACCATAACGACGTTTCCGTACTGAAAACTCCGCCAAAGCATCTTTTAACGAATCCTCATTGAAATCAGGCCAGAGCGTGTCGATAAAAACATACTCAGCATAAGCCGCTTGCCATAAAAGAAAATTACTGATCCGTTTCTCACCGCTCGTTCGGATAACAAAATCAGGATCAGGCGTTCCTGCTGTGTCCAGATAACATGCGAAAGCGTCTTCATTCACCGATGACGGATCGACTTTTCCATTAGCTATCTCTTGGGCAAGCTGAATAGCCGCGCGCGTTAACTCGTCCCGGCCGCCATAATTGAACGCAATCTGCAGGAGAAAGTCTGCGTTATCGCGTGTTTCTCGCTCTGCGCGATTCACTAAAATTTTGAGTTCAGGGTCAAGCTTAGTACGATCACCAATTATCCGTACCTTGATCTTATTTCTTTTCAATTTTGGCAAATCCTCGCCAATAAATTCGCGAAGAAGCGCCATAAGATCGCGAATTTCCCCGGCAGGGCGTCGCCAATTTTCAGTGGAAAAGCTATAAAGGGTGACGGAATGCATGCCAACGTCACGGGCGGCCTCGACCGCCCGCCGGGCAGCATCAACACCCGCACGATGACCAGCACTGCGCGGTAATCCCCGTGCCGCGGCCCACCGACCATTTCCATCCATAATAATAGCCACGTGTTTAGGACCAACCTCAGGTTCCGGATTGGCACGTGGCTGCTCAACATCCAGTCGGGGAGTCGGCGACGAAATTGTCGCTGGCGACGTATTCGACAAAACTTTCGCAACAAACTGCGCTGACACTTGTCTCTCGCTCACAATATGTCTCGCCCCAGGACTGTTACAGCCGCCGGAAACAGTCAAAATTCAAAAAAACTATGTAAAGGTTAGGCATTACACCTTGCTAAGTCATTTATAGCACTATGCAAACCGAAATAATAAGGCCCTTTGAAGACTTTGTAAGGATTTAGACCGCCGTCAACTGGGATAACCAACAACAGCCAGTCCGTTCCAAATGCAATCGCTGAACGGCTTTAAGTCTCTGATTCTACGGATTTCCTGGCACGTGAGCTCGTAGTCATTGAAATAACCACTTGAGCTGTAAATGCTTAAAACCGCCGTTGACCGAACGCTATCTGGCCAAACGAATGAAACCAAAGCTCTAACGCGTGAATTAATAACTGAACAACAACGAAGAAACCGTCCGGGTCATTGACGCTAAACCTGCATGATTTCACCCTCTTTCTTTGCAAGAGCGTCATCGATTTTTTTAATCATTTCATCGGTTAACTTTTGAACCTGGTCAGATAAGCGTTTTTGGTCATCTTCACCGACCCCATCGCTCTTTTTGATGGTTTCCATGCCCTCGCGGCGGACATTTCGAACCGCAACCTTTGCTTGCTCTGCGTATTTGCCGGCGACCTTCGTCAACTCAATCCGTCTTTCCTCGGTTAGTGGCGGCACAGGCACCCGAACATTTACGCCATCAACAACCGGATTGATACCAAGGCCTGCTTCGCGAATAGCTTTTTCCACGGCACCGACAAGTCCCTTATCCCAGACCTGAATGGTTATGGTTCTTGGTTCGGGAACCGAAACCGTACCGACCTGATTCATCGGCATTTGGGACCCATAAGCATCAACATTGATCGGCTCCACCAAGCTTGCTGATGCACGCCCCGTTCGAAGCCCAGAAAATTCAGTCTTCAGCGCCGCCAGAGCGCCATCCATACGCTTGCTAAGATCATCAAGATCCACGGCTTCACTCATTATTTATCTCCTCATATTTTTCCCTCAAACGAACGCTAGATTAGCCAGAAGTCGTTTGGAGATTGCACTGAAAATTAAAATTCGACCGAAAACAAAACCCGCTAAAGATACGTGAAGCCAAGGCGCAAAGTGCTGGTATATGCGAACCTTGACGTCGGCATCGTCCCGTCAAAAAAGAAAACGCGCCGGTCAAGTGACAGATCAAGGCACCAAATCCATTTCGGAGATAACGGTGTGCGGCCCTTTTGCTGTGAGCGCTCCCACAACGCCGCCCGGTGTTGTGATGGGGAAAACAACAATGGGAATATTGTTTTCTCTTGTTAAAGCAATCGCCGCTTGGTCCATAACCTTGAGGTCTTTAACCATCATATCTTTATAGGTAAGAGAATCGAAGCGAGATGCGGTTGGATCTTTTTTGGGGTCCGCACTGTAGACCCCGTCAACTTGTGTTCCTTTAAACAAGGCATCACACCCCATTTCTGCGGCTCGTAACGCGGCAGCTGTATCCGTTGTAAAAAATGGATTTCCAGTACCCGCGGCAAATATTACGATGCGGCCTTTTTCCATATGCCGTACTGCGCGCCGCCGTATATACGGCTCGCAAATCGCTGTCATTTCAATTGCCGATAGAACGCGCGTAAACAGCCCAATGTTCTCAAGCGCATTTTGAAGGGCAAGGGCATTCATCACCGTGGCAAGCATGCCCATATAATCGGCGCTGGCTCGTTCCATTCCCTTTGCCGCTTTACTGACACCGCGAAAGATATTGCCGCCACCGACAACAAGGCAGATCTCCGCGCCCAGCTGCTTTGCATCGCTTACTTCACCCGCGATCCGTGCTACCGTTTCTTGATCAATACCGTATGAGCCATCGCCCATTAGGGCCTCGCCAGAAATCTTGAGCAGAACACGCCTGAAACGGAGGGCAGAACCATCAGGTCCGCTTTTGTCTTCGGGTTGATTCTTTAAATTCGATTCTTGTGGACCTGACATCACCATTCCTGATTTCAGCTATCGCTGAGCTAGTCATAACGCCAAGAACGGCATTGCCGTAAATTATTTGCAGCTCTTTGCTCGACCGCTGGCTTATAAACGACGAATACAATGTCCGGCTAGACATATTTCGAAAACGTTCGGGCGCTTGTTCACGCAACGTCTCTTCATATCAACTGTAAAGAGTCAGAAAGTGTCTGAAGGTTATAATTTAGCGCTCTTGTTTTGCTGAGTTGGCGCGCAGGAACAAAAGTCGCCCAGCCTAGATTGCTATCTCGATTACTGGCTCGATTACTGGCTCAATTGTTCTCACTAAACGGCGTTAGAGCATTAGATGCTAAGGCTAATTCAAAAGGTTGCACTTAATCGTCGCCGCTTCACTTGAAATCGGGGCGACGCTTTAAGCTGTTGATTTTACCCATTTCCTTAACGCCAACCGCACACATTTGGCTTAGAAATGCTTTGGGTCTTTTTTTAGGCATTTCCAGACGCCCAAACGGTAGCGACTTGAGCGAGATATGCTTTAAGTCTTTGTTTCGCCGCCCTTCTTTTGCGGAGTTGATCGATGGGGACCATCAACCGCACACACTGATCCGCAAAGCGCTTTGAGGAACTTGGCTACAGTGATTTCGTGAAGCGACCCCAAAAAACATTGGCACGATAAGATCGGGTTTTATGGGCAATGCTGATAAAACCCAATCTTTATAAATATTGCGAGAAAGCATTCTGACGCGCGTTTGCGTCAGTCTTCCTCGTCACTTTTTTCGACACCCTCGCCGAGTTCTAACCGAGCAAAGCCTTTAAGAGTAATCGGTGCACCGACATCACCTGCAGCTGCTTCGATTACTTTCGAGACTGAATTCTCACCGTCGATAACAAATGTCTGCTCGAGCAAGACCGATTCCTCGTAAAATTTCCGCAATCGACCCTCAACCATCTTATTGATGATTTCCTCTGGTTTTCCTGAATCGCGAGCCTGATCTGCGAGTACAGATTTTTCGCGCTCCAGGACTTCAGGGTCCAGCTCATCAACGCGAGCAGCCAAGGGCCGCGTTGCCGCCACATGCATGGCAATTTGCTTACCAAGCGCAGACAGCTTTTCCTCATCACCCGAGGATTCCAAACCAACAAGCACGCCTATTTTACCAGCGCCCTCAACCGTTGGACTATGAACATAAGTTGCAACGACGCCTTCGACGACTTGGATGCCCGCGGCGCGGCGAAGGGAAAGATTTTCACCAATTTGTCCAACCATTTCAGCAACATGATCGCCAATTGATTTGTCTGTACCAGGATAAAGAACGCCGCGAATAGCCTCGACATCGCCGCCCGAGTCAAGATCAGTTCCAAGCGCGGTCTCAGCAATCTCTCGAACCATTTTTTGAAAAACGTCGTTACGGGCCACAAAGTCGGTCTCGGAATTGACTTCGATCAGCACAGCGCTTTTGCTATCCGCCGCTTGTGCAACCGCCACAAGACCTTCAGATGCCGTTCGACCAGATTTTTTGGCGGCCTTTGCAAGTCCCTTTTTACGCAACCAGTCCACCGCTGCGTCGATGTCACCGCCGGTCTCCGCAAGTGCGGTCTTGCAGTCCATCATCCCAGCGCCAGTCATATCACGCAATTGCTTGACGGTTTGAGCTGTTACCGTTGCCATCGCCCTAGTCTCCTTTGGTCAATACCTGTTTTTGGCAATTAAATAATCGGCTGCCTCCACGCGGTTCCTACGAATGAGGACAACACGTCGTCGGCCTGTCTAAAATATATATGAGTACTGAACAGTTAATCCAATTACCGTTCAACGCCCCAAAACGCCTACTCGAGTGACCAAGACAGCCCGTACTCTGCCTATAGGATGTTGTCCTGGCTATGCCATTAAGCTGGTTCGTCAACCGAAATAAACATCCGATCGCCCCGTTCGATCAAAACGTGATCAATATTCGCCATGCGGTCAGGCCCT
This sequence comes from Pseudomonadota bacterium, assembly GCA_039025235.1. Classification (GTDB taxonomy): domain Bacteria; phylum Pseudomonadota; class Alphaproteobacteria; order Caulobacterales; family Parvularculaceae; genus MED-G105. The sequence goes on from JBCCOS010000002.1 coordinate 313,976, forward strand.
TCACGATGGCGCCCCGGAAACAGTGCCTTCTTCCGTCGTATCAGTGGTTGCTGTGGGGTTTACCGCTTCGGCGCTTTGCGTCTCCTCAAGAGCAGGTTCGACTGGCACCTCTTCCATAGCGCCAATATCAACACCCAGAGATGCTTGACTAGCCGAGATTCCATCGATCACAGAGTCAGCAACTAAATTGCAATATAGAGAAATGGCGCGTGAAGCATCATCATTACCCGGGATAACAATATCGACGCCTTCGGGGCTGCAATTTGTATCGACAATCGCGACAACAGGAATACCAAGCTTGTTTGCCTCTTTTACGGCGATCGATTCTTTTTTCACATCGATCACAAAAATAAGATCGGGAAGTCCGCCAAGATCGCGAATACCGCCAAGGGACGCATCGAGCTTTTCTTTTTCGCGGGCGACCATCAATTGTTCTTTTTTGGTGAGACCACGACCACCACCATCGATAATCTCCTCAAGGTCTTTTAGCCTTTGAATTGAATTCGAAATCGTCTCCCAATTGGTCAGCGTGCCGCCAAGCCAACGAACATTCATATAGTATTGGGCACAACGGGTTGCAGCCTCAGCGACAGGTCCCTGGGCCTGTCGTTTGGTGCCCACAAACAAGACGCGCCCTCCCCCAGCAACAACATCTCTTACACGAACAAGTGCCTGATGAAGAAGGGGGACCGTTTGAGATAAATCGATGATATGCACACCATTACGATCGCCAAAAATGAAAGACTTCATTTTTGGATCCCAACGATGCGTTTGATGTCCAAAATGGACGCCAGCTTCTAAGAGCTGACGCATAGAAAATTCAGGCAGCGCCATTGTCTGCTTCTCTCCTTCGGTTTTTCCGCCGCGTCCCAATTGTTAATCCGCAAAAAAACTGCGACCGATCAAGCTCAGTAGCTTTCGCCCTAAGCCGTGATCCACACACCGAGGATTTAGAACGCGTGAGTAATGGATGGCGCAGTACGCCAAAAGGGATATATGTTCAAGAGGTTAATGACGAAGACAAACAACTATTTCCCGTCTGTTGCCCGAATTTGTGGGCCGATCGATATTCTTGAACCAATTTGCGAAGAGAAAGGGGCTAATATCCATTCTTGATCCGGTTCCTTTGATTTGCCCCTGAGGCGTCGACACTTCAAATTTGAAATGACGCGACGCTTTACGTCTTTATTTATGGTATTTGCGCCGATACCCAAAAGGGCGCCCAGCCGCACGAACCTAGCCAGGAAATGCTTTAGCAGGCTGCTGAAAAACTCTCCATGTTTTCATCAAATTGTGTTTCACTGATTTGTTCAGGAGGATCATGACATGCGAGGTGAAGACGGTGAGAACCCACAGCTTTTCAGCTATGTTTCTATTGAAGATCGCA
>JBCCOS010000003.1:0-308293 GCA_039025235.1 Pseudomonadota bacterium
AACATAGCTGAAAAGCTGTGGGTTCTCACCGTCTTCACCTCGCATGTCATGATCCTCCTGAACAAATCAGTGAAACACAATTTGATGAAAACATGGAGAGTTTTTCAGCAGCCTGTTAGGCGGTTTTCGACCGATGGGCTTGCATTTCATAAATCGATGTTCGCTCAACCGGGGGGAGCGGTAACGGAAGGCGGATATCAATTTCTTCCGAACGGGGCGTAAATGACAGATCGCCGACAAGCATGCATTCCTCTGCATAGCGGCGGATATCTTTCACATCGATTTTGTAAGACATCGGAAGAAGGGGCCAGGCATCACCGGCGGCGCATTCCAAGAAGAGCATTCTGCGGGACTTATCGGACCGGTTCAATTCAGACCCATGGACAGCGTGTCCGTGATGAAGACTAATGCTGCCTGCCGGGCCGATAAGCTTGGACGCTTTTGCGACATCTAAGTTATTCTTCGCGAGGTCGATCGACCCGACGAATATTCCGTCTTCATGGTGATCCAGCACTTTACCGGAATGGGAGTTCGGAAATGCCATTAAGGGAGCATTTTCTTCATTAATATCATCAAGGAAAAGCCCGAGTGCAGCAACACTTCTGTTGGTATGGGGATAATGAGCAAAATCCTGATGCCAATCCACCAACGCGCCAACGCCTGGTGCCTTGATATTTAATTTTGTGTTCTGAAGCCTTACCGAGGGACCAAGCACCGACTGTAATGCAGCCACAAGCGCTGGCGTGCGGATAAACGCCCTAAATTTTTCCGAGATACGATGGGGGTTCATGATCCGACGAAGAACATTTGGATCATTTGTTTCGAATTCAAAAGCTTGGAAAAAGTCGTCGGACGACTCCATTTCACGCGCTTTGATCGCATCGTCTCTAAGGCGATCAATCTCCCGGTTCAAATCAGCAATGGTGTCTGCGTCTATGACGCTAGGGCACATAACGAAGCCATCCCGGTGATAATCCTCAAGCTGGCGGTCGGTTAATCCCGTAAACATTGAACTCTTTTCCCTTGTTTATTTGCGTTGTTTGTTTCGGTTGTTTATTTTGGATTTTTGTCTCGGTTTTCCCTTTGCCACTCGTTAACGGGCGCAAAGACTATAATTTCATGAGCGGTACAATAATCAGTACAAGTGCGCTAGGTCGAAGTTCAGCAATATTTGTCTTTGCTTTTCCCAGTGCTTCTCTTTGTGCTTATCCTATGCATAGAGCTGCGATGGATTGCCGACCAAAATTCTGTCTCGCGCGGTCCGGTCGTTTCTTGTCCAGGTTGATAAAAGATCAAGCAATGCCCTTTCTGTGGGTGGTCGTGCAATGCCGGGGTGGGGGTAATTCGTGGCCCAAACTAGGCGATCGGGTCTGTGTGCCACGGTCGCTTGAGCCAACGGCACGATATCGCGATAATCTGACGAACCGTCTGCGGACATTTCATAAGGCCCTGACATTTTGACCCAAATACGATTCGTATCAAGAAGTTTAAGGAGCGTCACAAGACCCTCATCATCAATTTTTGGTGGCGAACGAAACTTGCCATTGTGTTCGATAACAATTGGGCACGCTAAAGATGTTAAGAGGGAGAAGAGGTCGGGAAGCATTTCCCCTTCGATTTGAATTTGTAAGTGCCAACCGAAGGGTTCGATCGTCTCACAGAGTTTTGGCAGGTCATTCCAATTAAGGACGGCGCCCTCAAGCATGTACGCACGGGCACCGCGTGCCCCTAGACGATGAAATGTCCGAATAGCGTCGACGTCGACATCTGCAGGGACGACCACAACGGCCCGTGCGTCGTCGCCATAAGCGGTGAGTGCATCAAACATGACGCTGTTGTCAAAACCGTAGGCAACGGACTGAACAGCGACGAAACGGGAAATGCCCGCAGCAGCCCGAACTTTGTTATAGCTCTCGACCGTTGCCTCAGGCATCTGAAACCCACCAACCGGAGACGTGTTCCCCGTCTCATCAGGCCCATAAAAGTGCATGTGGCAGTCCCAAGCGCCACTAGGTATAGAGGATTTAATGGAAAGGGCGGGGCCGTCGTTCATTGTTTGCTGCGCCCTCATGGGAAGCGCTTCTGGCAGTCGAGCTGAAAACCCGAATAAAAAACTCAGCTTAAATCTTGAATGCTCATCTCATGGTTCCACCACGGGTCGCATTCGTCAATAGTAACGACCATCGGATGCTTTTCACTTTTCTAGAAATTGCCCCTTTGTCGTCCATGCGTGCCCCCCCCGCGCAACCGCTTGCGTACCCCCTCTTCGCAAGAAGAGGTGAGCGCGGCCGCGCAATCATCAAGGCGCCGATGGTACAAAGGACCCCGCCAAAGGACATGACCAAAGAGCAAAACAACGCCCTGGTGTGCGGCATTAGAAATTGTCTTTTCGCTGACGAACCTCAGTAAAAACGGCAAGATCGCTCGCGGCCTCCATATGGAGTGCCGCCCTCAAAACGGGATCATCGGCGCGCAGAAAGGGGTTGGTGGCGCATTCCGTGGCAAGCGTTGTAGGGACGGTCGGCGTGTCATCGGACCTTAAAAGGGCGATCTCTTCTGCACGTGCTTTCAGTCTTTCATTTTCAGGTTCAAGCGACACAGCAAACCGACTATTGCCTTCGGTGTATTCATGCGCGCAGTAAAGAACAGTGTCTTGAGGCCATGCTCTGACTTTCAAAAGTGATTGCCACATTTGCTGCGGCGTTCCTTCAAACAATCGACCGCAGCCAAGGGCAAATAGCGTATCCCCCACAAATGCAAGACCATCATCTTTGAAGTGAAAAACGATATGCCCCGCGGTATGGCCAGGCGTTTCAAAGACCGACGCTTTTGAGTCGCCAATAGAGACGTGCTCGCCCTCGCTGACCGCTTGATCAATACCGGGGATCTTGTCCGCTTCACTCCGTGGGCCAATAATTTTACAATTCCACTTTTCCTTGAGGGCAATATTTCCTCCGGTATGGTCCCAATGGTGGTGTGTGTTCAATATGAGATCCAGCTGCCAGCCCGCTTCTTCTAGGGCCTCGTTTATTTTTTCTGCCTCGGGCGTATCAATCGCCGCGACCTTTTTTGTCGCCTCATCACGGACAAGGAATCCGTAATTGTCCATCAAACAGGGAAATTGTTTTACTTGTAGGGGCATAGGGCGCCTCTTTTGAAAACGGTGTGAAAGCTAACATATGGTTTAACCGTCCACTCTTATTGCACAACCAATATGGCCAGCGAGCGCTTCTAAGTCGCAAACAACGGCTGGCCTTTTGTAGCATCATCCGCAACATGTGGATTGAGATGAACCGCGCGCTCCATTGAACCATAAAAAAGAAAGTTCCCCGAAAGCGCTATCTTTAAACCCGTTATTAACGCGCTAAATCTCTCTTATGACTGTCGTTTTGGCGACGCCACCGGCATCACGGTTTGGCGAAGCCTTTTGGAAACATGTAGCAGGCCATGCGCACCGATATTGTAGATCTCCACGGATTTTACGCGTCATCACTGGGAACGGCGGCTGCGGCTTTGATTATCGAGCAACTGCGTGCTGCTTGGCCGGACGAACGCGGATGCCGCGTGGCGGGCTTTGGGTATTGTGAGCCTTTCCTCAAGGCCTTCCCCGACGCAGAACGCACGATTGCCATGGCCCCCGCGGGACAAGGGGTTATTCGTTGGCCGACGGGTGAGCCCAACCGAGCTAGCCTCGTGGCAGAGCATCATTGGCCGCTACCCGATGCCTCTGTAGACCGCCTTCTTATTGCCCACGGTCTTGAAGAAACAGGAAAACCACAACAACTGATGCGAGAGGCGTGGCGGGTTCTTTCAGATCAAGGCCGGGTCATCATCATTGCCTCTCATCGTCGCGGCGCCTGGTCGATGGTGGATTCGACCCCGTTCGCGGCAGGGCGACCCTACCTCAATGGCCAGTTAAAACGGTTATTGGTCGATGCGATGTTTACGCCAGCAAGGGTTGCCCGCGCTCTTTACTTGCCGCCGCTTCAAACCCGCATTGTGGTTCGCGCGGCCAATAGCTGGGAAAAAACGGGTGCCCTCTTATGGCCTTGGCTTGGTGGTATTTTGCTGATTGAAGCGAGAAAGGACCTTGCCCGTCCAGCAACGCGAGCATTGAGGGCGCAAAGGCGCTTAACAGCCCCCTCGCGACCGGCGTTCGCTCAACCGAGCTCGCGAGACCGTAACAATCTGCCAGATTTTCGAAACGATTCAATTGAACGATAGATGTCGCGGGGCGCTCAGCATTAAGGCCGCTTCATGACCGGTGATTGGAAATTGCCTTCGATCTGAAATTGCCTAAAATCGAGTGTTGGACGTACGCGGGGGTGAGCGCTATACGCTCTATAGATCTCAAAAAATTTCTCAGCTGGCAAAACCAGTGCGGACGAATAAAGACCAGTGCGGACGAATAACGTGACCCTGCAACAAAAAAGCGGCAAACCCAACGCCAAGATAAATACCGACGCGTCAACAAATACTAGTGCGCCGACAAATACCCGCGAGAAAGCGAAAGTCGATGCCCCGAAGCGCCATCGCCCACGACCGCGCGACGGAATTTTGTCGATTGCAGCCTATAAACCAGGCGCGTCTAAAGGCCCATCCAAAGAGGCTGGCGAACAGCGCGTTTTCAAGCTGTCTTCCAATGAATCAGCCCTTGGGCCCAGTCCCAACACGATAAAAGCGCTTAGCGGAGCGGGGCGTTCAATCCATCTTTATCCCGACGGATCCGCCACAGCACTCAGAGAAATCATCGCCGATGTGCATGGCCTTGACCCCCGCCGGGTCATCTGCGGCACCGGGTCTGATGAGTTGTTGCAGCTCCTTCCAAGAGCCTATGCTGGACCGGGCGATAGTATTGTGCAAACAGAGCATGGGTTTCTCGTTTATGCGATTGCTGCACAGTCCTGTGGGGCGACCCCGCGCTATGCGAAAGAAACGAACTTGACCGCTGATGTTGACGCGATCCTTGGTGCCGTCGACGAAACAACGCGGATGGTTTTTCTGGCAAACCCGAATAACCCGACCGGAACCTATCTGCCTGATCACGAAATCATCCGCTTGCACGAAGGCCTTCCAAGTGATGTGATCCTCGTACTCGATGGAGCCTATGCTGAATACATCACGCAGGCTGATTATGAACCGGGTGCCACACTCGTCGACGAATTTGACAACGTCGTCATGACAAGAACATTTTCGAAGATCTATGGTCTCGGCGGTTTGCGCCTCGGCTGGGGATATTTCCCAACGGAGATTGCCGACGTGGTCAATCGGATCCGTGGCCCATTCAATGTCAGCGCGCCAGCCATTGACGCTGGCATTGCGGCGATGAAAGATCAGCGGTTTGTCGGCTTAAACCGAGACCATAATACCGCAGAACGCAACAGGATGGCAAAACGCCTTCAGGCATTGGGACTTCGGCTCACGCCAAGTGTCTGTAATTTCCTGCTGATCAATATACCGTCAACCGATGGAAAATCAGCGAGCGATGCGGTGGATTTTCTCGCAAAGCGGAATATTCTGGTGCGGAATGTTTCTTCCTACAAACTACCCGATTGGATCCGCGTTTCAATTGGACCGACAGACGCGAACGATGCATTCCTTGATGGCATAGAGGCTTATCTTTCCCATGCCTAACACCATAAACTTTGACAGAGTGTGCCTTATTGGTGTTGGGCTCATTGGCTCATCCCTTGTCCTTGCCATACGCGAAAATAATCTTTCTAAAGAAATTATCGGCTTCGATCTCAATGACAAGGCGCTCATTCAGGCAAAATCTCTTGGCATCATTGATGAAGCGAGAAATTCATTAGATGAAGCGGTAGAAAATGCCGACCTCATCATCATTGCAACGCCTGTGGGGGCGTCAAGCGAGATCATTCATACTCTATCGAAAAATAAAACAACGGCCCTTATTATTGATGTGGGGTCCGTCAAAGCGACTATTGTTGATGCCGCGCAAGCCGTCGGCAAGGACCTCACCATCGTGCCGTGCCATCCTATTGCTGGGACCGAGCAATCGGGCCCTGAAGCAGGGTTCGCGCGCCTTTTTAACGATCGCTGGTGCATTGTCACACCATTACCGCGTACCGATGATGCCTATCGACGAGCAACGGAGACCGCTGCCGCGTTATGGCGCGCGGTTGGCAGCAAAGTTGAGATCATGGATGCCGCCCATCACGATCTTGCCCTTGCTGTGACGAGCCACTTGCCGCATTTAATTGCCTTTACCCTCGTTGGGGCGGCGGACGACTTAGAAAACGTCAATGAAGCGGAGATTGTAAAATACTCTGCAGGCGGATTTCGCGACTTTACGCGGATTGCCGCTTCAGATCCTGTCATGTGGCGCGATGTTTTCCTTGGCAACAAGGAGGCTGTGTTAGAGGTGCTTGGACGGTTCTCGGAAGAGTTGTCCATACTGCAAAGGGCAATACGGTGGGGTGATGCTCAAACCCTCGAACAGTCTTTTTCACGCGGTCGCCGTCTGCGCCGCGCTATCGTAGAGGCGGGACAAGAGACCGGCAAACCGAATTTCGGTCGCGACCGTTAAATGCAGTTTGATTGCTGATGGAATATCCCGAAAAACCGACTTAGCCATTTTCGTAGAAGGAATACGCCCATGGAAACGCTAGACGCCATTTACAAAAGACGGTCCATCAAAGAATTCGACCCAAACCACAAACTCACAACAGAAGAAGAAACGAAAATACTGGAAGCCGCGATCCAGGCACCCTCCAGCTTCAATATCCAGCATTGGCGTTTTGTGATTTTACGCGACATGAATTTGCGACAACGTTTGCGTAAAGAGTTCAGTCCCGATCAAGCGCAGATAACCGATGCATCGCTCCTCATCTTAATGACAGCCGATACGAAGGCCTTTGAAAAAGATCCTCAGCGCTATTGGGCAAACGCGCCTAAGGAAGTTGCCGATCTGCTCGTCAATTGGATGGGGCCATTTCACGACGGTCGTGAATGGCTGCAGCGTGACGAAGCGCAACGCTCTATCGGTATGGCAATGCAAAATATTATGCTTGCAGCAACGGCAATGGGATATGCCAGTTGCCCTATGATTGGCTTCGAGATTGAAGAAGTGGCCAACCTCATTGATCTCCCCAAAGATCACGTGATGGGACCATTGGTTGCCATTGGCAAAGGAACGAAAGATCCATGGCCGAAGCCCGGACAAATACCGTTGTCAGAGCTTATTGTTGAAAATACGTTCTAAATTTTGAAAGCATTCTGGGCGCAGAGCGCGGACGATTCGACGCCAAAGCGTCCCCAGCGGAAATGCGCAAAAAGCGCCTCCTTAAGTGTTCTGCTAGTGCCTATAATGAAATTAACGATGAGAGCGTTTATTGCAAAAATGGATGGTGGAGATATAGACGTCAAAAGGTCGGCGTATTTCCCAATGAAATGTCCAGAAATCGCCCAGAAAACGCGTACAAATCTTGAAGCAAAACCGTCGCCCGATGAATAATGATCCAAGCGAAAAAAGGAGGGCTTGTGTCGGAAACTGTTCGCTCCGATAACCCACCAATATCCGTTTATATAAGAACAAAAAATGAAGCGCGTTTGATTGCTAAGGTTGTCTCTTCAGCACTCCAAATTGGGCGCGAGGTTGTTGTTGTTGACTCAGGGTCGACCGACGGAACGATCGATTTGGCGAAAGCCGCTGGTGCCCGTGTCATTGAGCACAGCTGGTCCGGCAACGGACATCAAAAACGGTTTGCAGAAGAGCAATGTCAGTTTGACTGGCTTCTTGATCTCGATGGCGACGAGATCATGCCGCAAAAACTTGCCGATGAAATTCGTGGGCTGTTTGCTCATGGCGAACCGTCATGCTCCGTCTACAAAACGCCAATGGCCATTGTTCCCCCGGTCGGGTCACCGTGGTTAAGCTTCGGATTGCAGCGGCGGACAAAGCTCTATGACCGGCGCAAAATCCGTATGCCCGAACACATGTACTGGGATCAATTCGAGATACCGCCCGGAACGCCTGTAGGTAAGCTGACTGAGCCGCTCCTTCACAGCGCTGTTGGCGATGCCCATCATTTAATGAATAAGCTTAATCAACATAGTACGCAAAGAGCCAATATTGAAAGTACACGATCAACTTTTGTAATCATAATACGAATTATTTTAGGGCTTCCTGTTTACTTCTTGAAGAGATATTTGTTTGAAGGTTTGTTCCGTGGAGGGGTATACGGATTTGCATACGCATTGATGACAGCCTTCAGGAGATGGCTCGTGGACGTCAAGATGTATGAAAAACGGAAATCCCATGACCCATCTATCAATCATGACCAAGCCATCGATGAAGACGAAACGACTTTGACAAAGTCGGCTGATGTATCAGCTGGCTTACCTCGGGATCCAAAGGTCTGATCCATATGCGAGCGGGTGAACCAATCAAAACGCCAGATCTACCGACAACACTTGAGCGACCGCCGCCATTTGGGACGTTTGCGCCAACATCGTTTCAGCAGTTTGTTCGAAAACAGGCTGGCAAATTACCGTTCAATTACTTTGGTCGACGTCTGGCGTCGTTGCTATTGGGGTTTGCAGGCGGAAGGCGCCCGCGCCCGTATGATGTAATCATCTTTCAGAATATACGTGCACGCCTTTATCCCTATGACAATATAAGTGAAAAACGTGTGTTTCTTACACCGCAGCATTGGGATAGTGATGAGCGGAAGATCTTGTCAGATGCGATTTCCAGTCATACAGCGTCTGCTTTTAATTTTCTCGACGTTGGCGCGAACGCGGGATTGTATTCATTATTTGCATACAGTGTTGCGAAACAGTCTGGTAAGTGCCTATCGGCGGTCTGTATTGAGCCGGCAGAAGAAATGCGTCGCAGACTGCTCGTGAATGTTTCGCTTGCAGGGGCCGAAGATAATATCAGTACCTTGGCCTTTGCCGCGACCGCCGAGAACGGAACATATCGCCTTGTCGAGGACCAAGAAAGCCGGGGAATGAGCCGTATCGAGAGAAGTGCTGATTCGCCTAGCAGCAACACCACGCGTATGGTTGAAGGGCGGACGCTCAAATCTCTTGCTGAAGAAGCCGACTTTGACAGGATCGATGCGTTAAAGATTGATATAGAAGGTCATGAAAGTGAAGCCTTGAAGCCCTTTTTTGATGAGGTATCAAAGACCCTTTGGCCGACATTCGTGATCATCGAAGTATCTCATGATCATGAAGCGCGAAAGATCCTGACCGATTCAGGATACAGAATAATTTATAGCAATCCCAAGAATTCAATTTTCAAATTGAATAACCAATAGGCTTGAGCGTTAAGGGTCAAATGACGGCCTTTATTGCACTGCAGATGTCATCAACGACGTCATTGACGGTGTTGGAATCTTTTCCTTCTGCCATGACACGAATAACCGGTTCTGTCCCTGATTTCCGGATAACAAGTCGGCCATCATTGCCCAGTCTTTTCTCGCCTTTATCAATAGCCGACTGGACGCTGCTCACCTTTAGGGGCGCCCCTTCTTTGTAGCGCACATTTTTTAAGATGTTTGGAAAGGGCGTGAAATTCTTGCAGGCGTCGGAGACTTTTGACTTTTCTTGCGTCACAACGGCTAAAACCTGCAGGGCAGAAACGAGACCGTCGCCAGTCGTTGCATTGTCCGCCAGAATTACGTGTCCGGATGGTTCGCCGCCGACATTCATCCCATGTTCGCGCATGGCTTCCACGACATAGCGGTCGCCAACTTGAGTTCGCACGAGATTAAGGTCAATTGAGTTGAGGTATTTCTCAAGACCCATGTTCGACATGACGGTGGAGACAATACCCCCGCCTTGGAGGCGGCCGCGCCCTTTCAGGTGTTTCGCAATGACAGCGAGAATCTGATCACCATCAACAATGTCACCCTTTTCATCGACAATAATGCAGCGATCAGCATCTCCATCGAGCGCTATGCCGATGTCCGCACGATACTCCAGAACTGCATCTCTGACATGTTGCGTCGCCGTTGAGCCGCAATCCCGATTAATATTAAAGCCATCGGGGGTAATGCCAATTGTTTTTACTTCAGCGCCAAGTTCCCAAAGAACCGTAGGGGCTACTTTGTAGGCTGCGCCATTGGCGCAATCGATGACAATACGCAGTCCTTCAAGTGAAAGTTGGCGTGAAAAAGCGCCTTTGGCGAACTCGATATATCGTGCGCCGGCATCTTCAATACGCTTCACGCGCCCGAGCGAATCGGCCTTTGCAAGGGCTGTATCAACGGGCTCTGTCATGAGCCTTTCGATCTCAGCTTCAGCGGCATCCGAAAGCTTGTAGCCGTCAGGTCCGAAAAGCTTAACACCGTTGTCATGGTACTGATTGTGTGACGCCGATATCATAACACCCAAGTCGGCACGCATTGAACGGGTCAGCATCGCCATGGCAGGCGTTGGAAGGGGCCCCAAGAGGAAGACATCCATACCGGACGCGGCGAACCCAGCGGTCAATGCGGGCTCAATCATATAGCCTGATAACCGTGTGTCCTTGCCGATCACAACGCGATGGCGGTGATTTCCGTTACGGAAAGCGCGCCCTGCGGCAACACCGAGCTTCAGGATATTTTCTGGCGTCAGTGAACCGGCATTGGCAAGACCGCGCACGCCATCAGTGCCGAACATATTCCGTTCTATTTTCGAGGAAGATATATCATGTTGGGGCTCGTTGTGCGTCGTTAACGCCTTCGCCATTTGTTTGTCGTCCACAGCATCGCCGTTATTCGGCTTTGTCACCCCGTTTGGGGCTGTATCACCAACAGAATTGGCCATGCCTGGGGTGCCTGTTTTTGCACTAGGGGTGCCTGTGTTTGCACTAGGGGTGCCTGTGTTTGCACCGGGGGAGTTTGCGAGCCCGTCACCGCGCATAAAATATTACCTTCTGTAACAATAACCCGTCCAAAATGCAGGCTTAGAGCGTCTAACACCTGGGCCCCTTGGGCAACCCTTAAGCTGATATAAGCAATAAGCCCAGCGTTGGACCCTTTCGCTCGATTTTGTAAATTTAATTAGATAGTAACGCGTAAACATAGATTGAGCAGCTACTTAGCGAAAATTAATGCGAATTCTGGACGGTTTTTCTGCGGCTTCGATTTCTGAGGCTGCGACATCTCTAAGCGACGGTGCGCTTGTCGGGATACCGACGGAGACGGTCTACGGTCTCGCGGCAGACGCTTCTAATGATGCAGCAGTGGCAAAAGTCTTCGATGTGAAGGGTCGCCCTCGTTTTAACCCCCTAATCATTCATGTGCGATCGATTGAGCATGCCCGTCAATATGTCGGGTTTTCACCCCTAGCGCAGGCACTCGCCTCTGAATTTTGGCCAGGGCCTTTAACGCTTATACTTGACCGTAAAAAAGACGCGGCCATTTCGAATCTCGCTAGTGCGGGTCTTAATACATTAGCCGTTCGTGTTTCGAGTCATCCTGTGATGCAGAGCTTGATGAACGCATTTGAAGGGCCGGTTGCAGCGCCAAGTGCTAATCCTTCCGGAAGCATAAGCCCAACGCGTGCAGAGCATGTTCGAGATGGGCTCGGGGCGCATATTGGGCTAATCCTGGATGGCGGTCCCTGCCTTGTTGGCCTTGAATCGACAATCGTCTCTATTACAAACGACAGTGTACAAATATTAAGGCCTGGCGGGATTTCAGCCGCTGCCATCGCTGAGGTTATTGGGGTTGATGAGACGTCATTTGAAAAAAGTGCCAGTTCTGTAGCGTCTGCTCCTGTGAAGTTTGCTGCCGCGCCGTCACCTTCGGCTAACGTTATTGCGCCGGGAATGCTCAAGAGCCACTATGCACCGACTGCACCCCTCAGAATAAACATCAGTGATCCGGAATCAGACGAAGTATACCTTTCTTTTGGCGGGTGCCCGACAAACCATTCTAATACGCTTTCTCTCAGTGATGAGGGTAGCGATAAAGAGGCCGCCGCCAATTTGTTCGTCTGTTTGAGATTGGCAGATACCCTATGTCTTGAGCGAAAGCTTTGTGGTATTGCGGTTGCACCGATACCCATGCAGGGGCTTGGTGAAGCGATAAATGATCGTTTGCAGCGCGCTGCCGCGCCGCGCGGTTTTGACCCCATTGATGCACGTTTGAATGATAACCAGGTCAAGTAAGTAATGACGATTGATAACCCATCAGCTCTTGAGACGGATCTCGCAGCATTGGTTGGCAATAAAGGTGTTATTCCGATTGCTGAGGCTCAGCCAATGCTTGAAGAATGGCGAGGAAGGTGGCACGGCGCCCCGGTTGCAATTGTTGCTCCATCAACAACTGAAGAGGTATCGGCCGTTCTGAAATCCTGCGCCGACAAGCGTCTAGCTGTCACGCCGCAAGGGGGAAATACTGGCCTTGTCGGGGGACAGATGCCAACCAATGGTGAAGTTCTTCTATCCCTCAAAAGAATGAACAAGATCCGATCTGTTTCGCCTTTAGATAATGCTATGGTTGTTGAGGCGGGCGTAACACTCGCTGCAGCCCAAGAAGCTGCTGAGGGGCACGATCGATTATTTCCTCTGTCCATCGGATCGGAAGGAACGTGTCAAATCGGCGGTATTATCTCCACGAACGCTGGCGGCGTGAATGTGCTGCGATATGGGAATACGCGCGACCTCGTACTAGGAATCGAGGCGGTTTTACCCAATGGAGAAATCTGGAATGGTCTTTCTACGCTGCGCAAAGACAATACCGGTTATGACTTAAAACAGTTATTTATTGGCGCTGAGGGTACGCTTGGCATTGTCACGGCGGCTACATTGAAACTTTTTCCGCAGCCGCAAGAAAAGGTCACGTTTTTTGCCGGTCTCAAAGACGCGGCGGCCGCCGTTCGCTTATTGGCGAAAGCTGACACCGCCAGTGGCGGCGCTGTCACCAGTTTTGAATTTATCGACGGCCCAGCGTTTGCGCTTGTTGTGAAGAATATTCCGCAAACGCGAGATCCTTTATCCGAGACCTATCCAACCTATGTGCTTGGTGAGTTTTCATCGGGTCGCAAAGGGTTATTAGAGCCTGTCGTGGAGGCCTTTCTTGCAGAGGCCATTGAGTCTGGTGATGTTCAAGATGCCGTGATCGCCGTGAATGAAACCCAGGCGAATGCTTTATGGCGTATGCGTCATGCCTTATCCGAGGCCATGAAACCGGAAGGGCCGTGCCTGAAACATGACGTTTCAGCGCCGATTACGTGTCTGCCAGACTTTCTGCGTGATGCCGGTGCAGCCGTTTCAACCCATTGTGCCGGCGCGCGCGTGATAGCCTTTGGGCATCTTGGTGATGGCAATGTGCATTATGATATCCTATGCCCAGAAAACGTAAAGAACGAAGATCCTGACGGTATTTTTGATACGTCGGTGCGCCAAAAGATCGAAGCTGCCGTATATGATGTGATCGATAGATATGATGGTTCTATTTCCGCTGAGCACGGGGTCGGTCTTGCGCGGCGGGATGAGGTCGCCAAAAGAAAAGATCCTGTGGCCCTAAGTATGATGCGAAATATCAAAAGCGTTCTTGACCCTGATGGGCGCATGAACCCTGGTAAGATGCTCTAACAACCAAAGACCCTTGGTGTGGAATTTAACAAAGTACGATGATTATTCTTCTCTCGCCTGCAAAAAACTTAAATTTTGATCCCGCGACGGACGCGCCAAAGGCCACAAAACCAACGCTTTTGGCGCACACGACGGCGTTGGCGGAAACGACACAAAAGTTATCTCGTGGAAAAATTAAGTCTCTTATGGGGATTTCGGATAAACTTGCTGAACTGAATTATGAACGGTTTCAGTCTTTCAAGACGCAAGGGGCCATTCCCCATGCGAAGCAGGCTGCTCTGGCTTTTAATGGCGATGTCTATCTTGGTCTTGATGCCAAATCCTTGAGTGTGGATGATTTAAAATTCGCGCAAAAACACTTGCGGATATTATCCGGTCTTTACGGCCTGTTACGCCCCTTAGATGCGATTCAGCCCTATCGTCTTGAAATGGGGTCTCGCCTCAAAAATGACCGCGGCGCGACGCTTTATGACTTCTGGGGTGCGCTAATTGCCCAGGAAATAAAGAAGGCGAATAAAGCGCACAAAGACGATACAATTATCAACCTGGCGTCGAAGGAGTATTTCAACGCCGTGAAAGTTGATGTTTTAGACGCCCCTGTTGTTACGCCAATTTTCAAAGAGGAAAAAGATGGTGGGCTTCGACAGCTACAGTTTTATGCCAAGAAAGCAAGGGGTCTGATGGCGCGGTGGGCAATAGAGAATCGTATTGAACAGACCGCCGATCTCAAGGATTTTGATGTTGAGGGATATTCGTTCCGAAAAGAGGGGTCATCGGACAATGAATGGTTGTTTACACGCCCACAACCGACGGCCAAGTCGTCTACCGCATCAACGTCTCAAACAAAGCGCGCGGTTAAAGCGAATGTTGGCCAGTCGAAGCGTAAGTCGTCAAGACGTGTTGCCTAGCGCCGCTCCGTTTCAAATGGGATCGCTCAGCGTCTAGAGGTTAGGTATTTTGCGTATTACCTGCGTCGTTTGCCAATAGCTAATTAAGTAGCTTACTAAGTAGCCGATTAAGTAACCATTTGAGCTATAATTGCTTTAGGGCGAAGGTGACGTTCAGAGCCAATGGGCCTGTTATGGTTTTAATTTTCAGCGCTAAATCTGTATAGAAATGTTAAGTAGCCTCTATAGTGATAAATTACTTCAGGCGGCAGCTTCGATGCCAGAAAGTCGAAAACTTGCCGCGCCGACGGCAACTGCCCGCCGAGAGAGCAGGGTGTGCGGATCGTCATTATCCCTTGAGTTAGAGGTTGATGGTGAGCGTATCGCAGACATTGCGATCGATGCTAAAGCATGCGCCCTCGGGCAAGCCGCTGCTGCGTTAACCGCGCGCAATATAATTGGCGCCGATATTCAAGAGATCTATGCGTTGCGTGATGACATGCAGGCTATGCTGAAAAATGATGGGCCGCCACCAGCCGGTGAGCGGTGGAAAGATCTCGCGGTACTTCAGTCCATAAAAGAGTATCCAGCCCGCCATACCTCGACGCTGCTTATTTTTAATGCTCTATGTGATGCCCTTGACGCCATAGGTGTGCGCCGCGAAATCTGAATCCCCAGATTTTTGAATATGCCCACCGTTTGATGACCCTATGCTCGGTGGGTGTTGTTGGTTGCCAGAGCATGCAATGGCGTAGATGCACCGAAACGTAAAAGCATCAAAACAAAGACACAAAGCCATGCCGCGATTTCATTTGGAACGGAACGGCTCTATGCAAAAAAGCATATCGGCAGTTTTGTAATTGTGTGAACAAAATCAGCGATATGGGATATTTATCTTTTCAATGAGATATTTTTTGTCCCGTCTATCCTGTACTTTCGAGCCCAAAACCACTATTTTTAGACATAAGGTGGTACCTTTCCGGTATCTCTATAACCCTAAGCTACTGCGGGTTGGGATGACTTACTCCTTGCGCAACCTTGAAGCATTGTTTCTGGGTTGATTGCTGGATATACAAATCTTTACACAAATAATCTTATTACTGAGATAACACTAGCGTGATGAGCGTTATAAGCGCTTGATATTTTTTCAAAGCATGGCAACCTATTGGAGAGCAAGAACCGCCTACATTCTCCCCCATAGGTGACTTGCATGGGCCGTTTGTTTCTCTCTCCCCCTGAATGACAAACGGCCCGCTCCTATACCCTAGTTCCAATTGAAGTGGCGACGATTTTATGCGCTTTTCTTTTTTGGGGGGGCGAGGGAAAATCTGTATGCTAATTGCTCAATCAGTCGGAGCGCCCGGAGATCGCTGATGAATCAAGGGTCGCTGTGGCTTCTTCCATGAGCCAGTTGTAGAAAGCTTTGACGGCCTTTACGCGATCTTTGGCGCGTGGACGGACGAAATAATAAGCGAACGACGAGGGAGTCGTTACGTCGAAAGGAATGACAAGGCGTGCGGCTTCAAGGTCGGCTAAAGCAAGGGCGGATTTGGCAAGGGCAACACCTTTGCCAGCAACGGCTGCCTCGATAACGAGGCTTGATTGATTGAATTTCAGTCCGCGGGTTCCGTCGACACCGGTCACGCCGGCGGCCTTAAGCCACATGGGCCATGTGGGGGCGCTTTCATCCTTATCCGGACTGCCATCATGTATGAGTGGATGATGCTTTAAGTCGTCGGGTGTACGAAGGGGATGGTCGCCCGTCAGAAGTCTTGGGCTACAAACTGGAAGGATTGTTTCGGCCATGAGAAGGTCCTCGGCAAGGCCTTCGTATCCGCCCGGACCGTATCGAATAGCCAGGTCAACGTCGTTCGCGGCAAAGTCCACAAGCTCCATATCTGCAGAAACCCATATCTCTATGTCCGGATGACGATGATGAAATCTGTCGAGCCGCGGCACGAGCCATTTCGATGCGATAGATGGGGCGACTGAAACGTTAAGGCGGTGGGCATCGCCGGGCGCGGCGAGGATTTGTGATGCCTCATCAAGTCGATCAAACGCGTCCCGCAGCACGGGCAGAGCGGCCTGTGCCGAATCCGTCAAGAGCAGGGCGCGTTTGGTTCGCCGAAAAACTTTTGCGCCGATGAAATCTTCTAACGTTTTAATCTGCTGACTTACGGCCCCGGGTGTCACACGCAACTCGTCAGCCGCTTTAGTAAAACTTAAGTGCCGAGCGGCCGCCTCAAACACTCTAAGGGCATTGAGTGGCGGTAAAGACTTCATAAACGTCTGATAGAGCGTTAGCGTTATGCTAGAGTTAATGTGTAGATATTCTAATCTAGCAACATGTTCTAAATCGTTGCATTGTTGGAAATCAATTAGTTTTTCGATTTCTCTTGTGAAAAATAGCCGTCCCGATCCAGTGTGCCCTTAATCGTAACATAGGAATAGAAAAACTAATTTACTGGAGAGTATTACTCGTTTCTTTTCTGTGAGTTTAGACC
The DNA here is from genome assembly GCA_039025235.1 of Pseudomonadota bacterium. Classification (GTDB taxonomy): domain Bacteria; phylum Pseudomonadota; class Alphaproteobacteria; order Caulobacterales; family Parvularculaceae; genus MED-G105. The sequence continues at coordinate 16,947 of JBCCOS010000003.1, forward strand.
ATACTTTCATTGGCACAGAAGGATATCAGTGACGCAAACCGGGACATTGACATTAGATTTTCTAAAATTTGATAATGGTTCTCACATCTTGATCTTGTGGCTTGTTGAGCGGCCTGTTGGTCGGCCCTTTGGCGGCAAGGGTACCAGAGAATTTATTTAGAGGGTGGCGTTTTCCTGCAAGGGATGTGGTCAGAGAACGCTCTGAGGCGATAAATATGGTTTCAATAGCAAAATATTTTCCGGCTTTTCATCGTCTGGATGGTGGGCGAGTCGTCATAGCGGGCGGTGGAGAGCTTGCTCGTCGCAAGGCTCGGTTGGTGTATGGCGAGGGCGTGCGTCTTATCTTTTTCGCCCCTAACTTCGAGCCTGAGTTCCTTGATGAGTGGCAAGACCGAGCCGAATTGGTCTGGCGTTGGCCGACTAAAGAAGATTTTGACGGTGCTGCGCTTGCATTTGTTGGCGTTGAAGACGATGCGCTTGCGGCATATTTGTGCGGGCTGGCGCGCGCGGCTAAAGCGCCTCTCAATGCGGTCGACCGGCCGGAATTATCGGATTTCATAACCCCATCCATTATTGAGCGCGGTGAAATCTCCATTGGCATCTGTACTGGTGGGGCTGCCCCTGTTCTTGGCAAAAAACTGCGTGCAGAGATTGAAGCGATATTACCGTCGCGTTTGGGGCAGCTTGCGACTTTTGCGCGGGGGTTACGCGCGCGCGTTTCGGAAAAGATTGCACCAGCTGGCCGGCGCGCCTTCTGGGAGAGTTTCTTTCATGGCCCGATTGCCGCCCGGTTTCTCGCCGGTGATGAGGCCGGTGCCGGGGCAGAGGCTATTGCAGCGATTGATCATGCGACACCGCCGGTTGGCGTTGTTCATATTGTAGGGGCCGGTCCCGGTGACCCTGACCTCATCACGTTGCGGGCTTTAAGGCTTCTGCAGAGTGCGGACGTTATTCTCTATGATCGTCTTGTTAGTGATGAAATACTGACATTAGCGCGCCGCGATGCTGATCGATTTTTCGTGGGTAAGGCAAAGGCGAATCACGCCGTGCCCCAGGAGGAAATCGAACAGCGGATGATCGCATTCGCACGTGAAGGTAAAATTGTTGTGCGCTTAAAGGGTGGTGATCCTTTCGTGTTTGGGCGTGGCGGCGAAGAGCTTGAGACGGTGCGTGCCGCTGGGATCCCTGTTCATGTTACCCCTGGGATCACCGCCGCCACAGGCTGTGCGTCGGCTGCTGGCATGCCGCTGACCCATCGCGAACACGCACAGGCGGTGACATTTGTCACAGGGCACGCGAAGAAAGATACGGAACCAGATCTCGATTGGCGGTCTCTCGCGCAGCTTGGTCATACGCTTGTGGTGTATATGGGCGTGGCCAAGGCCGAAGCGATCCAGCGCCAGCTGATAGACCATGGTCGCGCGGCCAGTACACCAATCGCGATTGTTGAGAATGGTACGCGTCCTGATCAGAAAATACTTAAAGGTGTGCTGGGCAGTCTTTCACCGCTTGTGAAAGCGGGCGGTGTAACCGGCCCAGCTCTTTTAATCATTGGAGAGGTTGCGGCATTGGCGACACCGAGCGAAATTGTTGAGTTGCTGCGCGACGGGCGCAACGGCGACGCCCCGTCGTCAGTTATTGTCGACTTCAATCCCGAGCGTCAAAGGCGTGTTGCGGTGGGAAGCGCTGATGGTGAAGAATTCGCTGCGCCAGACCAGGAAAAGTCCCGTGAAAAGGTGACCGCATGAAAGCAGTAACTGCAAACTTGCTGACGAACGGCCGCGTTGTCTATCTTGGTGCTGATGGTCAGTGGGTAGAACGCCTCGCAGATGCGATGCTTTTTGAGGGCGAGGGTGCCGATACGGCTCTTGCTGAGGCGTCTAAACGATCGCGCGAGATCGCTGACATTTATCTTATTGAGGTCGGTGAGCATGGCAATGCTGCGGGGCGCGAAGCCATTCGCGAGACCATTCGTAATGCGGGGCCAACCGTGCGCACTGACCTTGGTAAACAGGCTGGCAATGACCCGGCACTCTTGACAGAAATTGTTTTGGGCGATGGTGCGCCCACGATCGCGAGCGGGAGCATTTAATCAATGTATCGTTATGATGAGTTTGATGCGACCATTGTCAAAGAGCGGGTCAACCAGTTCCGTGGCCAGGTCGAGCGGCGACTTGCTGGTGAATTGACCGAGGATCAATTTAAACCGCTTCGCTTGATGAACGGTCTCTATTTGCAATTGCATGCCTATATGCTTCGTGTTGCGATCCCGTATGGCGTTTTATCGTCGCGACAAATGCGAAAGCTCGCGCATATTGCTCGAACGTATGACAAGGGCTACGGCCATTTCACAACACGCCAGAATATTCAGTATAATTGGCCTGCCTTGGTTGATGCGCCTGCTATTCTTGAGGAGCTTGCCGATGTTGAGATGCACGCCATTCAAACGTCGGGCAACTGCATTCGGAATACGACGACGGATCAGTATGCGGGCGCTGCACGTGACGAGCTAGAAGACCCTCGGGCGTGGTGCGAAATCATTCGCCAGTGGTCGACGCTGCATCCTGAATTTTCTTACTTGCCCAGAAAATTTAAGATTGCCGTCACGGCGAGCGCAAATGACCGTGCGGCTGTTCGTGTCCATGACATTGGATTGCAGCTTTATGAAAAAGACGGTGTGTCCGGCTTTGAAGTTCTTGTTGGGGGGGGATTAGGTCGGACACCGCACATCGGTCAAACCATTCGGAAGTTTCTGCCCAAAGAGAATTTATTATCGTATCTGGAGGCGATCTTAAGGGTCTATAACCGCTATGGTCGGCGGGACAATAAATACAAAGCGCGTATTAAAATTCTTGTAAATGCGCTTGGGATTGCGGAATTTGCAAGGCTCGTTGATGAAGAATGGGAGGCATCTAAAGGCCTGATGGTTGATCTGCCAGCGGAGGAAGCTAGCCGCATTCACGCCTATTTCGCCCCGCCAGATTTTGCCGATTTACCTGATGAGAGTTCTAATTTAACGGCCGCAATTGAGGGCAATCATGAATTCGCACGGTGGATTCGCACAAATACGGTTCCTCACCGCATCGATGGGTACGCCATCGCAAATATTTCGCTCAAACCTATTGGCAAACCACCCGGTGATATCACCGATCAGCAAATGGAGGTGGTCGCTGATCTCGCTGAGCAATATTCCTTTGACGAACTAAGGGCAACGCATGAGCAAAACCTGTGTCTGCCCCATGTGCGAAAGGATGATCTTTTTGCTATGTGGCAAGCACTTAGGGACGCTGATCTCGCGACGGCAAACATATCGTTGGCGAGCGATATTATCGCGTGTCCGGGGTTGGATTATTGCAACCTTGCAAATACGCGCTCTATTCCTCTCGCTGAACGCATGGCCGAGCGTTTTACCGGCTCTGGTCTCGAAGAAGAACTAGGTGAGCTAAAGATTAAAATTTCAGGATGCATTAATGCGTGTGGGCACCACCATGTGGGCCATATCGGTATTCTTGGTGTCGATAAAAAAGGTGAGGAATATTACCAAATTCTTCTGGGCGGTTCAGCTGCGGATGATGCAAGCCTTGGTGTTATCACCGGCAAAGCTTTATCTGCTGATGAGACGCTTGACGCTATTGATCGTCTGGTTCGTTACTACAAGGATAATCGTGAAGCCGGGGAACGGTTCCTCGACTCCTATCGACGCATAGGTTTGCCAGCTTTCAAAGAGGTAATTTATGAAAACGCTTAGACTTAGCGGCAAAGAATTTGTCGTGGATGAAAGCGCATTTGCCGTGGAAATCTCTTGGGAAGAGTGGACAGGTGATGATGATGCACAGACGGCCGCGTGTGATGCCCTTGAAAGTAACACGGACAATGCAGCGTTAGTCGTCGCCAATGATGGGGATCTCACCTTGATTGGTGATGCGCTGAGTAGATTTTCAGCGATTATTCTGCAGTTTCCTGCATTCACCGATGGCAGAGCCTATTCCCAAGCGCGACTACTGCGTGATCGTTATGGCTTTAAGGGCATCATTCAAGCCCGCGGCGATGTATTGTGCGACCAAGCGCAGTTTATGGTGCGCTCCGGGTTCACCGCTTTGGAAATAGGTGATCAAGAAACGGCGCCTTTTTTCGAAGCCTTAAAGGCCTTTTCAGACTTTTATCAGACAGGCGCAGATGGGACACGGTCAGTTTTTCAAAGGCGCGCAAAACCATCAGCAGCCGCTTAGCGCAGAAGACTAATTTATCAATCCTTCCATTCACTGCGTGTGCAGAGTGAAAATAGACTTAAGAGAACATAAGGTATGATGGAAACATCCATCATTTAAATCGGCAATCGATGACAATAGTCACATTAAGCGATAATGCGCCATCGGCGCCACCAAACGCCGAGGTTGAAACCTCGGCGGAACGTGTTGCACGCTTGAATGATAATGTACGCTCACGCCTTAATGTTATTCCGTTGGGGCAACCCTCTGATCGTCCGCCCCTAAGCATTTTGGTTGATGAAGCCAGTGCGACCCTCAATGAAGCGATTAATGGTGAATTCAAAAAGCGCATCGCTTTGGTGTCGTCTTTTGGTGCGGAATCGGCGGTGTTGTTGCACCTCGCAGCGAGTGTTGCCCCAGATGTTCCCATTCTTTTTCTTGAAACGGGTAAACACTTTGCACAAACACTGAGTTATCGTAAAAAGCTTGCAAACGAATTTGGTCTCTCGAATGTGCAAGATATCAGACCCGATCCGGACGTGTTGCGGGCGCAGGACCCTGCCGGTGATTTATGGCGACGTAATCCTGATGCCTGTTGCGATGTTCGAAAAGTACGTCCACTGACGACAGTTCTTGAAGGTTTTGATGCATGGATAACAGGACGTAAGCAATTCCACGGCGGTGCGCGTATGACGCTGCCCGTCTATGAGGAGACGAAAAAGCATATCAAAGTAAATCCGATTGTCCGTTGGGCCCAGGAAGATGTTTCGGCCTATTTTGACCAACATGAGTTGCCGGCGCATCCGCTGGTGGCCGAGGGGTTCCCGTCAATTGGATGTTGGCCTTGCACCAAACCGGCGGTCGATGGGGAAGACGTCCGCTCGGGGCGTTGGCAGGGGTCTGAAAAAACCGAGTGTGGTATCCACACCGTTTAAAGTATTTCCAAGCCAAGTGTGTGCGGTTGGCCGCCGTTTGGATGTTGGCGGGAATACATAAAAACGAAGACTTAAAGCGCCTCCGTTTCAATTGGAATCAGAAAGGCGCTTTAAGTTCCTGATTTTACGCATTTCCTTAACGCCAACCGCACACACTTGGCTTGGAAATGCTTTAAAGCCGTTGAGACACTCTATTTGAACCGGAGTGGCTTTAGGCAAGAGAAAAGCTAAACGGTCCGGTCAACTATTTGCGCCGCCAGGTCGCGCCGTGCGGGCCATCCTCGATAATGATTTCCTCTGATGACAGACGATCTCTAATCTCGTCAGCTCGCGCAAAATTCTTTTCAGCCCGCGCACGTGCTCGCTCCTGCAATAGACGATCAATATCGCTTGCAGATAACCGTGTGGCATCGTCGGTTTCAATCGACAGTACCCCACGAAACCAAGCCTCCGGGTCTTCTTCGAAAAAGCCCATCAGCTGCCCTGCGACCCGCATGCGTTTTATTGCGCGGATCCGTGCTGCTCCCTCAAGTTGGACTGCGATATCACGCAATTCATGTAACCCTGCGAACGCTTCGGGCGTATTCATATCATTCTCAAGCGCGAGAATAATGCTTCTTGGTACCTCAAGCGTTTCATCGGGGTCGCTGGTGTCATCTGCCTTCAGTTCAAGGAAAAGACGATAAAAGCGATCGAGTTGCTTCTTGGTTTGGTCTAGCAGAGCCTCGCGCCATTCAAGCGGCTGGCGGTAATGGGCTGACAGTAATGCCCAGCGTAATACTTCGCCATGACGTTCTTTCAAAAGGTCCTTGGGCAAGACAATATTGCCAAGAGACTTTGACATTTTCTCAGATCCCATACTGAGAAATCCATTATGAACCCAATAGCGCGCAAGCGTATCCGTTCCATTGGCACAGCAGGATTGGGCGACTTCGTTCTCATGGTGCGGAAACCGCAGATCCAGCCCACCACCATGGATATCGATGGTGTTCCCGAGATTGGTTTTGATCATCGCGGAGCATTCAAGGTGCCATCCGGGGCGGCCGCGCCCGTCAATACCCCAGTCATCTGGCGTTCTCCAGCCTGGTTCATCGTCGGCAGAAGGCTTCCATAAAACAAAGTCTGATGGGTTCCTTTTGTATGGTGCAACCTCGACCCTTGCGCCGGCGACCATTTCGTCCTGGTCTACTTTAGCAAGCCCACCATATTCCGCAAACGCATCAACAGAAAACAGAACATGTCCCTCAGCTGCATAAGCAGCGCCTTTTTCAATGAGCCGTGAGACCAACGCAATCATATCTTTAATGTGATCGGTTGCATGGGGTTCGAGTGTCGGCGAAAGGACGTTAAAAGCGGCGGTTTCTTGCCGGTAAATATCGGTGAATTTACGTGTTATCGCTGAAATTTCGTTCCCGGTTTCGCGCGCGGCGGCAATAATTTTATCGTCAATGTCCGTAATGTTTCTAGCATAAACGACATGGTCCGCGCCGTATTTGTTTCTGAGCAGTCGAAATAAAAGGTCAAAAACGACGGCAGCGCGGAAATTTCCGATATGTGCGTGATTGTAAACCGTCGGTCCGCACACATACATCGTGACGCGTTCAGGGTCTGCTGGTTCAAATTCCCTTGTCTCCCGCGCTTGTGTGTCGAATAGTGTCAGTGTCATCGGGGGGGTCCAACTGTTCTTTTCTCGTCGTATGCCATCGTCGGGAAAAACCATGTAAGGCTTAAATACGTCGAACTAACCTATATTGCATCGCCGTAAAGACGTATAACACTGGACTTAAGCGTTTAATTTGCCGAGGCAAGGCGGTCAATCACGAAATTGATATTTGTTTTTTGCTAATCTGATACCATATAAACATCGTAGATATCGACGACATCACCGCGTCTTTCCCCTGGGAATCGCGAATTTTAATCGCTTAAGAGATAGGACAGGCCCATGACTGCCATTGCCTACGATGCGCATGCGCGCGAACAAGAAACCAATATTAATAGTATTACATCGCAACCCTCACGGGCAGAAGCTGAAGCCGCTGTGCGTACACTGATCCGGTGGGCCGGCGATGATCCCACTCGTGAAGGGTTGATCGATACGCCGAAGCGCGTTGCGAAGGCATACGAGCAATGGTTTTCCGGTTATGATGAAGACCCGGAGGATGTTCTTGCGCGTACTTTTGAAGAAGTTGAGGGCTACAATGATATTGTATTGCTAAAGAATATTCGTCTAGAGAGCTTTTGCGAGCACCACATAGCACCCATTATTGGTGAGGCGAGTGTTGCCTATTTACCGGCCAATAAAGTCGTTGGTATTTCGAAATTGGCGCGGCTCGTAGATGTCTATGCAAAACGTCTTCAGGTACAGGAAAAGCTCACCGAGCAAATCGCGTCCGCTATAGAAACGTATCTGCAGCCGCGTGGTGTTGCTGTCTTCATAAGTGCCGAACATCAATGTATGTCGACCCGCGGTGTCCACAAGAATGGCGTTGGGACGGTTACAACGCGTTTTACGGGAGAGTTCCTGAAGGATCGGACCCTTGAGGACCGTTTCCTTCGGCTGATTAAAGACTAAGAATGCTACGGCGATGACGCATGCGCCGACTGGCGTGACCACTGGTCAGTCATCGCCTTAAGCTGCAAGAAGGATCGTCTATCGATTAAAGCATTTCCAAGCCAAGTGTGTGCGGTTGGCGTTAAGGAAATGCGTAAAAACAAGAACTTAAAGCGTCGTTCTGATTCCAATTGAAACGGAGGCGCTTTAGGCAACCGCGCGGGCTAGTGCACATTGTGACCAGATCTCAGAAAGCGCCGCAACCAGGCGAGCAATGTCATCATCGGTGTGCACTGGCGATGGCGTAATGCGAAGCCGCTCAGCACCGCGTGCCACCGTAGGATAGTTGATGGGTTGAACATAGATTCCATGCTGTTCCATCAGCCAATCGCTAATCCATTTACATTTAGCCGCGTCTCTCACCATTACGGGCACGATGTGGCTTGGGTTATCAAGATTAGGGATGCCAACGGCATTAAGTCGACGGCGCACCTCTCGAACTTTCGCTTGGTGTGAATCGCGCTCTGCACAACTGGATTTCAAATGGCGCACGCTTTGAAGAGCACCTGCCGCGAGCGAGGGGGGAAGGGCTGTCGTGAAAATAAAACCTGATCCAAAGCTTCGCACGAAGTCAATGAGCGCAGCTGATCCGGTAATATAGCCACCCATAACGCCAAACGCCTTGCCGAGGGTTCCCTCTATCACGGTGAGGCGGTCCATAAGGTCTTCGCGTTCGGCGATGCCGCCCCCGCGCGCGCCATAAAGCCCGACAGCATGGACCTCATCAAGATATGTCATTGCGCCATAGCGTTCGGCAACGTCGCAGATCTCAGCTATTGGCGCGATATCGCCATCCATCGAATAAACTGACTCAAAAGCGATAATCTTCGGTCGAGACGGGTCGGCTTGCTTTATCAGCTGTTCGAGATGCTCGGGGTCGTTATGCCTGAAAATATGCCGTTCGGCTTTAGAGTGCCGAATACCCTCGATCATCGACGCGTGATTCATTTCGTCGGAGTAGACGATGCAATTCGGTAGTTTTGACGCGAGGGTTGAAAGCGTCGTCCAATTGGAAACATATCCAGAGGTGAATAGAAGTGCTGCTTCTTTATGGTGTAAATCGGCGAGCTCACTTTCGAGGCGCACATGGTAATCATTGGTACCGGAAATATTCCGCGTGCCGCCCGCGCCCGCTCCACACTCGTCCAAGGCTGTATGCATCGCCGTTAAAACATCCGGGTTTTGTCCCATTCCCAGATAATCGTTTGAACACCAGACCGTTATATTTTCAGGTCCAAGGTGCCCGTGATTTTGCGCAGCCGGGAACGCGCCAGCATTTCGTTTGATGCGCGCGAATGTCCGGTAATTACCTTCATCTTGAAGATCGCTGATCTTTGATAAGAAATAACTATTATAATCCATACCGGTCCTTCAGGTCGTTTAATCACGCCGCAATCGCGCTTATACGTCTTTAGTGGTGCTATCAAAACCGAAATGGGTAAATTTAACGACAGCATCAGGCGACCGATTGCCGCGACGTTAGATAAACCCCAGCAAATCCATTCGTTTTGAGCTGGATCAATTCGTCGCTGAAACTGACGAGAAAAGATCTACCTTCTTGCAAAAATACGATTTTGATAATGATAGTCAGGACGCATCGCGCTTGGCACGGATGGTTTATGACATTTCTGCCTAAGCCCCTGCTTTTTTGGCAAAGCTCCAAGCCACGTTGGCCAGTGGTTTGACCTGAGCGCCCATCGTGGCGGCGTTGGACGATGAAGCGTTGCCCTGAAGGCTTCTTGCGTAAACACCCTGCATAATCGCTGTCAGGCGAAACATATTATAGGCCAAGCAGAAGTCGAGATCGGGCAATCCATCTCGCCCGGTCCGCGCGCAATAACGCTCCGAAGCTTCATCAAGGGTTGGTATTCCTTCGGCCTTCAGGTCACGGCCCATAAGACCGCCACGGACACTTTTGGGGAAGAACCAAACAAGCAGCAAATAAGTAAAGTCCGCTAACGGATGACCAAGTGTGGATAATTCCCAATCGAGAACCGCAAGGGCTTTGGGCTCGGTGGGGTGCATAATCAGGTTATCGAAGCGATAGTCGCCGTGCACGATGCGTGTTTCATCATTGTCAGGGATGGCCGTTGGTAGCCATTCAATGAGCTTATCAATGTCCTCAATTGTTTCGGTTTCAGCCGCTTTATACTGCTTGGACCAACGGGCAATTTGGCGTTCAAAGTAATTTCCCGTTTTTCCGTAGTCCGATAAACCAGCGGCGGTTGGATCGATTTTGTGCAGATCGGCAAGGGTATCAATCAAAGCGTGATAGTGTTCGCCTCTTTGTTCAACTGAAACGTCCGGAAGCCCGGCATCCCAAAAAATGCGGCCTTCCACATAATCCATCACAAAGAACGTCGAGCCGATGACGTCTTCATCTTCACAAAGAAGAAAAGTCTTCGGAACAGGATAACCCTCTTTCCCAAGAGCGGTCATGACACGATACTCACGATCGACGGCGTGCGCAGAGGCAAGAAGCTTTCCGGGTGGTTTACGCCTTAACACATAACGTCGTTCGGGCGTGGTCAGTCTATAAGTTGGATTTGATTGCCCGCCCTTAAATTTTTCGATCGTGAGCGGTCCTGCAAATCCGTCAATTTGAGACTGCAGGAAGCTGGAAAGCTTTTGCCCATCCAGCTGCAGATGGCTTGGTGTTTCACCGACACCGGTATTTTTTTCTTGTTCTGATGAAGGCATTGACTACACCTCTTTGAGACGTTGTTAAATCCAGTTTTGACATTATCGCTTAGCGCTTAATGTGGTCACGTGAAATGGTCTTCTAAAATGTTTGACGGAAACGAATACCGCGGCGATGCTTCGCACATGCGCGCCCTTTGTGCAATTGTTGTGAAATGATGGGGATTTTAGACGTTGAACGGGTTAGGTATTCCGACCGAAGAGCCAGCAGGATCGAGCATTAGTGAGATCCAGGTCATTGGAAGACCCGAGTTTAAAATTTTACTTCGTCATTTCGATTTTCTATTCCCATATCCATGGTGGATTGACCGCATAACCTTCGCCTTTTGGAAAATTTTCTTCCCATCGTTGCGCGGATGCCTTTATTGCATCGAAGGCTAAAGGACGTTGTATTGGAGAACCAATAGAACGACGTCCTCATCAGGAGGATAGGGACCGGAGGATCGTGGCGGGACGCGCCTCTTTAAAGGTCGGTCAGTCAGACTGGCCCAACTTTGTGTATTTATGTTTCCGATATTTATTTCGCCAATTCATTCCGACTAAAGAGCGTATTTCACCGGGTTATTTTATGCTTGTGATGAAAAGCCTCAAATGCATCCAGAACACGTTGCGGCGCTTCGGTATGCGGATAGTGTCCAATATTTTCTAGGAGGACCCCGTCGCTTCCGGGTAGTTCTTTTTGATAGGCTTTGAACAGGTGTGACCCAGAAATTGGGTCCTCAGCTCCAATAATAATACGTAAGGGGATGATAGTATCTTTAAGAGCTGCGACCCAGCGCTCACCATGGCGCCGTCGCTCAGGAATATATTGCATCAAACGGTGCATGACGCGGCGCCCTCCGTTTTCAGTGATCAGTTTCCAATGCGCGGCAATTTCTCCATCGCTTGCTTTTGTTTCCGGGCCAAATATCTCGTCAAAGCTGGCTTTTAGCTTGTCGCGCGTGAAAACGGCGCTCACTAAAGCGCCGAGCGGGCTCGCGGCGAGCTTCTGGATTAGCAAGGGGCGATGCTCGCTGGGTAGAAGTCCACCATTTAGAAACACTGCGGACTTGATTGAAAAGCTAAGTTGATGCTCATTTTGGCGTGCAATGAGCTCTTGCGCGACGGTATCGCCATAATCATGGGCAAGGATATGAGCTTCGCTCAGGCCTAAATGCTCCATGACGGCTTCTTGGAAATCGGCTTGCTCGAAAAGGGAATATCGATGATTGGCGGGTTTATCGGATAGCCCAAACCCAAGCATATCGAGGGCAACGACATGAAAGTCGGTTTGCAAATGCGGCCAAAGAGCAGACCAATCCCAACTCGACGTAGGAAAGCCGTGGATAAGGAGGAGTGTCGGCGATTGTTCGCTTGTGTCGCCCGATGTCCAATATGCGAACTGGTATTTGCCTAACGTTACAAATTTGGCGGCGCTGCGCCATTCGTCAAGTGGCGTCATTTGTCCTCATAGGGAGTATTAAAGTCGAGCATTTTAAGTTCATCGCGATCGTTCGGTGTCTATTGTATTATTCTGCCGACGATAATGCGCGCCACGCAATATCTCGACGGTGGAACCCTTGGGGCCAGTCAATTTTATTAACGCCATGATAGGCGAATGAGACGGCATCCTGAAGGTTTTTCCCTGTTGCCGTAACATTGAGTACGCGTCCTCCATTGGCGACCAATTGGGCACCGACTTGTTTTGTTCCGGCGTGAAACACCACGACGTTTTCCACGCCATTGGCCCCATCGATGCCCTTGATCTCAGATCCCTTTTCATAATCCGCAGGATACCCTTTAGCCGCGAGGACCACATTAGCGCATGCTTCATTACGCCATGCCAAAGTGTGACCGCTTAGGTCGCCATTTGCAGCAGCGGCGAGCACGGGCAAAAGGTCGCCCTCTAACAGCCGCATGAGCACCTGGCATTCTGGATCGCCGAACCTGGCATTGAACTCCACGAGGCGGGGCTGGTCGTTGTGAATCATTAGCCCGGCATAAAGAACCCCTCGGTACGGGGTACCACGCTCGCGCATCAGGTGGATGACGGGCTTGATGATCTCGTCCATCGTTTTCCGTAAGACAGTGTCGGTAAATATTGGAGCCGGGGAATAGGCGCCCATGCCGCCCGTGTTTGGACCTTTGTCGCCGTCAAAAGCGCGTTTATGATCTTGGACCGCAACCAATGGGAGCAATCGTTCCCCATCGCTGAATGCGAAAAAGCTTACTTCCTCACCTTGCATGAATTCTTCAATGACGAGCGTTGCGCTGGCTTCGCCAAATTGTCCATTCAGCATGTCCGCTGCTGCCTGTTCGGCGTCAATGCGGGAATTGGCTATGACGACGCCTTTACCGGCGGCGAGACCATCGGCCTTGATCACATAAGGCGGTGACAAGGTCTCAAGATAGTCTTTTGCTTCCGATAACGATTTGACCTTCCGATAACTTGCCGTTGGGGCGCTGGCAGCTTCGCATATTTCTTTTGTAAACGCTTTTGAGGCCTCAAGCCGTGCTGCGGCTTTGGAGGCGCCAAAGCAGGCGATGTTTTTATCTGCCAAACAGTCGGCAAGGCCCAAAGCCAAGGGGGCTTCTGGTCCGACGACCACGAGATCAATGTTGTGGCCCACGGCAAAGTCGCAAATCGCTGAAATGTTTTCGGGTTTGATATCGACTTTTTCGCCAATTTGATTGAGCCCTGGGTTCCCCGGCGCTACAAACAATTTCGAGAGAATTGGACTTTGCGCAATCTTCCAGCCGAGGGCATGTTCCCGTCCTCCGCCACCAACAAGTAAGACTTTCATGTGCGCCATTCTCCGACGTTATTGGCAATGAGTTTTATGTTGATGAGTGCCATTAAATTAACCTGCACAACACTGTGCGCCCTTGTAATGCGTTTAGGCGCGAGCATTCGCAGGATCAATGCCCTCTAGCAAGTCTTCAGAGACGCAAAGTCCGAACAAGCCCGACAATATTGATAGGGCTGCCGCAGCTGCGGGCCGTCACCAGAAAAAGGCGCGTCTTGCTGCAGGGCATGGCGCGTATTATGAGCCGATCAGCCATACTGCAGAAACGCCATCCGGGCCTTTTATGCGCTTGGGGACAATGCTGGTTCGCACACTGCCGAAAGGGATCAAACGCTCTTTATCTCGCTTCGGCACAGATGTCGCCAGTGCTTCCGATTATTTGGCCGCGAGGCCGGGGCGCCGGCGCTCAGCCGCGTTATTTTTGGCCCTGGCCGTCAATTTTATCGCGCTCAGCCTACTGGCAATCTATGGACGGATTTCGATTTTCGTCCCGAACCGACCAGCCGATTCAATTTCTATAGTGTTGGTCAACCTTCCGGATGATCCCTTGCCGATCGCGCTGCGTGATCCCGCGATTGAGTTAAAGCCAATCCCTGAACGAGAGCCTGAACCTGAACCGAAGGAGATCGCACCAGAAACACCTGAGCCCGAGCCCAAACCGCAGCCTGAACCCGAGCCAACACCAGAGCCAATACCAGAGCCTCTGGCGGACTTGAATATTGAAATTCCTGATGCGGAAGACTTTTCAATTCCAGAAGCTGATGCGCCGGCGCCGTTTATTCCAGACCCCTCGATCGGTGATCAATCGGACGTGGTAGAGGCTTCTCCAAATGAAGAGACAACCAATGATGGCGCTGACGAAGAGAGCCCTGATGCGCAAGAGGCGATTGACGCACAAACCCCTGACGACGACGCACCGCCGCTTGTGGCTGAAGAACCGGACCCTGTTCCTGCAGATGATGTGGATCTGGCTGAGGATATCGGCGTTGGTGATCCAGGGGCCGATGACGCTGAGGACGATGGTGCTATTGCCGATCTTGGCTTTGAAGAAATGGACGCTGGGAGAGAAGATGAATCAGACGAGGAGGAATTAGCAGAATTGCCCGAAGGCGAAGAGCAAACCGGAACCTCCAGTGTCAATGATGAGCTGGCTCGGCAGCTTGGCTTTGGCACATCCAATGAAACAGCAGAGGCGGGTGACGATGCGTTTGACACCGATCCCCTCGCTGGCCGTCGATTTGCCCTGCCAAAGGTCGATCTTCCATCAGCTGGGTTTCCGTCGACAGCTTTGCCTGAGGGCCAAACCGCAACGCTCCCAGGAGAATCTGGGGTCGTGGCAATTTTCTGTCCGGAAGAGTTTCGCAACAACCCAGAAAAAGCAAAGGAATGCGCTGGCCGCCCTGAAATTCGATCCGGTTGGCGGCCTGGTGCCAGTGGTGAGAATTTTTCTGAAGCGGTCCGCTTACTCAAAGCCGATCGTGCGTCTGGTGGGAGCGGTGGTGGCAATATCGCCACGTTTGGACCGGAGATCGCCCGCAAATTCGAGCAACAGCGCCAAGACGCTAAAGTGCAAGACTTTCGCCGCGGCGATGATGCCTTTAATAATCAAGCCCGCTCGACCGATGCGAATGATGGAGGTGTCTCTGGCAACCGGCCTGACTTTGGAAATAGTGGGCCTGAGCCCTCTTGGGCCTTGCGTGATGATCCCGTTCTCAGTCAAGATGACTTAGAGAAATTGCGCAAGGATCTCGATGAAGCGGACCTTGAGCGACTCGGCCAATAAAAGCGTTTGATATCCAAAACTGGCGAACCGGCAACTTTACTTAGCCTGTAATCTCAAAATTTATGTCTTTTTACGATAACGCTTTCTAGCTGCCTTGCCCTGGCATGAGAGACAGCATTATGGTCCGGCGTTATGGCTGAACGATCCGGTGCCCCAGCGCGCCCAAATATAACAGAATATACGGTTACCGAACTTTCTGGAGCGGTGAAACGTTCACTGGAAGATGGGTTTGGGTATGTGCGTGTGCGCGGTGAGTTGGGGCGTGTTACAAGGGCCGCATCGGGCCATGTCTATCTCGACCTAAAAGATGATCGTGCGGTTCTCTCCAGCGTGATGTGGAAAGGAACCGCGTCGCGCCTCTCCATGACGCCGGAACAAGGCATGGAAGTGATTGCCTCCGGTAAGATATCAACCTTTCCGGGGCAGTCGCGATACCAGTTGATTATTGACAGCCTGGAACCGGCCGGTGTCGGCGCCCTCATGGCGCTTTTGGAAGAGCGCAAAAAGAAACTAGCCGCAGAAGGCCTTTTCGACCCGGAGCGAAAGAAGGCGATCCCGTATCTTCCAGAGGTCATTGGGGTTGTCACGTCTCCGTCAGGCGCTGTCATTCGAGATATACTTCACCGCCTAAGAGATCGCTTTCCGCGTCATGTGCTCGTTTGGCCAACCGTTGTGCAGGGAAGAGGCGCTGAGGAGAAAATCGCTGCTGCGATTAATGGGTTCAACCGCATAAAGGATGGAGACGCTGTTCCGCGTCCGGATGTTCTTATCGTTGCGCGCGGTGGCGGTTCTTTGGAAGACCTCTGGTGTTTCAATGAAGAGGTCGTTGTCCGCGCCGCTGCCGGTAGTGAGATTCCGCTTATCTCCGCGGTCGGGCACGAAACGGACACGACACTCATTGACTATGCGTCGGATCGGCGCGCGCCAACTCCGACCGCGGCTGCTGAGATGGCGGTGCCTGTTCGATCAGAGTTGTTGGCTGATTTGTTGAATAAGGCACGTCGTCTCGTGACGGGTGAGGCGCGTATTGTTGAGAATGCGCGCGTGAGTTTGCGTGCTGCGGTGCGGGGATTGGGGCGACCTGAGGATTTATTGTCCGGCAGTGCACAGAAGATTGACCGCGCTTCTGAACGGTTGACGTCAGCGCTTCAAACCCAAAGCAATCATGCAAATGCAAAAATGGCGGCCATTGCTGCGCGTCTTGGGCCACAGATTTTGACCGCAAGCGGTCGAATGAATGCTGAACGGTTGGCGCGACAGAGCGCGAGATTGGTTCAGGCGCTCCGTGTTCGCCGGAATATGGGCGCAAATGCCCTTGTGGCGCGTCGCTTATCGTCCGCACCCCTCGTCAACTTGATGGCTTCGTGTCGCCGTGACTTGACCCGATCAGGCGATCAACTCGCCTTGGTCGCGGCGCGTGACCTTGCAAGGCGACAGGAACGCGTTCTGCGGGCATCGCGTCTCCTCGAGACGTTATCCCACCGGAGCGCTCTGGCACGTGGTTTTGCCTTAGCGCGCAATAGGGATGGCAAAGTGATCCGATCGCGTAAGACGCTTTCGCCAGGTGAGCCCTTCACATTAGCATTTTCTGATGGTGAACTCTTTGCGATTGCCCAGAATGAAAGCGAAGACCGTCCAGCAACAATGGGGGCATCCCATAGTCGTGCTATCAAAAAACTGTCTGATAAAAAAAAGCCACCAGATTCGCCTCAAAAGTCACTGTTTGATTAAAAGCGGCTGTGGCTTTAGGTGGTGTTTACGGCAAACAAAAGTATAGCTGGACCATCTTGACCGACCATCATCACCCAGACCGACCATAAACATATTGTGAGTTATCGATAAAATGCGGCAGTTTTCGTCAACGCAAGACCCATCCGCACAAGAAGCGGTGTTGAAGTATCTTGATGCGGAATACGAGATCGTAAAACCAGGCGGTTATGTTCTGTGCGCTATCACCGGTGAGAAAATTGAGCTCGAAAACCTGAAATATTGGAACGTTGATCGGCAAGAAGCCTATGCAAACGCTGCCGCGTCAATGCGAGGCCATGGATATGCACCGCGTAATGATCAGTCTTGAGGTCCAGGTTTAGCACAAGACATCCTTCTAACAGGAGAATGAGCCGTGGGTAATATGCGTTATCAATCAGTGCTGGCCATGGCAATGCTAGTCTCGGCCTTTCTCCTTTTTGGGCTTTCCGCATGTATTTCTGATACGTCTCCAAAGAGTGCGCAAGCTCCGTCAGTTGATCGGGTCAAGTCGGTTAAGCAGGGGAGTGGGGCGGCGCAGCCCCCTTTGCTTGCCTCTTCAACGGGGGAGATGAACCCTTTTGTGGGAAATGAGGCGTTACCCACCGCTCAGTCGACGGTGCAATCGGACGAAGTCTTATCACCGGTTGCGGGCGCAGAGGCGGTAACGCTTGATGGCAAGCTCGTGCAGGGAGGGTTGGTTTTTGGCAAGACACTCCCTGGCGCGCGCGTTCGTTTAGATGATGTGCCCGTTATGGTTGGTGATGCGGGTGACTTTGTTTTTGGTTTCAGTCGCGATGCACCACTTTCGGCGTTGCTTACTATTGCATTGCCCGGCGGTCATATTGAGGAGCGCCAGCTATCGATAGAAGACCGCGACTTTAGAGTTGAGCGAATCAATGGTCTCGATCAGTCCCGAGTATCGGGCTTCACTGAAGCGCAACTTGAAAGGATCGGTGTCGATCGCGAAAAAAAGAAAGCGGCACGGTCCACAACGCAACGGCGCGCTGACTGGCGTGGTGGTTTCGATTGGCCCGCTCACGGCAGGATTAGCGGCGTTTTTGGCTCACAAAGGGTTCTGAATGGTGAAGCAAAGCGGCCTCATTCTGGATTGGATATCGCAGCGCCAACAGGAACGCCCGTGAAGGCACCGGCTGCCGGTATTATACGACTTGCCGAATCCAATATGTATTTCGAAGGCGGTTTAGTCCTTCTTGACCATGGGCACTGGGTTGAAAGTGCCTTTTTACACCTTTCTCGATTGGACGTGGAACCCGGCCAACGCGTTGAAAAAGGGGACATAATAGGGGCGATTGGCAAGACAGGACGGGCAACTGGGCCCCACCTCCACTGGAGCGTTAAGTGGCGTGGCCGAGTCGTGGACCCACAATTATTAGTTCCAGCTGGCGGAAATACAAAAAAACCGTCATAAATTAAGCAGACATTTAAAATTGACAATCACTCTCAGGATCTGGAAAGTAAGTGTTCTATATTCTGGGTCAATAATGTTTGTCTGTATTTGCAACGCATTGAGGGAACGCGACATCATCGCCGCTGCGAACAGCGCCGAAGGTGTTTCCGATGTTTTTCGACGCTGTGGCCGCGAAGCCCAGTGCGGAAAATGCGTGCCGGATGTTTTGAAAATATTAGATGGTCAACGGGCTGGACAAGATGAAAAAGTCCAAGATCAACATCACCAGGTTATTGTGGATAACGCCCGGGCCATGGCGATGCCGGCCGAATAACGGCTTGTTTCATTGACAAGTAGTCTATTCAAGTGACAGAGCTTGCGTCGGTAAACAGCGGCGAATTCATTTGATACCGAAAAGCCGCCGTCCCACGCCCACAAAACACCCAATGCAAAGTGTTTCTATCCAAAATCGTATCGTTGAGAAGTTGAAAGTGGCGGTTAGACTTTGATCCTATGAACTCAACATTGAAATACCTCCTCGCCATTTTATGGATTGGATCCGGCTTGGCCATGTCGCAGCCGTCAATTGCCGCCGATGATAAGGGGCGATTGCCAGACCCGCTTGAAGCTGGTTGGAAGGGAAAAAAAATCTGCGAAAATTTGATTGAAGACGATCGTCACCGGGTTTTACGGTGTACGTTTCCGCCGGGGGGCGGTCATGATAGGCACCATCATGCCCCCCATTCCGGATACGTTATAGCAGGGGGACTGATGCGGATCACAGACGCACGCGGCGTGCGTGAGGTTGATATTAAGACTGGTTCTACATGGACCAGTGACGGTCATGCTTGGCATGAGGCAATCAATATTGGCACGTCGACGGCGCAATATTTAATTATCGAGATCAAAAACCCTGCTTGATCACAACGGATACTTTAACCCATCGGCTGATCCAGATTGAATGCCCGATGCTGCTACCACTCTGATACAAAGTTTATAATTTTAATTCTTAATATCGTTTCTGTACTAACTGTCGTTCGCAATTAAGGCGCGATTAAACGCGCGTATTGTCGCAATTTGCGTTAGTGATAATTGCTCGCACATTTATTCCTTGTACTGATGCGATATGCGTTTATTTCTATTCGAAATGATTGAAGGAGCAAAGGCGTGAAGGGTAACCCGAAGGTAATTGAGTATCTAAACAAGGCTCTCAAGCTCGAATTGACGGCGGTCAACCAGTATTTTCTGCATGCTAGAATTTTAAAAGACTGGGGATTTAACGCTCTTGCGAAAGTTGAGTATGAAGAATCCATCGACGAGATGAAGCATGCCGACAGGCTTATTGAGCGCATTCTTTTTTTGGAAGGGTTGCCAAATGTGCAAGATCTCGACCGTGTTTACATCGGTGAGACCGTAAAAGAGATTTTGGAGTGCGACTTAAAAGTCGAAGAACGCGCCCATCCGCTCTATATCGAAGCGTCTAAGTTTTTTGAAGACAGTCGAGATTTTGTCAGTCGTGATCTCATGGTCGATATTCTCTCATCGGAAGAAGAGCATATCGATTTTCTCGAAACTCAATTGGGCTTGATAAAACGCATTGGCGAACAGCGCTACATGCAAAGCCAAATGGGTGAGCACGAACATGACTAGAGCTGTTCTGTCTCATATGGGATCGTCGGACGGATTTTCTTCTTTGATGTGAAGCCTTTTTGGGCAGCGCGTTAGAGCCTGTTGCAGCAAAAGTGGATCACCGGTTTTGCGGTTCGCAACAGGCTCCAACAAGAATCTAGGGCTGTTTTCTGAATCAGCTTGAATGCAAATGGCTTTAGAGCGCTTCGCCGATAAGTGTGATCGGTTATCGGCGAAAGAAGCGCGACAAAACAAAGACTTAGAGCCGCGTTCCGATTCCATCGGAACGCGAAATGCTCTAGTTGATCAACGTCAGGAAATATAGAACGGATCAGATTTCGCGGGGGCGATGGTGTCCCCGCATTTTTTGTTTGATTGATGGCAAAGTCAGATGGGAAAGGCTTCGGTCAACGGTGTAACGGCAATCCGACAGAGACATTGAAGCGCCTCCGTTTCAGTTGAAATCAGAACAGCGCTTTAAGTTGTCGATTTTACGCATTTGCTTATAGCGGAATGAAATCATTCTGCACTATTGCATTCCGCTATAGGTTATGGTGATCGCGCCGTTTAACGCAAAAACCGTTGCACACTTTTTGCTCGGCGCTGTAACGCCAACCGCACTCACTTGGCTTGGAAATGCTTTAACGCGGTTTTTTCCATCGGCGATGAAACCACAACCATTGCTCTGGAAATGCCATGATTTCTCTGCCGATAGCCTCATTGATCAGGATTGTCAGATTTTCAACATCCGTACCCATATGACCTACGGGCTTATAGTCGATGGGGTCGCGCATATAAACATCAAAATGCGCACCGTTCCTCCGAATGATTGTGGAGGGAATGACGGGCACGTTGTATCTCAATGACAAACGTGCAGCAGCTGTGGGGGTTTGTGCTGGTACACCGCATAATGGCGCCGTAATGCCACTATTTAATTTTTGATCTGCGAGCATGGCAACGCAGCGCCCTGCGGCGAGTTGTTTCATCGCATCGCGCGCGCCGTTATATCCCTTCGGTATCATTCGCTGCGACATGACTTCGCCGCGCAATTTGATAATCAGTCCATCAACGAGTGGATTATTGACTGGTCGATAAATAACAGCATAGTCGATGCCTTCGCTATTCAGGACAAGCGGCATAACCTCCCAATTCGCTAAGTGACCAGAGATCAACACCGAGGGCGCCCCCCGCCGGCGGCGTTCCTCTGCAATTGGAGATATGTGAACACAGACACGGGGGGTCTCAATTTTTGGATTGAAAGCTGCCAAATGAGGGTACTCCGCAGCCGTCCGACCAAGGTTTTCCCATACCCCCTTTATGGTTTCGCGAATCCTTTCCTCATCCCAATCGGGGTAAATGAGGCGCAAATTTTCTTCCCCTCGGCGTGAAACGGGGCGGAGCATTGGGCCAATTGTTCTCAGAAACTTACCGCCTAAGGCTGACGCTTGGTCAACGCTCATTCTGCCGAGCAAGGCAAATGCAAGCCGCGTCATGGCATATTCTACCCAATGGCTTGGCGTTGTTGGCCGGTTGGAACGTGCTTCGGGTAAGGATATTTCCTCTGGTGTTGGAGGAGAACTGCTCGATTGATCAGTGGTGTGAATTGTCACGCGTGAGATCTCCAGCCAGGTCGGCGTTGGTCCAAGAGGCTTTGAATTTGACCGATTAAGGCATCTGGATTTTCGATATGCATTGCGATTCGAAACACTTCAATATCTATGCGATCGGCCGCGTCGAGTCGAACAAAGTCTTTTTCAGTTGTGATTAGTTGTGCGCCTTTTTGTAAGGCTCTTTGGCGTAGACTCTCTAATTCACCTTTTGAAAAGATATGATGATCCGCAAACGGGACAAACTCTAGGACGGAAAAGCCCGCTTTCTTGAGGGAGTGAGCAAAACGCTCCGGATGGCCTATGCCGCAGAATGCCAGAAAGTCACCATTTGGCTTCTCCACCAAAGTGTCATTGGTGGCTGGCACGACTGTCGCGTCGCTGTTTATCTTTATAATGATATCAGCACGATTGATCGCGCGCGCGAGCGGCTCTCGGTAGGGGCCGGCTGGAAATACCGCGTCAACACGCAGTTTTACGGATGGTTGTAAAAGGATTGAAATGTCTTTTTGTACCGTCGGATTTTGGAAGCCGTCATCCATCAATATGAGCTTTGCGCCATGATCCACAGCAAATTTAACGCCGGCGGCGCGTTCTTTAGCAACAATTGTTTTTGCGACTTTTGCAAGAAGAAGTGGTTCATCTCCGGTTTCTACTGCTGATTGGGAGGTATCGACAAATGTCGGCCCTTTTGCTGTCCCGCGGTATCCGCGGGTGACGAAGGCGATATCGTCGACAACATTCGATAGTATTTTGTAAAGCGCGATAGCAAAAGGCGTTTTACCGACCCCGCCGAGTGTGGCGTTGCCGATGCAGATAACTGGTGCTTCGCATACATATGGCTTTGCAAGTGTGCTGCGTATTTGCTGTGCTAAGTCATAAATAACAGACGCGGGCATAAGGAGGGTCCGGGCTAGTCGCGCTGATGGGCCCGTATCATGCCAAAACCAAGGATCAGTCATTGTTTTTGTCATGAGCTACAAATATTTGATACTTCATAGGCGCTCTACAGCATTTCTGGCTTATGTGGCTACTTATTGAGCCATTGGCCCACGCGCCACGAAATGCGTAAATTTAAATATCTAAAGCTCGTCATCGATTCTATTTGAAACGGAGCCGCTCTAAAATTTATTTTCACAGGCATGTTTTCGCGGTCTTTTCTAGCGACACTTTTCGGCGTGCCTTTCATCCAATTCGTCACGTTAGGCAACGCGTCACTTCAAGCGGCTCGTCACTTTATGTAATTCTTCACTGGGCGGCATGTGCCTTTTTGGGAAGGTGGCGAAAAATTTCATCAGATATCAAATTAAGCGTTCTTTCGGCACTCGCTTCTGCTGTGCTTCGTGAGACATCTGCAATAGTTGATCGTGTCTTTTCGTCTTTCAGTAGGCGGCCAACGGATGTCGCTAAATCACGCTCATTTCGCACAAGGGCCGCTCCCCCTTTTTTTCTCATATCGGCATATGTTTCAACAAAGTTGAAGATATGAGGGCCGTGAAGAATCGCGCAACCAAGCCGCGCAGGCTCAAGCGGGTTATGCCCGCCCTTTTTAATGAGGCTCCCGCCAACAAATGCGACTGTTGACAGACGATACAGCAGACCAAGCTCGCCAAGCGTATCTGCGATATATATATCTGTAGAAGGATCAAACCCTCTTTTCTTCGATCTTTGCTGGCCTTTTAAATTGGCGGCACGCAATAAGTCCATTGCATGGTGACCACGATTTGGATGTCGCGGGGCAAGAATTGTCAAAAGATCCGGTATTTCCTGAACAAGACGACGATGCGTATCGATGATCAGCTCTTCTTCGCCTTCGTGCGTGCTCGCGGCGAGCCATACTGGTCGACCATTAAGACTTGCTTTTGTGGATTGAACCTCTTCAGCGTCAGCAGGAAGGGGGGGCGCTGCATTCTTTAAGTTGCCAAAGGTCTTTGCTGCCTGGCCCGACAAGGCCGTCAAACGGTCCTGATTTTGTTGATCCTGCGCTATGATTAAATCAAACGCCGATAAAAGGAAGCGGATGGTATGCGGACGTTGTGACCAGGATTGAAATGACTTTGGAGAAACACGACCATTGATGATCGCCATAAAGTCAACGTGCTCTCTGGCGGCTAATATTAGGTTGGGCCAGAACTCAGACTCAACAAATAATGCTGCGGTCGGACGCCAGTGATGGAGGAACTGGGCGACAAATGCCGGATGGTCAATGGGAATGAATTGATGGATCACGCCTTCTGGCAAGCGCTCTTTCATCAACTGTGCTGACGTCACCGTTCCTGTGGTGACTAAAATATTGATTTCGGGCCGTCGCAGGGAAATCCTTTCTATCAAAGGCAAAACAGATAAGGATTCGCCGACGCTTGCCCCATGGATCCAAATGAGCTCGCCATCGGGGCGATCCTGACTGGCAAGTCCGCGGCGCTCACCAATGCGATCGGGGTCCTCTTTTCCTCGTTTTAAGCGTTGTTGAAGGGCGAGTTTTGCGATCGGTGCAGCTGCTCGGCTAAGCGTTTGATAGGCCTTTAACCCCGTCGGTGCGCTATCGGCATTGAATGGTGGTTGGCTGCTCTTCAGTTCTTTTGAGAGTAAATCAGATTTACTTTCGGCGCCAGTTATTGCCCCAAGAGCAATCGATTCGCCGTTGGCTGCTGTGCCAGGCTCGTCTTCGCTACTAGAATGACGTTCAGAACAAACTGATTTCGAGGGTGTGTTCACTTCCTCAAAGAACCTTAATCGCCTTCCAACCTCAAGGGCGATTATCGTTATGTGTCGCTGTTTGCAACTTGTTGTGGCCTGCAGTCCCCGCTTTTGTCGCTTCACCTGGCGTAACGACAGGCTGTCTTGCAGGATAAAATTCACCTGACAGCGCTGCCTCGCATGCTTTAACGGTCTCTTGCATCGCCGCTTCGACCTTTTTTTTTGCCAGCGGTAAGTCATTCCGTGTCTGACAGTCATTGAGCCAAACAGGGGATCCAGCCATCGCCACAATCCTCGAGAAAGGCAAAATCAGCTGGAAATTATCCCATGAATTCAAGCATTTGGTCCGTGACGCCGCAACGCAGAGTGGTATGATCGGACGCTGTGTTGCCGTGGCAAGTCGAACTAATCCTGATTGGACCTCGCAAGCTGGACCGCGCGGCCCATCGGGTGTCAAACCAACGACGTCACCATCGCAAAGCGCCTGTTTTATCTCAGCAATGGCTGCGATACCGCCTTTATTCTTGAAAGACTTTCTCGCGTTTTTGGTGGAACCCCTTATGAATTCAACGCCATAGCCCTGAACTGCGGTCGCAATAATTTCCCCATCACGATGGGCCGAAATGAGCATTTTAAAGCGCCGAGAGATTTTTTTCCGGAATACCGGCGCCATCAATAGGCGCGCGTGCCAAAAAGCTATGAAATAACCCCGGGCGTCTGCGTGCTCTACTCGTTTGACGTGTTCTTCGCCGTAAATCTCAATCGAAGAGGTCAATTGGACAAAGCGGATATAAAAGGTAACGAGTATGCCAAACAACCAGGTTGCGAGGCTGCTTTTCCCGAGACGTTTGATGAAAGCTGGAGTTGCCATAGGAAATGCAATTGGCTCAAAAATAACACGAATGATGAATTGTGTTTAAAAAATAAGATGCTCAGGGCGCGAGACGCGACACTCAAACACTGACTCCTTTTAATGATATCAGCTCCAAATAAAAGTGTTTGCAAAACTTCTTGGTCTGTCAAAGAACCCTTCACAGCAATTTCCGACCAAATGGATACCGGCCCATCCGTTAGAAAATGCGACAAAACACTAACCCGGAGTAATTTTGCGATTCAGATCGGACGAAAATTACTTTAGTTTTGATCGACTCCACAAAAAGATCGGGAATTCATGAGCGACGTTTCGTCTCCAATAACGCCTGCGACAGACAAAATCGCGCCAACCTCGAATACTGAGGTGCGACCAACCTCTGGCACGCGACCATCAAGTGACGTCGGTCAAAAGCATGATGAAAAGCCGTCAAAAAAAGTAAGCGACGAAGAGGCAGGCCAAATAAATAGCTCTTTCGCCCTCGCATCACGGCTATGGCGCAGTTATCTTCGGCCCTATCGCGCGAAACTGATAGTCTCACTGGCTGCTATGGCGGCCTATTCGAGTTCAATGAGTGCAATTCCCGTTGGCGTTGAACTCATAAATTCCACGTTTACCGATGAAGTGCGCGCCGTTGGTCTCCCCCGCATTCCCATTCTAGAATCGATAAGCGTCGCAATCTGGGGGCCTTTGTTGATTGTCCTTTTGGGGGCGGTGAATGCGTTGTCACAATATGCTCATTCGAGATTTTCTGCTTCTGCCGCTCTATCTGGCCTCTACGATATACAGAAGGATTTCTATCGCAATCTTGTGCATATTGATGACGCTCAATTGCGTGCTCTCGGCACTGGGCAGACCGTTGCGCGCCTCACCAATGACACAACGGTTTTACGCGAAACGCTGTCGCGCGCGGCCAATGCTGTACGCGATCTTCTCACACTGATTTTCTTGTTGGGGCTCATGTTTTATTATGATTGGGCGTTGTTTCTAGTCGTATTCGTCGTGTTTCCGGTTCTGGGTTGGCCTGTTGGCTTAATTGGTAAAAGACTAAGGCGGTTGTCTAAACAGGCGCAGGACCAGGCGGGCGATATTGCGAGCCTTGGTGTTGAAGCGGTATCCGGCGGGCGGGTTATTCGCGCCTATGCTCTTGAAAGACCTGCGAGCGAAAATGCGGCGAAGGTCTTTGCGAAACGGCGCAATGTTCTGATGCGGATGGCTCATCTAAAAGCATTGAATGAGCCGTTCATTTTTTTCGTGGCATCAATTGCGATTGCCATTGTCACCGCGGTTGTTTCCGTACGGATTAATGCGGGGGCTTTGGGAATTCCGCAGCTTGTGTCTTTTATTGTAACGCTCCTTTTGATGTCACAACCCGCCCGGGGGTTATCGACGATGAACGCCGTTGCACAAGAGGGGTTTGGGGCGTTTGAGCGTCTTCTCGCGGTTATCGACGCGGAGCCAACAATAAGAGATGCTGAAAATGCTGGCGCGCTTGAATTAGATCAGTCGCGGGGAGCTGCTGGCGCTATTACCTTCAAAGGCGTGAGCTTTGGATACAATGAAGAAGCCGCGGCCGTTACGGACCTAAATCTAACGATCGACCCCGGCAATGTTGTGGCGCTTGTTGGTGCCTCTGGGGCAGGGAAATCCACACTCTTCAACTTGGTGCAGCGTTTTTATGAGGTGGATCAGGGACAGATTGAGATCGATGGGCAGCCAATATCAGAGGTGACATTAAAATCCCTGCGAGAGGCGATCGCGGTGGTGAGCCAAGAGACGATCCTATTCAATGATACCATAAAAGAGAACATTCGGTATGGCCGTTTGGACGCGTCTGACACGGAAATCGAAACGGCTGCGCGTGATGCGGCGGCCCATGATTTTATCATGGCACTGCCGAAAGGGTATAACACGATCGTCGGAGAAGGGGGGCTGAACCTTTCAGGCGGCCAGCGTCAGCGTCTCGCCATCGCAAGGGCTTTCCTCAAAGATGCACCTATTCTTCTGCTCGACGAGGCTACATCGGCCCTTGATGCAGAAACCGAGCGTCAGGTCCAAGACGCGTTAACGAAATTAAGCCGTGGGCGGACAACACTCGTGATTGCCCACCGCTTGGCCACAGTGAAGGACGCTGACCGGATCATCGTTATGGACCAAGGGCAGATTGTGCAAATGGGCAACCATGACTCTCTAACGCGAGAGGAAGGCGCCTACCGTCAGCTGGCAGCGTTACAGTTCGGCGCAATGTCATGATCGCAGTGTCGTGATCGCTGTGTAATGATCGTTATGATTGGTGGTATAACGCATCGATCGATCTAAACCCGTATTCAATCACGACACTATCATATATCTGCTGACCCGTTACGGATCGCTTCTAAAGCTGCCTGATTTAAAATGGTATCGCTGGGCGGCGCTGGGTCTTTGATTTCGCGCGTTTGCGCTAACAACTGAACGGACGCCGAACCGCGCAAACTTCGGCTGCAGGCACTTTAAGTCGCCACTTGAGCTGGACATGCTTTAGTTTGAATATGACCCCGGAACCCGGGCGTTTTGACCGCCTTATTAGGATCTGAAACACGAGATGTAGGTACTGATGTTGCTTGTCGGACGTTTACGATCTGCGCCATTATAAATGGTAAGTTCAAACCCATTTACTCTATCGCCTATGGTTAGTGGCAGTACGCCTTTGAGAAGAGGTGATGATTCCTCAAAACGATTATTTTCGGTCGTATAACTATACGATAGAGCAATGTCTTGACTATCGCATTGAAGTCTGAACACTTGAGTACCATTGGCCGAAATTGGCTTTGTTAAGGTACGTGAATAGGTTAAATCATCGAACTGAGTTTCGATTGAAGGAATAATAAGTGACTGATAAATTCCGTATACAGTACTTACTGCTATAAAAACTGTGGAGACAAGCCAAGCGACAAATCGCATGGACTGATCGTTCCGGTTAATCCAATTTCTTACCACGGCCCACATTTTTATCTCCACGGCCCAAAGGCAGGGTTTAACACAACGCAGTAGTTCAAACGAACGTGTCGCGTTGATGGGGATGTCATTCAATTTCGCTGTCTAAGTCGTCTTCGCCATCCGTTGTCTCGGCAGGACATGCAAAGTTCCTTAAGACGCTATCTGTAGGCTGTATGATATAGACGCCGCCGCCAAAGCTATCGTCAATGTCATTGAATCGGATTTCTTGCTGGAGCGAGAAGACATCGAGACCAAAGCCATCATTGGCTCTTTCGCATATCCGCAGTCCAATCTTGTCAGCTCTGGCCAGGCAGTCCTCATTTGATTTTCCAAAAAGAAGTCGTTGAGAGTCCGTTGTTTTTCTGAGGCCGGGGCGTGCCGTTCGGATCTCGCATACTGTTTCCACGTCGAACCGAGAGCGTTGGTCATTTTGTAAAACAGCCGTTGACCCGGCATGGGCGGTGCTCATGAAAACACACGCCGCTGCGCTTAAGAATGATAAATTGTACGAATGCGCCATCATGGTTCCCCTCCATAGCTTCTTTTGCATCGCTAGCATCGCGTCGACTGCATCGTCCCCTAGTATTTGATAGGGATTGCTGCGATTTTTTTGTGAAGGACCTGGTGGTGGGACAAATTAATAGCATGAGCTGAGGGGGGATGTGGGGATGAGCCGTGACGATAGTTTTCATGATCTTGTAGGAAAAATTTATGAACTGGGCGTTGAGGCGGATCATTGGCCGGAAATGCTGGGCGAGATCGCTGCATTTTTTGGGAGCGACCGGGCCAGCTATAATTCTAAAGATCTAAATGATCGATGGCGGTTTGTGGATATTCTGATTCACCCTGAGCCCGATTCTCCGAAGGTCCGTAAAGCAATGGCTGTATTTGGCGAGTTGACACCGGGTGATGATATCTATTGGGTTCGCGGGAGGCAGCCACAGCATCTGGCAAAGCCAATATTGATTGGTAACCAGATTGTTCGGATATCCGAGTTAGAACGCTCCCTTTTATACAATGAGATGTTACGCCATGCGGGTTTGTTCGATAATTTGATTATGCCAATGGTACAGGGTAGTGACAGTGTCAGCTTTCTGAACATTTATCGCCCTCAGCCAAATAATCCCTTTACAGAAGAGGATGGCCTCTTTTATGCGCGCCTGAAGCCACATCTTATGAATGTGGTTCGGCTACAAACAAAATTTCAACATGTGCTACAGCTCGGAGGGCTTGCGAGTGGTGTGCTCGATACGTTGAGCTTTGGTGTCGCCCTGGTCGATGCGAAGGGGGTGATTGAATTTGTGAACAAAAAAGCGCAACAGGAATTATCTCGCCGCAGCGTCCTATGTGAACGATCGAACAGGTTAAAACTTCTAAGCGATGATGCCCATGCGAAATTTACTATTGCCTTAAGCCGTGCTTGTGGTCTGAATGCTGGAGAAAAAGCCAAAGGCAAAAAAGCGCTTCTGGTGGGCGGCGGTGTCTCTGCACCGTCGATTGATGCATCTCGATGTTTGCAGGTCCTTGTCTATCCATTTGAGCCACGCACCCATGGTTCATTTGCGAAGCTGGTTACCAGCAAGCGTTTGGCCCTCGTCGCTATTGTTGACCCTCATCATAATAAAAATGCGGACAGCGAGACATTGCGTTTGCTTTATGGCTTGACCCCCAAGGAGGCGGAAATTGCGGTTTTGATCGCCGCTGGGCAAAATACAAATCAAATCGCCGCGAGCCTTAGGAACTCAGTGGGGACAGTTCGTTGGCACATCAATAATATCTTTTCGAAAACCGGCGTATCGCGTCAGGCTGATCTTGGACGGTTGGTTCAGACAATAACACCGTTAACTGATTGAAGTTCTTCTAAAGCGCCTCCGTTTCAATTGGAATCAGAACGGCGCTTTAAGTTGTTGATTTGACGCATTTCCTTAACGCCAACCGCACACACTTGGCTTGGAAATGCTTTAAGTGGTGATCGATGCGAATATCATCGGGAAAGATTTTTACGCTATTCTTGGCGCGTCGTCCATTAACCAGTATTGCGCAACAGGCCTTAATATGTGTTGTTGGAACAGTTGATAGAAACGCTGCATCAATAAGTGCATAAATATAGGCTAGAAACGCATCAACACGACCTCGCATCTGGTACTGCGCTTCGTCTACCCTTCCGCGGTAATTGTGTAACCCGCGCCGCGCACCGTTTTTAAGAGGGGCTTGTCAAAGTCTTTATCGATTTTGGAACGAAGGCGGGAGATGTGAACGTCAATAACATTCGTCTGCGGATCGAAGTGATACTCCCAGACGTTTTCAAGTAGCATGGTGCGCGTAACCACCTGGTCCGCATGGCGCATCAAATATTCCAAAAGCCTGAATTCACGCGGTTGCAGGTCAATTTTTTTGCTTGCACGCCTGGCGGTGCGTGTGAGAACGTCGATTTCTAAATCACCGACGGCGTAGCGCGTCGTCACATTGGCGGGTTGCGATGTTCGACGTTTTCCCAACGCCTCAACGCGCGCGAGAAGTTCGGGCAAGGCATAAGGTTTGACGAGATAATCGTCCCCGCCAGCTTCAAAGCCTTTTACGCGATCGTCCACTTCGCCGAGTGCCGATAGAAATAGCGCGGGCGTTTCATCGCCCTGGTCGCGGCGCCGGTTTAAGATTGAAATGCCGTCAAGCTTTGGCAACATCCGATCGATGACATAGGCATCGTAATCGCCAGCACCTGCCATGTTCACGCCAACCTCGCCATCAATGGCATGGTCGACCACATGACCAGCTTCGCGCAGGTTTTTTGCCAGATGCGCTGCGGCATCCGCGTCGTCTTCTATGAGTAAAATTCGCATGATTACGTTATAGGCCAAAAATATGAGCCGAAGACAAATTTATTTTAGCTAATATTTCGCGACGACGGAAGTTGCTGTTTTTCAGTAGGGAAGAACCGATGACCTCAAACACTTTCTCGATTGGGGATGTTTTCGAGGGTAAAACAAAGGACGTTCCCGAGACGAGCGGTGTTCGCGGTTCGGGAACGATCTATAAATTGCTGTAATCTTTCGGTTCAGTGCGGTGGATGGTTTATCCCATGTTATCGATCGGCAGAGCCGTAAAACGTCTTGACGATCCGATCTGGACACGCAGGAGAACAGCCTCTCTACCGGCTTTCGCCGCATTGACGACCTTGGTTTTAAGGGCTTGCCGTGTGGCGATTGGCTCTCCGTCCACCTCAAGGATCACAACGCCTGGCCTCAATCCCGCTTCAGATGCAGCGCTGTTGCGCGCCACATCTGTGATCACCACACCATCGATTTCAGTGTCCAAACGGAACCGGGCGCGGAGTGGTGCATCAAGCGTAGAGACGCCAAAGCCAAGATCGCGTTCCATGTCGTCACTTGCGTCACTACCACGGCTATCATCCTGTTCCTCTGCCGTGCCCGTTTCGTTAGGGCGCTTACCAAGCTTCACCCTCAAGGTTTTTTCTTTGCCTTCCCGTAGGAACGTCACCTTTACGGTCTCGCCAGGGGCGTAGGATGAAATGGTTCTCGACAACTCGTTTGTGTCTATAATGTCCTTGCCATCAATAGCGACGATAAGGTCACCCGCCTCGAGGCCAGCTTTGCGGGCTGGCGTGTCGTCTAGGACATCTTCGAGAAACGCCCCGGATGTTGTCTCTCGTCCAAGGGCAGCGGCAAAATTACTGTCCAGTTCACGAAGGGAAACGCCGAGCCAACCACGGGTCACAGCGCCATCATTGATGAGCTGTTGAACGGTTGCGCTTGCAACCCGTGCAGGAATAGCGAATCCAATCCCCACACTGCCACCGGTTGGCGAGTAAATTGCTGTGTTTACCCCAACAACGCGGCCCTGAAGATCAAAGGTTGGTCCACCGGAGTTCCCTCTGTTTATTGGCGCATCGATTTGGATATAGTCGAGGAACTGTCCCTGGCGATTTTCGCCGCCAATGGCCGATATAATCCCGCTGGTTACTGTTCCGCCAAGGCCAAAGGGGTTCCCAACGGCGACAACGGTTTCACCGACCCGCAGATTGACATCGTCTGCAAAGGTGACAAAGGACTGATCTTTTATTGGTTCAACTTTCACGACGGCAAGGTCAGTTAACTCGTCTGAACCGATAAGTGTTGCTTCCAGTTCGTCGCCATTCGACAAACGCACTTTGATCACGTCAGATCCTTCGACCACGTGGTTATTGGTGACGATATGGCCGTTTTGGTTGATGAAAAAACCGGACCCTTGCGACGATAAACGGCGCGTTTCGGGTTCATCGCGTTGCCCCCGTCCGGGGCCGCGACGCTCTGGCATCGGTTCGCCAAAACGGAATTGAAAAAATTCTTGAAACGGATCGATTGACGGGCGTTGCTCGACCTCGCGTTCGACAAGTATACTTACCACCGCCGGTGAAACACGCTCAACAAGGTCTGGGATCGAAACGGTGCTGGCATTTGGCGCAAGGAGCCGAGGCGCTTGTTGCACGGCTGCTTCCGCAGGACTTGGGCGTGTTAGCGTTCCAACCGAAAACCCGGCAACCGCCGCTACGCTTGCAGCGCATAAAATCACGATGCGCTTTCCGACGAATGGTAGCTTTTGCGTTGCGGGGCTCGTCCCCTTGTCTTGGGTTTTGCTTAAGACCGTATCGTTTTTCTTCACTTTACTTTTTCTCCGGTTAATCATCTTGACCATGTATGACCCAAGATCCAGTCGCCATATGTCCTTAATCATACGCCCTATATCGGCATAATTTCTAAAATTCCAATATCTACACTGCCCATTCGCGCGATTGTGTTATCGAAAGCTTTAATGGCCAATGAGTGGCCAAGGTTGGCGCCGAGACCTATGGACAAAGCCATGAAACGAGCCAGATTAGCCGCCGGATTTGGCAACCAGACCCAGGCACCAGATTAGGCACCAGATTAGGCACCAGATTACGCACTGGGCTAGCTTCTGAGCCAGGCTTGGCCCTTTCAGGCACCAGATAGGCCATTCGTGCGCACGACAAGCACACGCTCAGCATCAATCAAAAGCCAATCACACTTGACCTAGGATAGGGAAGAGCGGATCGACACCCCTTCGCTCAACATTCTGTGAACAGGGCATTTATCGGCAATTTCCAACATTCTTATTCGTTGCTGTTCATCAAGGGGACCTTCAAGATATATTGTTTTCTCCAGGTCACGGGTAACATGGGCGTCAGCGGATGGTGATCGCTTCACCTCCACACGCACGGCCTGCAACGGCCAATTTTTTCGACGCGCATACATCCGAAGCGTGATCGCGGCGCACGCCGCCAAAGCCGCTTCAACCGTTCGTGTTGGGTTTGGCCCGAGATCAGAGCCGCCGTCGTCTTTGCCAGCGTCGATTATAAATGGATGCCCATCAATCGACATCGCAACCGCTAAGGGTTCAGAGGCAATACTCTGGGCAAGTGCTCCATCCTGATAGGTCGGCGCGGCATTAGTCTTTTTATTTACAGTTTCAACCGATGTGGCTTCAGCATCAGGAACAAACCGGCTCGCCCAGCCTGAAATCACATTGGCGGCATAACGCGCATCATTCGTGTTACTGAGCAGATGATCCGCCGTATCAAGACTGATAAAACTTTTGGGATGTTTCGCGGCCGTGAAAAGCTTTGTCGCATTATCCAAACCCACAGTGTTGTCGTGTGGCGCATGCATAATGAGTATCGGTTTCTTTAGGTGTTTTGCAGCCGCTAATACGCGCTTATCATCAAGGTCATCGATAAACTGCTTTTTGATTGTGAATGGGCGTCCACCGAGTTGGACTTCTGCAGACCCGAGTGTTGCAATTTCAGAACGTTTTTCGCCCAATTGTTTGATCACATGATCGGCTTCTGCTGGTGCGCCTATTGTGACAACGCCTTTTATTTCCGGAATTTCGGTTGCAGCTACAAGCGCTGCAGCACCGCCGAGAGAATGCCCGATAATAATTGAAGGCGCCTCGTGCTCTGTACGGAGATAGTCAGCCGCTTTTATCAGGTCCTGTATATTCGAAGAAAAATTTGTATTGGCGAAATCGCCATCGGATGAGCCGAGTCCGGTGAAGTCAAAACGCAGCACGCCGAAACCAGCATCGCTCATCGCCCGGGCTATTTCTCGTGCCGCTTTGATATCCTTTGAGCACGAAAAACAGTGGGCAAATAGCGCAACAGCCCGTGTCGTGCCCGTAGGCGCTTCATAGGCTGCTGCGAGGAGATCGCCGCCGGACCCCGGAAATTTAATTTTCTTTGTTGTTTGCGCCATTTAAAGTCTGAGGCCGTTTCTCATCATTGTTGTTCGAGTATCTCTCCAGAGGATGGGCAAAACTCTTTGCCACAATGTTCTACTATAAAACGTCCGCACTTCAATTGGAATCGGAGGCGCTTTAGGCGTTTCTGCCAATAACCAAACGGGCGACCAACCGCAGGTCATTGGCCCAAAAAACGCTTTATACATTAGGCAGAAACAGAAGCGTCTACCATTTTTTCTGTCAGGGATTTAATGTCTGCGGGGGACAGTAGCTGTTCGCCAACTTTAATAACGCGTTCCATGTGGCGTTTAGCGCAGCGCCGTCGATCGCCCTCAGCGGCACGTATTTCCACGATAAGGTCATGCGCATAACGATGAAGTTCTTTGCGAATGACCTCGACTTTATGCGCGATCATATCGCTGACCTTTAGACGCGATTGGAGGGCTTCGACTTTGGACAGAAAAGTCGCTGCCGCGATTGCGTCCCCATAGGTTGCGCTTGATATCTCAGTAATCTGTGGTCGGCGTGTTGTAAGGCGTGATGAGCCGGCTGATCCCTTGGTGGGGAGCAACGCTCGCACCTTGAATGCGGCTTGCTCCGTTGTACGTTCGCATGCTGCAGCAGCGATTTCGCGCGACGCTTCGGCCCGATTTATAATGACTGTTTCACGCACTAACCGAGCTTCTTTGATGATACCGTCTGCATACTCGCTAAAATACTGTAGTCGAACCCATGCGCCTTGGCCGTCAAAGCCGTCTGTTGCATCCCTCTCCAGGGCACGCGCTAATACTTCCAGGTCATCGAACAAGAGCGCCAGTAGGCTGTCCGCGTCGCGGTCAATTTCTGTTAATTGTTGGTCCTCTGCTGATTTCAGATGAAGGTATAATCGAATGGCCCGCCAAGGTGCGGAAAGACGTCCAACAAGACTGAGTAGCACACCAGCCGCAGCCTCTGGCGCGACGGCAACGGCATCGCGGTATATGTTGCGGATATCGAAAAGGTCGGTCTCAGTAAGATCTGCGATGGGTTTAGGGAATCTTGCTTGGAGCGCTTCAATCTCAGGGGCGATTGAAAAAAGCGTGCCTATTTCCAGAAGGTCTTCTAAGACCGCGAGTCCCTCTTTGCCGCCGCCTAGATATCCCACAAGGGCACGACGCGCATGCTGATCATGCGACGCAATTTGCAATAATGTTTTGATACGTGCACGTCCTACCGCAAAAAGAAGCGTTCTTTTTTCTGTTAATGTCGCCTCAGGTGCGCCATCCTCTAGTGCGCTTTGAAATGACTTCTCCGCGACTCGAAAATCAACCGCGCTTCTTTTAAACTCTTTTACAAACTGATTTATAGCAACATCGTTTTCGGACAGTGCAATCGGATCAAGTTTTGCGCCTGGGCTAACCGTCTGTTCCTGTTGCGCTTGCGTCGTTTTACGTGTGACGAGCCTAATATCGTTGCTTTTTAAAAGTCGCCAGATTGGATCGAGAGAGCTTCTCGGTATTCTTCCACGACGTTTCGGTCCACTGCGTATTGGCGTTAAAAAGTCTTCAATGGGTCTGAAAAAGAGGCGTTTTGCGTTGAGTGGGCGAGGGGGGAAGCTTGCACCTGCCTCTGCAACGGCTTCTCGTAAGACCCGGAGCATCGCATCATAGGGCAGGCTGTCTTCGCTTGGGCGTAGTCGTTCCGCTTCTAGTGCCGCAAAAAGTTTAAGCATTGCGCCTAAGGGAAGTGCATCGAGATAGCTGGTGAGACGAACCCATTTCGCATGCGGAATATTTTCTGGTTCAGTCATCAACGCTTCCATTGCGCAACATCAATAAGAGATATGCTTTTATGAAGCGATGAGACAAGTCTTTCAACTGTCTCATCTTGAAAACCATAGTCGAAACGGGGCGCGCCTTTCTCGTCGTTGCCTTATGCTAACGATTGCCTGCCTCATTGAGCCCTTGCGGACGCATCATAGCAAAACGAATAAGTGCAATGAGTGACCCAAGCAGAATAACAAGCCCAGGGGCGCCGCCAAGGTTCGAGAGCATTTTTACACCGTCTACGCCATTTGTCGCCGTCATGATCCATGACACGCCGCCAATAAGGGCGCCCCAAAAAATCTTAATCCAAAGGGTTGATCCGTTGTTTTCTTGGACGGTGCTAACACTGGTTTCCTGCTGCCCTGTTTTCAGACATACGCTGGCGATCGAGTGTGTATTGGAGTCCATCGCTGTAACAAATGAAATAAACACGATAAAGACGAATGCAGCAATAGTAAGCGCCGTGAGCGGAAGGGCTTGCAAGAGTGCGTACATAACGGCTTCTGGACCGCCGGACTTCAGAGCGGTCGTGAGGCTGCCGTCGCTCGCGATATCCAGACTGATGGTTGCACCACCGAAGATCCCCATCCACATCATTCCGAAAATAGACGGGAATATCATCGTAAACAGTATGAACTCGCGAACCGTATACCCAACTGCAATGCGACCCAAAAACAGCGCGGTTATCGGCGCCCACGCGGCCCAATTGGCAAAATAAAACATTGTCCAATCTTGTCGCCACCCCATGTCGTTTGGATCAAAAATAAGAACACTGCGGGGTACAAACGTACTGACATAATCAATCAATCCGCTGGTGGTGAGGGATAGTATCGAACGGGTTTCCGCAGTGAAGAAAACAAAGATCGCAAACAGGAAAAAGAGCCTGATATTGATATCTGACAAGATTTTGATGCCACGCTGCACGCCGGTGACAGACGACGCCACAAATGCGGCGACAATGGCCGCCGTAACGAAAAAACGCGCAAGGGCGCCATCTGGAAGGCCAAAAATGACATTAAGGCCACCGGCGAGTGTCATCATACCAGCCCCGAGAGAGGCGGCAACGCCCGCTATTAATGCCAGCAAGGCCAATGCATCAATGATGCTGGCGCCCGTGCCCCGGGCTGCGCGACCGAAGGCAAATTTCAATGGTGCGCTTAGGGAGTATCTTCCGTTCAGATTATAGTAAGCCAAGGCAAATGCGAGAGATGGCGCTGTGTACATCGCATATGGCGTGAAAGCCCAGTGCATAAAAAGTGTTGAGATTGAGAATGTCGCCGCGCTGTCGCTCTGAATTGTTGCGCCTGAGAATGCTGGTGGCCCATTAAAATGCATAATTGGTTCAGCTGTTCCCCAGAATAGAATACCGGTTGCGATTGTTGTGCACAGAGTAATGGCGAACCAGTTCCATCGGGTGAGGATCGGCGTGGCGTCTTTGCCGCCTATTCGGACCTGGCCCAACGGCGATAGGGGGATTGCACCAATGACGAGAACAGCGGCAAAAGCACTGAATGAGAATAACCAGCCGACACGAGAGAGAACCCAGCGATGGGCGCTCGTTGCGATGGCCAGAAAGCCTTCAAAATCGATCAAGCTTGCAACGACAGCGCCTATGAGAATGATCGCGGGTGGCCAAAAGACGAGGGGACGAAGATCGTCAGGAGAAGTGCGGACAATGACCGATTTGGCGGCGCTTAAGTAAGAGATGGGCCTACTCCAGTGACGTCGCAGACCAATTCAAAACATCTGCGACCGGTGCTGGAATAAAGCCTAAGTTGGAAAAAAAAGCAAAAAGCGAACGGCCTACGTTGCGTAGTCGGCATTTGCAAGGCTTATAAAAAATTCGAGTTGGGTACTACTGCCTTGGTTGCGACTACTTCAATTAAGACGGCCTCAATTGCGACCGACTTAATTACGACCGCCTCAGTTGCGACCATCGTCTTTTCCGCGGACTTTTTCCAGCGGATCGAACTTACCGTCATCCTCAGCGAGTTCGTCTCCTGCCATGACGCCTGCTCCTGCAATCGCCACAGCAACGCATCCTGTCATTGATAGCGACCATAAGATCAGGGTGCTCACGCGTAAAAGTCTCTTAATCATATTCATCGTGCTTTATGTCTTCATAGAATGTGTGTCGACTATGCATCACCGGTGGCATGACCGATGATCGCTTATGCGCGACACGCTCTCGTTAATCCTACGCAATCGCACGACATAGTCGGCATAGAAAAGTTATTTAATCAATACGTATAGGGAAACAGAGGCACAACATTGCGAAATCGACATGATTAGATGCATATGTGGTTCTTGGGCGAAGGGAACTACGTCCGCCCATGACCATGGGGCCTGCCCCGACAAGCCCCGTTTCCATTCCCTTGGTCGATGGAGAAACCCCAATTAAGCATCATTTCCAGACAGAGGCGACGACTTGAGTGGCCATTGGCCCACGCGCCAGGAATTGCAAAAAAAATCAAATACGCAACATCGAAGATCTAAAGCCGTTCAGTGATTCCATTTGAAGCGGAACGGCTTTAGGGCAAGCGGGTCCGTTTCCGAGATTATTCGTCTGACGGTGCTTCTTCCGCGGGCGCTGCTGCGGCTTCTTCAGCGGCTGCCTTTGCTGCGGCCGCTTTCTCTGCTTTTTCTTCTACGCGCTGTTTCGCTTTCTCGCCGGGTTCTGCTTTTTTGGGGTTATTGCCCGGTTTCCACTCCACAAGATCAATGGCGTTTAGAAAGCGCCCAACCCGGTCTGATGGTTTGGCGCCGACACCGAGCCAATGCTTGGCCCGTTCCGCATCGATCTGTACACGTTTCTCATCGTCTTTTGCGAGAAGTGGGTTGTATGTTCCGATCTTTTCAATAAAGCGCCCATCGCGTGGCATCCGGCTATCGGCAACAACGACTGAGTAAAATGGCCGTTTCTTTGCGCCCCCACGGGCAAGTCTGATTTTGAGTGACATGTTAGTTTTCCTTTTGGTTCGTCTTGTTTTCAATCAAGGTCTATTAACGGAAATGTTTTCTGACCCTCATCCTGAGGAACGCTCCTCAGGATGAGGGTTCGTCATCATCTCTTCTTCCTTTTCGGTTTCCCGCCCATGCCGGGGAGCCCACCCATGCCGCCTGGCAAGCCTCCGCCAAGGCCGCCAAGTCCCGGGGGCAGGGCACCCTTGCCGGAAAGCGCCTGATTGATGGCATCAAAATCGATATCATCCTTGCCCATCGCGTTCCCTGATCCGCCTGGGTCTTCTAGCGCCGTTGGGTCTGGTATGCCGCCACCCATTCCAGCGCCGGCAGGCATGCCGCCGCCGCCTGGCATGCCACCCATGGCGGCGAGTTGCTGTGCCATGCTTTTCATGCCGCCTTTACCCATCTTTTTCATCATATCGGCCATTTGCCGATGGGCTTTGATAAGGCGGTTGATCTCCTGCACGCTCGTTCCAGAACCCGCGGCAATGCGTTTCTTACGAGAGGCGTTGAGGAGTTTCGGGCTCTTGCGTTCCTTTTTTGTCATGGAGCTGATGATTGCTTCCTGGCGAACGATTTCTTTATCATCGAGGCCGCCCGCCTGGTCGACCATCTTTTTCATCTTGCCCATGCCGGGCATCAGGCCCAGGATCGCGCCCATGCCGCCCATTTTGCGCATTTGTTTGAACTGGTCGGCGAGGTCATTCATGTCGAATTCGCCCTTGGCCATTTTCTTGGCTTGGCGCTTGGCTTTTTCGACGTCCATTTCCTCGGCGGCTTTTTCAACGAGGGAGACAATATCCCCCATACCGAGTATGCGACCGGCCATCCGTTCCGGGTCGAACGTATCAAGCGCATCGATTTTCTCGCCGACACCGGCAAACTTGATCGGTGCCCCGGTGACCGCGCGCATGGACAGGGCCGCACCGCCGCGGCCGTCACCATCAAGGCGCGTGAGGACAACGCCGGTGATGGGTAAGCGTTCTTTAAACTTCTCCGCTGTCTGAACAGCGTCCTGACCCGTCAGAGAGTCGAGCACCAAAAGGGTTTCTATCGGGTTCGTTGCGGCATGGATTTCGGCGACCTCGGCCATCAATTGCTCGTCGATAGAAAGGCGCCCCGCGGTGTCGAGCATCACCACATCGGCGCCGGAAAGCTTGGCGGCTTCCATGGCTCGCTTGGCAATTTGCACAGGGGTTTGTCCGGCAATGATAGGCAATGTTGCCACATCCGTTTGTTCACCGAGGGTTTGCAGCTGTTCCATCGCCGCGGGCCGCCGCGTATCAAGCGAGGCCATCAAAACTTTTTTCTTGTCGCGTTTTGACAAGCGAAGGGCGATTTTGGCCGTGGTCGTGGTTTTACCAGAGCCTTGCAGGCCAACCATCAAGATCGGTGCTGGCGGCGCCATCGCAAGATTAAGCGTGCCGTCGTCCGCATTGGTATTCTCGCCGGGCATCCCGCCGAGCATCTCGATAAGGGCATCATGGACGATTTTAATAACTTGCTGGCCTGGCGTGACCGAGCGCAGCACGTCCTGGCCGATGGCGCGTTCTTTGACTTTCGCCACAAAGTCTTTCGCGACCGGTAGGGCAACGTCGGCTTCGAGAAGGGCGATGCGAACTTCGCGAAGAGCGGCTGATACGTCTTTCTCTTCCAAGGCCCCGCGCCCGCGAAGCCCTTCAAAGATCGACCCTAAACGCTCACTCAGCGTTTCAAACATGTCCTGTCCCTTTCGTGACCGTCAAACCGTTTGACCCAGGTCATTTCTAATATCGATCCTTCGAGACGCGTTCTGATGAACGCTCCTCAGGATGAGGGTTCAGAAGGGGCAATGCGAGCCCACAACCCAATTCTTACGCCGCGCAAGTCGAGGCCAGACACTCCAACGCCCGCCCAAAGCCAAAAGCCGCCGTGAGGGCATTACCCCGACGGCGGTGCATCCCCGACTCCATCTCTGCTTCATATGGCTTTTAAAACCAACAAAAGAAACAAAGGGTCGCGTCGGTGAACGCGGAAACATTCGGTTTCCAATAGAGGGGTGTGCGATACCGCGCGGGCGCGGCCTAAGTCAAGGGGAGCAGTAGGTGCTTTGCTTCAAAGGGCTCTGGGAACCCCGGGCTGGCCCAATTTACAGTCTAACGATGCGCGGTCCCATTCAGCCGTTTCTGCGGCAGCGCGGTAGGTCGCATCCAAAAAGCGTAA
The DNA here is from genome assembly GCA_039025235.1 of Pseudomonadota bacterium. Classification (GTDB taxonomy): domain Bacteria; phylum Pseudomonadota; class Alphaproteobacteria; order Caulobacterales; family Parvularculaceae; genus MED-G105. Next base: position 58,133 of record JBCCOS010000003.1, read on the forward strand.
GAGTTTTTCTTGCGGATCCGTCGCATTTTTAACCGCGTCATAAGGCAAGACGTATTCGCCGAGTGCCTCGCTATAAAAAGCATCTTCGACATCAATCGGATAGTCCCCGAAGCCGTCCGGAACCGGATAGGCGTAGCTATAGAAGGCTGGGTAATCGATCCCGCCGCCGCCAGCCCAGAAGCCTGCGGAGCTTACCTCATGGGAATAGGCTTCGCGTGTGACCGCGTCAGGGAGATGAGGAATGCCGCCGGGATGAGGCGGAGCAGTTCGGCCGGAAAAGCGAGTCACAGCCAAGTCAAAACTCCCCCAAAACAGATGGACAGGACTTACTTTACCGAGAAATGACGTACGGAAATGGCTGAAGACGGTGTGAATATTAACCAGCGCCCGCCAAAAATCGTGTGCTGCATTGGGGTCATAAACACCGTCATCCGTTTGCTCTGAGAACGGTACCGCCGTCGGCAACTCATTGGGGGCTCCATGGAATTCAGACGGTGCACCAACGGCCTTTAAAAGATCTAAAAATCGCCCATGGAATTCCGCCACGGACATGCTTTCGAGCGCGAAGCGCTCAGTTTTCCCGGATGCCGATGTAACCTCAAGGTGATGAGCCACGAAATCAAAGTGCACTGAATAGTGATCAGCGGTACCCGGAATAAGTCCCGTCGTCACACCGCGCGTGGTCACGTAAAATGCCGCTTGCCAGGAATGATTAATCCACGGTGTCAGAGCAAGTCGGAACTTACCTACAATCTGCAGCCACAGATGAAGTGAAGCTCCTGTCGGTTGCCACCGCGCATAGGGGATGTCCGGCCAAGTATTCATTTCCAGGACCTCAACTTCAACATTGCCCGGCGATTAAACGGATAACCATAACTCTATCATACCAGGAGCAAACCGTCGACATAAGTTTCGATAAACAGACGGCATCGATTAGGGGCTTAGCTCTTGAAAGGGGTGATACTTCTATCGAGCCACTATATTTTTCTCTATGCTTCTGATGCTATTACTTGGGCCACTGTTTTCGAACGAAGGAAAACCTTATGAAACGTCGGGACTTTTTGATTGGCACAGCGGTGGCTGCGTCGTCTTCTTCGTGCTCGCAAGAAACGCAAACCGCCAACGGATCGGCATCTAAAGACGGGTTAGCCGCTCAAAGGAATGCTGAGATGGCAGATGAAAAGATTGAACCGGCGAAAGTCTTTCCCACTGATAATATTTCGCCTGTCACCTATGAGAAAACGACGGTTGTCAATAATTTGCTGGCGCCCATGCGCGATGGCGTGGGGCTGGCGACAGATCTCATTCGTCCTGATGCGCCTGGCGCCTATCCTGTGGTGCTCATGCGAACGCCCTATAACAAGGTTGAAGCACACGACAATTCGTTTCTGAATTCACTCGTGCAACGAGGCTACATCGTCGCGATTCAGGATTGTCGAGGTCGGTTTAATTCCGATGGGGTCTTCACCCCTTACAGAAATGAAAGAACCGATGGATACGACGCCGTCGAATGGATCGCCGAACAGTCATGGTGCGATGGCAATGTGGGTATGGAAGGGGGATCTTATGCCGGTGGCACCCAATGGTTCGCGGCAATGGATGCGCCGCCTCATCTAAAGGCGATCATGCCAGGGGTCGCCCAATGGGACGCCTTTCATAATGAACCTGTTTTGAATGGTTGTTTGTTGTTGCCAATGCTTGAGTGGATGCACGTCATGGGGCGTCGATCGAAACAATATGGTTCAGACCATGAGTGGTTTAATCAAGACCGGGACTATTTTCATGCACTTCCGATTGCGTCTGGTGCCGAAGCCGGTGGCTCTACCTCCGAATGGTGGGAGGAATGGATGGATCATCCCAATTTGGACGATTTTTGGCGGTCGCGTTCCTACTCAGAAGATTGGCGCAAAATTAAAGTCCCAGCACTGAATATCACTGGATGGTGGGACATGGGGCTCCCAAGTTCGCCAGGTGCTTTTTTAGGGATGCGCGGGAACTCTAGGGCTCCGAAGGTCGCAGCAGCTCAGCAAATGATCATCGGTCCGTGGCCCCATTGGGTGAATCGCAAGCGCAATTTGAATGGCGTCGATTTTGGCGAAAAAGCGATTGTCAATTTAGACGACTACAAGACGCGTTTTCTGGATCGGTGGCTTAAAGGGAAGGACAATGGTTTAGGCGACGATCCGCGTGTTCAAATTTTTGTTCTTGGTGCCAATGAATGGCGATCGTCGGATGAGTGGCCGCTTCCTGAGACGGCATTTACGCCATTTTATTTTCACTCAAAGGGCGATGCGAACTCATCGAATGGCGGCGGTGTACTGTCGCGCGATACGCCAGGCGGTGAGCCGTCCGACAGTTTCACATACGATCCGATGAACCCCACGGGTGTGCGTTGGGATTTGCGGGATGGTCCGGTCGATGATCGCGCGACGGCTGAGCGTGAAGACGTTCTGTGTTACACCACCAAAACGCTCTCTGAACCACTCGATGTGATTGGACCAGTCTCTTGCGTGCTCTTCGGGTCTTCATCTGCGCTAGATACAGACTGGCATGTGCGTCTGGTTGATGTGCACCCCAATGGAGAGGCGCGATATCTGTGCCATGGCGCATTGCGGGCGCGGTTTAGAAACTCCTTCGAAGAGCCGGAATTGCTAGAACCGAACAAAATCTACAAGTTTGATATCACCATGGATGCATGCGGTATCCGCTTCTTGCCGGGCCATCGCATTCGTATCGAAGTCATGAGCAGCTGGTTCCCAAGATACGACCGCAACATGAATTCCGGGGCGCCGAACAATTTCCGAGATGCCAATCCCGTCGTCGCCAACAACCGTATCCACCATGAAAAGGCGTACCCGTCCCATTTGATTTTGCCTCTGGTTCCTACTAAAGGCTAATCCGTTGTGGAATAGCACGCTACGACGTATTGGCTGCAGTTCGGTTGCTCATTGGCTTCGTTTTTGCTTCACACCGACTGTGGTTTGCCTTTGAGGCGGGCTCGGTCTTGGTAATAGACGACGAGGGTGAAGGTTGCGATGACAATATGGAAGCTGGCGAAGAAGGCGAGGACCGCCCAACCGGGAGCGGGGCCGATAACCATCCGTTCAAAGAAGTTTGCCATGTCGGTGACGGGTGTGGGGTGGATAACGATTTTCCCGATGTATGAGAGGCCTTGAACGAGGAAGATCCATTGGTAATTTCGGCGCAGCCGTCGACCGAAGGCGCGCCAAAATGAAATATGATATTCGGGGTGCTGATAATCGTCTGCTAATTCCTGCTGCCAATCGCCCGCGTCTTCATAATTCTCTCGTTTTAGCATGGGGGCGTAGAAATGGCGCTCCATCCAGCGCGCCCGCGCCCGCCATACATTGAAGTAGCGATAGCGCCGCGCCTCCAGAAACAGAAACACCATGATGAGGACGCCCACCAGAAGCAGCGGCAGTGGCGAGGACGTCGGCGACGAATAACTGAGTGATAAAGCAATCCCGAGCGAGACGACGGACCAATTGGTTGTGGCATCGAGCCGTGTGCGCCAGATGGTCGAGCGGTAAACCTCGCCGCGATAAAGGTGTGCCAGCGCGCCAATCTCTGCGCCTGAAAACTGTGGTTTAAGCTTGGTGTCACGCGCTTCTGGCAAGGGTGTTGGCCGACCGCTCGCGTCTTTCGCCGGATGTACAAGGTCCGTCGAATCGTCAGGGCCGATGGGGGCCGGTTGCGAGGAAGACAAATTCGCCATAATGCTTCATTTCTTCGACCCGAATAGCTCAATTTGGTTGAGAATTCAAAAACATCACTGTTAAAGGCTCAATCATCGAAGTCTCGTCGATAAAGCCTGCGATTGCCTTCTTTGGAGGTCGGCTGGCATACCCGTTTGATGGATCCGTATTACCAAAGCGCATGAGATTTTGTGTTGCGCTTTTTGCCCGGCCAAAAGGGCCAAAAAGGGAATGTGACATGGATGGCGCTGTCTCCAATACGCAATCGGCCACTATTCGCCAAGCTGTCATGCTGGCGTGGCCGGCGTCCCTGGCGTCAATGGCCACACCACTTCTTGGGCTCGTCGATGTGTGGGCCCTTGCGCGGTCTGATCGTCCGCTCGACATTGCAGCGGTTGGATTGGCCAGTGTAATTTTTGCCCTCGCCTATTGGAGCTTGGGCTTTATACGGATGAGTGTTGCCGGTTTAACAGCGCAAGCCCATGGCGCCGGGGATAACGTGGAGGTCCGTGCGACCCTCTCGCGCGGGCTGGTTCTTGGCGCGTCGCTCGGCGGGGTCCTTGTTTTGTTGCAATGGCCCATGAGTGAGCTGTCGTTCCGTATACTTGCCGTTGGGTCAGAAGCCAGTGCCGAAACCTTCGCCTCGGCAGAAACCTATTTCGCTATCAGGATCTGGGGCGCGCCGTTTGTGATTGGCGTCTACGCTCTGTTTGGGTGGTTGATTGCCCTGGAGCGTACGGATTACCTCATGCTTGCTAGTCTTTCGATGACGTTGATCAACACCGTCCTTGATTACTGGTTCGTTGTCGGTTTTGGCTGGGGGGCGGCAGGCGTCGCAGCTGGAACACTGATCGCGGAGATTGTTGGCTTTCTTATCAGTCTCGCTTTTGTCGCCTTGATGTTGAGAAAAACCGGTGGGCTCAAAGCGCATTGGTCGAAACAGCGTTTCTGGGACCGTGATGCACTTTCCCGCACCCTCACTGTTAATTTCGATATCTTTATCCGAACATTTCTGTTGGCGATCTGCTTTGCCTGGTTCCTACAGCGCAGCAGCAGTTTCGGTGATGTGACGCTTGCGGCCAATCAAGCGCTGTTACAGCTTTTCTTGTTTACGGGTTTGGCGCTCGACGGTTCAGCGATTGCTGCGGAGACCCTTGTGGGGCAATCCGTTGGGGATCCCGATAAAGCACGCGGTCGAACGCGCTTTATTGCTGCCATTCGATCAACCAGCGTTCCCGCTGGTATCGCCGCCATTTTCTTCGCAGTATTATACATTTTTGTTGGGGACGGCATGGTCATGCATTTGACCCCTAAGGGGGAGATTCGCGACGTTGCTCTTCGCTATCTCCCATGGGTCGCTGTCAGTCCCATGCTTTTGCTTGTGGCGTTTCAACTCGACGGCATTTTCATTGGCGCCACCAGATCGCGCGAGATGCGGGATAGCATGATTATCTGTGCCGCTGTTTTACTTCCAAGTTCGATCATTTTTGAAAACCTCATGGGCAATCATGGGCTTTGGCTCGCGTTTTCACTCTACTTTGTTTTGCGCGGCGGAACCCTTGCGGCCTACATGCCTCGGCTATTTAGAAGTTTTAAGGCCCCCACGTCCGAGAGTGCGACCGTCGTTAGAGAATAGCCGCCCTAGAGATTTCAACATGTAGACATTTCAACATGTGAAGAGCGCACGGCTTCAAAAGCTGTTGTTTATCGATCGTGCCGAGAGGTAAAACGCGCGCGTGAACTGACCCGGTAACTTGCGCCGGTATTGGCGTCGTCTTCGATGACGCTCTCTTGTTGTTTTGATCGCGGTGGTTGAGCCAATTGATCGCTTAACGACTGTTTGTATTGGTACCGCCGTTCCCCCGCGTCAACGGAGATAATGCCTCTTTCCGGCCTGCGTCCGGGGCGATTGCGAAACGCTTTATTGAAATGAGGTCCGCCATTATGGACCGCACCTGAGGATGCGCTGTCGAGTTTGTGTGCTGCTTTTGGCTGAAGGGTTGTCGCCCGCACCTGATACCGTTCTTTTGCTGTTGTCAGATGAGGGTGCGGATCGTTGGCAGATCGAGAGGCGGCTTTGCTGCGCGCTTCTACTTTTCCCATAACTCGTCCCATGACTCGGCTCTTATTCTGTCCACGCGCTTGGTTAATGTCAGATAGGGTGGACATCCGATTAAGGCCAGAGGCGCCGGGCGATTGAGCATACCGGCCCGTTTTGTTGCGGATTAGACCTTGGGATTGACCGTCCTTGGCATCGGTCGGTTCATCGGGCGTAAGTGCCAAAAGCCCGCGCGTCCCATCAGCGCCAGCATTTTCGTTACCAATATACCAACTTAGAACGAGACCGAGGCAAACAAAGCTCAGAATATAGACAATCGAGTCCATTCAACGCCCTTGATTCAAACGACTACTCTTCGCAACGTAAGCAGCAAAAATCATGCTAAAGCGCCTCTGTTTCAATTGGAATCAGAACGGCGCTTTAGTTTGTTGATTTTATGCATTTCCTTAACGCCAACCGCACACACTTGGCTTGGAAATGCTTTAATTCTGAGTGTCGCTGGCAAGGGGCGTTTTAACCAAGTGTCTGCATATCCAAAATCAACTTGTTTTGGCCGCCCACTCGCGGTGTTCCACATCGACGTCATAGGCCGCCATCGCAGCAAGCGTTACAACTTCCGATACGCGGGCGCCGATTTGGACAATCTGAACAGGTTTTTCGAGGCCAATGAGGATCGGACCAAGAACGGTCGCACCGCCGACGGCGCCCAGAAGTTTCGTCGAAATCGATGCTGAATGCAGACCCGGCGTCACGAGGACATTGGCGTCATCCGTCAACCGAGAGAACGGATAAACTTCGCGAAATTTGCTGTTAAGGGCCATGCGAGGCGTCATTTCGCCTTCGTATTCAAAGTCCACGTCAGAACGCGCGTCGAGACATCGTACAGCCCCGGCAACGCGATGCGAGTGTTCTGTGCCAGGATTACCAAAGTTAGAGTATGAAACAAAAGCGACACGCGGTTTAGCGCCAAAGCGTTTTGCAGCATGGGCGACCTGGACAGCGATGTCCGCCAAATCCTCTGAGGACGGAAGTTCGGCAATATTGGTGTCTGCCATATAAAGCGTTCGACCTTTTGCCAATATTATTGAAACGCCGACGAGTCTTTCATTTGGTCGAGGGTCAAGGGCAAGGCGTATATTATCCAATGCCACGTCATAGTGTCGGGTAACACCCGTGACGAGACCATCCGCGTGTCCTTGGGCCACCATGCATGCGGCAAAAACGTTTCGGTCTGTGTTCACCAAGCGTTGAGAGTCGCGCAAAAGATAGCCATTCCGCTGTTGCCGTTCGAATAAAAACTCTGTGTATTCGGGATTGTGGGTTGATAAACGCGCATTATGAATTTCGAATTTGCAGCTGTCGGACATGCCAAGCTGCGCGATTTTCTCTTTTACCCGCTCTTCGCGGCCCAACAAGATCGCTTCGCCGAGCCCTTCCTGTTGAAAAACATGGGCAGCACGGATCACTGTTTCTTCTTCACCCTCTGCAAAAACAATCCGCTTTGGTTTCTCGCTACTGCGCAGTGTTGCAAATACTTTTTGAAGAAATGATGCAGACGGATCTGTTCTTGCGGCGAGGGAATGACGGTAAGTGGAGAGATCTTCAATGGGCTTGCGCGCAACGCCTGAATCGGCAGCGGCTTTTGCTACCGCAGGGGGGATCTCTGCAATCAGTCGTGGGTCAAATGGCGTCGGAATAATGTAGCCCGGCCCGAATTTCAGGCGCTTTCCGTAAGCTGCCGCCACCTCATCAGGCACATCCTCCCGGGCAAGTTTCGCAAGCGCCTCAGCGCAGGCAACTTTCATATCCTCATTGATCGTCCGTGCACGTGCATCGAGCGCGCCACGGAAAATGTAAGGGAACCCCAGAACGTTATTCACTTGGTTTGGATAATCCGATCGACCTGTTGCTATAATAGCGTCGGTGCGGATTTCATTGATCACTTCTGGTAGGATCTCGGGAACGGGATTCGCCATGACGAAAATAATTGGATTCTTCGCCATAGATTTGATCATCTCAGGGGTGACAGCGCCAGCAACTGAAAGGCCTATGCAAACATCGGCACCATCCATTGCTTCGGCAAGTGTTCTTTTGTCGGTTTCCACGGCGTGTGCGGAGCGCCATTGGTCCATACCATCGGGGCGTCCTTTATAAAGCACGCCCTTGCTACCGGATACGAGAATATTGCCATGGGGTACACCCATCGCTTTAAAAAGACCGACAACGGATAAAGCCGCTGAACCCGCACCAGACACGGCGACCTTCACGTCTTTAAGCGACTTGCCCGTAATGTCGATGGCGTTGAGAAGGCCGGCGGCTGCGATAATGGCTGTTCCGTGCTGATCATCATGGAACACCGGAATATTCATTTCTTCCTGAAGGCGCTGCTCAATCAGGAAGCTATCTGGCGCTTTTATATCTTCGAGATTAATGCCGCCGAAGGCTGAGCCAAGGTATTTGACACAATTGATGAATTCCTCCGGATCCGATGTATCGACCTCCAGATCAATGGAATCGATATCCGCAAAGCGTTTGAAGAGAACAGATTTGCCTTCCATCACAGGCTTTGACGCTAGGGCGCCGAGATCACCGAGACCAAGGATTGCCGTACCATTTGAGATAACGGCGACCATATTACCCTTTGACGTATAGTCATACGCAACATCAGGGTTTTCTGCGATCGCTTTAACAGGCGCTGCAACACCCGGCGAATAGGCAAGGGCCAGATCCCGTTGGGTCGCCATGGGTTTTGTTGGCGTAACCTCGAGCTTGCCAGGCTTGCCATTCTGGTGAAAATATAGGGCTTCATCATCGGTAAATTGAGCGGGTGTCTCGTCCATGGGACCCTTCTTTTTAGAACGCTATTTGTACCCCAACAGGCCTTACGCCTGTTAAGCTTGCACGGCAATCGTCGCCGTTTAATTTTCGATCGAGCGATGTAATCAAGCGACGATATAAGCAACAAACAATGTAAGTAAGGACTTGTGCAAGCAAGAAACAGGACAAGCAAGAAACAGGACAAGCAAGAAACTGGGCAAGCAAAAAACAGGCAAGCAAGACAAGACAACGCTGTTGTTTATCGTGACGTCGTTGCTTACTTCTTTATCTGAAAAGAGCCATTCGATTAATCCCGTATTAGAGTGCGCTATCGGCGAGGTGTCCACGTATATCGACTAAGGGTTCTATCCTTTGTTTTTGCTGTAAGCGGCTGCGGGAAACGCGCCATATAAAAAGTAAATCGAATTGTAACGAGGTATCCAGGTCATGTTTATACAAACGGAAGACACACCTAACCCACATTCCTTAAAATTTGTGCCGGATGTTGCCGTCTTGGGACTGGATGATCGAGGTCGCCCGGCAACCGGCATGGACTTTCCCACTGCTGCTTCCGCAGAAGGCGTTTCTCCCCTGGCATTGGCACTATTTCAGCTAGACGGCGTTACGGGGATTTTCCTGGGGCCGGACTTCGTTACGGTCACAAAGCCTGAAGACGTGGAGTGGGCCCACATAAAGCCGGCGATCCTGGGAGCCATTGCCGATCATCTGGTCGCGGGCGCGCCTGTCATCATAGATGGGGCATCAGCATCGGAAGCGGCTGAGGCTGGTCCAGCGACCCCTCTTGATGATTATGAGGGTGAAGATCGCGAGGTTGTTGAGCAAATCATTGATTTGATCGACACACGAGTCCGGCCGGCTGTGGCCGCTGATGGGGGCGACATCGTCTTCAAACACTATGAACCACGCACCGGCGTCGTCTTCCTTTCCATGCACGGCGCTTGTGCTGGATGCCCCTCGTCGACCTATACCTTGAAAGCGGGCATTGAGAATATGCTCAAGCATTATGTTCCTGAGGTTGTTAAGGTTGAGCCGGTTGTGTGAGAGCAGGTCGATCTCTTGTCGATTTCAAGGGGAGCATAAAGGGACATTGATTGATCATCCTGAACGCGAGGCACCAAAGCCCTTAAAGTGTTTCCAGGCGAAGTGTGCACGGTTGGCCGCCTGTTTGGATATTGGCGGAAACGCATAAAAACAAAGACTTAAAGTGTCGTCCCGATTCCAATTGAAGTGTCGACGCTTTAAGCCCGTTCAGGTATCCCATTTGAAGCGGGGCGACTTTCAGACGATCGACAATGCCGCCTCCAGATCAGCGATCAAATCGTCAGCTGTCTCAAGCCCCACTGACAGCCTAACGACGTCAGGTGCTGCACCAGCCGACACCTTCTGTTCGTCCGTTAGCTGGCGGTGGGTTGTTGATGCCGGATGGATAATCAGGCTTTTCGCATCACCCACATTTGCAAGATGACTAAAGAGTTTAACGCCGCCGACGACCTTCACCCCTGCATCATATCCGCCTTTAAGGCCAAATGTGAAAACTGAGCCTGCGCCTCTTGGGGCATATCTTGCTACCAACTGCGCGGAGGCATCGCCTTCAAGGCCGGCATAAGAGACCCACGCCACTTTATCATGGGCCTGTAAGAACGTTGCGACCTTAAGCGCGTTTTCACAATGTCGTTCCATTCGTAGGGAGAGTGTTTCAATCCCTTGTAGTATCATGAAGGCGTTGAATGGTGAGATTGCAGGGCCGAGAGAGCGCAGGCCCAATACCCGGCAGGCAATTGCAAATGCCATAGGGCCAAATGTTGGGTAGAATTCCATGCCGTGGTAATCGATATTCGGCTCAACGAGATGACGATAGCGTGGATCGGAAGACCAGTCGAAATTACCGCCATCAACGATAATGCCACCCATCGATGTACCGTGTCCCCCTAAGAACTTCGTAAGAGAGTGTACAACGATATTTGCGCCATGTTCGATGGGGCGGCAAAGGTATGGCGATGCCAAGGTATTATCAACAATCAAGGGTACTCTTGCTTCCGCGGCAATTTTCGCTATCGCTTCAAGGTCTGTTATGGCCCCAGCAGGATTGGCGTAGCTCTCAACAAAGACTGCCTTAGTCTTATCGGTGATGGCCGCACGGAAACTATCTGGGTTCGTTGCGTCGGCCCAACTTGCTTCCCACCCAAAACGTTTAAATCCGTGATCAAACTGGTTGACCGATCCGCCATATAATTGCCGGGCAGCGACATAGTGATCGCCCGTCTCCAAAAGGGTGTGCAAAACGATGAGCTGGGCGGCATGTCCAGACGCAACAGCGAGCGCGGCGCTTCCGCCCTCAAGTGCGGCAACGCGCTGTTCCAGAACATCGGTCGTCGGATTCATAATCCGCGTATAAACGTTCCCGAATTCCTCTAAATTGAACAGACGCGCTGCATGATCCACATCATCAAAGACATAACTTGTTGTTTGATAAATTGGCGTCGCGCGCGCCTTTGTTGTTGGGTCAGGTGCGGCGCCGGCATGCAATGCATTGGTGTCAAAGCCAAGGGGGCGTTCACTTATATTTTTATCATCCGTCATCCCTGAAACAGCCTTTCGCGAATTACTTTCCAACTAAAGCATTGCCAAGCCAAGTGTTTGCGGTTGGCGTTAAGGAAATGCATAAAATTAAAAACTTAAAGCGCCGTTCTGAGTCCAATTAAAACGGAGGCGCTTTAGAAAGTCATAGAAATTTATCGCTCAGATTGTCTAGAGCTTTTCGCGGCGACATCGATTCGAGGCGCAGTTCTGAGATAAAATTATCTCTTTTCTATCGTCTGAAGAACGCGTCGGTTTAGTTCACTTGAAATCTCATCATGGGGCGCGGGCTCCCCGGGGTAGTACTCCCTTTGTTGTCGTTCGCCCTCAGCATATTCTTCGATGCCTTCGGTGAGATAAGTTGGGGCCGTTTTCATGTCGGCTTTGCTCACTGACGCGTTTGCGATTGGCCGGTCGTCATTTAGTTTAAGGCGGCCCTCTGTTGCGCCAAACCGGATCGGGGCGTCTTCTATGCTCTCCTCAGCAAACTGTGGCTCGTCAATCACGTCGTACGGTAACGGATTATCTATGCTGTCTGTTGCCGTGGGATCAATAATCCTCGAAGCATAAGAACGATTGTTCGGCGCTAAATCCGCGATCAGTGGGTTGGGAGAGAGCGTGCCAATAGAGCGTGGCTCATTGGAAAACCTTAGTCCATTTAATATGCTTGCAAGCAAATGACCGCTGCGCTTTGCTGGTATATTGGAACTTCGTGTGGGAATTAATAGACCGGAAACTGGTTTATATCCGTCATATGAAAAATCCGCTTGCCATGTTCGATGTCGCGGCAATTTCAAGGTACACGGTGTAGTACAAGTCTTACTTTCGACCGCCTTATTTGTTGCCGAGTGGAGCATGACCTCTGCGCCTGGCGGCCTGCTTTGGAAAGTGGCTGTCTCTGTTCCGCCAACAATATTTGTCGCACATGCCGGTAAGGATAGGACAGTAATAGCCAATAATTTGAAGCGCATTCTATTTCCCTTGCTTAGCAAAGATCGTCAAAACCGTCCTATCTTCAATACAATCTCGGAACGGTTTTGAGCCTCTGTTTTTTTAAGCGTTTCGACCCGTTACCAGTTGGGAGCCAATAGCAGACATTTGGCCTGGAAACGCTCTGGCAGAGCCTTCAACAAAATGAGCGACGCATGAAGGTTTGGCATGATTGTGTAGAGCGAATGATCGTAACTGTTGCTCCGTTCTCAGTATTGCAACTCTGGCCAGAAAAGGGAACTCGCAAATCGCTAAATTACAGATCTGAAAGCGATTTGTGGTTGTTGTGACCGTGATGATTGCTAAAGGCAGCTCCGCTGCAAAATGCAATCGACGAATGGCTTTAGGAGTGGTTCGAACGCAAGAGCGACCGATTTAGCACGTGGGTGCGATGCAAACATCAAAACGTTTGGCTCGTGCATTCAATCTATTCGAGAGTTTTATCGGGTTTGCGATCAATTCGGGGATATTGCGTCGAGTATTCGACGGTTTAGCTCGTCAGAGATTTCATCATGGGGTGCGGGCTCACCAGGTTCATATTCCCGCTGATTTTTTTCGCCTTCTGCATAGGCATCGATCCCCGACGTTAACTCATTGTTTTCGGTCGCATTAGAGCGGTTTGACCGACCCGGTTTTATGGAAGGGGTCACAGATCTTGATTGTCTTTTTATCGAGGGAACACGCATGACCTTACCAGCGCTTCGATTGGGGCGCTCTATTTTTTTAGATGGTGCCTTCCCTGAAAAAGAGAGCTTAACATTCCTGGCCGTCGGCTTGGTTGATGTTGCAGCGCCAATGTCGGCGACTTGTGATTGTTGAATTTTTAATTGTTCAAGGCGCGTCGGCTTCAATCGCGGGTTCAGGCGTGATCGCGGTTGATTTCTCACAATCGCTCTAGGGCGTGATTCAGGGGTGATCTTGGGATCGACCTCAATGGATGGAATTACCGCAACCGTTAGTGTTTCGCCGACCACGATTGGGTCTTCAATCGGCAACTCGTCGAAATCCGCTTTGGTTTCGGCGATCTTTTCATGGTCGATGATTTGCGGGGCATTGATCCGTGATCGTGTATCCAGTCCAAGAGGCATGAGATAGGCAACTAACGGGTCAGGTTTTAGCGCAATTTTTCTACCTCCATTCATGCCATTGTTTTCCACGTTATGTTGTGGAGACAATAAGCCCGAGACCGATTGGTAGCCTTCCAAGTTAAAATCAGCACGCCAATTAAGTTTTGTAACCAGTTCGAGGGTACAGGGCGTCTTACAACTCATTAGGGTGGAGCTCTCTTGCCCTCGCGCTTCGACCGTGACGATGGCACCAGGTGGCAGACTCTTAAAGGTTGCTGTTTCCTTGCCGCCCGACATGACGGTCGAACATGCTGAGATAGAGAGCGACAGTGCCGCAATCATTATTACACGCATGAGATGCCACCCCTCCCCAATACCGCAAACATAGCAGTATTTTCGAAACATCTAAGTGATTTCCCACCTCAACCCCAATGTGAACGATGGGATGGTTTGAACGATCCAAAACCGCGATCACACTGGTCTAATGTCGTTTGGTTTGCAAGTATGATGCAACCATGAACGACACTTTCGGCGGAAATACTCGGACAAATTTCTCAAAACGACCAGAATGCGCTCGTTGTCAGGCGTGGAATTTCTTTATCCCCGCGTCACTGAAGTAAATAGCCACTGAGGCGATGCATCGCTTCATCAAGAACCTCTGGTTTTTTACAAAAGCAAAAACGTGCAAATTGTTTCGGCGCCTCGGTCTCACTTGGATGAAAAAACGCCGATATCGGTACCGCTGTAACTTTCGCTTTTTCTGTCATCTCCCGGCAAAAAGCGACGTCGTTCTCATAGCCAAAAGAGCGAATGTCAACATTGAGGAAATAGGTTCCCTCGCAGCGACCGACCTCAAAGCCAATATCGCGAAGTCCTTTTTCTAATCTGTCCCGTCGCATTGTCAGACCAGCACGAAATTCAGTATAGTAATGATCTCCAAATTCTAACGCATGGGCGATCGCATTTTGAATGGGACCGGACAGCGTGTAGGCAATATGTTGGTGCGCTTTCATGACCGCCGTGACGATGGGCTCTGGTCCCGTGATATACCCAACCCGAAAGCCTGTCAGAGAAAATGTTTTTCCCGCAGACCCAATTCGGACACAGCGGTCAAACATATTTGGCAGCGTCATCAGGGGAATGTGTTTGTGATCATCAAAGACGAGATGCTCATATACTTCATCGCAGACGACGATCAGATCATGCTTTTCGGCAATAGCCGCCAGGGTGTGGAGTTCTTCCGTATCCAGAACGCGTCCCAGTGGGTTATGTGGTGAATTGATGACGATGACTTGAGTTCGCTCCGTAATCGCAGCTTCCAACCGTTGACGATCAATGCGCCAATCGGGCGCTTCCAAGGCAACAGGAACAAACCTGGCGCCAGCAGCTTCGATTTGAGGGGCGTAGCACTCATAAAACGGAGAGAACGCAATGGCCTCGTCACCCGGGTTTAAAAGACCAAGAAAGATGGATGCTAACCCTTCAGTGGCCCCCGCGACGATAAGTGTTTCGCGCATGGGATCGATATCAAGACCGTAGAACCGTTTGTTATCTGCAGCGACGGCCCGGCGGATCTCGGGCGTTCCTTCAACCGGGGCGTACTGGTTCGGTCCCGCTAAAATGCCTTCTGCCGCATATTGACGAATTTCAAGCGGTCCATCTTCGTCGGGAAACCCTTGACCGAGGTTGATAGCATTATGCTCTCTGGCCAGTGCCGACATTGTCGGAAAAATTGATTGCGCCCGGGCGGAATAAACTGGATTGAAACGTCGGGTGCTTTCGGTCTTCGAATGGTCAATCCCTTCCTGGGGCTGGTTTGTATTCATGGTATCGGAGCTGTTGGGGTGCTGCATGGCGTTCAAATTCCAAAAAAGACAACAATAGCAATATCGTTCACGGGCGCGTCGTGCAACGAAAAGGCGTGGATCCGTGTTGATACGCCATTTTAACATTTCAAAAAGAAATATTCATACTTCCTTATCGCTGGCATGCGTTGGCGACTAATCGATTGGTTTAGAAAAAAGTAATTGGATTGCTGAATAACGGAGATGTGTGAGTACTGCAATTTTACAATGCGCAGGGATGACGTCCGGGTTTTAGCCATTGGCCTTGTATATCAGGCTTGTTGGGCGCCGGACCGTATGGGCGCGCAAAAAGAGGGCTTCGGTCATATGGTTCGGTCATGGTTACAAAGCGGTCGGTCGTTTGTTGTTGTGTGTGTCATCACATGTTTTGGAACACTCGTCGCGGCTAGCACTCCCGCAAAAGCAGAGGATAGCTTCCAGCTTTGGTCTGCCCTTTTTGTCAATGGGCCTGTTAAGGACGACAGCAATCTCCTTCTTTGGTTCGACGGTCATGCCCGTTCCATGGACGGTGTCGATGGGCTTGGCGTTTCAATCTTGCGGCCTGGTGTCGGATATCGGCTGTCCGATAATCTTTCGGGGTGGGTAGGCTACGCACGCGTCGAGGCAAGACAAGACGGCGCACCTGATGTTATCGAAGATAGGATCTGGCAGCAGGCAACTTATAATTTCGGGACAGTACTAGGCGGCCGTCTGTCTGGGCGCTCCCGGCTTGAGCAGCGTTTCTTCAACACTGGGTCAGATACCGCTTGGCGGTGGCGTCAGTTCTTCCGCTATGATCGCCCGTTTGTTGATACGCCGTTCCGTTTTGTTCTATGGAACGAGACTTTCATCGATCTGAACGATACAGATTTCGGGATCGAAAGCGGTTTTGGCCAAAACCGGACATTCATTGGTGCGGGTTGGCAATTCTCTAAACCGGTCCGTGTTGAGGCTGGTTATCTCTTCAACCCGATCAGTGTTCCAAATGCGGCAGATCTTGATGTGAATATTTTCTCGATCAATTTGTTCGTCCCGCTTTAAAGAAGCGATCAGTCGGAGAGTTTGTTGCGATCCTTCGCGACGCGTTCTTAGGAACGCTCCTCAGGATGAGGGCAGGGATTGATCAGAGAGGAACTTCTCTTCATCCTAAGGAGCGAACCCTTAGGTTCGCGTCGCAAAGGATCGCGACAAAGCAAAACCTTCCGAAACCATTGGATTAAAGAGTATTCAAAGATCTCGCTTCACATCTGGGTGGGCCAGCAATTCATCAATTCGCCGGGCCTCTGCGAAGCTCTCATCTGATTTGAAAATCAGTTCAGGGGTGAACTTAAGGTCAATTTTCGTGCCCAAATGGTGGCGCAGCTTTGGTGCTACCCGGTTTAACGCCTCAATGACACTGTCGCTCGCGCCGTTGTTTCCCGTATCGCCAAGGCTTTGCCCCAGGGCTGCGCAATAAACGGTTGCGCGGCGCAGGTCAGGGCTCGGCCGGACCTCGCTCACCGTGATTGATACACCAGACAGCGCAGGATCGCGCAGGTCCTCACGCTGAAGGATCTCAACGAGTGCATGGCGTAGCAATTCTCCGGCACGTAATTGCCGTTGGCTTGGGCCTTTATCTGATCGGAAACGTTTCGACATGGTCTTTATTGGGTTGCTTGCCTTAAGTGTAGCCTGCAAACCGGCTTTCTCAAATACGGTCGTGCTAGAGCCTTTTGCAATCCTTCGCGACGCGCCTTGATGGCGCTCCTCAGGATGAGGGCCATAGGCTTATCGATTGATCGTAACCTTCATCCTGAGGAGCGTTCTTCAGAACGCGTCGCGAAGGATCAACCGGGGTCTTGGATCGAGCAATACGCTCCAGCCCCTTCACAAATCAAGCATCAACTGTTCTTTCACCTTACTCGTTGCTTTGCGATTTTTTGTTGTCCGCCTTCGCTGACCAGTATTGGGCATACCGCTTTTGCGACTTCCGTGTTTATTCTGAATGGCATCAGCGGCGCGGGCAAAGCCAGCCCCTTTGCGGGCGGCAAAGATTTTCTCTTTTGCCTCCCGAGCAGCCACGACCGGATCGACAATGGGTTCCGGGTACGTCCGACCCAAGACACTTGAGGCTTCCGGCCATTTCCACGGCTCTTGCAAAAATGCGTCGGGAACGCCATCGAGCTCTGGCACCCACTCCCGCGTGAAGGCTCCTGTTGGGTCCTGGTCTTTGCCCTGTTTAATGGGGTTATAAATGCGAATGGTGTTGATGCCCGTTGTGCCCGATTGCATTTGTACCTGGGACCAGTGGATGCCCGGCTCATAATCCGTAAACCGACGGGCGAGAATTTCTCCCGAGGCCCGCCATGGCAGCCAGAGATGATAGCTGGCGACGGCGGTCAACATCGCCCGCATACGGAAGTTCAGCCATCCAGTGGCTTGAAGGGATCGAAGGCAGGCATCGACAAAGGGCAGGCCCGTTTCGCCAGCGGCATAGGCCTGCAGGCGGACGGCATCGGGTTCCGTTGGGCGTAATCCGTCGA
The DNA here is from genome assembly GCA_039025235.1 of Pseudomonadota bacterium. Classification (GTDB taxonomy): domain Bacteria; phylum Pseudomonadota; class Alphaproteobacteria; order Caulobacterales; family Parvularculaceae; genus MED-G105. The sequence goes on from JBCCOS010000003.1 coordinate 75,746, forward strand.
ATCCCCGATGGAGGTTCTCAAACTCCAGCCGTGGTTCATCTTCAAGCTTTTGCATGAAATGGTGGCGCCAGTGGAGGCGGCCGGTGAAGCTCCTCATCGCCTCGCGCCACTTTTTATTAGCGTTATCGCCGGGGGTTGCCGCTGCTTTTAAGGCGGCTTGGCGCGCCCATGTCGCTTGCGCGGTCTCGCGCATGGAGAGGGTGCCAAAGGCAAGGTGCGGTGAAACCCGCGAGCAATGGCGTGCGCCCGCTGCAGGCGCTGACATCGCCTTGCGATAGGGTTCGCCGCGGACGGTCAAAAAACTATTGAGAGCGTCGAGGCCGTTTGTGCGCCCACCTGGCTGTCGTTCCGGACACGGATCAGGGGGGAGCCCCAAGTCCTTTGCTGATGGAAGCCCCTGGGGGAGCCCCTGAGGAAGCCCCTGGGGGAGCCCTTGCGACGTGATATTTTTGACGGGTCTTAGGGCGGGTGATGGGAGGATCGGTTGCGCCATGTGGGCATCCCACTGCGCGGCCCAGCCATTGCGTGTCTTTAAACGCCGCACGACACCGCCTTGCGGTATTTCATTAAACGTAATGCCCGCTGCCCGTGACCAGGCCGCGACACGCTTGTCCCGCGCGAAGGTCCAGGCGTTACCAGTTTCTTCATGGGCCCAAATGGCAGCGATGTTGTGTTGGCGATGAAGCGCCTCAATGACCGCGACCGCATCGCCAACATGCACCTCCAAAGGGGCACCGAGTTTCGTGAGCTCGGCGTTGAGCTCTTCGAGGCTCTCCGCAATGAATGCCCACTGCCGCCCCGACGCATCGGACTGTTGCCAAAGCTCAGGCTCCGCAATGTAAAGCGGTAGCACAGGCCCCGCCGCCGCAGCCCGCAAAAGCGGCGCATGGTCAAAGGCGCGTAAGTCGCGCTTGAACCAGATGAGTTGTGCTGAAGGCTCTGCCATGATGAAATGCTAATTGAAATTTGGAAGAATGCCAAAATGACAGATCGTCCGCTTAAGCATTTTACGTTTCGGGAGCTGTTATCTCAGCGTTCCATCGCTGAGCGCGCGGTTCGGCGTAACCGCAATGTAGAAGCGTCAATGGCATTAATCGAGGCGATTAATACCGAATTGGAACTGCGGCGTGAGCGGATTTTTGAGAAGCGGTCGAGGGGAGTGGATACTGACATGACTTTCCCATCGCTTTGACAATGGTTGCACAAGCACAACTGAGAGGTGGGATGTGGTCAAATTGAGGCAGGCTTATGCTCAGCGCGCTTTTTAAAGAGTCGCTTGAGAGCATCGTCCTTTGCGATCCTTCGAGACGCGCCCTGAAGGGGGCGCTCCTGAGGATGAGGGCCACAGCTTCGCATCCCTTTATCAACCCTCATCCTGAGGAGCGTTCTTCAGAACGCGTCTCGAAGGATGGCAAAAGGCGCATCGTTATTTGTGGATCGAGTCACCTTCAACGAGCGTGCCAAAAAAGGTTAGCGCGCTGAAATAGTCAGCACACATCAAAATTGCGAGATCCAAACGCACGAACGCAATCATACTCTTAGAGCGCGCGGGTCACTTTCTCCACAGCGAAGCATTCGATCACGTCACCGACTTTTAGGTCGTCGTAATTGGCGAAGCTCATGCCACATTCTTGGCCGTTGGGAACTTCTTGCACATCGTCTTTGAAGCGCTTGAGCTGTGATAGTTCGCCTTCGTGGATGACCGTGTTGTCGCGAATAAGGCGAACTTTCGCGCCGCGTCGGACTTGGCCTTCGGTGACGCGGCAACCGGCAACTTTGCCAAACTTCGAAATGTTGAACACTTCGAGAATTTCCGCATTGCCGAGGAATGTCTCGCGCAGTTCCGGATCGAGCATGCCGGAAAGAGCGCCTTTGACGTCATCGATGAGGTCGTAAATTACTGAGTAATAACGAATTTCAACACCATCGTCTTCGGCCTGGTCCCGCGCTTGTTTGTTCGCACGCACGTTAAATCCGATAACCGGTGCTTTCGATGCACCAGCGAGAATAACATCGCTCTCGGAAATACCGCCAACGCCCGTATGAAGAACACGTACACGTACTTCTTCCGTACCAAGCTTTTCTAGCGATGTGGCAATCGCTTCAACCGAGCCTTGCACATCGCCTTTAATAACGAGCGGCAACTCTTTGATTTCTGCGTCCTGTAATTGCGCCATCATCTGTTCAAGCGATGTGCCAGACGACTTCGCGTTTGCCTGTTCACGGCGTTTGCGTGAACGGAAATCAGAAACCTCGCGCGCGCGTGCTTCATTCTCCACGACAACGAACTTCTCGCCCGGATCGGGCACGCCATTAAGGCCAAGAATCTCAACAGGAAAGGCAGGTCCCGCCCCTTTGACTTGCGCACCGGTGTCATCGGCGAGGGCACGAACCTTGCCCCATTCAGAACCGGCAACGAGAACATCGCCACGTTGTAAATTACCGCGTTCCACAAGGAGCGTCGCAACGGGGCCACGCCCTTTATCAAGGCGGGCTTCAACAACAGCGCCTTCCGCAGCGCGGTCGGGGTTTGCCTTCAGTTCTAGAAGCTCAGCCTGCAGTGTAATCGCCTCCAGGAGACTGTCGAGATTCTTCCCGGTGAGGGCGGAGACTTCAACGTCTTGAATCTCGCCGCCCATGCTTTCGACCTGCATTTCATGTTGCAAGAGGTCGGTACGAACTTTGTTGGGATCGGCATCTGGTTTGTCGATTTTGTTAATCGCAACAATGATCGGAACGCCTGCGGCTTTGGCGTGGCTGATCGCCTCTTCCGTTTGCGGCATAATTGAATCGTCTGCAGCAACAACGAGAATGACGATATCGGTAACATTGGCTCCGCGCGCACGCATTTGCGTGAAGGCTGCGTGGCCTGGTGTATCGAGGAAGGTGATTTTTTTATCGCCCTCAACGGTTACCTGATAGGCGCCAATATGCTGGGTGATCCCGCCAGCTTCGCCCTTCACAACGTCGGTTTTACGAAGCGCGTCAAGTAGCGATGTTTTACCATGGTCGACGTGACCCATGATCGTAACAACAGGGGGACGATCGAAGAGATTGGCATCATCATTTTCTTCAGCGCCAAATAGACCTTCCTCAACATCAGCTTCGGCAACGCGTTTGACCTGGTGACCAAGGTCGGTTGCAATAAGCTCGGCCGTATCCGCATCGAGCGTCGCGTTCGCGGTGACCATTTGCCCTTGTTTCATCAGCTCACGAACAAGTTCGACGGCACGCATTGCCATGCGTTGCGCGAGCTCTTGCACTGTAATTGTTTCGGGGATCGTCACTTCGCGCACGACCGGCGCGTTTGTCACGCCACGCTGACGGCGGGCTTGTTTCTCTCGTTCACGTGCACGGCGTACCGATGCCAAAGATCGCTGACGGTCTTCATCCTCTTCCAAAGCCGACGCAATGGTGAGTTTCCCGCTTCTGCGCTTCGGTTGGTTTTTAGCATCGCGGTCACTTGAGCGATCGATTGTTTCTTTGCGCTTGGTTTTGAGGCGTCCCCCCAATTGCGCAAGAGGGTTATCTCCGTCCGCCGCTTTTGGTTCGTCGCTCTGCTCGGTCGCTGGCGTTTGTCGTTTGCCTTTCGCGTCCGCCTTCGCAGCCTGGCGACGTTTTCTCTCTTGTTCCTCTGCTTCAAGAGCAGCTCTAGCCTCGTCTTCTTTAAGCCGACGCTCGTCGGCTTCTTTCTGACGTTTTGCCTCTTCTTTCGCGAGCCTGGCCCGCTCTGCTTCAAGTCGTGCTTTTTCTTCCGCTTCGCGCGCTTCGCGTTCTAGGCGTTGGGCTGCTTCCGCTTTTTTGCGGGCGTCTTCATCCTGACGTGCTTTGGCAAGGGCGGCGGCCCGTGCTTGTTTTTCATCATCGGAAAGAGTGCGTAGGACGGCTGGTTTTTTCTTTACTTCGCTAACAGAGGCAGCCTTCGCAGCAGCTTTCCTCGCGGTTGGGTTTGCCGCCTCTTTCGGCGCAGGCTTTGCTGCCACTGGCTTGACCGTCGGCTTGGCGCCTGTCTTCGTCGCTGCGGTGGGCTTTGCTTTTTTCGCGTCGCCCTCTGACTTGTTCACCGATAGGACACGCCGCCGCTTGGTTTCAACGACCACGGTCTTAGAGCGCCCATGGGAAAAGCTTTGCTTAACCGCGCCTGTTTCTGTCCGACGAACAGAAAGGGGCCGACGGCCTGACTTTCCGCTGTTTTCAGATTTCGTCTCGACGTCGTCGCTCATTCAAACTCCGTTGCAATTGGCCCGTCAAAGGCTTTTGCATCATATCGCATCTAGCGCGGCTCTCACCGCTTTAAAATACCTTATCAAACCAAACGTTGGCAAAACGCCTGCTTTTTGGCTTTGGGCTACCGCTTGTTACTGAGTAACGTGCGAAGTAAAATCAACTCACCGTCAACCAACCAAAATGGCCGAAGACATCAAATCCGGCATTTGACCGGCATTTAAGATGTAAGCTTCGAAAAAGACGGGCCGCAGTAAAAAGATAACTGCGATCACCGTCATCTGCCCGTTCAGAAGTTCACATCCTGCACAACACGCTATGTTTTGTGCTGACCTAAGACATTGGCCCATTCATAGGATGACCCATTGCTTATCTTGCCCTAGATCGTCACGACATACCCCCCAAACAACCCGCGGTCCAGACGTGTTATGCGCTTTTGCGAAGAATATCCGTGCCAAAGTCTCATGTATTTGTTCCGCATTTTATTCTCACCGCTAATCCTTGTGGCCGAACCGCACTAAAGGCCGCGGCAGGCGGTTAGTCGCTTGACATCCGTCAGAAGGCCGATCGCCGATGGTAATAACGCGATGACTTGCACGCCGTTCAAGCCGATAGCCCCGGAAATTTCTGATGTTTCGAGAAGCGAGGACACATTTATCTCTGCTGCGCTTGCGGCCCTGATGAGTTCGCGGGTTGTTCTTTCACTCGTGTCAGGGCTGAAGAATATCAGGTCATGAGACTTACTTTTTGTATCGGTCCTCGTCCCGTGTTTCGCAAGCAGCTTCAACGTTGCCTCGCTACCAATTGTCATTCGACCGCTGCGCCTGGCGAGCCCAAGCGCTGCAAGAACACGCTGGCGTAGGGCTTTTTCTATGCCATCGGCAAAGGCTTGCGGTGTTTGACCTGGTTTGTGCAAGACGTCCGACTTGAGGCTGCGGGCAAAAAGTCCCTTCGTTACGGCCTTGATCAGTGCATCTCGTTTAGGATCGCACCATACGCCGCGGCCTGGAAGCTTTCCGGCAAGGTCAGGGATTAAATTGCCATCCGGTCCTATCACGAAGCGGATCAGCGTCGCGCCGGGTGATTGTTGTCCGGACGCGATGCATGTGCGAAGGCGGTCATGGTCTTTCAAGAATAAACCTCGACAAAGCGGCCGACGGTTACGCCGTCGGCATCTGCGTTGTTGCGGCTAAGATTTCACCAGTCGGTTCGTTAGCCTCTGCGTCATCCTCACTGTTTTCGTCGCTGTCGTCCTCAAGTTCAGCAGCGGCATCAGCTCGCATCTGATCAAGGTCTTCCTGGCTAATCCAACCGGCGGCGACGCGCGCGCGCATAATCATATCCTCTGCGTCATCAGCGCTGATCCCAAAGCTTTCAAGAATACCGTCATAATGCTTTTTCTCGCCATCGACTCGTTCGGTCCAGCCGGTCAGGTCATCAGTGGCACATCCAGCAAGGTCTTCAATCGTTTTGACATCGTTTTCGCCAAGCGTAACAAGCATTTTAAGATCAAGGCCGTCATGCGCACTAAGCGCTTCGTCGACGCCAAGATCACGGCGTTTTTGATCGAGAATTTTTGCTTGTTCTTCGAGCCATTCATTGGCTCTCGCCTGCAGTTCTGCCGCTGTCTCTTCGTCCAGACCTTCAATTTCTGTAATCTCATCAACGTCCACATAGGCAATTTCTTCAATCTTTGCGAAACCTTCTGAGACCAGAAGCCCAGCCATGATGTCGTCAACATCGAGCGCTTCCATAAAGAGCTCAGAGCGCAGACGGAATTCTTCCTGGCGCTTTTTGCTCTCTTCTTCTTCCGTCATGATATCGATTTCGAACCCTGACAATTGCGAGGCAAGGCGTACGTTCTGACCGCGCCGTCCAATGGCGAGAGAGAGCTGCTCGTCTGGGACGACGACCTCAATGCGCTCTAAATCTTCATCCAGCACAACCTTTGCCACTTCTGCCGGCGCGAGCGCGTTAACAACGAATGTTGCCTGATCTTCTGACCACGGCACGATATCAATTTTTTCTCCGCCTAATTCATTGACAACCGCTTGGACGCGGCTGCCACGCATGCCAACACAAGCACCGACGGGATCGATTGCATTATCGTTGGAATGAACCCCAATTTTTGCGCGGCTACCGGGGTCGCGCGCCACAGCTTTAATGTCGATGACGCCGTCGTATACTTCTGGCACTTCTTGCTCGAATAGCTTTGCCATGAATTGTGGGTGCGAGCGGGATAGAAAAATCTGCGGACCCCGAGCCTCCCGGCGAACATCCATAATATAGGCGCGAACGCGGTCGCCATTGCGATAGTTCTCGCGTGGCAATTGTTGGTCACGACGAACAACCGCTTCGGCACGACCGAGGTCAACAATCACATGGCCGTACTCAACGCGCTTAATGATGCCATTGGCGATTTCGCCAATGCGGTCTTTATAATCCTCATATTGGCGATCACGTTCCGCATCACGTACTTTTTGGGTAATCACTTGTTTTGCGGCCATTGCTGCCATCCGGCCAAACTCAATGGGCGGCAGCGGCTCAGAGAGAAAGTCACCGACACTCGCTTCAGGGTTTTTGGCCCGCGCATGGTCGAGATGAATTTCCACCGCGTCATTTTCAATTTCGTCGACCACTTCAAGGAGCCGCCATAGGCGCTGTTCACCCGTTGTTGGATTAATTTCGGCTTTGATCAGCGTTTCATGGCCATAGCGTGATCGCGCGGCTCGGGCGAGTGCGTCTTCTAACGCTTCAATGACCAAGGACTTATCAATGGATTTTTCGCGGGCAACCGCTTCGGCAATTTGGATGAGTTCGCGTTTATTGGCACTAACGGCATTCATGATCAGTCCTTCGCGTTATGAATCAATTTCTTCGGTATTTAAGTCGGTCTGCTGTTGTTGCGCTTTCGCAGCCTTGAGACTGTCGCGAATAAGCGCATCCGCCAGGGTCAGTTTTGCATCGGCCACCCACGCATAGGGGATCAGCGCTGTGTCGTCTTCGCCTTCAATATCAAGGCGAATATTATCGTCTTCAACACCGGCAAGAACGCCTTGAAACCTTTTTCTGCCTTCAACCAGACGATCGAGTTCAAGCTTTGCGGCATAGCCTTGCCAATCATGGAAGTCTTTAAATCGCGTCAGTGGACGATCGATCCCAGGTGACGAGACCTCCAGGTCGTACGCACCCTCAATCGGGTCGTTCTGTTCAAGTAAGGCAGAGAGTGCGCGGGAAAGCGACGCACAGTCCTCTGCGGTCATTGTTTTATCGGGACGTTCTGCCATCACTTGAAGTGTTTTCTTTTTCGCCCCCGTTATTCGTACACGCACAAGTTCAAACCCTTCGGCGTCAACCGTAGGATTGATGAGATCGACAAGGCGACTATTCATTATTGTGCCGTTTTTTTGTGACACTCAAAACTTTCTGCCGTTTTTTGGGACGGACTTTTCAAACGTGTCGCTTTTTTAATTACCCAAAATTTGAGAATAAAAAAACGGGCCCTTGCGAGGCCCGTCGCCATTCGACAACGATTTTCTTTGTAAATAGGGCTTCAAATTAGATTTGTCACTAGTAAATTGCTCAAAAATCGCTTGAGCACCTCGCTTCTTTTTGAGTTTTGCCAATTTGACGTCGAAATGCTTGGAGAATGACAAAGCGGCGTGCCTATTGCTTTTTTCTCTATTGGGTGAGTGCGGTGCGTCAGTTTTCTAGCTGAGACTTTTGGAAATTCCTTTACGCATTTCTTGGCGTTCAACCGACAGACCCTTGAGCTGGAAGTGCTTTAGCAATTCGCAGATGTGAAAAATGCCGCGGCCAAGCTGCCATCCGATATTTGCAAAAAGCGGCCCGAACGGCCCCAGCCTTTTTCGGAAGTATCGTTCTCTTGATGCTTGAAAATGCTCGGCTGGGCTTTTTTCTGCTCGTGCCGCTGCACCGTGCAATGGAGCCAAATCCTTGTTGTCTGGAGAACAGACTTGTTTGGTTTTATTGGTTGTTTTCTCAAAAGCCGTTGGTTTTTTCATTAGGAACGGGGATTTGTTCCTTAAGGAAAGAGCAGCAACGCTGACGGTTGCTGAAGGATCGCAAAGAACAGTGAACCCTTTTTTGCGCACCGTGCGGCAATAGTCAGCGTCTTCGAAATACATATAATATTGTTCATCCAAAGGCCCGGCTGCTGTGATGGCTTTTCGGCGAATAAGAGCACAAGCGAACCGAACCCAATTGGCCCGTGTGGCGCGTTTTCCGATTGCCTTGGCGGCTGATAGGGCTGGAATTTGTGCCGCTTCAGCAAACTCACTCATCGGCGACAGTCCATGGAAGGCAAAAGCGTTCGATGCGTCACTCTTTTGGTTCTGCTGTCTCGTGCCTTGGTCGGATGGTCTTTCTGAATTGCGGGCTGCGATGCGCGCGCCAATGACACCGGCTTTGGGATTTGCTTTGGCCGTGCGTAGCAATTGGTTGAGGGTACCGGGGTGGACCTCGGCGCCAGTTGCCACAATCATGTTGAATGGCGCATCGAAAAAAGAGAGACCATAGTTAATGCCGCCCGCAAAACCTCTGTTTGTAGCTGATCGGATCAAACTCACCCGCAATTTCCAGCTAGCGCCCTCGCCATAGGCGTCACTCAGATATCGTGCGATTTCTTCCGCCGATCCATCGTTTGAGTGATTATCGACGATAACGATGCGGGCGTTGGCGCGTTCGAGTTGTGGACCGAGCGATTCAAGGCTTCGTTTTAAATGTGCCGGCGCTCGATGATGAACAAGCACGACACCGACGAACGCTTTGACCATTGGCCCAAGAGAGAGGCCCTCATGTTCAATGCTCTGTCCCAGTTGGGCACGGTTTTGCCGTGCCGCTTCAATGAGGGGTGTTAATTTCATTGACTTCATCTACTCATATGATGACGACGTTGATTGTCCTTTTACACTGGCTTTCGCGCTTTTTTCTTCAGCAACCGCCGTCCTTTTTTCGCGGGGCCTCGGTTTGACCAAACTGACAACCATTCGGACAATTTGGACCTTAGATTTCAACCAGCGATTTTTGTGACCCAAGTCCCATCTACGAAATAGCGCACTGCCAGTCATCGTCGATGCAAGTTCAAGGCCTCTTGTCCGAAGGAAGAATCGGGTGGCCGTTCCGATGACCTGCTGTCCGATGAGTGGAGGCTTTCGCTTGCTGGGTTCGAGGGCAGCAATGGATGGCTTGCCTGGATCCCTTCTGGCTGGTGAGGCAGGGCAAAATGCGCATCAAGAAAAGAGAGAAAAGCAGGCCAATCCTCTTCGGTGACGCCATGGGTGCCAGGGCGTATCCAAAACGCAATGTCATCGTTCGGTCTAAAATCGTTGAGCCTCTTGCTCGTCAATCCAGCCATACCGTGAATTTCAAAGGCAGGATTAGCGCCACGCGCCGCCCGAAAGGCGCCATTGGGGTCTGACCAGACGTCACGCCTAGCATTACCGAGGAAAACCGGGCGCGGCGCCACCAAGGCCAAAAGGATGTGTTGATCGACAGAAAGGTCCTCTTCGCGGCCGGCAAACGCTGCATAAGCTGGCGCAAACCAGTGTGGGTAGTTCTTGGTAATCGATTTGATGCTCTCGCCTTTTTTACGTCGATTGAGCGATGCACCGCCGGTGCCGGATTGGTGCGCAATAACGCCGCGAATGCGATCATCACGCACGGCGGCCAAGAGGGCTGCCTTGCCGTACCGCGAATGACCCCAGGCGATGAAACCGTTTTGATCCAATGACGCCTCGGCTTCCAGAGCATCAATGGCCATCGAATAAACCAATGCCCAAGCGGCAATGGCGCCCCACCGTGTGCGCGGATTATCATGGCCCAAGGCTAGGCGTTTTAGTTCTGCAAGACCGGCGCCATCATTATCGGGAACGACATCGAGCCCCTGAAACGTAGCGATGGCGTAGCCTGCATCAAGAATCATTTCGATGGGCGGCGTACAGATATAGCGCCCAAAGAAATACGTCGCGACTTTGGAAAACGGCCCGTTAAAGTCCTCTGCACCGTCGGGCCTTGCAACATCTGGGTGGGGCAGCGCTGCCCAGCGGGGACAAAAAGTCTCCATGAGGATAACGGGTGCTGGGGTTTTTCTTTGCTTTGGCGTGACGAGCGTCATGTGAAAGCCGCCTTCGTCTGATGCATCGCGCAGAGGAATAGTCTTGTCGCCGAAACGCACAGACCCCTTAAGCCGAAACTGGACGACGAGGCCTTTATCGTTGAATGCCGCTTCATCGAGCAGCTGGCGTTCTTCGACAGCTGTCGTGTGTTCAACCGGCGCAACACCATAAACCTGTTCGGCGAAGGCCGTGCGATAGGCTGGGGCCATGTCCGTTCGCCAGTCGTCTAAGGTGGGCCGACCGTCCAAAAAGAGGGCTGGTGTGGCCACGGGGCCTTTTCCGTCAAGATCGGCCCATGCGATCGTGAGTTCGGTGCAGCCAAGCAAACCAACGCTGGCAAGCATGCTACTGGCGGCGATCATCCACAAACGGGCCACCCTAGTGACAGTGTTCGCTCTATCAAACGAGCTTTCGTTATTCAGAGTAATCTCCGGCGTTTCGTGACTGGGTTTCGCCTTAAATTCCAAAACCTATTCCCGTTTCTATGGTTTGCCGCCCGTCGCTTGTCATATGTTCTTCTGTCCTCGGGTTGTCGATTTTCGGTTAAGGAACAGAGGTTCCTTTTGCTGAGCACGGGCGCGGTGAAGCGATTGTTGATCCTTGCTGATTGAGTTTAGCCCGAAGAATTAGCGTTCGAAATACGCTCCACCATTGATACGTCTCGTCTCGTCGTGTCGGTTTTGATGTCTTCACGCCCTCCTTCCCTTCCTTGGCAATCCTTTGAGGCGTATGATCCAATATTGACTCTGATCAATTGTTACCCTTGATCGTCTGTTCAGCGTGTTAGCCAAAACCCGCGGTGTGTGGTTTGTTCCGCCAGATCTATTATCCAACCCTATCAATCCGAAACATGACACAACGGAGACCTCTTCCATGGCAAACGTCTATTCCATTTCCAAAATTGTCGGCACATCCACCAAGTCGATCGAAGACGCGATTGATAATGCGGTGACAACCGCCTCACAGTCGATCAAGAATCTTGATTGGTTCGAAGTCGTCGAAACACGCGGCTATATCGACAATAACAAAGTCGCCTATTATCAAGTTTCATTAGAATTGGGCTTTCGCTATCAAAAAGATTAGGTCGTACGAAAAAAACTTGGCCATGACGGGGTTCCACTTTTCTGGTCTTTCCCCGCTTTCGTTCGTCCCGTCCCGATGCCGCTGTTTTCCAGCCCGATCGATTTTAAGCCCAATAGGCTCAGAGTAAGAATTCGACAATGCCATCATCTTTAAGTTTGTAGGATCAAAATGACTGACAAAATCATCAATGACGAAGCGCTTGATATTATCTTTCGTGAAGCTCGTACGCGTAATGGTTGGGAAGACCGGCCCGTGTCCCAGGCGCTGATCGAAGCCGTTTATGAGTTGATGAAATGGGGGCCAACCTCTGCAAATTGTTCCCCTGCGAGAATGGTTTTTGTCACCTCTGAAGAAGGGAAGGAGAAGTTGAAACCGTGCCTTCTTGAAGGGAATGTTGAGAAAACGATGTCCGCGCCCGCTTGCGTCATTATTGGCCATGATATGGCATTTTATGAACGCCTCCCGGCACTTTTTCCGCACACAGATGCAAAGAGCTGGTTTGTGGGCAATGATGCGCTTATCGAGGAAACAGCCTTTCGCAATGGGACCTTGCAAGGGGCTTATTTGATGGTCGCCGCCCGGGCTTTGGGGCTTGATTGTGGGCCGATGTCGGGCTTCGACAAAGAAGGCGTGGACAAAGCGTTCTTTGCCGGGACGCAAGTGAAAAGTAATTTCCTTTGCAATATTGGATATGGTACGGATAAGGATCTTTTTCCGCGTAGCCCACGACTCGACTTCAAAGATGCTTGCCAGATTGTGTGACGTTTCCGGACTTGTTGCGCACCTTGTTTTTTGCATCATCGCTCGCTCTTGGGGGAGCCCTCAAGGACGAGCGATTGAAAACGCTCCCATGGGAAGTGTTCGCCGGGGTCCGTCCGTCGCTTGGGATCAAGGCGGGCATGGCTCACCACATGCTTTAGGTTAGGGTATTTTGCCCAGGCATAACGCACGATGGCCGCTGTTGCTTCGATTTGCCAATCAGAAAAATGATCGGGCCCAGCCTTTAGAACATTTTGGGCGTTTACAATTTCAATGCCAAGCGAGCGTCCATTCAGCCGTTTCGCGCCGTTACAGACGGCGGGGTGTGAACAATTGTTACGCACATGCCATGCGGCGCGACGCTCCGGCGCCGTGGCCCAAACATGGTTTTCATGCGCTGCTTCATTCTCGTCGGGCACAAGCCAATGATAGCTCGCCCGGCCCTCTTGCATGACTGAAAATGCCCCAAGGGTTGAGGACCCCGCTGTAGCGTGAACGACAATAACGTCGACCGCGCTGAGAGTAGGGGGAGTGGCATCGCTATTTTGGTGCGTTTTGAGCAAATGCGAGACGGTTTTTCCGGTATGACCCGTATAACTTGAACCATGGTAGGGGCTTGGTCGATCTGATGTGCAGTGGACCCAAGGGGGCTTACCATTGGCCGTGCGCGCGATTGCCTGAGGCAACCATTTTTCATTTAAAGACTGTTCCAATGGGCGTTGTTCTGGGGGCAAATCGAACTGAAAATCCCGGGGGTCCCGTATCAGAGCCGGTCGCATTCCAACAGCATCGGAACGCGGCTCTAAGTCTTCGTTTTGTGGCGCCGGTGCTGCATTGGGCTTATCTTTACCCAATGGGCCTCTACTCGATGGGCCCCTACCCGATGGGCCCCGCCACCAAGCGCCAGGTCTTACGATAAAGTTTGTAACGTCGGTAAAAATCGAGGGTTTCTTGATAGCCATAGGAGCGCTGATCCATTCTCCCCCACCTGTTTTAAATATCCGCTCTTTGAGTGCCCTCCCGCCCAGTAAATGCCTCCCAGTAAATGCCTCCCAGTAAATGCCCGCCCCATAAATGTTCGCTCTATGAGGACCCGTCTCCTTAGAAATTGACCTTTTAATGATCGCCGGTGGCTCTTGTGCCTTCAGTTTGTTTCTTGCCAACTGGCTTACAGCGGTTCACATCTTGCACCATGATCGTGCTTGCTATCGATACGGCCCTAAAGGCTTGTTCCGTCGCCATCTTAAGGGATGGCGAGGGGGTGTTCGATAAATTCGACTTATTGGAAAAAGGTCACGCGGAAATTCTCCCCTTGATGGTGGCGCGTGGTTTGGACGCTGCGGCCGTTAGGCCAGACCAAATCGATCGGATTGCGGTGACGATCGGTCCGGGTGGATTTACCGGCGTGCGGGTGGGCCTCGCGTTTGCGCGCGGCTTTGCTGTGGGTCGAGGACCAACTGCTACCCCCAGCCCGCTTTCGGATAAAGGGAGCACTGGAGATCGTCGGCAACCGCAGACACCAATCATCGGCATTGATACCCTAACAGGGCTTTTCCATAGCTTTTCAAACCGCGAAAATGATTTGCCAACGGCCGTTATTGCCGATGCGCGGCGTGGCGAAGTGTTCGGCGCATTATTTGATGAACGCGGGGAGACCTTGTTGAAGCCTTTTGCTGCACCGCCAGAGACGGTGAGCGCTCAGCTGGTGCACTCACTGAATGGCCGCCGGGCAAATCTCATCGATCCCGATGGGTTTTTCTCAGATCGATTTTCCCCTGATGATTCTTACAAAGAAACGTCATCAGTGAATGACAACTGGCAACGCCTCCCGAGCAAGCCGGGCGTTATGCCCTTAATCCTGGCGGCGCTTGGGGCGGACAAAAATCCAGCCGATTATCCGCCAACGCCGCTCTATTTGCGCTCACCCGACGCAAAGCCTGCCAAAGCGACCGCCCTTGATCTATTCTCTGGTTTAACCTGATCCTTAGGGGAGCCAATATGAGTTCTATGCTGATCGTTTTGCCTTTAACGATCGACGATGCGCCTGAACTAGAGGCGCTGGAGGCGAGCGTGTTCGGTGATGGAAGTTGGGGGCATGGCGGGGTTTCCGGGTCGCTAATTATGCCGGGTGTGAGGGGGTGTAAGGCTGGTTTCGTCGATCGGCCCATTCACGAAACGACGGACCCTATCCAACAAAAAGCGGCGATGGAGAGATATTTGGGTAGAAACGATGTGACCGACAGGCGAATGGCGATTCTCGGTTTTGGTCTTTATCGCTTTGTCACCGGTGTCGGTGGTGACAAGTGCACTTCAAATCTTGGCGCGAATGAAAATTGGGGGGAAGGCGAAATTTTGACAATCGCCGTTTCCAATAATCACAGACGACAAGGGATTGGACGAGCGATATTAGAATTCCTTTTAGACGACGCTTTAGCGGAGAAAATCGGTGTTATGCACCTTGAAGTCGCTGAACATAACCGTGCGGCGCGCGCCCTTTATTCAAAGGCTGGTTTTTCAAGGGTCGGTGAACGTAAGAAATATTATCGAGATGGATCAGATGCCATTGCTATGAGTTGCGTTTCGCTCGCAAAAAAAGAGTGAGCCCTTAAAAGCGCCTTCGTTTCAATGAGAATCGGCACGTCGCTTTGAGTTTTTGTTTTACGCAATTCCTAACGTCCAACCGCACAGACTTTTCCTGGAAATGCTTGTAAAGCGCGTTAGCGTTTGTTTCAAAACGGGTTATGGTGCAACGTCAAATTCGATAACGTTATAATAAGTCGATAATTCGGGTTGCGAGCACGGTAGCGGTTGTGATTAAAGACCACTTTGAGGTGCGTCTTAGGATGCGCCTTCGCCAATATTATTATTTAGTGCCGCTATTTAGTCGCTATGAATGAGGTCATTAATGGATCGATTGGAGAAGATCTGCGTTTCTAAAGGTATGCGAATGACGGAGCAACGGCGTGTGATCGCGCGCGTGTTATCCATTGCAGAAGATCATCCAGACGTAGAGGAGATCCATCGACGTGCAAATGAGATTGATTCTCGGATCTCAATCGCAACAGTATACAGAACAATGCGTCTCTTCGAAGAGGCCGGTGTTGTTGAGCGACATGACTTCAATGATGGACGGGCGCGCTATGAAGAAGCCACTGAGGTTCATCACGATCATCTCATTGATTTGCGCTCCGGTCAGGTGATTGAGTTCGTAAACGAAGAGATCGAACGCCTTCAGGAACGGATTGCCCGTGATCTAGGGTATAAACTTATGGAGCATCGGCTTGAGCTTTACGGTGTCCCGCTCAATGACGAAGAGAAGAAGAACGTCGAAGTTTCAGGGACGACAATCAGAGCGGATTCAAGTGGGAGTTCTTCTGGCAAAAGTTCTTCTGGCGAATAAAAGGTCGTCTGGCGAATAAATGTCTTTTCGACGACGTCGGCCTTTTTCATGTTTCGGTTCAAACAACGGAAAAAGCCGTTAAGCGTCAGCCTATCGATCATTGCAGTAACGCGCGGCCATGATCCGTCCATGTCCGGGCTGTTGCATCAAAATTGCGCATGCATTGCCTTGCGGGATGTCGATCGTAAAGGTGCCGGCTTTCATCTGGTCTTGGGCAATGATCGACATATCTCGAACAATATTGATTTCATCATAGATACGACCGGAATTTGCACCCGATGTAATGGGCGTCACCGCGGCTGGCATCAAGTTGAGAAGCACTAAATCGTAAGGGGAGGACACGGACGTTGTTTTGGCGATGATGCGCCCATTGTCTCGTGTGAGTGACAGGGGCACATATTTCTTTGCAGGTCCTCTTTTATCCTCACGCACACGGATAATTCGTTTGTTAATCCTTGCTTCTTGCGTGCCGCGCACGCTGTAAGCGCCGTCGATAACGAATTGTGGCGTGAAAACTGTCTTTCGCTTCATGAAGCGCTTATTGTACGCGCGTTGCCGGGTATCGGAGAGATCATGGGCGAAAGGGTCTTCCCAAACGCCATGTTGGGGCGAGGGCATTCTATTCCAGTATTTGACGTGCCAGTTAAGCGCGACAATGTCTTTGTGGGCGTCGAGGACCTTTAAAAGTTGAGCAGCCGGCGGACAAGCAGGGCACGCTTGGGACGCAAAAATCTCGACTGCTATAGGGGTTGCCCCTTCCGGCGCAGGAGGGAGGGGGGCGATCGCCGCGGTACTTGTGGCTGATTTTTCTCTCGTGTCAGCCTGAGCTGGTAACGTGCCGATCCCGAAGAGCAACACGGCGGCTGTCAATCCGCAGCGCATCGCTAAGAAAATTCTTCTCACGTTAGACACAATCAACGTCCTTAGATCCGAAATCTTACTGGTTCATACGATGGACCTCAAAAAGAGCCCAATTCAAAATTGGTTGGCCTTGCCGCGTTTTTTGCAGCGGTTTACTGGAATGATTCAGCACTCCATCACGCCAAGTAAGACGATATCCACAACATGGCGATCGCATACAACTCATTTTACCTCACAAAATTGCGAGTCGTGCGGTAACCTAAAACATTTCCCGTCGGCGCGGGCGCGGTTCGATCACAGAAATATTGCAAAAACAAAGAGCTCAACCCCGTTTTCTATATTAGATTAGCCATCTTGTTTCGCTTGCTTGATCTTGACCCGCGGGCGATAAAGGCGATGGATAAGCAAAAGAAATAAGGCTGTGATTGCGGCCATGGGTGGCGAGCGAGCGTTGGTCGCTGTCAACCATTGGTATTTTGGCCCTGTTGGTTAGTCTGGTCCCGTTGTTGGTCTGCTGGCCCCTTTATTCTGGCCCCGTTGTTAGTCTGGAAAGAGCATGGAACTAATTAGAGACAGAACCAGGCGCAACAAAACCGAAAGTGACGTGGTGGATCGGGGGCCTCAAGGACAAAGTGTTCCGAGCTCGGCAAGGGTTACAGGCAACGCGGGTGTCGCTGCTGGCAATTCAACTTCGGATGGAAGTTTGGCTAAGTCGGTCTATATCAAAACTTATGGCTGTCAGATGAATGTTTATGACAGTGAACGCATGGCCGATCTTTTGGCTCCGCTGGGCTATGGCAAGGTGGACAAAGCTGATGGGGCTGATCTTGTCATTCTGAATACCTGTCATATTCGTGAAAAGGCCGCTGAAAAAGTTTATTCTGAGCTTGGTCGTTTGCGACGCTTGAAGGAAGGGCGGAAAAAAGAAGGCAAGGAATTGACCGTCGCCGTTGCCGGCTGCGTTGCCCAGGCCGAAGGCGCAGAAATGCGCGAGCGTGCGCCGGTTGTGGATATGGTCTTCGGGCCTCAGGCCTATCATCGTTTGCCTGAAATTCTTGCCAAAACGGTGCGGGCGCGTGGTGATATTCTTCAAACGGACTTTGCTGTCGAGGAAAAGTTCGATGTCTTGGCTGATCGTCGGCGTGTTGATGGTCCAACGGCGTTTCTGACGGTGCAGGAAGGGTGCGATAAGTTCTGCACATTCTGCGTTGTCCCCTATACGCGGGGGGCGGAGGTTTCGCGATCGGCTGATGCGATTACGGCGGAAGCACGCGCGCTCGTGCGTGCAGGCGTAAGGGAAATCACACTTCTTGGCCAAAACGTTAATGGCTGGCGGGCATCACCACCCCCAGGAGAAGTGGTGCAAGAAGGCGAACCCAACAATCGAGCCAACAAAAACACATCTGCCAACAATGTCAGTGATAAGCAATCATGTGATAGTCACACATGGGGACTTGGCGCGATGTGTCGACACCTCGCCAAAATTGATGGTCTTGAGCGGATTAGGTTCACGACATCTCATCCGCGCGACATGGACGAGGAATTAATTGCGGCGCTGTGCGAAGAGCCAAAGCTGATGCCTTATCTGCATCTACCGGTGCAATCGGGTTCAGATAAAATTCTCAAAGCGATGAATCGTGGGCACACGGCTGACCATTATAAGGCTTTGATGGCGCGCATCCGAAACGCACGGCCTGATATAGCCCTCTCTGGTGATTTCATTGTCGGGTTTCCTGGCGAGACGGATGCTGATTTTGAAGAAACGATGCAGCTTGTGCGCGACGTTGAATACGCATCGGCCTTTTCGTTTAAGTATTCGCGTCGTCCGGGAACGCCCGCTGCAGCGATGCGTATGCAGGTGCCTGAGCGCGATAAAGACACCCGCCTTGCGGCACTTCAGGCGCTGTTAGAGGAACAAAAAAATGCCTTTAACGCTGCCCAAATTGGCAAAACGCTTACCGTTCTTTTTGAACGGGAGGGGCGAAACCCCGGTCAGATCATTGGTCGATCGCCGTATTTGCAAAGTGTTCATATCAATGGCCCACTCTCGTTGATTGGATCTATCGCGTCCGTTAGAATTGAGGGGCAAACGCCCAATGCTCTTTCCGGCGTATTGGTCGATAACGCATAAAGGAACCACCTTAAGCTTGAGCAAAGAAAGTCTTGTCCGCGATCGCTTCAGTGCCACCGGCGACAGCGTTGAACGTATTTCGTTCGACGACAATGCGTATGTTCAAGCGCTCGCTGGAGAGCATGATAGCCATCTCGCTTTACTTGAGGATATCCTTTCCGTTCGTATCGACCCGCGGGGCAATGAATTTTCTGTGATTGGTGATGGTGTTGCCCGGGCCAAAACGATTAGTGCCTTAACCACGCTCTACGATAAAGTTTCATCTGGCCTCACGATTGACGTGAATGATGTAAGGGCGGCAGCAAAAATGGCGTCCGCCATAAAAAACAAGGGCCCTTCGCCAGCCGGGTCAATCAAAACGCCAAAACGTGTTGTGACGGCGCGCACCAAAGCGCAAACACATTATCTTGCCGCCCTGCGACAGCATGAGCTCGTCTTTGGGGTGGGCCCTGCAGGCACGGGGAAGACATATCTTGCCGTTGCCCATGCGGTTAGTCTGCTGCTCAACGGAACCGTAGAAAAGCTTATTCTTTCGCGCCCTGCGATTGAAGCGGGCGAACGGATTGGTTTTTTGCCAGGTGATATGAAGGATAAAGTCGACCCCTATTTACGGCCGCTTTATGACGCGCTGAATGATATGTTAAGCCCGGAATATCTGGAGCGGCGGCTATCCAATGGTGATATTGAAATCGCGCCGCTCGCGTTCATGCGTGGACGGACATTAGCGCGCTCTGCCGTCATACTGGATGAAGCGCAAAATGCGACCGTTGGCCAGACAAAGATGTTCTTAACCCGATTGGGCGAGGGGGCGCACATGGTATTGACGGGCGATCCGTCGCAAACCGATTTGCCCCCGAGCGAAACCTCCGGACTAGAGGATGCTTTGCGTTTGCTTGGCGATGTGGAGGGGATTGGCGTTGCGCGGTTTTCTAGCGAAGACGTTGTTCGTCATCCCCTCGTAGGGCGCATTCTTGATCGCTATGATGCGCGCGACAAAGATAAGCGTGAGGCGCTGAAAAAATCATGATGGGCACAACCATCACCCCCCATTCTAATGACCCTGTCGACCGTGAAGGGGAGGCCGTTGATCATCAACAGAATGGCATCGACGTCATGATCGACGATCCTTTGTGGGCGGACATAATCGATGACCCACAGGCGCTCGTGCACATGTGTCATGCAGAGGCTGTGCGTAAGGTGCCGGCGCTTTGCGGGTCGGCAGCCATTTTGTTTGCAAATGACTCCACCTTACAACGATTGAATGCGACCTTTCGCGGGAAAGACAAGCCAACCAATGTTCTTTCGTTTCCCTCTGGTCTCTTTTCTGGTCCCTCTTCTGGTTCGTCTTTTCCGTCTGGCCCATTTGGAGAACCGATTGCGAATTTTCTTGGCGATATTGCAATCGCGCGCGAGACCTGTGTCCGTGAAGCGGCCGAGCTTAACAAACCGGTGCGTGATCATACGGCCCATCTCATTGTCCATGGCCTTCTGCACCTAATCGGCTTAGATCATCAGGCCGATGCAGAGGCTAAAGAAATGGAGACCATGGAAGCGATCATTCTGAAGCACCTAGGATTTGCTGCGCCGTATGATGACAATCCGGATATGGGCGATTCCTCTAAATTTGGTGGGGCAGACCAGACATGACCCGTGTGCCGTCAAATCCATTAGACGGTTCTGAAGCCGAAACCAAGCTATCGGACGATGCAGGCGATAACGCAGCAAAGCCGCCTGGCCTATTTTCTTGGTTCAAGAAATTGATTGGCCGTGCGCCAGCATCGCCCCATGCGGTGATCACCGAAGCGTTAAGCAATGGGGGTCTTGACGAAGACAGCCGCGAGATGCTGGCCCGGCTTCCATTGGCGCGTCGCGAAATGATCGAGCGGGTGATCGCGTTTGACCAAAAGCGGGTTGATGACGTGATGGCGCCGCGCGCTGATGTCATTGCTGTGGATATTGATACGCCCCTCGACGCCCTGGTGCGTATTTTTGCTGATGCCGGTCACTCGCGCTTGCCGATTTACCGCGGCGATCTCGATGATCCGGTTGGAATGGTGCATATCAAGGATGTGGTCGAACTCATTTCCACACCGGAACGGCGCGCTGCGGTTACAGAGCCTGTGCTAAAGGCTGTGCGACGTGACCTGTTATATGCACCGCCATCAATGCGGATTACGGATCTTCTCCTGCGCATGCAGGCATCGCGCATCCATATGGCTTTGGTCGTCGATGAATATGGTGGGACCGACGGGCTCTTAACAATTGAGGATCTTGTTGAAGAAATTGTTGGTGAGATCAATGATGAACATGATGAGGACGATGCCCCGACGATTACCGCTCGGACAACCGGCGGCTGGGAGGCCGATGCCCGGGTTGAGTTAGAAGAATTCGCCGAGATTGCCGGCGTTGATCTCGCTTTGGACGAAGAGGATATCGATACCCTTGGCGGCGTTGTGTTTTCTCTTGCAGGTCGTGTCCCGCAACGGGGCGAAATTCTTATCCATCCGAAGGGGTATGAATTCGAAGTCGTAGGGGCCGACCCGCGCAAAATCAGAAAACTCTTTATTCAGAAGAAAACACAGGACACAACCCCTGCTGAGGCCGCTGAGTAGCTCCTCCATTTTGGTATTTTAGAACTTCATGCAGAATTATTGAAAAGGGCATTCGTCGAAAACAACGCTTACTAATAAAGAAAGCAACTCGGAAAGGTAGGCGCCCGCAACCGTCGATCCGAAGACCAGTAACAGATATAGCGGAAAAATCAGCGGTGCAAATACTATACGTGTTAGAAAATGGTCTAATCCCAATCGCCAAAACCCAAATTTTGCTAACAGGGCTAACGATAGGGCAATGAATGGTATCCATGGAGTGCCGTAAAAGCTGCTGTCTTCCATAAATAAGCGGCAAACATACTCTGAGACAGCGCTTTGGTCATTATCGGGGATTTGGGCCCCTCCATAGAACAGGATATCTATGGCATTCATTGAAAGAATAATTGTGAACCCGATTATTAATCCCCGACAGAAATCCTCCCACAAATCGCCTGTAAACCAAATCATAGACCAATTCCCCCAAAATTATAGTAGTTAGTGTACACCCTCTTTTGGGGCGGCTTCTTTGGCCGACGTGTCCATTGGCGTATCCGTTGACGGCGGTGTCCCTAGCTCTGTTTCTGATTTGTCACCCGATGCCGATTTAGTCGTATCTTCAGACGACGCTGTCACGCCATTCGCCTCGGTATCTTCAGTATCCGATTGCTCATTTGCACCACTCGTGTCTGATTGCGTCGCCGTTTCGCTATTCTCTGATGGTTCAGCCTCGGGCGCTTCTTTGGCGTCGGCTATGTTTTCATTTTCATCTTTTGTTGCGTCGTCAATATCATCTGGGGAATTTGCTGTTGCTGTATTTGCCTCGCTATCGGACGGGGCTTGAATGCTTGCACTGGCTATATCATCTGTGTGCGTGTCGTCACGTTTCGGCTGTTCGTCGTCCGGGTCGGCTGTGTCGCCAGGAGGCGTGGTCAGTGCGGCAACCGGCGGCGCGAGGCGTTTCAAATCATCTTGGGATAGGCCCTGGGGCTCAACGTCGATAGGGGCTGGGCTAAGGCGTCCGTCGTTGCGATAATCGCGGACGAGCTGGGCCCAGCCGGTGCGGGAGTAAGAGAACACGCCATCAACGCCTGGCGTTGGATCACGCTCGGCGGACGCCGCACGGGCAAGCCATGGCCGGGCTGCGGTATCGCCATGGGCTTTTGCCACAACGTCTGCCATCAGCGTGCAATTTTGTGCGGTTGCCTTGTCCGTTAGAATTTTTTCAAGGGCTGGAATAGCTTGTTCATAGTCAGCTTCCAGAATAAAGGCGCGCGCGAGCGCCAAGGCACTTTCAGGGGCCTCCGTATGGCGGTTTGCAAGCTTGCGTAGTAGCGCCGTTGCTTTTTTGCTTTCGCTTGGTCCGTAAAGATTCACCAGTACACTGATGATAGATGTATGGGGCTTTGCAGCAAAAGCATTCTCCAGGGCCTTTTCAGCCCGGCCACTGCGGCCGCCGTCATGGTGAAGACGGGCAACGAGAACCGCCGCTGGTGAAAACCCTGGTGCGACCTTCAGCGCTTTTTCTGCATCGGCGAGCGCTCCCGCTTTGTCATCACTGTCGAATGAGGCATAGGCTTCTGCCGTCAACAAAGCCGCCTCGGCGCGCTTTGCCTGATCGGGGGCGATGGTTTTGTTTTTTGTCGCCGGTTTCAAATAACTGCGTGCCTCCCCCCAAGCGCCGCGATCCAGTGCAAGGTCGAAGACGCTTTCAAAGGCCCAACTGGCATTGGGTCGAAGCGAGAACGCGCGTTCTGCATAACCTCTTGCGGTCTCAGCATCTTCCTCGCGTAAGGCTTTTGCGTAGAGGCCCCGTAAGCCAAGAAACTCCGTCTCCGGTGCTTCTAGCATGGCAGAGAAGCTCTTACCTGCTGTTTCGTCGTCGCCAGAGAGTTGTGCGGCCTGTGCCGTTAAAAGCCGTGTCATGGCCCCTTCGCCAAGATTACGACGGGCGATGCGGGCATGGTGCATTGCCCCTGATCCATCGCCGGCGGCAACGGATTCCAGCCCACGGGTCAGGGCGGCCATGCCCCGCTCACGCCGATTGCGCGCGCGTTCGGCTCGGATCTTGCCGGGCATTGCCATAACGTCTTTAATAACGGCTGTTGCGGCAACGGTAATGAGAAAGCACACTAAGACCGACCCGAGGGCAAGGCCCGCTGTCGAACTGATTTTCTGTCCAAAAATTATGGTTTCAAAACGACCATTCAAGGTCGCCAGCCAGGTGAAAATGCCAGCGATAAAGATACCCCACAAGATGAAAATCAAAATACGGAGCATGGCGTCACGTCCCTAATCTGTGTCCATGGATTGGATGAGGAGATCGTATCGCCGCCGATACATCTCCGATCGGTTATTTTAACCGTAATTTCATATCGGCGCCACCCGCAGAGGGTTGTCCGTGATTTGCTCCACTGTGTGGGCCAAATCCACTTAAGTCGTTACTTGAGCTAGAAATGCTTTAGTCCCCAAGGGCGGTAAGGAATGTTGCGTTCAGTTCATTAAGCGCTTCATTGGCACCGAGGTTGGCATTGGCTTTTGCAACCCATGGTTCGAAAACCGCTGCGGCGGAGCCTTTCAGGTCGCCAAGATATTCCAACGCTTTGCTAAGATTATCTTTACGCAAACTGTCCTCAGCGCGTGACAGGATCGCTGGGGTATTATCGCCTTCCGTAAAGTTCGCGGGTCGGACTGTGACGATGCCTGATAGGTTCGCAAACATTGACGACAGCGCGTCCGTCGCGCCTGCACTCTTCTCAGCTGCGATAGCGGCATCGGCAACCGGGTCAAAGTCTGATTTCAACTCGCCAAGGGTTGGAACACCGGTTTCAGCGTATTGCGTGAGCGCCGCGACCCCATCAACATCGGGGGCTAACCGTGATAGGACAGAGAGTTCGTTGACATAGGGCTCCCCGGTTTCAACCGTACGGGCAAGGGCTGTTAAGGCGAGCGCTGCGGCGGCTTGTCCGCCGTTTGAACTTGGCCCGTCAGCGTTTGCCCCGGTGAGGCGTTCTTCTAAGGCAGCAATTTGTGCCGCGGTTTGTTCAAGTTTGACCGCGAGCTCTTGTTGAAAACTCGCCTGTAACTCAGCAATGGTCGCGGCTTGTTGGGCTGATGTCTCCCGCTCCTCTGCAAGGGCCGCAGCGAATTCACTGGCTTGTGCTTCAAACGCATTGCGCAGGGCCTGGATCTCTGCTTTTAGCGCGTCTGCATTCTCGCCTGTTGTGCCAGATTTTTGTGTACCCGTTTCTTGTGTGCTTTCGGACGCGACAGTATCGGCGGAATCATCCGCATTCTGCGCGTCTATTGTTTCATCGGTTTGGGTCAGAGCACTCTCTTCATCAATTGACGTGTCCGCATTATCGGTAGCGGTTGTTTCTGCTTTTTCTGGGTCTGGCTTTTCTGTACCTGGCTTTTCCGTATCTGGCTCGTCTGAACCTTCCTCGTTCTCAGCGCCTTCCGCTGCCGTACCGATTGCGTTGACGCCGTCTGTTGCCTCCGAGGTCATGGCCTCTGGTGTCGCCTCTTGTGTCGCTTCCTCTTTGTCTGCTGTCTCTGAATCAGGCGTCTCGGCTGCCGTTTCGGTGTCGGTTTTTTCCGTATCATCCGAGGCGGTATCATTCTGCTCTTCAATGGTGTCCAGAACGGCCTTTGCTGCGGACTTAAAACCAGCATTTGCGTCACCCGTTTCAGGTGCCGGTGGTAATTCGGTGATGGTCCCTTCAGCTTGGTCCGTGTCAGGCAAGGCGGCGGCTGCAACCTTCGTTTGGTCACTAACGTCGTTCAGTATTTTCTCAACTGGACTTTCACCTGTGTCCCTATCGCCGCCTGCGGTCGTCTCTAGTTCGATGGGGGCATCGGTTGGTGCCGTACTATCGTCGCTTAGTGCTTGCGAGCCTTCAACGGTCGTCTGTTCTTCAATAACTTGTTTTGCGGTTTCCCCGCTGCTTGTTGGTGTTGTGCCATCGCGATCCAAAAGGGCAGCGCCAATGATAACAATACCGGCAATCGCTGTTGCCCCAATGATAATTAAACCGGGAGAGATGCCTTTCGACTTTTCAACAGTATTATCCGTAGAATGATCATCATCGTCAGTTTTGGTATCTTCGGCGTCATCAGGTGTTGTCTCATCATCACGAGCGGCTTCTGTTGCGCCGTCGCTGACGAGTTCAGCCTCGACCTCTTCGACATTTTTGGTGTCGTCTTTTGTTTCGCTATCGGCATCCGTGCCAGATTCTTTCCCAGATTTCGTGCCAGAATCCATGCCAGAATCCGTGCCGTTATCCTTATCCGCAGATGTTGCCTCGGTGTCACCTGCCTGAGACTCAGTTGTGTTTTCTGAATTCTCGGATGTCACTTTTGTGTCATTCGATTGATCTTCTTTTTTGTTTTCATTTTCATCGGAGTGAGGCATCGGGTTCTCCCTGGACGTGGCAAGCATCAAACAACAATATGGTTTGACGAGAATTAAGTAGACTATTCTTGTCTTGTCGTAACTAACTCTTTGCGCATTTTATGTTCAAGGCGCAGCTGCATGAATTCCGCGTGTTATGAGTTTTATAAATGGGTCTTCGGCGTCATTGATTTCATCGGCGATTACGATGCGCGACCAATCCGCAATGGATGCTGCTTCACCTATGGGAGCTTTTAAACAAACCGCGGCTATTTTTTTGAAACGATCCGACGCGCCAGCCGCTTGTGTCTGGGCAATGAACAGTTGGGCAGAACGCGCAGAATAAAAAAGGGCGAGAACCTCGCGCTGTTCCGACAGCGCATTATCAATGGCGCTCAAGGTCTGTGGCGATATGCGCTCACGCGCTGTCGCCTCATAAATAACCTCACGGCGAGAAGAGATGCCGTGTTCTTGCAACAACGCGCAAAGGTCGCCAGCGCGGTGGACGCCCGCCACATGTAACACGGTGCCCGTTGTTTGGGGCTGGAAAATAGGGGCGCTTGAAATGAGCCGTGCAAGCGCCCTTACATCGCCATCGGCCGCGTTGACGTTGGTGAACCCAGCGGTCGCCGCCGCCTTTGCCGTCGCCGGACCTACGGCAAACACCGGCAATTCACGTCGGTCCGACTTTTCCGCAAAAGCTCTGACGCCATTGGCTGAGGTGAAAGCAAGGCTTGTGACGTTCGTCATATCAACCGCAACATCATTCGGCGCGATGTCCATAACGGGGGCAAAATGCGCGTCCTCGCCAATTTCCGCCAGTGACTGTATGAGAGATGGGCCGTCCGGCGCGGGCCGGGTCACGATGATGAGCCGTTTTGCGGTATGATCGGGGCGGCTATCCTGCATATGTTTTTCTTAACGGTAGGGGCTTTGGTTGCCCTCAGAGAGGAGAACGACGTCAATCGTTTCTGGCGACAGCCAGCGTCTTATTTTTGTCTATTCATCGTTTTGGAATATAAGCGCGCATGACGAGCATAACCATACTTGGAATTGAAAGTAGTTGCGATGAAACGGCGGTGGCCGTGGTTCGGCGCAATCCCGATGGACAATATCGTGTGTTGTCTAACGAGGTTTGGTCCCAGACGGAGGCCCATGCGCCCTATGGTGGCGTCGTCCCTGAAATCGCCGCACGCAGCCATGTTGAGCGGATCGACGGTTTGATGGTGGCCGCTCTGGAAAACGCATCAACCGAACCGGGGGAGATTGATGCAGTCGCAGCCACGGCGGGCCCGGGGCTTGTTGGGGGCGTGATGGTGGGCCTAACCGCGGCAAAGGGTTTTGCGTTAGCCCACGACCTTCCCCTCTTACCCGTCAATCATCTGGAAGGGCACGCTCTATCGGTCCATCTTACTCAGCAAACAAACTATCCTTATCTTTTGCTTCTTGTTTCCGGCGGGCATACGCAGCTTATCGCGGTTGAGGGGCTCGGACAGTATCATCGAATGGGCACAACGATTGATGATGCTGCTGGAGAGGCTTTTGACAAAACCGCAAAACTGCTGGGACTGGGACAACCCGGCGGCCCTATGATTGAACGCGCGGCAACGGGTGGTCGGGCCGATCGTTTTGCGTTACCGAAACCACTCGCGAAACGTGATGGCGCGGACTTTTCTTTCTCCGGATTGAAAACGGCGGTGCGGCTAGCGGTCGAGGGATTATCGTCGCCCACAGGACAAGACGTCGCCGACATTGCCGCGTCGTTTCAAGCAGCAGCGGCGCGCCATCTCGCTGATCGGACGGCCCGCGCCATGGAACTGTTTGATCAGAAATATAGAAAGTCCACTCAATTAGGGCACGACAGAGACTGGCCGCTTGTCGTTGCTGGAGGGGTTGCAGCCAATTGTACAATCAAAGCGGCGCTGTCAGATATTTGTTCCGTAAGGGGCTGGGTCTTATCTGCGCCGCCGGTGAAATTCTGTACCGACAATGGTGCGATGATCGGTGTTGCCGGTGCGGAACGCTTTGCCGCTGGTCTTATTCCTGAGCGCGATGAAGCGCTTGCATTTGCTCCCCGCGCGCGCTGGCCTTTAGCGCCGCCGCCTATGGGCGCAGAACATGGTGGTGGCAAAAAAGGCCCAAAAGCCTGAAGATTGGCTATTCAAAGACCTTACATGCTTGACGCACCCTTTCAGTCTCCGGCATGGGAGAGTATGTCCGACACAGCTCATTTTGAACGCGTTATTGTTTACGGGGGTGGCGCCTGGGGGACGGCCCTTGCTCAATTGATGGCCCCAAAAGGTGTATCCGTATCGATATTAATGCGCAATGCTAAAGCCGCCTTAGGCATTAATACCGATCGAGAGAACCGACTTTATTTGCCAGGCATTGCACTGCATGAAAATATCGTTGCCGTAACAGATGCGGATGCCGTTATCGGAGCCGCAGACGCTCTGGTATATGCAGGGCCCGCGCAAGCGGCGCGTGATATCTTGCAGACCCTCTTTGATGCCTATCGCGTAACGCGATCCAGTACCGGTGAACAATTCCCGGTCTTGCTTTGTTCAAAAGGATTAGAGCGTTCATCAGGCTTACCCCTGTCGACTGTTTTGTCCGAGGCCTTTCCGAAAGCAGCAAAGGCGGTTTTATCAGGCCCAAGTTTTGCCCACGATGTTGCGTCTGGTTTGCCGACAGCAGTGACGCTAGCCGCCAGCGATCCTGGTGTTGGCGCGCGCTGGTCAAGAACGCTGTCAGGTCCCAGTTTTAGACTTTATTCGACAACGGATATTTTGGGCGTTGAGCTTGGCGGCGCGATGAAGAATGTATTGGCCATTGCGGCGGGCGCGGCGCAAGGCGCAGGCCTCGGCGAAAGTGCCCGCGCGGCAGTTATTGCCCGCGGTTTTTCAGAGTTTCAAAAATTAGGGGCAACCCTCGGTGCACGAACTGAAACAATGGCCGGTTTGTCAGGTCTTGGTGATCTTATCCTGACAGCGACCTCTAAAGCATCGCGCAATATGTCCCTCGGGTTTGAATTGGGCCAGGGACGTTCTTTTGCCGATATTCAAGGGGATCGTTCGACGGTGAGTGAGGGCGCGGCGACGGCAGCTGCTATTGTCGAGCTTGGTCGCGCAAACAATATCGATGCGCCACTTGCAAAGGCTGTTGCAGACCTCATCGATGGCGTTCGCGATATCAATCAGATTAAGGATGATTTATTGGCTCGACCCGCAAAAAGCGAAGCATAAACAGGGCTTCGACCTAATAGTAAGGTTAGCCTTAACGAAAAGTAGACCTCGACCGCAAGCAGCGTTTTTTAAAGCGTCGACACTTCAATTGGAATCGGGACGACGTTTAAAGCGCTTCTGTTTCAATTGGAATCAGAACGGCGCTTTAAGTTTTTGATTTTACGCATTTTCTTAACGCCAACCGCACACACTTGGCTTGTAAATGCTTTAGGTAAGGTCTTTTTTGCGGAGATAAGATGCGCAGCTCGCCTCATAAGGACGAGCGGATAATTTTGCGTTCCAGCCAGCAGTCCACGCTTCAGCCGCATCCGCATTTTCCGCGCGGCACATTTCGTAACCGGTTCGGTATTGTGATGATAAGACGTTCACGTCACTACCGGCCATATTGAAGCCACGGTCGAAGCACCCACAAAGCAGTTTGCGTTTTGTCTTATCCATACCCGGGATACCAGCAAGCGTATCTAACCCATCATTATTTGCTTTAGCTTGTTTCGGAGCGCCGCCGATTCCACCGGACAACGTCGTCAGTGCTACGATCGCAGCCACGACGATGAACAGCGCTAGGATGCCGCCGAAAATTGCCTCAATTTTACTGCCCATAACGATACCCCTCAACGGACGTCTGCTGTGCCAGCAGGATGCTTCTTTGGGTTAACTATACAGCGAGGTTGGCCTGTCGGAAAGGTGTCTTGGCGTTTTCCATCACAATCTCCCTGAAAAACCAAAAAGCTTAGTTTTTTCATGACCTTACCAAGGCATTGCCACGACTAAGTCTTGTGTCGCGCGAGAAGTTTGAGCCGCAGTGCGTTCAGTTTGATGAAGCCTTCGGCGTCTTTTTGGTCATAAACGGCATCTTCTTCGAATGTGACATGGGCCGCTGAGTATAGTGATTTCGGAGAGGATCGACCGATCACTGTGGCTGCGCCTTTGTACAGCTTGATTTTGACACTGCCGGAAACATTTTCCTGGCTTTTATCGATGAGCGCCTGCAGCATCTCACGCTCAGGCGAAAACCAGAAGCCATTGTAAATGAGTTCCGCATAGCGTGGACCTAATTCATCCTTCAGATGACCAGCGCCGCGATCAAGGGTGATTTGTTCAATTCCTCTGTGTGCAGCCAATAGGATAGCACCCCCTGG
Organism: Pseudomonadota bacterium; assembly: GCA_039025235.1. Classification (GTDB taxonomy): domain Bacteria; phylum Pseudomonadota; class Alphaproteobacteria; order Caulobacterales; family Parvularculaceae; genus MED-G105. Next base: position 105,706 of record JBCCOS010000003.1, read on the forward strand.
CGTTTCATAGATACCCCTGGACTTCATGCCGACAAATCGATTTTCAACAAAATCAAGGCGACCGATTCCGTGCGTGCCACCATATGTATTGAGGCTTGTAAGTAACGCTGCCGGCGATAGTTCTTTGCCATTGATGGCAACAGCATCTCCGTGCTCAAATGCGATTTCAATAATCTCGGGATCATCTGGCGCATCTTCTGGAGCGGTGGTTCGTTGGTACACATAATCCGGTGCGGGTTCGGCCGGATCTTCAAGGACTTTCCCCTCAGAAGATGTATGTAAAAGATTGGCGTCCACGGAAAATGGTGCTTCACCGCGTTTGTCTTTGGCAATTTCAATTTGATGGGATTCTGCAAAAGCGATCAGTTTATTACGGCTATTAAGGTCCCATTCACGCCATGGGGCGATAACTTTGATTGATGGATTTAGGGCGTATGCCGATAATTCAAACCGGACCTGGTCATTGCCTTTGCCTGTCGCGCCATGGGATATGGCGTCGGCGCTGGTTTTTTCGGCGATCTCGACAAGGCGTTTGGAAATAAGGGGTCGGGCGATTGCCGTGCCCAATTGGTATTCCCCTTCATAAAGGGCATTCGCGCGCATCATCGGGAAGACAAAGTCGCGAACGAATTCCTCGCGTAAATCTTCGATAAAGATATGCTCTGGCTTTACGCCGGCGCGTTCGGCCTTGATACGAGCCGGTTCCAATTCTTCCCCCTGACCAAGGTCAGCAGTAAACGTTACGACTTCGCAGTCATAAGCCGTCTGCAGCCATTTCAGGATGACCGATGTGTCGAGCCCGCCGGAATAGGCGAGGACGACGCGCTTTATTTCGTCGTGATTTGTCATGGCGCGCTTCTTTAGCGCAAAGCGGTGTCGTTGGCGACCCGGTGTGCGCTATAAAGCTGTTGGCAAGCTGCGCCGAAAAAGTCACATCCCGTAGAACTCCATAAAAATCGCGCGCTCTGCCGTCGGAATCCCTTGACGTTGTCACCGTCGGATTAAACGCTACAAAAAATAAAAACGAAGAGGTGAGGTGGCCCATGGTGAATGACAATCCAAAAATGAGGCTTTTCCTTGGATCCCCAGTTTTCCTAGGATCCCCAGTTTGGCAACGTGGTTGGCGTGGTGCTTGTTGGCGTTTCGGGTTTTTGCCAATTGGGTTTTTTCGATATGAACAAGCGTCCAACGGATCTTTGTTGCCAAAAAAATCGCCAGAAGAACGGCCAGAAGAACTGTCAGAAGATTTGTGCAGTGCGGCGACAGCGCTCGCGCTTATACTGATGTCGTTATTTGTTGCGCCAGCGGTGGCACAGGAATTCGACCGTCAGGTCGTTTTTGGCGACAGCCTTTCCGATCCGGGCAATATTTTTCCGGATCTTCGTTTTACCAACGGACCGCTTTACGCAGAGATTTTGCAACAAAATTTCCGTATCGATGATGCGGATGTATTCAACTCCGCGGTCGGTGGTGCAAAAACCAGTCAATCGCCAAACCCCAGCGGCTTCGTGACCGGTAACATATCGGATGTGGTATTGGTCGCTGATACCGATCTGACCAACCAATCCGACAATTTTCTTGATCGTCAGGGCGGCGCGCATAGTTCGACAAGCTTGTTTATCGTCAATGGTGGGGGCAATAACGGCTTCGTCACCAATCAGATTTCGTTTTTGCCGAGCACCACTGATCCTATTGGGCTATTGCAGTCGGCAGCGCTGCAGGCTTCGAGTGATCTTGTATCGATTTCGTCCAGTCTGATTTCGGCGGGCGCACAAACAATTGTCGTTCCAAATTCTGCGGATTTGGGGGCTGTTGCTGAACCTTTTGGGTTCGGCACAAGTATTGAAACCGAAAGCCGTTCGCGTTCAACGATCTTTACGAATGAATTCAACGCAGCGCTGGTATCGGACCTGGGAGCGCTAGCCGCAACAACGGATACTGACATTATCCTTGTTGATGTAAACACGCTCTTTGCTGATGCACAGGCAAATCCAGAGAAATATGGTATCAGCAATGTAACAGATGCTTGCAGCAGCACGCCATCCTGTGTGACGGCGAGCTTTGACGATCAAAATCAGTTCCTCTTTTTTGATGGTGTGCACCCGACGGCGGCGGGTCATACCATCAAAGGGCAATTTTACACCGATACGATCCTTGCTCCATTTGTTCTAGGCGGTGTTGCAGAAACGTTGCGGGATAGCGCCGAAGCGCGGCGCCAGCGGTTTGCCCAAGGGTTTGTGACGACGCGGCTTGCTGATCGGGCAGGCGAAGACGGAATTATCGTTTTCGTCGACAGTGGGTATCTCGATCTCGAGCGCAATGCAGCGTCCGGCATTCTTGGGTATGAGGCGGATGGTTTTGATACTGGCGGCGGTATCGGCAAGGTGTTTGATGCGAACTGGGCGGCCGCTATTTATGGTGGTATCTCGCGCTTTGATGGCTTGTTTGAGACGCGTGCTGCTGGGTTCGATATTGATGCGTATTACTTTGGGGGTCTCGCCCAAGGCAATTTGCCCTATAATATTCTGTTCACGGCCGATGTGGGGATACAATTCTCCGACATCGTTACTGACCGTGATACGGGGGTTGCGAACCAATCTGCCATCGGGGAGCAGGAAACCACATCATTCTCGGTATCTGGTCGTGTCTCAAAAGACCATTATTTCGGCAATTTTGTTTTCACACCAGAGGTCGCACTGGGGTATTTTCGGGCTGACCTTGATGCCTACCAGCAATCAGGTGCGACCGGGCTTGATCTTGCCGTTCGTGGAACGGATGTTGATGCTGCCTATGCTGAAATCGGTGGGCGCTTAGCGCGACCGTTCAGTTTGGGTAGGGATACGTCCATCATCCCAAGCGCAAGGGTCCTTTATCGCACGGACTTCAATGAATTTGATCAAACAATCGTCACTGACCTTGTAAGTGCGCCCGGTGTGCCACGGACAACCTTTATTAACGGCTATGCCGACAACTCTTTGCGTCTTGAAGGCGGCGTTGTGGTAGAGGCTGTTGATGGCTTTATGATCGACCTAAACGGGGGTGGTCTCCTTGCGCGCAATGGAGAAAGCTCTGGCTATTTCATTTCAGCGCGTGTTTCGGTTGGCTTCTAATCAAGCTTTGTGCCTCTTGAGGAAAAAGTCATATCGTTTAATGGTGCATGGCAATCAAATTCGGAAGAGTTTTGCGAGGACGAGGGGCTGCGTTTCCCCATGTCCCCAGCACAGTCCTATCTACTGAAAGACACTCTCTAGTGGCATCATTTGACCGTCGCCAGTTGGTCTTGGCAGCCAGTCCCTTGAACCTCATTTTACTCGCAGTATTTTTCACCGGCTGTGCGTTCATCTTGTCGACGCCTCCATTTGAGGGCTTCGACGAGACGGCCCATTATTCGTCGGTGCAATTGATCGCTGATGAAGGGCGCATACCGGTATATGGAAAAGATCTCATAGCGCGCGATGTCAACGAGTATTTGACCGTTGGACCGGATCGCTATTCTTCGGTTCCCCCTTTTGATGAAAGTCCTAATAAGTCGTATAAAGATGTGTTTATGGACGAAGGAGGGGTTGATGCAATGCGATCATTTATCAATCAACCACCTAAAACACCGCGCAAGTTTGAGCAAGGACGGTCAATAAACTGGCAGGCACAGCATCCACCCCTCAGCTACATTGCGCTTGCGCCCGTCTATAGTCTTACAAAGACGTTGGATTGGAAGGCGCATTTGTTTTGGCTACGGTTGGCCTGTTGGGTCGTCGCATTCGCTGGCCTTTGGATTGGTGTTGAGGCGACCGCCTCTTTTTTTAAGCTGGATCAAGCAACGCTGGGGCCGTCGAGCACGTTCAGTGACTTTGATCAAACGGAAAACCAATTAGCTGTGCCCTTTATGATGGCATGTTGGCCATTTTTAGCGCCGATGTTCTTTGTGGAGATGGCCAGGCTCGGTAATGATAGCTTTTGTCTTCTTTTTGCAGGCATCAGCTGGGCAGCGCTTTTGAATTATTTGAAGCATCGCAGCACGCAAAGCGGTGTTTCAAGGGCAAGCTTTTTGTTAGCGAGCGCCATCGGTTTTGGCGCGTTGACGAAAGCATTCTTTCTACCGGTTGCTGTGGGTATTGGATTATTGCTCTCGTGGCATGCCATCTCGGACTTGCTTCGAGATATCAGGGGAACGTCGCATCAATCCTTCTTGCAACAGCTTGCCAGAGTACTTGCCCCTGTCGCGGTATTCGGCGTGACATTTCTTATCATCGCTGGTGGTTGGTATGCGCAGAAATATTTTTCAACGGGAACCATTACAGGGTCCCATGACATGGCATCGCTTAAGGCAAGCGGTGGGATGAGCGCTGCGGACTCTGGGTTTTCCATTTTCATTTTTTTAAACCGACTTGCATCATTGTATATGAGCTTTGTCTGGGCCGGAACCTGGTCTTTTGTATCGATGCCGAGGGTTCTTGAAGCAATATTGTCTGTATTATTCGCTATACCACTTGTTTATTACCTTCAACGTGTGGTGAGGGAACGTCCGGATAAAGAAATTTTTACACCAGGTTTGCTAGATGCACCAATCTTTATGGTGGCACCTGTCGTTGTGGGGCTCGGCTACCACGCTGCCGTTCAAGTCATGTTGGGCCCAAAGGGCATCGTGACACCCGGATATTATTTACATATTTTTGCAACGCCCATCGGATTTGCTTTTGCGTTGGGCGCTATACGGCTGATGGAGCTGCGAACCGGTATTTTTGCCGTTGGCCGTTTGTTAATCGTGATATTTGTATTGTATGCGGCGCTGTTTATCGTGCTCGCTCAATTCCATCAAATGACCCTGTTTTCGGGGTGTTCCATTAAAGATCCTATTACCCGTACCTATCGGGCCCTCGAATGCTTTGGTCATGCGCCCTTGATGATGGAGAGACTCGAAATCCTAATCTTTCCAAAGCTCGCTTTGACGTTCTACGCCTTAGGCGGCGGTCTGTTTATACTAGCCGCGTGGCGCGCCATTAAAAAATCGGTAGAATGATAAAGGCGGTTGTGGCTACCGCATAGAGTGCTGCAAGTAAGCCCATGCGCATTGTCGATTTTTTGCGAAAAAATATTGCTACCGGGATAAGCAAGCCATTGGCGATGATTAAAAACCAGGCGGTGTTTGGGCTTGGCGCCAATTCAGCAAGGGGCGGGGGTTGAAAGCCTCCTGACGATAGCCCCTTGGCAAGCCAAGGAAGCCCTCTTGCCATGTCAATGGAAATGACAAGACCGATATAGGCTTTCGAAATATCCGTGAGGGCAATCTCCGTTGTGCGCAGAAAGCTCACGGCTTTCGTGGTCAGAGAGAACGCGTACTCCCGTCCAGCAATGAGGCCGAGGAAGACCCATGTTGTGGACATCGGGACATTGTTCACTTCTTTGAAATAGAACAGCAGCGAGGCATAGATAAAATCGATAATGGTGGCTGATCGGATGTCTGTAACAGCGGTTTTTGACTGCAAAATACGTTGCACCGGCCCCCCACTATTCCAGAACGTATAACCGAGCAGCAATATTGTAACGATAACGGCTGCAATCGCTTCGGCGGGATTAAGGCCAGAGCCGATGGTCACACCGTCATCGCGGGGTAGAAAGACAAAGATATTGGCAAAATCCTGCATCAACCAGACGGCCCATAAATAGCTCGTGGTGATCCATTGCAAAGCAACCCAGCCCGGATGGTGCTGTTGGTGTTCGGTTCGGCGGAAAAAATTTTCAACCGTGCGTGACAGGATAAGATAAACGCCACCACCAACGGAAAAGGCGAGGCCATAACCAATAAGAGATTTTTGTAACATGGACGATAGCCCGCTCATGGTGACAAATATCGTCAGGACCATGAATGTCGTCGAAACAGGCACACCAAACCGTGTTAAGAATAAAAGCATCAGTGGCGGCAACGCGTGGTACCACTGCGGATCAAAAATTGGATATTTTTCCGTGTTCTCGAGGCGTCCGTAGGATGGGTCGCAACCCACTGCGAAATTACATAACTCTTTAAACGTTCCGTCAGGGTTTCTAAGTTCGCCGCCGTCGGTGACATACCCGAAGGCAAAGACCAACACGAGGACAGTGGCGGCGAAAATAAATAGGACCCACCAGGGCAAACGCCGATTGGAGTTTATGAAAGTCCCAAGCGTTTGCAGTGCATCGTTTCCGACAACCGCATAGGCTGCAAAGAAAAATCCAAGCGCAGCCCAAAAACTGATATCAAACGCCATCCATTTCCCCGTTAATCATTTCCGGTTAATCATTTCGAAGTATTTGCCTGTCGCTTGCTCTCTTAAGCCTCTGTTTTTCAGACGAAAAGCCGATATTTGACAACGCGGTAAACGTCATCCATCGCAAAGAAGAGTGAGGTGGGACGCTACGTCCCCTTAACGCAGCGCTGAAGTTATTTAAACTCTTACCTGCGTGGCACCGAATTATGTCACTTTGATAACGATATTATTTTGCGAAACAAAAACCGGAACCAAGATTGATATCGTAGTAAGAAAAACTGGCATTGGGGATCCATCGGCTTTGCCATTTCACGGGCAAAAAAATGAGGCGGTCGATGGCTTCTTCACTTGGTAAAGCCTCAAAACCACAGGTTTCAAGAGGCGTGTGGGAATAGGGCACCAAACCGGGCGCTGAGATGCTGTTTTAGAGAATAAATTAAATTGACTTGTAGGACTGTATGACTTGCAAGCGAGTAAGATCGGGACGACGAGCGCTTTGGATCAACAAACTTCAAAAGTAATTGCCTTTCCGTCGTCAGATGGGGCGCCGGCAATAAAGCATTCGGAGAATACGCCTCAGCTGCAAAAGTCAGAGGAGTCACCGTCACAAGTCGTTTTGCCCGATGCACCAAGTGACCATCCAGCCGTCTTGCGCCCTAAAACCGGTGTTTTGCTGGTGAACCTCGGAACGCCAGACGCGCCGACAGGTAAAGCCGTTAAACGCTATCTTGCAGAGTTTTTGAGCGACAAAAGAATTGTTGATTATCCACGTATATTATGGACGCCACTCCTTTACGGGGTAATTTTAAACGTTCGACCGTCGAAAACAGCAAAGGCGTATGCCTCGATTTGGCGTAAAGAAAGTGATGAGTCGCCCTTGCGGTTCCACACGCGAACGCTTGCTGCCGATATTGAAAATCGTTTTGACGGCGGGGTTCGGGTCGATTGGGCAATGCGCTACGGCTCTCCATCGGTCGCCGATCGGCTGGCCGCTTTAAAAGCGCAAGGGTGTGATCGCATTCTCGTGGCGCCGCTTTACCCGCAATACTCGGTGACGACGACTGCGAGTGTTCATGACGCCGTCTTCGATGCGATTAAGAGCCATTGGTGGCAGCCCGCTTTGCGGACGGTTCCGGCGTTCCATGATCACCCTTCTTATATTGACGCGTTAGCCGCTGGCGCGCGCGCGCATTTGGAATCGCTAAAGTGGGCGCCTGAACGGGTCATTCTATCTTTTCACGGATTACCAGAGCGATATCTGCAGTCCGGTGACCCGTACCATTGCCATTGTGCGAAGACAGCGCGGCTCTTGCGCGAAAAGATGGGTTGGTCAAAAGAGTTCGCGCCCCTTTCGTTCCAATCGAAGTTCGGTCCGGAGAAATGGCTCACGCCAGCAACCGACGATATGATTACGGCGTCCGCCGAAGAAGGCCTGCGCAATCTTGCGGTGATGACACCAGGCTTCGTTGCAGACTGCCTTGAGACGTTGGAGGAAATTGCCATTGAGGGGCGGGAGACCTTTATTGAAAATGGCGGTCAAGAATTTACCGCTGTTCCTTGTCTCAACGCGTCTGAGGGAATGACCGATTTAATGGAGACCCTCATCAAAACGGAAACGGCTGGCTGGTTGGCAGCGACATAGTTCCTCCCCCGGGGTGCGTTGGCATGATGCCGCTAACAAAATAAAACGCTTAAACCGCTGATTTTAATTACTTAATGCCCTTCAACATTCCCTATGCGGTGCTTTTTCTCTGATACATTCGATCTCAACCTGCCGGAGGGACATCGCTTTCCTGGCCGTAAATACGGCATGTTGCGTCGATTGCTCATTGAGGAGGCGATCCTCAGACCGTCCGAGCTCATACAATCACCGCCCATAGACGACGCTGATCTTTTGCGTGCTCACGACCCGGCTTATGTCCGTGCGATTGAAACAGGTGAGATTGATCCATCCGCCATGCGGCGCATTGGCTTTCCCTGGTCGCCGCATATCCACAAACGTGCCCGTGCGACGATGGGAGGTGCTCTTGCCGCCGCGCGGTCGGCCCTCAACGACGGGATCTCAGGACAACTCGCCGGTGGCACGCATCATGCCCATTATGATTTCGGATCGGGGTATTGCGTTTTTAATGACTTCGCTTGCGTTGCCCTTGCGCTTCTGCACGAAGGCGCTGTCCGACGCATTGCGATCATTGACCTTGATGTGCACCAGGGCGATGGCAATGCGGCAATCCTCACTGCGAATCCAAGTGTTTTCGTATTTTCAGTGCACGGTGCGAAAAACTTTCCATTCAGAAAAGTCGCCTCCGACCTTGATGTCGCCTTGCCTGACGAAACGGGCGATATGGAATACCTAGAAGCCCTTGAGACACATCTGCCGCGCGTATTCGCGTTTGAGCCTGATCTTGTCCTCTACCAAGCAGGCGTCGACCCTTTGCGCGAAGATAGACTCGGCCGCATGACCCTCACCTTTGATGGTCTTATGGCCCGCGACCGCATGGTGCTTGGGGCCTGCCGCGAACGCGGAATCCCCGTCTCAATGGCTATTGGCGGCGGCTATGCCGACCCGATAGAGGCCAGCGTCAAAGCCTATGCCAACACCTATAAAGTGGCGAAAGAGATTTATACGGATGTATAGCGATGCGAGCCCGCTCTTTCTTGCTAAAGCAATTCCAAGCCAAGTGTGTGCGGTTGGCGCTAAGGAAATGCGTAAAATCAAAAACTTAAAGCGCCCTTCTGACTCCAATTCAAACGGAGGCGCTTTAAGCCTCAAAGCTTTCTGCATCCGGTTGGCTTTCGATGAAACGATTGTGTACGGATGTATAGGTTGAGCGGTAGAGTGCGTCTAGGTCTTTGGCGGAGAGGAATTGCTCTGAAAAGCCCGGATGCACGGGGTCAATGGTTGACTTGGCCGCCTCTTTCATGTGGGCAAGGAGACGACGAGGGTCTTCTAATCCCACTGACAGGCGGATGGTTGTGGGGGCAATGCCTGCTTCTTTTTGGGCCTCAGCAGATAATTCCGAGTGGCTGGTAAGGCCGGGGCAAAGGGCGAGGGAGTTGGTTTGCCCGAGGCTCACTTGCAGGCCTAACGCCGGTTCAAGGCTATCGAAGAACCGTTTGAAGGCGTCTTTGTCCACCTCTTCCATGTCAATCGTAAAGAGCCCTGCGGGCATGGCATTTTTCATGGTGCTGCGGAAGGTCTGGTGGTTTGGGTGCGTTTCGATTGCCGGGCAATTGACGTTGATTTTCGGGTGTGCATTAAGGGCGTTCGCTAAGGTCAGTGTATTGACGGCTTTATGAACCACCCGCAATTCATAGGTTTTGAGGCCATTCAATACTTCATAGGCTTTATCGGAATCGAGAAACGCGCCTTTCACATAGTAGACGTTCCAGAACATGGTCTCGTCCCAGTTAATTGTCTCTTCGCTGCCGTCGTATTTCGTCACGGACAGGCTATCCCCTTTTGGCATAAACATCCGCTCGGCCTTGCCGATGACAACGCCAGCGGTTGTTGCCCCGCCGCCGGTCATTTCTTTGGTATAGGAATGGATGACATAGTCGGGCCGGGCGATCTCGTCTTTGTGTTTTAGGACAGGATACAAGAACGGCGTTCCAACGGTGGTGTCGCAGGCGACGGTCCAGCCGTGTTCATGCGCGATCCGTGAAATGGCTGCGACGTCCAGCACATTTCCATGGGGATTGCACGGGCTTTCCACATAAACATAAATCCGACGGCCTTTCGCTATTCTGTCGGCGTATTTTTGCTCTGCTGCTTTGAGCGCCGCATCAAACGCTACACCGTCAAAGCCATCGAACCATTCTATGGCGACATTTAAATTCCCTGGTTTGCCATACCAGTCATGGAGCAATTGATAAGTCCCGCCATAGACATTGCGGGATGAGAGAATGATGTCTTCATAGCCAACTAGGTGTGAAAGCAGGCCATCAATAGCGGCCATGCCAGAGTTATAATTCCAGGCAAGGTATCGGTTCGCCTCATGGCCGCATTCCAGATCAACGATGTGGTTGGCGAGGCTAATTGATGTGGGGTTCAAAAGCCGCGAGTAAATTTCGTGTAATGGCTCGCGACCCGTAAACGCGTCTTCCACCCATTCGGTGCAGGCGAAGAGATAGGTTGCCGTCCGTGTAATGACGGGAGTTGCTGAGAAAAGCGCTGTCACATTATCGAACAGCGGATAGGGGCCTTTGACAGCAAAACCTGGATGTCCGGTCACCAGTGATTGGTAACTCGCGCGCATCGGATTTTGCAGCGTATCCAGAACTTTAGCGAGTTGGAAGCATATGAACCGTTTTGCGTTGAACCAGGCAATACGGTCCGACCGGTCCAATGTGCCAAGGTGCTCTGCTGTCGTTTTGCAAATCGCGTCAGCATCGCCGTTCAGCGCATAAAGCCGTGTTGCAAAATCCAGAAGAGCCGCTCCATAGGCGCTGTCTGGATTTACGCCAAAATGCGCAAGCTGTTCGCTGGCGAGCTTCTCCGGATCGGATGCGTTTGTGGTGTTCCGTAGGGGACTTAATTGGCGTAGCGCTTTAACATCCGACATCTCAGACCTCTTTTCGAATAAATGGTGCGAAGTTCTGCCTAAAATATGGGAAAAAAAGCGTAGAGTGATCGAAAAATACGATAAATTATTGCTTTATACTCAGAAATTCGCCAAATTTGAGGCAGAATCTATCAAAATTGGGGGTTAACGGCGATAGGATAGTCACTATGGATTCAAAAGATCGAGAAATCATCCGCGAGTTGCAATTGAACGGGCGTCTTACCAACCAAGAATTATCTGACCGCGTGAATCTCTCTCCATCTCCCTGTCTTCGACGACTTCGCGCCCTGGAGGCTGAGGGAGTGATTACCGGATATACGGCCCTGGTGGATCAGGAATTATTTGGATTGCCCCTCACGGTTTTTATTCAAGTTTCTCTCGATAAACACGATGAGAAAACCGTCGGGCGGTTCGAGGATTATATTCGGAAAATTGATGAAATTCTGGAGTGCTGGATGACAACGGGCGACGCTGACTATCTATTACGTGTGGTCGCGTCGAGTATTGACGATTATGAAAAATTTATCCGTACACGATTACATCGTATTCCAGGGGTAGGATCAATTGATACAAGCTTTGCCTATGGACGGATCAAACGGTCTTTCGTTTATCCAAATAAAGAGTAGTTTGATTAAAGCGTCGACACTTCAATTGGAATCGGGACGACGCTTTAAGTCTTTGATTTTACGCATTTCCTTAACGCCAACCGCACACGCTTGGCCTGGAAATGCTTTTAAATAAAGGGGATCAGAGGGATCCCTCGGTTGAACCGTTTTTCGCAACGTGAGAGTTGTGCTTGGTAATTACGCGCTGTACTGTCCACTATTCTTGCCGCGCGCTTGAGTGTGCTTTTACGGCGATAGGTCCCCCGCGCATACCCGGCCCAACCTTCATGATAGGCGAGGTATTGCCTGTAGCCATCGCTTAAGGAAATACCATTGCGTCGTCGCGATTCGGCCCCGTACCAGGCGACGAAATCGGCAGCATCGCGAAAGTTCTTCCGGCTTGCCCCGCGGTTGCCGGCTGATTTCTTATATTGATCCCAGGTTCCATCAAGGGCTTGAGGGTAACCGCGTGCGGATGATTTTCGCTTGCCCGGAAAGACAAATAGAAATTTACCCCGCTTTGGCTTGGCGCTGGCATCAAAGCCGGATTCCTGCCGGATAATGGCCAGCTGCAATGATTTGGGCATGCCCCACCGTTTCTGTGCTTTTTTCGTCGCTCTGTACCAGCTGCGTTTCTCTTCGAAAATATCACATGCATTACTGACATTTTGCGGCGGCGTTTTTGCGCACGCTGCTAGGGAACACAACGTAACAATGATCAGTGGCAAACGGCTTAGCATCGGCATAAAAGTCTCCCCGGCATTTAGAGCTTTTTGCGTTCCGATGGAATCGGAACGCTGCTCTAAGTCCTTGTTTGGTCGCGCTTCTTTTGCCGAGTTGATGGACGGGAACCATCAACCGATCACACGTATCGGCGAAGCGCTCTATAGTATCGCACAAAAAGTGTTTAAAGCCGTACCGTTTCAAATGGAATCGCTGAACGGCTTTAGGACTTTTCGTTTATAAATCTATTTGCTTTGCTTAGGAATGCATCAATCTCCGCTTTGCTGGTTTGAAATGATGTGACCAATCGGTGCATTCGTTTGCATGATGGGGCCCCTGGTGTGTGCCAGGGAAAGAATATGAATTCACTCTCCAAAAGTGCTTCGGCAACGCCGTCTGGAAAAGAAACGAAGACTTCGTTTGCTTGTGTTGGTGAGCAGATTTTGCAGCCGCCTATCCCAGCAAGCCCCTCGGAGATCTGACGAGCGGCCGCATTCGCCTGGGTTGCCAGTTTCAACCACAAGCCATCCGCGAGGTAGGTGTCGAACTGGGCTGAGATCAAGGCGGACTTTGAAAGTAAGTGTCCCGCGCGTTTTTGATAGAACGGAAATTCTTCTGCCTGCGCTTTATTAAAAAATACGACTGCTTCCGCGAGGGGGCATCCGTTTTTGGTGGCGCCGAATGATAGGGCGTCCACCCCGGCGCGCCAGGTGAGGTCTGCAGGAGAGACCCCAAGGCTTGCAACGGCATTCGCAAACCGTGCGCCGTCCATGTGTACGTTCATTCCCCGGTTTTTGGCGAACGTGCATAACGCCGTTAGTTCCTCTGGTGCGTAAACCGTCCCCAATTCCGTGGCTTGAGTCAGACAAAGCGTCGTCACCGGTTGGCTATGGGGGGGATGATTGGGCAACTGATCAATGCGTGTGGCAATGGCTTTTGGTGTGAGTTTTCCATCGGCTCCGGGTATCGTGATGAGCTTTGCACCGCCAGTGAAAAACTCAGGCCCGCCGCCTTCGTCGAGAACAATATGTGCGGCCTCATGACAGACAATGGCACCATAGGGCGGCGTTAGAACGGATAGCGCCAACCCGTTTGCCGCGCCGCCTGTCGCAACAAAAAAGACGGTGACGTCGCGCTCAAAAATTTCGCAAAACCGGGCGCGGGCGCGTGCCGATAGAGGGTCGTCTCCATAGGCAGGAAAGTGTGCAGGCGCAGGAAAGTGTGCAGGTGCGCCAGTCTCAGATTGAAACGCGCGGACGAGGGCATCTGCGATTTCAGGCGCACAAAGGGACCAATTATCGGAAGCGAATGTCATGATAGGTCTTTTAACATGAATTTAAAGGCGTTGAAATCGGCCGCGATCGCCGATGCTCCGGCCGCGATAAGACACGCCCCGTGGTCAGGGGGGCAGTGTCCGCCACCGGTAAAGCCCCATACGGTCATGCCCGCGGCGCATGCCGCGCGAACCCCATTTTCACTATCTTCAAGCGCGAGGCAGTGTGTGGGGTTTTGCGCGATCTGTTCGGCCGCATAGAGAAAGATATCCGGCGCAGGTTTGCCTGTGGCGACCCGATCCGCGGAGTAGATATGAGGGGCCGCGTAATCATAAAGGTCTGTGCGCTTCAGTTTTTTGATGAGAAACTCCGTACGCGATGAAGATGCGATGGCACATTGGCCGAAGCGTTGGCGCACGGTTTCAAGGGCTAACTGTGCTCCGGGCACGGCCTCCATCAGGTGCGAAAATCGTCGGCGTCCTTCAAGGATGTGGGTTTCGAAGTCTTCCGGTGCCGCTGCGCCATGTTTCGCTTCGAAGTCGGCGCGTAGGGCGTTAAAGAATGTTTGATCATGCATGCCAACGAAGCGCCGTACGAAAACCTCGTTTTCATAGTCGAGCCCAAAATTTCGGAGAGCCTCTAACTCCCCGCGCATGCCAACGACTTCAGAGTCCACAAGGACACCATCACAATCGAAAATGACAGCGTTGATTGAAGCGTGCGCCATGGGTCATATCTTCGTCTAATGCGTGGTGACAGACAAGCGGCTAAGTTCATTTGTTGACCGGTGGCGCCTTCGCCTCCAAACGCGGTGGATGGACGAGTGTCACTAGGACCCAGGAAATGATCATCAGCAGATACCATGATCCCATTTTTGAAAAGGACACCGGTCGCCATCCCGTTAGCTGATCGGGATATAACCAACTCCCGCTGAGTGTGCCGACATTTTCGGCGATCCAAATAAAGAGTGAAACCAAAAAGAATCCGAGCAAGAGCGGCATACGATGGCGCCATCGCCAGACACTGAATGACACCCAGGTGCGCCAGTAAAGTACACCCGCAAAGGCAAACAGTCCGAGACGAATGTCAGGACCGAAATGGTGCGTGAAAAAATTCATATAGATAAGGACAGCCAGCATCAGCGTCCAATGGCGGCGGGGATAGCGATTAAAAGAAAATTCGTGGGTCCTGGCGACGCGGGCGAGATAAGAGCCAACACTTGCATACATGAAACCGGAAAAAAGCGGTACGCCGCCCAACCGAAAGATATTCGCTTCAGGATAAGTCCATGACCCCATATGGGTTTTGAAGATCTCCATGAAGAGACCAACAGAATGGAAAATTAGAATAACCAGCGCTTCTTTGGGACGTTCAAGCTTGGTCATGATAAAGACAATTTGCAGCCCAATCGCATAAATGAGGAGGGCGTCGTATCGTGCGATGCTTGCGTGCTCTGGCCAAAATAATCCCGTAAAAATTAATGCAGCAAGGATAAGCCCGCCTAGAAGACAAGCCCATGCTTGTTTAATCCCGAATACCAGGAATTCGACAGCAGCGTGAACAATAGGCGTTGGGATGAATTGGATGAGTTGCTGTTCCAACGGGGGCAAAAGGCGCGCAAGCGCTTCATTAACGCGGCTTTCCTGTTGTGTGGGGGATGCTTCGTCAACGTCGAGCTGCCGACTTCCATAGGGTGATAGTACCGGGTTAGGCATCGATGTTGAGGCTTTCTATTTCTTTGATCTTTCCCATACCGTCAATCAAAAAAGCCGGCGCCAAAATTTTGGCACCGGCTTGTTCTTTCTAAGGCAAGGGACGGGTGCGCTATGCGCCGCCGCCTCCGGCCAGCGTTGCGAGCAGGAGCAGCGCAACGATATTGGTTATTTTAATCATCGGGTTAACCGCAGGGCCAGCCGTATCTTTATACGGATCACCCACCGTATCGCCGGTCACGGCTGCTTTATGGGCTTCTGAACCCTTGCCGCCATGGTTGCCGTCTTCAATATATTTCTTGGCGTTATCCCAAGCGCCGCCGCCGGCGGTCATGGAAAGCGCCAAAAATAGACCGGTGACAATCACACCCATGAGCATTGCACCAACGGATGAGAGGGCAGCCGACTTTCCCGCCACAGCCAATACACCAAAGTAAAGTGCAATGGGCGAGAGGATTGGCAGAAGTGAAGGCACCATCATCTCTTTGATGGCCGCACGGGTCAGCATGTCAACGGCACGCCCATAGTCTGGCTTTTCCGTTCCTTGCATAATGCCAGGTTTTTCACGGAACTGCTTGCGAACTTCTTCCACGACGGCTCCAGCCGCGCGTCCAACCGACTGCATCGCCATCGACCCGAATAAATAGGGAAGGAGACCACCAAAGAAGAGACCAACCACGACGTATGGGTTCGACAACGAGAAGTCGATCACCACATCGGCGAAGAAAGGAAACTCCTCCGGATGCGTTACAAAGTGATTGATGTCTTCGGTATAGGCCGCAAACAAGACAAGTGCGCCGAGACCTGCGGAGCCAATCGCATAACCCTTGGTCACCGCTTTGGTCGTGTTCCCAACAGCATCAAGCGCATCGGTCGTTTCGCGGACTGAGCCTTCAAGACCTGACATCTCCGCAATACCGCCAGCGTTGTCCGTAACAGGTCCAAAGGCATCAAGGGCAACAATCATACCCGCTAAGGCGAGCATGGTCGTGACCGCCGTTGCAATGCCATAAAGGCCGGCAAGGTTGTAAGCGGCAATAATGCCAATCACGATGACGAGCGCAGGCGCCGCTGTTGCTTCCATTGAAACGGCAAGCCCCTGAATCACATTCGTCCCATGTCCGGTTTCTGAAGCCGCTGCGACGGACTTAACCGGGCGAAATTCCGTGCTCGTATAAAACTCCGTGATCCATACGATAAGGCCGGTTACGACGAGACCTAAGACACCGCACAAGAACAGGCTCATGCCCGTAAAGTTGGCCGACGCTATTGGCTCAGAAAAGCCAAAGATGCTCGCTGTCACCGCGGCAAGGGCTGCGAGGGACAGAACACCTGTTGCGATCAGTCCCTTGTAGAGCGCGCCCATGATATTCGTGGAGCCTGAGCTTAAGCGAACAAAAAATGTCCCGGCCACTGATGTGATGATACAGGCCCCGCCAATAGCGAGAGGGTACAGCATCACCTGCGTTGCATTTGCCGTGTACAGAATGGAACCCAAAACCATGGTTGCCGCAACGGTCACCACATAGGTCTCGAACAGGTCGGCCGCCATGCCAGCGCAGTCGCCCACATTGTCGCCCACATTGTCCGCAATCGTCGCCGCGTTCCGAGGATCATCCTCAGGAATGCCCGCTTCAACCTTGCCGACCATATCGCCGCCAACGTCAGCGCCTTTGGTAAAGATACCACCGCCGAGGCGGGCAAACACCGAAATCAGAGACGCCCCAAGCGAGAGTGAAACGAGGCCGTTAACAACAGACCGGCTTTCCGGCGCTTTTCCGAGTAATCCGGTGAGGATACCATAATACCCAGCAAGACCAATCAGGGCGAGACCAGCAACGAGCATGCCGGTTACAGCGCCAGCCCGAAATGCCACCGACAAACCTTTATCAAGGCTTTCGCTTGCCGCTTGCGTGGTGCGCACATTAGCCCGTACTGATACCAGCATGCCGATAAACCCAGCAAGGCCCGAAAGAACGGCGCCGATGGCAAATCCCATCGCAGGGATCGGATCAAAACTGAATGCAACCATCAGTATCGCGAACACGATGGCGCCAGCGATGGCGATTGTTGTGTATTGGCGGTTGAGATAGGCTTGAGCGCCTTCTTGAATTGCACTGGCGATTTCTTTCATCCGTTCATTACCCGCGGGCATCGCCATAACGGATTGAATGGTTAAAACGCCATAAGCGATCGCAAGCACCCCGGCGCCTAAGATCAGCCACAGACTAAGTGTCATTTTTTATTCCTTCCCTGTTCGGACGGTTTTGCCTTTTACAAACATGCATTTCGAGAGCTGATCGATGAACCGGTGCAGTACTGGTTGCCGTCGCGCTCAAATTAATAGTCTGTGAAAGTGTGCAGACGCACGCCGAACGTTCGCTTTCGTTTCGTTAAAGGTTCAAATGAGAGTTTGCGCGTTTAGGCGGAAAAACTTCTGCTTTTGCTATTCGGCAAAAACCGCAAGATTGAAATCAATCCACTCTCGCCGAATGATCCATGCCGGCCAAAACCAGATTTGGTGAGACCGGGTTGGATCGGGTTTGGGCGAAAGCGATATCATCGCGTTCTTGAAGTTTTCGTGCCGAAAGAGGTTTCTCGGTTCCGAAGCCAGACATGGCCGCCACATGCAAACGCGCAAAAGAGCAAGTGACGCTTCAATCAAGCCCCCTTATTTTCGTTTTTGGTGATCGCAAAGCTGCGCTATAAAATCAACACCTTATATGGATCTTTCTTGAGGTCCGTGAAAGCGGATCACAATAATGGCGCTGTTATTGTCTGCACTATATAAAAGCAAGCGTGCAGAAATAAGCCCGATCACGCGTTTTTATGGACCGGTTATCGGATTCGAAATCAATATAATGACCGGATTTTTGAGGTACGGTCCTTTAGGAACACTCACGCAGCGGTCGTGGTCACCGGATCTGGCCGTGACGGCTTATTGGCGCGCTGCACGGCTGCTTCGGCGTCCGTGAGTTCTTTCACCCAGGGATAACGTTTTGCCATTTCGGCATCATACCCAAGGTTCCGAGCTGTTTTTGTGCGCGGCGCATCCTGTGTCGTCCTGTAAAAGGTGCCAAAGATACGATCCCAATAGAATTCGGTTATGCCGTAGTTCCCGTGTTCATTGTGAAAATGATGAGCGAGGTGGCGTTCTTTCATAACGAGCCAAAATTTCGATTTCGGTTCGAAAGCGAGATGCTGGCCGCTATGCAAAAACTCAGTAATACAGGTCATGATGAGCGTCCCGGCGACTGCTGCTAGCGCTGTGGACGGGCCCGCAATCAACCAACCGGCAGGACCTGCAGCGATCAGGATTGTCGGCAAGGTTGTATGGAGCCCACCAAATAATACCGAAAGATCATTGGGATAAAGGTGATGATCATAATGGACCCGTTTCCAAAGCCGGGCAAAATAGGGAATCTTATACATCCAGGAGCCGTGCAGTACGAACCGATGCAGCAGATACCAGGCGATTGGGAAAAGAAATGCGCCGAGCGCCATCGCTGCGATAAAAAGCACGGCTGATGTTGATAAATATGCCCCAATAGCGAGCGATAGCACAATAAGAACCGCATAAACCTGGATTGCCGGATAGGTCACATAAGCCCTGACCAAATCCTCAAAGGTCATCCGATTCAGCAGATAGTTTTGCTCTTTCCAAGCACGGTATCCGATAAACAACTTCATAAATTACCTCGGTGCGCCACCACGCAATGGCCCGATCTGTCTAAAGACGCATTGCTGCGATAGCAATCAAGACCGTTTCTAGCTTTGAGCGCTAGTAGATCCGCCAACGCGTTTCTTAAATAGTCAATTACACTCGGTGTTGTAACACCGTAAACCCTCTGCAGGGGGCCAAATCGTCTCGCTCGATGCGCATAACCATAAAACGCTGTCCGCTGGCATTTGATCGCTAGCCAATCATTCCCTCAGGGGAGCTTATTCCAAAACGGTGATTAACCAATAGATTATGCCAAAAAATGTCCATTTGCGTGGGGGCTGACTAGAAACTTGACCCACTTTAAAGTCGCAATATTGCGGCGAATTGCCTTGTATACGTTCATGCGCTAAAGGGCACGGCCATCGACTAGTTGGGGTCGAACCTACTGCTAAACGATTGTTTCGTTTAGGGAATGGTTCCTGATTATTCTTTTGCGTCCTTACGGTTTCGAAATAACCTCTTTCAAATAAGACGTTTGAGCCTGTGAAGGCGTTTTCCGCTGTGTTGATCGAAATTACGCTCAACCCGATCGAGAATATTGTCGGGTCGTGAATTTATCAAATCGCTTAACATAATGGAATTTCGGCGCTAATACTGCGCGGTCAACATATCAATTATGCGACTGAAAAGGTGGGGCAATCATTATTCGTCTCAATTTTTGAGGGAGTTTTCTGTTTTTGTCTCGGACTGTGTTCGGAAGACTTGGCCACAACTTTCGTGTGAGCCCGACTAACGCTAAACTGAATCTATTATTCCGACCGTGTTATCAGGAAAGGATCAATTTAAGGAAACTAGACTGATCGATTGGCGGGGATAGAGATAGATCAATACTCGGCTTTTGGTCGGTTTCCCACTTATCCAGAATTGTGCCGCTCAAAAAAACTGGTCACTCTTTGAAAATCGCCCAATCTTATTGGGACGAATGAGTACTTTGGCCAAGATTGTGCGTATTGGGTCGTGAATTGCAATAAAAAGGCAAATTACTTTTAAAGCGGGACTTTTAAAACGAGACTATTAAACAGGCCGGGGCAGCACGTTCGATGATGCGATGAAAGATTTTTGATGGAGTCAAAACTCTTGCGGGTCGTTTGCTAAACCAGCTCCAAGGCGGCAGTCGTCGAAGTTGTTAGTATTAAAGGGCTGGTATTTAGGTCACGCGGAAACTGAAATCTTCCGCGGTTTAGGGAAAGACCCGCCGGAGCGACTAGAACAAGTTGAGAGGTTAGCTATATGCTCAACGAAAAACATAAGTGGCGTATAATCAAAGAGCATTTAGCTTGCTGCTATTTCTTGTGCAGCTGTAGTGCGTCGGCGACCAGCGGGGGCTTTTAATGTCCATTGAGATGACAGCCGGGATGATGGCTGCTGATACCTTGGTGCGTTCGGACAAAAACGCCCTTCAGCGCAAGATAGCGATTTCAGGGCTGAATTTTGCCCGCTTGACCGATGCTTTAGAAGCCGGGTCGGTAAAAGGCCGCGGGCTCAGTTTTTATGATGTGCGAGGGGCATGTCGCGAGCGTCTGTCCCATAGTGACCTCAAGGTCAGAGCTCAGAGTCTGGCAGCGCGGATCTTGTCACGGTTTGATCGTGGTGATCGTGTTGGGATCGTTGCTGAGACAAGTCCGGACTTTGTTGTTGCATTTTTCGCGTGCCAATACGCTGGCGTCATCCCTGCACCCTTACCATTACCGGTTAATCTCGGCGGCAAAGAGGGGTATTTGCAGCAAATCAGGCAAATGTGCCTTAGTGCTGATGCGCGCGGCGTTATTGGTCCGAAAGATCTTGAGAGTTTTCTCGTCGCCGCCATCGATGGCTTAGCAAATACGCAATTTTTCAGTTTCGATGAACTAAGAGCGTTACCGACGTTTAACGGTGATATAAGGGCCTTCGAAGCGGATGAAATGTGTTATATTCAATTTTCATCTGGTTCGACGAGCGCACCGAAGGGGGTCATTGGAACCCAGGCATCCGTCTGTGCTAATCTCTATGGTATTGCAACCTATGGTGTGCAGGTCACCGATGATGATGCCGTCGTAAGCTGGTTACCGCTCTATCACGACATGGGCCTAATAGGGTGTATGCTGACCCCGATCTTTACGGGTGTTGATGGACATTTCTTGGCGACGTCTGATTTTGTCCGTCGTCCGCTTTTATGGCTTCGTCTTTTAACCGAGACGGGTGCAACGATGACATATAGCCCATCTTTTGGGTATGAATTAGCAGCCAGGCGTGCCGTTCGCGCCGAACCCGGATCGATCGATCTGGCTCGGTTAAGGGTGGCTGGCATTGGGGCAGATATGGTGCGGCCTGAAGCATTAAACGCCTTTGCTGACGCTTTTTCTGATTCGGGGTTTAAGGCAGGCGCGTTCCTCCCCAGTTACGGTATGGCAGAAGCAACCCTTGCGATTACGTTTACTGAGATTGGCGAGGCGGTTAAGCTTGATGACGTTGATGTGCGTTTGCTTAATCGATCGGGAACAGCTCAGCCTGTCAGTGCTATAACACCGCAAGACAAGCGTCGTTCATTCGTGCGCTGTGGCAGGCCGCTCCCGGGGCATGACCTACAAGTTCGCGATGATGCGGGGGTACCGCTTTCCGATCGCCGCGAAGGGCGAATATTCATCAAAGGGCCGAGCCTTACGCCTGGTTACTATGGTCAGGTCGATGCGACGCGTGATCTTTACGACGGTGATTGGCTTGATACGGGTGATATGGGATACATGCTGGATGGCAATATCGTTATTACAGGTCGTGCCAAGGATCTTATTATCATCAATGGGCGGAACATTTGGCCGCAGGATATTGAATGGGCTGTCGAGGAAATAGACGGTGTTCGTAAAAACGGTGTCGCAGCGTTTTCGGTTGATGATGGCGCGAGCGAGCGTATCGTTGTCGTTACGGAACGGCGTGGCGGCATGACGGCCGATGAACTAGCTGAACTTAAGCGGGAAATAGCGAAAATCATTCAAATGACAGCTGGTGCGCCTGCCGAGATTGTGCTGGCGCGACCCCATTCCATGGTCCTGACGTCATCGGGAAAATTGTCTCGTTCAAAAGTCAAAGAAAAGTTTTTGAGCGGAGCATTTGAACAAATCGAGAATGCAGAACCAGAAAAAGCATTTGCAGAAGCTGGGTCGTAGTTTTTCGTCGTATACCCCCCTAAAAGGCTGCCGCAAAAAATGCGATCGACAAGTTGATAAGATCGATCAATCACTCAGCGTTGATCTATGAACCGAGACGTTAAGCGTATTGCCATTACTGGCGGAACAGGTTTTGTCGGGAAGCGATTCATTGAGCACGCGCTTTCGCATAATATAGAGATCTCTGCTTTGGCACGGAAGGCTTCAGCATTTTCTTCGGACGCTGAAGCGCGATCGTCTGGCCAGTTGACGATTGTGCAAGGGGACCTCGCCGATGGTGATGCGCTGCGGCGTATCGCCAATAGCGCGGATGTTTTCATTCATTGTGCCGGTCTGACGCACGCGCTGCGTGCCGAAGAGATGGAGCGTGTGAATGTTGACGGTTCGGCTGCCGCGGCGCGCGCGGCCATGGCGGCTGGCGCTTTGTTCCTACAGATTTCGTCAATGGCGGCTCGATGCCCTGAGCTTTCTACCTATTCGGCGACCAAGAGAGCGGGCGAAGAGGCAAGCCGTAATGAGTGCGCCTCTGATCAGTGGCTTGCGCTGCGCCCACCCGCTATCTTCGGGCCTGGCGACACCGCAACATTACCATTATTTAAGATGGTCAAGGCAGGTTTTGCCCCAGAGCCGGCGACCCCAACGGTGGCGCGGGCCTCAATTCTCTATGTGGATGACGTCGTCATGGCGATGCTTTCGGCTGCAAAAACAGCGAAGCCAGGACTTTGCTATGACATCGATGACACATCGTCTGACGGATACAGTTGGCGTGAGATCGGTGAAACGCTTGGTGAGGCGTTCGGCAAACAGGTGCGATCGTTTCGCACACCTCGTATTGTGATGGAAGCTCAGGCCATTCTTGCTGAGGCTGCCGGCCGCGTTCGTGGTAAAGCGAGTTTTGTTAACCGCGGCAAAGTGGCTGAGTTTTTTCATCCCGACTGGGTCGCGCGAGACAATCTTTTGAGCGCTCATACCGAATGGGCTGCGACAATACCTCTTCGGGATGGGTTTGCAAAAACACTCAGCTGGTATCAAGACCAAGGACTGATATAATAGACACCAAAATTAGATGAAACCTCGGATATTTGGCCTAGACGCTGTATCTGGACGCTGTATTCCGAGTGACAGTGGTTAAACGCGCGAAATCAGCTAACCTATCCGTTAAGCGATAACGATACGGCGGGACGAATTATGACGAGCACCAATGATGCACCGGCGACCGGTGTTGAAGAAGATAACGACCTTGTCTTTCGAAAGCTATGTAGTCTTATTGATCCGTTAAACACGACTGGCGTTAAGCTGACGCGGGATACGGATCTTGTTGCTGATTTAGAAATCGATAGTGTTTCGATCCTCGATGTGGTGATGGAGATCGAAGATACTTATGATATCTCTATTCCAGTGAATACGATTTCAGAGACCAGAAGCATTGGTGAGCTTGTCGATGCAATTCATGCGATAAAGAAAGAACAAACCTAACGTGACCAACATGCGTTGGCATCAGTAAACCAATATCAGCCAAAGTTGATTAGACGGTCGCGTCAATAATTCGAGAAATAGTTTATGAGCCTATTCGAAAAATTCGAGAAAACTGCAACGCTTTACGACGGCTTATCAGCCATCGGGAAAAATCCGTTTACGGTTGTTATGGAAGAAATCCTGGGTCCGACGCGCGCCAGTATAAAAGGTCGCGAGACCGTTCTTGCGGGCACGCATAACTATATGGGATCCTCGTTCGATGCAGCATCGATTGAAGCTGGTAAGGAAGCGCTTCAGCAATATGGTACCGGAACAACGGGGTCACGGTTCGCCAATGGGACCTACACGCCGCACCGTGCTTTAGAAGACGATCTCGCGACTTTTCTGGGGCTTGAGCAGTGTATTGTTTTTTCCACTGGCTATCAGGCAAACTTGGGGGCGATTTCGGCTCTAGCGAAACCTGGTGAGGATGTCATCCTGGTTGATGCCGATTGCCACGCATGTATTTATGATGGGTGCCAACTTGCTGGGGCTGAAACAATTCGCTTTCGTCACAATGATCCTGAAAGTCTGGACAAACGCTTAAAACGTCTGAGCCCTGATGTTAAAGGAAAGCTCGTCTGCATTGAGGGCATGTATTCCATGTATGGCGATATTGCCCCTGTCGATGAATTTGTTGATGTTGCCCACGCTAACGATGCTTATCTATATGTCGACGAGGCTCATTCATTTGGGATCTATGGTGACAATGGGCGCGGCGTTGCCGAAGCTGATGGCGTCATGGATAAGATTGATTTTTACTCCGGGACATTTTCAAAAAGCCTTGCTTCTGTCGGTGGATTTGTTGCTTCAAATCATAAAGAACTGGACAATCTCCGGTTTTCTGCGCGGGCCTATATGTTCACAGCCTCACCGACACCCGCCAATATTGCGACGACCCACGCAGCCTTAAGGCGTTTGGACAATGACCCCAGCGTGCGTGAACAGCTTTGGGAAAATATAAATCGTCTGCATGCCGCGTTTACGCAGTTAGGCTTGAGAGTGGCAGCAGATCCGGCACCTGTTATTTCTGTTCTTTTTAAGAAGCAGGAGGACGCATTTGCGGCCTGGAACCTCATTTTAGAACATGGTGTTTATGTCAATATGGCTATCCCACCAGGTACGCCCTCGTCTGACTCATTGCTGAGGCTTGCTGTCTCTGCTGCGCACACGACTGATGATATTGACAAGATCGTATCTGCATATAGTGCAATGGCGGATGCGATCCCGGCGTCACGCGCGTGAATGGAAAACCAGGTGGCTGTCATCATCAGTAAGCGCCACGATCGCCGATTCTATTAGAAACTTAGTCGCTTTTTCAGAATTAGTTGATCTAAATACTATCGCGACCGCTTGATCATTGTCGTCTTACGGTCGCGAGAGCTCTGGTGACATTAAACAGTCACAAGCGCGTTATATTTCATATATATACCTACAAAATAGTGCGATCGCCTGACCACTGCCTTATTTCGGCGAGATAATTGCTTTGTTATCAAATTCGTTGCCGATCTGACGACATTTTATGTCGTCGTAATTGGTTGGCGTATGGTTAAATTGTATACGCCGCTGACCGGCTGTCTTCGTGGTTCGTATGAAGACGTCACTAAGGTGCTATACGAGTTTGGAAATATTAGCCGCTTTTGCTTTGAAAGGTGGTTATGGGTATTAAGATCTGCGGTGTTATTCCGCGCAATCATTTTCGCTGATAAGGTATAGGTATGAGCCAAAGAGTATGTCGGATAGAGATTTTCGCCGCTTTGTCGCTCGTCTCTTGCATTGTTGGTGGCGCCGCTTTCGCGCAACCGGACGATAATGGTGCTCCCGGATATTCAGCATTGGATGCGTCTTTACCCACTCAGGATGAATCTGCCTTACCACATGTGAGCTGTAGGGGAGGGGATTACGAAATCCAGCTTGAAATAAGGGGTGTGAAAGAAAGCATCGGGTTAATGACTGCCGAATTATTCTCCGATAATGAAGAAGGGTTTTTGAATAAGGGCGGCCGCCTCCAGCGCGTGCGTTTTGCTGCTAAAGCCCCAATTACACGGCTGTGTCTTCAACCACCGTCGTCGGGAAAATACGCCATAGCGGTCTATCATGATGAAAATGCAAATAAGGTCCTTGACCGGCGGACTTTGGGCATACCTTCAGAACCGTTTGGAATTTCCAATAACCCGATAATGCGTTTCGCGCCTCCGACTTTGGATGAGGCCGCGTTTAACGTCGGTGCAGACGGCGCGCGCATCACAATAAAATTACGCAATTAGCGCCTTGTTTTTGTAATGAAATGGCGTCCTAAGGCTAATCCCTCTCTATCGAAATAACTCAGACGCTTTAAAGCATTTCCAAGCCAAGTGTGTGCGGTTGGCGTTAAGGAAATGCGTAAAAATAGTGACGTAAAGCGTCGTCGCGATTCCAATTGAAGTGTCGACGCTTTAAGTTGATAACGATCGCTGGAATCATCAGCATAAGGTGTCAACGACTTTGCTTGAGTTATCCTCATCGTAGCAAAAGATAACTATCGTGCCTTCAAAAAATTTATAGGGCTTGGGGGCTTGCTTGCCTTACAACGTCTTGTTGTAAGTAAAGAAGCGTTCTCTTTTCAATAACGGACACAACACCATGGTTAATGCCGATACAAGCAGCGTGACAGAGCAGCCAAAAGAAATGGCTGAAACGCAAGTGCATGACGATACGAAAACACCTAACGTCGAGGCGGCGAGCGCGCACAATGTGTCGGTTCCATCCGAAATTTCGATTGAGGCGGTGTCAGGCGCCAAAGGCCGAAAGGCGTTCATCGCTGTTCCAAGCGCTATTTATGCCGATGACCCGAATTATGTTGCACCGCTCGAATTTGAGATTGATGCGCGTCTCAATCCTAAGGCCAATCCGACACTGAAAAATGCGCAGCACCAGCTGTGGGTGGCTTACAAAAATGCAAAGCCCGTTGGCCGTATTTCTGCTCTAATCAATCCAATTCATCTCGATTGGTATAAAGATGATGCAGGGCACTTTGGTTTCATCGAAGGTATTGACGACGAAGCCGTCTTTCGCGCCCTTCTGACGACCGCAGAGAACTGGATGCGAGAGCGCGGCATGAAGAAAGTCGTGGGTCCATTGAGCTTTTCTGTGAACGAAGAGACCGGATTGCTGATTGATGGTTTTGATAAGCCGCCGGTGATTATGATGCCGCATGCGCGCACCTGGTATAAAACCCATATCGAACAGTGCGGTTATGAAAAAGCAATGGACACTTATGCGCTATCTTATAAGAACGAGCGCCAGCAAATTCCCGAACGTCGACGCCGTTTTATTGAACGTGCGCTGAACAAACCAAATATAAAATTTCGTCAGGTCGATTTCTCACGCTTCAAAGAAGACGTTCGCTTGGCGATTGATATTTTCAACGATGCTTGGTCAGAGAATTGGGGCTATATCCCCTTCACCTATGAGCAGGCCGATCACATGGCGAGCGAATTGCGACCTATCCTCGAAGGCCATAATTTCGTCATTGGGGAACATGACGGTGAGCCCGTCGCCTTTGCTATTGTATTGCCAAACATCAATGCAGCAATCAAGGAGTTCAAGGGTAAGCTATTGCCGTTTAATTGGACGAAGCTGCTTTATCGACTAAAAGTCAAAGGAATTGACGAGGCGCGCATGCCTTTAATGGGCGTGCGGAAGAAATATCAAGGCAAACCCCTTGGGACGGCTTTTGCCTATCAACTAATTCATCTGACCAATGAGAAGAATATTGATCGCGGGTTGAGGTGGACAGAGCTTTCGTGGATTTTGGAGAGCAACGTACCAATGTTGAATATGTTACATGACCTTGGTGGTGAAATTTACAAAACCCATCGCGTGTTTGAGAAGTCGCTCTAAATTTGTAACATAGGAATGGGCATGGAATGGGAATGGGCCCTTTGAGCCCATCAAGGGTTCGTGATCAATGGACGTTAACCCCGGTGGCTTATTGAGAGTGCTTTCGTGACAAGAAGTATAGCCAAAGTGAAAGAGTTTTTATCGCAAGGTCTTGTGCCTTCTTTCTTTGCTCCATCCATTTGCGCCCCTGCCTTTTTCACGACGGTTGTTTGGATCAAACTGTCCACTGTTGTCCCGATGGTTTTGTTATTCCTTTCGGCGTTTCTTCCTCATGGTGGGGGCGCATATGCCGCTGATGGGCTTGAGCGGTTTGAGGCGCGTGTTGTTAATACGTATCCACATGATCCGGAGGCTTACACCCAAGGCCTCTTTTTTGGCGACGGCGCTTTAATCGAAACGACGGGCCAGTTTGGTCAATCAAGTTTGCGCCGTGTGGAAATTGAAACGGGTAAAGTTCTAGAAAAGATAAAGCTCCCCGATCAATTTTTCGGTGAGGGTTCTGTGATGTGGCAAGATCGCATTATCAATCTCACATGGCGGTCGGGTAAAGGTTTTATCTTCTCAAAAGATGGTTTCAAGAAACTTGGCCAGTTTACCTATGAGGGCGAGGGCTGGGGGCTGACGCACAATGGAACAATGCTCATTATGAGTGATGGTACGCCGCGGCTGCGGTTCCTTGACCCTGAAACACTCCAAGTAATTCGTACGTTAAATGTAACGTATAGAGATCGGCCTGTCCGGTTTTTAAATGAGTTGGAGTGGATAAAGGGCCGTCTCTTTGCCAATGTTTATGGCAGAGATTATGTTGTGCGTATTGACCCCGTCAGTGGATTTATTACCGGCGTTATAGACTTTTCGGGTCTCATTCCTGATCAGGAAGCGCGCATTGCGAAGGGGGAAGTCTTGAACGGGATTGCCTATGATGCAGGCAATGACCGTTTGTTCGTCACGGGTAAATATTGGCCCAAACTTTTTGAAGTCGAACTCGTCCCCGTTGGCGGAGGTAACTGAAGCGGTTTCGGATCAATTCAGGTTACCCAATTGCTTTACCGGTAAACCTCAGACCCTTGGCCGGGAAGAGCTTTAAAGTTCGAATAAAGAGGATAAGGAATGGCCGCAATTATGCTTCACTGCGACCATTCGGAGGAGGTATTAGCAGCCAGCGGCAACTTTTAAGTTGGATGATGGGCGGAAACGCAGTCCCTTGGACGCTTTGATTTTTATTTCCTCGCCTGTGCGGGGGTTACGGCCTTTTCGCGCTGGTCGTTTCGAAATTGTGAATGTGCCGAGCGTCCCGATCGTGAATTTTCCATCTTTGCGAGAACGCTTTAAGCCGCTTTCAATTTCGCTAAAGACAAGCTCAACAACGCGTTTCGCTTCTGCGTTTGAAAGATCGCCTGATGCGGCGACGTTCGCGATAAATTCGGATTTGCTCATTGTTGGTCTGACCTTTTCTTCTAACTTCAATAAATGACCCGATTTCCGGGCAAATGCTGGAAAATAGATTGCACGACCTAATCGACCCTCGTGCTTGAAAGTATCCCGACACCCAAATGATTCGGGATCTATAATAAACAAGGGCTGATTTTCTTTGGATTGCAAGAAAAGCCTTGGGTTTTGCGACGATGATGGAAATGCTGAGGCGAGTGGGATTGCGCCGCCATGGCGCCGGGCGAACTCGCCGGCTCTTTGTAACCAGCGTACATGGTTGGTGAATAAGCGATCTGGAACCGGTTTTATTGATTTATGCTGGGGTGAATACCAGCGTTACGGTTAGCCCGTGTGGAGGGATATGCCGCATCCGAGTGGGCGTTGGTGGAACGGTGTTCTCTGGCGTAACAGGAGGGGCTTTAAAAGCGGTTGGTTTCTCTAAAACTGCAACCGAATTGCCACTGTCATTGTACTGAACCTGTTTGTGCGGCGCATCCCGTTCACCCGGTAGCGCGACGGCGTCCTGACCATTTAAATCATCTCTAACCGTCGAACCGGCGGTTATTTTTTCCGAGGACCCCGTTGTGGTGCGATTGCCCTCATACCCTTTATCAATAGTATGGGACAAGATGATTTCGGCATTATGCGCGCGTGCAATTGCAGCGACGAGGCTAAGCCCGAGACCGCTGCCATTTGACGTGCGGCTGCGTTCTAGGCGCACAAACCGCTTTAAAACGGCGCCGCGTTCCTGTTCGGGAATGCCGGGGCCATCATCGGCAATGCTAAACGCCACACGTCCTTTCGGGGCGGGGCCAACCCGAATTGCAATCCTCCGTCCACCCTCTGCATATTTCAGCGCATTATCCAACAGATTTGCAAATGCCTGTGCAATCAGCGCGCGTGACCCTTTAATGGCCGGGCACGGACGACAGTCGAGCGTTAAGTCAAAGCCAGAATCCGCCGCCGCCGGCTCATAAAGTTCCGCCATTTCATCCGCAATCGCCGCAAGGTCCACCGCTTCCATGGCGCCGGCCCCTTCGCCCGACTCAATTCTGGCGATCGATAAAAGCTCGTTGAACGTCATAATCATCCGTTCAGCGTCTTCCAATGTCGCCCGCAAAATCTCATCTTTTTCGTGTGCGTTGCGCTTAATCGCATCATGTAGACGGGCACGAATGCGCGTCAGTGGTGAGCGCAAATCGTGAGCGATGTTGTCGGAGACCTCACGCATACCGGACATGAGGCGTTCGATTTGATCAAGCATGGCATTGAGGTTCATGGACAAATGATCGAGTTCATCATTTGCCCCTGTCAGTTTGATGCGTTTTGATAAATCGCCGCCACGGATCGCCTGGGCTGTCCGATTGACGCTGTCGACCCGGCGAAGGAGCGACTGAGAGAAGTAAAAACCTAAAAATAGACCGACGATCACTGTCGCAGCAGCGATCCACATCAACTGAGTTCGGGTTCGATCGCGCAGGACTTCTTGACTAGAAATGTCGCGCGCGGCGAGAACGAGGAAGGAGGTTTCGGCGTCCTGGGAGGTTTTAAACCGCCGAATTTTGCCGCGTGCTTTTCGGGTTTCCGGTTTTGACCCTAGTTCTTTGCGATCATCACGTTCGTACGTAAAGTTGAAAAAGTCTTCTTCTGCATCAACATAATTTTTCGGAAGGGCATTAAGGCTACCGGCAAGTAACGCGCCTGTTGGGGTCCGAACAAGCATGTAGACGCCGTTATCACGCCATGCCGCGCGGTCAGCGATTAAGAATCTCAGGCGGCCTGGCCCTTCATTGATAAAGGCTTCTTCCAAAACGGCCATATCGCGGTCGATAATCGAATCAACCCGTCGATCAAGAACCGGAAAAGTTGAATTGTATAAAAAGACACCAAGGAGGCCAACTGAGATCGTAAAAACCGAAACATAGATGACCGTGAAGCGAAAAGCGGTTGTTCGCCATAAGCGACCTAATTGGAGTGTTCCTCCGCGAGACTTGAAACGATGTTTTTTCAAGTGACGCTTTCTCCTCGCTTTCGGCTTTTTCGGTTGTTTTGAGGTTTCTGATCTTTTGTTTCCGCCAACGATTGAAATACCGTCGGCAGTAGACCGCCCTGCCGGGCGTTGTGGCTTTCCCCACTTGCGCCTTAATGCATTATTTTTCTGCGCAGCTGATTTCGCATCAGAAATCATAAGCGTGGTTGGCACCCTGTTGCTATCTGACGAGGATTAACTTTTGGACGGAAAGACTAACGGGAATTCGAGCGAGCGTCACCTGCGCAAGATGGCCTAAAGCCGCGTCGGTTCAAATGGAATCGCTGAGCGGCTTTTAAAGCATATCCAAGCCAAGTGTGTGCGGTTGGCGTTAAGGAAATGCGTAAAAACAAAAACTTACAGCGCCGTTCTGTTTCCAATTGAAACGGAGGCGCTTTAATCCTTGTTTTTACGCGTTTGACTTTATCCATTTTACGGCGCGTGGGCCATTAGCCAATTGATCAGGAAATGTTTAAAATGGTTAATAGCCGCTAGGTCCCAACGCATTGCTCGGAGACCATAATGCCATGCGTTTTAGTTCTATCAGCCGCAATACGCCTGATAATGAATACTGCCGCGTCTGTTGACCTTTTAGTGTTGGGCGATTTTGTGGAAACGCGCTTAACGCTGGTGTCATTCGCGCTATCGTGCGGACGGGCGGTTGACCATCATCTTACGTATTTCCGCGATTGCCTTGGCAGGGTTTAAACCTTTAGGGCAAACTTGTGCGCAATTCATGATTGTATGACAGCGGTAGAGCTTGAATGGGTCTTCCAAGGCGTCGAGGCGTTTGTTCCGCTCTTCATCGCGGCTGTCGGCTAACCAGCGGTAGGCTTGGAGAAGCGCTGCGGGGCCAAGATACTCCTCGCCGTTATCTTTATTGCCATTCCACCAGTATGACGGGCACGAGGTCGAGCAGCAGGCGCAAAGGATACATTCATAAAGGCCATCGAGTTTTTCGCGCTCTTCTTTCGACTGTAAGAGCTCTTCGTCGCGCGAATCCGTATTGGCCTGTAAAAACGGCTCAATCGATGCGTGTTGTTCGTAAAATTTCGATAGATCCGTCACCAGGTCTTTCACAACAGGCTGGTGCGGTAGGGGGTAAACAGCAATGTCGCCAGAGCCAAGCTCGTCCAATCCTCGTGTGCAGGCGAGCGTATTGGCACCATTTATATTCATCGCGCATGATCCGCACACCCCTTCGCGACAGGAGCGGCGGAAGGTCAACGTGGCATCTACTTCACTTTTAATCTTAATCAGCCCATCAAGGATCATCGAAACGTCCGACACATCGATCTCATAAGAGTCAACACGCGGGTTCTCATGACCTTCGGGGTCATATCGATATATTCTAAACGTTCGAAGCTTCGACGCATCAGATGCTGCAGGGGCTGAATAAGTCTTTCCCTGTTTATTAACTTTAGAATTCTGTGGAAGCGTCAGTTGAACCATTTTTTTTCGCCTCGAATACTCACTTACGGTCTATTTAACCGGTCACACTGCGACATCAATGCGTCAAAGCGTAGTGGCTAAGGCCAAGCCTTACCAATGTCGCGACCCTTGCCTGATATTTCGCTCGTTGCTAGCCCAAATGTCGCTAGCCCAGATAACGCACCGTCATTGCACGGGATAATTAAAAAAGGGAAGCAGTAGACCCAGTTTTGTTTGTTGATGATTATCGTTCTCGTTTTAGGGGCGCGCTTGATGACAGCCGCTCAAGTAGCGCCGGTTCAAATAGAATGCTTGAACGGTACCGTGGGAAGGCTCTTAAAGCCCATGCGCCATCGTTAAGAATGAATCCAGGCATTTCTAAGAAGTTCGATGAAAGACTAGTTGGTCGTTTCAAATTCAACGTCGTCTGGCTTTTGACCCATATTGCGAACATGGGGGTATAACAGACAACTCAAAAATAAAAATGACGCTGCTGTGAGCATAGCTAAGCCAGCAAAAGGATTGATCTCTTCGCCAACGAGGTTCCCCGCACCACAGGTGCAGGCAATAACCAGATAAGGCAAGAACGGAGGTTCTGATCGAATATAGCGATTAACAAAGATGGCCAAGGACGTGATCAACAAGACAATCGCATAGACGTCAAACACTGTACTCATTTGCTCACTCGCTCTAGCGATTTTAATGCAACAACCCTGGTCAATTTAGACAAATTATTCCTAACGCTGATTTAATGGCACTGGTTAATTTGCCTTTAAGGAATGGCAAAACCTTTTGAAAGTCTTTATCTTCAATGTAAAATTTAAGAAGACATAGCGTTGGGGGGAAGGGTGAAGCGTTCGCGCATGTTGAAACACTCGAATGGGATTGCTGAGGGGTCATCAGAACTGGATTTTCTTCCCTCCGCTATCCCTATGTGCTGAGATACAGCGCCCGTCACATTCGATGACGATATGCTCGTTTTAGGCCGTAAAATACAGGATCTAAAGCATGTCTTCTTTCCATAGGTGATGGCCAATTAAGCGCAGAAGACCCGCGTAAAAAACGTTAAGCATAGAGCTCTGCTTTGCTTCAGTTTGAACGTCCTGAACTCTTGGTTGGTGTCGCGTCTTTCTAAAGCATTTCTAAGCCAAGTATGTGCGGTTGGCGTAAAGGAAATGCGTCAAATCAACCCCTTAAAGCGCCGTTCTGATTTCAATTGAAACGGATGCGCTTTAGCGTTGGCTTCAGTGATCTAGCGCCAAGTGATTTCACTAAGAATACTCAGAACCCAGATTTGATGTTTTTTAGCTTTGCGAAAGTGGGGGCGCGTCTTTCGGTCTTTGCTATAAAGGCTTCGTGCAGATCTTCAGGGCGCAACATGGCCGCATTCCAAAGGCCCACTTGGGCTAGTGTATCTGCAGTTGTGTGATCACGCGCATGATTGATCAGTCTTTTGCATCCGGTGACGGCAAGCGGCGAATGAACAGCGATCTTCTGCGCAATTGCCATGACGCCCTCAAGAAGCGCTTCTGGCGTTTCGAAAACTTCATTCACGAGACCAATTTCTTTGGCTTTTGCCGCGGGAACGCGTTCCGCCGTATAGCTCATTTGCCGTGCCCAGCCTTCGGGAATCACTTTCACAAGTCGTGGAAATGTCCCCACATCTGCTGTCATACCGATTGCCGTTTCTTGTACGCAGAAAAAAGCATCCTCGCTCGCGTATCGGCAGTCAGCGGCGGTGACAAGGTCAACTGCACCACCAATAACGCCGCCTTGCGTTGCTGCAAGAACGGGTTGGCGCGCGCGTTCTAATGCGGTGAAGCTGTCCTGCAGCTTTGCAATCGTATGTATAAGGGCTTCCGCTGAGACCTGGGGGTTTTCCGGATCAGCATCGAGGCCCCCTTGGGTAAATACTGACAAATCCATGCCGGATGAAAAATGCTTTCCTTCAGCGGAAATAACAATGACACGCGCTTCGCCCGAATTGGAGATGTCGTCGATCGCTTTGGGGAACTCAATCCAAAAGTCCTTAATCATTGAGTTCGCCTTTTCTGGACGATTTAGGCGGATATGCGCGATATGATCAGTCGTATCGACGGTGAAGCAGGCGTAATCGGTCATAGAAGTTTCCTGTTTTTGACCCTTTTGGAGCGTCTTCCGGGTCAGTCTCGGCGCTTTGAAGGGACGATGCCGGATGACTTGCTTCGTCATTGCCCAGGCTGAGTTGTATCCGCGGGCGGCGTTATATCATAGATAAAAGCCTAGCTGCCTAGGCGCTGACCGGCAAATGGTTCCACCTTTTTGTGCAATAGAAAAAAAGAACCCGTTGGCGCTCAACGGCTTTATAAATGCTCTATCAGCCCTTTTTGAAGAATGGCGTTTTGCTTACGGCGTGTTTTGATCATGTAAGACTGTGAAAACTTGTAGATGATGAATTGCGTTGCACAACGCTGTCTATCAGCATTAACTGTCCAGGGGTGTATTGTCTGGCCGCATTGGCAAAAGGATGGACGGGATAGGTGCCAATTATTTTGGGGTGCCAGTGATTTGTGTTGCCAGAGGCTTAGAGAGGCACTCTGGAATTACGCCTGGATCTTCAATAAGTTTGTCCTTTGAGACACTACCGGCGTTGGCAGAAAGGCTTGCTTGGCAACGCAACGCGCTGCAAAAAAAGCAGTTGAATGATGAAGGGAATAACGCGCGGTGAATATGGCGACCAAGACGGGACAGAATAGTTTGTCCGACCGCGTCCTTTCAGTCGCACCGCATGTGTATGCCGTGTTCGCGTCAATAATTTTTCTTGATAGCTTGCGGTATAAATTTACCAATGCGCCGGAAACCCAAACCATTTTCGGTAAACTAGATGCCTGGACGACCAGTTTTGGGGCCCCGGGGCTGTTCGCACAAACAGGTTTGTTTAGCCAATATGTGATTGGTTCGGCGGAGCTTGTCGCCGCATTACTGTTGCTCTGGGGAATTCTCCCTTCCTTCAGACGTTTGCAAACTTTGGGCATGCTCGTCGCATTTGCTGTCATGAGTGGCGCAGTCAGTTTCCATTTATTCACGCCCTTGGGTATTGATCCCAATAATGATGGAGGCGGACTATTCATGGTCGCGGTTATCGTTTGGATTGGGGCGGCTATGATGCTTGTTGTCCGTTACAATCAACTCCTGGTGATTGCAAAAGGCATCGGCGGCGTTTTTCGAGAGGAACTATAATTGGCGGTGATGCCTAGAGCTTTGATTTGTCTCTCTTCTTTTGCCGAGTTGATGGACGCGAACCATCAACCGCTCACACTTATCGGCGAAGCGCTCTCGAGCGCCGAGCAAAAAAGTGCACAACGGTTTTTGTGTTGGGCGGCGCGACAACCATAACCTATAGCAGATCGCAATGATTCAGATTTATCATATTCCGCGATAGGCGCAGTTTGGTGCTAGGCAAACAATAAGATTTCGAATAATCAATGTTCAACACTGTAGAAGCACTGCCGCAACCAAATCGGTAGCGATTGCAAAGAAAGGTCGTCAGCATGGCGCGTTATTTTAGTGTTCTTACGATATTTTTGTGGCTCGTGGGGTGGTCGACTGCGAGTGCCGCAAACGACTATCGGCCGTTGCGGATAGCTGTTGCTGCATTCCACCATGAGGCGACAACCTTTTCACCTGAAAAAGCAGACATCGACAATTTTGATCCTGAATTTTTCGCTGGTGACGATCTCCTTGAACTCTCAGAGACGATGGAGGGGTTCGTGAAGGTCGCCGGAGAACACAAAGGGGTGGAGGTGATACCATTGCGGTCCTTCGGAAGTGTCGTTGGCGGCAGCTCAAGGGGCCACATTACAAGCCGGGCTTATGAGAAATATGTCGGCGTTATTCTTGACGAACTGAAGGATGCTGGCGACATCGATGCTGTTTATCTCGACCTCCATGGATGTGCTGCTGTTGAAGGCATAGATCGGCCTGAGGCCGAGCTCGCCAAACGCGTTCGAAAAGTCGTTGGAAAGGATGTTCCAATTGCAGGAACATTTGATCCCCATGGAAATGAAGACGATCATTTTTTAAAGCACGCGGATTTCTCGCTGTCGATGAAATATTTCCCCCACTATGACGGCAACCTACAAGGGGCTAGAGCAGCGCGCCTTTTGATCCGAGCGGCTCGTGGTGATTACGTTTCAACCCGCGCCACGCGTCGGCCTGGGATCATTACACCGACTGTTTTGCAGTGGACCGGTGCCGACCCCTGGATGAGCATTGTTCAAAGAGCGCTTGTTTGGGAGGCGCGTGAGCCGGATGTTTTCGTGAGCGTGTTCTTCGGCTTTCCCTGGAACGACTCTGTTGACGCTGGGGCGACCGTCCAGGTTATGACGAACAATGATCAAAAGCTTGCTGACAAAATCGCTCAGGACCTGAGCGATTATATGTGGCGACGTCGGGGAGAGTTATTTTCCGTTCCAATATTTAAACCCGATGTGGCCGTCGCCAAAGCCATTGAAGCCACGAAAGCAAAAGCAACGCCGGTGGTGCTTGCCGATTATTCTGATCGAAGCGGCGATGCTACCCATATCCTATCAGAAATTGTGAAGCAGGATCTTAGCGGTGTACTTTATGCGACGCTTCGCGATGAACGCACGATAGATGCTTTAGAGGAAGCGGGGGCCAAGCGAGGTGATTCCTTCGACCGCGCGGTCGGGGGGTTCGTTAACCCTGCGGCTAGCGGGAAACCCGTCAGGATACGCGGCAAAATACGCTATTTGGGCAAGTCTAGCTTTGACTCTTCAAACATTCGAGTGGCTTTGATTGAGTTTGGTAAAGGAAACACACTTGTTATAACCGACCAGCTTGTCCAGATCATGTATCCTCAAGGGCTTTATCGCTTCGGGGTCCTGAATACCAATGACTATACAAGTTGGGTGCTGAAGTCCCGTGCTCATTTTCGTCGCGGCTTTGATGATACCGGCTATGCAAAGACCATCATGATTGTGGATGCACCCGGACCATTCCTCGGAACAGTTCATCTTGATGCGCTCGATTATAAAAATGTCGAACTCGACAACCTGTTCCCGTTTAGTGAAGGCGGTGTGCAGGCTGCTGCGCAGGCCGCAGATTAACGCAAAACGTGGTGTAAAGGGTTTGCAGCCGAACCGCACACACTCCGGCTGCAAGCGCTTTCGTTCACTTTTCCTGAAACGCTTAATGTCTAAAACGAAGGTTATCTCGACTGAGTTGGTCAATGCGGGAGACGCCCATTAAGTGCATGTCGCGTTCGATTTCTGTACGGAATTGTTCTAGGGCGCGTGTCACACCCGCTTCACCGGCGGCAGCAAGGGCATAGAGGTAAAGTCGGCCGCCAGAACATGCCTTTGCGCCGACTGACAAAGCCTTCAGGACATGGGTTCCGCGTTGAATTCCACCCTCGCAGATAACGTCAATTTTATCGCCAACGGCATCGCAAATCTCTGCCAGTTGGTCAAATGGCGCGCGCGCCCCGTCAAGTTGGCGTCCGCCATGGTTTGATACCATGATGCCGGTGCAGCCAATATCAACGGCCCGCTTGGCGTCTTCAACGCTCATAATACCTTTTAACGCGAATTGACCATCCCACTTCGCGCAAAGCGCTTCGGCGTCTTTCCATGACATGCTCTTGTCGAGCATCGTGGAGAAATAATCGCCAACAGACACCGCAACATTCGTTCCCTGTTGGACGTGACCCGATAGGTGCGGCATGTCGAACTTCTCCGATGTCATATAATTCCAGGCCCAAGCCGGATGGGACGCGAAGCTAAAAAGGGATGACATGGTTAGCTTGGGCGGTGAGGTAAAGCCGGTCCTGAGATCCCGTTCGCGGTTGCCGCCTGTGATTGTATCAACCGTGAGTGCCATTACGTCGAACTTTGCGGCTTTCGCACGCTGCAGTAGAGCGTCGTTCAGGCCGCGATCCTTATGGAAGTAAAACTGAAACATCTTTGGCGTTTGAGCGATGCCGGCAATTTCTTCTGCGGACACCGATGCAAGCGATGAAACGCCAAACATCGTGCCCATCTTCGACGCTGCTCTCGCGACCGCGCGTTCGCCATCATGATGGAAAAGACGCTGTAGTGCGGTTGGAGCACAGTAAAGCGGCATGGCAAGCTTTTGGCCCATCACCTCAACGCTCATGTCGACTTTGTCGACACCATTCAACACATTCGGTACGAGATCGCACGCCTCATAGGCTTCGGTGTTACGCCGATAGGTTACCTCGTCGTCGGCAGCGCCGTCGATATAGTGAAAAATAGGCGATGGCAGGCGACTTTTCGCAAGCTTACGAAAATCGGAAAAATTGTGACAGTCTGTTAGTCCCATAACGCCCACTCCTATCTTGTTTGGGCCCTTCACCGAACGAAGATACGCGCCATACCAATTTTACCTGGTATTGCAAGCCCTTCATCGGTCGGCGTCTGCGACCAAAGGTCGACAGGTTGACACATTGGGGGATTTCGCGATGATCCAGAGCGCTCGGGGAAGTAACTGAAATCGTCTGATATGTTTGGTGAATTGTGGATTGATCGTCCAACGGAGTATGAAGCCCGGATTGGATCATTCGAAGGGACCCTACGAACGCGGCTGGAGCATTTCGTCGAGCATGGCTATGTCATTATCGAAGGTTGCGTGGATGACGACACGATCGACGAAGTTCTGCATGATGTGGAATCCTTCGAACGGTGTCCCAAAAAATTCGTCATGCGGCGTGCCGGAAAATATATCGACCCCGTTGGGCATGGCGATTTAACATTCCAGGACAGAATTATCGATTTATATGCGATATCGCCTGCAGCGCGTCGCGCGATTTATGCGCCGCAGGCGTTGGAGTTTTTCAAGGCCATTTTTGGTGGCGACGTGTTGACCATACAAAGCCTTTATTTCCAGTATGGTTCTCAGCAGGCCATTCATCAAGATACAGCATATGTCGTCTCGCAAAAGCCCTTAAGCCTCTCTGCGATTTGGATCGCATTAGAGGACGTCTCAGAAGGTGCAGGTGAGCTTCAATATTATCCTGGCAGTCACCGATTTGATCCATTTCTATTTAAAGATGGCCGCAAGTCTTGGGCGAAAAATATCGATGGCCCTGAAAAGCATAAGGAGTATCTTCAACAACTTCATACTCAGGCTGATGAACGTGGGATCGAGACGCAGTCATTTGTTCCAAAAAAAGGCGATGTGCTTATTTGGCATGCTGATCTTGCGCATGGTGGCGCACGCGTGACCGATACACTACGGACTCGCAAAAGCTTGGTCGCTCACCAGGTGCCGCGCGCTGTAAAACCAAAATACTTTAAAACCTTGGGCCATCGCTATGCGGAATTTCATTCGGGGGATGATGGTTACTTTTCATCGCGTCATTTTGATTTGAAAAAACTTACCCGCAACGGCGTTGCGCCGATACTCTACGACGCTGGTATTACGAAGAAACGCAAGGGTTTGTGGTAAGCGTAATCCGCGGCGGCGGAAAGAAATCACCGGAAAAGATATTTCTGCATATCGGGTGTGAAAAAACCGGGACGACGTCCGTCCAGCGGTACTTCTCTGAAAACCGCGCGCGTTTGTCTGAGCAACAAATTCTTTATCCGAAGTCTGTTGGAGCATCAAACCATTTCGACCTGTCTGTGTACTGCCTTGACGATAACAAAATCACGGCGCTTCGTCGGCGTCGACAGGCGGTGGACACCGCGTCAATTAATAAGGCGCGCACGGATATTGAAAAGGCGTTTCGCGCCGAGTGCGCGCGTGTCTGTCCAACGCGCATCGTGTTAAGTAGTGAGCAGCTTTCCAGTAATGTTACAACGCAACAAGAGATCGAACGACTCCGCTCGCTGCTCGGCGATTTCGGTGCGCCAATAGAGATTATTTTGTATGTGCGACGGCAAGATGATCTTGCGGTAAGTTCCTATTCCACGCAGGTGAAAGCAGGGGCAACTTATAAGTTCGATACTGGTAA
Source organism: Pseudomonadota bacterium (assembly GCA_039025235.1). Lineage (GTDB taxonomy): Bacteria > Pseudomonadota > Alphaproteobacteria > Caulobacterales > Parvularculaceae > MED-G105. The sequence goes on from JBCCOS010000003.1 coordinate 145,954, forward strand.
AATCAGTTCTCGGAATATCAAATATAACTATGAGAAAATGTGTAAACTGTGGACGCAGTTCCCTGGTGACACGCGCCTCACGGTTCGTCTTTATGACAGGCGCGTCTTGGCAGGAGGAGATGTCGTTACAGATATATGTCAACTGATAGGCGTTGACACTGATGGGTTTGTCAAGCCGCCTGATGCAAACAAAACCCTCGACCCGACGACACTTGAGGTTCTCAGATGTCTGAATACGCACCTACCCCAACATGGGGACCCCCAAAATTTGCGCGGCAATCTACAGGATATATTCGCATCACTGTCCTCCAACGAAAAGCTGACAATTGCGGATGTTGAAGCCGAGCAAATCATGACGGCGCTTCGTACAGAGAATGAATGGGTTCGCGCGCGCTATTTCTCGGATCTCGAATTCGATCCGTTCGAGGTGCGGGCCCGCGGAAGCAAAAACACGCTCAACAAAGATTTAAGCCTAGACGAAACACTGAAAGTGTTTGCGGAGGTTTGGACCCTGAAACAAAAGCAGCTTATGGCCTCGCGCGCCGACGCATCGCCACTCGCTCTCGATCGAAACGTCATACGGTCAGCGATATCGCGGTTTCGCAAGTTCATGTAATAAAGCTGCGAGGCTTACGCCACATAATCTGTATAGCGCTTTTATAATTTAAAACCCAAAGCGCCTCCGTTTCAATTGGAATCAGAAGGGCGCTTTAAGCTGTTGATTTGACGCTTTTCCTTAACGCCAACCGCACACACTTGGCTTGGAAATACTTTGAAACAACGATATTCACGAGAGAAGAAGTTGCATCGGTGAGTGTCCAAAATACTGACAGGGTTATAAAAAAAGTTTGATCAACGTTGCCAGGAAAGGTGATGCATCATGGGTATATGTCATAACACTATTCAACTAAAGCACCACTACCGCCACCCTCCAGAACGGCTTTTCGCCGCTTATCTTAACCCTACGACACGTGAGATTTGGTCTTCACCAAGTGATCAAACTGCCGTGGACATCGTCAGTACCGATGTTCGGTCGGGCGGTGTTGAAGAAACGCGGTGTGGAATGAAAGGTGATCTAAAGTATCGCACACAGGTGAGGTATCATTTGGTTCGACCAAACAAATTGATTTCTTTTAGTGAAGTTCTTTTTGAAGCTGATACCATTCTGAGCGTTGCGCTGATCACGTTCCAATTTCACGAGATCGACGGCGACCAAACCGAGTTGGTGTTAACCGACCAAGTCACATCTTACATCGGTGCGGATGGTGTTGAAGGACATCGCCAGGGGCTCACAGCGGCATTGGTAAATTTGCAACGTTTCTTGGACTAAACCCGTTCAGCGACTCCATTTGAAATAGAGCAGGTTCAAGACAATCGCGCATTGGTTTTCACCGATAATGGTGATTACAGATGATCTGAACCGATATTCGTTATCCCCAATTGAACATTGGTGCCACTTTTGCACGTGCGGCGAGAAATTCATCCCTGTTCGGCGTTTCAGTGTCGTCACCGAACCCGTAGTAACTGTTGCCTCCAGTCTCCTGAATCAGAAGTCCATCGCTGCGAGAGATCACGGCCACATTCCGATGCGATATTGAATAACGGCGATCAGTCTGAGGCGCCATCCATGCGATCTGCCCCCGAACAGGGACCAGAGACCCGTCGCCAACAAGCATTTTGGCATCATACCCCGTGCAATTGACAACAACCTCACTTGGGAGACGGATGATGTCGTCCATCGAAGAAACAGTGCCTCGCTCAATGCGCCCGCCCAAGGATAGGAATTCATCAGTTAATTGACGGGTATATTCAGTGATGTTGAAGGTCATCTCAAGCTGCCCTGTCACCGTCGTTTTGACGGGAAACGGCGCATTATTTAGAGAAAGCCCGCCAGGTTCCATTCCGCGAAGGCTGCGACGGAGGTGAATGAATTTGTCGCCGTTGGTTGGCGGTTCAGTCAGCGGCGGCTCGGGGGTTTCTGATCTGAGATAAAAGCGCGGCTGAAATTCCACTGGATTGCCTGTCCGCCCCACATAACTCAGATGCCGTGCATAAGAGCGACGGGCCAGCGTTTCCCATAGGGCGGGATAGGCGTCATCAACCTTGTCCTTAAAGCCGACACGACTGGACGGAGACCATACCCCCGTTGCACGAGCCGAGCGGCTTTCCAACGGCAAGTCGCGCGCATAAATAGTGACGTTAGTGCTGGTCTCAGCGATAGCGATCGCCGTTGTCAGCCCCATCGCACCAGCGCCAAGCACCGTAACGGATTTTGGTCGGCGGACAGCCACAAGATCACGCACAGCCTCAGCATACCCCCAAGCGAGGGACCAACCCGAGCCGCCATGCCCGTAATTATGGATGATCGTTTTTTTTCCAACGGTCTCTGCTTCTAGGCGTGGACCGGCAGGGCGAAAGGGTCGTGTGCAGACGGTAATTTTAATAAGGTTTCCGGCTGATACATCAAGTGGTTTCAGCGCGTCGAAGCCATACGCCCGCGACGAAAAATTCGGCAATTGACCAATGCGGCCGGTGTTCACGCACCCCGCGACTGTTGCGCCCAGTCCGGACATAATGAGATTGCGTCGATTGAGTAAATGGACTGTCATAGCGTACACAATTGTCCTTGATGGATGGTCAAATATCTCTTTATTTGCTTATATAGAAAAAATAATATTGTCTATTCTTGTGCTCAGCCGTAACTTGAATGCGAATGAAATATTATCCGCCCGCATAAACGCTGTCGCCCGGCAAAACCAACGAAACCCTCGCGTCAAGCCAATGGGGTAGGACGTCATATGCGTTCCACGAACTCTGCTTGTTGGCCAACCATATTAGGGAAACCCGGCGAAATGGACGGGATTTCAGCTTCGCCAATGGCAAAATAGATCCGGCCACTGCGTTGTCGCGCTGTTTTCTGGAAGCCGCGCGAGAGATATTACCTTCAAGACACTTTTCGTTTGGTCAGTACGGTAATTCCGCGCACCGATGAAAAGACGAGAAATCCCGCTGGACCCAACATGAAGGTGATCGGCAAGACGGGTAGAACCATCCAAAATTTGATGCCTTCGCGCCGGCCAACACGGCAAATCCAAGCACCGATCAAGAGATCAAAGACGAGAAAATGAACCCAGCCCGCCATAAGGGCTGTTGGGTTTGAGAATAATTGCGTTACTTCAGCGAAATTCCCAAACCCGCCGCCATTTTCATTTGAGAGAAAGATCAGGCCGAGATATCCGACCGAGAGGATGGCAGGCACGATGAGACCGGCAATCCTATCGGACCATTTCGGAATAAACGGCGAAATCAAAAGCGCGGCCCAGCCAGACATTGCGAGTAACCCCGCTAAAGAGAATACGCGCTCGAAGTCCATCATCTCATCCCCTTTTTGCCGTTAATGTATTCGTAAAATATGTCTATTGCATAATACTTGAACTTGCAAGCATTATGCAATAGACAACTCTTATGGGCGATTTGTATACGATCAATGCGCTGAGGCTTCTGCAAAGTGCGGACGAATTAAAGGCCAAGCTTGCCGGTGCTTTTGCGGCCATTCACGGGCTTTCAGTGAATGAGTTTTTCTTGCTGATGCATTTGGAGCGGGCGCCCCAGAATCGGTTGCCCCGCGTTGAATTGGCCAAGCGAATGCATGTGAGCGCGTCGACGGTAACCCGAATGGTCGCCCCTATGGAAAAGACTGGCCTGGTAAGCCGTGACGTTGGCGCCAGAGACGCAAGACTTGCGTTCGTCGTGCTAACAAAATCGGGAAAAAGGAAACTGGGAGAAGCGCGCGCGACCTTCAAGAATCATGCTCGCGATACTTTCGCAGATCGCTGGAACGCTGATGATCTTGATCAGCTGTCTGAACTTCTCTACCGTCTGGTGGCCGGGACATCGGCTAATTTGACTTAAAGAAAACTTGTAACGTGGCTAAATTATTTATGGGTGTCTCGGTAAGTGGGCGCGTTTGTACGTCTGGTAATGGCCCTAAACGGACGTTCGATTCGAGAAAGGCTTATGGCTGCTTTGCGGGACTTAGCTGCCATCTACTTGCTTATTGCGAACGGCCGAACAAGACTAACGTATGTCCAAAGAAGCTCATCAAATAATAGGTATATATCGCCGACACGCACAGGCTTGGGCCCACCTTCGAGGCTCGGAGCTTCAAGAAGAAGTTTGGCTAGATAAGTTCGTTCAGCTCCTGCCTACCAACGGTTCAGTCTTGGACATCGGTTGTGGGTCCGGGAAGCCAATTGGCAAATATTTTTTCCATAGAGGTTACGCGATCACTGGAATCGACTCCTCTCCTGAATTGATCGAGATTTCGCGACGAAATTTGCCAGACTGCGACTGGCTAGTTTCCGACATGCGAGACCTTCAAATAGACAAGAAATTCAATGGCATCGTAGCGTGGAATAGTACTTTTCATCTGATGCCAGATGATCAACGTCAGATGTTTCCGATCTTCGAACGCCATGCCGCGCCAAGGGCCGCGCTTATGTTCACCAGCGGGCCAAGCCAAGGAGATGTAATTGGTGAGTTTGAGGGAGAAGCACTCTATCACTCTAGTCTAGATAGCGCAGAATATGGCAAATTACTGGACCGGCACGGCTTCGAGGTCATAGATCACGTTGTCGAGGATGAACGTTGCGGTCTACATACGGTTTGGCTCTGTCGATACAGGGGTTCTGCTTGAGATCGGATAAGTCTTCAAAGCCGCCATTGGTTCTCGGCGCAGCATCGATCGAATTGGGCTCAAATCAGTCGTTCGCCGCAGCGACGAAGAATGACCGTTTTTGGCGAGTAATCGACGTAACACTTAGGTCATTTGCAAGCCCTCTAATAAACCCGTGCCTTTGGCTCGATATACCCGATTTCATCCGTAAGCGTATAATTGTGCACCGGGCGGTAGTCGAGGCTGGCGCGGCCGTTTTGGAACCAGGCGATGGTGTGCTTCATCCAGTTCTCATCGTCACGGTCCGGACAGTCTTCACGGGCGTGGGCGCCGCGGCTTTCTTTGCGGTTTGCCGCTGATTCCATGGTGACGACCGCTTGTTCGATGAGGTTGTCGAATTCGAGGGTTTCAACGAGGTCGGTGTTCCAGACCATGGTGCGGTCGGAAACGCCAATATCTGGTAGACCTTTGTAAACGTCCTCGATGAGGCCGCGACCTTCTTCCAGAACGTCGCCGGTGCGGAAGACGGCGCAGTTGTTTTGCATGACCTTTTGCATTTTGCCGCGTAGCTCAGCCGTTGGCGTATCGCCTTTGGCATAGCGGAACCGGTCGAGGCGGGCGAGGGCTTCAGACCCTGCGTGTTCAGAAAGCTCGGGGCGCGGTGCATCTGCATCAACAACCTCCGCGCAACGCAGGCCAGCGGCCCGGCCAAACACGACGAGGTCGATAAGGGAGTTGGAGCCGAGGCGGTTCGCGCCGTGCACAGATACACAGGCCGCTTCGCCAATGGCCATAAGGCCAGGCACAACAGCGTTCATGTCATCGCCTTTTTTAGTGACAACTTCGCCGTGATAATTGGTTGGTATACCACCCATATTATAGTGGACGGTTGGAATAACGGGGATCGGCTCTTTGGTGACATCAACGCCCGCAAAGACTTTGGCTGATTCTGAGATGCCAGGTAGGCGTTCAGCGAGGATAGCAGGGTCGAGATGGTTCAGGTTCAGGTGGATATGATCGCCCTCACCACCAACACCGCGTCCATCACGGATTTCCATGGTCATGGCGCGCGAGACCACGTCGCGCGAGGCGAGGTCCTTGGCTGATGGGGCATAGCGCTCCATAAACCGTTCGCCCTCGGAGTTTGTGAGGTATCCGCCTTCACCGCGTGAGCCTTCAGTGATGAGGACGCCCGCACCATAGATGCCGGTGGGGTGGAATTGAACGAATTCCATGTCTTGCAAAGGTAAGCCAGCGCGCAGGACCATGGCGTTGCCGTCACCGGTGCAGGTATGTGCTGATGTGCACGAGAAGTAAGCACGTCCATAGCCCCCGGTGGCGAGGATCACCATTTTCGCGGCAAAGCGATGGATCGTGCCGTCATCGAGTTTCCAGGCCATGATGCCTTGGCACTCGCCGTCATCGTTCATGATAAGATCAAGCGCGAAATACTCGATAAAGAATTCGGCGTTTTGCTTCACTGACTGCCCATAGAGCGTATGCAGAATAGCGTGGCCGGTCCGGTCCGCAGCGGCACAGGTGCGCTGTACAGGGCCTTCACCAAAGTTTCTGGTCATACCACCAAAAGCTCGTTGGTAGATTTTCCCTTCGTCGGTACGCGAGAACGGCACCCCCCAATGCTCTAACTCATAGACGGCGGCGGGGGCGTTCTTGCACAGATACTCAATTGAATCCTGGTCTCCCAGCCAGTCAGACCCCTTAACGGTGTCATACATGTGCCAGCGCCAATTATCTTCACCCATATTACCAAGAGAAGCTGAGATACCGCCTTGTGCGGCAACCGTGTGCGAACGGGTTGGGAACACCTTCGTAACGCAGGCGGTTTTTAAACCGGCACGCGCTGCACCCAGCGTTGCGCGAAGACCCGCGCCACCCGCGCCGACAACAACAACATCGTAGGAATGATCAATTATTTCGTAACCGTTCGCCATCGGATAATCCTAAAACTTTCTCAATACTTGCTCGAATGCTGAAGGCGACGAACCGAAAGGCCGCCACTTTCTCTAAATTGTCGTCACCAATACCATCGCCCGGCCGAAACGCCACTGGAGGCGAAGGGGGCGGATGCGTCTTTCGTGAGGCCCTCACATGGCTGTTGCTCGGACGCGTTCTCTGTTTACTCTTACAGCTTATCACCTACGCCCGTCGTCGCAGTCTATCGTAATGTCGCAGCCACTAAACAGTAAGCCCGCTAAACGGTGAGCCCACTAAACGGTGAGCAACGCAAACCAAGTAAGGGCGACAATGGCGGCACCAGCGAGAATGATCGTGTTTTTCAACACCGAATTCAGTCCCGTGTGAATGTAGTCTTCCACGATTTCGTTAAGACCAAGGCGACCATGAAAGACGCCAATTGTCACAAGCAATCCAAAAGCAGCTTTGTTATGCCATTGGCTTAGCCAAGCCTGTGTTCCGGCAAAATCATCGCCGGCATGGGAGACAAGGCTCCATAAGAACCATAGGGCTAGCGGTATCAGAACAACAGCGCTTGTGCGCTGCATGACGAAACTAGACGTTGGTTTATGGGACATTGCGGCGCTCCTTTATGAACCAGTTGTGTTGCGCGCCATGATCGCCAAAACGGCGATTAAGGCCGTCAAGACGAAAGAGCCGATGATGGTGAGCCATGCATCTCGCGTGGCGCGTTTCGGTTCCAGGCCTCGACCGGTATCGGTATAAAGATAGCGAAGCCCGCCAAGCATGTGGAATGAGAGCGACCAGACATACCCGATTATGATGAATTGGCCGAAGGGTGACGCAAGGAAGTTGCTTACTGGCGCAAAAAACGCCTCTCCGTTCGAGAGGGATAGGGCCCAAATCGCTAGCAAAAGCGTTCCGGAAAAGTTGGCAACACCAGTGCCGCGTTGAATAATCGATGCGGCCATGGTCGGCGTGAACCGCCAGATTTGCAGATGGGGCGAAAGTGGCGGCGACATAGCGGGTGGGGCCGCAATAGGGCGGGTGTCCTTGCCCGGCTTGGTATCGGGGACAATAGTCTTGTCCGCTACAGTCATAAAACAACCTCAACTACTCGGCGTTTTTGCGAGAGCGTCGCAAGAAACTTACAAACGATATCAACTAACTAAGGTGCCCTGCACCGCTGTCAACGCGTCCCATCATCTTATTATTTTGAATTTTCACGAAACATCCCAATTGGGCCATCGGCCAATTGACGTAAAGATGCCTTTACACCGTTTATTGATCACCAATGGATCCCATTTCATCCTTAAAAATCCAGTAACGCCGATGACAGCATGTCCGGTCGCAAACGGGTCACAACCTCTCATTAGATTTGGCTCTTCGTAGACTTGTTTCTTGGTAAATTTGGCGAGTGTCCCTAGCGACGTGGATAGAGGATTTTATTTTGTCCTGCCGGGCATGGAACAACCGTTGTAAAATGGGTAAGCTAGTGCCAGCGGCGCGAAGCGCGCGGTATGGGGATATTGGGATTGTCATGAAAAGAAGTTTTTTTGAAGCGTCGAGTCTTTGTAGGGTGCCGACAGGTGCTGTTGACCACTGGCACAGAGATATCACACGGCGACCGATGAAATCTGTCGCGCAATTTTTATTGCCGATTACAGTATTGATCGGCGCCGTCTTATCCGGGTTGGGGAGTGCTCATGCCCAATCGGTTCGAAGTTTCACCGCCGATCAGCTCGAAGACGTTTTGGATAATGCAGGCCTTGGCGCCGAAATGGCAGAAGATGCGGACACGGGCACGCCCGTTGCGCAAGCTTATCTCGGCGAAACCCTATTTTTTGTTCGCGCTCTTGATTGTCTGGGTACGCCGGATGCTTGCTCAACCCTTTTGTTCTTCGCAAACTTTGACCTGGGCCGGCAGGCAACGATCAATGATCTCGCCATCGTTAATCGCTTCAACGAAAAACAGGTTTTTGGGCGCGCTTACCTCATAGAAGAAGAAAATCAAGTCGGCGTCGATTATGTGATCGAGCTTGATGGCGGTGTTGATATGGACAATGTTTCTGCTAACATTTCGCGGTGGGCGGATGTCGTCGCAGCATTTGTCGAACATCTTCAAGAGGGCAATCGCACTTCCGGATCATAGAGGCGCGATCGTCCATACTGAGCCAATAGCTCTGGTTTATGTCTGGTCACCATAGTGATCGTTGATCGGTTATGCAGCTTTCTCAACAAGAGCTTTTAGCTTCGGTGGAAGCTCTGCATCGAGATCTTTTATATAAGCGATGAGCGCTTTTTCGAGCCTATCGATGCTGCCATTTCGAGCAATACGTTCTGCAAGCCACTCCGCCTCGCGCGCCGTGATCATTTCAGAAACTTCCGTTTTCGCGGCATTACTGTCGAGACGTTCACGTGTTGCCGATGGCCCTGAACGATAGGCATTTCGAATGCCAGAGAGGCCGCCCTCAAACATGCGATCAAAAAACCCGCCAACGTTCACGGAATGGTCGCTTACCCAAGCATGCTGGCGCAGAGCTTCTTCGCGTGGGAGGGGTTGGTAGCCCACATATTGCATTAAATGCGCTGCGATCGCTTTGATAAAAAGATCGCACCAATCCGGGGCGTTATCTGCATTTGCCGTTGCATCGTGAAGGTCAAATAAAAACTCCGCTTCATTTTTCGTGATACCGATAGCGCCTTCGCCAGAGGAAGAATAAAGAAAAGCGCGTAAGAGATTTGTGTCCGCGGCATCAATGACGGGGGTTTGTCGTGAGCAAATCATTGTGCTGAGTTGCTCTCGCACAAAGTCCGCCATTTCTTGTGGCGTCGAGGTTGCCTTTTCCATCAACCGAACAAGGACAGCGATTTCCAAACGCGACGCTTGCGGACCATCACGCGTCACCAATTTTTCTAGCTCGACGAATTCCGCTGATGTCACATAGCCCCGAGGGTCTTCCTCATTGAGGAAAAAGTCAGCGCAAACCTCCGCAAAGAATTGCGGCCATTCGCGATCGCCGTCCGGTGCTTTTTCACCGAGGGCAAAGATTGTTGTCAGTTCCGCGCGGCTGACAATGCCGTCTGGGAACACCGAGCGCCGAAGGATCATAACATCGTCGGCGCTCACGTAACCATCATCACCAAGGCTCGTCAGGCGTTCGTCGACCAGCGGCGTCGTCAGCGCTTTTAGTTTGTCGGCATCAGAACGTGTGGTTTCTGGATCGTTAACAAATTCGTTCAGATCGCGTGTTGACTCCGTCATGGGTCAGAGGCTCCGTCTCTCAATGATCATTTCGAAAGGGGAGTGTCGCGCGCAAGCGTTAAAAAGGGGAAAATAAAGCCGTTCGACCTTTGTGCTCAACGGCGTTAGATCGTGCTTATGGTGGGTTCGGACCCGCTATGAGTTATTCAGCGAGACCACCATTAGAATGCTGCATTGAGGCATTTGGTTTGCTTTCAGGTTTCGAGGGTTGGCTAAAAACTCATCGCAATTAAAAGCGTCGCTCGATGTTGTCAGATTTTGCGGCAAACCGGCCTATTTTGTTTTCGGATGGTCATGTTGGTTATTTGATCGTGCAAAAATTTGCGTTTGTCTTTACAGAGTATTGCGCGTCTCAATGTGGCCAGGACGGCGGTAAGTAGGCGTATTTTGAAGGTTAACGATATGCCCAATGATCACGAGCCCGCAGAGACAAATGACACGAAACCAGCCCTTCCGGATCGATTGAGCGCCGACCCCAACAGCCCCTATTACAACGAAACGGTTCTCGCGCTGGATGTGGGGGTCCGCTTTAACGGCAGTGAAAAGAATAATGTGGACGAGTACTGCGTGTCTGAAGGGTGGATCAAAGTCGCGGTGAACAACACGCTAGATCGCAAAGGCAACCCGCTCTTGCTGACCCAAAAAGGCACGGTTGAGCCTTATTATCGTGGTGGTGAATAAAGTTCCGCCTGAGGGTTAATGGGATCGGATTTCCGCTCGCATCGATCAACTCACTTGCCAAAGATGTTTCATCAGCTATAAGCCGCGCTTCAACTCGAAACCGCCGGGCCAAAAGGCATGCCTCTGTGCGGTTCATAACGCGACCTGCACTTGTCGGTTCAGACCGGTTAGTGCCCATAAAGGATGAGCAAAATGCCAAAGATGAAGACGAAATCGGGCGCGAAAAAGCGCTTTAAAGTGACCGCCACAGGCAGGGTTAAAGCGGGTCAATCCGGCAAGCGCCATGGCATGATCAAACGCACACCAAAACAAATCAGGCAAAAACGCGGGACGGATTGTCTTGCTGATGCCGATGCGAAGATCGTCAAAAAATATATGCCATACGCCCGCTAAATGCGGCGCTTAAAGAAGGATTGGTCCCATGTCACGCGTTAAACGAGGCGTTACGGCCCACGCTCGCCATAAAAAAATTCTAAAACAAGCGAAAGGCTATTACGGCCGCCGCAAAAATACGTTCCGCATTGCCAACCAGGCGGTGGAAAAAGCCGGCCAATATGCCTACCGCGATCGCCGGGTGAAAAAGCGTACGTTCCGAGCCCTTTGGATACAGCGGATTAACGCCGGTGCGCGCCTCGAAGGTCTGACCTATTCGCGCTTCATGAATGGCCTCAACAAGGCCGGCATCGAAGTCGATCGCAAAGTTCTTGCTGACCTCGCCGTCAAAGAACCCGCAGCGTTCAAGGCCCTCGCCGAACAGGCAAAAGCGGCGCTTGCGTAGAAGCGACACGCGGCGAACGAGAAGTTAAATGCGCCGCTATACGCAAAAGTTGAGTGGCGCTTTTTTGTGCTTGCCTTTCATGTTCTTATCGGTTGCGATCCTTCGAGACGCCGACTGACGTCGGCTCCTCAGGATGAGGGCTGAAGCTGTTTTCAGAATTACGCTTGCCCTCATCCTGAGGAGCGTTCTTCAGAACGCGTCTCGAAGGATCGAAAAGGGCTCGGAGCGCTTGGGGGAAGCGATGATACGAAAGAATTTCGAGCTATCAGTGTCAACGCAAATTACAAGCGGCAAATTATTCCCGAAGAAGAAATTGAAGATTTACGATGACTGAACTTGCCGAACTCAAAACCCTAGAAACAAAAATCAAATCCGATATCGACGCCGCCGATAGCGCTGGCGCTTTGGATGATGTCCGTGTTCAAGCATTGGGCAAGAAGGGCGTTATCAGTGAGCGGATGAAGACGCTCAGCAAGATGACGCCTGATGAGCGCAAAGCAATGGGGCCTGCGCTTAACGGTCTAAAGACGCGGATTGCCGATGCGATTGAAGTGAAGAAGGCGCAGCTGGAGGAGGCGGCGCTGGAGGCGCGGCTGGCGACCGAAAAGGTTGATGTGACGCTGCCCGTTGCGCCGCCGACGCAAGGGAAGATCCATCCGGTAAGCCAAGTGACAGAAGAGATCATCGCGATCTTTTCGGCGATGGGGTTCGATGTGGCGGAAGGCCCGGATATCGAAGATGACTTTCATAACTTTACGGCCTTGAATTTTCCGCCGGACCATCCAGCGCGCGAAATGCACGACACGTTCTTCTTTGAACCAAAAGAAGATGGCTCGCGGATGCTTTTGCGCACCCACACAAGCCCGGTCCAAATCCGCACCATGCTCGATCGAAAACCGCCGATCCGGATTATCATCCCGGGACGGACCTTCCGCTGCGATAGCGACCAGACGCATACGCCGATGTTCCACCAGGTCGAGGGGCTCGTCATTGACCGTGAGACCCACATGGGCCATCTCAAAGGCACACTGGAAGCCTTTGCGAAAACGTTCTTTGAGGTCGATGCGTTGAAGACGCGTTTCCGCCCGCACTTCTTTCCGTTTACGGAGCCGTCGGCCGAAATGGACATCGGCTATGAGCGGGTTGGCCCAAAGGGCAATGAAGAAATTCGCATTGGCGAGGGCGAGAAGTGGATGGAAATTCTTGGCTGTGGCATGGTGCATCCGAACGTTCTAAAGAATTGCGGTCTCGACCCTGACGAGTTTCAGGGCTTCGCATTTGGCCTCGGCATCGATCGCCTCGCCATGCTAAAATATGGCATCCCTGACTTACGTGACTTCTTCGCGAGCGACGCCCGCTGGCTGGAGCATTACGGTTTCGACGCGTTAGACCAACCGAACCTCGCTGTTGGCCTCAGCCGGTAGCTAAATATGTCGATGATTACCGACAGAGTTGACAGCAAAAATACCGACAGTGATGGCGACGCCGTAACCCGCGCGTTCTACCTCGGTCGTGCCAATGGTTATGCCTTGGCAGGACTGGGTGCGGCCGCGGCGAGCCTCATCCAAACCATCGCCTTCGCCAATCTGGTGGCGAGCAGCACGCCGCCAATGTATTGTCGCGTCACTGGCCCTCTAGGGTTCGCTTTGGTGTATCTCTTTTTTGCGCTGTTTTTGGTGGGCTACCTCGTGGCAATCCGATTTTGCACCGGCATTGACCAGGCCTATCAGGCAAAGGCGGGACTTGGCCCAGATACCGCACACAGGCCTACAAGCTTCATCCTATATTGCGTCGCCGTCTCCAGTACCCTGTTCTCAATGGCGATTTTTACCGCTGCCATGGTCGTTGATCGAAATCCAGGGCTTTGTTCCGGTGCAGGGCAGTAGGGCTTTCGGTTTGTCTTTCAATTTTGGTGATATTTGATAGATAAGCGCGTCTGTGACCGGACCCTTTCAATAAATAGCAGTTTTATCGGGTTTCGGTGAAAGTGGGCTGGTTCATGATTTTGATACCGAGATCGCTCCTTGAGATTGTTCGTGTTTAATTTGCGAAAGCGACGAAATGAAATTTTCCCTTAGTTGGCTTAAAGAACATCTCGATACCGATGCCAGTCTTGACGAGATTGTCGAGGCGATGGTGAACGTTGGGCTTGAAGTGGAGGATGTGGATGATCCCGCTGAGCGCCTTAAAGACTTTTCCGTTGGCGAGGTTTTGAGCGCAGAAAAACATCCCGATGCCAACAAACTGAAAGTTTGCCGTGTGGCGACCCGTGACGGGGAGAAGCAAATTGTTTGTGGTGCACCGAATGCGCGTGAGGGGATCAAAGTCGCCTACGCTGCCGTTGGAACCCACGTGCCGGGAATTGATGTAACGCTTTCGAAAGCGAAAATCCGTGGTGTCGAGAGCTTTGGGATGATGTGCTCGGCGCGGGAGCTCGAACTGGGTGATGACCATGACGGTATTATAGAAGCGCCTGAGGATGCGGTGGTTGGGGCGCCGATTGCTGATATCTTAGGGGCAAATGACCCCGTTATTGATTTTGAAGTAACGCCGAACCGTCCTGACACAAATGGCGTTAATGGCGTTGCTCGAGATCTCGCCGCAGCGGGGATTGGTACGCTGAAAACCCCTGAGCCCACACCGGTTAAGGGGATGTTTCCATGTCCGCAAAAGATTAGCCTCAGTTTTGATGAAGAGATGTCTGATGCATGTCCGGCCTTTGCTGGTCGCCTTATTCGTGGGGTAAAGAATGGGCCAAGCCCGAAATGGCTGCGCGATCAACTATTATCCATTGGCCTTCGTCCTATCAATGCGCTGGTCGATATTACGAATTATTTGTCTTACGACCGCGCGCGGCCCCTTCACGTTTATGACGCAGACAAACTAACAGGCGTCATCTGCGCACGTCTCGGGCGACAGGGTGAAACCTTTCTTGCTTTAGATGGTAAGGAATACGCCGTCGATGAAACCATGTGCGTCATCGCCGACGATGCCAGTGTTTTGGGACTCGGCGGCGTCATGGGCGGTGAGGAGAGTGGCTGTACCGAGGAAACAACAGATGTCTTTATTGAAAGTGCTTTGTTCGACCCGTTACGAACCGCAAAAACAGGACGTAAGACGGGGATCGTATCCGACGCGCGTTACCGGTTTGAGCGCGGAGTTGATCCAATGTTTATGGTGCCTGGTCTCGAAATGGCAACGCAGTTGGTATTGGATATATGTGGCGGCGAACCATCGGCAATAGATGTCACCGGCGCCGCACCATCAGCTGAACGCGTAATCGAATTTCCACCGTCGGAAGTGGTCCGGCTTACGGGTATATCGGTGAGTGATGTTGATATTGATCGTATACTTACCAAGCTTGGGTTTGGTGTGGAGACGAAAGGTGCTGATGGTCCATGGGTTGTGCAGGTGCCGAGTTGGCGTCCTGATGTTTCTGGAAAAGCAGATCTTGTTGAGGAAGTCGCCCGCATTATTGGTTTCGACAAATTACCGGTCGCGACGTTGCCGCCGCTACGCGCCATTGAAACGAGTAAACTCACCCATGCCCAGGTAAATCGGATTGCGGTGAAGCGCGCCTTAGCCATGCAGGGGTTGAACGAGGTTGTCAGCTGGTCTTTCACGGATGAGGAAAGTGCAGCACTATTTTGCCCCATAGAAACAGGAACTGGCGTCGATTGGTTAAAGGAGAAGGGACTCATACTCGCAAACCCCATCTCATCTGATCTGGCGTCCATGCGGCCTTCGATCCTGCCAAATTTGATCAAGGCACTGCAACGCAATGCTGATCGCGGGCGAGGCCACTTAGGGCTTTTTGAAGTCGCGCCGGTTTATCATGGAGATCGTCCGGAAGATCAGTCAATTGTCGCTGCAGGGGTGCGCCGATCCGATCCACCGCGTGACTGGCGCGGGGCTGTTCCGCATGCAGATCTCTTTACGGCAAAGGCGGATGCGTCAACAGCGCTCGTTGCTGCTGGCGCGCGACCCGACGAGGCGCAAGTGGCCGCCGCCGCGCCGCCGTGGTACCATCCGGGTCGTTCCGGCGTGATACGATTGGGGCCGAAACGCGTTCTAGCTGCCTTTGGTGAATTGCACCCACGGGTTCTAAAAGCGCTTGATGTTGAAGGAATAATCGTTGGTTTTGAGGTTTTCCTCGATCAAATTCCGGCCCCAAAGGCAAAGGCCGGTAAGTCCAAGTCTGCCCTTGACGCATCTGAGCTGTTGCCGCTAACACGCGATTATGCGTTTCTCGTTAGTGAGGATGTGGAGGCGGGCGCCCTATTGCGAGCGGTGAAGGGGGCCGAAAAGAAACTCATTACCGGCGTTCGATTGTTCGACGATTACCGCGGCAAAGGGGTGCCTGATGGCCAGAAGTCCCTCGCCTGTGAGGTGACACTTCAGCCACGCGATAAGACGTTAACCGATAAAGAAATCGATGCTGTTAGCGATAAGATTATCGCGCAGGTCAAAAAGGCGGTTGGCGGTGAATTAAGAGCTTAACCATATTTTTCGTTTAAGGCCATGCCGAGCGGAACACCGAGTACCGGGGTTTAGCAAATATCGAACGGGCAAATTCTTGAATCTCCCTTGCGCATAGCCAAAGCAGTGGATATTCAGAAACGTGAAATGGAAAGCCGCATTAGCTCAGCTGGTAGAGCACATCATTCGTAATGATGGGGTCGGGTGTTCAAGTCACCCATGCGGCACCATTTTATTTTCTCACGATAGATCGCTTCGCGATCATCTCCGATGGGGCGGCCTAACCGGCCGACGCACAGTCGTGCGCTTGGATCGGGGTTCTAACGCTTCTCCAGATCGGGAACCACTATTTCTATCTCCCAATAAATCGCTGCGTGACTATCTCCAATGGATTGGTTGGACCGGTCAGTGCACTGCCGTCTTGACGAGTATCCGTACTCGTGTCGCCGCCAATGGATGCTTATTTAATGCCTGCTGGTCTGAGGTGATCTACGCTAGAGCATCGGCGTTTTCGCTTGAATCAATCCAATGCTCTAAATTCATGCTTTTGAGCGCCTGAGCAGACCTTCTATTGATCTGAAGTGATCGTCCGGCGCTCCATCCTATAAATTAAGAAATTTGTATTGGAATTTTAATCGGTTTGCGGAGAGTTTAGTCGGTTGAACGTGTTGCGAAGCACCCGGCGAGGTACCTTAATGGGAAGGGCCTTTGTTCATGCTAAGTTTGCGACGCGTTGTTATCAATTCCGCTATGGGTTATGGTTGTCGTGCCGTTTAACGCAAAAAACGTTGCACACTTTTTGCTCGGCGTTCTAAAGTGCGGATTGATTGTCGTAAAAGCATTTCCATCTCGAACGACGACCGGCCCACGCGCCCGGAAATGCGTAAAATTGATGACTTAAAGCTGTTCAGTAATTCCATCTGATATGGAACGGCTTTAAAAAATCCCTATCAACATCGATGACATCTATATCCAATATCAGAGATATCTATTTTACACGAAAGCAATTATTGCGTTAGACTTACAAAGCTTCCGAAGGAACAATACTGTATAAAGATTAAAAATATTGAGGCATCTCGTATTTATGATTACCTGTGTTGGGATCGCCAGTTAAGGTTCCCATGTACCTTGGGCGTCGTTCTAACTTATTGGGTCCGTTGCTAAGGTAAACATCTAGGTGCTTTCAGTCTTTTGCGGTTGCGATCGCTGCCATTTTCGGCGACCGGTGTTGTGCGGTCGTTATCTTTCTAACTAAGGGTATTTCAAACTAAAGGTATATTGTGCTTTTGAGCTATGGCATGGACAGTAAAACCAAAGCGTTATCATTCATGGCGAAAATATACTTAAAAAAACTGCTAGGAGGTTAGTGCGCCATGGGACGAAATCAAAGCGATAATACGATTAGGGGACTTTTATTAGGAACGGTTGCGATAGGCATATTGGCGTTTGCCAGTGCCTGCTCTCAGCAAGCGCCTCAGTCCGAAACCGCCGTCACGCAGGAAGAGCCAATTGTCTCCGATACGGACGTGCAGGACGTTACTGTCGCGGACGCTGGCGTCTCTGAAAACGACGCGCCTTCACAGTATGATGAAGGGCAACGCGAGCGAGCCCGATCAAAGCAAGATTGGTGGCCGGAGCAATTAGACCTCACGGTTCTACGGCAGAACGCAGCGGTGCACGACCCACTTGGGGATGCCTTCGATTATGCCAGCGCCTTCGAAACGTTGGACCTCGGTGCGGTCAAAAAAGATGTGGAAGCGCTTATGACCACATCGCAGGATTGGTGGCCTGCAGATTATGGACACTATGGACCATTCTTTATTCGTATGGCGTGGCACAGTGCGGGTACTTACCGAACAGCCGATGGCCGCGGCGGTGCCGGTGCAGGGCAGCAACGGTTTGAGCCCTTAAACTCATGGCCTGACAATACCAACCTCGATAAAGCGCAACGGCTATTATGGCCGGTCAAACAAAAATACGGGCGTAAAATTTCTTGGGCCGATCTGATGGTTTTGGCTGGAAATGTCGCGATGGAATCCATGGGTTTCAAAACCTTTGGTTTTGCCGGTGGCCGTATCGATGCGTGGGAGCCGGATCTTGTTTATTGGGGGCCTGAGAATACGTTCCTCGCCGATGAACGCTATAGTGGCGATCGAGATTTAAAAAAGCCCCTCGCAGCCGTACAAATGGGACTGATTTACGTCAATCCCGAAGGACCTAATGGGACGCCGGATCCATTAGCAGCAGCGCAGGACATTCGCGAAACATTCGGACGAATGGCGATGAATGATGAGGAGACCGTCGCGCTTATCGCCGGTGGTCATACCTTTGGAAAGGCGCATGGCGCCCGAAAACCAGACGGTTGCTTAGAGCCTGAACCCGCAGGCGCGAAAATCGAACAGCAGGGTCTTGGCTGGAAAAACAATTGCGGAACGGGCAAAGGTGCGGACACGATTACGAGCGGGCTTGAAGGGGCATGGACTTCTGCACCCGCGCAATGGACCCATCTTTATTTAACCAATTTATTCTCCTACGAGTGGGAACAAACTCGAAGCCCTGCGGGTGCAATCCAATGGACGCCGAAGGAAGCCGAAGCGCAAGACATTGTTCCTGATGCGCATGTTCAGGGTAAGTTCCATGCGCCAATCATGTTTACGACCGACCTGGCGTTGAAAGAAGACCCAGCGTACCGAAAAGTCTCTGAACGGTTCCTGAATGACCCCACGGCTTTTGAAGAAGCGTTCGCTCGTGCCTGGTTCAAGCTGACCCACCGGGATATGGGGCCGCGCGCGCGTTATCTTGGAAGTGATGTTCCTGACGAAACACTCATCTGGCAAGATCCAATTCCTCAGTTAGAGACTCAACCGATCAATGAGGAAGATACAAAGAAACTCAAAGAGGCTATACTCGCATCTGATTTGTCCGTACCACAATTAGTGCGAACCGCGTGGGCATCGGCGTCATCCTTCCGCGATACCGATAAACGCGGCGGCGCCAATGGGGCACGTATTCGCCTTTCTCCGCAAAAGGACTGGGCGGTGAACGACCCCGATGGGCTGAGTGATGTTTTGGCAAAACTCGATGCTGTAAAAGTTGAGTTCAATCAGGCTTCTGAAACGCGTAAAGTATCGATGGCTGACCTGATTGTGCTTGCGGGTGCAGTGGCGATTGAAAAGGCGGCGGCCGATGCCGGGCATCAGATCGATGTTCCGTTCACCCCTGGTCGGGCTGATGCCTCTCAGGACCAAACAGATGTGGATTCATTCGCTGTACTTGAACCGCTCGCTGACGGCTTTAGGAATTATGCGGGTGAAACCTATAATCGCTCACAATCGGAATGGTTGGTCGACAAGGCTGACTTGCTCGGTCTGACAGCCCCAGAGATGACCGTTTTGATCGGTGGCATGCGGGCGCTTGATGCCAACCAAGGGGGCGCGCAACATGGCGTATTCACAGACCAGCCCGGCACCCTATCGAACGATTTCTTTGTCAATCTGCTTGGCATGGAGACCGCGTGGGCGCCTTCTGGCGAAGGCGATGGCATTTATGAAGGCCGTGACCGGGCAACCGGGAATCTGAAATGGACGGCAACCGAAGTGGATTTGGTCTTTGGATCGAATTCAGAATTGCGCGCCATTGCGGAAGCTTATGCTTATGACGATGCTGAACCCGTTTTCATTCGCGACTTTGTGGCGGCCTGGACGAAGGTCATGAACAATGACCGCTTCGATTTATCTAGATCCTAGAGTGAAATGCGAAAACCGTTTTACCAATTCGTGCAATGGTCCAGGCGCGAAAGCCAGTAAGTTTTGATGATAGAGAGATCATAAGGGGCGCGGGGCTAACTCCTCGCGCCTTTATTGTTTGATAGAAATTTATGCAATCCACCTGTTGATTCGAATGCCGTCCACTGAAATGGTGATGATATATTCTTATTAATAGGAACGATAAGCAAAATAGAGCGTGTTGTCGTATTAGAGCGCTTCGCCGATAAGTGTGATCGGTTGATGGTTCCCGTCCATCAACTCGGCAATAGGTCGAACAATTGTTCGACCGACCAAACAAGGACTTAGAGCGGCGTTCCGATAGCATCGGAACGCAAAAAGCTCTATCCTGACCCGCGTATCGAACTTTGTATTTTAAAGCTGTGTTTGAAATGCGTTTCGTGCTTTAGCGCTTTCATTTGATGGATCTCGTTATGCGAAAGAAATGGGCCGAGGCGTCGTCGTCGGTGAAGACGATAAGCGTTGCGTATTCGCCCTATGTGGCGGTCGAAGGGGGAGGTGTGAAACCTGCTCGATCGGTATTATCTAATGTTAGGAGGCAAGCACTTTTTGAATGGATGCGTGTCTTTCTAGCGTTTTTGGCATTGGTGTGGGTTTGTGTCCCAGAGGCCAATGCTGTTTCCTATATGTCTGAAAAATCTGGACCATCTGATAAAAACGACGTTCGCTTAAAGGTCGTTACGACGTTTACGATCATTGCTGATATGGCCCGGAATGTGGCTGGTGACGGCGTATCGGTTGAGTCGATCACCAAGCCCGGCGCGGAAATTCACGGGTACGAACCAACGCCCCGCGATATTTTGCGCACCCGCGACGCCGATCTGATTTTGGAAAACGGACTGTTCCTCGAGCGATGGTTTGAGCGGTTTCTTCTCGATGTTGGTGACATCCCCCGTGTTACGATCTCAGAAGGTGTCAAGCCGATTTCGATTTATGCAGGACCGTATTCTGGCAAGCCCAACCCCCATGCCTGGATGTCGACTAACAATGCCCTTATTTATATTGAGAATATCCGGAAAGCTTTAGCTGAACGTGACCCTGAGCATGCCGCCGTTTATGCTTTGAATGCGGATCGATATGCCACTGAAGTAAAAGCCGTTGGCGAGGATTTGCGTAATGCACTAAATGCAATCCCAGAGAGCCAGCGTATGCTCGTAACAAGCGAAGGAGCCTTCAGCTATCTTGCGCGGGATATGGGAATGAAAGAGGCCTATATTTGGCCGATCAATGCCGACCAGCAAGGGACGCCGAAGCAGGTTCGTCATGTGATTGATCTTGTACGGAAAGAAAGTGTTCCGGTGATTTTTAGCGAAAGTACTGTTTCTAACAAAGGGGCAAAGCGGATCGCGCAGGAAACCGGGGCGCTTTATGGCGGCGTGCTTTACGTCGATTCTTTGAGTGAGGCCGATGGCCCTGTCCCGACCTATCTTGACCTTATGCGCATCACAACCCAAACCATTGCAAAAGGGTTTCGAGGAACCGCCCCTCTTATTGGCGCCGATGCTGAAATTAAAGCTGGGGATGAGGCGGAAGTTGAGGCCGGAAACGTGACTGGAAATAAATAATGACGGCCTTTAGCGTCGAACTCGCCAATGTTAGCGTTACCTATCCGAATGGGCGAAAAGCGATTGATGATGTTTCGCTGACTTTAAGGCCGGGCACAATCTACGGTCTTGTGGGGCAAAACGGGGCAGGTAAGTCGACCTTATTCAAGAGCATTATGGGCTTCGTTACGCCAACATCTGGTGAAATCTCTGTTGATGGAAAGGCGGTGCGCGAAGCGCTTCGACGTAATATTATCTCTTATGTACCGCAGACGGAGGATGTGGATTGGAATTTTCCCGTCAGCGTCCATGATGTGGTGATGATGGGGCGTTACGGGCAAATGGGGTTGTTGCGGCTGCCTTCCGGTAAAGATAAAGCAATTGTTGCTGATGCGCTTGCGCGGGTGAATATGACCGAGTTTTCTAATCGGCAAATCGGCGAATTGAGTGGTGGCCAAAAAAAACGCGTCTTCGTTGCCCGTGCGCTTGCTCAAGGGGGCCGCATTCTTATGTTTGATGAACCCTTTGCCGGTGTCGATGTTCGCACCGAAGAGGCGATAACGTTACTGTTGCGTGAACTTGCCGATGAAGGACAGTTGGTTCTCGTCTCAACGCATAATCTTGGTAGCGTGCCAAATTTTTGTGATGAGGTTATTCTGGTCGATCAAACGGTCGTCGCGTTTGGGCCTACGCAGACGACCTTCACGGAGAGTAATCTCCTGCGAACTTTTGGTGGTATGCTGCGTAATCAACGTCTCGGTGGCACGGATCTTCATGATGATCGTGATAGCCGCGGTGTGACTGTTCTTACCGATGATGAGCGGCCGTTGGTCCTCTATGGTGAGGAAGGGCAACAAAAAATTATTTCGAAAGAGGAAGATGAAGCGGAGAATTCTTAACGACCCTCGATTAACGCCGATGGTATCGTTATTGTGTGTGTCAAACCCCGTGCGCACTTATCAACACACTCCAGTGCATGTCTCGCCTTCGGCATTGTGAGTATTCTTCGTATTGGACCACATGCTCAGCATTTTATTAGAACCATTTTCTTATACCTATATGACGAACGCGATTTGGGTGTGCGCTTTCGTTGGCGGTGTGTGCGCATTTTTATCGTCTTATTTGATGCTTAAAGGCTGGTCGCTGATGGGGGACGCACTCGCACACTCTATTGTTCCGGGTGTCGCTTTTGCGTATCTCCTTGCCTTGCCCTATTCGGTCGGGGCTTTTTTTGCGGGCTTACTCGCTGCACTGAGTATGGTTCTAGTGAAAGCGGTTACGAAGCTGCGCGAAGATGCGATCATCGGTCTTGTCTATACGGCATTTTTTGCCCTTGGCTTGTTGGTTGCATCCATCAATCCAACGGCCATTAGTATAAAGACAATCGTGCTGGGTAATATTCTTGCGATTTCTGATGCAGATATTGGTCAAGTTGTTCTTATTTCTGCGGTATGTTTGATTATTCTTGGGGCGCAATGGCGTAATTTTATGTTACTCTTTTTTGATGAGAGCCACGCGCGAAGTATTGGCCTGCCGGTTGTGGGGCTGAAGGTTTTATTCTTTACTTTATTGAGTGCCGCAGCGGTCGCCGCCTTACAAACTGTTGGTGCCTGCCTTGTTATTGGGATGGTGGTGACGCCCGGCGCAACGGCCTATCTCATGGCGGACCGGTTTGGAAAGCTTATCGTCATAGCGATTGCAATCGGTGCCGGGACAAGTGGGTTGGGGGCGTATGCCAGTTATTTTTTGGACATGTCACCAGGCGGCATTATTGTCTCCATGCAAACGCTTTTGTTTGTCCTCGTTTTCCTATTCGCGCCTAAGCATGGATATTTCAACAACCTTAAGAAGACGAGGGCCTAGCGCGAAATGAATGTCTTCGCTGAGCAGCACGCAACCAAAGATAGGGGCGTTTAAACCACGATGGAAACGCTCATCAGTTTTATCGCAGAACCACTCTCTTTGGACTTTATGCGTCGGGCGTTCTTCATGTCGGCTTCAGTTGGCATTGTTTGCTCAATTTTTTCGTGTTTTTTGGTGCTTAAAGGATGGTCGCTGATGGGGGACGCGGTGTCCCACGCGATTTTACCTGGAATGGCGTTTGCTTATTTAATCTCGGTACCAATTGCACTAGGGGCTTTTGCGAGCGGGCTTTTTTGTGCGCTTGCCATTGGTTTTTTGAAGCAAAATAGCAGGATAAAAGAAGACGCAATCATGGGAATTGTCTTCTCGGGAATGTTTGCCGCAGGTCTCGTTATGGTCTCGAAAATTGAGACCGATTTTCACCTGCTCCATGTGTTATTCGGGAACGTCCTTGGCATTTCTAAGGGTGACATCATTGAAACGACACTCATCGGCGCCGTCTGTACAATTGTGATGTTGGCGAAACGGCGCGATCTTGCGCTCCATTGTTTCGACGAAATCCATGCCAGTGTCATTGGGCTGCCTGTTAAGGCGTTGCATTTCTCATTCTTGGTGCTGTTGGCATTGACGATCGTTGCTGCGCTAAAAGCGGTGGGGATCATTTTGGTTGTTGCGATGCTCGTTGCGCCGGGTGCTATTGGCTATATCTTCGCCCGTAGCTTCGATCAAATGTTATTGATTGCCGTATCGACCACGCTATTTTCATGCTTTTCCGGTGTCCTTATTAGTTATCACTTTGATGCAGCCACGGGTCCGCTCATCGTTGTTATAGAAGCGCTTCTCTTTATCGTACCGGTGCTGATTACGCGAATACTCAAGCTGGGTGAGTTAGAAAAAGCCGTTCAACCAACACCATTAAGCGCCGGCGTTTTTCGTACTCCAATAGGATCGGAACGCGAAAAGCTTTGAAGCAGTGACTGATTAACGTTGATACTTGACGAATGACGATACCGTCGCGACTTTTTCATAGAGTTTTCGTGCGTCCAAATTCTCGCCTTCCGTAAACCAATAAACCGTGGGGGCATTGTCTTTTTCCGCTTGCTCGTAAACCCGCTCGATCAAACGGCGCCCAATGCCTTGTCCACGGTAGGATGCCTCAGCAAATAGATCCTGAAGGTAACAGACCCGCTTTATACGCCAGCAATGGGCATGGTAGAGGTAGTGCACAAACCCAACCAATGTTCCGTCGGCAACAGCGACAAAGCAAGATGGCGCCCAGAGGTCATTCGATAAAAAACGCTTGAATGTGCTAGTGAAAATCTCTTCTTCGATGCGCTCTTTGTAAAAATCGAGATACGCGGTGAAGAGCCGCCGCCATCCCTGCTGGTCGCCTTCTTGAATGGGGCGTATCGTTATCTCAGCCATGGTTTATATCTGTACTGCTTGGTTATGCTTGGCCCGTAAGGGAAGCTAGTCTTCTTTAACGCGGGATTGGAAGGAAATGGGCATGCCGCCAGGGCCAGCGAGGTAGAAGATTTTCTCGCCATGGGCAACATCAGGTCCCTTCGGGTCAAGCCCATTTTTCCGGGCGTGTTCGGCAAAGGCGTCGGCATCGTCCACAACCAGTTGTAGCATGACCATTTCCGGCATGCCTTCACCAGATGGCCAAATTTCAATCCATGAATTTTCCTCATTGTCGGAAATTGGGAACACGGCACCGGTGAACATATCTGCCGCGACCCCCGGCGGTGGGGCCATTTCTCTCTCGGTGATGCCAAGCTTGCGGAACATATCGGCCAGTCCTTCGGCTGTGTCGCCCGCTGCCACTCGGCAAAATCGCATTCCTAGTAACTTCATTGCGCCCTCCGAGGCTTAAAGCTCTGTCCCGTCAATCGTAATTGGCCCGTCAATCGTAATTGGGTCGACGCTCTAAGGTTTTGGTTCACGCGGTTCCAAACGATGTGCCCTATTGGCTGCGTCCGGAAACGCTTTCATTCACGTTTATAGGATTGACATAAAAGACTATTCCGCTGCTAAGGGAAACCCATTCGTGTTAGTCAAGTTCCTTTAAGCGCCGGACAGTGTATATTAGGATCCTCACGCGCGGTTTCCCCGGACCACAGGTCGTTTTTCATTTCGCCCTTGTTCATTTGTCAATCAGCTCAAAAAGCGTTCATATTATGCCCAAGTCGCAACCATCTTCTGCTAAAGATGAGAAAGCTAAATCCCCCAGCACTGACGATGTGCGTCTCTATCTTGTTGATGGCTCTGCCTATATTTTTCGGGCGTACCATGCGTTGCCACCGCTAACGCGCAAGTCAGACGGCCTACCCGTTGGGGCGGTCTCAGGCTTTTGCAACATGCTGTATAAGCTTCTGACCGATATGGGCGACGAACATGATCCAAGCCATTTTGCGGTGATCTTTGATTACTCATCAAAAAGTTTCCGTAATGATCTTTATGGTGATTATAAAGCGAATCGACCGCCGCCGCCGGAGGACCTAGCGCCGCAATTTCCCCTCGTGCGCGATGCGACACGGGCGTTTGGTGTGCCGTGCATTGAAATGGAAGGATTTGAGGCAGACGATGTGATTGCCTCCTATGCCCGCGCCATTGAGGACGGGGGCGGTGAGTGCGTGATTATCTCGTCTGATAAAGATCTCATGCAACTCGTGACCGAGCGTGTTGTGATGTTTGATTCGATGAAGGGCAAATGGATCCGCCGGAATGAGGTTGTTGAAAAATTCGGTGTGCCGCCGGAAAAGGTTATCGACATCCAGGCGCTTGCAGGTGATTCCGTTGATAATGTACCGGGCGTCCCAGGCATTGGCATCAAGACAGCCGCACAACTGATCGAAGCGTATGGTGACGTCGACACATTGCTTGCGCGGGCTGAGGAAATTAAACAGAAAAAACGCCGTGAGAACCTGATCGAATTTGCCGATGATGCCCGGATTTCCAAACAACTCGTTACACTGAAGAATGATATTGAGTTGCCCGAGCCCATTCATGATTTAACACTCAATGCTATTGACCCGGCGCCGCTTCTTGAATTCTTCGAAGAAATGGAATTCACGACCATCGCGAAGCGGGTTAAAACTGACCTGGGCGACGGTGGAGCGGCGAGTGGGGCTTCCGCAAAGCCTGCCAATGGTGCTGCAACGTCAGCGCAGTATACAACAATATATGACGAGGCGACCCTACAGCAATGGGTAGACCGAGCCTATGAGCGCGGTGTCATTGCTATTGATACGGAAACGGATGGCCTTGATTCCATGGCCGCAAATCTCGTTGGGGTCTGTCTGGCTGTCGTCCCTGGGCAGGCCGCCTATGTTCCGCTCGGTCACAATGCCGAAGGCCTCGATCTCGCCGATGATGACTCGGCAAAACAGATGCCCATTAAGACGGCGATAAAGATTTTAAAGCCAATGCTTGAAGATCCGTCTGTTTTGAAGGTGGGGCAAAACTTTAAGTTCGATCTTAATATATTATTCCGTTACGGTATTTTGGTTTCACCTTTTGATGATACGATGCTGATCTCTTACGCCCTTGATTGTGGGCGTGGTGGTCATGGCATGGATGAATTAGCACAACGCCACCTAGGTCTTCAGACAATAAAGTTTTCCGATATTGCGGGGACCGGTAAAAAACAGAAGACGTTTGACCAAATAGATATTGAGACGGCATCGAAATATGCCGCCGAAGATGCCGATATCACGCTACAATTGCATTCGGCATTAAAACCTCGTTTGTCGAGTGAAGCAAAAACAGGTGTATACGAACGGTTGGAGCGTCCGCTTGCGCCAGTTATCGCGGCAATGGAACGCGAAGGCATTAGGGTTGACCGCGCCACGTTGGCGCGTCTATCGGGAGACTTCGCCCAGCGCATGGGCGCTTTTGAGGCAGAAGCTTATGAAGAGGCTGGTGAGGAATTTAACCTTGGGTCTCCGAAACAGATTGCTGATCTTCTTTTTGGGAAACTCAGCCTACCGGGGGGGAAAAAGACGGCGAAGGGGGCATGGTCCACTAAAGCCGATGTCTTGGAGCAGCTAGCCGCCGAAGGACACAAGCTCCCTCGTATCATTATGGAATGGCGTGGGCTGTCTAAACTCAAAAATACCTATACGGATGCCTTACCATTAGCCATAAATGCCGAAACCGGCCGTATTCACACGTCTTATTCATTAGCGGCCACGACCACAGGTCGCCTTTCTTCTAATGAACCAAACTTGCAGAACATTCCTATCCGTACGGAAGATGGTCGGAAAATCCGTACAGCTTTTATTCCAGAAGATGGGAACGTCCTTATTTCTGCCGACTACAGTCAAATTGAGCTTCGCCTCCTCGCACATATTGCGAATTTAGAGACGATGAAGGCAGCATTTGCAAAGGGTGTTGATATTCATGCATTGACGGCATCAGAAATGTTTGGTGACCCTGTTGAGGGGATGGACCCTATGGTGCGTCGTCGTGCGAAAGCCATTAATTTTGGTATCATCTATGGAATTTCTGCCTTTGGTCTTGCAAATCAATTAGGCATTTCGCGTGGTGAAGCAAAGGATTATATCGATAGCTATTTTGAAAAGTTTCCAGGTATTCGTCGGTATATGGATGACACCGTCGCTGTGGCACGCGATGCCGGTTATGTTGAGACCCTTTTCGGGCGACGGACTTATGTTGGTGGAATCAATGATAAAAACCACGCAATGCGCGGCTATGCTGAGCGCCAAGCCATTAACGCACCGATACAAGGCGCCGCCGCCGATATCATCCGTCGGGCCATGGTTCGTACCCCTGATGCGTTGACGAAAAAGAAACTCAATGCCCGGCTGTTATTACAAGTTCATGATGAACTAATCCTTGAATGCCCTAAAGATAAGGCGGAAGAGACGTGTGCTGTCATTAGTGATGTGATGGCGGGCGCCGCGTTGCCGGCTGTTGAGATCGATGTGCCGCTCGTTGTTGATGCTCGCGCCGGGGCCAATTGGGATGAGGCGCATTAAAGCATTTCGAGCTTAAAGCCTTTGCAGCCGAAGTGTGCGCAGTTGGGTGCCCGTTTGCTTATTGGCGCAAATGCGTACCATCAAATTCCTTGAAATTTGAAGTCGACACCGATGCCGAGAATCTGCGGTGCTGGCAGGGTCGCGGCCGGATTTGGAAAGAAATTGATGTCACCGCCCCGCGGTAATACGTTTGCGAGATCGAGATTTCGCGGCGCGCTCGCGTCAAAAAGATTAGTGGCGTAGGCATAAAGCGCAACCGGGCCGCGCTTATAACCCACCCTGAGATTGACCCTGGCAATATCACCCACTTCCTCAGTAAGCGTTGCAGCAAAGGTTGTATCAAGATTCAAGCTCTCAAATGTAGCGATGAAATCGTTTGCATTAAGATTTTCAATAGCCGATTGTGATTTGGTTTGATAGTTCACACTGGCATTCAAAAATACACCACTTGGATGGTCGTAATTACCGCCAAAGGTCAAGGATAGCGCTGGGGAATCTGGCAGCGTATTGCCGCTCAGGTTTTGGAATTGTTGATTGAGTGGTGATGCAAATGGCCCTGTTGCAAATTCGAAGTCGCGTATTTCCGCGCGCAAAAAGCCTAATGATCCGTAGAAGGTTAGGTCATCATTCGCGTCATAATCGCCGGACAGCTCAAGACCGTAAATTTCCGATCGACCAGCATTGACCACTGCCTCGTCAGGATCGGCACCGGATGCGCCAGGGATTGTCAATTGCTGATCAGTGATTTCACTAAAGAAAATATTTCCGTTGAGCCTAAGTCGGTTTTCCATAAAAAGACCGCGAAAGCCCAATTCATAATTAGTGATGAATTCAGGACCAAAGGTTCCGAGAATCGTTTCTGATGGGGTTTGTTGAACGAAGGTGCCCCCAGCACGATAGCCCCGTTGCCCGGAAAAAAATATCGAGAAATCTTCATTCAGATTATAGGTGATGGCGCCGCGCGGCAAGAACACATCAAAACGCGCAGATTGAGGGGTGGCGTCCGATTGCGGAATAAATAGTTCAACCCCCGCCGTGCAAGGAATCACAAGAGATGCAATTGGTAGATCAAGCTCTGAACCGGGTACGGTGACGGTACAGCTTTCTGGCGAGACGCTTGCGTTCGAATTAACAAGGCCGGTTGTGTTAAACTCTTCATTATCATAGCGAAGGGCGGCCGAAATCGTCCAACGGTCATTCAGTTCAAACCGCGTTTGTCCGTAGAAGGCATAATTCTGCGTTTCGTTTTTTTCTATTAAATCCCCCGATATAAGAGAGTCTGTCGGATCAACGGGAAATACGACATTAGCAGAAACCAAAGTGATCCCTTGTGTAAAGTTATCGACAGTATCTTGGAAATAGTAGCCGCCGAAAAATCCAGAAAAACGGCCCAAATCATACTCTAAGCGTACTTCACCGGAATATGTTTTGGTTGAATCGGTATCGGACCCAACGAGGGGGACGGGGATTAAGGGTAGAATTTCTCGCGAGCCAATAACACTGTCCCGCTTTGTATCTTCGAATGTGCCAATGCCCCTTAGCGTTAACGTGTTGTTCAATTCATAGCTTAAATCGCTGATCACGCGCACGGTTTCGGCATCATTGCGCCTTGGTGCATCGACGGTAATACGATCAAAGAAATTGAAAGAACGAAATTCATCGTCCGTTACCGCATTGCCCGCTTCAACCACTGAGGATGTGTCGCCGAGGGTTGAGTCATTATAGTCAATAATGATCTCGGCACGCATATTAGGTATCGCTGACGGTTCGGCAAGTATCTTGCCTCGAAGCAGCAGGTTTTCCCGGTTATCAAAATTGGAGCCATCAATTCCATTCGTGATAAAGCCGTCGGTTGACTGATAGTCAATCACAGTACGGAAGGCTAGTTGATCATCAATGATCGGACCTGAAACAACGCCTGAAAACTGTTGACCATTAAGTTCTTCATACCGCGCACGGCCACCAATCTCCCAGTCATAGGTGGGGTCTTTGGTATTGATAACAACTGAGCCTGAAAGAGCGTTGCGTCCCTGTACGGTCGACTGCGGGCCGCGGAGGACCTCTACTTGCTGTACGTCCCAAAGTGAATCGAATCCAAAGCTCAAGGCCGTCGTGGCAAGTGGTGCTCCGTCCAAATAAATATTTGAGGTGACGCCTTGTCCTGCGTTGCCCACCCCTGAACGTGGAATGCCGCGGATAGAGAGGTCAGATGTACTGCCTGCAAGGTTTACGTTCGGGGTTCGCGTCAGGAGATCATCAAGCGAAAAAAGTGCTTCCTCATCGATCCGTTGTTCCGTAAATACCTCAACTGAGACATTTGCCTCTTGAAGTGTAAGCCCTTGTTTAGTTCCTGTAACAATTATTTCGTCCTGCCCGCCGAGGATATTGTTTATATTGCTTGTTTGCGCACTGACACCTTCAGAGACGAGCGCGAGCAAACTCGCCCCCATTAGAGCTTTTCGCGTTCCGAGAGAGGCAGACTGCAGCTCTAGGGCTTTGATTGGTCGCGCTTGCCTGGCGGATGATCGCATGCACTTATCCACGAAGCGCGCGAGGTTTTTTATTTTTGCAGTGCTCACAAAGCCGCCTCTATCTGGAAAAATTCGATATTCTACTCATCAACGTTCGTGGCTCGCAATTAGCCCCAAGGACCACCGTTCCTGTTTGTGCTATTATCCCAAGGACCCGGCGCATTGGAAGAGGAATAGCGACCTTGGTTGTTCGTTGGTGCCATGCCCATCAATTTGTTGATCCGGTTTTGCGTATCAGGGTGTGTTGAAAAAAGATTATCACGTCCATGACCAGCAAGCGGATTGATGATCATCAATTGCCCTGTCTCGGGATGGCGTTCCGCAATATCATTGGGAATTCGTGCGGCACCGTTTGAGATTTTAGCAAGCGCCGACGCGAGCCAATCGGGCCGTCCACATATCTCTGCGCCTATGCGATCCGCTTCATATTCGCGACCACGTGATATCGCCATTTGGACAATACCCGCTGCCATTGGTGCAAGGAACATTATCGCGAGCGCTCCAACAAGGCCGCCGTTATTGCGATTGCCACCGCCGAAAAACATCGCAAAGTTGGCGAGCGTTGTGATCGCTCCCGCAATCGTCGCAGTGATTGTCATGATAAGCGTATCGCGGTTTTTAATATGGGCGAGCTCATGCGCCATGACGCCAGCGACTTCTTCTTCCGTCAGCATCTTCAGGAGTCCCGTGGTCGCGGCAACGGCCGCGTTTTCTGGGTCACGACCGGTGGCGAATGCGTTCGGTTGGTTGTTCTGAACAATATAGATTTTAGGGGTGGGCATGCCGGCACCGCGGGCAAGGTTGGCGGTTGTTTCGGCATACCGACGGACGACACCTGATGCATGGGTCGCGTCAACTTCCTCCGCTTTATACATACGCAGAACAATTTTATCAGCGTTCCAATAGGTGAAAATATTTGTTCCTGCTGCGAATAAAAGCGCTAACATCATGCCACTTTTGCCGCCAAGCATTAAACCGATAAGGCCAAACAGCGCTGTCAAAGCAGCGATCAGAAATCCTGTGCGCAAATAGTTGGTCACGGTTTGCCTATGCTCCTTGCCTTGTTTTTCCTGTCGCGTCGTTAAGATTTTTGACGATGGGTTCTCAATGACGCTTTTTACCATATATGAAAATATATGGATGCCGATAAGGAACGCTTCAATATGGTAAATAACGACGATACGGATGATAGTCCTGAGAAAGTATCTGTGAATGGCAAGGTCGGCATGCCGGTAGCGGAAAATACCGCTGGAGCAGACCATGACGAAGCCGTTGAGATCGATCCCAATGCGCCGCCAGGGGCTGCGCCCGGTAAAAAACTCCCGCCCGCCGCAATTCGTGCATTAGAAGAGGCGGCAGAGCGACGCGCGCGCGCGGCAGAGGAAGAAAAACAGGCCAACAAAAAGGGCTCTAAGGAAAAAGGGGGGCCGAAAGGTCCCGAGCCTACACGTTTTGGTGACTGGGAGCGTAAAGGCCGCGCCGTGGACTTCAGCTAAAAGCCTCAAAAGTGGTCCTATGACCAGTCGTCGTGACTTTTTGTGTCGTTCAAGCTTGGATAAAACCGTAAAATACTGAAAATCCCACCTGAGTCTGACGAATAGATCATATCAAATCAACCAACTATGCAACTTTTAGGAACTTTTTTTGGCGTTTCTACTTGGAAGTTTGTTCAATGATGCTATGTAGGGTTGTATATGTTTTGTTCTACTCGCATAGGTGTGGTTGTTAGCGCTTTATGGATAGCGTTTTCCCAGCCGGTAAGTGCACGCGATGTTCTTGAGGGTCCTATTCCAGCCAAAGTGACCCGAGTTATTGATGGCGACACTGTAGAGGTCGATGCGCATATATGGCCAGGTCAGACGGTGCGTGTTGCCGTTCGTTTGAAAGGAATTGATGCGCCGGAGATCTTCCGGTCGTCTTGCGCGCGGGAAAAGGCGCTTGGCGCTGACGCCAAAGAATATTTGGTGCAGCTCTTTGAACACGACGATGCGGTGTCTCTTTTTCATATTAAAGAGGGAAAATATGCCGGACGCGTGGTCGCCAATATCAAAACATCAACTGGACAGGAACCAGCACAGGATCTGATTTCAAATGGCCTCGCCACCACTTGGGCAAAGCGTGCTCGCGCCAATTGGTGCGCTGATAATGTAAAGAATACAAAAAAAATCAAAACCGCGCGCAAGTGAATGGTCATACCATTGAACAGTTAAAAATCTGTGGTCGTCGAATTTTATCCTTAAAGCGCCTCCGTTTGAATTGGAATCGGAACGGCGCTTTAGGTTGTTGATTTTACGCATATCCTTAACGCCAACCGCACACACTTGGCTTGGAAATGCTTTAATTTTTTACAGGCCAAATGTATGCGATTGTCCGCCCGTTCGGTTATTGGCGCAAATGCGTTCAACCAAAGACGTCAAGCGTCGCGCCGTTTCCATTTGAAATGGAGCCGCTTTAATTGATCTTTTCAGGCGTTAAGCAATAGTCTGTCTCAAGACCACCTTTTACCCGTCTCAGGGGCACCCGGTACCGCTTTCCATAGTTAAACGTTATGCCGCAGTCTTGTGGTTTTGTTTCATGCCAGATCTCGACCGTGTCTTTAATCGACCTATCTTTGGAGGATATCACTTTAAAGACGGTTCTTTGTCGCGGCAGAACGCTCAATCCGCCGGGCGCCAGGCTTAGCCGCGCGTCCTGCACCAGTCCAACAAATTCTGTTTCAACTATCTTGTGATCAGCCGTGCACGTACATTCTTCGTAAGGGTCTGCGACTTTAGTCGCCGGCGGTTCTGGCGCTGTGGACTGCGCTAGGGCAATAAGAACAAGGGCTAGCATTTAAGCACCCGCAGACCGAAAATGCTTCGAAAGCTTTAGGCCTTGCCCTTGATAGTGTGATGATAAATCAGCGCCGTAAAGACGTCTTGGTCGGTCCGCCATGCGTTCATAGACGAGCCGGGCGACCAATTGTCCGTGCTCTAAGACAAATGGGGCATCATGGCTACGCACCTCTAAGACGGCGCGGCTCCCCACATCTTTGCTGCCATCAGGAGACCAGCCGAAGCCGGGGTCAAAAAAGCCAGCATAGTGGACGCGAAACTCTCCAAGCCCGGGGCTGATAGGTGTCATTTCTCCAGCATAATGGGGTGGAATGACCAGACTTTCTTTTGAGGAGAGGATATAAAACTCATCTGGATCGAGAAC
Source organism: Pseudomonadota bacterium (assembly GCA_039025235.1). Classification (GTDB taxonomy): domain Bacteria; phylum Pseudomonadota; class Alphaproteobacteria; order Caulobacterales; family Parvularculaceae; genus MED-G105. The sequence continues at coordinate 179,691 of JBCCOS010000003.1, forward strand.
AATAAAGCCCGTACTCGGCGAGAAAATCGGCTCAAAATAATCCTCTGGATCAAGAGCATTGGGTTGGTCAACATCGATTAATGCCGCATGTCGGCGCGCGCGCCATCCGATTGGTGTTCTATTGTCATGCCGTGAAAGGTCGATGCTCAAGCCAAGGCCGCGATCGATATCGGCATGGCCATTCACGAGTAGTGTCTGATCATGTAAGTCACGCAGCTCGTCGTCGGATAGTTTTGTTTCACCGGCTTTAAACCGGATCTGATTGAGGCGCGATCCTTCTCTCACAACAATAGAAAAGGTTCTTGGACTGATCTCAGCGTAAAGCGGTCCTTCGTATCCTGCTGGTATTTCGTCAAACGAGGGGCGCTTGTTATTCGCGCATTCGCACACAAGACGAACGAAGACGTCGATCCGCCCGGTTGAGCTTTTCGGGTTTGCCACGGCAGAAATAGTCGGGGGGAGCCGTAACCTATCTGCCAGCTCGACCAGATAAACGCAGCCCTTTTCAAGGACAGCGCCGTCAGCAAGATCGAGCTCATGCATTAACAACCCATCTTCCAGTCGATCTCGGACTGTACGCCCAGGGGATGGCAAAAAAGAAGCGCGTAAACGCCAAGCGCGACGCGCCAAGCGAAGGTCGATACTGGCAGGCTGTAAAATGCTCTTCCCAGCTATCGTCGTGTCTTTATTTGGTGTCTGAGATGAAGACCTTAAGCCAAAATCGACAAAGCCAGCTTCGGAAAGGGCGGAAATATGTTCTGCTGGCAGGACGCCGTCAATATCGCCGGGAAACGTGGTATTTTGATTGTCTGCTTGCGCATATTCCTCGTTCATTGAGGTGTTTTCGGAAGCGATTTTATATCGAGCGTACGGATTATCAGATCTATTAACCATAAAACCCTTTCTCGCGTTTATGGTCTTGCGGTCAAGTCAAGTTGCATGCTGGGTTTGTGATCTTTCCATTCAAGACCTGATTCGCCAGTATTTTCGGGCGTTCGGAGACATTAGGCGCTATATTTCGAAGAATTCAACCGCAGTTCATTCATGCGGGGGATAAGTATTTATGGAAAAAACGCATCGAAAGTCGTAGACTATACTTGCGGTAGTGTTTTTGGTCCGCCGCACGCCGTGATTTTATAGTTTGCGCGCGTTATTTTGTGCACCAGGGCCGTATAGGAGTTATTCATGAGCGACGACGTTGACGATCTTCTGTCATCCGGCGCGCCTATATTTGATGACCATAGATATGAGAGAACGACGCGGGGTATACGTATTCGTGTCGAACCACATTATCTCGATGATCAATCAGATCCGGAAGACGATCATTATGTTTGGGCGTACACCGTACGCATAGAGAATGGCTCACCTGATTCGGTGCGTTTGCGAACGCGCCATTGGTTGATTACTGACGCTTTTGGACAGACAGAGGAGGTTCGCGGCGAAGGTGTCGTCGGTGAACAACCGGTTATTCGTCCAGGCGAAGGTTTTGAATACACGTCTGGTGCGCCACTTGCCACGCCATCTGGCGTTATGGTCGGGCGCTATGGCATGGAGACATCAGAGGGAGAGGCGTTCGAGGCGGAAATACCGGCCTTTTCCCTTGATAGTCCCCATGAGACGCGACGCGTCCATTAGATCTGAAGCTGTGCCTATGTAGATTGTGTTGTGAGATCGCATAAATTCTCAAGCACAATGACGGCGTTTAATTTGATGTTAAAGCGCTTCGAGCGGCATCGCTGGAGCGTTTTTCTTTAGGGGCTCTATTTCCTTTATTGTCTCTTTTTTTATGAACGCGTGCCTTGACCATATGCCAATTGCCTATAATGCCGACCGGCGAGTTAATGCGCTTTCGCCGGCATCGCGAACAGTGATGACCCGTAAACTTCTCTGTTCGATCAATCTGAAATCGCAATGTTAGACTTTCGTCCCGTATATTTGGTCACTGGCGCGCTCGTCGCAGCCTTCGGCGGTGCGATGCTCATCCCACTGATATTTGATTTCTTTGCTCGTGATCCTGTCGACCGTAAGGAATGGCAAGCCTTTGCAACATCGGCAACAATGGCGTTTGCATGCGGCGGCATTCTTATGTTTGCTGGGTGGGGGCGAATCTCGTCGATTGGTGTAAGGCAGGGGTTTTTGTTGACGCTGACAAGTTGGGTGGCGCTTGCGATTTTCGCGTCACTCCCCTTTCATTTTGGTCCTTTAAAGCTCTCTTATGTCGATGCTATCTTTGAAGCCATGTCGGGCCTTACGACAACGGGTTCGACCGTTATCACGGGGCTAGACGATGCGCCGCCAGGGATCCTTGTGTGGCGTTCGATGCTGCAATGGTTTGGGGGCGTTGGCATTATCATTATGGCTTTTGCGGTCCTGCCGGCGCTAAAGGTTGGTGGTATGCAGATTTTTAAAAGCGAGGCCTGGGACACCAGCGAAAAATTTATCGCAAATGCAGCGCAATACTCCGCATCTTTATCAATTATCTATGCCAGCCTCACATTCCTTTGTTTTATGTTTCTATGGGGCTTTGGCATGTCATCGTTTGATGCCCTAAATCATGCGATGACGACTGTGGCCACAGGAGGTTTTTCAACACGAGATGCATCGCTTGGCGCCTTCCTTTCCGAAGATACGCCAATCGACCTTATTGTTACAGTATTCATGATCATCGGGTCTCTTCCGTTCGGCTTGTTTTTACTAGTTCTCTTACGTGGTGATACAAAAAGATTGTTTGGTGATAGCCAGGTCCAGTTCTTTTTGATGACGCTTGCAGGTCTCACGCTTTTCATGATGGTCTTTGTGTTTGACCGGTTTAACGTGGACTTGTTTACGGCCTTCAGGCTCTCCCTTTTTAATGTTGTCTCCATACTGACGGGAACGGGGTTTGCGACCACTGCCTATGACGGTTGGGGGCCATTTGCGGTGGGGCTTTTCTTTTGTCTCATGTTTATTGGTGGATGTGCAGGTTCCACATCGTGTGGTCTGAAAATATTCCGCTTCCAAGTTGCGATTGCAGCCTTGCGCCTCTACGCTCGTCGCCTCGCGCATCCCCACGGGGTTTTTGTTGCTCATTATAACGGTCGCCCTATAAGCGATGAGGTTTTTGTTTCTGTATTGAGTTTCTTCTTTGTTTATTTCGCAAGCTTCGCAACGCTTGCCGTTATATTGGGAACCTTTAACCTTGATCCGCTCACGGCCATATCAGCTGCGGGAACGGCAATCGCAAATGTTGGGCCAGGATTGGGCCCGGTCGTTGGACCATCGGGAAATTTTCACTCTCTTCCTGACGGCGCAAAACTCTTTATGACGTTTGGAATGTTGTTGGGCCGTCTTGAGTTTTTCACCTTATTCGTGGTCTTATCGCCGTCATTCTGGAGCCGCTAACGCGCTCGTCATTTGCATAGGAGTATTAATCCTGTGGCGGATTTACGTATTTACCATGGATTTCGCAGCCCGTATTCGCGCCTTGGCATGCATCTTTTGAAACGATCGGCACTTACTGATCTTCAGTCGAGCATTATTCCCGTAACATCGGTTGCGTCGGACGTCACTTTTGCCGATCCCACAAAGAACAAGCCTAAACTTGCTTATTATAGTGAGGATGTGCCGCGGATGACATTGCGCATGGGGTTGGCGATACGGGCGCCTCAGCCCTTTGATGTGGACTATGGTCCTGCTAATCGCGCGCAAATTGCAGCCACCATGGACAAGCGTGGTTTAGACTTTGCGATTGCCGTTTCGGACGCCCGGTGGGGGGAGGGAAAAGACATCTCTGATTTATCCGTCTTAAAAGAAGCAGCCGCAGCTATCGAATGGGATGGGGGCAACATTGAGCGATCCCAATCTGATCCAGCAGTCGACGAACAAATAGAAGCAAACCGGGCGCTGATCGAACAGGATCGCGTCTTTGGCGTTCCCTTTGCCGTATATGACGGGCAAAAATTTTGGGGCCATGATCGTTTCGATTTGCTGGTTGAAATCGCATCGCCCTAACTAATCATCTGCTTGAAACCTTTACAGCTCAGGTGGCTACTTAATTAAACGCTTAATGGAATATTGGCCCATGCGTCAGGAAATAGGCTGTATCACGTAGCTTTAGCACAACCCTTTGGGGTTTTTCGGATCCCTCGTCAGCGGTTCATGGAAAAGAGTCCAAGCATTTCAAACAAATAACAAAATTCTCGCGTATTTTTATTTAGCGGCTTTAAAGCATTTCCAAGCCAAGTGTGTGTGGTTGGCGTTAAGGAAATGCGTAAAATCAACAACTTAAAGCGCCGTTCTGATTCTAATTGAAACGGAGGCGCTTTAAGCGCTGTTCACTTTGAATGGCGCAGAAAATTGTTTAGCTTGGCGTTGGATTGGGGATATTGGGGACAAATGGATTACGTTCGTCATATTGCGGTTTTTCTTGTTGCGGCAGCGCTGATTGGCATTGTCGTTAACCCAACAGCGTCAAAAAAGATGGCAGGCCAAGCTGTTTTTGTGGCGACAAACGTTACCGATTTTGATCATGGCCAAACACCCTATTCTGAAAGAGAGTGTCCCCGTTCGCGACCGGTGTTAACTCGTGCGGTAGCAAATCTTGATGATGTAATTTCAATCTCGCCGCTTGGCGGCGTGACCGCGCCAGAAGAGCCGCTTCCGGCGCCTCACATTCGAATTAATACCAAACGATCAACAGGGTTTCAGCGGCGCCAGACAACCGTCTTTTCCCCAGCGAAAGCTGATATTATTGCAATCGAACGCCGCATTGACCGCGCTGAAAATGGTACCGGGGTCTCACAGAGTTGGACAGTACACTTTTCTGTTTGCCAAGACATTCGCTTTTTCTTATCGGATCTTGATAGTGTGAGTGAAGAGATAGTCACGCGTGCAGGGGGCGTCAAAGCTTTTTCTGAAATGACGGGTCCGGATAATACCGCCGTTGAAACGCAAATCCGTGTTCGTGCGGGTGACGTGATTGGCATGGCGGATGGTTTTGACATGGGTCTTTCCGACTTTATAAAACCAGCGAAAAACCTTGTCCGTCCGGAACGGTATCGATCAAATCCTTATACGACGGCCCGTGTACTGAATACAGATGCATCCCTTATTGCCGCAATCGAGCATGACCATACGCGCGCCCAGTGTCCTCTTGATTACTTTTCCGACGGTGTTGCTGCAATATGGAGTGACCGCCTAGGTGATTCTTTTGGTATCCGTAAAGCAAAGGGGGATAACGCTTGCCGTGCTGCCGTCCTCGATCTTGACGGCGCTGCCCAAGGCGCTTGGTTTACGGACGCTTCGCTCAATGCAGCGGTTTCACGGGTTCGTGCAATCAGTTTGGCGCCAGATACAATTGATCCGGCGCGACAGATCTTTGCGCTGCATGGACGACTGCCATCGCTTTCGCCTGACATGATTAATTTGACCCCTAAGCAGGTTTCGGCGCGACAGCGTGCTGCGCGAGACTTTCTTACGTTTGAGCACGGGAAGGGCGACATTAATCCTCCGTTCGCCCTGACAGAGATGGGTAAGACGTATTGTTATGACGGTTTGCGCGCCAATTTTGTTGGGCCACGCGTGAACGGTGTTGTATTGCTTCGTGTCGAGGACCCGAATGAAGAAGGTTCTGGCTCGGTCGTCGGTGATACACAGGTTCGCGTCCAGTCTCGTCATGAGCTCGGCGCTAGAATGAGGATTGAGGCACGAGCCGATGCACTATCATGTTCGGACCTTGAAAAACCCTGGGCCTTCACGGGGAATGAAACGCTATTTTTTCGATAGATAATCGCGCTTCTTCTGCGGTGTCGTTGGATGGGGACGATTAACCGCAGACACTTAATCGCCATGCTCAAAGACCAGCGAGAAATTATTGGCTGGCATGTCGATGACCCTCACTAAATCCATATTGTTTGCTGTTGCCAAGGGAATAATATCGTTCTCTAGGTCGCGCACCCCCCAATCGACGTTCCGTGATTTGAGGCTTGCGTCGAATGCCGCGTTGGATGCCGCTGTATGTATACCATTTCTCGAAAAAGGTCCGTATAGAAATAGCCGTCCCCCCTTCTTGAGAACTTTTCTGCCGCCTTCAAACAATCCGCTCATCGCTGCTCGCGGGGCAATATGGATCATGTTGATAGAAACAAGGCCATCAAATAGGATATCAGTTTCATGGGGCCAAGCGTCACGCGTTGTGTCAATCATATGTGGTGGTTGAACATTTGATACATCGCTTGCGCCAATCCATGCGGTAATTGATCGGCGCGCCGTTGGGTCTGGGTCCCCCGGATACCACATCAGGTTGGGCATCGATTTTGCGATAAAAACGGCGTGTTCGCCCGTACCCGACGCAATTTCTAAAATGTGACCTTTCGCGTCCATGGTCTCCATGAACGTAGAGCGAATACCATCCCGATTTCTTGCAACAGATGGCGAATAAAGACGAGCCTCATCGCTTTGTTTATCTTTGAAGGCAACTATTCGTTCGGGTTTAGGATTGTTTTCCATGGGGTTTCACCCGCCGCTGCATGAAGCGCCGCCCAAAACACAAAAGCGCGAACAGTGAGGGTGGTTCAGACTAATCGGGTCGAGCGTATCCTCAATCCGCCGCCCCAGTTCAAATTCCGGTGTTTCAGTTATAAGTGTACAGGCCAGAATCGTTGCTGCATGGCTACCCCGCCGCCGAACGACCATGCGAGAGGATGAACACATCATTGTCTCTGGTTTCACACCTGTAATCGACCAACAGGCATCGGTTATTTCTGGCGTTGTTTCAGTGTCATCCATTTCCGGAAAAAGCACGAGTTGCTTTGAATACGAATCGATTGGAAAGTCTCTTGATTTGAACAGCTCGTCATAAGCTGCACGAGCCTTGGCTTCATCTTGGGTCACTTCACTGCCCATTCTGCCTGCAATAGAAACGTTAAAGCCGTTGGCCAAAAGCCAGTGAATACCTTGCATCGCGTGTTTAAATGCGCCTTTTCCTCGTTCAGCGTCATGCCCGTTTTCCGTATAGTGATCGAGACTAACGCGCAGCTTTAATTGTTCACTATACTTCTCCTTTAGGCGTATGAGGTTATCCTGTATTCTTGGCCGCATCATCGGGCGCATCGCATTTGTGAGTATGAGAACTGAAAATTTACGAGAAAGAGCGGCCTCAATGAGGTCGGTTGCATGCGGATTTAGAAACGGTTCGCCGCCAGTAAACCCGATTTCCTCAGCGCCCATGGCCTTTGCGTCATCCAGGTGGGGAAGCGCGTCATCCATCGTTACATAGACTAAAGAATCATTGGTCGGGGAACTTTTGATGTAACAGTTCAGGCACTCAATATTGCATTGTGTGCCTGTGTTGATCCACAGCGTTCTTAAGCCGGAGAATGGTACCTGGGCGCGCGGCGCGCCATCGGCGGTAACAAAGCGATCCGTAAATGGCTGTCGCGGCGACGATTGAGTTCGCGAGCGTCGTTGTCTACTTAGTTCAGGGGCGGCGAGGAGTAAGGTCAAAATACGGTCTCATACTGCGTACTTAGGGCGCTTCGCGGATACGTGTGTGCGGTTGATTGGTGCCACTCATAAATGCCGAAATAGAAGCGCCACTAAACAATGACTTAAAGCCACGCAACGATGGTATCGCAACGCGAAAAAACTCAACAAAACAAAAAAAAACCACATTGTGCAATCGCAAAGGCGCAACGTGGTTTCAAAATTACGTTAGGTGTTATTTTGTTCGACTATAGCGGAATGCAATAATTCTGCACTATAGCGCTTCGCCGATAAGTGTGATCGGTTATCGGCAAAAGAAGCGCGACCAAAGAAGGACTTAGAGCGGCGTTCCGATTCCATCGGAACGCAAAAAGCTCTATTGCATTCCGCTAAAGGTTATGGTGGTCGCGCCGTTTAACGCAAAAACCGTTGCACACTTTTGCTCGGCACTCTAATGCCGCTACGTGTCAATTGGAATCGGGACGACGCTTTAAAGTATCCGTTTGTGATCTATTGCCTGATTGGCGCGCCCCAAACGGCATCATCCTCATAAACATTGTTGGGATTTTCATTACCGTCAGAGGGACTTGTTTGCGGTGGTGCCGAATAACCTGCCTCCGGATACGCTGGTGCCTCATATATTTCAGCGGCAGCAGCGGTTGGCGGGAGAGCGGTTGACGGTTGGCCCTCGACGAGTGGCGCCGATGTGTTTTGGGAATCACGGCTCGCGAGCGCAAACACCGCATTTTGAAGCCGTGCCGACGCAGGATTATACACATTCGATTTTACGATAATTTCTATCGGCGTTACATCAGCATCATAGTAGGCTTTATTCCAATTCCTGCGTGATTTCAGATATGAGCCTTCAAGGCTTAGGCCCCCATAGAGCCCGCGCGAACGGGCGAAGGCCAGAATGTCGGTTGTTTGGGCTTTTGCCCCAGCACCATAAGGTCCTGCGGCAACTGAAATGTCACCGCCTAACTTGACGCTTGATGTCAAAAGGCTCTCCATCCCTTCATCGGTCATCACAAGGAGGATGAGTTCCGAGGCTTCCCCGCCCGCTTGAAAACCAAATGAAACGGAGCCGATCGTCAAAAATGTAGGCTGGGACCAGGTTCCATCCTTGTTCCTGGCAATCATGACGGCATCACCAGCCGCGCCACCAAGAATAAAACCGGCGCGGATCTTTTCAGGAATGATGACCATTGCTTTGGCTTGATCTGCCAGGTCCCAAAGCGCCTCAAACGCTGTATCTGCGGCGAAGTAAGCGGTCGTATCAGCCGCTTCATTGACGAGATTGATGGCCTTTTGTCGTCGATCCCCGGCGGCTGCATCTTGAACGGAGACCGGTGCCATCAACAAAAGGATGCCAGCGCTAAACGCTGCAAATAGTTGTTTGCTCGATGAGACTAATTCAAAAAATATAGAAGAAATCCGCATGATCTCCGGTCCTTTTTCGGGCGCGCTCCGAGCGGTCTGCTCAAAGGTAACGCATTGTACGCACGATGAAAAAGACGGTCATTGGGTCGGTAAAGCACCGTTTTTCTTTCAAAACAGGGTTGAATTTGAGTGGGTTTTGGGGGCTGTGGCCCGGTGTCACACAAATCAAACACAACTCACTGTTATGCATTGGAAAACGGCTATGTGAACCTTTATTCCGTCGTTTTCGGTGACATCAGTGTTGCGCAAATAAAGGCGCAAACATGACATCTCCTATGACTATTTGGAGAGGTTCGCTTCTGTCGTCGAGAGCTATGGCGCTTGTTCGATGCGTTTGTTGCAGCTTCGTAAGGATACAACGGGCCCGCGATTTAAATCGCAGGCCGAATGATATCACTAGCCTTCGTCTGTTCCAGCATCGGCGGCTTCGACAGGCGCCGCCGGTAATGGTTCTGGAAATGCAACAGGGCTTTCATGCAGTGTCGATAGATAGGCAAGGATCTCAGCGCGATGCGTCGGTTTTGAATATCGCTGGTTCATATTTGTCCCGGGCACGTAAGCTTTGGAATTCTCTAAATACTTATCCAATCGGTCATAGCTCCAAACACCGCCAAATTCTTTCAATGCTGAGCTGTAATTGAACCCTGCAACCTCAGCAACTTGACGCTCCACAATGCCCCAAAGATTAGGCCCAACGCCGTTTGATCCCCCTTGCTCAAAAGAATGGCACGACGCACATCCGGCAACTCGCCTTTTCCCAGCGTCCGGAGACGCTTCAGCAAGGAGTGCCCCTAGGTCGACTTCGGGCTCTTTTTCCACGTCTGCGCCACCGGTGTCGACCTGAAATTCAATCGGATAGGCGAGATGCAGTTCTTCACCAGGCCGCGAGTGATGGCCACCACCAATAAGAGCGGAGGACAATTGCGGTAAACCAAAAAACAAGAGAAGCGCAAATATTACCGCAAACGCTAGCTTGTTACCAAAGAGAGGATCGTTCATGCCGGCCCCTAATGTCCTCGTCGTTTCAGATGGGTTTATAAAACTTTGAGTGGGTGTCTAAAGATATAATAATCACAGTGCAATGCGTCTAAGACGCTAAAAATGCTTTGCGATTTATTACCAAACTGGATTGTCTTAACGCCCCATAAGGAAATAACGACGTCAAGTTACATTGACCAGCAATGTTGACTGTTGGTGTCCTATGGCATGCGTCCTGTCCAGCAATCGAAAGCATTTCCAATCCAAGTGTGGACGGGTGGCGTTAAGGAAATGCGTAAAATCAACAACTTAAAGTGCTGTTCTGATTCCAATTGAAGCGGAGGCGCCTTAGAACCCGCATTTGTTAAGTGTATGTGGCTGATGGTTCCCGTCCATCAGCACCGCAAAAAAGCAACGAAAAAAGGCTTAGAGCTGCGCTCAAATTCAATGGGAATGCGAAAATCTGTAGCAATCAACTGATCCATAGGGTTTTAAGAAAAAAGCGCAAATCATATTCGTCCCTCACTTGCCAGACCCGAGTTGGGATGTGGCGCCAGTTAGAAGTAAGCCCAAGTCAGTTTAAGCACAATGACCAACGAAAACACTTCCTCAATGACAGACACATCACTCGCCGCTATTCCGCCTGAAAAACGTATCGCTTTCCAAGGTGAGCCAGGGGCTTATTCGGAACTTGCATGTGCGACATTTGCGCCGGATTTCATACCCTTCCCCTGCCCAACGTTTGAAGCCGCATTGAATTTGGTATCCCGCGGAGATGCCGGGCATGCGATGCTTCCTGTGGAAAATTCCCTTGCAGGCCGTGTTGCTGACTTTCACCACCTTTTGCCGGACACGGACCTGCACATTATTGCTGACCATTTCCTTGCGGTGCATCACCAGCTGTTGGTACCGCCCGGGACCGCAATTGAAACGCTCCGTACAGTGCGCAGTCATGCAATGGCTTTGGGTCAATGCAGAAAGATCATTTCTGAGCTTGGGCTTAAAGCGGAGGTGGCTGGCGATACCGCTGGTGCCGCAAAACATTTGTCGCAAACGAAAACGCCCGGTGTGGCTGTTATCGCGTCGAAAGCTGCCGCTGAACGGTATGGGTTAGAAATCATCCGGTCGAATATCGAAGATGCTGGTCACAACACGACGCGGTTTTTGGAGATGAGTCGAGAGCCATCGGACCCTACTCCAGGGGACGGTATGATTATGACAAGCTTTGTTTTTCAGGTCCGAAATATACCAGCGGCCCTCTATAAAGCACTCGGTGGGTTTGCAACAAACGGCGTGAATATGACGAAGCTTGAAAGCTACATGCGGGAAGGTTCGTTTCAAGCGACCCAATTTTATATCGATATTGAGGGGCATCCTGAAGATACCGCCGTCCGACTTGCCCTTGAGGAGCTTAGTTTCTTCTCAAGTTCATTTAAAGTATTGGGCGTTTACCAGTCAGGGCGGAGAGCGTGAACACTTGTGTATCTCAGCTCGGAGCCTGGAGCTCGGAGCAACCGTGTGCAGACATTATGCTTTATTCGATTGAAGGTGCATGGTCATAAATTATAGCGGTCGCGCCGTTTGACGCAAAAACCGTTGCACACTTTTTGCTCGGCGCTCTAGCTAAAAGGGTCATCCGCATAGTGCAAATAGGGAGCACAATGCTTGAAGCCGAGTTTCTCATACATTGCCCGCGAGACTTGGAATCCTGGCGATCGCCCGGTTTCTAGGCTGATTGGAAACCCAAGATCGCCCACCCGCAACGACTTACTTATTCGCGACAGTCTTTGCTCCAGCATCCGCCAAAAGAGCACGGTATTCTGCCGCATTCGAAAGAATCTCTTTCGCACGATCGAGCTGACAATCGTGTGCCACTTTTGCTTCTTCCTCATCAAAATAGCACATGAAGGGTTCGACGCCGTCCACAAGAGTTTTTTCCTCTTTCTCTTCCGCCTCGTTGTCACCAGCACTTTTGGTGTCTTTTGGGGCGGGCTCGGCAGCCGCGGCAGTCTCTTCGGCTTCTTCTTTCCCTTTTGCCTCTTCGTCCTTTTTCACGTCGAGAGCACCCGGAAGATCACTTTCGCTTCCGCGCGAGAACGGCTCATCCTGACCCGGATAAATCACAGGCATAATCACATCTGGTAGAATGCCTTGTGCTTGGATCGAACGGCCAGAAGGTGTGTAATATCTTGCCGTAGTAAGACGTAGCGCGCCTTGCAACCCATTTTGTAATGGAATAACCGTCTGTACACTCCCCTTACCAAAACTCTTTGTGCCGAGGAGCAAGGCACGATTTCTGTCCTGAAGGGCGCCGGCAACAATTTCGGATGCTGACGCAGAACCGCCGTCAACCAATACGACGATTGGCTTACCCTTTGTGAGGTCGCCGCGGCTTCCCATTTCTCTAAGCGTATCTTTTGGATGGCGTCCGCGCGTTGAAACAATCTCGCCGCCTTCGAGAAATACGTCAGAAACGGCCACGGCCTGATCAAGAAGACCGCCAGGATTGGATCTAAGGTCTAATATATAGCCTTTGGGCCCGCCTGGAATCTCGCGATTGAGCTCTTTTATTGCCTTCTTCACACCTGATTCGGCCCGTTCAGAGAAAGTCCGAATGCGAATAAATGCAAAGCCATCTTCGTTGCGCGACGTGACGGCTTCAACGCGGACGATATCGCGCACAATGCGAAGATCAAAAGGCTCGCTATCTCGGTCTCGCAGTACTTTGATGTTGACGGCAGACCCTTTTGGTCCCTTTAACCGTGTGACGGCTTCATCAATTGTCAGACCAAGAACTTGCTCACCGTCAATTTCAACAATGAGGTCATTCGTCTGCATTCCAGCGCGAGCCGCAGGGGTATCATCGATTGGGGAGACAACTTTGACATAGCCTGCATCCGCACCTTCTTGCTCCATAACCACTTGGATCCCAAGGCCAGCGAAGCTTCCACGGGTCTGCTCTTGCATGTCATCATAGTCATCCGCATTTAGATAACTTGAGTGCGGATCTAGCTCGCTCAACATACCGTTGATGGCGCCTTCCACCAATTCGCTATCGTCCGGTTCTTCGACATAGTTGGCATGAACCTGTTCGAAAACTTCACCGAAAAGATCGAGCTGGCGAAATGTATCGGCGGACAGGGTGGGGCGTGCAAAACCAACGGACATTGCTGCGGCACTAACGAGGGCGCCACCAATTCCCGCGGCAACGATCGCCGCTTTTGAGCTTCCGGTCCGAGGGCGCCTTGAGATTCTCTCGTTTGAGATCTCTACAGCCATTTCTGGAGCCATTTCTGACGCTATCTCAGGGGTCCTTTTTGGGGCCCTTTTGGCGGCTATGCGGTGGCGCCCCTTTGAATTATTCTTTTTCGAACCAGAAAACATTTACAAACCTTCGTAGCTTAATCGCGTTTCACCAGCATTAGATGCCAAGTTAGTCGTTATTGAAACCATATTTTTTACGAGCCTGAAACAATTTCAGGGGGTAACCGTTGCGCTTCAAGACGGAAGCAGTCTGTTCACACTTGTTTTCATTTCGAAATTGTGCCCGAGCAATCGTTATTGATCTTCAATCTATGCAATAAAATATCCAATGGCGTGCTTCGTCAAAAATATTTTTTGTGCTCTTCATAACGTCAATACGGTTCGCACAACTATTCCGACGTTATTTTTATATATGACAACTATTTACATAAAGCATTTCCAAGCCATGTGTGTGCGGTTGGCGTTAAGGAAATGCGTAAAATCGACACCTAAAAGCACCGTGCGTGGGCCATCGATCATGAAAAGAAGGGTAAATTGATTTGCTGCGATGCAGAATTCGTTATTCCCGTTTGATGACGTCTGGCAATGCTGAAGCAGATTTGCGCGCAAGTCGGTTTGGGTTCCCTTAGAGTGGGGACAGTTCCTTTGGGGTCAGCCACTCTCGCTCGCCAACCATTTTGCTGGGTTAACGGGTTCGCGGTAGCGCCTAATTTGTAATTCGAGTTTCGCGTCTTGCCCTGTCATGACGGCAAGTGGTTCCCCAGCAGCCACCGTCTGACCTTCTTCTGTAAGGAATGTTCCGACCCCCATGAGAAGCACATGGTAGCCGTCGCCAACGTCGAGAACGATCATGTTTCCAGTGGGGCGATAAAATCGGGCAAACGCAACACTAGCGGGATAGGGCGAGGTGACAATTGCCCCATCTTTAGCAGCGTATCGAACGCCCTCGAATGACCCGCCCTCTGGCTTCGACTTGCCAAATTTGCCGACAAGGTCACCGACGACCGGGGCATTTAATTGCCCCCGCGCTTTTCCAAAGGGTAAATCGGTTCGGAATGTCTTCGGTTTCACGATGCGCTTGGGCGTTTTCGTAACGCCTTTTGCGATGCGGACGGCCTCGCCTGATTTGTCCGTCTCTGTCGGCGTCTGCCTATTTCGCGGACGCATGGGTTTATTTTCTTTGGACGGATCAATTTCTGGAACAGGCGGTTTGATGCGCGGTAAGATAACTTTTGCTAACTCTTCCAAACCGTCAAGAACGCCTCGAACACTGGAACGCCGTGCTGCTAGAGCAGCCGTTTCACTTTGTGCGGCGCTCGCAAGTCGTTGGGCAACGTCACGTTCCTTTTGTTTTTGTTTTAGAAGATCAGCGAGCAGTTGCCGGCGTGCGCCCACATCATCGTTGGTTTTTTGGTAGGACGCCCGTTCTCTAGCCAGGGCTTTTGTTACGGTCGCGAGGCGATCGATATCTCGTTTTAGCGCATCCGCCTTGTCTTTTAATTCCGGAGCGGCGCTTGAAAGCAGTATGGCCGTTCGTGCTGCGGTGGCTGAGTCTTCAGGGGTGACCAGGATCGCTGGTGGTCTTGAGCGCTCAAGCGCTTGCAGGGCGCCCAGTATTTCGCCAAGCACTTCCTGTTCAGATTCGAGGGACGTTTTAAGGACGCTTTCTTCTTTTTCTAGAACAACAAGCTCAGCGCTGATTTCTGAAATTCGCTTTTCGGCATCTTGCAGTGCTGCTGCTGTATCAATGAGATTTTGCCGCAGCGCCTCTACTTCTTTTGCCTTAGAGCTCGCTTCATCTTTCAGGCGAGCTTCCTCCCGGCGGCGCTGTTCTAACCTGCGTTCGATTTCTTCAATATCAGCATCGCGCTTCCCACTGATGTTGCGCCGATTTTGAGCTTCAGCATCGCGTGTCTGACCACTCACCAAGACAAGGGCAATGGCGGCAATCACAACCATATTTCTAAATACACGGCTCAAGGACATTGGTGTACTGGTTCTGTTCGTTCGGCGGGCTTATTCGCGATGGTAGGGGTGCCCTGACAGGATCATGGTTGCCCGATAGATTTGTTCAATCAGCATAGCGCGGACCATTAAGTGTGGCCATGTCATCTGCCCAAGTGTGAGTGTGATATTACTTTGGTTTCTTAAAGATGAATCGAGTCCATCTGCGCCGCCAATCAAAAACGCTAATCGTTGGGTGCCGCCGTCGACATGATGTTGCAATAAATGGGCGAAGGCGATGCTTGAAAAGGATTTTCCTCGTTCGTCTAGCGTGATCAAGAACGCTTTTTCCGTTGTTTTTTTTGAACCAAGGGTATCGTCGAGGCCGGCATTGCGCCTTAGAAGCTCAGCTTCAGCCAGTCGTCTTTTGGCGCCGCTTAAGCGGTGGGGTGCTTCTGCCTCGACGATCGTGAGGCTTTTCACGCCAATCGACGGGCCGCTGCGATTGACCCGTTTTGAGTAGTCTTCGATGAGCGGCGCGAACGCACTATTTTTTGCTCTACCAATGGCAGCAACGACCAGCTGCAAAACACTTGCCTTTAAAAACGTTTTTTAGAGTTAGATGCTGATCCGTCCGCCATGAGGCCAAAACGCCATCGGTTCGTATGCGTGAAACGAAGTTATTTTGCAGCTTGCTCTGTCTTTGTCTCTATCTGATCATGCGGCTGATCATGCGGCTGATCATGCGGCTGATCATGCGGCTGATCATGCGGCTGATCATGCGGCTGATCATGTGGCCGATCACGTTGAGCGTCGGATGGTTGCTCGCGCACTGGCGCGTGGGCGGTTTCCGACCAAATGCGCTCTAAATTATAAAAGGCGCGTACTTCTGGACGAAAGACGTGAACAATCGCGTCGCCCGCATCGATCAATACCCAGTCGCATGCCGGTAAGCCTTCGCATCGAACGTTTTGGACGCCAGAATGCTTGAGCGTGCGCATTAGTTTGTCGGCGATCGCACCAACATGCCGCTGGGAGCGTCCGGAAGCGACGACCATCACGTCGGCTATTTCTGATTTTTGCGTGAGGTTAATCGTTACGATTTCCTCGGCTTTATCATCTTCCAGTTCATCCACAATCAGTGACAGCAGAGCGTGACTGCGCGCATCACCGGATAAGCTAGCAAGTGCACCGTCAACGGTCATTTTACTTGCCTCTCGATTATCTGAGGTCATCAATCTTGAATGGGATATCACGGATGTCGATCGAGATGCTTCTGCGTCTTGATCGTAATTTGCCGTCGCGGCCTGCAATGCGGGTTCGTCGCTAACGAGCGTTAAAGCGGCCTTTCCTTTGGCAGCTATACCAGGTTGGGAGTTCAGCTCCGTCCTCCATAATGACGCGGTCATCTAACCGCTGTCGCAATGTAATGCCGTTGAGCGTAAACGCCAAGCAAATCCTTAAGGTTAATTATTACTTAACAGGCAGATGGCGAACCAGTTATTGGGGTCTGTGAATGTCGCCGTTCGTCTCCAAGGTGTTTGGGTTAGGATCTCATCGAGCCTTGAAAGTGAGTATTTATGGGAGTTTTCTGTGTGTAGGCTCTCTCCTGCGGCAAATTCAAAGGTGTTTGCGCCGATTTTAATGTCCGTTTTGCGCTGAGCGACAAGGTGCATTTCGACCGTTTGCGGGGCGTTGGTTACGACGATTTCATGGCGAAAATCGTCTGGCCGAACGTCAGCATTGAGCTCGCGCTGAAGACGTTCTAGCAAATTGAGGTTAAATGCAGCCGTCACGCCGTGGGGGTCATTGTAAGCGCTGCGCAAGACGCTGGCGTCTTTTTCAAGATCGACCCCGACAATGAATTGAGCATCATCGCCTAATGTTTCGTCTGCCATACGGAGCAGTCTGACGACGTCCTCGCGGGAAAGATTTCCGATTGTCGAGCCTGGGAAAAATCCAAGCCATGTCGGATCCTTAAAATCGCCAACACGCGGCAATGAAATAGCCGAATTGAAGTCGGCGCATACGGCGCCAACCGGTAAGTCTATGTCATTCGCCAAGTAACCTGCATTTTCCAATAAAAAATCACGGCTGATATCCATTGCCACATATCCTGCAGGATCGGGCATGATGCTGAGTAGTTTTTTAATTTTTGTCGATGATCCAGAGCCATATTCAAATACAGCCTGATGAGCGTTTATCGCTTCGCGTAACTCATCTTTGTGGAAATCGAAAATGGACGCTTCAACTCTTGGGACATAATACTCATCTAGCTTTGTAATCTGTGTAAAGAGTTGAGAGCCGCGCTCATCATAAAAATACATCGGAGACAGCTGTTTCTGCTTTTTGCCAAGGCCTTCCAATGCATCCTGCCTGAAATCCGATAAAGGGGGGTCAAGGTCGAGGAAAAACGATAGCGGTGGGTGTGGTGCGTAAAATGTTCCCTTGGAAATTGGCGCCATCGCCAAAGAGGATCTTGATGCATCATCGCCGCTTGCAGCGTTGCTGTTTGTCATATTTGGTTGTGCCTAGCGGATAACGCTAACGCACCTTTCACTTAGGATTGCTGGTATCGCGGATTTTACACCAGGAATTGGTCCACGATCGATAGTAGCGCCGCCCGCCAATATTTGGTTTGGTAAAAGCTTGTAACCCTAACGGGTTTTACGGGAAGCTTTGCTGGCAGCGCTGCGGAGAGCCGTCGACGACATAGAATTATTTGTTGTCGGAACAAACACCCAGGCCGGCGGATCCTTATCGACAATAGCGGCCGCATTTTCAAATTCAACCTCGAATGATGATAATTTTTGGGCGGCGATCGATGTCTCTCCCGCCGTTTCGTCGCCGGGCCGGCTAAAAACAGCGATCGGAACCCGTTCAGTGATGCTCTCCCAATCTTTCCAAAGATGAAATGACGCAAGACTGTCTGCGCCCATTAACCACACGAAACGCTTATCCGGATTGTGTTGTTTTAAAGCTTCTAGGGTATCAACAGTATACTGAAGGCAATGGGTGTTTTCGAAATCGGAAACGACAATTCTGGGGTCATTTGCCACGGTTCTGGCTCGGGCAACGCGCACATCGTACGCCGCATAATTGGCCGCATCCTTTAACGGATTTGCTGGTGAAATAAGCCACCACACTTCGTTTAATGGTAATGCCTCCAGGGCTGCAATCGATATCTCAAGGTGTCCAGAATGTGCTGGGTTGAATGACCCTCCTAAAACACCAATAACCTTGGGGCGTTTCGACTGGGCGCCCGATCGATGGGACGGGGTCACGGCGTCCATGCTTCCTCTTGATTGGTATCTGGATTTGCTGCCTTTTTCTCAGCGGTTGATTGTTCTGTTTTTAGTGTCATAAGCGTTCGCAATAGTGTTGGCAAACCAGTATGGGCAGCCCCCGAAATTGCAAAGGCATTTATGCCCAGCTGCGCGCCAGCGAGGCGCGCTAACTTTTCAAGTCGAAATTGCCGCTCATCATCTGTCAATGCGTCAATTTTATTGAGACATATAATTTCTTTTTTGCTCTCAAGGCCACCACCATAAGCCTCAAGTTCAGCGCGTACCGTATTGTACGCATCGGCAAAGTCTTCACTCGTACCGTCGACCAGGTGAATAAGGCCTGCACACCGCTCCACATGGCCAAGAAATCGATCGCCGATACCGGCGCCGTCATGCGCGCCTTCGATAAGGCCAGGGATGTCTGCGAGGACAAAGCTTTCTCCTTCACCTACGCGGACGACGCCGAGGTTCGGATGAAGTGTCGTAAACGGATAGTCGGCGATCTTAGGTTTTGCCGCTGACACGGCCGCCAGAAAGGTCGATTTGCCAGCATTGGGAAGGCCCACGATTCCAAAGTCTGCAATCAGTTTGAGGCGTAGCCACAGCGTTCGACTTTCCGCCGAGTGCCCCGGATTAGCACGTCGTGGCGCTTGGTTGGTGGAGGATTTAAAGCGTGCATTTCCCCATCCGCCGTTCCCCCCCTTGGCAAGGAGCGCACGGGCACCCGGCGCATCAAGGTCAGCAATCAATGTGGCTTCGTCTTCCTCAAGGATTTCTGTGCCGACCGGTACTTTTATGAAGAGGTCCGCACCATCTGCACCCGTCTTATTTGACCCTTCGCCTGGTCGTCCATTCTTGGCCCGGTGGTGTTGTTGATAACGAAAGTCAATGAGCGTGTTGAGATTGTCAACCGCTTCAGCAAAAACATGGCCACCGCGCCCGCCGTCGCCACCATTGGGCCCGCCGAACTCCACATATTTTTCGCGACGGAATGACAAGCAGCCGGCTCCGCCGCCGCCAGACGACACATAAATTTTTGCACGATCTAAGAATTTCATGGGGGGTTTATAGCCATGCTTTCGAAAACCACCAAAGAAAACCGCAACCGCTATCACCAACGTAGAGAACAAAAAGGACAAGCGTCATGATAACGGTTCATCATTTGGAAGATTCGCGGTCGCAACGCGTGCTATGGTTGCTCGAAGAGCTAGGGCAAGACTATGCGGTGAAGCGTTATGACCGCGATAAGTCAACCAAGCTAGCGCCACCGGGCCTGAAAGCGGTCCACCCCCTAGGAAAGTCACCGGTTATTGAAGATGATGGGCGCGTTGTTGCTGAAACCGGTCCGATCGTTGAGTATTTAATTGATAAATATGGCGGTGGGAAATTTCGTCCGCAAAAAGGAACAGACGATTACTTGAAATATGTCTATTGGATGCATTTTGCCGAAGGGTCGGCGATGACCCAATTGATCTTAAAAATGTTCTTTACCGAGATTAAAAATGCAAAAGTTCCGTTTTTCGTAAAACCTATTGCTAAGGCCATTGCGGGTCGCGTTCTTGGGACCTATGTCGATCCGAATATAAGAGATCAGCTCGACTTTATCGAAACAGAACTACAGGGTCAGGAGTGGTTTGCAGGTCCAGAGATCTCTGGAGCTGATATAATGATGGTCTTTCCCCTTGAAGCTGTGCAAAAACTCACCAGTCTTACGACGCGGCATAACTGTTCAGCTTACATTCGGCGAATTCACCAGCGTTCCGCTTATCGACGAGCATTGGAAAAGGGCGGTCCCTATGCTTATAGTTGAGCGTAACCATGCTCGTTTTAATCGTCCAAAACATCAAAAATGAAGATTATTTTAGGACGAAAAAAAGTCGATCCAACAAGGGCCGACTTTCTTTAATACTGGTGTTGTTTAAGTTTACTGATTAATTTCTTTAAGATCGATGATTGAATCATCAGCTGATAGCGGATCAATATAAATGGGATTGCTATCAAGCTCGCTTGGGTTATCATCGACGGACAGGCCAAGTTCTAAAGCGGGATCGAACGCGGTATTTGAAACACCCGTTGCAGCTTGAGACGTCTCCGCTTCAACGGGTTGCGTTGGAAGCGCGGCTTTTTCAAGCGAGACTTTGATTTCTTCCGGTTGTGCCAGCGGCGATACCGCAACTTCTTTTTTAGTGGTTGGTATTAACGCTGTTGGTGTCGCTGGTGCATTGACTGGCCCGCCCAATAGCTCTTGGTCCGCTGGTTCATCCTTGAACGGAGCCTGAATATCTTCAGCCGCAAAGTCCTGCCAGTATGCCGGCTGAACGACAAGTGAGCGATAAAAATTAATATTACTATCGGCGACTTGCGGGGGTAAGTCCGAACGTGCCAAGCGTTCTGCTTCGAGCATATCGCCTTTAATGGCAAGAACGAGTGCAAGATTTTGGCGGACCCTTGCGTCGGCGCCTGGCGCTGACGCGGCGGCGCGTAAGATGCTTTTAGCCTTGCTCAAATTCCCATCGAGGGCATAGGACAACCCTTTGTTGTTCAAAATGCTGACGACGCCTGGAGCAATTGTGAGCGCCTGTTCATATTTTAGTTGGGCCGTTTTATGTTCACCGATTTGATCAAGCGCAACACCGTATACGGACAGCGTACGCCAGTCCTCGGGATTGGCACGATGGGCTATTTCGACATGGCGGATCGCCTCAAAAGCGCGGCCCGCTTCGATGAGGGCACGGGCTGTTTCGAGGGCAACGTCCGCCTCCTCGCCAAAGAATTTCGACACCTTCGACATAACTTTCACGGACTGCTCAACAGACCCAATTTTGCGCAGTGCCGTTGAATAGTTCACAGCAGCTTTCCAGTCTTTGGGGTCGCGATCGTATTTCACCCCCCAAAACGCTGCCGCAGCCACAGGATCCATGCCATTGGGATCCGCAGACGGATTCGAATAGACGCTTACCTGTTCTTTGTAATCTGCGTCTTCACCGGCGGCATCTAACTGCTTTCCATCGCTGGCGCAGGCGACCAAAGCGAGACAAGCAATGGCTGTGGTGCCCGCTTTTAAGACTTTGTTAATTCCAAACGCATGCAGCGTGCTATGATCGCAATTTGCCATGGGAGGCCTCACCCAAATTTTTTTTCGATGGGGAGGATCGCGCAATCTAATCAATAAAGGCTTAACCCTAAGGGCTAGAATGCATATTTGCGATAATCATAACCCATAGGGCGATGCTATCGACCGTTAATGAGAGATGTTATTCGCCAGTGATTAAAGTCCGATTGCTGTATTTCTTCCGTTTTTGTTGGGTGGCTGCCCTGCGGTATTATTAGCGCTTGTTGTATCGACCGTTGCTGACTAAACAAAAATTATGAATGTAGATCTCATCTGCCCGTTTGATGCCAATCGTTATTCGGCGGCGCGTCAGGTTTTTGTGACAAGGTCTGGCGATGCTCTGGATGATGTGCCTGGTTCGCTTAAGGAGCTGGCGCGCCTGAATAATTTCAAGGGCGAACTTGGCGCTGTTCTTGTCGGTGTTGATGGCGTTCTGATTGGTATCGGCTCGGGTGACGATCCGTTTGCGATCGCAGCAGCAAGTGAGAAACTTCCCGACGGTGACTACCGAATAGACGGTGAGGTCACAGAGCAGTCACTTTTTGCCTGGCTTCTTGGTGGATATCGGTTCAATCGATACAAATCACACTCAAAGCCTTTTGACCCCAACGATCATGACGAATCCGGAACGAATGAGCTACCTCCATCACCCTGCCTGATTGCCCCTGATGGACTGGACGTAACGCATGCATGCCGGGTTGCCGAAGCGGTGGGGCTGACGCGAGACCTTGTCAACACGCCCGCCTCCGACATGCTGCCAGATATGCTTGAGGCTGAAGCACGCGCTGTTGCCGATGAATTTGAGGCTGACGTCAAGGTCATAACCGGCAATGCGTTGCTTAAGCAAAACTTTCCCCTGATCCACACGGTTGGTCGGGCCTCTGCGGTTGAGCCGCGACTTATCGAATTCACCTGGGGATCGCCCAAGGCGCCAAAACTGACGCTCGTTGGGAAGGGCGTTTGTTTCGACACTGGCGGGTTGAATTTGAAACCCGGTAACAGCATGGCGCTCATGAAAAAAGATATGGGCGGGGCAGCGAATACCCTTGGTCTTGCCCGCCTGATTATGTCGAGTAGGCTGAATGTCCGGCTACGTGTGCTTATTCCTGCGGTGGAAAACGCCGTTTCTGGAGCGTCATTTCGCCCTGGGGATGTTCTCTCCTCGCGGAAAGGTTTGAGCGTTGAGATCGGCAACACTGACGCTGAGGGAAGGCTCGTCCTTGCCGACACGATGGAATACGGTGGTGAAGATCATCCCGATATCATGGTGACCCTTGCAACATTGACCGGCGCAGCGCGCATCGCGCTCGGGCCTGAAGTGCCGCCAGTTTACTGCGATGACGAAGATTTTGTTGGGCAGCTTTTGTCCAATGCTGAGAAAGAGGCCGATCCGATTTGGCGTATGCCTCTTTGGAAACCATACGATAAAATGCTCTCTTCCCCCATTGCCGATATCAATAATGCGCCTGCGACTGGTTTTGCGGGCTCAATTACAGCGGCATTGTTTCTTAAACGCTTTCAACCGAAAGACGTCACTTGGGCGCATTTTGATATGTATGCTTGGCGGCCAAATGCAGCGCCTGGGCGCCCTGTTGGGGGTGAAGCTCAAGCGATCCGCGCTCTATTTCGTACGTTTTCAGACCGATTTGGACATTCCGGTAACTAAAGCGCCTCCATTTCACTTGGAATCAGAACGGCGCTTTAAGTTATCTATTTTACGCATTTCCGTAACGCAAACCGCACACACTTGGCTTGGAAATGCTTTAACGCGTCGGGCCATGTCCTCGCGCGTTAACGCGGTCCCTCTCGCTTCCAGTCTTTTCGATTATCGCCAGTCTTTTCGATTATCGCCAGTCTTTTCGATTATCGTATGTCATCGGGAAAGTAGATATTTTTTTGACGGTGATCCGTCCGAAAACCCCATAGGCCGTGTCCCACATCTGTTTTCCTTCTTCAAAGGCCTTCATAAATCTTAAGGTCTTTGCTTGAGACGTTACCACGAGCAGAGAACACATCTTTCATTGCCGTGCTGCTAACTCTTTGATTTTCGCCCCTTGCGTCCGCTCACCGAACACTTGCAGTGTTATTCCAACACGGTTGGCATTGTGCCTCCCTCTGCATTGATGGCATTGAGCATATCCACATGGCGAGAAACGATTCACTATTATTGTGGCGCGAAATCATGGCTGACTCGGTTCGTGCAGACAATCCTGATTTATCGATGCGTCAATGGGCAATATTATTGACGGTTTATCTGCACTCTGGGCCGCATACGGTTCGCGGATTAGCACGTGAACTGAATATACCAAAGCCGGCAATTTCGCGTGCCCTCGACGCGCTCTCCATATTGGGCTTTGTTCGCCGAGTAAGGGACGTAGACGATCGAAGAATTGTGAATATTCAAAAGACACCCGAGGGGGCGATATTTATTGATGAGTTCACAAACATTGTTGATGCGCACATGGCCGGTCCCGCAGAGAGTGAAGCTCTTTACGCCTAATCCCTAAAGCCCCTCCGTTTCAGCTGGAATCAGAACGGCGCTTTAAGTTGTTGATTTGACGCATTTCCTTAACGCGAACTGCACACACTTGGCTTGGAAATGCTTCAGTATTTATTTTAAAGCGTTTCCTCAATTCGAATTAACGTGACGCTTTGAAGGGGAGTGCCTTCAATCAACAAGGCGCGGCGCATCTGCGACAACAAAGCCCATGACCTTCACTTTTCCATTTTGAAGGATTACCGGCGCGGAAAGTGTTCCACCGCTCTTCTGTGCTGCGAAGGTTGCAACGCCGGTAAATGTTTTAGCTTGTTGTTCGTTCAGAACACCGGCTTGCGCCAAGGCGGCCACGAGAGCAGAGGGATTTTCAATCTGCGTATCAAGGTTACCGGTTAAGTACCCATCGAAATCAGTGCCTAAGTCTCCACTGATGAGGACGCGTGCTTCCCCTATCGCAGCCCCTGCGCCCGTAATAACGAGTTTTGTTCTTTCTCGTTCCAAAATGTCCTTCAAAGAAAACACCGCCTCCACGTCATCAATATTAAATGCGTTATCGGCATAAGACACAGCGATATTTGAAATTGTGAAGCTCGTGGCAATATTCATTGGCGCTTCTCGGACAGCTTCAGAATTTTCATCAGTAACCGTATCACCACCGTCATTCGACCTTGGCTCCGGCTTAACATTTAATAAAAAAGCACCTGTACTGATTGACGTGTTGGTCTTTTCTAAAAGAATGTTTGACTGTGGGCTTTCGATCTTCCCCAACCACGCCACCTCGGGGTCGCCCTCAATCGATGCGCGGGCCTTTTCGGCATTAAGCTTAATGATATCATTCCCGACTTTAAGGGTCTGGGTTTGGCGGGACGAGAAGATTACTCTGTCCAAATCATAGGGCAGCGCGTCGATAAAAATTTCATCAGAATGATAGTGAAGCCCATCTTTTTCTGCACGAAAATTGGAGAAAGTTCCACGCCAGAGAAAAGGGAACCCTTGCGCTTTGAAATCATCAAAGGACAGCTTTGTTCCCAATGCTTCTTGCTCGACGATAATCCCCTGCACGGTTTCAAGGATTGTTTGTGTCGCGGTGCGCCAAAGTCCCCACCATCCAACAAAAAGCAGGACCCCAAAAATCAAAGGGCCGTATAGGAATAACCGATTGGCTTTGTTTTTTTGTGTCATGGCGATATTCCTTTGGAAAGACATTGGTCTGTGGGCGGCTCGTTAAAGCCGTTGGGCATATCAGGCGCAGAAAGCCCGTTTTTGGGAATGGTATTGCCTGGGCGACCATTTAAATCCGGACGCATATCGCTGAGTACCGCCTCAACCGTTTGGAGGAAAGTCTTTTTGTCCAAGCCAGTAGGAATGGGGTCAGAGAACCGTGCCGTAATCTTCCCCGCTTTTTTGGACGGGCCTGGGTGGCGCCAGTAAACACCGCTGTTGTGCCCCATAACAATGACGGGCGCTGCTCCCTTTTTGTAGATTGCAGCAATGCCAGACTGAATAGGTGCTGCGTCGCCGGGTGAGACGCGTGTGCCTTCAGGAAAAATTATGATCTGCGCGCCATCGCGAAGTCGTCGCTCGGCCTCTCGTGACATCATGCGAATGGCTTTAACACCATTTTTTCGGTCAACGGTAATACTGCCGGTCCGCGTCAGCCACCAACCGAACACGGGTATATCGGCAAGTTCCTTTTTGAAGATGGCGATAGGGTAGGGAAGGCGGGCATAGAGAAAAAGTGTTTCCCACATTGATTGGTGATTAGCCGCAACAATTGCTGGTCCGTCAGGCGTGTTTCCGGGCATTTCCACATTCTCCCGAAT
The DNA here is from genome assembly GCA_039025235.1 of Pseudomonadota bacterium. Lineage (GTDB taxonomy): Bacteria > Pseudomonadota > Alphaproteobacteria > Caulobacterales > Parvularculaceae > MED-G105. The sequence continues at coordinate 205,497 of JBCCOS010000003.1, forward strand.
GCCGGCGATAACCCTCAATTCGAAGAGAATAATTCTTGACCAAGCCTTGCCAATAGCACGCGCTGTTTTCTCGCCTGTGCCCAAAAACGGTAAGGTGACGATCCCCACAATCAAGGTCGTCAAAACCAACAGAACGAAAAATGAAAAACCACGAATTAAATTCATTAGTCAGAGTATATCTGCATTTCGCTTTGGAAATTCCACGGGAAACGGCGTTGCGAAGTCTAACGCTTTTTTACTGATTTCTTTTAGAAGAGGAATGAATTAATCACGCGTCGCGTAATTATTCTTCTTTCACATAATGACGGATTTTGCGCGCACCAACACATATTTTGTATATTCAGCCGCCAAACGATGCCACCTTTTCAGTTGTTGGAAGGTCGATGAGGTATCGCCAAAATCTGATGCAATTGAATATGGAATTATCTTAAGGCCCGGCGCATAGCGTTTGGTTTCAAGTAATGCGCGCGGCATGTGATAGTTCGACGTGACCAACAAAATATTCTCAAATTTGTTTTGCGCGCTCCAATCGCTCAGCTCTATCGCATTGCCTTCGGTTGTGCGTGCTTCTAGCCCAAGATCAACACAACACTTAAATTGTTTGGCGCTTCCATTCCATAAATAGGCTAGGTCTGACTTGCTCGTGTCGGGGTGGACGCCAGAAATGAGCAGCCTTGACCCGTAGCCGTCATTAAGAAGTGAAAGCGCGGAGGCAACCCGCCGATTACCGCCAGTGAACACCACAATGCCATCGATTTGATCCGGCGATATCTGTGGTTCAGTGGTGTTCGCGTCGTTCATCAGGCTAGCGGAAAATGCTAAAAAGCCGGCTGCCCATAGCCCCGCTGGCAATAATATAACCATCGCTAAAATCCGCACGAAATAAACTCCTGACGCAGGAGTTTGGCTAACGTTCGTGTTTATCGCAAGTTTCAAAAACCAGTTTGAATCAAAGCGTCATCAATATGCTGCACCGTCGCGGCGCAATGATGCGCAGGGTCAATAGGCCCCATCCATACACCAATAAAAATAATCCATGAAAACAACCACTAAGAAAAGCGTTCCGATCCTATCTGGATGCGAAAGTTCACAGAGCATTTCCATCGTAAGTGGCTACCGCGTCAAGCTTTAGAACTCATTTCTTAGTGCTTTTAAGACGGTCAAGCGCGCTGAGATGGCTGTCGCAATGCAAATAGCAACCGGCACGATCGCCATCGCCATAATGGGCGACGATTTCTGCATTGTTGAGAAATGCTCATAAAACCCGCCAACGGCCATACCGGAACCGGCGAGTGACCCTGCTAAAAATGCCGAGAGCGCCGCAATGACTACACCGATGAGCGAACCTACAAGGCCCAATAACAAAAATCGCTTCTGCACTTCGGTTGCAATAAACTCATCGGTTGCCCCAATCAGATGCAAAAGTGTTACGATATCAGCATTGGCCTCGAGCCCCGCGCGTGCTGCAAATACGGCGATTGCACATGCAGCGCCTGTTACAACCAGAAAAATTCCAAACGCAAGAGCTTGGCCAGCCCCAGCTGTGGCGGCAAGGGCTGCATTCCAGGTTCGATGATCGTCCAGTGACAGGCCGTCGGCGGCACTTGCTAATTCCTTTTTCAGCTTGTCGATGTCTGGCGGTGATTTGGCATCAACCGTAATCTCTATCAGCGCCGGGATATTTAAGTATCCATCTGCACCCTTGCCAAGCCAAGGTTCTAGCAAGCTGGCGGCCTCTTCTGGTGACTGCACTACGACATTTTCAATACCTGGCGTCATCTCCAGTATCGATTTCGCGGCCAGTGACCTTTCCTCGATTTGCTCAGTGTTGGGACCTTTGACTTGCACGGTCATCGACGTTGACAGATCCGTTGTCCAACTCCTTGCTGCACTGGAAATAGTAACAAAACCAACAAGTGAAAGCGCCGCTAACGCCGAAATTACCGCAATGACTGCAACAAGTGGGGCCCCACCAGCACCCGTTTTGGGAAGAATTGGCGCACTTGTCCAAGGCATCCGCGGCGGCGTTTCCTGAGGCGCAGAATTGGCTACAGGGTCTTCCCGCGGTTTAATCCCTTGCGGGATCGGCGCGACCGCTTCGCCAGAAACGTCGGTTGACTTGTTGGTTCTTTGATCCATTGCAGATGCTTGTGTTGGAACGCTAAGCTTGGGCTCATCTGGGCTCAAAACAAACGATACATTACCGATTATCGAAAATCGCTTAAATCCAAAATCTTTTTGTGATTCGGCGCGGGGTCAAAAGCAAATCCAGAGGGCAAGGGCAAACCGATAAGGTAAAAGCAACCCAATAACGATCTAAAGTGACGCTCTTCCGAGTGCTTTGGGCCGTCCAGAAGGGGGAGCTTCGCTCAACTGTCCGCGTTCTAGTCGCAAGGTTGGTTTGCCAAGAACCTTAACCAGATGCAGATCGTGCGTGGCGATAATGACCGACGCACCCAAACGGTTCAATTCGATGAATAACCGCATGATTTTCTCGCCCATCGCAGGATCAACATTTCCTGTTGGCTCGTCTGCAAGAATTAAATCCGGTTTCGAAACGAGTGCGCGCGCTAAAGCGACACGCTGTTTTTCTCCACCGGATAGGGTCTGCGGCAGAGCGTCCATACGATCGCCTAATCCCACCCAGTTTAAGAGTTCCCTTACGTCTTCCCGGTATTGATTTTGGTTAACGCCCGAAATCCGCATGGGCAAAGCTACGTTTTCGAAGGCTGTAAGATGCGCAAGCAAGCGAAATTCTTGAAAGACAACGCCGATTCTGCGCCGAAGTGGCGGCAGGGTATCGCGCGTCGCTTCGGTTACGTCTTCACCGAACAGGGACAAGCGACCACCAGTGGGCTGGTGTGCCAGATAGATCAACTTCAAAAGAGATGTTTTACCAGCGCCCGATGGGCCGGTGAGAAAGCGAAATTCGCCCGCTGGCATCTCGAAGGAAACATTGCGCAAGACGTCGTACCCGTCGTCGTAAGCAAGCGAGATATCATCGAATTTAATCACCATGCCGGTACAACGCCTTTTTCCAATGGCTGTGCGGTTCGAACACCGGAGCACATCGCGTGTTCGTCGATAGCCCCTAACAAACACCGATCGACTTTGTCACGTGACACGTCACCAAATCATTATGCCTTTTAGCCCTGATTCTGACTTGCCATGATAATTACCTGTCCCAATTGCGCTACTCAGTATGATGTTGAAGAACAGCGGTTCGCCCCGAACGGCCGATCTGTTCGTTGTGCCGAGTGCGGCAATAGTTGGTTCGTGCCAGCGCCCGAGCCAATTGAAGACCTTGAACCGATTGTACCCCGCAAAGACGATGTTGCGCCGGGAGATAATGCGTCATTCTCTCAGGACCATGAAGAAGATTTTGACCACCAATATGATGATGAGGATAACTCTTATTTAGAGGAAGAGTCCGATCATTTTGATGACGATGACATAAGCGAAGAAACGCAAACCGGTTCACCGGATCAAAAGTCGGCCAACGGCCAAAAGCGTTTTGCTGGCCACCCCTCTAAGACTGATAGCGCTCTTGTTAAAGGACAAGACCCCGACAGCATAGAAGACGACGAAATCTCGGACGCGGCTGATATGTTTGGTTCTCCAACGAGGAAAAGCGCGCCGTCGACTGCTAAGGATTCAGACGATGACGATGAAATCAGTAAAGAAAGCGATACTCGCGGAGCAGACGCTGGCAAACGTCGTTCTAAGCAACAAAGAAAGCGCGCCGATCGACCCCGCGATGCGAAAGGTCGCTTCATTCGCAGCAAGGCGGATGACGAGGAGGTTGAGCAGGAACACGCGTTCGATGACCGCGAGAGTTCAATCAAAAGTACCAAGGATTTAAGCCAAGATGCGGCAAGACGAAGGTTATCTAAGAAATCCGAGGATGACGATGACGTTCTATTCGCAAAGCCACGTGACGCCGGTCAACCACCAAACCAAGCGGTAGAATCTGGCAATGAAAAATCCAAGAAGAATGCGCGACATAAAATCGATCGTGCGCCTTCGTCAGAAGATCATGATCAAGACCTTGCCGAGGAAAATGCGAAGCGAAGAAAACCAAGAAGGAATTGGCGCGGCAAAGTCATCGAAGAGCAAGATGCAGCCTTACCCGATGATGATTTAGGGCGTGCTGCCATCGACGAGCATGACCATGAGATTGCCAATACGGCGTTTGACAAGCCGCAACATCAAGATCGTCCTCGCGGAAAAGCTAAGCGAAGCGCAAAGCTTGATCGGACGAAAGACTTTATTGCAATGGGTCGTAATGCGGCGAAGGATCAGATTTCGGATGACGAATTTGATGATCGCCAGGATCGCCAGGATCGCCAGGATCGTCTGGACCGAACGGAAACCCGCGAGCGGTTGGTCGAAAGAAACCGTGTCCGTGAGGCGTCCGAGCAAATAGTCGACGCAGATTTTGAAGATATTGATACATTCGGTAGTTATGGGGATGCGCCTCACGACGATGGATATAATCCTTATAAAGAAGATATGGCGGCCTTTGACGATGTTTATGCTGCCGCAGATTATGATGATACGCCGCGGATGCGACAGCCTCAGAAACAAGGCGCTCGTCTAAGAGAACAAAAGCGGCGTGCAACGGCACTCATGCCTATTGATGATCTGGACCCGATCGCGGAACAGATGTTCAAAGAAGAGTTCTTTAAGGCACTGCGCGTGCAGCCAAAAGAACTTGAAAGGGCCATTCGTAAAGCGCGGCGAAAAGCAGAAGCACGCGAAAAAAACCGCATGACCCCGTTAAAAGCTGTTGGCTGGTCCGTATGGGTAAGTGTCGTGTGTGCAACGATTTTCCTAGGATATGCGTATAGAGATAATGTTGTGGCAATGTTCCCGAATGCCGCGCAGGCATATCACGTCATTGGAATTGATGCGTCACCTTACGGTTTGAGAATTGAAGATGTTCAACACCGTGTGGCAATGTCAACGAATGGCCCAACAATTGAGATTTCGGGTAAACTGTTGAACAACGGCGCCAAAGCCATTTCGCCACCTAAGTTGCAAGCCGAAGCGCTTGATCGAAATGGTGCGTTACTATCGCGTTGGACGTTCACGGCGCGTTCTGAAACGATTGCTGCGAATGGCACGGTTTCGTTTGAAACGCGCGCGCCTGCACCGGAAGGTGTTGCAGAGGTGGCATTGACATTTGTGCCAACGGAGGGCGTTAAATTGCCGATTGGGTCTTTGACCTATCGATAGGTGTTTCAAAACTTGCGTGTCTTTCGGCCTATATCTGGGCGCGCGACGAATGAGATAGCGATCCTGATGCAGATTATAATTTACCATTTTCTGCAATACGATCGACTTTTTCTCCGTCGATTTATTGTAGCAGAATGAACCCCATAAATCTGGAGATTGGCAATGCAGAACGTGACCCCGCTCTACACTGAAACGGTCATTTCTGCACGCATTGATGCCATCGCCGATGAAATTGCACGCGATCATCCTGGCTCCTTTATTCTTGCGCCTGTCTTGACCGGCGCGTTCGTTTTTGCCGCTGACCTTATGCGCGCGCTGTGGTCGAGGGGATGTGACCCAGAAGTCGATTTTGTTCAGCTATCCAGTTATGGCGGGGCCCGGTCATCGTCTGGCGTCGTAAAATTGTTGAAAGACTTTTCCATCGATATCACCGGCAAGTCTGTGGTAATCGTTGATGATGTCCTCGATACCGGGCGAAGCTTGCATTTTGCGCAAGCCATGGCCGTTGAGCGCGGCGCCACGTCGTCTAAAATTTGTGTCCTTGTTCGCAAAAATACAGGACGTTCTGTCGACGTTGACGCGGACTATGTGGGCTTTGAGGCGGGTCCTGATGAATTTCTCGTCGGCTATGGTATGGATGATGATGGCCTTCATCGCGGGCTGCCTTATATTGGCACGGTTTAGAGTCGTTACTGATTGATACTGGAAACTAGCAATTCGCGGTAAGACTGTTCGTGTTCAATATACTTGCAATCAAGAAAGTGCGCGATCTCCACAAGTCCATTCATAAAGTGTTAATTTTCCTTTATGGGATGGTAAGGCTATCGAGTTTGTTAAAATTGATGAAGCTAAATTTAACGCGATTCAATGATTTCCGGTCACCCTAGTCGTTGAAGAGCTGCTGCGACCCTGTAATGCGGCTTTTGGGGCGAGAGGAGCGCTAGGTCGGGGCCATGGTTACGGAAGTTAGAAAGATTCATTTTGGATCGGATGATCTCATTGAAGCGTTGACGACGTTTCGGGAACAACACATCGATTTTCTTCCAGCCGGCCGAATTTATATCCGCGGTGTGGCGCGAAATGGTATGTTGCGGGTGCAAGTGGGGATGACCTACGGAGCGCGCACCCAAAATGCGATCTTTGACATCAGCGATTCAGATGTTCTGCGCGTTGTCATCCATGCGTGTGAAAATCTCAACATCCCTATGCCTCGAATTGGCGAGAAGACCATTTCAGGATCTGAAAAGGGCATCTGCCTTCAAATAAAAATTGATCCCAACGCATCTCCCAAGGATCACCACGTCCGGCTTGGCGATTTCTTAGGCGCAAAACGCCTGGAAACAGAATCGGTCTAGAATTCTCTCGATAAAACTAAGCTGTTATGTTGGGCTGAAGCGATTTAAGGTCATTTGCGATCCCTCAGCATTATTGCCGTCTGTTCTACGCTTCTGCTCCCGGTTGAGGTGTGAGCGGAAAGATTGCAAACAATTCTTGAGCGCGGTTGTTGGTCACATTTGGTGACTGTTAGAGGGGCGGTGTGATGACAACAATTCTTTACACGCATGAAGTATTTTCCCGTCATGAAACACCATCTGGTCATCCGGAGCAATCAGCGCGGATGACAGCTGTCACTAATGCGCTGGCCGGTCCGGCATTTGATGGCCTTGTTCGCCGGTCGGCACCGACATGTAGTGACGAGGTTTTGTCTTCCGTTCATGCATCGGACCATGTCGCACTTGTTCGGCGCGCTAGCGCGGCGGCGATCGAACGGAACGAGTTGATTGGATTAGATCCCGATACGACCATGGGACCTGCCTCTCTGGAGGCATCGCTGCGCGCGGTTGGTGCGGTCGTCGATGCGGTTGATGCAGTGTTTTCTGATGTTGCCGATAATGCGTTCGTTGCAGCGCGACCGCCGGGACATCATGCAGAACCCAACCGAGTTATGGGGTTTTGCATGTTCAACGCAGCGGCGATTGCGGCGGTCCATGCGCGCCATGCCCATGGTGCCTCGAAAGTGGCAGTGGTTGATTTTGATGTGCACCACGGAAATGGGACCCAAGCTGCATTTTGGGATGATGAGCATGCTTTTTTTGCGTCCTCCCATGAATATCCGCAGTATCCTGGGACGGGATTGGAAACCGATCGCGGCGCGGCTGACAATATTATGAATGTGCATCTGCAGACGGGGGCGGGGTCCCTCGACTTTCAGCGTGCCTGGGGAGAAAGGCTTCTGCCGGCGCTGAACGATTTTGCGCCTGAGTTGGTCATCATCTCAGCCGGGTTTGATGCCCATGTGGCGGACCCGCTTGGTGGATTAAATCTGGAGGACGAAGACTTTGCTTGGGCAACGCGCGAGATCGGTTCTGTAGCGCATAGTGTATGCGATGGTCGCATCGTATCCTTGCTTGAGGGGGGATATAATCTTGCTGCACTTGGATCGTCAGTCGCGGCACATGTTGCGTGTCTGATGGCTAGCGATTAATGAGAAGGCGACGCTAGCATAATGTGAGCGTTGTGTTCAGCCATAAGCCCCGGCTTTGGCGCTGACAGTCATCTTCGCGTAGCAAGTCTTTACGCTGCTTATGCGCTTTGAAAAATGGCTTAGGGAGACGATGGCGGGACGCATTATTACCGCGCGACACGGTCGACCGGATTTATCGCGTGATGTTAAAATAACGGCGCATCAGTATGGTGAGTGGTGGGCTCAATATGACAAAGCGGGGCTAGGCCCTGACGAGCGGCCACCTGATGGCCTCGTCAAACTTGCAGCATCAGCGAAAACAATTCTTTCCTCGACCTTACCAAGAGCGATTGAAACAGCAGCAAGAGTGACCGAAGGCGCGCGTCAGGTTCCGGCGGATGCTATTTTTGTAGAAGCGCCATTGCCGCCGCCGCCGATACCGCTTTTGCGCCTTCGTCCCGGGCCATGGGGCGTTATTTCACGATCCTTTTGGTTCTGGGGATACGCGCCCAACGGGATAGAAACGCACCGCCAGTCATGGCGCCGGGTCAGTCAAATAGCGGAACGGTTGGAAGGATATGCCGCGGATGGCGACGTTCTTCTCTGTGCTCACGGTTATTTGAATTGGATGATCGATCGTCATCTGTGTCGCAATGGGTGGTCACGTATCGATCGAAACGGCAAAAATAATTACTGGTCATGGCGAATTTACGAACCAGTTGGCGCCCCCGCCGCGGCCAACAGGTCTGCCATTGCCGCGGAATAAATGGTGAATGACGAGCGTTGAGATATAATGTTTTTCTTCTCGACAAGCGTGCAGCGTGTTGAAATTTTTAGCGGTGTGGTCGACATAAGCGTATGACGAAAGAACAATCAAAAACCGGCGATCTTGGCGCTGTCACATTTGAGGCGGCCCTTGCTGAACTGGAAGAAATTATTCAGCAGCTTGAGAGCGGTGACGTCGAACTAGAGAAGTCCATTTCGCTTTATGAAAGAGGGGCGTTACTTAAGGCCCATTGCGAAAGCAAACTTCGCGTCGCCGAAGAGCGGATTGAGAAGATCGTGGCGGCAGGCGACGGAACTCTAAAAGGAGAAGCTGCCTCTTTCGATTAACCCCCTGATGGGTTTTGTTCACGGGTGTTTGAGCCACGCTGTTTTGGTAATGATATGCAACCGCTTTTTGCTGCATCTGAATTTTTCAGATCTAGTTTACCATGCCAGATTTTTGATCCGACTGAATAGAGGAAATATCTTTGAAATGGCCTTGGTTTCTCCAGAATCGGGATTTGCCAGAAGTGCAAAGTGCCATGGTTTAGTGTCGGCATTCGTTTGAATGCCATTAAACTATTAGCAGTCTTAGCCGTTGGCCCTTGCGGTGCAATGCGGTATGTAGACTGATTGGGCAGAGATTTTTACGCAGGCGCGCGATGCGTAGTTAAGAGTTCTATAAAGAAAGATCATCCATGACCGTCGAAACGCCACTATTAGATACGATAAATTCGCCAGCCGAATTGCGCACACTTGATAAAAGCCAGCTGCGCCAAGTCGCTGACGAATTGCGTTCGGAAGTTATTGACGCGGTCTCGCAAACCGGTGGTCACTTAGGCTCTGGTCTTGGCGTTGTCGAACTCACCACCGCGATACACTATGTCTTCAATACCCCCGACGACCGGCTTGTTTTTGACGTGGGCCACCAGTGTTATCCGCATAAGGTTTTGACTGGACGCCGCGAGCGGATTCGCACGCTGCGGCAGGGTGGTGGCTTGTCTGGTTTCACCAAACGCTCAGAAAGCGAATATGACCCATTCGGTGCGGCTCACGCTGCTACATCAATATCGGCGGCAACGGGCTTTGCTGAAGCGGCAAAACACCTAGGCAAAGACGCGACGGCCATCGCGGTTATTGGTGACGGGTCCATGTCGGCGGGTATGGCATATGAGGGTCTCAATAACGCAGGACACCTCGGTTCACGGCTCGTCGTTATTTTGAACGATAACGACATGTCGATTGCCCCGCCTGTTGGGGCGATGAGCGCTTACCTCGCGCGGGCAAGCTCGTCTGGTGTTTATCAAGGATTTAGACGGTTCTCTAAGCAACTGACGAAGCGTCTTCCCAGACGCATTTATGAAAGCCTTGCAAAGGCCGAAGAATACGGCCGCGGCATGGTAACTGGCGGCACCCTGTTTGAAGAACTTGGATTTTACTATGTTGGCCCTATCGATGGCCACAACTTAGAACATCTTGTGCCAGTTCTTGAGAACGCTCGCGACATGCAGGATGGGCCGGTGCTTGTTCATGTCGTTACGCAAAAAGGTAAGGGTTATTCGTACGCTGAGGAAGCAGCAGATAAATACCACGGCGTTGCAAAGTTTGATGTTGTTTCTGGTAAACAGAAAAAAGGGACACCCAACGCGCCGGCCTATCAAAAGGTTTTTGCCCAGACGCTTATAAATATTGCAGATACGGACGACAAGATCATTGGCGTTACGGCGGCGATGCCGTCGGGTACAAGTCTTGATATGTTCGAGAAGGTATATCCTGACCGTATGTATGACGTCGGGATTGCCGAACAGCACGCTGTTACCTTTGCTGCGGGTTTGGCCGGTGACGGGATGCGGCCGTTTTGTGCAATTTACTCGACATTTCTCCAGCGTGGATATGATTCCGTCGTCCATGACGTGGCAATTCAGAATTTGCCCGTTCGCTTCCCGATGGACCGGGCCGGTCTTGTCGGCGCTGATGGGCAAACACACGCTGGCGCCTTTGACATCGCCTATCTTGGGTGCTTACCCAATATGGTTTTAATGGCGGCAGGAGACGAGGCTGAGCTTGTCCATATGACAACGACCGCCGCTGAGTTCGACGAGGGGCCGATTGCTTTCCGGTATCCTCGCGGCGAAGGCATGGGGGTTGAGCTACCTGCGATCGGAAAAGTTCTTGAGATCGGTAAGGGGCGTATTATTCGTGAGGGAACGAAAGTGGCGATCCTCAGTTATGGTGGTCGTCTTGCCGAGGCTATGAAGGCGGTGGAAACGCTTGAGGCTCAGGGTCTCTCAACGACATTGGCTGACGCACGCTTTGCAAAGCCGTTGGATACGGATTTAATTCTGCGGCTCGCACGCGAGCACGAGGTGCTTATAACGATTGAAGAAGGCTCAATCGGCGGATTTGGCGCCTATGTGCTGCATTATTTGGCCGATCAAGGAGTCTTGGACGGTGGGTTAAAAATTCGCACAATGACGTTACCCGATATTTTCCAAGATCATGATTCGCCACAAAACATGTATGAAACGGCGCGTCTCAATGCGACGCACATCGTTGAGCGTGCCCGTGAAGCGCTCGGCATGTCAGCAGAGGTCGTGAACCTCCGCGGTTAATCGCATCGCCGCACACTGCACTCTGATTTCAAGCGAACGCGTATCAGAATTCGTATTGATTTTACGATGATGCGGCACGTGCCGTCATGATATATTGTGGCTGTCCGTTCTCATTAATGGCATTTCCAGCTCCAATGGCTAATGGCCCACGCGCGCAGAAATGCATGAAAAATCACGACCTAAAGCTTTTTGCGTTCCGATGAGAAACGGAATGCGAAGAGCTCTATCGCTGGCGATATATGAAATTTCGATAAACAACTCCGATATGCATCCAATAAAAAATGCAAAAAGTGCGCTTGACAGATTTTTAAATGTATATACGTTGTAACTCTATTGCATAGCGCATGAGCGGACTTAACACCTTGCCGAATGACCAGCGAGCGAAAAAGAAAAATAAAAAAGATAGCCAACTGGTCATCCGTATCAAAAGCGAGGAACGGGACCGTTTCATTGCGCTATGCGAGGATCTGGACACAAGTGCGGCCAGAGAAATTCGCGGTTTCATCAGAGCTTTCTTGCGCAAGCATGATGGCGAAGGGGACTAGGCGGTTAGAATTTCAGTTATCGCCATCCGTGGCGGTGGCTCGATCTTCGAGATCCCGTGTCCCTTATTAAGATGAACATAGAATAGACAGCACGTAAATAAATGGAGAAGAAATCCATGGCGAACAAAAAAGTTAAAGCCCTGAAAAAAGAAATAAAATCCCGCAAAAAGCGCATCGGCACCCAGCGTAGCAAGCTGAAGAAAGCAAAACGCGCTCTTAAAAAAGCGGCCTAAAAGTCAGCCCGCCTTGCTGTCCCGCGAGGCGGGCTTTTCTTTACCCGTCCGAGTTTGCTTCTAAAGCGTCCACGAACGGCCAGCCCCCATACTTGGCCTGAAAACGCTTTCACCCCGGTGTTGTGAAAAATTATTCGATCGTGAACAGCTTTCGTATCGCCAACGGTGAGGCTTGCGCATAAAATCGTCTTGTAATGGCGCGGCAAAATTCCCCTTTATTTCTCTCTTCTCCATCCAAAATCCGGCTTGACGCGCATCTTGTTGAGATTGGCGCGTTTGTTTCGCGCGCAAGGGCGCAAGCAGCCGTAAGGGCTGGGTTCATTCAAATTGACGGATCAGTTGTCCACCGCCCATCTTTGAGCGTTAAGCCGGAAATGCGCGTTGAAATTCTGGGTGATGTTCACCCTTATGTCTCTCGTGGTGGTTTGAAGTTAGAAGCGGCTTTGGAAGCTTTTGGCATCAATCCACGCGATAATATCTGTCTGGACCTTGGGGCGTCCACGGGTGGTTTTACGGATGTTTTACTGCGTCAGGGTGCGACACGTGTTTTTGCGGTCGACGTCGGTAGAGGGCAGTTGCATGAGAAACTCAGAAAAGACGATCGGGTTACCAGCCTTGAAGGGACCCATGCGAATGCGTTGTCAAAAGACATCATCACTGAGCCAATTGAGCTTCTTGTTTGCGATGTAAGCTTTATAAGCCTCACGAAGGTTCTCCCGCACGCCTTCGACCTCTGTGCCAGTCATGCCGCGATGGTTGCTTTGGTGAAGCCGCAGTTTGAAGTCGGTCCTGAAAATATCGGCAAAGGGGGCATTGTTTCTGAGGCTGTTGGTCAAACCGCTTTGACGAACTTTATCGAATGGTTAAACAAAACCCACCACTGGGAGGAGATTGACTGGTGCGACAGCCCAATCCGTGGCGGTGATGGCAACAAGGAATTCCTCGTTGGGGCGCGGAAAACAGCATAAGCGGAACAACAGCAATCGACGTTTAGCGGACAATCAGTGTACCCTGAAAAAGTCTGAACGCCGCCAAGGTTACTGCGTTGCTATTGGTGCAAAAGGCGACGGTATAATTCAAACAAAAAGTGGTATCGCGTATGCGCCCTATACCGCACCTGGCGATGAAGGGGTGTTTGATATCATCGGTGATCGCGCAAAGCTTGTGAGTTTATCCAAAGAGAGCTCCGAGCGAGAAAAAGCGCCTTGTCCCCATTATGGCATATGCGGTGGTTGTCAGCTTCAGCACCTCGCGCCAGAATATTACATTCGATGGAAATTTAATCGCGTTAGGGATGTTCTTGTTGGCGCGGGGTTTAGCGAAGAAATAATACGACCACTGATTACCACGTCGCGGGCAAGTCGACGTCGGGCTGTACTCGCGGTTCAGAAGTCTAATGATGATGTCGTGATCGGCTTTAATGTCAGACGATCAGGCGAAATCACACCTATCGACAATTGCATGACACTTCATCCTGAACTGGTGGCTACCCTTTCCGTGTTTCGGGATATTGCACGTGTCGTTCCAGCGCACGCCTTCGATCTTGCCGTAACCAATGGCAACAATGGTATAGATGTCGATGTTCGCTCAAGGCGTATGCGAAAGGTCGATCAAAATGGCCTCGCCACACTGACGCGCGCCATCGGCAAACTGATACGGAACACGGCAGTGATTCGGGTTTCCATGAATGGCGAGCCCATCATTATTTTTGATGAACCGATCGTCCGTTTTGGTGAATGTGATGTCGCACTGCCGCCAGGTGGATTTTTACAGGCGAGCCTGGAAGGTGAGGAGAAACTCGCCGAGCTCGTTATAGAAGGTTTGCGAAAACCCTATTCGAATAAGAATTCTCCAGCACGATTGAAATATGTGGCTGATCTTTTTTGTGGATCAGGGACTTTTACCCTAAGGCTTGCGCATTTTGCATCTGTCTATGCTGCGGATTCAAACGGTCCCTCTCTGAAGGCCCTGCGACAGGCCGTCGTAAAAGCAGCAAATGCGATCAAGCCCGTGACAATTGAGGCGAGAAACCTTGATGAACGACCGATTTTGGCAGCGGCGTTAAATCGATTTGATGCCGTTATATTCGACCCGCCGCGTTCAGGCGCGATGGCACAAGCTAGTGAGTTGGCAAACGCCAAAACAAAAACCGTCATCGGCGTATCATGTAATCCATCGACCTTTGTCCGAGATGCACGCCTTCTGTCGCAGGGGGGATACAGCCTAAAATACGTGACGCCCGTCGATCAATTCGTTTACGCTTCTCACGTGGAACTTGTTGGGGTGTTTGAGAAAGCATGAGATCTTGAGACTGATCCTGGGAGGCGCAAATTATGTCCAGTGTTAGACGGCTCGCGCGCGCACGCGACGGCACTAACCCCGTTGTGGCGGTGCCCTCTTTGGTGGATCAAGTCAAGGATCAAACAAGGATAGCCGCAAAACGGACAGTGTACGGTGTAAATCAGCTAGCACGTATTGGCTGGTACACGAGCCACTATGCCGCTAGTCGCCGAAAAATGGGTCCAGCAACAGAACCTGGAAAAGCGCCTGATGTGAGCGCATTTTCACCCTTAGATCGGGCCCGTCTAACAGCATCGTATAGAGAGCTACTGGTGCGCGATTGGCAGCATGTGAGGGATGGTATTTATAAGCTACCGGCTGAGTTTAATGATGCCCCATCTTTAAAAGATCTCTGGCGGAAAAGCCGTGATTACCTGTTAGATACCGAGCGTGTCGCGCAACGCAAATATAAAAGGGCGCATTCAGAGGTATTGACGACAACGATGTCATCATCCTTTCCACGCTATTACCTGCAGAATTTCCATTTTCAATCGGACGGTTGGCTCACGCAACATTCGGCAGCGCGCTACGATATGCAGGTGGAAACGCTTTTTACAGGCGCTGCTATGGCCATGCGGCGCCAAGCTTTGCCTCATATTGCTGACGCAATTGGCAATCGAAACCCGGTGAATATCCGATTGATCGATGTTGCTTGTGGCACAGGCTGTTTTCTGCGGGAAGTTTTGCACAACTGGCCAAAGCTAAATGCCACAGCTTTGGATCTTTCTCCAGCCTATATCGAAAAGGCGCGTACAGTTCTAGGGAAATATCCGCATATTGAATATCGTCGGGCGCCAGCCGAGGAGACAGGGTTGGCTGATGCTCATTTCGATATTATTTCGTGCGTCTATCTGTTTCATGAATTGCCCCCCAAGGTGCGCCGTGCCGTTGCCGCTGAGATGGGCCGTATCGTGAAGCCGGGCGGCGTCGTTGTTCTCACCGATACTTTGCAGTATGGTGATGAACCTGGTTTAGACGGGCTTTTAGAGGCCTTTCCGAAAGCTTTTCATGAACCCTATTACGATAGCTATTGCCGTGAGACCTTAAGAGAAATTTTTGCCGATGCTGGTTTCGAAAAGCGGGCTGAGACGACTGGTTTTCTGACAAAATCGACGGTTTTTATACGGAATTGCTAATAAAGAAGGCGACTGTTTGCCTTAAGCGTCGACACTTCAAGTCTTTGTTTTTACGCATTTTCGCCAATACCCAACCGGGAGGCCAACTGCGCACAATTGCCTGCAAACGCTTTAATAATGACGGTTACCCGATTTGCCCACGGTGCCGCAGGGCGTGGTCGAGGATGATGCAAGCGGCCATCGCCGTTGCGACCGGAACCGCCCGGATTCCGACGCACGGGTCGTGTCTTCCGCGGGTCTGAATGTCTGTTTCTTCCCCGTCTTTTGTCACAGTGCGGCGGGGCTTTGAAATCGACGATGTCGGTTTAACCGCGAAACGCGCGATGATCGGTTGACCCGTTGAAATACCGCCCAAGATGCCACCGGCTTTATTCGACAAAAAGACAGGCTTGCCGTTTTCCATACGGATCTCATCGGCATTCTCTTCGCCGCTTAAGGTCGCTGCGGCCAGGCCTTCTCCAATCTCGACGCCTTTGACAGCATTAATGGACATCAGTGCGGCGGCGAGGTCGGTATCTAGTTTTCCGTATACGGGTGCGCCAAGACCAGCAGGAACGCCTGATATTTCCAATTCGATAATCGCCCCAAGGGAGGATCCGTCTTTGCGTGCTTGCATCAGGATTTGTTCCCATGACTTTGCCGCATCCGGGTCAGCGCACCAAAATGGGTTCTCTTCAATTTCGGACCAATCGAATTTATCACGGTCTATAACGTGCGGGCCCATTTGAATGAGGCTGGCGCGGATTTGGATCGTATCGTAAAGCCGCTCCAGGACTTTTGTTGCAACAGCGCCAGCGGCAACCCGAGCAGCTGTTTCTCGCGCTGAGGATCTCCCGCCGCCTCTATAGTCTCGCACGCCGTATTTCGCATGATAGGTAAAATCCGCATGGCCCGGACGAAACTTATCGCGGATATCGGTGTAGTCTTTGGAACGTTGATCGACATTTTCAATCATCAAGCAAATTGGCGTACCCGTCGTTACAGGACCATCGGTTCGTTCGTCTTCGAAAATACCAGAAAGTATTTTGACCGCGTCGGGTTCTTTTCGTTGTGTGACAAATTTCGATCCACCGGGCTTGCGCTTATCAAGGGCTGCTTGGATGTCTCCAGGTTCCAGTCGAATGCCTGGCGGGCAGCCGTCAATGACGCATCCAAGGGCTGGCCCATGGCTTTCACCCCAAGTTGTGACTCGGAACAAATGGCCAAAACTGTTATGCGACATTTGATGAACTCTCTGATTTATCAACCACACGACCCTCTTTTGTTAAGGCCTAGAGCCGTTTGCATTCAAGCTGATTCAGAAAACGGCTCTAGAGTCTCCTTGGAGCCTGTTGCGAACCGCAAAACCGGTGATCCACTTTTGCTGCAACAGGCTCTAGTTGTTCTTTAATGACATCGAGCCGTCTTGCCAAATCATGTGCGCAATGGTGTTGGTCTTCCATTCCATCGGGGGCAGCGGTTCGCGCTTGCATATTGGGCGGTGCGCGCCCAATTGAAAACATGGTTAAGACTTTTTGATCAGTAAGGGAGCGATCATCCATGACCGAGGAAGCAATCATTCCGGAAACGCCGTCCGACGAATTCTACAGTGCTGATGAGGACCAGGGACACGTTTTTACCGACGATGATCCTTTTGTACTTTTTCGCGAGTGGTTGCTGCTCGCAAATGACCGTGAAATCAATGATCCGAACGCCATGTCACTCGCCACGGTCGATGCATCTGGCCTTCCAGATGTTCGGATTGTGCTAATGAAGGATTTGAATGATCGAGGCGTCAGCTTTTTTACAAATATGACGAGCGCCAAGGGCCGACAGATCGATGCGAACAATTGGGGCGCTCTTTCATTCCATTGGAAATCCATTCGTCGGCAGGTTCGCTTTCGTGGAGAGATAGAACAAGTAACAGCATCAGAAGCGGACGCTTATTTTGCGAAACGCGCCCGGGGCACGCAAATTGGGGCATGGGCTTCTGATCAATCCAATGTTCTGTCAAGCCCCGATGCCCTCCAACGCTCGGTTGACGAATGTGAACGGCGTTTTGAGGGCAAGCCCGTCCCACGACCCGGTCATTGGACAGGGTATAGACTAATCCCAACCGAGATAGAGTTTTGGGTCAATAGACCCTATCGTCTTCATCACAGAAAAAAGTTTGTTCGTACCAACAATAATTGGGAAGCCCAGTGGCTGTCTCCGTAATTGGGTTTCGGCGTCCAGTTACTGATTATGCGTCAAACGCACATTGTGTTCTTTCTGAGCGGCCAATGTGAATGTTGTTTCCAATCCAAGTTCGCCATTGGCGGTTACGCTCCCTATTTCGACTAGCCGTATGAGATGCGCTAGAACATTAAGAGCCGCTGCGCCGTGTAGGATCGGATTTACACCAGCATACATGATCGGCACCATATCCATGATGCGGGACTTGCCTTGTGCCAATTGATCGAGGATTTGCCCATCGCGGATATGGCGATGGGCTCTCACCGCCCGAACAAATCGGTGCGGTTCTTCGATCGGCGCACCATGGGTGGGGTAATAACGCTGTTCATCACGCTGAAGGATTTTTTCAAGGCTCGATAAATAGTCAGCCATGTTTCCATGGGGAGGCGCAATTACGCTCGTTGCCCAACCCATTATGTGATCACCGGAAAAAAGTGCCTTTTCTTCTTTAAGGGAAAAGCATAGGTGATTTGAGAGATGTCCGGGTGTGTGTATGGCTTCTAAAGACCAATCACCCCCAAAAACAATGTCACCATCTTTCAGTAATTCATCGGGTTGAAACCTATAGTCGCCGCCCTCATCGAGCGCGGGAGCATCATCGTCGGCGTTATCGGCTGGGTGTCCGCCAAAGCCGTAAATAGGGGCGCTAACGCATTTTGCGAACGCCCTCGCACCGCCACAGTGATCCGCATGCGTATGGGTGATGAAAATATGAGAAACCTTACTATCCCCAATAGCGCGCTCCAATGCATTAAGATGGTCGCGATCGTCGGGCCCCGGATCAATGACGGCGATGGCACTATTTTGTTTGCCTATAAGATAAACGCCCGTCCCCGTATAGGTAAACGGTCCGCCATTTCCCGCGATCACACGGCGCACAAGGGGGGATAGTTGGTCAGGGACGCCAACGTCAAAGTCTAGGTCTTTTACGAAGGGGATTTCAGTCATGATGTGATTATTTAAGATATAATATCGATTTCAGTTAGAGTATAATAAATTGCCAATGGTCGGCGTTGGATGAACTCCATGTCTACCATTTAAGTTGCAAAAGCGCGCGTCATGCCACCGAACGATTACTCTCCAACCGTTCATCAATTAAGGCTGCAAAAGCGTCTGCAAGGCCCTGCATGGCCTTTAATTTGAGTTTGCTGTTGAGCACGGCGGGTGGGCCCATATCTGTTTTGTTCGCATCGACAATATAAATTTGACCATCGTGACGATCGCGCAAAACGTCAAGGCCACCAAACTCCAAGCGAAGGCCTTTAGCAAAGGCTTTAATTTTTGTCTGCTCATCTTTGCTCAGCATGGTGTCGGGGTCGACGAATGCCACGCGATGGTTTTCATTGGAAAACCGAAGATCGCGTTGTCGGCATTTGAGGTAAACAAATGGAATGCGTCCGCCGACGATTGGTGTGCGAATGTCTATAAATTCTGATCCATCAAACGTGTTATCAATCAGCTTCTGGTAGACGCGGTCCGATCGAGGCGTGTCTATCGGACACTGCACGATTACGCCATCATGTTTGCCATTGCCCTCGGATTTCTCAACGGCAAGCCCCATATATTTCCTTGGATCAATTTTTAATCCGTATCCAAAAGTTTCCTCAAATATCCGCGTTACAACACTCTTTCGGATATCGTGACAACCAATGTTAAAGGTCGGTTTGTGTGTTGGTGAACGCCTGGGAGCGGTTAGAAATTCGGTGTCTTCAAAATAGAAATGCAAATCTGCCGCTTCGTGATCATCAACAATCTTGACATCAGCGAGCTGACATACGGGCCAAATTGCATAGTAAGAGCGTGGTTTTTTTGGAAAAAACGAAATCCGCGCCCGAGGTTCGCGGCCGCGTAAAACACGGGATGCCCGAACCCCTTGAACGAGACCAACAAAGCTCGCAATTCGAAAAGCATCTTTTGCAAAATCGCCATTTAACGGAATATGAGCGCCTGTTTCTTTGGCAATTAGCTGAGAGCCAGAAATTTCAAAGTCATCAAACATGGTTTGCTACTATCATAACCTAAATCGCCTGCAACATGGTCGATCCCGAAGGTCAATCCTTGGCAATTTCCTATTTCTGCACATGAAATACTGATTTGAGAAATAAACTTCGCGCGATGGGTTTGTGAAGCGGTATTTTCTTCTCGTTTCGCGTTTTATAGCGGCGCAACGTCAAAAGGAATCAAAGCGCCGCTGTCAGCCTTTGTTTTTGCGCGTTTGCAACACATGATCGCCGAGCGCCGCGCAACGATCGGGGGTAAGCGTAATTTTTGTGTCGGTGGATTAGCAAAACGCGGTTAACGGCCTGGCGCTTGCGCCTACACGTTCCATGTGTGTCAGGCAGAAACAAAGCAACACGATACGGCAATCCGTTCTTACAAGCGATGCCCGTGTCAGAACGAACTCTATTTCTCGCGCTTTCCTCGCGCTGTTAACGATTTTAGGGCTTCTATTGTCGTCGCAAGTTGCCCACGCGTCGGGCATTGATCCAAAAAAAGATTCTGGTGCTGCAGTTGACCTCAAAGGTACCGCTGGAAGCGTTGCTCTTGGCGATGCAAAGGACGGCGTTGCGGACCAAGCATTTGTTTTGGCGCCACCCAATTATGCGTTTGTTGTTGCCAAGGAAACCGGCAGTTTTCTTGATTGTGGTGACGATGCTGAAATACGAACCACCGATGATTTCGGACGCGACGCCGCTCCGCTTGCTTGTTCAGTAACCTTAACAGAAACGATTGTGATTCCTGCCGCGTCGGAGAGTGCGAGATTAACGATCCATTATTAGACTTTGATATCAATCTCGGGACTTTTATCTAACGCGAGGCACGCCCGCCATCTAACCGAGAGTTGCTTTAATCGTTACTTGCTGCTTCGAGGAGCGCACGGTGGCCTTCCAAATTATAGCCAGCCGCCGCCGCTTCAGAAATCAGCGCTGATATATCGTCGCCATTTCGCGCTTTTGCCATTGCCCGTAAAATGGTTGAGCGCGTGCCAGAACGGCAAAACGCAAGTATTTTGCCGTTTGTTTCGGAAACGGCAGCATCAAAAACATCAAGGTCACGCTCCGAAACGCCTGCTGGCCCTACAGGCACAGACACATATGAAACACCCGCCTCTTTTGCTGCGGCTTCAATGTCAGCGCCAAGCGGTTGTCCAGGTTCCTCATGATCGGGGCGATTGTTGATAATAAGGGTGATGCCATTGGCCTTCGCAACGCCGACATCCTCGACGGTGATTTGCGGTGCTACAAAAAAACTATCGGTGATTGAAATGAAGGACGTTGTCATTCTGTGATCTTCCGGTTCACTTTGCTGATGGCGCCATTTATCTGCATTACCCGTTTATACTGTGCGGCGCCATTCATGTCTGGGCCGCTTTATGACTGATCAGTGCCTGTTCATCAATCGTGCACCTGTGACGCTATTTCAAAAGCGTTGGTCAATCGCTCGTTTGTGATGAATGGGGCAACGCGCAAGGCGGTTTTCAGCTGGAAGAGCAGGCGATATGGCGGTGAACTTACGTTCCGTTTCGTCGACTTCATCAAATAATGTTAAGTGTCTTGATGGCGCTTTTTGCAAGTTCCGGTCTGCTACTCGGGTCTGGAGAGAGGCAAAAAATCAGCCCGGCCAGAGCCGCCAGGCCGATAACGGTCGTGGCAGGGCGCGCCGCCGACCTTCTCTTAACACGTTCTGAATGAGAACGGTGATCAGAAGGGGAAATGTCGTTACTCACGGGACTTGGCAAACTCTTCATAGTATTTTGGATGCTCAACATGGTTAGAGTAGACACCACAAGATTTTCACTCTGAACTCACGCAGCCTATATCCAAAATTCGCGATGCGATGTCTTGTCGGCTTCAAACGCGGCCGGAATTTCAAGGATTCATCAAAGCTTTTCAGAAATCGGCAAGCGGAATAGCGATTACCGAGGATCATATATCTCAATCTAAAGATAATATGTTGATTGCTTCGTTTTTCAGATCAGGGAGTGGTGGCCGATTGGCCAAAGCTTTATGAGCTTTATGGGCTGCTTGGCCCGTTTAGCGCGCTTTTTCTAAATTCAGTCGGTGTCATCTCGGTTTCAGATTTGAACGCGCGATTAAACGGACCAATGGATCCATATCCCAGATCGAGAGCGATTTGCGTGATTTGGCGACGGGCTTGTGCTGGATCGCTCAAAATTTCTTTGGCTTCGGCGAGCCGGTAGGAATTCAAAAAAGCGTTGAAGTTTCGGAATCCGAGTTCCTGATTTATAATCCATCGAAGTCGATGTTCCGGCAAGGCAACCATTTCAGCAAGGACGCCAATCGTTAAACCCTCACGCCGATAGGTGCCATCTGCCATAAACTCCTTCAAATGCGTCAGTGACGCTGAATTTTCTGATGTGGGTTGTGCCTGTGCCGTCGCATTTGAGGGCGTTTTTGTTTGTTTAAGAACGGTAACGGGAGGGATTATCCAGATTGCCATCCCCATTGTCATCGAGAATATCGTTCCCGCCTGGATGAGGTTGAGTATTTCTCCCACCGACCGCGGGACGACCACCATAGTTTCAAATAGGGTGATGACGATCCCAGTTACGCCAACAAGAACGGCTATCGCCAATCGAAAGGCCCTGCGTTGCTCCACTAGATCTTCATTGCGATGAACGAGTGCCAGCCATAAGACATGGAGCAGCATCGGTAGGGTCGAACCAAATATTAGGATATTATGAAAGTATTCTCGAACGCCGGTTGGTTTCAAAAATAACATGTAGAAAGCAATAGTGAGCGCGCCCAAGGGGATGAAACGCCAGAGATACCATTTGAAGTCATCGTCAAAGAGCGCCGTGCAAAACCACCAGAAAAACACCGGTGTCAGCATTCCAAAATAGTGAAGAACCAAAATTATTGCGCCAGTTGCTTCCCATTGAAAATTCGCGGAGCTGATGGTGTAGGCGGCTGCAGAAAAAGAAAATAAAGCGCCAAGTCGCTCAACGCCAAATCCTTTTCCTGACCGAAAAAATAAAATGCTTAAGATCATCAAGACGCTTGCGGCGCCGCCGCGTGTGGCGGCTTCAT
This sequence comes from Pseudomonadota bacterium, assembly GCA_039025235.1. Taxonomy (GTDB): domain Bacteria; phylum Pseudomonadota; class Alphaproteobacteria; order Caulobacterales; family Parvularculaceae; genus MED-G105. The sequence continues at coordinate 228,095 of JBCCOS010000003.1, forward strand.
TTAGAACGGTTAAATTCATTGCTGCAGCATCAAGTCTCGGGAACCATCAAGTGGGTTACTGATGAGGGATAGAAGTTCCTATGTCTCGGGTCTTTGTATTTGGCAAGTGGTGTACTACAACGCCGTCCCGCTTCCAATTGAAGTGGCGATGCTTAAAGCGCCTCCGTTTTATTTGGAATCAGAACGGCGCGTTAAGTTGCTTATTTTACGCATTTCCTTAACGCCAACCGCACACCCTTGGCTTGGAAATGCTTAAAAATAAAGTGCAGCGTGACTGCTATTCCGAAAGCCATTTTGCTTCATCAGCCCCTAACTCAGGTGACGGTCTTTGGTCCAATAAGTCCGTGCCTAAAAATTTAATTGGGATGCGAACAGATGGTATATTTTTACCGTCACTTTTGCGGATTAGGTTTTTCTGCATCCCGCGCGCGATAGATTGCGGATCTGAAAATGCTTCAGCAATACTATTGACTGGGCCTGCAGGAACATTTGCCTTCTCTAGTAACAGTAGAAGGTCGGTACGGGACCAATTTTTAACGGCCCCGGCAATGATTCGACTGAGGATTTCTTTATTCTTTACGCGTGCTGAGTTTGTTGCATAAGCAACATCCTCTTGTAAGTCGCCCAAACCAAGCACCTCACAGAGGCGGGCAAATTGCCCGTTATTACCAACAGTAATGACGATCCAGCCATCTTTTGTCGCAAAGGCTTCATAAGGGGCAATGTTTGGATGGGCATTTCCTAGACGCTTTGGCGAAACGTCTGATGACAGATAGTTCATAGCCTGATTGGCCAATACGCCGAGGGTGCAATCGAACAAGGCCATGTCGATATAGTCGCCAAGGCCCGTCTTTTCGCGTTTAAGAAGTGCCGACTGGATGGCAATGACAGTATAAAGACCAGTGAAAATATCGGAGAATGCCACCCCCATTTTTTGCGGAGGGCCCCCGGGGGTGCCCGTGATATCCATCACGCCACTCATTGCTTGGATTATAAAGTCATAACCACCCCTAGAATTATAGGGTCCATCTTGCCCAAAGCCGGTGATAGAGCAGTAGATAATCGAAGGATTGATTGATTTGATGTTAGCATAGTCAAGACCAAATCTCTTTAACCCGCCAACTTTGAAATTCTCAATGATGACATCGGCCTCGCGCGCGAGATTTTTTACACATGCTTGGCCTTCTTTATTGGAAAGGTCGACAATAATGGATCGCTTGCCCCGGTTGCACGCATGAAAGTACGCTGCGTCTTTTGAGCCGTTTGAGTTTTCGAGGAATGGAGGCCCCCACTCACGTGTGTCGTCACCGGTTTTGCCCTCTACTTTAAGAACATCGGCTCCTAAATCTGCAAGAATTTGACCGGCCCAGGGGCCGGCAAGAACGCGTGCAAGTTCAAGAACTCTCAGTCCTTTTAAAGGGGGCGCGCGTTCGTCTATTTCTGTCATTGCATGAGAAACTTTCGCTATGCTGCTTGGTTTGCGTCCTTTGCAAAGCGAAGATTTCGACTGTCGAGGCAACCATCAGCCAAGCGAGAGTAATATTTTGGCAAGAGAAACTAAAGCGAAAATGTGAACTGATCGTTCTGTTATGCTTTTGGGGACTATCGGGGTGCAACGTCGCTTACGACAACACTCTCAGCATCAGCGACAAACATTTGGTCGGTATTAGGATTATAACAATCAAAGTCAAAAGATGGGATGCATTGAGCCCGACGCCCATGTTCGTTTAGATATAGGCTTAATTGATCAACATGATCGGTCTGGATAAACTGGGCCCCTGCTGTTAAGCCCTTATGGTAGGCTACTGGTCCATCTTTCGGCCCCATGACGTTTGCGAACAAAAATAATCCTGACCGGCGGATATCGCGTGCGTTGTTCAAGGAGAAGCCGATCCATCGCATGCCCATAACCTCAACAGTTCCCTTTTGGGCAAGGCGCCGGGTTTGTCCGGGCGTTAGATAATGGGGGCGCAATTTATAGGGTGCGCGCAGTCCTTGGATTTTTTCATATTGCGGTAATCGGACAAATACAGTGATGAGCGGGCCTCGGTTCATGTCCTCCTGATCGAGCAAATCGGAAAGATACTTACCGGCATTATCGGGACCATCTTTAAAGTCTAGATCAATTGCGACACGTCCTTTTAAATAACGTAAGGCATCCACAAGGCTCAAAGCTGTTTGTCCTTTGAATTGAGGGCCCATCCATGAGCCAGCGTCAAGGCGACGAAAATCTGCAAGGGTCATATCTTTGACACGGCCTGAACCATTGGTGGTCCGATCAACGGTTGCATCATGCATGACCACAAAGTGTCCATCGGCAGTATACCGAACGTCGAGTTCTACCATATGTGCACCGGCCTCAATCGCTGCATCGTAAGAGGCCCGTGTATGTTCCGGCGCTAGGTTCGGGGCGCCACGGTGGCCCACAACAAACACTTTTTGCGGTGGTTCTGGGGGATCGATCTTTGAAGCGGTACGCCATTCAGACCAGGCAGTGGGAACAGTTATTGCCGCCACCATTAGGGCGAGCGCTAATTTGTTTAACGGCTTGCCCCACCGGTTCGAAAGTGTTGACCCGAAGCTCGCCATCGTCCTAATCCTTATCGCTCCTAAAGCGCCTCCGGTTCAATTGGACTCAGAACGGCGCTTTAAGTTGTTGATTTGACGCATTTCCTTGACGCCAACTGAACACACTTGGCTTGGAAATACTTCAGGTCTTTGAGGCGCTAAGGGATTTCTGTGACAGCAATATCTCAGTTATCTGACGAGTTTGCGACGAGAGGGTATTTCTTGGAAGAAAAACGAGAATATTTGAGATAACCAAATCGCATTGGTTAATACCAATAATGACGTTTCTCGTTCGACCGTGCCTTTACTTGACGGTACCGGGTTTCGACTATGTTGCTTGGCTGCCAATTGATTGCGGTTGGTGGTCACCACATCACAACAAAGACGTCCGGTTGGTGATTCCTGTTGAGACGGTCCTGCCCTTAGAGTGCAGCGCAAACGGCTCTAGTGACGTCTATAGTGGATGCTGAACCACCAAGATCGGATGTTATTGTGCCCGAATGGATTGTGTTTTGAACCGCAACTTCAATGGTGGTTGCAGCATCGTTTTCACCGAGGCTATGGCGGAGCAACATCGCACCGGAGAGAACTGCGCCAATAGGATTTGCTTTACCCTGGCCAGCGATATCCGGTGCGGACCCGTGAATAGGCTCGTAAAGCCCGGCTTTCTTTTCGTTGAGCGATGCCGATGGGGCGAGGCCAATGGAGCCTGCAATGACCGATGCTTCATCACTCAAGATATCGCCAAACATATTTTCTGTCAGGAGGACATCATAATCTGATGGGTTCGTGACCAGCTTCATGGCCATTGAGTCGACCAATTGGTGCTCCAGGGTCACGTCGGAATAGTCACTGACCTGAAGTTCAGTGACGACAGTGCGCCAAAGGCGACTGGTGGCAAGGACATTAGCCTTATCGACCGATGTGACTTTGCTTCGCCGTCCGCGTGCGGTTTCGAAGGCGATACGGGCAATCCGCTCTACTTCACGACGGGAGTATTCACTTAAGTCGCTTGCTTTTTCGGTGCCTTCAACACGTTTACCGTAATAGACACCACCATTCAGTTCACGAATTATAAGAATGTCGGTGTTTTTGGCAATTTCTGTCTTCAGCGGTGAGTGCCGCTCCATTCCAGCCATTACCGCGATGGGGCGAAGGTTTGCAAAAAGCCCCAGTCGCTGGCGAATTTCCAGAAGGCCTTTTTCAGGTCGAATTTCTGCACCGTCCCATTTCGGTCCGCCGACAGCGCCGAGCAATATGGCATCAGCATCATCACAAATAGATTTGGTCTCATCGGGGAAGGGGTGACCCGTAGCGTCAATGGCAGCGCCCCCAAAATGAGCCTCTTTGAACTCAAGTGACAGGTTGAATTTGTCAGCAACTTTTTCAATCACTGAACGCGCGGCGCTGGCGACTTCCGGCCCGACGCCATCGCCGGGAAGATAAGCAATTGTGTGTGTCATAAATTCTGGTTCCGAGCCTTCATGGCGTGCGTTCTAGCGATCCATCGCCATCAGTTTCAAGAGATTTAAGGTATTTGCAGTCTTCAATCTCATATTTCTTAGGGTGAGCCGTGTGCAGGGGCCGTGTTGAGGCCGTGTTGAGGCCGTGTTGAGGAAAGGCGTGTTTGCCCAAACCAAAATTGAACGAGGCATGCATCACCGTCAGTATACGCGTGGTCCCCATGGTACCAAACAAAAGCCGCGATCGTAAAATTTAAGAAAGAAAATTCCGTGACGATCACCGTTCTGGTGCTGCAGTGGGGCTTTGATCTGTAGCCCTGTGTTCTAGTGGCCTGTGTTCTGGTGGCCTGTGTCTGGTGGCCTGTGGTCTGTTGATTTGTCATCGGCCTGCATACAATGATCAATGTGCTGGACAATCTAGTTCTGCATCTCCCCTCGATTTTCATGAAGCATTGAAAAAAACCCCAATGGCGTATAGTAAAACTTTTTACCTTGGGGAAGCTATGACACTTATTATTCGCTGCTCTACCGTTCTTTTGATGTTATTTTTGACGATGACGGCTAGCTTCGCCCAAGTTTCGGAGCTGCGAGATGCAGGGACATTTCTTGAGGAACGTTGGCAAGGCTACACTTATCAAGAAGTCATGGTGCCGATGCGTGATGGGACGAAGCTTCGTACCCACATCTTGCGCCCTAAGAACGCTGATGGACCCCTGCCAATTATATTGACGCGCAGTCCCTACGGTTTTCGCCTCCCCGAGAGGCACTTAACGGGACAGGGGGACCTCTTTTTTGAGTGGCGTTTCCACACCCCCCTATTAAAAGACGGGTATATTTTCATTGGTCAGGATGAGCGTGGACGGTACGGGTCTGAGGGCAAGTTTGAAATGCTACGCCCGTTTCGATCCGCTGATGATTCAAATGCCGTCGACGATGTTACTGATACTTACGATACGATTGAATGGGCCTTAGCTAATGTGGAAGACAATAATGGCCGGGTGGCGTTGCATGGGAATTCATACCCTGGTTGGCATGTCATTGCCGGATTGGTTGATCCGCACCCTGCTGTAAAAGCAGCCACACCCTCAGCGGCAATGTCTGAAGGTTTTATTGGCGACGATTTTTATCACAATGGCGCCTTTCAGCTCGGATATATCGTGCCGTTTTTGACCCAATATATGGACCAATATGATAAAAAAGATCTCGCTAACCCCTTCACAACGGGTGTGAAAGGAATCGATGGTTATGATTTCTATCTTAATAACGGCACCATAAAACAACTACGCCAATACTTTCCGGATCCGGCGCCACTTACAGAGGAAATTATTGCCAATGATCGGTTTAATGACTTTTACAAATCGCGAGAGGTTCGCCGTTTTATCCGTCGACCAGTTACCGTGCCAACGCTTCACATCAATCATTTTTATGATGCCGAGGACCATTATGGGCCGCTAGCATTCTATCATGAGATGGAGGCCTTCGATAAAGACAATCTGAATCATATCGTCGCTGGACCCTGGTTTCATGGCGCCTGGCGTTTTGATGACGGCGAAAAATTTGGGCCTATTTCTTTCGGATCGAAAACCGGTGTTTTCTTCATGGAAGAGGTTATGCTTCCGTTTTATCGACACCATCTTAAAGGCGATAAAAAGCCAGACCTTCCGGAAGCCCTCATCTTTGATGCCGGAAAGAATAAGTGGAACCGGTTTGATACATGGCCTTTACCAAAAGCGCGCAAAATGACGCTTTACCTTCACGATGAGGGAAAGGCATCATTCAAAAAACCGGGCAAGGTTTCGTCGGATACCGCCTATGATGCGTACACAGCAGACCCGGCCAACCCGGTGCCATATTACCCCCGGCCGAATTTTGGTGGATGGCAAAAAGACTATAAAGTTCAAGATCAACGCTTTGCTCTAAACCGCTCTGATGTCCTCACCTATAGTACGGCGCCTCTTAAATCTGATTTGACCCTATGTGGTGAGGCGCGGGCCAAACTATTTGCCAGTAGCGAAGGAACCGATACGGATTGGGTCGTAAAGGTGATTGATCGTTACCCTGATGACGATAAGAATCAAACGCTTCGGGGCTTTCAGCGGATGGTGTTCAGCGACATCTTCCGTGCCAAATTCCGTGAAAGCTACGCTGAACCAAAACCCCTAGAGCCCGGTAAGGTTTTGGCCTATGACATACCGCTGCTTGAGCAATGTCATACCATTCGCAAAGGGCACCAGTTGATGGTGCACGTCCAAAGCAGTTGGTTTCCGCTTTTTGATCGGAACCCGAATAAATTCATGAGTATTCCGGACGCTGATCCGGAGGACTACGTGGCGGTCGAAAATCGCATCTATCGCAGTGCTGATTATCCGAGCAGCATCGAGCTTTCCGTAATTAAGTAGCGCGTGCCACTTGAACTGGAAATGCTCTAAGCCCTTGTTTGGTCACGGATCTTTTGTCGAGTTGATGGATGGCAATCATCAACCGATTACACTTATCGGCGAAGCGCCTTAGGGTAATGAAATAAAAGCCTCAGGCGGCATCGCCGCGCTGCGCTTCAAAAGCTTTGATGTCATCCATCTGGTTCATGAGATGGCCGAGCGTATCAACGCCTTGAAGGAGACACTGGCGCGCGAAAGGCTCAACCTTAAAGGATGCCTGGAAACCGCCGTTCGGTGTTGTGACGATCTGATTTTCCAAGTCGATGGTGAGTTCGATGCCTGGATTGTCCAAAAGGTAAGCGTGCGACGGGGCATCAATGACGACGGGTAGGAATTGGTTTTTAAGCGAGTTGCTTGTGAAAATGTCGGCGATATCTGAGCTGATGACGGCATCGAAGCCAAAACCTTTCAACGCCCAAGGAGCGTGTTCCCGAGACGATCCGCAACCGAAATTCTGACCAGCAACTAAAATACGATAGTCTGCACGTTGATCGCTATTGAACAAATCAACGCCTTTTGGGGTGCCGTCCTCTTCAAAGCGCCAATCATAAAATGCCGACTGTCCGAGGCCCGACTGGGATGTGGTTGTGAGAAACCGTGCGGGGATAATTTGGTCTGTATCAATATTTTCTTGTTCAAGAACAACTGTTCGAGAGGTTACGCTTTTGATAGGGGCAAAGCTCATGATGCTTTCTCCAACATAAATTTGCGTGGATCGGCGATATGTCCGGCAATTGCCGAGGCGGCCGCCGTTGCAGGGCTTGCAAGAACGGTCCTCACGCCCTGACCTTGGCGGCCGATAAAGTTTCTGTTTGACGTGGAGACCACAAGGTCTCCTGGTTCGCCTTTATCACCATTCATGGCGATGCACATGGAGCATCCGGGTTCACGCCATTGTGCGCCTGCGTTGGTGAAGACGTCGTGTAAGCCCTCGGCCTCAGCCGCTTTGCGAACCGCTTCGGAGCCCGGCACGACGAGTGCGACGACACCGTCATAGACATGCCGACCACGAAATATTTCCGCGGCCTCGCGGAGGTCCGAAAGCCTCGAATTTGTGCAGCTACCGATAAAGACCTTATTGACAGCCATATCCGCAAATGGGCGGCCAGCCTCGAATTTCATATAGTCGGCGGCGTGTTGTTCGACCTCGTTCTTTGGCGCGGGCGTCAACGCTTCAGCGGGCAGTGCCGCATCGGGCGAGACGCCGAAAGTAATCATTGGCTGGATTTTTGTGGCGTCGACCCGCACTTCTTTGTCAAAAGTCGCGTCATCATCGGTATAAAGAGTTTCCCACTCTGCGACGGCTTTGTCCCATGCTGCGCCTTTGGGTGCATAAGGGCGGTCTTTCACCCAGTTGATAGTCTTATCATCGGGGGCAACAAGCCCGAACCGTGCCCCAGCCTCGATCGACATATTGCAGAGGGTCATCCGCCCCTCCATGGATAGCCCGCGTACTGCTTCTCCGGCGAACTCGACCGAATAGCCTTGGCCACCGTCTGCACCAACGGCGGCAACCATGGCTAAGGCCAGATCTTTTGCACTCACGCCGGGTTGCAACGGGCCATCGAACATCACGCGCATCGTTTTCGGTTTGCGCTGTAAGACACACTGCGTCGCTAAGACGTGGCCAACTTCGGTGGTGCCGATACCAAAGGCGATTGCGCCAAACGCGCCATGGGTTGACGTATGGCTATCGCCACAAACAATGGTTTTGCCGGGTTGGGTAAGTCCCAGTTCCGGTCCGATCACATGCACGATCCCGCGCCGAGGATCGCCGAGGCCTGCCAGCTCGATTCCGTGCTCCTCGCAATTCGCGATAAGGGTTTTGACCTGGGTTTCAGCGTCTTTGGTGGCAAATGGTAATGCCCCATTTTTGTCCGGCGGCAGCGTCGGGGTTGAATGGTCGAGTGTTCCAAAGGTTCGGTCGGTGCGTCTGACCTTCAGTCCACGTTTCTTCAGCACTGCAAATGCCTGGGGTGAGGTAACCTCGTGGATCAAGTGTAAATCAATATAAAGGACACCCGGACTTGCGTCGGTCTCTTCCGTCACCAGCCGCTTTGCCCAAATTTTTTCAAATAATGTTTCCGAGGCCATAATTGTGGCACCCTTCTTTTAATTTCAACACTCAAACGCGGACATTGTTTCAGGTCTGTCCAATAGAATAGGGTCGATACCGAAGATCAGCTTACGACCGCACTCAAGCGCCTCCGTTTCAATTGGAATCAGAACGGCGCTTTAAGCTCTTGATTTTACGCATCTCCTTAACGCCAACCGCACACATTTGGCTCGGAATGCTTTAAAGCGTGACGTATAAATCCTATTTTGTGTGTCATACTTCAAGCTGCATCCCCCGTACGGGCAAGCTTCATGTCGACGGCCTGATTGACCGCAGCTACAAAGGCGGCAACTGCTGCATCGGCCACATCAACCTCTCGGGCTCGTCCGGTAAACCGTTCACCAGCAACTTCCACGACGGCTTCGGCGTTGACAAGTGTGTCTTCTTCGTCGGCAGTGTGATGCAAGTCGAGGACGACGATCCTACCCTCAATCCCAGTGATTGCACAGACGGCCGCAAATGCCGCGTCAATCGGGCCGCCCCCTTCGCATTGGACCGTTTGGCGTGTGCCGTCATTGTGTTTCATGGTGACACGAGCGTATGGTTGGACATCGTCATCATCGATATCTGTCCGTAATTCAATTTGTCGCGTCCGCCATGGACCGGTAAGACCTGTTCCGGCAGCGGTTCCAGAGACAAGTCGGACCACGTCGGCATCTGTCACTTCGTTTGTCGTGTCTGCGAGGCGTTTGAATTCGGCAAATATCTCATTGATTTTCTCTTGCGTTGCTTCAAGCCCCAACGCCTCCGCGCGCGCGGCGAGGGCATGCTTTCCGGAGTGTTTGCCGAGAACAATTGAATTTGATGGCATGCCGACAGCTTCGGCATCCATGATTTCATAAGTCCGTTTATCCGCCAGCACCCCATGCTGGTGAATGCCAGCCTCATGAGCGAATGCGTTTTTGCCCACAATCGCTTTGTTGCGAGGGATTGGATTATGGGTGACCCGTGCCAGCGCAGAGCTTGCGGCGTATATCTTTGTGGTATCAAGCGCAGTTTCTAAGCCAAAATGATCCTGGCGGGTGCGTAGTGCCATCACCGCTTCTTCTAAGGAACAATTGCCCGCTCTTTCGCCTATGCCGTTTACGGCGCATTCGATTTGGCGCGCCCCGCCGCGTACGGCAGCCAAGGAATTCGCGACGGCCATCCCAAGGTCGTCGTGGCAATGAACACTGAAAACGACATCTTCTGCGCCATCGGCATTTGACGTGAGAAAAGAGAAAAGGTCATAAATCTCCTCTGGTGTCGAATAACCGACCGTATCGGGAATATTGATGGTCTTGGCGCCAGCCGCAATGGCGGCGTTAGTAACCTCCAGCAGATAATCTCTTTCCGTACGGATAGCGTCTTCAGGTGAAAACTCCACATCATCGGTGGTGCTACAGGCAAAACGAACCAATTCGTCGACCCGCTTCAAAATTTCATCGCGAGACATTTTCAGTTTTGCTGAACGATGGATGGGGCTTGTACCGATAAAGGTGTGGACGCGCCGTCGTTTTGCTGGCTCAATCGCGCGCGCTGCGGCGGAAATGTCTTTTTCATTCAAGCGTGAGAGCGAACAAATGCGCGGGCCTTCAATTTCTCTTGCAATCGTTGCGATGGCGTTGAAGTCCCCTTCCGAAGCCGCCGCGAAACCGGCTTCGATAATATCGACTTTCATCGCCTGAAGTGCTCGGGCAACAACCATTTTGGCTTCGACGGCCATAGAAAAGCCCGGCGCCTGTTCCCCATCGCGTAGGGTCGTGTCAAATATTCGGACGTAATGTCGGTCCACTGATTTGTCGCTGTTACTCTTCCTGCTCATCGCTGGTCTCCGCGTTTTTCTGAGCTATCCTGGTTTTGACCCGCCAAATTCGCCGCAAACGGACGGATAACTGAACGGGCATTGATGAAACACCCTAGAAGAAGCAGGAAGGTCATGCCCTGATTACGGTTTATCGGTGCATTTCGTTTCATTTCGCTTCCTCCTGATTGTCGTTTCAAATACTATTTTAGGTTTAGCCAATAAAAAAGCCGCTTCGTTGAAGCGGCTCGATGATGTTTCCCTAGTGAGTGTTGCTTTATCGCATGGGAAGCCGAGCCGCGAATGTTACGTCGCTGCTTAGAAGGAGACCTCTAAGAAGGAGGAGTGGGCAGAAACCGTCCGTGCCACCCGCTATTCGCGATGTTCGGCGTCTTTCACTCAACAAAGCTCGAAATTTTCTAATCATGTATTCCGATTAGCACGCAAAGGTTAAAAATCAAGGCCCGAAAAGGATTAGGCGTCAAATTTTGCACTCAGCCCATAATTCTGGAGCGCTTCGCCGATAAGTGTGATTTCGGATCAAATGAGACCACGCAATTGCTTTCTTTCTTTGTGTTTACGCGCTTTCAAGCGGCGAACCACTTCACAAGTGGCCGGAAGCGCTTGCGGTGCACAATTATGGTGTCGATGGGTTGTGCATTGTTCGTGTTCAATGCAAACACTGCCCGGAAGAATGAGACCGAAGAGGGGGTACCGTGAAAGTTTCGACGCTAGAAGAACTTCAGGATATGATCGATATTACGCCATTCCACCGGTGGCTTAAACTACAAGCTGAAGCCCTTAATAAAGAAACGGGCCAACTGACGCTTAGCGCCCCCATCCGTGAGAATGCCGAACAGTATGTTGGTTCTGGAAAGGCGCATGGCGGTGTTATCGCGGCAATTATCGACACGACGGCCGCCTACGCCTGTTTCATTTCGCTCGACCGCGTTGTGTCGACCATCAATCTTCGGGTGGATTATCTACGTCCCGCGTTGGGGGAACGTTTAGAAGCCACGTCCCGTGTCCAGCGTCTTGGTCGATCAATCGGTGTGATCGATGTTGAGGTTCGTTCCGGCGACAAATTAGTGGCAATTGGCCGGACCGATTTTTCCGTTGTTTAGTGCGTTTTCAGGCCCAAGGTCTTTCCAAGCCAAGTGTGTGCGGTTGCCCGCCCGTTTGGTCATTGGCGCAAACGCGTCAAAAAAACACGTAAAACAATTAAAACGTCGCCTCTATTCCAACTGAGACGGTGATTCTTTTGGGGGTAATCCTAATAGAATAATGTGCGATGACAGTAGCTATAACATTTTGTGACGCTGCTTTTAATGTGAAGATAGGGTCGCGGTCTCGCCCGGTCCGGGCGCACCAGGCAAGACCGCTAAAGCGCTTCTTGTGTGAAGATGGACGAGCGAGAAGCGCTTTTTACGTCAAGACGATAAGCATTCGGGAAGACGTTGCTGATGAAGAACGTTTATCGCTATCGCCTTATTATTATGTTGAATAGCAATAGTGGCCGATAGCTTCAAATTGTGAAAACAGAAATATTAATCAAAAAAACCTATCGAACAGTTTTCGTCATCGTGTTCTCAAGTAACGTAATATCTTTGAATTTTCGTCCAACGATGTCGCGAACAACACCGCCTATGGTACGATAAGATGTTGCTTTGCCAGCGCTCTTTCGCCAGACCAGTCCAATTGTTCTTGTAATGACGCGGCCCGTCACTTCACGGATAACGACTTCACTGCGGGCTTTAATTTCCGAGTGAACGTAGAGTGCCGGAAGAAACGTGACCCCCATGCCCATGCCTGCCATTTGCCTGAGGGCATCCAGGCTGGTTCCTTCGTAATCGCGTAACAGGGTCGCGCCAAAAGCATCGCACAGATCCTTGACCTGATCATGGAGATGGTAATTCGGGCTAAGCGAGAGAACTTCAAGGTCTTTAAGGGCGTCTACGGTGATCGTTTCTCGCTCGGCAAGGGGATGATCTACGGCAAAAGCGAGATATAATGGCTCACGGAATACTTCAAACGCCACGTGTTCGGAACTCATGACGGGCATTTGGGTGAGGACAACATCGTGGAGGCCCCGCGCTAGTTCGTGTTCTAGGTCGCGCGCAGGCGTTTCGCGCACATAAAGATTGAGTTCCTTGTGCTCTTTGTGAAGAGCGGCAACCACATGAGGTAAAAGATAGGGCCCAAGCGTCGGAGATGTGCCAAGACGGATAGTACCCACAAGTCCCCTTTGGGCGCCAGCAGCGAGGTCAACGATTCCAATCGCCTCATCGCTAATGCGGCGGGCGCGATCGGCGATCTCTCTACCGATTGGCGTGAGTGAAACGCCTGAACGACTTCGCTCTACAAGGCGAATATTTAAAACCTCTTCAAGATTTTGGATTTGTGCACTTAAGGACGGCTGGCTCACACCGCATCTTTCGGCTGCCCGGCGAAAGTGTGCCTCATCCTCAACGGCGATTAGACAATTCAGTTGTTTCAGCGTTATCGCAGGCTGTTTCATATTAAATAGTCATTGTTCCACATTCGCCAGTCCAAACGAGATTTCGGCAGACTCGGTCAATCGAATGGACATTGATCCATAGGACAGCGCAGCAACGGGTCATGTCAATAACCCGATCGCAAAATGAACTTCCATTCTTTATATGGCGATTATCGCTTGCCCCGTCTATTAGCCTTTAGTCGTGCGACCGAACTGCATCGCCTTCCAAAACAATATCAAAACAGGGACAAAACTATCTTTACGTTGAACGCTATTGCGTTTCCGCTAAAAGCATTTCGAAATGGCTATTGGGAAAAGAGAAGGGCATTTTTAATGCGAAGCTGTCGATGCGATTTCGGTTCCATATTCAGAGTGCTGAACACCAACTTTGTTGACGTCCACTGTTCACGTGCTAGCGAATTGTTCCAAAGGCTGACCTGAGTGAGCCTTGTGGGTGACGACGTCGCATCAGGCAAAAAGGTGGGCCTATTTGTCCACCTTTTACGCCGAAATTAGTTTGAAAGCGCCTCCGTTTCAATTGGAATCAGAACGGCGCTTTAAGTTGTTGATTTGACGCATTTCCTTAACGCCAACCGCATACACTTGGCTTGGAAATGCTTTAGGTTGGTCCTTACAAAATGGTGCGCAATTCTTCTATGGATTGCGCAAGCCAGCGGTCATGTTCATGAAGCTTCGATGCTAGTTTGTTATTCTGCGAGGACGATGTGGTTTCGATGTCATCGAGCCAAACGCCAAGCATTTGACGTTGAACAATCAGCCAATCAACGATTAAGCCGTGCTCGCTATAGGTCATAGTCTTCTCCATTTTCCCTAAGTTGTTGAACATTTCCGCTAAAGTGATCTCGATTGCGCTGGCAAAGCTGTAAAAAAGGGAGGGGGTTCCACCCCCTCCCTTAACCATCCAATGCAGGGCGATAGCCATGGATGGATACTCCCCTCCCGGAGTATTTCAGTTGTCCCTTTTGGGCATCATCGCTTAAGCGGCCTTAGAAGTTACTCTTGCGTTCGCAAGGACGCGATCGGCGATAGCGTGAATCTCAGATAAACGTTCTTTTGGTGTTTCACTGTTCATCAAATACCCAATCAATATTTTTTGAGCCGATGGTATGCGCGCACAACAAGCCAAACGGTAGGACGTGCACCCCACAGGAGACGCCGCTCCTGCGCATAATTGAAAGAAAAGTCTTTCTGCGACGACCACCGCCTCATCGATCCGTTGAAGTTGGCTCAGCGCTGTTGCTTTGCCCATGCGCGCATGGAACAGCGCCCTTACGGCACAAACACTGTTAAAGCAGTTGTCATGGGCAAGTTGCGCAAATCTATCAGCTGCTAGCACTGCCCTTTCATAATGATGAAGCGCATGTGAATAATTCTGTTCTCGCGCAAATCTGCTGCCTGCTCTAATTTCGAAACGCCACTCTGCTAATGACGTGTGAGCGCCAATCAAATGGACGGATGGTCTCTTCACAGCTGCATCGTGGTTGTGATCGATTGGCGTTACAGAAGCAGCGTGCATCATGAGTTTCCTCGAAACGCGGTTCGCTAAAAAATGAACAAATGATTCAAGTATCTTTATATCGAAAAATAAATGATGTGCAAATAATTATTAGTTGCGAAGATATTTTTTCGGGCTATAGTGTAGGCGGTTGCGTGTTTAGAAAGAGGCGGGGCCGTTACCGTACCCGGCGGCTTTGCCTCTTTCGACGCAACTTCATCGACGCAACTTCATCAGAGAAATTTTTGTTGCCGCAGTGTTGGCAGGTCGTGTATTTCGACCTCGGAAGTGTGTAGCTCATGCTCATTAAGCTATCACGACATTGCGACTAATTATTGAATACAGATATGCACATCCATTAACTTGTGCAAAAGATGCATTGAAATCAAACTGACGTTGTTGGCCTATTTTCGCGATTGCTGCGAGTAACGGCTATGCAACGCCAATCCGCTGGGGCTGATAATCTGGCGAATAGATTGGCGGATCGACTATCGAAAGGAATATCGCGTTGCCATTTGATGAAACGAAGCTACCGAAAACAGTCACTGCTGAAGAGGTTCTCTCGGTCCACCATTGGACGGATGATCTGTTTTCATTTCGCTTGACGAGACCTGCAAGTTTCCGCTTTCGCTCGGGCGAGTTTGTGATGCTTGGCCTTATGGTCGACGAAAAGCCCTTATTGCGCGCCTATTCTGTCGCCTGCCCAGCATGGGACGAAGGCTTGGATTTTTATTCTATTAAAGTACAAGATGGTCCGCTTACGTCGCGACTACAGTCAATTAAACCTGGCGACAAAGTTCTGTTAGGGCGTAAGCCGACAGGGACCCTTGTGCTAGATGCGCTGTTACCTGGCAAACGCCTTTACTTACTATCCACAGGAACGGGGGCGGCGCCATTTGGAAGTCTTCTGCGTGAGCCAGAAACGTATGAAAAGTTCGATGAAGTCATTTTTACACATACCTGCCGTCGGGTTGCCGAGCTGCAGTATAGTGAAGATTTGGTAAAAAACCTTTCTGAAGACCCGCTTGTTGGTGATATCGCTCCGTCGCGTGTCACTTATTATTCGAGCGTAACACGCGATGATTTCCCGAATCAGGGACGAATAACGACTCTCATTGAATCCGGAAAATTCTTTGATGATATCAAGATGGAAAAATTTGATCCTGACCGAGATCGCGTCATGATTTGTGGTTCAATGCCCATGATCACCGACACAGCTGCGTTATGCGAGGCAGCCGGTATGAAAGAAGGCTCAAACGCAGCGCCGGGTGTTTATGTCGTTGAAAAGGCCTTTGCTGGTTAACGCCGAATTAGGTTTTGTTACTGCCGTCTGAAATATCATCAGTAGTCGAAGGAGAAGAAGCGCGATGTTTATCGCCATGAACCGTTTCAAAATTGCCCTTGGTTCAGAGAAAGCCTTTGAAGACGTTTGGGCCAGCCGGGACTCACACCTAAAAGATGTTCCAGGCTTTGAAGAGTTTCATCTTGTTCGTGGTCCGCAAAAAGAAGATCATACTCTATATGCATCGCATACGGTGTGGTCGTCGGAGACAGACTTTGAAAACTGGACGAAGTCAGAAGCGTTCCGTGCGGCCCACAAAAATGCTGGCGACAATAGCACCCTTTATCTTGGGCATCCGGAATTTGAAGGGTTTACGGTCGTGTTAACGACAACGGTCTAAAGTAATTCCAAGCCAAGTGTGTGCTTAAGTTGCTGCTGGGCTAAGCGTCAGGCCGTGCGTAAAAACGAAGACCTTAAGCGCGCTCCGCGATCCCATTTGAAACAGAGGCGCTTTAACGCGACGCTTTAAAACGAAGGGGGCGTGCAGGCTGTAATCAGTTCACAGACAGCCGTCCCTTCATTTTTGAACGAGTGCGGTTGATCACTGTTAAAATAATAAGCATCACCAGCCCGCAAGACTTTCGATTGCCCCGCAACAGTTACTTTCAACTCGCCGCGGATAATAAACCCGCACTCTTCCCCTTCATGGGTAAGGGCGTGTCGTCCGGTATCGGCGCCAGGCTCATATTTTTCCCACATGAATTGTATCGCTTTTCCTGAAAGGCTGTGTCCTACCTGTTTGTAGGAAACCAACCCTTCCGAGATTTCTGATAATTCTGTCGATTTGAAGAAAAGCTTTTCATTGGGGAGCGGAGCATCTTCGTCGAAAAACGCCGATAACGTCATTGGCAAGCCCGACAGTAGTTTTCGCAACGTGCCCACGGTTGGGTTCAGTTGCCCCTTTTCAATTTGTGAAATCGTAGCATTTGCGACGCCCGATACTTTGCTCAATTGTCTTTGGGATAATCCGAAGGATTGCCGCACACGGGCGAGACGCGATCCAAGCAGCTGCGCGTCGTTTGTGTTATCGGATTTATTCCTGGCCATCATTTTTGCCGACGTTCATCTGTTGTGTATTGTATACTAAACGCTTGTGCCAGACTACCGCAAGGTTAAATACTCTGTTTGGGGATGAATCACCGGCTTCGTCACCTAAAGTCGCAGCGTTTCAAGTGGAATGGCCAAACGGCTTTAGGTCATTATTTTACTCTGGCGCCGATGAGCGGCGTTTGCTGACGCTACAACGGCACAGTATTTTGCGCCCAACCGAAGTGTGTGCGGTTGGCGTTAAGGAAATGCGTAAAAACAAAGACTTAAAGCGTCGTCCCGATTCCAATTGAAGTGTCGACGCTTTAGCTGTGATCAAGAATGTGTGTTTCTTTAACTGATTGCATTGAAACAAATGTGGACGTGCTTGAAACATAAGGGAGTGCGGAGATTTGCTCCCCCAATACTTGCCGATACGCAAAGATATCCGTTGTCCTTACTTTCAACAGATAGTCGTAATCCGACGCGATCATGTGACATTGCTCAACCTCCGGAATGGCTCTGACGGCACTGTTGAAGGCCTCAAGCGCACTTTTTGTTGTGCTGGTAAGTTTAACTTCGGTGAAGGCCACGTGCTCTAGGCCAAGCTTTTTCAAATTGAGCTCAGCGCGGAAACCCAGGATGAAACCTTCATTCTGCAATCGTTTTAGCCGAGCCTGACACGGTGTTTTTGAAAGTCCGACCTGATCCGCCAGCGCCGTCACCGATAGCCGACCGTCTTTTGAAAGGATTGCCAGAATTTTCTTATCGATGGAATCAATAATGACTGAAATACCCTTATTTTGGAGGAAAATTACCTAAGATATGGATTTAAAATAGTCGAATAATTATAAATATTCAACTTTAAAGGAAAAAAGACTTTTGCCATTTGGCTATCGTTTGGGTGTTTAGTTCAGGTGTTTAGAACGACTTCGGAGCGAACAATGGTAAATTTGCGAGACCATCGAGAGGCAATTTGGGCTGCCGCGTGGCAAAGTGAACGTCACTTATTGGATGTGCTTTGCGAACGCTGGGCGCCAAATCACAATGACCGTGAATGGATCTCCCAACAAGCTGGAGAATGGGTTGAAGCGCTTCGCAACGATAGTGCATCAGGGCTTATGGAAGCCTTTCTTGCCGAATACGGATTATCAACTGAAGAGGGCGTCGCTCTCATGTGTTTGGCGGAGGCACTTCTGCGGGTTCCAGATGCTGAAACAATTGATGAATTGATTGAGGATAAAATCGCACCTTCCAAATGGGGAGAGCATCTTGGAAAATCGTCGTCGTCTTTGGTGAATGCATCAACTTGGGCACTTCTGCTCACCGGCGGTGTTCTCAACGAAGAAAAAAGTACAGGTATCGCAAGCATTTTGCATCGTGCCGTAAAACGTCTTGGCGAACCGTTGATTCGCATTGCAGTTGGACAAGCCATGAAAGAGCTTGGTCGGCAATTCGTCTTGGGGGAGACGATCGAAGACGCTGTCGCTCGCGCGGGGCGCCAGGAGACACAAGGATATACATACTCCTATGACATGCTTGGTGAAGCGGCGATGACATCGCATGATGCTGATACCTATTTCCAGAGTTATAAAGACGCGATAGCGACGTTAGCGCGTCACGGAACTGATAAGGATGTTCGACTGAAACCCGGAATTTCCATCAAGCTTTCAGCGTTACACCCAAGATACGACGCGCTGAAGCATGAACGTGTTATAAAGGAGTTATTGCCGCGTGCATTGGACCTTGTGCAAGACGCAAAAAAAGCGGGGATTGGTCTGAACATTGATGCCGAAGAGGCGAGCCGCCTCGATATCTCGTTGGACATCGTCCAGGGAATACTTTCCCATGAGAGAGGGAGTGATTGGGACGGTTTTGGTGTTGTGGTGCAGGCATATGGCAAGAAGGCCTCAAGCGTCATAGATTGGCTTTATGCTGTTTCTAAGGAGTTTGACCAAAAGATAATGGTCCGACTGGTGAAGGGGGCTTATTGGGATACTGAAGTAAAACGAGCGCAGATCGACGGTATTGATACATATCCAGTTTTTACACGGAAGACGTATACAGATATATCATATATCTGTTGCGCCCGAAAATTACTGTCAATGACAGACCGGATTTACGCCCAATTTGCTACTCATAACGCTCATACTATGGCCGCGATCGTAAATGCCGCTAAGCCTGGTCTAGCTTATGAGTTTCAACGCCTTCATGGCATGGGTGAAGCCCTTCATGATATTGTGAAACGGGAAACAGATAGACCTTGTCGCATCTATGCACCTGTTGGTGCCCATCGAGATCTTTTGGCATACCTTGTCCGGCGGTTGCTAGAAAATGGCGCAAACTCATCATTCGTCAATCAGATTGTCGATACGAGCGTGCCGGTCGATGAAATTGTTGCCGACCCCTTTGAAATATTGTCAACAAGTGACCTCTCTAATGTAAATGATCTTCCGGCGCCTCCTGACTTATTTGCCCCCCATCGAGTTAATGCTAAAGGCTGGGACCTTCGAAATCCGAATTCCCGACTTGAGTTTGATGCTGCCCGAACGCCATTTCAAGAAAGCGTTTGGTCGGTGATGCCTCTACTCGCCGGATCTTGCGATCATCAAGGGGAGAGCGTAGACGTAATAAATCCAGCAGATCCTGGCGAGCGGGTAGGTCGTTATAATCAGTCTACAATTGAAAATTGCAATACAGCACTCACACAAGCAACAGTCTGGACAGCCGATCCTGAGGTGCGCGCATCGATTTTACGGCGCTCTGCCGACCTCTTTGAACGCGACAGCGGAGAAATCTTTGCAATTCTCATTCGAGAGGCAGGAAAGTCCAGCGATGACGCTATCTCTGAGATTCGCGAGGCCGTCGATTTCTTAAGGTTTTATGCGGGCGAAGCGGAGCGCCATGGCGCTCGCCCAGCCCGCGGCGTGATCGCATGTATATCGCCTTGGAATTTTCCTCTGGCAATTTTTACTGGACAGATCGCAGCCGCCCTTGCTGCGGGCAATGCGGTCCTTGCTAAGCCTGCAGAGCAAACGCCGATTGCGGCCTGGAAAGCCACGACTTTGCTCCATGAGGCAGGCGTTCCGCTAAGTGCATTGCAATTACTCTTTGGTGAAGGGGTGAACATCGGAAAAGCGATAACGCAAGATCCGCGTGTCGACGGCGTGGTGTTTACCGGGTCGACTGAAACAGGACAGCGGATCAACCGAGCAATGGCGGAGGGCCTAAAACCCGATGCGCCTCTGATTGCCGAGACCGGTGGTTTGAATGCGATGATTGTTGACTCAACAGCGTTGCCGGAACAGGCGGTGCGCGATGTTATTGCATCGGCCTTTCAGTCTGCTGGACAAAGATGTTCAGCACTGAGAGTTTTATATCTTCAGGAAGATATCTATGCACCATTTTGCGAGATGCTTTTTGGCGCCATGGATGAACTCGCCATTGGAAACCCGTGGTCTTTCTCTACTGATATCGGCCCCGTTATCGACGGTCAGGCGAAAGACAAGATTCGATCATACCTAGACGGACAGAATCAAAGGGGAAAATTGGTAAAAACCATAAAAGTGCCGTCCAATGGATATTTTGTGGCGCCAAGTGTAATAAAAGTCTGCGGAATAGAGGATTTAAAAGAAGAGATTTTCGGTCCGGTTTTGCATCTTGCATCCTTTGCGGCCGACAACCTTGAAAGTGTCATTCGTAACATTAACGCGCGTGGATATGGCTTGACCTTTGGCATTCACTCCCGGATTGACGATCGTGTAGATCAAGTGACGAAAAAAATTCGTGCAGGAAATATCTATGTAAATCGAAACCAGATTGGTGCGGTGGTGGAATCACAGCCCTTTGGTGGCGAGGGATTGTCCGGTACGGGGCCAAAGGCTGGTGGACCAAATTATGTTTCTCGTTTTTATCGCAGCAAGGTAGCGGGGCAAACGAATTCTGATCGTCAGCCTTTTGATGCGCGTTACGGAATTTCGTTACAAGATATCCAAGCGACCTTGCAAAAAAGACAAAATTTGGATGAGCGTCCGATATCAACGCAAACTATGCCTGGACCGACCGGGGAATCAAATCGCCTGTCCATTCATCCTCGCGGTGTGATGTTATGTCTTGGACCAAGTTGCGATGAAGCCGATGAACAGGCGCTGGCGGTGCAAAAGCTCGGATGCCCAACGCTTCGTATCGCCCCTGGCGTTGTCGGTGCAGATGCTATTGATGGTGCATTAAACATTAATTATCTGAAAAACCTTAACGGGTTTGCGGGTGTTGTTCTTTATGGTGATGAAGAAAGTCTACGGGCCGCTAGGATCGCTTTGGCCGACCGTCAGGGGCCAATCCTACCACTGATTACTAACGCTGATTTTAAAGAGCGATGCGTTACTGAAAGACATATTTGTATCGACACAACGGCGGCTGGTGGTAATGCTACGCTCCTTGCAAACGCTTTCTAAGCCAGGTTGTTGTTGATATGTTTGAACGGCGCCATTATTTGGCGTGCGAAAGGAGCGCTCTTCCGTGACACGATATGATGCGGTCATAATTGGTGGTGGCCACAATGGGTTAGTCTGCGCGTTTTACCTGGCGAGTGCCGGGTTAACCGTAAAAATCCACGAGCGGCGTGATATTGTTGGCGGCGCTGCTGTGACCGAAGAGTTTTTTCCTGGGTTTCGAAATTCAACCGCGAGCTATACGGTCAGTCTACTGAACCCTAAGATTATTCAGGATATGAAGCTGAAGGAGCGCGGCCTAAGATTTATAAAGCGTCCGATCTCAAACTTTTTTCCGATCGATAAAACTCAGTATCTGAAGCTTGGGGGCAGCGTCTCACGCACACAAGATGAGTTCCGAAAATTCTCAAGCCATGATGCAGAGATATTGCCCGAGTATCATCGGCGCATTGACGCGGTCGCCGATGTATTGCGTGCCCTCTCGGAGAAAACGCCGCCAAATCCGCGACGCGGTATAAGAGGTGCGTTGCAAGCCGCCATTCAGCTTTGGCCTGCTGCGCGCGGCTCCGAGACTCTGCATCGGGACTTACTCGATCTTTTCACAAAAAGTGCCCGCTCATTTTTGGATGGATGGTTTGAAAGTGACCATGTGAAAGCGGCGTTTGCGTTTGATTCGATTGTTGGTAACTATGCGAGCCCCGAAACGCCTGGATCTGCCTATGTTCTGTTGCACCATGTCTTTGGCGAGCTCGATGGTGAGAAAGGCGCGTGGGGACATGCCGTTGGCGGCATGGGGGCCATTACAACGGCGATGCGTGAAGCGTGTGAAGAAAAAGGGGTCGAAATTGAGACGGGCTCATCCGTATCATCGGTTCTTTCAGAGCGCGGTCGAGTGTCCGGTGTCCGCCTTGAAAATGGCGATACGTCCAAAGCTGAGCGTGTTGTCTCCAACGTAAATCCTAAATTGCTTTATGGGAAAATGATCCCTGAAGACCAGCTTAGTCCAGAATTCGTCTCACGTATGCGTGCTTATCGTTGTGGCTCTGGCACGTTTAGAATGAATGTTGCCCTGTCCGAACTACCGGACTTTACTTGCCTTCCTGGTACGAATGTTCAAGAGCACCATAAAGCAGGCATCGTGATTGGTCCGACACTCGATTATCTCGATCGTGCCTTCACGAGTGCGAAAGTCAATGGATGGTCGGACGAACCAATCGTGGAGATCCTCATCCCGTCAACGGTCGACCCCACACTTGCGCCTGAAGGTAAACATGTGGCGTCGCTATTTTGTCAGCAGTTTGCGCCGGCATTACCAGATGGCCGTGGTTGGGCTGATGAACGAGAGCGGGCGGCGCAGACGATTATCAATACGGTCACCAAGCACGCACCAAATTTTCGAAACTCAATTTTGGGAATGTTAACCTTATCACCAGCTGATCTTGAGGAAAGATTTGGCCTTGTGGGAGGCGATATCATGCATGGTGCCATGACACTCGATCAGATGTGGGCGGCGCGTCCTGTTTTAGGATATGGCGATTATCGTGGTCCTCTGCGGGGGCTCTACCATTGTGGCGCTGGTGCTCATCCGGGCGGCGGCGTGACAGGTCTGCCGGGACGCAACGCGGCGCGTGAAATATTGCGTTAACGCTATGCGGATCAATTCTTGCACTCAATTTTTATTGTGGTGTTTCTATCCATGCAGTCTCCGGTATGAATTAACTGCGATCAGGCTAACACGGGGCCGGCTAACACAGGGCCAGCTAACACAGGGCCGACTAAAACAGGGTATGACATGTCCAGCAAATTGAAAATCCGACCCGTTATCATGTCCGGCGGTGCCGGTACACGCATGTGGCCAATCTCCCGTCGTGATAGGCCAAAACAATTCCACCGTATTCTGACAGAGGATAGTCTTTTTCAGGGAACGTTATTGCGTGTTCCTTCAAGTAATTCGGCTTTTCTACCGCCTGTTATTTTGGGGGCCGAGCGTCATAAATCCATAATATTAGAAGAACTCATGGAGATTGGCGAAAAAAACGCTGCGTTGATCCTTGAGCCGATGCCGAAAAATACCGCACCGGCCATTGCGGCTATGGCTGTATCGGCATCGCTTCGATCGCCGGATGAAATCCTTGTGGTTCTGCCCGCGGATCACCTTATTGGCGATGTTGCCGGTTTTGCTGCGGCTTTGGTGACGGGCGCGCCCTATGCCAATGACGGTCACATTCTTACATTCGGTGTGAAGCCGAGCGGTCCCGAAACAGGCTACGGGTATATACAGGCGGGCAGTGCCTTAGGCGATGATGCATACGTCGTTAAATCGTTTGAAGAAAAACCTGATTTGGCGACAGCAAAAAAATATATTGCATCGGGAAACTATCATTGGAATGCGGGCATTTTTATGTTTCGCGCCGATGTTATGATTGCGGAGATGAAAACGCATTGTCCGAAAACGCTTGCCGCTGTTATGAAAGCGGTCGAAGCTGGAGAAACAACGGATCATTGCCTTTTGCTCGACGCAGATGCATTTGATCAGTCAATTGACGATTCTATTGACTATGCAGTCATGGAACATACGGAACGGGCCGCGGTCTTGCCGATGGATGTGGGGTGGTCTGACGTGGGGTCCTGGGCAGCGTTATGGGAAGAATCTAAAAAGGATGCGTCAGGAAATAGCGGTGATGATGCTATTCTCATTGATTGTGAGAACACACTTGCTATTTCCAGCGGGCCTAAAATCTCAGCAATTGGCGTTCGTGATCTCTTGATTGTTTCGACACCTGATGGGGTGTTGGTCAGTCGGCGAGATAAAGCGCAGGATGTAAAAAAAGTCATTGCAGCTTTAAAGGCTAACGATCGTTCGGATTTACTTTAACCAACTCTCCTAACGCCATTCCATCCTAAATGCTTTTGTTGAAAGACTTTAGCGCACACCGCCGAATGAGTGGCCTTGTATTTAGCTGATCCGGAAACACTGCAAGTTCGGAGAGTAATCGAACTTATCGCTCTGTAAGTTTAAACTCTATCCGACGATTACGCGCCAGTGCGGATGCGCTACTACCGCTGGTAACTGGATAGTCAGACCCGAGCCCCGTTGCGACCAGTCGTTTTGATGGTACCCCACGTCCTTCGAGGTAACGGGTTACGGCGAGTGCGCGGGCAGCTGATAGACCTTTATTATCAATGAATTTTGCGGCACAGGCCGGTCCGAGAGGAACACTGTCCGCATGCCCATCAACACGGATTATCCAGTTTTGGATGGCTTGTGTTGCCGCCAAACCTTCCCGGCCGGTGATTTGCGCTTTGATCCGGCGGTCGACTTCGAAAATAGCCTCTGCGACCTTGTTAAGGGCTTCACGTCCGCGCGGTGAGAGTGATGCTTCACACGATCCAAACAAAGCGTCACCGCCAATTGAAAAGCGATCGCCATCCACTTCAATACCGGCAAAACCTTCCAATGCGGCGCGCATCTCTTCGAAGAAACGGGACCGGACTTCTTGGAGCTCTTGGATTTTTCTTGCGAGCGCTGCATTCAAGCGCTGGGAAAGGTTTTCAATCTGCGCTTTTTGCTCTTTGTCCTTTGCTTCTGCGGCCTCAAGCGCCTCTTGCAGACTCTGTAATTGTTTGCGCAATGCGGCGAGCTGGGCATTCAGTGTTGCGATTTGAGACTTTTGATCGTC
This sequence comes from Pseudomonadota bacterium, assembly GCA_039025235.1. Taxonomy (GTDB): domain Bacteria; phylum Pseudomonadota; class Alphaproteobacteria; order Caulobacterales; family Parvularculaceae; genus MED-G105. The sequence goes on from JBCCOS010000003.1 coordinate 252,975, forward strand.
TGAGAGTGCTTTTTCTGCCTCTAGTTCTTCCGCAGAGGCCGCAACGGCGGCCTGGCTCGCCGCAAGCGCCGTTCCAAGGGCGGCGAGCTCGTTGTCTTTTTCTTCAATTGTGGTCTGCAAGGAGAGAATTTGTCTTTGCAAAGCGTCTTTTTCCGCTTTTGCCAAACCCAATTGCTCTGCAAGTTGATTGATGCGTTCGGTTAATCTGATAAGTTCGGCATCCTTCCCGGCGAGCTCATCTTTTACTGATGTTAAGCGTTCGCCAAGATAGAACTGAGCAACCACAAAAATCGATAGTACAAACATCAGCACAAGTAGCAATGTCGACAAACCATCGACAAAGCCTGGCCAGATATTGGCTTCTGTCGCCCTCCGGCGGCGCGCCATCTTCGGGCTAGTCCCCGCCGCCGACGCGGATAAGCGTTCGGTTTAAAGCGCGGATTTCATCTTTAAGTTCGGCAATTTGGCCCGCCTGGGCTTTGATTTGTGCTTCTGTATTGGCTTCTAATGCAGCTTCCAATGAATGAACGGCCGACCCAATATCCTCCGCTGGCGGCATATCGCTATAGTTTGCTTTGGCCCCGCCGCTCGCGCGTCCCGTTTCGACGGCGGCGGACAGGAAGATTTCTAGGTCGCTATAAAAACGGTTCTGAGCTTGCCCCGCCTGAAGGTCTAAAAAACCAACAACGAGGCTTCCTCCAAGGCCAAAGAGTGAGGATGAAAAAGCCGTTCCCATACCGCCAAGTGGCTCTTGTAGATTTGTAATGAGTTGGGATACGGCATCCTCTGCGGGGCCACCCGTATTCGCGAGGCCACTGATTGTCGCTGCAACCGCGTTCACGGTTTCCAAAAGCCCCCAAAAAGTGCCGAGAAGGCCTAAGAACACGAGAAGGTTGCCAATATATCGGCCCATCTCACGACCTTCATCAATACGTGCCCCAACGGAATCCAGAATCGATCGTGACGATTCTTGTGTTAAGCGCTCATTATTATCGCGTGATTTTACCAATATATTGGCTGCGGCTTTAATAAGACGGGGGTCGCGGTCCGGTTCATTTCGCCGTTGAAACCGCTCTAACCAGCGCGCGGCAGGTGATACCGAATCCGCTTGGTGAAAGTTGTAAATGATCCCCACCAACAGTACGCCGATAATCAGACCATTAAGGGCAACATTGGCGTTGAACGCTTCGATTAAAAGTTGCGACGGCTGCGGGCTGAGCGGCGAAAGATAGTAAACGATCGCGCCAACACCCGTTAAAAAGATGAGCATGTTAAGAATATAGCCGCCAGGCTTCGCGAATCGCGTCGTGCGTTCGGACATAAGCGCCATACAAACCCCTTAATCACCCCGAGTTCGATTACCCCGGTTCAGTTTAAGCCACGAACTTTGCGCGTAATCTTATTGCAAATCTCATTCTGGGTGAATGGCTTGTTTGCAACAAAAGCCAATTGATTGGTTGGTATGGGTCTGGCGATACCTCCCTGATTGATCGCTCTCACTTTGTGTTCCTTCGCTCGTTTCTTCCATCAAACGACAATTAAATGCGAGTGCCCATTAGCACTCCTTGGCGTCCATGACGTGTCTGTTTGAGTCAGTAACTTCCAAGCATTGTTACACACAGAAATTGCTCGATTACCCTATTTGCGCATATGGTGCGCATATTTAGCGCAACTTTTGCGCTTTTTTGTTGACAAGCGCTTTAGTATGACAGATATATGACAAATACATGACACTTTTGTTTCAGTCTTGTTGGTTTTGAAGAATAGCTATTGGCGGCGATGTTTCGCTGTCTGGAAAAGAAATCGGCACCAGTGAGCGAAAGTGAAAAACCACCCAAAGGAGAGTGCAGATGATAAAACAACTAAAAAGAGTATCGGCACTAATTGTAGGTATGGCGATAATGGTCGCGACGGCGTTTGCGACAACTGGAGACGTGCCGCCAATGGATGCCGAAAGCCAAGCGATTAGCTATGTTGAAAGTCGATTGGAAAATCCGCGTGGCGCTCGTGTGCGCACAGATGGCGGACCGTACAAGATTTATGCGGATTTTGATGGATATGATCAGGTGCCAGCGTGGGCTGTCGATGTTCGAGCCAGAATGCGCCTTAGATCTGGTAGTGGCAGCGCGCCATACACCGTGATTTTTGTAGATGGTGAACCCGTTGCTATTGCAAGCGATGGCGTCGACATTTCGATGCGCTAGCCCCGGTTAAATCTGACCTATTTTAGAAAAGGCGTTGGCTCAGACACTAGAGCCTGGTGCAGCAAAAGTGGATCACCGGTTTTGCGGTTCGCAACAGGCTCCAACGAGACTCTAGAGCCGTTTTCTGAATCAGCTTGAATGCAAACGGCTCTAGTCGCTAACGCCTTTTTTGTTGAATATTACTTTGATACGTTAACGCCCCTGTTGACCCGTTGAGATCCCTGTCACGATCTATCCTTGCTAATACGAATAATTCCTCTAAAGCGAGCGCATAAGCGGTAATTATACCGATCAATTTATACCCCCTTTCTTTTGCGCCCTAGGATTATTCAACATGGAAACCTGCCCGTCGCAGCTTCGAAATATTGCCATCATCGCCCATGTTGATCATGGCAAGACAACCCTTGTTGATGAAATGCTTCGCCAATCGGGCGCCGTGCGCGAGAATGCTGAAATGGCAGAACGCGCCATGGATTCCAACGATATTGAACGTGAACGCGGCATCACCATTCTCGCGAAGTGCACAAGCGTGTTGTGGTCAAATCAACAAGAACAAAAACAATCGGTCCGTATTAATATTATTGATACACCAGGACACGCCGATTTTGGCGGAGAGGTTGAACGTATTCTTTCCATGGTAGATGGTTGTTTGTTGTTGGTGGACGCTAGTGAAGGTCCTATGCCGCAAACCAAATTCGTTCTTTCAAAAGCGCTTGGCCTGGGCTTGAAACCAATACTCGTCCTTAACAAGATCGATCGACCAAGCGCAGATCCTGATATGGCCCTTGATGCCGCGTTTGACCTTTTTGCCGCCCTCGGGGCAAGTGATGAACAATTGGATTTTCCAGCCCTATATGCCTCGGGGCGTGATGGGTGGGCTGTGCGTGATCTGGACGGTGAACGGAACAATTTGACACCATTGTTTGAAACCATTGTTGAGCACGTTCCGGCGCCTGATATTGACGATGCGGCTGAGACGAAACCCTTCTCATTGCTGGCAACAACATTGGAAGCTGATCCTTATCTCGGGCGTGTGCTGACGGGAAGAATTGTTCAGGGGCGTGCGAAGTCTGGCGTTACACTAAAAGCTCTATCCAGGGATAATTCAGAGATTGAACGCGCACGTGTTTCAAAAGTCCTCGCCTTTAGAGGGCTTAAACGCCAACCTGTCGAGGACGCTGGCCCTGGTGATATTATTGCGCTGGCGGGGTTTCAAAAAGCCTCGGTCGCAGACACGCTTTGTGCGCTAGAACAGACAGAAGCCATACCGTCGCAGCCAATTGATCCGCCGACGCTATCCATTACGATAACAGCGAACGACTCACCGCTTGCCGGTAGGGAAGGCGATAAAGTTCAATCTCGCGTTATCCGCGATCGTCTTATCCGCCAAGCCGAAGGCGATGTGGCCATTCGTGTCTCGGATGCAGCCGATGGTGACGGGATGGAAGTGGCGGGGCGCGGCGAGTTACAACTTGGCGTCTTGATTGAGAATATGCGCCGCGAAGGGTTTGAATTGGCGGTGTCCCGTCCGCGTGTCGTGACCCAAATGGGTGACAATGGGCAGACCTTAGAGCCAATCGAAGAAATCGTCATTGATCTTGATGATGAATATTCCGGCACGGTTATTGAAACTCTGACACGGCGAAAAGCGGTATTACAAGACATGAAGCCAGCAGGATCAGGGAAGACGCGCCTGACGTTTCATGCACCTGCCCGAGCCCTTATTGGATACCATGGACAATTCCTTACCGATACACGCGGCACCGGCGTAATCAACCGTTCCTTCCTTGAGTATTCGGCGCACCGTGGTTCAATTGAAGGCCGAAGAAATGGGGTTTTAATCGCGATGGGTGAGGGGGCTGCCGTGCCCTACGCCTTATGGAATTTAGAGGAACGCGGTGTTCTTTTTATTGGTTCCGGGGAACCGGTGTATCAGGGGATGGTCATCGGTGAAAATGCCAAAGACGATGATCTTGATGTCAATCCCTTAAAAGCGAAGCAATTGACCAACATACGTGCAGCTGGGAAAGACGATGCGGTGCGACTGACGCCGCCGAGACGATTTAGTCTTGAACAGGCGATCGCCTATATCGATGAAGATGAACTTGTCGAAGTAACGCCAAAGTCCGTTCGTATACGAAAAAAAGAACTTCTCCCGCACATGCGCAAACGGCGCGCACGGGCAGCACAAGGGTAGAATTGCGGTTGCAACCGGCTATTGAGAGCATAATATAGTGTAATACCCGGCCAATTGTGATAGACAATCAAACTGCAGGATCGGTACACTCGGATGAATAGTCCCTTATTTTGGGTCAGCTGATTGGAAAACTGCGCTTAAAAAGTGGACTGTCAGTTTGCAAAAGGTAAAAGTTGCTGCATGAGGGTTGTGTTGCAAGACCTTTACAGTAAAGCAACGCCTTAGATAGATATTTTGAACCGCTCTTCAAGCTGGCCAAAGTTTCGCTTAAGCCTTAGGAGCAAATAAGGTTAACGAAATAAATTGAGCACCCGTAGCTCAGCTGGATAGAGTGTCGGCCTCCGAAGCCGAAGGTCACAGGTTCGAATCCTGTCGGGTGCGCCATCTTATAAGCCAATGATATTATTGAGGAATTTATTCCAATATTTTCAGAAGTAGTTTTGGAGATTTCTCAAGCCATAAAAACGTATCGGTATTCTGGTTCCAAACGCGCTATTGTGTCTGACATTCTCAAAAACAGTGCTTATGGCAAGAAATTTGTGATATACTAAGAGTATGTCTGAAATCGTGACTGATAATTCACAGGATGAACTGCTCCGCCCAATGACGCCGGAGGAAGAAATCGTGCCTACCCACCGTGAATGGATGGATAAGCAAATTCGTCAGACGCTTGATAAGAAATCAAGTGGTGACGCAAGCTATACGCCTCTTGATGAAGTGCGCCGCAATTTCGGTTTCTAATGCATATTCGCTTAAGTGATGATGCGTGCTCTGATCTTTCTTCTTTAAGAGACTATCTGCAACCAAACAGCCCGCAAGGCTATGAGCGGGTTATGACAGCAATATTCACCGTACTGGACCAGCTCGAAACATTTCCATTCCTTGGACATGATGGTAGCATTGAAGGAACACGTGAGATGTTGGTCGCAAAATATCCATACCGCATCATCTATACGCTTCCTGATGAATTTCATATTGATGTTGAGCGTATTCTATCTTGTCGTCAAAAATGGCCAGTGGAATAGAGCTTAGGGGCTTTTACCTCACGAAAACTCTTGGTGGTCGTAATGAGTAGCACTTCATAACCCGAGAGGTTATCTAAAACGGAGCTTTACCATCGAGATCAAAAGAACTATTTTTAGCTTCCGTCTCTAAAGGCAAACTTAGATTAAAAACTACGTACAGGTTCAAAATATCTTCTCGATCCATGAATAGAATTTGACTACGTTTGGTGGCATCTAACTTGCCTCCTAACCAATTTCTGGCTTGTTTTGTAATTTCACCTCCGGCGACTATAACAGCATGATCGACCAAAACACGTTTACTGGTTTCCGGGTCAAATATTTCATGGCCGAGCATCATCACAACTTGGTTGTGAATTTCAGCCACGTTTGCATTGTTCCCCCTACTGTTTCCCGCAGAGTCGAGCTTCCCCTTTTTTAACCTGTAAACCGAAATACAAAATATGTTGTGTTGGCAACGAGAATTTCATCCAAATATCTTTACCATACTCCAGTGCCTTGTCTTTGTGCCCTGTAGCGGAGACTCTCTGAAATCCGAGCTGTCGGAAAAGTGGCAAGAGTATATTTTCTATCAAATCATCTTCTGAGCACTCGTCTAGATATACTTCCAGCAACCCCCGTTTCCTGACTTCATCGGGTGTAAATGGTTTGTGAGGTGATGAAGACACTGATAGTGTCTGGGTACCAATATGCCTAATATGGAGCAATCCGTCTTCGCCATAGAACGCTTCAAATCCTTCGCGGCTTAGCGGTTTATTCAGCGCTTCCATCGCTATCGCCCGGTCCGGGTCATCTTCAAGTGCATCGGCTTTTTGCAACAAGACTCTCAGTACATACACGAAATGGACATGGAGCGTGTTTGGTGCATCAACAGGCTCTTTCAGAAGTTCCTCAAGGACCGATACTCAAATTTCTCGTTGTCCCCAATGATCATTTCAGCGATCGCGCGTAGGTTGCGTTGTTTAAACTTCATATATTTATTGTATACACACAGCGGCACAGCACAAACACTCTTTGAATGCGCTTTCAGACGCGAGATTTTTGACCAACTCTTATGTCTAACGTCCATTCAGCACGCTCACAATCAATGAATTTTATTTTAGTCTAGGTGCCAAGCTCGTAGTTCCTCCCAAATTTGGTTCCACTTTTCTTTTTCGAAGTGCGCCATGCTTTAAAACATTTTCAAGCCAAGTGTGTGCGGTTGGCGTTAAGGAAATCCGTAAAATCGATAACTTAAGGCGTCGTTCTGATTTTAATTGAAACGGAGGCGTTTTAGGTCTTTGTCTTTGCGCGTGTCTTTTGTGCAGTTCATGGAGGGGAACCATTAACCGCTAACCACTTTTGCCCAACACGCTCGAACGGTGCTTTCCGTTAAATGCATACCCGCTAGTGCGCCTTTGATAGACATGTGGATATACCGGGTCATAGGATCAATGCGGTGACAATAATGCGGCGACAGTGGTGAATAACAGTTGGCTTTATCGCTTGAGAGATGCTCCGTACCCAACAAGCGTTCACACTGATTGTTTTTTGTAGAAATCAATCCAATAACGAACGCCAATTTTATTATATTCTATCATACGCTCGATCACTTCATTGAATAGATCAGTATTCACAATTTCTTCTGGGAGGAGCGGATCAAGATTTATCGCTTGTATCACCGATTGGCCCACCAATAAAGTTTCTCTAGCCGCTTCGTCGGGCTCCATCTTAAGCAGGATTCTCCTACTGCGCTCCATCTCACGCAAGGCAGCTTTATAATTGCACTCTAACTCTTCGGATGACCATAAAGTATCCCATTCACGGCGTGTGTCATCTAAATAATCATCAGCAATAAGAATAACAGATTTTTTTTCCAGGCCTAAATCCACAAGACGCTGTTGAAGTTGTGTCAATGAGACTTTGAGGTTATTTGGCCGTATACTGAGGCTGTTATCAAGGGTCATGAAGCCATAGAAGCGCAGTGCTCTTTCTCGCGCGCGCAAGGATTTGCGATCCGTTCGGCCAAGATGGGCAGCGTGCACAACGATCCAATCGCCGCGCCAGGATCTTTTTTTATTTTGCGCTGAACGCCAGCCACGAATCTCTTCGTTTAGTGCTTTAGCTTTGGGACCAATTTTATAGATCCCTCGAGAGGGGCTTTCGATAAAGTCGTCTTTCACGAGGCGCGTAACGGCCATCCGAAGGGTTGCTTCCTCAATACCAAATAAACGACCGCTGACAATAAGATCACCGATACTACGGTTTTCCGAAAGGTCGGCATTTAATAACGACAGTATGAGGCCCCTTGTTGTGACATCGTTGATCGTCAGCTTTTTGAAATAAAACATATGTTGACAAATAATGTTATAGATAGTTATATATTACAGCGGTGAGGCGAAGAAAGAATCGGTATGGGTGAAGCGGTAAAGATATCAGATGTTTTGCATAGAGATGAGCTGCGTGCACTGTCAAAATGTTCTAATCGGCGGGCTGCTCTGGTTTTATCTGGCAATTGGCTTCTAATCGTTATCGCCTTTGCGGGTGCCATTATTTGGCCAAACCCCCTCACAATTCTTTTAGGCATTGCATTGTTGGGTGGTCGGCAGCTTGGTCTTGAAATCATCATGCATGATTGTGCGCATAACGCGTTCTTCGTAAATAAGGCGCTCAATCAATTTGTTGGCCATTGGATTTGTGGTGCACCAAGAAATATTCCCTTAGCAGTCTATCGCGACATTCATTTGAAGCACCATAAATACGCTGGGTCGAGCGACGATCCAGATTTGAAATTTGTCAAAAGTTATCCTGTAACGGCTGAAAGTTTAAAGCGAAAGTTCATACGCGATTTGACAGGGCAAACTGGATTGCGCGATACGCTCTTTAAACTCCGAAACCTGAATTTTTCGGAAAGTTACCAGTGGATCGCTTTCCATGCGATTTTACTTCTAGTGCTGACTTTTTTTGGTGCGCCATGGGCTTATTTGATGTGGTGGGCCGCAGAAATATTCATTCACCCCGCGATCTCAAGATTAAGACAAATCGGTGAGCATGGTGTCGCCTCAAATCGATCCAGTGCCGATCCGCGCGATAATACAAGTACGACCCGAGCTGCATGGTGGGAGCGTCTATTTGTTTCACCAAACTTCGTGAACTATCATTTAGAACATCATTATTTCGCACATGTTCCGGGGTACAATCTGCAAAGGTTACATAAGATTCTATCGGAACGGGGGTTCTATGACGGCTTTGAATGCGTTTCAAAGGGGTATGCGGACGTTTTAATGCGATCAATCAGAACTGAACGACCGCTTGCTGGACAGTCGGCTTAACTGTTTAAACGACCGATGTATGCGGGAAACAACAGCAAATTTTATTGATCCGTTTCATCATCGTTGTTCCACAAACGTTTCCACCATGGTGTTTTCTTTGGTGGATCGAATGATTGATCATTCTTATTCATTTTTGTACGGATCTCATTAATATCCCAATTGGTAAGGTTGGCGAGTGTTTGCGCTTCTTTCTCGAAGCGCTCGGGAAGGCTCTTACGATACGTTGTTGCTTGTTCACACTTGGCGTCCCCTGCATAGGGGTGGCGCAGAACATAACGGCCTTGGAAGTTTTGGCGGTCTCCGGTTTCTTTGAACATCAGATCTTCGGGAAAATTCGCAGCGTCATAAGAGACGTGGAGGCGGGTAACAAATACATCTTGTGCCGGTGATGGGGCGATCGAACGCCGTCCCGTAACAGGGCCGCCATCCGGTAACCAGTACACACCAAGTGATTTCAGTTCATCTTTGGACAGCGGGTCAGCGGCACACGGATCGCACCAGGCCATATCCCAAGCATATTCAAGAAAGACTGCCTTGCCGTTTTCTTTTTTGGTTTGTGCTTCAAACATGGATTTATAAAACGCGCCAAATTCGCTCTTTACAAACAGAGGAATATCGTTGCCGGTTGGCAGCTTTGCAGTACGATAGTTCGTTGTTTCTACCCGTCCTGTCCGGGTGAGGGCGAACACAAATAATTCCTGTTTTCCATCAGCATTCACCATTCCAAGCCGGATGGGCAACATGAATCGAGGTGATTCAAAGGCCATCTGTAGGGGCCGTAAATATTTCAGGCCAGTTTCGGCTTGTTCATCAAGATTGACTTTGGCTACAAAAAATTTGGTATCTTGCTTAATATAACTTCCGAGGACGTCACTCGCTCCATCAGGGATTTTATAGCCATTTTCTGTGAGCCATTGTGTGAGGCCATCGGATTCCTCTGCAGACAGAATTTTAATATCGTATTCGCCAACGGTGTATTCCGCTTCCACCGTTACACCGAGGCTTTTATTGCGCCCTTCGGGCGCCGCGTCTGCCATGGGGGCGGACCGTGTTGCTGTAATGGCCTGATATTCTAACACCTGACAGGGGTCCGGATCAAAATACTCCACCAGGCGCGGCGCTGTATAAGCATCAAGGTGATCAAGGACGGCATTTTCCCCAACATTGATCTGTCCCTCTTCAAGCACGACCGGAACGGGAACAACAATGGCGAAGTCTTCAAGAGGGCCATCATAATCATTTGCCATGGTAATCACGGTTCGATCTTTATCGCGGACCAGGACGACCTTTGATGCGCTGTTGAATAGCTTTGTATCTGCCTTGGCGACATAGAACCCGCAAAACGCGACGGCGCCACCAGCACTGGCCATTAATATACCAAGGGACGCTGCTGCTATTTTTGACCGGCGATCTTTATGCGGTTTCACTTGAACCATGGGAAACTCCTTAATGCCGTTCTTTTCTTTTGAAGTGGCTATTGGATTTGAAGGGTGAATTTTGTTGGGCGGCATCGCGGCATGCCGGATTTTGATTGTGGTGCTTTGGCCAAGTATAGGCCGGGGCCAAAGCGATTGCATCAAGGACCGGCCTGATGATGCACATAATCGCAAGCGCATAGAAAATTCCATCGCTAATGAAGTTTTGAAATATCAACCAGTGGGCCAGTGTTGCGGTTAGCCCCGCAAATAGAATCCGACCGAGCGGTGTATCCGGTGTCGTCTTGGGGTCGGCGATCATAAAAAATGCAAATAGCATCAATGCACTATTCTGTAAGCGATGTATTGGAATAGATATTGGGTCGCCAAGCCAAGCCGCCCGCGCAAAAGCAAGGCCTGCAAAGACTGCTAGGAATGTCAGCGGTATATCAAGTCTCGCGGCGCGGCTTGTGATGATAAAGCCTATTCCGGCTAAAAGCGCAGCGAGCCAAATGGCCGTTCCCCATTGCCCTGGTGTTGTCCATGCGGCACCGGAAAGGGATGACCCGACAGGCATTAGGGATGATACGATCAGTAGCGTGACGATACCAATATTAGCTGGGTTGAAAATATGTTTTCCATAGAGGCGAATAAGGAACTTTGAACCGATGGCAATTGATGCGGCAAGGGCCATGATCATTGGGTTATCGGCCCGTAGCAGGAGGAGCAGCGACAGACTTGTCACAGCGGCACTACGCGTGTCCATACGGATCGCGTTGATGAGCGACCCTATAAATTGCGTTGCAAATGCCGCAGAAAACACGGCTATGATTTTTAGTGGTTCAAAGCTGAATACCTTTGTGATGAGGCCGTAACTAAAAAGGGTAATCAAAGCGCACAGCTGTAAAACTCTTGGGTCTTCAGGAAGCGCATCAATAAATCTTGTGTACGCGTTTGTTGGTAAGGGAATCCAGAAAACACTGGACTCAACCCTTTTAGAGGGTGTTGACCTTAGGGGTATGTCCGAGTTTAATTCTAGAGACTGTCTTACCACTGCATATCTCCAAGAGACCAAGAAGAGCGATCTTTTTCGTGCCTCAGGCGTTTTCGATGCCGAAGTTGTGCTCGTGCCTTTGTCTTATTGACGCGCTTTTCGCGCCTTTATCTTAGCCGCACAACCCGTGAGCGATTCGCCTTAAACATCGCTGAAAGGATAGCTTTAGGGCAAACGCTTTTAGCACTGTCGTGCAAAGAAATTTCTGCGGGGTATGCCTCGCTTCGCTTGAAATGGTGATTCATTCCGATTGCTCACCTATGGCGTCAGTAATCACCTCCAATTTGGGCATAAGCACGGCGAAGCAGCGGTGTTTCAGAGGCTGATAATTGGTTGAGCGAAGACTTGTTTTTGCTTGGATGAGCCGAAAATGCCCATGTGCTGACGGTGTTGCCTTTGGGAAAATAACGAAAGAAAGACGTCAGTCGCCATGGAAGAAGTCATAGATCCGCTGTGCGAGCGCCTCAGACACGCCATCAACGGCCGACAGGTCTTGCTTTTTTGCCCGAGCAACAGCCTTCGCTGACCCAAAGTGATTAAGGAGTGCTCTTTTTCGAGCAGCACCGACGCCTGGTACTTCGTCAAGCGGATTGGCGGAAATTGCTTTTTTTCTTTTGGCTCGATGCGCGCCAATGGCAAAGCGGTGTGCTTCATCTCTGAGGCGTTGAATAAAAAACAGCGCAGGGTCATTGGGTGGCAATAGAAATGGTTCCCTACCGGGAAGGAAAACTTGCTCGCCGATGGCACTTGCGGTTCTGTCGGCTGTTTTTCGGCCGCGTTCATCTTCGCGGCGACCTTTCGCGACAGCGATGAGCATTGGTCCATCTGTTTGCGGATCGATTCCGGCCTCGGTTGCGGCTTCCAATGCTGCTGAAAGCTGTCCCTTTCCACCGTCGAGAATGATTAGATCAGGCCGCGCAGATGCCTCGTCTTCTTTTGCAATGCGCGCGAAGCGTCTTGATAGGACTTCGTGCATCATGCCAAAGTCATCACCTGCCGTGACATCCTCAGACTTGATATTAAATTTTCTGTACTGATTCTTTAAGAAGCCTTCGGGTCCGGCGACAATCATAGCGCCAAGCGCATTCGTTCCTTGAATATGCGAGTTATCGAAAACCTCAATTCTCTCTGGAGGGGATTCTAGCTCAAGAACGTCGGCAAGCCGCTTCATATTTCTTTGTTGGGTTGCCGACTCTGATAGCCTTCTTGCCAATGCTTCGCGTGCGTTCAACAGCGCCGATTGCACCAAGTCACGTTTTGTGCCGCGTTGAGGTGTGTGAATTTCAACGCGCTTTTCTGCGGTGAGTGATAAAGCCTCCGCCAGGAGATCGCCTTGTGCCGGTTCTACGCTTGCAAGAATGAGCTTAGGCGCTGGGCGCGCATCATAGAACTGTGCCATGAACGCACCGAGGATTGTTTCATTCTCATCGTCGCTGTCATGTTTTGGAAAATAGGCATGATTACCCCAATTCTGTCCTGCGCGAAAAAAGAACACTTGGATACAGGCCTGACCACTGTCTTTGTGAATTGCAAATATATCCGCTTCAGGAACGCTATCTGCATTGATGTCTTGACTGCCTTGAATGTAGGTGAGGGCGCGAATTCGATCGCGCAGACTTGCGGCGCGTTCAAAGTCAAGCTGCTCAGCGGCGGCCTCCATATCTTTTGATAGACGCTTTTGAACGGTTTGATCCCCCGCCAAAAATGCCCTCGCTTCATTAACAAGTAATCTGTAATCGGCAGCCGAGATTAGATCGACGCATGGCGCCGCACAGCGTTTTATTTGGTGCAGGAGACAAGGACGCGATCGCGCATCATATACACTATCAGAGCACGAACGGAGGAGAAAAGCTTTTTGAAGCGTGTTCAGTGTGTTATTCACAGCGCCAGCCGATGCAAAGGGCCCGTAATAATCACCTTTACGCTTGCGTGCGCCGCGGTGTTTGAGGATTTGTGGCGCTTCATGATCAGCAGCAATTAAGATGTGTGGGAATGATTTATCATCGCGCAATATGACGTTATAGCGCGGCTTCAATTGTTTGATGAGATTGGCTTCAAGCAGCAGTGCTTCGGTTTCACTTGACGTGACAACAAATTCCATTGCCTGAGTTTCCGAAATCATGCGCATAATTCTGTTCGAATGACCGCCGGACTTTGCATAACTAGAAACTCGGTTTTTGAGGTTTTTCGCCTTTCCCACATATAGGACGTCCCCGTTTTCATTTATCATTCGATAAACGCCGGACTTTCCTGGCAAGCGTTTCACATGGTCGGCGATGAGTGCCGCCCCTTTTAGGGCGGGGGTGTCATTTCCGTCTTTTGGGGCTTTGTCGAAAATGTCGTTCTCAGATGGCTTGGTCGCCTGTATCGCCGTCCTATCTAGGGCTAAATCTGGGCTTTCACGTTCACTGGAAGACTTGCTTTCTGGCGCACCCGTTGTTTCTGGTCCGGTATTGGATTTATGGTTTGGTAATGGCGACATCATTAGCGTGTGAGTTAACCAGTCGTTATGAAGGCTTCAATAAGTTTGGATATCGTAGTTCATTGCTTAAGAAAAAGGGCCCCCAACGCATTTTCAGCTCAAGTCGCTACATAAGTAACTACTGGCCAACGTAATGGCCAATGTGACAGGAAATGCGTGAAATTAATGACCTGAAGACGCTCGGCGATATCATCCGGAAAAAAGCGGCTTTAAGGCGTTTAGGCACACGAAGATATGGACGTTTTGGCAGAAAAACGAACAAAAGCGGCATGGGCTGCGCTCTTATTCGGTGTCATTTCACTTGCCGGACTTTTCGCCGCATTCGCCGCTGTGAAAGACTTTGCTTACGCTCGTGCAAGTGGTCGTTGGGCACAGACAAACGGTGTCGTGCTGAGCTCCGACAACACTGATTTTCGCTACGCCTATCATTGGCAAGGGAAGAGTCGCGAAGGGCACCGCATTTCATTCTTCACACGTGGCTTTATTGGAACACCCCCACCCACCAAGCCTGGCTCGATGTTAGATGTTTATGTTTCACCGTCAGATCCTGACACGTCCGTGCTGGTTCCGGGTGGGTCAGGGCGTCGCTTCGCGGTTTGGATTGCATTTTGTGGTGCTATTGTTTTCACCGGGGTCGCCGGTTTGACGAGAGCCATGCTCGCTTTTGATTTCCCCGAATATGGTGACCTCGATCGTTCGTCAGACACTGATCAAAATTCTCTCAACGAAAACACAGACGAAAATGATCAGCGTTGGCAAGACGCTTATGATGAGGACGAGCGATATAATGATGAAGATGAATGGGGAGAACCTCTCGACGGATCGTCCGATCTTCAATTCGATGAAACCGTATATGAGAGGTTAAAACCTGCCACCCGCATAGCAGGGCGCCGTTGACGTAAAGCATCGCCACTTCAATTGGCATCGGGGAGAGCTTTTAAAGCGCCTTCGTTTCAATTGGAATCAAAACGGCGCTTTCAGTTTTTTCATTTTACGCATTTCTTTAACGCCAACAGCGCACATTTGACCTGAAAACGCTTTAATCAACATAAGTTCGTATTGTGGAGAATTCAGGGCGCTATGATTTTCTTCGTCGAGTGATTTCCACACCAACAGCATCTGCAATTGAGATCGCTTCGAGTTTTTCAATTCGAACTGTAACACTCAGAACCATTGGGTTAACCAGAGCCAACTCAGCGATTTGTGTCGCTAGCGTTTCGACGAATTTGATATGCCCTTGACTGATCAATGCTTCGATCGATTGGGACATGCGATCATAACAAACAACATCAGACAAGTTTTCAGATAGCGGATTATCGGGCGTGGTAACGTTCATACTCACATCAATCTTTATCGGCTGCTTGCGTCCGATTTCATCGGCATAGGCACCAATTTCTGCATCAATCGCAAGTCCCTTCAAAAAGACAGTGCGCTTGGTTTCTACAGATATGATTGCATCCGTTGAGATGTCATTTTTCGCTAGCATAGTATCCATGGTATTGGTGTATCTGATGGCTTAGAGGCACGCGCTACTCTTTAACAAGGGCGTCGGGAGTTTCCCAGCCCAAATGCTGCCCACCGTCCACAGAAATCATCTGTCCGGTAACCGGGCCAGCGGAAATTAAGTAGCGCATCGCAGAGGCAATATCGTCTGGTAGTGCTCCTTTGCCGGTAATTGTTGCGGCATTTTGTGCCTGCCAATCGGCTTCTGATTGACGGTCGTTCCGCATTGTCGGTCCCGGTGCGATGGCGTTGACCCTTACGCCGCAGGGAGCGAGGGCTTGAGCCATGGTCTTTGTTGCAACGTGGAGTGCTGATTTTGAAAGGGTATATGAGAAAAACTGAGGCGTTAGTTTAAGTACCCGTTGATCGATTATATTGATCACGAGATTATCAACATCATTGGGAGCTTGTGTCGCAAATTGCTGGGTCAGAAAGACAGGTGCGCGAAGGTTTGTCGATAGGTGCGCGTCCCAACTGTCATTTGTCATCGTCGAAAGTTCATCATTTTCGAATAAAGATGCGGAGTTAATCAGTAGACTTATTGGTGCTTGTAAAGCGTCGGACGCCGTTGCAATCAGGGCGGCTGTCTCGTCTTCATTCGACAAATCGGCTTGCACCACTGTAACGCTATTGCCGTTATCTTTTATCGCGTTTGCAACTTCCAGAGCCTCGTCGTTCGATCGGTTATAATGAATGGCTACAGAAAACCCATCTTCACCAAGGGCCAATGCCATGGCTTTTCCAAGCCGCTTCCCCGCCCCGGTGACAATCGCGGCTCGCCCTAGGCCTGGGGATATTTTATTTTTGAGCATATCTTTTTCAGCCCTCTCAAATAATATTGATGCTGTAGGTCCACGGAGAAAACGTTGACTGCTGGTGCTGCCTCATAACGCAGTCGGAGAAACACGCGACCTCTTGGCGGATAACTGCCCTTTGATACTTAAAGGCTGCGGGACAAAATTATAATAAATGCAAAATAGGCGATCGCCATTATTGCCCCGGTTACGCGGTTGATATCGCGCTGCGTAAAGACAAAAGCAGAAATAGTAATCGCTGCTAGGGTCATAACAGGAAGGTCCAACGACAAAGATGATTTATCAAAGGTTGCTCCCCCAGCGATACCGGCGGCACCACCAACGGCAAGAATATTGAAAATATTCGAACCAATAATATTACCGATCGCCACGTCGGACTTTTTATGAATAGCTGCAGCGGCAACGGTAGCCAGTTCCGGAAGTGACGTTCCAAAGGCGATAATCGTCAGGCCAATGAATTCATCTCTAACGCCAAGATTTGCGGCAAGTTCCGCGCCGTTCTCCACAAGGAGATGCGCGCCAAGTGGCAATCCGAATAAGCCAAATACAATGAAAAGTATTGTTCTTATCGATACGCCGTTACCGTCATATTCCTCAACATCGTCGACGAGGGGGTCCTCACCGCCAGATTTTATCGCACGGATGCCAGTGTAGGTGATGTACCCTATGATACCAGCAAACAATCCGTACCCCCAAGCCGTGTCGATCGTTCCGGTTGTATAGGCAATGAATAAGAGTGCGGCAGTCGCAATCAGCATGAATAGGGCATGTCTGCGCAAGCCCGGCACATGCGTGGACATGGGATAAATGATTGCAGGTAAACCGATGACAAGGAGGACGTTCGCTATATTCGATCCAACGATATTTCCAAGAGCAATACCGTCTTTTCCTTTGAGTACGGCATCGACAGCGACCACAAGCTCTGGGGCTGAGGTCCCAAATGCAATAATCGTTAGGCTTACAAGCAATGCCGGTACGTTCAGGGCGCGAGCAGCTCCGACAGCGCCACGAACAAGCAAGTCTCCAGAAACCAACAAGACGATAAGTCCGAACAAAATATACAAGGACTCAGTTAACATTGATGCTTCTATCGTAAATGCGGGCAGCTTGCACGGAGGGTTTCGCGGTAAGTGTTTCAGTACGCAGGTTCGCTAAAGCAACACAGCGATCTGATAGTTTGGACAATATTCGCAGATTAAAAACAAGGTGCCTTAAGGCCCACACAGCAATTTTATAGGTTTTTGCAATCAGTGAGGCCCAGCAAAAATAAAGAAACCGGGAAGTTTTTTACCTTTACGGCTGCTACTGGGCCGCGGGCAAAATGAACCGTGAATTTGCGATTGGGTTAGTCAATACGACCTTTTTCAACGAGGTTTAAAAGAGCAAAAAAAGCGACAAATCCGATGATAGGCAGAAGTGTGGTCATGCTAAGATCCTCTGGATGTTGGGTCGTCCGGCAACGATGCAGTATGACATTATTCGCTATAAATCACTAACAAGATTCCGCCACCCCGAAATGGCGCGAAATAAGGTCCCATTAGAACCAGTCCTGAGAACCAGTCTTGTTGGTTTGCAGGACCAAATGAGACTGACGCCCTGAACCCGTTGATCCTCCGCGAACACTGACTTGCGCCTTAATACGCTATACGTTTTCTCTTAATCAAAGCACAATTTAAGCGTGTTTACCTCGGCCCTAAACTTTTTAAGTGCGAATCGTTTTGCGTTGGGATTTGTGCCGATTTCGGTTTGTCGGTGACAGTCTTTTCGAAGTGTGAACTTTCGCGCGCAAATTCGAGCATTCTCGTAAATTGGCGAGTGAGATTAATAGGTTACATTTGTTTTAGAGAGAAAATTTAACACCTTTTCCAATTGAATAATAATTTTATGACCGACATCGCCACGCTTTTTGAACCGATCTCCAAACCAGCAGGCGCAGATCGGCGATTGATCAATCGCTTTTCAGCAGCTTGGATCCGGGCATCCCGTGGAGATTTTCCGAGCTGGGACGAGCTTCGGAAAATTGATATGGGATCCGATTGGAATTGGGTATTCGTTGTTGATCTGGCTAAGAGCAATGGATTCCCTCATTTCAGTTACCTAGGGTCGAATCTGGCTCAATTAGCCGATATTTATCTGGTCGATGGATCTGAATGGACAGTCTCAGTGCTTGATCGAGCATCGCAGGAGATTGGGGCCGCGGTGGCAAATGAGGGGCCCCATGCCGTTGAAGATACCTTGACCTTGAGTGACGGTCGTCCATTGCTTTTTCGCTGTCTCACGGCACCGCTTGCTGAGGATGGGTTGTTTATCACCAAAGTCGTCGGGATTGTGAGTGGGCGCCTCTCATCTTTTAATGAGAATGTCTACACAGCGGTCAATGACCTTGTTTGATCAATTTTCTGTTTTTGTTCCGAAGCACGCTGTTTTGCCCCGATGTGATTGCCCGATGTGATTGCCCGATGTGATTGCCCGATGTGATTGCCCGATGTGATTGAACGTCCAAATTCACCTCCTAGACTGCAATAAGCTTTGGTTCCAATCGCAAACCTTCTTGCGGTCAGCCACTTGCCTAGTCTACGGTCCCCGAGATTTTGAGCATTCGACTAAGGAACTCGCGCTCTCTTATTAATAGTGCGGCGCCTTAGCCCAAACTATCTTATAGCAAAATCTTAATTCAGGTTCAAAGGCAACGCATTTTAAATGGACGTTGATACGATACTGCACTTGTCGGGATTTGCGCTTTACGCGGTTTTGTTCTTTCTTCCATTTGTTCAGGAGGACGTTGCCGTTGTTGCGGCCGCTACCGCATCGATGATGCAGGTAGAGCCCGTTTCCGTTATTTTCGGGGTCGTTCTTGCTGGCCTCACCGTTAGCGATGTGTGGAAATATTGGCTTGGGTATTTTGCAAGAAACCACGCCTGGGCGCACCGTTTTGCCGAAAAGAAGGGCGTCTCGGTTGCTGGCGATCTGGTCAGAAACGATCTGATAAAGACACTGTTTGCGGCGCGGTTCATTCCTGGTACGCGGATACCGACATATATCGCATGCGGATTTTTCAAGACGCCCTATGTCAGATTTTGTTTATTCGTGCTCACGTCCGCATTTATCTATGTGGTACTAACCTTTAGTCTCTTCCATTCAGTAGGTGCCGTTGCTGGCGAACAGACAAAGTATTGGCTTCCTCTGATCGCCATAACGATTGTCCTTGGATATCTTGGCATTCGGTGGCTCAGACATCGCAACGGAAAACTCGGACCCATGACACCGATCAGCGATGAGCCAGATCGATCGGTTGAGACGACAAAAGTTGATGATACCCATCACAATGTTCCATCAAATATCAAAAAGGCTTGATCAATGAATGATGACCAAATTCTGTTCGAACGGGTTGGAGATTGGGGGATAATTACACTCAACCGCCCGAAAGTGTTGAATGCACTAACAATCGAAATGGTTTCGAAATTTCGGGAAAAACTTATCGAGTGGCGAGACGACTCGAATGTAAGGGGTGTGCTGACCAAAGGCGCGGGCGATCGTGCTTTCTGCGCAGGCGGGGATATTCGATTTGTTTGGGAAGTCGGTCGCGATCGCAAGGACGAGGCGGTAACGTTTTTTCGAGAAGAATATCGTAACAATTCGACAATCTATAATTTCCCGAAACCATATGTGGCGCTGATTGATGGGGTCGTTATGGGCGGCGGTGTTGGTGTTTCCGTGCATGGCGATTTCCGCGTTGCCGGTTCTAAAACCTTGTTTGCGATGCCGGAAACCGGCATTGGTCTTTTCCCTGATGTTGGCGGTGGCCATTTCATGCCTCGGTTAAAGGATGGTGTTGGGCTCTATTACGCGCTTACAGGCGCCCGCGCTAACGCCGCCGATTGCCTCGCTGCTGGAATCGCGACCCATTATGTTCCTCCTGAAAACTATGCTGCCCTTGAGGATTCTTTGTGCAAGAGCGCTTTGGGTGATAAACCGTTCGATGTTATCAATGCGGTTCTGTCAGAGCATTCCAGCGACCCGGGTCCTGCTGCGATTGATGAAATGCGGCCAACAATATCAGCGCATTTCCAAAACCCAAATGACTTCTCTCAGCTCATCGAGAACTTGGAAAACGATAGTAGTGAGTCGGCAAATTCCATTTTGCAAATGCTTTTGAAGCAGTCCCCCACATCTTTGAAAGTTACATTTCAGCAAATGCTTAGGGGGCAGGCACTTGACTTCGATGACGTCATGAAGATGGAATTTCGAATGGTCCACCACATTTTAGATGGCCATGACTTTTATGAGGGCGTGCGTGCGCAACTTATCGATAAGGATCGTAACCCTCAATGGTCACCGTCGTCATTGTCCGATGTGGATGACCAAGCAATCGAAGGTCATTTCGAAAATCTTGGTAGTGAGGAACTCAAACTCCCATGAAACTCTTTGGATCGCTCACATCGCCCTTTGTAAGAGCGGTACGCATTGCTGCAATTGAACTCGGTATTGCTGATCAAATTGAGCTGGTTGAAACTGTTGTTAAGCCAGCAGCGCCAAATCATAGCTTCGGGAAAGCCGTTAATCCTATTCGTAGGGTGCCAGCATTGCAGACCGCATCTGGTGCAAATGTGATTGACAGTCGCGTCATCATTGAATTTTTAAACGATCATGCCGACGGTAATTTAATCGCTTCTCATCCGGATAAGCGCCTTGTCTGTTTGAACAGACATGCCATAGCAGCGGGCGGTACCGAGGCTTTGGTTCAAGCAATGTACGAAAAAAATATTCGTCCTGCTGCCACATACTGGGCAGATAATTATGCGGACCAACTCGATAAAGCGGCTTCAGCTTTGGACTGGGCGGAAACAAACGCAACTGAAATTGGCCTTGCATTTGACCTTGGTGCGATTGGGTTTGTTGCAATGATTGAATATGCTCAATTTCGTTTTGCCGATATTGATTGGGTCGAACGCCGACCAGCGGTTGCGGATTTACTGACAGAGTGGCGGACCCGTGAGAGCGTAACGAAGACGTTGCCCCCATCGCAGTAGGCGCTTATGCCTAAAGCAGTTCCAAGCCAAGTGTGTGCGGTTGGCGTTAAGGAAATGCGTAAAATCAACAACTTAAAGCGTCGTCTCGATTCCAATCGACGTGATGATGCTTTAATCGTTGAGTGATTTATAATCACGTTTTTTGCCGGTTAGAAATTCAAGTCCGGCATGTTTCGATTTTTGCCAAGCAAGACGACATAGTTTGGTTTGTCCATTTGCGACAAATGTGATCTGCATGGTGGCAGGGAGCGGACGGGCTTCTTCTAGTTTTATTCTCAGTCCACCTTCCGAAATATCTCTGATTGCACAGTCAATTTCCGAATTTGCCTCCACACGCAAACGCGCAAATTGATATGTCGCTGTTCTCGGAAACACTCTTTTATTGTCGTGTTTTTTTTCGTTCTCAATAAGCGCACGAAAGCGACCACTAAGTGTGGGCCTTGAATCTTTTTTTACCCTTCGAGCATTCGTTTTGCCCATGGATGTTCTTCCTTCGTGCAATCAAGATAACAGGATAAGGGCCACACAAATTAAAATTGTGTTTCTGACGTTCTGCCAAGCCATCTCATGATGGGCAAAAAGTTGAAAGCATTGGTTAAGGTAAATTGAAAATTATTCACTAGGCCAAATAAATTCCAATCATCATGACGCAGTGCTATTCCCAAGTCACGTTGGCACCGCTGTCACGTTTTATTAAAGGTAAGTATCGTTGCGACCATCAAACAAATCCTGGTTTAGTTTTTGTTTGCCTTATTTCGATTGACACCTATCTGTACCGGATGGGCGATCTCAATCTCGAACAACAAACAAAACCAACCACGCCAGTTTGGCGTGTCCTAAAGCGCATGATGTCTACATTACTGCGCCCCGAGATGAAGCGTTGGCGCGGGCGTATTGTATTAGCGTTGTTGTTAACCTTTGTTGCCAAAGCTTTCTCGGTAAGTGCACCGGTCTTCCTGGGAGAGGGGTTGAACCGGGCAGCAGACGTCGCAAAGGCCGCTGGAAATGCAGAGGCCGCTGGATATATTGCTCTTCAGGACGCTCCCTCGGGTTTTGGCCCCTTTGAAGCCGTCGGCGCGCCATTTTTGTGGTTTGTCTTTTTGTTTGGGGCTGCGCGATTTTTTGCAAATGGGCTGCCCCAGGCGAGAGATGCATTTTTCACGCGTGTGACCCAAGATGCACAACGTCTCGTTGCTGTTGAAGCCTTTGCCCATGCGCAAAAACAGTCACTTCAATTCCATCTGACCCGACGGGCGGGTGCCCTTTCTAGGGTTATTGAGCGCGGCGCGAGTTCTATTGAGTTTTTGTTGCGATTTGTGGCGTTTAACATCGGCCCAACACTGATCGAACTTGCTCTTGCGGCAGTCGTTATGGCGGCACTTTATTCCGTACCAATTGCGATTATCTCGGTGTTCACGGTATTTGCTTTTGCTGCTGTTACCATCCTCATAACGGAATGGCGTAGTAGCTTGCGGCGCGCGGTCAATGAAGCTGATACCAAATTACGAGCGATTTCAACGGATACACTGACAAATTTTGAAACTGTGAAGTCATTCGTCGCAGAATCGCGTGAAACGGGACGATACGATGGTGCCGTTCAAATATTTGCCAAAAAATATGTCCGGTCGATGCAGTCTTTGCATTTGCTAAATGCATCCCAAGAATTCATCATGACCACAGGGTTGTTAGCGGCTGTTATATTTGGCGCACTGGCCGTGTCGCAGGGGGACATGAAGGTCGGTGATGTCACGGCTATTGTTTTGATGCTATCAAATATTTATCGTCCACTGATGATTCTCGGATTTGCATGGCGTGAAATCCGCCAGGGCACTGTTGATATTGAAAAACTGCATGACCTTTTAGACCTAAAACCTGGCGTGGAAGATGCCAATGATGCAAGAGAACTCACGCGTATTGATGGTCCAATTTCATTTGAAAATGTCTATTTTGCCCATGAGGGACGAGAAAGCGGACTAAAAGGTGTGCGCTTTGACATTCCTTCTGGCGCCTATGTAGCGCTGGTCGGACCGTCCGGCGCTGGCAAGTCGACGGTCCTTAAGCTTCTTTTGCGTTTTTTTGATCCGACGCGTGGGGCAATCAAAATCGACGGGCAGGATATTCGGAAATTCAAACAAGCATCGCTCCGAAAAGCTTTTGGCATCGTTCCACAGGATGTTGCCTTATTCAACGATACCCTGCGATTTAATCTGACATATGCAAAGCCAGACGCGAGCGATGACGAACTCACCCAAGCTCTTAAGGCGGCGCAATTAACCGAGTTCGTAGGGTCATTGCCGATGGGGCTAGATACACTTGTCGGCGAACGAGGCCTTAAATTGTCAGGGGGGGAACGCCAAAGGGTCGGGTTAGCGAGAGCAATTCTCAGTAATCCAATGGTTTTAATTCTAGATGAAGCAACGTCCTCCCTCGATTCGCAAACGGAGCGTGATGTTCAATCGGCACTCAACGAAGCCTCACGTGGCAGAACCACCTTAGCCGTTGCTCATCGTCTTTCTACAATCGCGCACGCAGACTTCATCTTAGTCATGAACAATGGAGAGATCATCGAGCGAGGGACCCATAAGCAGCTCTTGGAAAAAGGCGGTCTTTACGCCGAGCTTTGGCAACGCCAAATTACTGATGCGTTCGGCGATCATCCCAATAGAGGGGCGAAGATCGAGGAGAAGGCGACGCAAAGTGTCTCGATGGGATAAGGACGAAAGAACGTAGGCGCTCACTGAAAATCGAGCTCCCTTAAGTCTCCTTTTACGCACACAAGCGACAATATTGGGCAAGTTTCATCCTGAGACACTCGCCTGATGATTGGTCTCGAACCTGAGCGTATTATGAGTATTGAACTCCCATCAAGCCGTCCTGAATTTGCTGATATGCCAGCATTTTATAAGCGCGTTATCGTTCCCTATCTGCTTGATCAGGAAAATGAGCGTATTCGGGCTGTAACATTGTTTGTCATTGTCGGTCTTGCGTCGCCCTTGGGCGCGGTGGCGGTCATTTATTTGGGTAATTTTGGTGAGTTGGGAAGAATGATCGGCATTATGGGGGCGATGGGCGGGTTTGCCGCGGCGTCGTACTTTTTAAATCGCGCACGGTGTCAAATCACTAACGGCCTTTTCCAACGTATCAGTCAGGGGCTAGACCTTGACTATTCTCGGACTGCTTCTCGTCCTGATAGCGTTAGCGTCCTTCGGGAAAGGCGCCTGCTGCCTAATTTCAATAAAGAGAACTGGGAAGACCGTGTGAGCGGTGAGCGTTTGGGCGCTAACTTTGAAATCTGTGAGGGCAAACTGCAGATGGAGAAGCGCAGCGGGCGGCGGCGGCACATTCGCACAGTATTCCATGGTCAGCTTGCTAAAATTGCCTACCCTGTCGCGTTCGAAGGTGAGACCGTGATCCGTCGCGATCGTGGACCGCTAAATGCGATGTTCCGCCCAGGAAAGAAGTATTCACGCATTGGTCTGGCATCTCCAGAGTTCGAAAAAGCATTTGAAGCGTGGTCAACCGATCAAATGGAAGCACGGTTGTTGCTTGATCCAATTGTCTTGGAACGATTTCAAGAGCTGGAACGGCTCTTTGACGGAAAAAACCTGCGCGCCGTCTTTGTCGGCGGCGAGCTTTTACTCGCCATTGAAACCGGCGATAAGCTTAACATGGGGTCAATGTTTACCCCATTAAATGATCCGGCACGGGTCAATCGTATACTGAAAGAATTCGACGTGATTTTTGATTTGATCGACGTTTTGGTGAAACGGTTTGAAATGCCGATTGACGGGCCCGTATCGGTGGAAGCGGTTCGCGCGCAAGTGGTTGGTGGTCGATAAACGCACATGGTCAACCATATACGCTTTTCAGCCTATCGCTTTAGCGCACAATCATGAGTTTCTCCGCTGCACGCGTCACGGCCGTGTAGAGCCAACGCGACCGATGTTCGCGAAACGCTCGGCTTTCATCGAACAGGACGACATTGTTCCACTGCGAGCCTTGCGCCTTGTGGACTGTAAGCGCGTATCCATAGTCAAATTCGTCTGCGCCGCGGCGCTCTTCAAATGGGACCTTATCGGGGCCATCCGTAAACATCGCCATGGGGACGGTTATGGAAACTGGTTTTTCACCCGGACCATCCCCATCCTCTGGCGCAACAACCATCCGTGCCCGGCGCCCGCGGGGTGATTGGCGTAAGGTGACGGTCCACACCCCTCCGTTCAATAGCCCCTTGCGTTTGTTATTGCGTAGGCATACAAGTTTTTCCCCGGCCTCTGGATAACGATCCTCGTGTCCTCTGAGAGAGCGAATACGATCATTATACCGTTTGCGCGTTCTATTGGTTCCAACGAGTACTTGGTCGGCGCCAGTGACATCGTCGGTCTCAAGAACATCCCGTGGTACGATCCTGAGGCGGTCGCCATCTGCTCGAGGATCTAGGCCTTGGCGAATATCCATCGACGCTTGAATAATTGGATTATCTGCTGCTTGTCGATGGATTTCTGTCAGCATGAAGTCAGGGTCGCCTTCTGTGAAAAACCCGCCACCCTTCACAGGCGGTAATTGAGCAGGATCACCGAGAACAAGAACGGGTTTATGGAATGAGAGCAAGTCCCGTCCCAGCTCTTCATCGACCATTGAGCATTCGTCGATCACGATGAGATCGGTTTTTGAAGCAGGCGCGTCACGCCTGATCGAGAACATGAGTTCTCCTTCTTGCTCTGGTTCATCACCACTCGGACGATAGATAAGGGCATGAATTGTTGTGGCCCCAACACATCCTTTCTGGCGCATTACATGGGCCGCTTTGCCGGTGAATGCCGCAAATGCCACTTCGCCTGATACGTTTTCTGCAAAATGTCGTGCCAGCGTTGTCTTTCCTACACCGGCATATCCGAACAGTCTAAAAACCTGGCTCTCACCCTTTTGAAGCCAGCGATCAACTGCCTTGAGCGCATCGTCCTGTTCAGGTGACCATTTCATTGTAGCTCGATCCAAACTGGTACGTGGTCTGATGCTTTCTCTCGCCCGCGAACGCCGCGGTCGACCCCTGCATTTGTTAAGCGATCCGCCGCTTCGGGGCTTAACAACAGATGATCGATCCTAATACCATTATCCTTTGGCCAGGCGCCGCGTTGATAATCCCAAAAAGTATACCGAACTGATGTCGGATCAATTCGTCGAAGGGCATCCGTCAGTCCCAAATTTAGAAGTTTACGAAAGAGCGCTTTGGTTTCCGTTCGAAAGAGTGCGTCATCCGACCACGCAATAGGGTCATAGCAATCTTCATTTTGCGGGATAACATTAAAATCTCCCGCTAACACAAAAGCCTCTTCCTGCGACAATAGGTTGATGGCTCTTTTGATCAAGCGTTTCATCCAGGCAAGCTTGTAATCATATTTAGGACCAGGGGCAGGGTTTCCATTCGGTAGGTAAAGCCCACCGATCCTGACAGGGCCATTTTTATCGGGTATCACGACAGCTTCGATATAGCGTGCTTGTTCATCATCCGGGGCGCCAGGCAGACCTTTTAGCGTCTCTTCAATGGGAAACTTCGAAATAAACGCAACACCGTTATACGTTTTTTGTCCGTGTACAGCGACATTATATCCTCGGTCTTCAAACTCTATTGCTGGAAACTTTTCATCGACGCATTTGATTTCCTGTAACACAGTTACATCTGGTTTTGCTTCATCGAACCATTCAAGAACCCTTGGGAGCCGGGCATTGATAGAATTGACGTTGTATGTTGCGATTTTCATGATGAACCTAAAGGGCTTTGAGCGTCACGGAGTATACAGTCGCGGCGTTTCAAGCCATAGGATTTTTCCGCGATTTGGCGTTCGAACGAGACTTTTTCTTTCTTGTCGTTTTCTTCGCACTCGGTTGTGTCTCGCGATTACGTTGTTTTCGTGCTTTATCGCCTTTTGGCTTATTCGTAGCCTTCTTGTGCTTCGTACTTTTTGTTTTGCTAGTCGCTTTTGCGGGCGAGCTGAGCATATCAAATCTCAATCCACCCGTAATAGGCGCCGCTTCTGCAAGACGAACCGTTACTTTTTGACCAAGGAAATACCGTCCACCGCTTGATTCGCCAACGACAGCGTGCGCTGCTTGATCGAAGCGAAACCGTTCGAACCCGAGGGCGCGCATCGGTACGAACCCATCGGCACCAGTCTCGTCGAGCGCGACGAAAACACCGAAGCGCGTGACCCCTCGAATATTACCGTCAAATTCATCTCCAAGCCGATCTTCCAAATAAGCGGCGAGGTATCGGTCGGTCGATTCCCGTTCAGCCGCCATGGCACGGCGCTCAAGGTTTGAGATTAGGTCGGCCGTATCGGCCAACCCTTCGGCTTCCGCTGCGCTTTGCCCGCCAGCGCCCAACTTGCAGGCTTTGACGAGGGCGCGATGGACTGTGAGGTCGGCATAGCGGCGAATGGGTGATGTGAAATGGGAATAGCGTCCAAGATTCAAGCCAAAATGGCCAAAGTTCTCAGTTGAATAAATTGCCTGGCGTTGTGTCCGTAGCACGACCTCGGACACCATTGCCTTTTGGTCTCGTTCCGCAGCGATCTTCAAAATCTGATTAAAGTGTCGTGGGCGCACCGCGCCGGTCTTTACCAATGCATAATCGAGCGTGGATAGATAATCGCGCGTCGCATCAAGCTTTTCTGTATCCGGCACTTCATGGATGCGATAAATTTGTGGTGTTCGCTTGGCTTCTAAAGTCTCTGCGGCTGCCACATTAGCAAGAATCATAAATTCTTCGATTAGTCGATGCGTATCAAGACGGTCTTTGCGGTCTATTCTTTCAACATCGCCCTCCTGATTAAGGATAATACGTCGCTCCGGTAAGTCTAAATCCAAGGGATTCCTTTTTTCTCTCTCTTTCCAGCGTGCTTGAAAAGCAGTGTAAAGATGATCTAAGGTTGTATCTATCGCGTTTTCGCTTGTGCTTTTGTTCTGCACTAGCGCATTGATACGTGCCTGAGCATCTTCATAGCTAAGGCGTGCTGCTGACCGCATCATCGCCCGCGTAAACCGGTGCTGTGTCTTGTTGCCTTCGCGATCGATGGTCATCTCTACCGCAAGACATGGCCGATCTTCTCCTTCACGCAAAGAGCAAAGATCATTCGATAGTTTTTCGGGCAGCATAGGAACAACCCGATCAGGGAGGTATACGGAGTTTCCCCGATCGTGCGCTTCACTGTCAAGAGCGCTGCCCGGTCTGACAAACCAACTGACATCGGCAATAGCGACAATTACTTTGAAGCCCCCTTTGTTGTCGGGTGATTGATCTTGTGTTGCCCAAACAGCATCGTCATGATCTTTCGCATCCGCTGGGTCGATGGTGAGGAGGGGGACGTTGCGCAAGTCTTCGCGTTTTCCAAGTTGGGGAAGACTAGCATTCTCTGCTTCTTCAAAAGCGGCTTGAGGGAGCTCAATTGGAATACCATGGCTCGCCAGTGCAATGATTGAGTAAGCGTTCTTATTGTCGATATGAGAGGTAATCTCGCGGACACGCGCGCGTGTTGCTGATGAACCACGGCGGTTGATGGCTTCGCACCAAACCAGGTCGCCTTCATCGGCGCCTCGTGTGTCGTTCTTCTCTATCGTGAACTTATTGCGCGCGCGCCTTTCAACGGGGTCAGCAACCCCGCCGAACCGCGTTTTTCTAAAAACCGCTAGGAAGCGGTGCGCGCTTTTTCCGATAGGTTTTATAACTTGTACGGAATACCCATCATCCCCTTCTGATTTCAATCTTGCAAGTAGTCGGTCGCCGACGCCTGGTGTCGGTTTTGTACGTTCAGCATCCTTTCGCGATAAGCGAATCATCGGCGGTTGATGCTCGCTTCGCCATGATGAAGGCATGCAAAGAAGGTCGCCATCGTCATCGATGGACATAATGTCGACGGGTAATACCGGGGGTAATGTACCAGATGAATGATGGTTTTTCTTACTGTCTTTTTCTATAAGGCCGTCGGCTTCCATCTCCCGTAGGAGCGAGCGCAATTCTGCTCGCTGCGCGCCCTTAACACCAAACGCACGGGCGATATCTCGCCGTGTTGTGTTTTCGTCGCTCTTATTCAGAAAATCGATGAGCTCTTTCTTTGATGGTAAGTAATCATCTGGGGGGGAGGGGGGCAAAGAATCTGTCTCGCAACTAACAAGGTTGAAAGCTAGCTACTAGCACGGAAAAAACGGCCACATAAGTTTGCGTTTTAAAAAAATCCGTGATTACTCGCCTCCTTTAAGAGACAGTGGGCTCACTTGAGGGGATCGACCGCTTTGCCATTCACCAAAATCTCATAGTGGAGATGGATGCCGGATGCGTTCCCGGTTCGGCCCGTTCGGCCGATGGCCTGACCCGCGGCGACGCGTGTTCCTTTTTTTATGCCTCTGTCGACCGACGCGAGATGGGCATATCGTGTAACAACGCCCTGCCCATGTTGGATATCAATGAATTTGCCATAACCTCGAGACGAAGACGAAATCACGGCAATCGTCCCTGCGCCAGCTGCACCAACTGGCACTTTACCCCCGGTTGAGATGTCGATGCCGTCATGCCGCCGGTGCGGTTTATCTTTGCGCCGGTTGGGACCGCCAAAGCCTGAACTGAGACACCCGCGTACCGGAGCAGTCGATAAAACTTGTCCACGGATGCGATAGGTTGGTTTGAACCCTTTTACGCGTCCTTGCTTGTCCGTTTCAGGGGCATTGCGCACACGCATGCCCTTGCAGAGCAAAAGCTTGCTTGTTTCATGGGGAATTTTGGTCACTTGACCAGAGCCACCGCCAGGCGTCGTGGTGCATGCTGCAAGAAAGGCGGCAGCCAACATCGCGAAAGCGATGCGATCCACACGATAACAACGAAACGCCACAAACATTGACCTAGATTAACGGGCAAAATTCAATCGGATCAAGGCCATATTTGGCGTTAAAGTGAGAACCGGTGGGCAAAATCCTATGAAATTCACTGACCAACCGGCCTTCGGTAGGTCGCTAAAGCCGGTCCGTTTCAAATGGAATCACTGAACGGCTGTGAGTCTTAAATTTTGCGCATTTCCTGGCGCGTGGGCCAGTGACCAATGAGCAGCCACTTGAACTCGAAATGCTTAGTCTAGGAGATCAAAGTTCGGTCCTTGCGCCGCTCTCGTCTTTCGATCTCACAATCAATCGCTGGACGATTATCCCCGATATTGTGGCTTTTTTATCGCCGATGCAGAGGCTTGATCGGATAGCGCGCAGGCGAGCGTTCGGATCGGTGATTGTACGCTCTCCCTCGTGTAGCCGAGATAACAGGACCTCGCGTGTCATTCTATTAGATCTTCAAAAGCAAGCGACACATCTTCAGACATCGGAAGACTGCCTTAGTATAAACTACTCTTCCGCTTTTGTTGCGGCTTTCTTTGTTGTTTTTTTCTTCGAGACCTTCTTTTTGGTTGCCTTCTTCGACGTCGTTTTTTTGGTAGCTTTCTTTTTTGCCACTTTTTTCTTGGTCGTCTTTTTCTTTGCTGTTTTTTTCTTCGTGGGTTTCTTTTTCTCGCGTTCAGCGATTAATTCGAGGGCCTGTTCAAGTGTTACGGTATCGGGCTCAACGCCTTGTGGTAGTGTTGCGTTGGTTTTTTCGTGTTTGACGTAGGGACCGTAACGTCCGTTCATGACGTTGACCGGTTTTCCTGTTTCTGGATGGTCGCCTAATTCCTTTAATGGCTTTGCAGCAGCCCCGCGACCAGCGCGAGGGTTTGCTTTCTTCTCTTCTATTAAAGCAACGGCGCGGTTGATTCCCACCTCAAATAGTTCGTTTACATCCGGCAGGTTTGCATAGATCTTACCATGCTTCACATAAGGGCCAAACCGACCAAGATTTGCTTCGATGGGTTCTCCATCTTCAGGGTGAGGTCCAATTTGCCGGGGAAGTGTTAGAAGCTTCATCGCCTTTTCGAAGTCGACCTCATCGACGGCCCACCCTTTCGGAATACCGGTGCGCTTGGGCTTTTCTTTTTTCTCTTTATCCTCGTGCCCTAATTGAACATAAGGTCCAAAGCGACCGATACGGAGTAAAGCTTCAAGCCCTGTCTCTGGGTCGGTTCCGAGGACTTTGTCTCCCGTTGGTTCGTCACTTTTATCTGCGGCTGATAATTGTCGCGTATATCTGCACTCAGAATATTCTGAACAGCCAATAAAAGCACCAAATTTCCCGGTCTTTAAAGATAGCCGGCCGGTATCGCAACTTGGGCATTTGCGAGGGTCTGATCCATCTTCCTTCGGAGGAAAGATTAGTGGGCCTAGTGATTCATTTAATGCATCAAGAACTTCGGAAATTCTAAGCTCTTTGGTCTCATCGACAGTCGCAATAAAGTCTTTCCAAAATTCTTGGAGGAACCTTTTCCAGTCGACGTCACCATTGGATATTTCGTCGAGTGTGCCTTCAAGGTTTGCTGTAAAGTCATACTCGACATAACGACGAAAAAAGTTCTCAAGAAAGGCGGTAACAATGCGCCCTTTCGAATCTGGTTCGAACCGCTTTTTTTCAAGCGCGACATAGCCCCGGTCCTGAAGGGTCGAGAGAATGGAAGCGTAAGTGGAGGGTCTGCCAATGCCCAGCTCTTCTAGCTTTTTGACAAGCGATGCTTCGGAATACCGTGGGGGCGGCTGCGTGAAATGCTGCTCTGCTTTTGCATTTTTCGCTGATGCCGATGCCCCGGCATTAAGCTTTGGTAAAACGCCTGTCCCGTCTTCACCATCAGGCTCATCGCGGCCTTCCTCATAAAGTTTCAAAAAGCCATCAAACAATACGACTGAACCCGTAGCGCGTAGCCCCGTCTTTTTATCAGTAGAAAGAATATCAATTGTAGTCTGCTCTAGGCGGGCGGATTCCATTTGGCTTGCCATCGCGCGTTTCCAGATAAGCGCGTAGAGCTTGTTTTGCCCTTCATCAAGTCCGCGAATCTGGCCTGGCAGTCTGGAAAAACTTGTTGGACGGATGCATTCGTGTGCTTCCTGTGCGTTCTTTTGTTTTGTTTTATACATCCGCGGGGACTTTGGCAGATAAGGGTCTCCAAACTCGTTTTGAATGGTGTGTCGCAAATTACCGAGTGCCTCTGGTGCCATATCGATGCCATCAGTACGCATATACGTTATAAGGCCTGTCGTCTCGCCGCCAATATCAATGCCCTCATAAAGACGCTGCGCTGTTTGCATGGTTCTGGATGCAGAAAAGCCAAGTTTTCTCGCCGCCTCTTGTTGCATCGTGGACGTGGTGAAAGGTGGTGGCGGATTCCTTTTTGTTGGTTTTGCTTCAACCGCATCGACCGAGAAGGCCGCGTTATCAATGGCAGCTTTGGCGGCTAGCGCTGATGTCTCATTGTTAAGGGTGAATTTCTTGAGCTTTTCTCCCTCGTGAATGGTCATTTTGGCGCGGAAGGATGGTGCATCCCCTGACAGAACATCTGCTTCTACGCTCCAGTATTCCTCTGGTGTGAAGCATTCAATTTCGATCTCCCGCTCACAGATCAACCGCAAAGCAACGGATTGCACGCGTCCGGCGGAACGCGCGCCCGGCAGCTTTCGCCATAAGACCGGTGAAAGGGTAAAACCCACAAGATAATCAAGGGCCCGGCGGGCGAGGTAGGCATCAACCAGATCCTGATCGATCTCTCTCGGACTTGCGATCGCTTCGTGCACCGCAGACTTTGTAATTGCATTGAAGGCGACCCGTTGCACGGGCATGCCCTTAAGGGCTTTTTTCTGTGCCAATACCTCAAGGATATGCCAAGAAATTGCTTCTCCTTCTCGGTCGGGGTCCGTCGCAAGGATCAGGCCTTCAGCGCCTTTAACAGCTTGTGCAATTTCATTAACGCGTTTCTTGGACCCGGCATCAAGTTCCCAGGTCATGGCGAAGTCACGATCAGGGTCAACCGAACCATCTTTTGAAGGTAGATCCCGAATGTGCCCATATGACGCCAGGACATGGTACTCTGAACCAAGATATTTGTTAATGGTTTTGGCTTTTGACGGGGATTCGACGATTACAACTTGCATTCTTTGACGAGTTCTCCAGTTACCAACTCTGATATTCTATCCGTTCAAATGACGTCTCACGGTCATTGGTAAAACGCGTTACAAAGCCTATAGCGATTTCGCATCAATTGAGATCACTCAATCGCTTTGGTGTTTTGTCTCTAACGCGCTTCCTATAGGCAAATCGTTCACACTTCGCCGAGAAGCGCTGTCAGACCTTCTATAGTGCGCGGCTTAGTGCGCTGGGCTTACCCCAACTGTCAACTCAGGCAGCGATCGATTGATGACGCAAGGGCACACGCTAAGGTATAAAAAATATTGATATCTATCGATGGTTGCTGTACACCGTGGATCGGGATCCACTGTGTAATACAGAATAGCGTCCCTTGTTTAAGATTGAATTGTTCGCTGGGGTATCCTGGTTTTTCAAATTGAACGCGGAATTTGGGGGTTCGCAGGTCTATGGCGTCGAGACAGATTAGTAGAAATCAAAATTTGGAAACGTTGAGAGGGTTAAGTCCACAGCAAGCGCAGGATTACATCAGAGATCTGTTAATCGAACTTCAGTCCATCTCCCAGCTGACTTACAATGTGAAACTTCAATATCACCTATTGGAAGCCAAAAATGCCGCGATTAGTGAAAACGTGCAGGAGAACTAACGCGTTTTCGGGTCAAGGGGGATTTACGCAGCTCCCTGTAGGCCCCGGCGCCAGAAATTGTGTAAAATCAGAGACTTAAAACCGCTCAGCGATTCCAGTCGAAAGGGAGCGGCTATCGTCTTCCGCATGGCGCGGTCGAGTGGACGTTCGTTCAAGCAAGATAGTTTCATCAAGTCTTTTGCGCAAAAAAACCGCCGTATTCTTCAATCACCTCGCCAGCAAGCACGAGTTCAAGAAGCGCATCGGCAACAAGACCCGGACCAGCTTTTGAGGCACGTATTATTTCATCCCTGTGAATAGGAGTCGGCGACATGAGTTCGCGAATGGTTTCTTTGACCTGTAACGCGATGTCTTCCTCGGTCTCATTGGTGTCACCTTTGGGTGTGCTATCTAACGCAGCAAAATAGTCTCTTTCGTTTTCTTTCACTGAATCTATCCGGTGAGAAAGGCTCTGAATGATGTCTTCGGCGCTCTCCGCTAATCCGGCGCCATCTCGAATGAGATTATTCGATCCCTTGCACCGTGGATCCAGTGGCGAGCCGGGCACTGCAAAAACCTCTCTGCCCTGGTCAGCGGCGGTTCGCGCAGTAATAAGTGTGCCTGATCGCATTGCTGCTTCAATGACGACGACGGCCAAGGAAAGACCAGAAATCAATCGGTTTCGACGTGGAAAATCACGGGCTGTTGGTTGAGCACCGGGTGGCCGCTCTGACACGATAAGACCACGTCGCGCAATGTCCCGCGTTAATTCTAAATGCTCTGGCGGATAGATGACGTCCACGCCACCAGCAACAACGGCAATGGTTCCATTATCGAGCGAATTTGTATGAGCCGCACCATCTATCCCCCGCGCTAGTCCAGAAACAACAACATATCCGGCGTTACCAAGGTCTCGCGCAAAGTCTCCAGCAATTCTTCGTCCAGCTGCAGAAGCGTTCCGTGCCCCAACAAGTGCAACGGCCGGCTTCTCTAGGAGGCTCAAATGTCCGACACCGTAAAGAATTGGGGGAGGGTCAGTGATTGTTCGCAAAAGGGCTGGGTAGTCAGGTTCAATCATCGCAACCGCTTTGGCGCCGACTTGTTCAGCTGCGTTCAGCTCGTATTCGGCCTCTTCGCGCGACGGCGGCTTAAGTAAGGTTTTCCTACCGGCGGTTTTGGCAAGGTCTGGCAGGGCTGCAATGGCATCTTTCGCTGTACCATAGCGCGTCAAAAGTCGTTGGAACGTCACGGGACCAACGGAATTTGTTCGAATGAGCCGTATCCAATCCAGTTTTTCAGATCGGTCTAATTCTTTCAGTGTCTCCCCCATAGTCTTTTATTATGCTGTGCGAGCAGCTCCCTCACTAGAGCCCATTGTATCGGCATTCCCGATGCGTGGCTCTCGTCCAATAAGCAGCCGAGATATATTTGCGTGATGCCGAATAAAAATCAGCACCGTCATAAACGCCGCAGCGAAGGCGGCCGACGGCCGTCCCATTGAAAACAATATAGCGGGAGACGCCGCTGCGGCGACGAGAGCCGCCAAGGAGGAGTAACCACTGATCCGTGCCGTTAAAAGCCACGTCAGGCACGTTAGTATTCCAGCTGGGAACCATATTGCCAGAAGGGTACCCAAGAAGGTCGCAACACCTTTACCGCCGCTAAATCCAAGCCAAACCGGAAAACAGTGGCCAAGGAATGCCGCAGCGCCGGCGAGTTCAGGGAGCCAGTCAAGAAATATGGCGAGCCCTACTGCAATAGCGCCTTTACCACTATCGAGTAATAACGTGGCAAGTGCCAAATCCTTGCGGCCGGTCCTTAGAACATTTGTCGCCCCAATATTGCCTGAACCAATGTCTCTTATATCGCCAAGGCCAGCAGCGCGCGATATCACGAGGCCAAACGGAATCGAGCCCAGCAAGTAGCCGACAATAATAGAAAGCAAAACGTCAATCATATTGATGGCGCTCAGAATAAGAGCTCGTGGGTTCGACCAATCCTGATTCCGATAAATCGGCAATGTTAGGCGGTGTTTCGTATAAATTGGTTAGTTCTTCTGAATTCGCGAGACTTGATGCTGAATTGGTGAGGAGGGCATCAAGGCAAGCCATACGGACAGCTACGCCGTAGAAAACCTGTTGAAGAATAAGAGATCGTCGTGGATCGTCCGCAAGCGCACCATCGATTTCCACACCACGGTTTATTGGTCCAGGGTGCATCACAAACGCATTTGGCTTGGCGTAGTTTAAGGTTTGATGGGTTAGTCCAAAGTCAGCGAAATAGTCCTTACTTGCTTTCTCGATATCATCGTCGCTCTGCATACGTTCAAATTGCATACGGAGCGCCATTACAATATCTGCGTTCGCAAGACCCTCTTGCAAAGAGGAGAAGCAACTTTGGGGTGATTGCTGGTTGTCAGGAAGAAGATATTCCGGCGCGACAAATCTCACCGTTGCGCCAAGTCGTTTGAATAAACGTGCGCCAGAGGCTGCGACGCGCGAATGGCGAATATCTCCGCAAATCGCAATGATTTTTCCCTCAAGTGTTCCAAACACTGATTTAATCGTTGCGGCATCAAGGAGTGCCTGCGTCGGATGTTCGCGAACACCATCCCCGGCATTGACAATTGGGCACTGAATTTTATCAGCGAGACTTTCCAGCAGGCCAGGCGATTGTTGACGGACAATCATAATATGGGCGCCCATCGCTGCGAGCGTTTGTGTGGTGTCGATGAGGCTCTCATCTTTATTCACCGACGATGCAGCAACCGGTACATTTATAACATCTGCACCGAGCTTTTTGCCTGCAAGTTCAAATGATAAATTGGTTCGCGTTGAATTCTCATAAAATAGATTGATTTGCGTCTTTCCTGCGAGCCGTTGTTGTGGCCGCGCGCCCATTCTTAAGAAGTCGGCAAAGTAATCGGTCATTGACAGCAAATAATGGATATCATCCGATGACAAATCATCGACGCTAATTAAACGTCGTGCTTGAAAGCCGTCTATCGGCAGAGTTGGTCTATTATTTGTATCCATTATTCGAATCGTTTTAATCGCGCTTGCGCCTTCGTGCAACAAATAGACATGTTTAAATAACTGAACGGTCAAAAAAGTAAAATCCGCAGCCCAGAATGATAAGCAATAGTGTCTGTAAATGTTTTTTGCAGCAGAATGTAACAAGAAGAAATATGTAACAAAAGAATCGAACTAAGTTTCGAACGAAGTAAAGTAATCCGATTTAATCGCTTCCATGGGCGGCACGTAAACGGTCTATTGCCCCTTGTAAAATAAAGTTTGCTGCAGCAGCATCAATTGTTTCTGCTCTTGTGGAACGGCTAACGTCGATGGCGATTAATGCGCGTTCCATCGCGACCGTTGATAAGCGTTCATCCCAGTAAGCAATTGGCAATCCAACAAATTGCTTTAGTCTTGCGCCAATTGCCCGTGTTGATTGGGCTCTCGGTCCTTCGCTTCCATCCATGTTCAATGGTAAGCCGATCACAAGACCGACGACGTGACGCTCGGCAACCATATCTGAAATGAGCTTTGCGTCATTTTTAAGCTTGGTGCGCCTTAGGGTTTTTATTGGTGTCGCGACGCGCCGCATCGGGTCGCAACTCGCGAGCCCAATTGTTCGCTCGCCGACATCCAGCCCTAGAAGCGCGCCTTTCGTTCCAAAGGCCTGGGCAGCATTTAGGAATAAAGAATCTGTCAAACCGTTGTTCACCTTTGAGCTATTTTGTCCAGCATTTGATCTAAATGCGTTATTTAAGAAAGAAAGCTCGGTAACGTTGAAGTATTGCCATGCGCTGTTCAGTTTACCACGGGTAACATTGGCAACACGGGAAAATATGGTGTGTTATTCGTCAAACAATGCGGATGTATTGGCATCTTGTTCAATGTCTTTGAATTTGTATGTATGATCGATGTGATTACCGGTTTCTTCGTTTGTCGCAAATTAAATCATTTGAATTGCTACAGTCTGTTTTGAATAGATAAAGAGGCGCGGTGGTGAGGGGGATATCGATGTATGCTTAGGGAGTTCAACGCACCGAACGTAATCAGACAGGTTTCACGTTCGTGGACCTTGCAGAATTGTTTATTTTTTCGGTCTCAGTCTTGCTCTGAAATTTTTTCGAACCGCTTAATCAGGATCTTTTCAAAACTCTTTTTCGTTTTTGCATTGGTGAAGGGTGTTCTTGGGGTTCAATCGGCTTTTGCTGATGTTTCGAACGGTGCGAGCAAAGTTAATGCTTCGATTGGCCGCCCGGTGTCCAATATGTTGACGTATCCAGTGACCAATAACATGACCAATAGTGTGGTTAATACCGTTGGCGTGTTTCAAAGTAGTCGTTCTTGGTCAGATACCATTTCAGTTCGCCTTGTAGAAAAAACGAAACGGCAATGGTCGTTGGAGTTTATCCTTACACGTCCTGTAAGTCGATTAGACCTTGGAGCCGATATCAACGGTCGGCGTGGTTCGGACTGGCGCGTGCAAACCCGCAATATTTCGATGCATTCGGAAAACGGTCGTGATGTCCTGGCATCTAAGAATGGCGAAGGGTTTCAGCGTGTCGTCTTCAATATCAATCCAAGTGAGATTGGTTTGCCGAGAACTTATGAAGCATTCATGCCTTTCGGTCGAAAAAGCATGTTGATTTATACCGGACACTTTCAACCATGGACAGAATATGGAACGCGTTTTCGGACAATTATAAGCGTTGAACCGCGGCCAGGGCGACGGGTTACGGTTTTTGATTCGGTAGAAAGACGGCTTGTTGGTTGGGAGAGCCCTCTTAACCACCCGGCGTTTCTTCTGGTTGGTCCGGGGCCAACGCATATTGGGAAAAGACGAGGCAACAAAGCAGAACCGCTGGCAAGCGACGGCCCGAGAAAAACATTCGTGGCTTCCATCGATCCGGATCTGCCATCTTGGGCGAAGAAAGAAATAAATGAGGTTGCTGGTTCCGCCCTTATGGAATTTGCGCGCGCGTTTGGGTGGTCCTTGAAAGTGACGCCCAATTATTTCGTTTCTTATTCGCGTGAGAACAGGCTGCCGAATGGTGAGCGGGCGCCGGTTCAGGGCATGGTGTCATTCAATGGCGACGCCCTTCCAGGGCAGTTTCGCGTTGCCTTGGAAGGACCAGCATGGGGGGAGCGAACGCCATTTACGCTAAATGTCTTACGAACGGGATTGCTGCACGAAGCAGCTCATTTATGGCAATCGGTAGCGCGGCCTCTCTCATATGATGTCCCCGATTGGATCCATGAGGGTGGGGCCAATGTTTTGGCATCTGAACTCATGGTGCGGCTTGGATATTGGACGCTGGCAGAAGCCGCCGAAGACCTTTCCCTCGCGAAAAAGGCCTGCGTGAATGCCTTGCGCGGGCAGGCGTTAAATCGGGCAAGCGCTAGGCGCGATGTGGATGCTGCTTATAATTGTGGGCAAGTGTTGAATAATTTAGCCGCCGAAGCGCATCCAAATGGCATTATTGGATTTTGGAACGATTTCATCGCCAGGACCGAAGAGCAAGGTGGCTATGATGCAAAGCTGTTCTATCGGGTTGCTGGCGAATTCGGTGGACAGCAGCTCAGTGCGGAAATGGAGCGGTTTGCGAGAACAAATTATGCGCGGCCTGAACGAGGTTTTGCGATATTAGAAGCTGCTGCGGTTGTTACACCTTATAGTGGCCGGTCAATTGATAATAATCTCCAGAAAGCCAATTAATGCATTTTAAGCTCAAATGGCGACTCAATTGGCTAATTACCCACGCGCCTAGAAATGCGTAAAAACAATGGCGTAAAGCGGCACAGCGATTCCATTTGAAACGGAACGGCTTTAAGTCAACGATGCTCGGATACTATTACAATGGCTAACGGAAAGACGGTTATCAATTCTAACGGCCACTGATATATATGGTCCTAGCAACGATGCTGTGACATTCATCTTACGTGGCCTTGCAGCACCGCAGCGTGATTGATACCCCTTTTCGTCAGTATCGCCGACTTTTCTTTCTCAATGGCGGTACCTCACTTTACATTTTGGTGCAGCACCTATTCTCGGGAATTTTATGGCGGTTGACAAAGAAACAGTACGCAAGACGGCACGCCTCGCTCGGATTGCTCTCCCTGAAGAGCGCTTGGAGCCCCTCGCGGCTGAGCTTTCGGGGATATTGAATTGGATCGAGCAATTAGGTGAGGTTGATATCGACGGTGTAGAAGCAATGGCGTCAACGGTCGAGGCCGATCTTCCGATGCGTGACGACAAAACAGCCTCTGGGCCAACAGGTGGTGGTCAGCCAGATAATATTGTCGGAAATGCACCGAAGTCTGACGATGGTTTTTTTGTGGTTCCCAAAGTGGTTGAATAAAAATAATGAGCAATCCTACTGATCTGACAATTGCTGACCTTAAAGACGCGTTGCAAAAGCGCTCTTTGTCATCGCGTGAAGTCACCGAGGCCTATCTTTCAAGAATTGAAAAAGCATCGGCTTTGAATGCCTATATCCTCACCACGCCCGAAAAAGCACTGTCGATGGCGGATGCATCCGATGCACGGCTCGCTAAGGGAGAGGCTGGCCCGCTTGAAGGAATACCATTGGGTATTAAGGACCTTTTCTGCACAGA
This sequence comes from Pseudomonadota bacterium, assembly GCA_039025235.1. Taxonomy (GTDB): domain Bacteria; phylum Pseudomonadota; class Alphaproteobacteria; order Caulobacterales; family Parvularculaceae; genus MED-G105. The sequence goes on from JBCCOS010000003.1 coordinate 293,297, forward strand.
GGGAACCCAAGCCGCTGCAGCATCCCATATATTAGAAGGGTTTTCGCCAGCTTATGAATCAACGGTGACGGCAAATCTATGGCGTGACGGTGCGGTCATGCTCGGTAAGCTGAACATGGACGAGTTTGCCATGGGCTCGTCAAACGAGACCAGTTATTTTGGTCCGGTTGTAAACCCTTGGCGCCGGAATGACGGTGAAAACGCCCAGTTAACTGCCGGTGGGTCCTCAGGTGGATCGGCGGCGGCGACGGCAGCGCGGTTATGTGCTGGTGCAACTGGTACTGATACTGGCGGATCAATTCGCCAGCCGGCGTCACTAACGGCTACTGTTGGTGTTAAGCCAACTTATGGTCGGTGTTCGCGATGGGGAATTATTGCATTTGCCTCGTCGCTTGATCAGGCCGGGCCGATAACCCGTGACGTTCGAGATGCGGCTATCCTACTGCGATCCATGGCGAGCCATGACGAAAAAGATTCAACGAGTATTCAGCACCCCGTGCCTGATTATGAGGCTGCACTTGGCAAGTCGGTAAAGGGGTTAAAAATTGGTGTGCCGAAAGAATATAGAATTGAGGGCATGCCGGATGAAATCGAGAAGCTATGGGAACAGGGACGCGCCTGGCTGGCCGATGCTGGATGCGAAATTGTCGATATTTCATTGCCAATGACGAAATATGCGCTCCCCGTTTACTATATCGTTGCGCCCGCCGAAGCGTCGTCCAATCTCGCGCGTTATGACGGCGTTCGATATGGTCATCGCACCCAAAGCATCGACGATATCACCTCGCTTTATGAGCGAAGTCGTGCCGAAGGGTTTGGCGATGAGGTAATTAGACGTATACTGATCGGAACATATGTTCTGTCTGCTGGGTATTATGATGCATATTATTTAAGGGCACAAAAAGTTCGAAAGAAAATTGCCGATGAATTTGCTGATGCGTTCAGCAATGTAGATTTAATTCTCACCCCATCGACACCATCGGCGGCTTTCGCCTTAGGGGAAAAGCGCGATGATCCGGTGCAGATGTATTTAAATGATGTGTTTACGGTGACGGCCAACCTGGCAGGCTTGCCTGCTGGGTCCGTGCCAGCGGGCTTGGATGCGTCGGGGCTTCCCCTCGGCCTTCAACTGATCGGGGCGCCCTTTGCTGAAGAAACACTTTTTTCGGGGATGAGTGCCCTTGAGAAAGCGGCGTCATTCTCAGGGGTTGTTGATGATTGGTGGGCGGCTTAGGTGCTCGTTCAATTGAATAGCGCTCGCTGGCGCTTATAGAAAACAAAGTAAGGTAATGATGCGTAGGCAAACGAGGAACCGACTGTTCACATTTGATTTGAAGTATCTTGCCGTTTGTGCGGCCGCTTTTTGTCTTATCGGATGTGGGGACGGCGATGTCAGTGCTCCTGCCGCAACAGAGACGTCGCCCACCGTAGCGGAAAATGCCGGCCAAAATGCGGATACGGCTGCGACGCTCACTTCCGAGCAAAAATCAGACGGAATGGATGCAGCAATTGCGACCCCAGACACTTATTCCGCAGCGGCAGCACGCGAGATTTTGCTTGAAGGGGGGAATGCGATTGATGCGGCCGTAGCCGTTTCGTTCGTCTTGACCGTGACGCTCCCAGAGGCGGGGAACATTGGTGGCGGTGGCTTCATGACCTATGTTGCCAATGGAGAGCCTGGGTTCATTGATTACCGTGAAGTCGCGCCCTCAGCAGCAACGCGCGATATGTATCTTGATGATAATGGTGCATTTATCGCGCGCCGTGCGCAGGTCGGGGCATTAGCGTCTGGTGTTCCAGGGGCCGTAAGAGGGCTTCAGCTTGCCCATGAAGCTCACGGCAATTTACCCTGGGAGCGCTTGTTACAACCGGCCATTAAGCTTGCAACAGAGGGGTTTGATACACCAGAAAAGCTCTCTTTGCGGATTAAAAGTAAAGCAAAATTTTACGGCGACCAAACCAACTTCTCGAAATACTACAGTGTGAAAAAAGGCGAGCGCTTTATTCAGCCAGAGTTGGCCCAAACACTGACACGGATTGCAACGGCTGGCCCCGATGAGTTCTATACAGGCGAGACGGCCACCATGATTGTCGCTCAAATGCGCAAAATTGGTGGTTTGATTACGCTAGACGATCTGAAAAATTACAAAGCAGTGGCACGGGAGCCGTTGATTTCCTCCTGGAAAGGGCGACGCATTATTTCAGCGCCACCGCCAAGTTCAGGGGGGATTGCCCTCATGCAACTTTTAGGGATGAAGGATGTCCTTAGCGACGCATTTGATGGTGTGGCACTGAACAGCGCGAAATATGTTCATTTGATCGCTGAGATCGAAAAAAGGGTATTCGCTGATCGGGCTGAATATTTGGGTGATCCTGATTTTTATAACGTTCCCGTCGAAAAGCTGACGAGTCAAGATTATTTCAAATTGCGTGCGGCTGAAGTGAATAGCGAGGCGATTTCAAAAACCGATGATGTCGAGCCCGGTTTAAATGAATCCTTTCAAACAACCCATTTTTCATTGATGGATTTTGACGGAAATGCTGTTGCTGTGACAACAACCTTAAACGCGAGCTTCGGATCCGGTGTTGTCGTAGAAGGCGCAGGTTTTCTTCTCAATAACGAAATGGATGACTTTTCAGCAAAACCAGGCACACCTAATCTTTATGGCGTTGTCGGTGGGGCGGCAAACGCGATTGCGCCCAACAAAAGAATGTTATCATCAATGACGCCAACCATTGTCACCGAAGATGATAAGATTGCCATGGTTGTCGGGACGCCCGGTGGGCCAACCATATTTACATCGGTCTTCCAAGCCATCGTCAATCATTTTGACTATGGGTTGCCCGCGGCGCAAGCGGTCGCCAATGGTCGTTTTCACCATCAGCTTTTGCCAAAAGACTCTATCCTTTTTGAAGACCGCATTGATAATGCCGATAGTGTTGCGGAGGACCTAGAACAAATGGGTTATGCTTTGAGGCGGGCAAAAGGATACGGTGATGTGCACGCAATTACGATCCGCAATGGTAAGGTCGAGGCTGCGCACGATCCACGGGGGCGCGGTGCGTCATTGGTTATCGATTCCAGTGAAAAACCCACACGCCCGTCATCTCGTTGACTGTCTAGAGCGTGGCCCGTGACACAGAATTCATGGGCCACGCTCTAGGTTTTTGTTTTTATGCGCGTGTTCGGCGCAGTTAATGGATGGGAAGCGTTAGTCGGTAACCCCTAATTTGCGATACGCTCTAAAGGCCAGAATACAGACAGAATACTAATCGTATGACCGAGACAGTCCAGCCGCATCTCAGACGTGAACGTGTATCTTACATGGCACCCATTGGTGTCGGATATGATATGACTGCGGATCACATGCCGCTTGTCATTGAGACGGATGAAAAATGGCGCGTTGTTACCATACCGGGGACGCCTTCGCGCCCGTACATGTATAATCGGTATATGCGGGTTGCCCCGGGCGATCTCGATGTCTTTACCGTAAATCGGGCAGGGTATGGTGGTCCGGTGTACGGCGCGGCGCGGCGCGAGCCTGTTTTGTCCTTTGATGATCAGGTTGCCGCGATCGCCCCGCTTTTCGATAAGGACGATGGGTTTCGAACAATTACTGTGGGGGTTTCGTATGGTGGCGAGTTGGCGCTGAAATGTGCGCTTGACTATCCAGACCGCATTGCCGGTGTCGTAACCGTTGCGGCGCTCGTTACCGAGCCCTACCCCTATATCAACGCGATTACCCCGTTGGCCGAACATTCTCCGATTAAGGAGATTTTACCAGGATACCTCCATAACGCGCGGGCGGAAGTCGAAGGCCGGCGGAAACAAATTGGCCCGCTTCTCGATAGGCTTGGTGAACTAACCTGCCCCGTTACAATACTGCACGGTAACTTAGATAACCTGGTCGCGCAGTCCGATGCCGAGGTGTTGTTGGGTCATTTCCCGGAACATGCCGACGTTAAATATGAACCAATTAATGGTGGAACGCATTATCTTGAATTGCAGATGCCACGACGATTATACGCAGCGATCCGCGATGTGATTAGCCGCGCAAATACAAAAGATAAGGATGTGGTCAATGGGCAATGAAGCCAGGAAACTTTTACAGGGCGAAACAGGTGATTGGGAAGTCGTTATCGGTCTTGAAGTTCATGCGCAGGTTGCATCGAAATCAAAGCTCTTTTCCGGTGCGTCTGCTGCTTACGGTGCAGGGCCCAATGAGAATGTCAGTCTTGTGGATGCGGCATTTCCGGGCATGCTTCCCGTCATCAACAAATATTGTGTTGAACAGGCAGTGCGCACAGGGTTGGGGCTTAATGCAAAAATAAATAACTGGTCACGCTTTGACAGGAAAAATTATTTTTATCCTGATCTTCCTCAAGGGTATCAAATTTCACAGTATAAAGATCCAATTGTTGGTGAGGGAGAGGTTGAAGTTGAATTAGATGATGGCCAGATCATCACAATTGGCGTTGAACGGTTGCATCTGGAGCAGGACGCCGGCAAATCGATTCATGACCTTGCCCCTGACGAGTCTTATGTTGACTTAAATCGTTCAGGGGTTGCGTTGATGGAAATTGTTTCCAAGCCCCATATGCGCTCGGCCGAGGAAGCGGCCGCGTATTTTTCTAAACTCAGGACGATCGTTCGATACCTTGGCACATGCGACGGTAATATGGAAGAAGGGTCCATGCGTGCGGACGTGAACGTGTCTGTGCGAAGGCCTGGTGATGAATTTGGTACGCGTACAGAAACAAAAAATGTCAATTCCATTCGCTTTGTTCGCCAAGTTGTCGATTATGAGGCGCGGCGGCAAATCGAAGTCATTGAAAACGGCGGCGTTATTGATCAGGAAACACGGCTCTTTGATGTAACAACGGGTGAGACGAGAACCATGCGCTCGAAGGAAGATGCGCATGACTATAGATACTTTCCTGATCCGGATCTTTTACCGCTTGTCCTTGAGCAGGCATGGGTCGACCAAATAAAAGAAGGGTTACCAGAGCTACCTGACGCCAAACGCCGACGCTTTATCGAGCGCTTTGGATTATCAGCCTATGATGCGTCAGTGTTGTCCCAAGACCGCGAAAAGGCAGATTTTTTTGAAACCGTCGCAAATGGACGCGATGGAAAGCTGGCTGCCAATTGGGTAACAACAGAACTTTTTGGTGCTCTCAACAAAAGTGGCCAGGACATTACTGACTCACCCATTTCCGCGACGGCTCTTGGCAAGCTTATTGATCTTCTAGCCGACGGTGTAATCTCGGGTCGTATCGCAAAGGATGTTTTTGCGGTGATGTTTGAGGAGGGCGGCGACCCAGAAGAGATCGTTGAAGCGCGTGGGTTGCGACAGGTCAGCGATGAGGGGGCAATTGCCAAAGCCGTGGACGACATCATTGCGGCAAACCCGAAGCAGGTCGAGCAAGTCAAAGAAAAGCCAAAAACACTTGGTTGGTTCGTTGGTCAGGTCATGAAAGCAACCGGTGGCAAGGCGAATCCCTCGGTTGTGAACAAAATTTTGAAGGAAAAGCTAGGCCTGTAAGATATTCTAGGCTTATTGTAGTGTTGGCTGGGGCTTGATCTTTGAGAGGATTAACAAAGCCATGATCAGACGTTGCATACAAACGGACCAGTCAAGTGGAATTTCGAAAATGGATTTGATGAGGCGCTTTCGTCGCGTGTCACCACCACTAAGTGAATCTCTTTTCGGGCTCACTAGAATATGCTCAGTGTTCGTCACCGCAGCGCTCGTTGTGTCTTGTGCAACGACACCAGGGGAACGCGTTAATTCGGCGGCACAAGCGCGCTTCGAAAAATATGAATTGACGGGCGAAAAGAGGCAGTGCTTGCCGCTCACGACGGTTCGAGAAATTGTTCCTATTACCGAAACAAAGTTTCTCGTGCGCGCAAACGCAAAACAATATTATTTAAATGAGGTCAATGGTCGGTGCGCAGGAGCAACGGCAATCGGAACTTTCTTGACCTATCGTTTGTCGATAAACCAGCTGTGTCGTTTGGAGATTGTCCAAGTTATTGATCAAACGGCGGGTGGCATTCGTGGAGCCTGTTCACTGGGTGATTTTCAGACTTTAAAGCCCAAGGATGAGAAACCGAAGGACCAGAAACCTAACGACAACGAGGAGCGTCAAGAAGAGAGTGATCCAGAGTGATCCAGGGCGACCTTCTGATTAGGGCCTATATTTTCGCTTTCGGCTAGAATCGACTAATGAAATCGAAAATCATTTCTGAGTATTGGTGTCGTCGCGTCTTCTGCGGAATTGATTAGCGGGAACGATCAACCGCACACGGTCCACCGTGAAACGTTGTAGAATGTTATTTTGATTTTGCGCCGTAAAATTTTTCAGGATTTTGAAACCGAACATGGCATAGCGCTGGCTGTGATGTGTTACGGTTTTATTCATGCTGTGATTTCACGGATCCCCGGTCCAGCGTTGGCGTTGGACGATGTTAAGCTCAATATCGTCACCCAGTCATTTGAATTCGGGTATATGCCCGAAAACCCTCCGCTATTTGAATGGCTTTTACTGGTCGCCCAATCATTTACTGGGCCAACATTGCTCAGCTTTCTGATTATCAAATATGGTTTGTTGACGCTTACCGGTGTTTTTGTTTTTAAGACGGCCGACTTGCTCTTCAACGATAAAAAGTGGGCGGCTCTTACTGTTGGGTCGCTGATCTTTTACTTTCAACTGACGTGGAATTACCATCAAGTCTTCACCCATTCAGCGGTGTTAATCACGGCGATCGCTTTTTTTTGGTTTAGCTTTTTGAGCCTGTTGCGGGAGCCATCCTTACCCCGGTTCGTTCATCTTGGTTTGGCCTTTGGAATTGGTTGTTTAGCGAAATACTCTTTTTTCGCCTCGGCTCCATTAGCTTTTGGTGCTGCCCTTTCCATTCGAAAATACCGTGAGAGAATCTTGACGTCTCACGGGATTATTTCTCTCATTATTGCACTTCTTATTGTTGCCCCACACTTGTTTTGGCTACTGACGGAAAATGCTGATGTCGCCGAAACAGCAACAAAGCGTTTGCAGGGTACGTCGGCACCCTACTTTGCCCGAATTTCATCAGGTATACCCTCAGCCCTTTGGGGCATTGCGTCATTCTTTGTGATTCTCATTCCCATCGGAGGCTATGTTCTTGGTGGAAGGCTTACAAAGTCAGATGTTCAGTTTGATCCGATCATCACCCTTTGTTGGCGGGCTGCCCTCGCGGGCGCAGGGGCCCTTATGTTTGCGGTGATTGTACTCGGTATGGATCGCATGGCGGAACGGTATGCTATCCCATTTCTTTTTCCGGCTATTTTTGTTGTCGCCGCAACGATGAGGCAAGTTTCTGCACAGCACTTGGGCTCTGAACAAACAACAATGCCGGTTGTCTCCAAACTCAAAGTGGCAATCCTTTCGCTTGCTGTTCTGGGGATCGGTCTCAGAACTGTTGAAGCTTTTATTGCCGGTGCTCCTTTTTGTTCGAAATGCCGTCAGTGGATCCCATATGAACCAATGGCCGAAATGATCGTCGAAAACGGATATCAAGATGCCATTCTAATCGGCATGGATGATCATATCAGCGGCAATCTTCGTCGATTGTTTCCGAATAACACCGTTCTCTCAGCCAGTTTAGTGCATTATACGCCGCCTGAACTGTTAGCGCTTGAAAAGTCGATGGAACCTAGAAAATCTGTATGTATACTAATTTGGGCGCCTGATGTTGCTGATGTGCCATCATTTGTTTCAGATGATCTCGATCCATCGGATATCATTTCCATCGAAGCGCCATGGCGTCATCCATTAGGGAAAGCCCCTTGGCGTGCAACACGTTGGCATCTTGCGCGGCTCGATCAGCATCAACGACTATCGCAACTGATGTGCCGGCTTTAGAGTTCCTTTAAGGATTGAAAGATCCCACCATATTACAGGATTAAGGATTTATTAGTGACGATCTGAGGGGCAAACAATTTTGTTCGAAGCTTGAGATTGTCATGATACGCACCCAATCTTTTGTTGCGAAACCAACGCATTTTTCGCATCAAAAACGCCTTCGGTAATATTTCAGAAACTTTTTGTTTACGTCGTATTAGGCTTAACCGACTTCACTCCACATTACGAACAGGAAAGCACTTTTGCTTCGGGTTCTGTTTATTTGAATTATTTTACCAAGGGGTGAAGAGATGTCGGTGTCAGTACAACAACAGATGCTGCCAGAGGTTGATGAGTTTAAGTCAAGCGACGAAATGTATCGCTTGGGGCTTGAAGCGTCCGTCGGCGGCGATGATGCTTTGTCGGATTTGGTTACAGCACACAAATGGTTCAATCTGGCCGCGATTCAAGGTCATCAGGATGCTCGCGTTTATCGTGCCGAGCTCGCGCTCGAGATGACCCAGGATCAAATTGCTGAGGCGCAGCGTCAGGCACGCCAATATCTTGCATCGAATCAGTCCCGGTAATGTGTTTGATCCGGATCGTGCTTCGGCGAGGTTTGGGCGCTTAAAGCCGTTAGAGTTTTTCGCGTTATGATGGAATCGTCATAATGGTGTGAAATCCTAGTCTGGCTTTTGGTCTGATTATGTTTCTTGTGCAGAATTGAACGCCTGGGACCATCGGAGCATGCTATAATATTTAAAAAGCTCTGGATCACTTTTGTGGCGCTCAATCCACAAAAATCAAAAATAAAAGAACTGGTAAAGACTGGCGGTCTTTGTCTGGCTGAGATAAGCCTCTTCGGAAATACATGAATTCCGGAGATACCCTAATGGCCAATACTGTCGATCGTGCAGGATTGCACGTCGCTGCAGAACTTGCAGAATTTGTTGAACACAAAGCGCTCCCTGGGCTTGACCTCGATGCCGATGCTTTTTGGCAAGGCGCCGCGGACTTAATCGAGCGATTGACCCCAGAAAACGAAGCACTTCTTGCAAAGCGTGAAGATCTACAAGCCAAGATTGATGCGTGGCATGAAGCTAATCGCGACAAACCATTAGACCCTGATACCTATAAGGCCTTTCTCATAGAGATTGGTTATCTCGTTTCTGTGCCGTCCAGTTTTCAAATTGGTACGGAGAATGTGGATGCAGAATTGTCGACGCTCGCAGGGCCACAATTGGTCGTGCCTGTTCTAAACGCCCGTTACGCCTTGAATGCGGCCAATGCGCGTTGGGGCTCACTTTATGACGCGCTATACGGCACCGATGCGATCCCTTTCACGGGCGATGAGACGCCCGGGTATGACCCTTCGCGCGGTGAGAAGGTGGTCGCGCGGGCAAAAGCATTCCTCGATGAAGCGATTCCCCTTGCATCAGGTTCCCATGTTGACGTCAAAAAATGGTCATTGGTTGACGGTGCGGCCCATCCAGCGCTTCAGGATCCATCATCTTTTGTCGGTTTTCGGGGCGATCCCGCAGAGCCGAGTGCGATGTTATTCCGCAACAACGGCTTACATATTGAAATTTCAATCGACCGATCGCACACCATTGGCAAGGACGATCCAGCGGGAATAGCCGATATTATATTAGAATCAGCCTTGTCGACCATTGTCGATATGGAAGACTCCGTCGCAGCGGTCGATGCCGAAGATAAAACACTGGCCTATTCGAATTGGCTGGGGCTGATGAAAGGTGACTTAACGGCGAGTTTCAAAAAAAGCGGCGAAACGGTTGCGCGTGGCCTTAACCCTGATCGTGCGTATCAGGATCCGGTTGGTAAGGACTTCTTCCTGAAAGGCCGCTCAACGCTTCTTGTACGGAATGTTGGGCATTTGATGAGAACACCAGCTGTCATTGGCCGGGATGGCAACCCCATCTTTGAGGGGCTTCTCGACGGTATTATGACAAGTCTCATGGCCTGCCACGATCTTAAGGGCCTAGGAAAATATAGGAACTCTACAGAAGGGTCGGTATTTATCGTAAAGCCGAAAATGCACGGTCCTGAGGAATGTGCCTTCACAAATAAAATATTTGATGGTGTCGAAGATATTTTAGGCCTTCCCCGCAACACGCTGAAAGTCGGTGTTATGGACGAGGAGCGTCGAACGTCGGCAAACCTAGCGGCTTGTATTTATGAAGTGCGTGATCGCGTTGTTTTTATCAATACGGGCTTTCTTGACCGTACCGGTGATGAAATGCACACGAGCATGCGTGCCGGTGCTATGATCCGAAAGAACGATATGAAAGCCACTGACTGGATTGCGGCGTATGAAGCGCGCAATGTGGGAATTGGTCTCGCGTGTGGTTTGTCAGGACGGGCGCAGATTGGAAAAGGGATGTGGCCCGCGCCGGATAGAATGGCAGATATGCTTGAGCAAAAAGTGGGTCACCCGAAAACAGGGGCAAATACGGCCTGGACGCCAAGTCCCACGGCGGCGACGCTCCATGCTTTGCACTATCACACGGTCGATGTTTTTGCGCGTCAGCAGGAGGTTGCGAAGGCGACCGTACCATCTGTTGATGAAATTTTGCGTATTCCGTTAGCTGACGGTCACAATTGGTCGCCAGAAGAGATTCAGCAGGAACTCGATAACAACGCCCAAGGCGTATTGGGCTATGTCGTGCGTTGGATCGATCAAGGCGTTGGCTGTTCTAAAGTTCCGGACATCAATGATATTGGATTGATGGAAGACCGCGCCACTTTGCGTATTTCATCGCAACATATGGCGAACTGGTTGTTGCATGGCGTCTGCACAGACGAAGAAGTTGATGCAGCCCTGTTGAGGATGGCGGCAAAAGTGGATGGCCAAAATGCGGGCGATCCGGACTATAAGCCGATGGCAACAGATCCAGAAAACTCAATTGCGTTCAAAACGGCCCGTGCGCTTATTTTCGAGGGCGTTGCCCAGCCCAGTGGTTACACTGAACCGCTGCTCCATAAGAATCGCCTCTTGGTAAAAGCGAGCGCATAGCACGGGGATTGGTTTCATCGGCGGTGGCATGAGCGGTCATCGCCGGTCTCGGCGCGACTTCAGTAGGCCTCTTTTACAAAATTCTTTATTTTGCTGCTTGCGATGAGAACAAAAGTAGAATATAGAACAAAAAAAGAACATATCGGAGGTTCATATGGAAAACCAATCATTGATTGATGCCGCCGGACTCGGGGTATTAATTGCACTCATTGCTGGGCTGCAGGCTTGGGGTTTCTTATTGGGCTGACGCTCAGTTTGGCCGTCTTTCGCCTACCAACCGCCATCAAACGATCGGCTTGCGATGCTCGCCGATATTTCCTGTGAATGGAGCGATAACAGCGAATGGCCGACTTTATTCATCTTCATGTCCACTCAGCCTATTCGTTGTCGGAGAGCGCGATTAAATCAACGCGCCTCAAAGATCTTTGTCTTGCCGCCAGTGCGCCAGCTGTCGGTGTTGCCGATACGAACAACTTGTTTGGTGCTTTAGAGTTTTCGGAAACCCTGTCTGGCGCAGGCGTGCAACCGCTACCAGGGTATCAGCAGTCTATTGAAGTCCTTTCTTTGGCCGAGGCAGAGCCCAACGGTTCTCGTCCCTCTCATCTCGTGCTGATTGCGCAAAATGCTGAGGGTTTTCGAAACCTTATGCGCCTCACCAGTCGGTCATTCATATCGTCAGCAAGGCTGGATATTCCATGTGCCTCATTCGATTGGCTGGCTGATTTAAGTGAGGGTGTTGTTTGTCTCTCTGGAGGATATGACGGGCCGATTGACCGGCTTGTTCGAGCGGATCGAAGTGATGAAGCGGGTATGCTGATTGAGCAGTTGGCAAAGACTTTTCCAAATCGTTTTTATATGGAATTGCAACGTCATGAAGGGCGTGATTGGAGTGCCGCGGAGGCATTTACCCTAGACAATGCGTATCGTATAGGCTTGCCAATTGTTGCGACAAATGAGCCATTTTTTCCGACTGCAGATGACTTTGAAGCGCATGATGCTCTCTTGTGCATCGCAGATGGGGCTTATGTCCACCAAGATGACCGCCGCAAGGTCACATCTGAGCATTACTTTAAATCAGCCGACGAAATGCATGCGCTTTTTGAGGATTTACCAGAGGCGGTTTCGACGACATTCGATATTGCAAGGCGCTGTGCTTTTCGACCGCGTACACATCCTCCCATTCTTCCCCGATTTGTTGCGCAAGCTTCGGTGGAAGGTAACGATGAAGTACGTGTCGAGACTTTAACTGATGCCGAGCTTGCAGAGGGAGAGGCGAACGAACTTGAGCGCCAAGCGCGCGCTGGATTGGAGGCACGACTTAACGTCATCGAAGCGGCGGCGCCCATTCAAGACTATTGGTCTCGTCTCGAAAGAGAGCTTGGCATTATTAAGCAAATGGGCTTTCCGGGCTATTTTCTGATCGTTTCTGATTTTATCAAATGGTCCAAAGCCAATAATATTCCCGTTGGTCCGGGGCGTGGATCGGGTGCGGGGTCCGTTGTCGCATGGGCGCTCACGATCACTGATTTGGACCCGTTGCGATTTGGCCTTCTTTTTGAGCGCTTTTTAAACCCCGAGCGTGTGTCCATGCCGGATTTCGATATTGATTTCTGTCAGGATCGTCGCGATGAAGTCATTCGTTATGTGCAGGAGAAGTACGGGCGAGATCGTGTCGCGCAGATTATTACCTTTGGAAAACTGCAAGCGCGAGCGGTTGTCCGTGATGTTGGTCGCGTTCTCGGATTGCCCTTTGGTCAGGTCGATCGGTTGTGTAAGCTAATACCGAATAATCCCGCCAATCCCGTCACCCTTGCAGAAGCGATCGATACTGAGCCCAGGTTGCAGGAGGAGCGGGATAAAGAAGAATCCGTTGCGACGCTACTGTCGACGGCCCTTAAGCTCGAAGGACTTTATCGCCACGCGTCAACCCACGCCGCAGGTGTTGTGATTGGTGATCGTCCGCTTGATGAATTGACGCCGCTTTATCTTGATCCGCGTGCTGAAATGCCAGCCACGCAGTATAATATGAAGTGGGTAGAACCCGCCGGCTTGGTGAAATTTGATTTTCTTGGTCTGAAGACCCTCACGGTGATTGAAAAAGCAGCAGAGTTTGTGCGCAACAGTGACCCTGCGCTGTTAGAGTTCTCCCCCGAACGCGTTCCCACAAAAGATGAACCAACATTCCGTATGCTTGGTGAAGGGCAAGCTGTTGGCGTATTCCAATTGGAAAGTGCCGGCATGCGCGCAACGCTGCGGGCAATGAAACCTGACAGTTTAGAAGATATCATCGCGCTGATTTCGCTCTACCGTCCTGGTCCTATGGAAAATATTCCGACTTATGTGGAGCGTAAGAAGGGCGAAGCGCCAATCGACTATTTGCATGAAACGCTGCAGCCGGTTTTAGAGGAGACTTATGGGGTCATCATCTATCAGGAACAGGTGATGCAGATTGCGCAAATACTTTCAGGTTATAGCTTGGGTGAGGCAGACCTTCTGCGCCGAGCTATGGGCAAGAAGAAAAAAGAGGAGATGGATAAGCAGCGGATCAGGTTTGTTGATGGTGCAAAGGAACGCGGTGTTGAACCCGCCAAGGCGTCATCAATTTTTGATTTGGTTCAAAAGTTTGCAGGGTACGGATTTAATAAGTCTCACGCGGCGGCATATGCCTATATTGCCTACCAGACGGCTTATTTGAAAGCCAATTATCCGGCTGCTTTGCTTGCGGCCTCGATGTCACTTGATCGAACGAATACAGATAAGTTAGCGATTTTTGTAAAAGAGTCGCGTGACATCGCCGTGTCGGTTATGGGGCCACATGTTAATCATAGTGCGTCTGATTTTACTGTGAGCGATGGGGCAATTTTTTATGGGCTTGGTGCCATAAAAAACGTTGGTGAAGTTGCGATGGATGAAATTGCTCAAGAACGCAAAGCGAATGGGTCGTTTAAGGATCTTTACGACCTTGCGGAGAGAGTTCCTCTGAAATCGGTCGGAAAAAGATCTTTGGAAAATATGGCGCGTGCCGGTGCGCTTGATGGGCTTGCGCCTTCCCGGGCGGCTGCTCTTGGCAATGTCGATATGATCTTGCGATATTCTGCTCAGGTGTTTGATGACCGGGCAAGTAGTCAAAGGGGACTATTTGACGATGGCCCAACAGCGCTTGAACGTCCGCGTTTCACCAAAGTCGATGCGGAGACCAGTCTTGAGGCTTTGAATAACGAGCGTTTGGCGCTTGGATTTTATTTCAGCGGTCATCCACTTGACGACTATGCTGTTGAGTTAAAAAGACTGGAGGCTATGAATTTTGCGGAGATTTCAGCAGCGGCACAGAAAACTCGTGTCGATGCCGATATGGCCGTCGTTGTGCGAGATATAAGGCTGCGTCGATCCCGTAATGGCAACCCTTTTGCGTGGGTGGAATGCTCGGATGCAACGGGTGATTTTGAGGTAACGGTGTTTTCTGAAACGCTTTCTAAATCTAGGGATCTTCTTGAGTCAGGATCATTATTGTTATTACGTGTCGGCGCTGAGGCACGCGATGGCGATGTCCGGTTCACTTGCGAAAGTGCTCGGCGGCTTGATGCGGCAGCGGCGCAAACCACCTCACAATTGCGCGTGGGTGTTCAGTCAGAGGCCGCTCTTGCTGCCGTGAAACGGCGGCTTGCAGCCGTAAAACCACCAACACCTCAGGAGGCGGGGGATGTTTTTATTACGCTACATCTGAAAAAAAGCCCGGGCGATGCAGACATCGATCAAAGATCGCTCATGTCGGCGGCAGCGTACGATGTCACGGAAATGCCGTGCAGTATCGAAAAACCGGATACCGCCTCACTTATTGAACGCTGTGTTGACCTTAAACTTCCAGAGAAAGCGCTTTGTACCCCTGCCGTTCGGAGTGCTCTCAAGGCATTGGACGGCGTTGTGGACGTGGAGTTGATCTAACAGGCTGCTGAAATACCTAAATACGGTATGGTTTTCTAGGGTTGGCCACGTGGTTTTGGTTTGCGTTATTTTCGATTTATGCGTTGTCATTAGGATGTTGGTGATCAGGCAATAGCGTTTCTGGTTGTTATTTTTCC
>JBCCOS010000004.1:0-285621 GCA_039025235.1 Pseudomonadota bacterium
CGAGCCGCCTTCCTCAACAAAAGTCACAACGCGAGACCGGATATCTTCTGATAATGCCTGCATGATCACCTCCAACCAGAAGGAATCACGCTTCGCTCAATTGTCAAAATTATGATTCAAACAGAGCGTCCGTTGCTCTAGCTTCGTCTTTTGGGGGTGCAGTAACAATCAACGCCGTATTCAGTTTAAAAGTTATTGGCTTCTGTTCAGTGTTGAGGACGGTACGGTCTGAAGGGGGTAAGTATAATAACGCTTTGAAAAACTATCTTAGCGAACGAGGCTATTCATTACGATATCATAGCCCCAATTAAAATAAATCAATCTCTCCATTGTCATGATCATCTGACTGATCATCTGACTGATCATTGCTCGAACTTTCAGGATCGGATAATCGTTTAGCAAGGCGATTTAGTGTAAGATATTTCGCCGCCGTCTTCGAGTCGAGTACAAGCTCTTGAGGCGCTGAAAGTGCATTCATAAACTGTGCGAGATTTTCAAGCGTTTGTGTGATTTCATCAACTTCTTGAAGGTCTAACGGCGCAGCGCCTTCGACCTTCGAGTAGTCCTCTAAAACAACACCAAGGGCTTTTTGAAGTCGATGCGTTGCATCGGCCATTCGGCTAAGTTCGTCGCTCACTTGTTCAAATACTGCTGCACCGCGTGCAGTACTATTCGTACTCTGCTCGTCAGTGCGTTTATGTTTGAGCGACATTAAAGCTTTCCTATTACAGCCTCAATGCAGGCCTGTAACGATTGTGGCGTGAACGGCTTTTTGAGAAAGTTGTTAATGCCATATTGGCGTGCCTTATTAATAAGGTCTTTATCAGCCGACCCAGTCACAAGTATAAAGCCGACTTTACTCGTCGACTTACACTGACGAAGGTTTTTTAAGAGCTCAAGACCATCCATCCCAGGCATGTTATAATCTGAAATGACAAGATGGACTGGATTACGCATAAGGCTGTCGAGCGCCGACTTCCCATCTTTGCGAAAATCCAAGTTTTTTACACCAATTTTTTCAAGCGGCTGAATAATCAGCCCACGGCTTGTCGACATGTCATCGACGACCATTATTTTAATATTGTCTCTCAAAGACATAACACTCATCCCATTGATGTATTAGGCTCAGTTAGGTTTTAAACGATGTTGATTAATCAAGATTTACGCCACCTACACGCTTGTAAGTCGTTACGCCTGCAGCCTCGAAATATTTCGTCGCAGGTCCAGAAATTCTTTCCGAATGACCAATATACATCTGGCCGCTAGGTGCCAACACTTTTGCAAACTTCGACCAAACTTTTTGTTCAGTCTCTTCTTCAAAATAGATCACGACATTTCTGCAGAATATTACGTCGAATGGTCCGCGTACGGGCCAGTCACGAATCAGATTCATTTCCTTAAACGAAATTAGCGATTTCAATTCTGGTTTCGCGCACCAAATATCATTGTCGGTTTTCGACTTTGAGAAAAATCGCTTTTTCTCAACATCAGGGACGTTTTTAAGAAGTTGATCTTCGTATTCACCAGTACGTGCTTTGTTGACGATCGTTGGATCTATATCCGTTGCTAAAATACGCAAATCCCAAGAGGCCGCCTCAGGGGCAAGGCCAAGAACGCACATGGCTATTGTATAAGGCTCTTGACCGCTGGAACATGCTGCAGACCATAAACGAACGCGTTCGCCACGCGCAGCCTTTTCCAGAAGAGCCGGAAGAACATTCGCCTTCAAGTCGTCAAAATGATGAGGCTCACGGAAGAAATTGGTGACATTTGTTGTAAGCGACGTCAAAAGGTGACGACGTTCTTCGGTATTTGATGGATCGGATACGAGCTGACAATACTCAGAAAATGTCTCTAGTTTGAGTTTCCGTATCCGTTTTGACAGCCGTGAATAAACTAAAGAGCTTTTGCCGCTGGAAAGAGCGATGCCAGCTTCTTCACGGATAATGCCGGCAATACAATCGAAATCACGCTCCGACATTTCAAAGTCGCGTTCTTGAGAGCTTTCACTAAGCGATTTTTGAGCGATAGCGACGTTCATGCTGCTTCAACTTGAATTGGGGGGAGAACCCTCTCTAAATCGATAAAACGTATCATACGATCTTCTATTGCCATCACACCACGAACAAAGGCTTTCGCAGTTTCAGACGCAACATCTGGTGTTGGCTGAAGCCGCTCGCCAAGGACAGTCAGGATATCGGAGACAGCATCGACTAAAAGACCTACAAGCTGATCATTGATTTGTGCAACAATGATGACGTGTCTTGCGCTGGGCTCTGTCGGTTCAAGGCCGAACCGACGGGCAAGATCAACGATGGGTAAGACAGAACCACGTAGATTGATCACACCACTCACAAAGTCAGCTGAGTGAGGAAGGGGTGTCGCTGGCGTCCATCCTCGAATTTCTCGCACCGACATAATATCAACACAGTATTCCTGATCAGCCACGCGGAACGCGACGAGTTCGCGTGCGTCTTGACTATCGTTTTTTGACTCTTCTATGGTCATTGCCTTACCCTGCCATTTGCATTTGAATATCGTCGGGGCTCACTGATGGTAAACTCGACACGATTGCATCCGCATCAAGAATAAGCGCAATACGGCCATCCCCGAGAATTGTCGCGGCTGCAATGCCGGGAACATGTCCGTAGTTTTCTTCAAGACCTTTGATAACGACTTGTCTTTGGTCTTGTATTGCATCAACAAGAAGCGCCGTCTTGGCGCCTTCTTCGGTCTCTACAAGGATCATCACGGTATCATTAAATTGTTCTAGTGGCTCGCGATATCCCAACTGGAAACCGACATCGATAACGGGTACAAATGTACCACGGATTAGAACGGTTGTTGCATCATCGCAAACGACATGAATATCGGAATCGTGGGGTTTGAGAGTCTCAACAATTGAATTCAGCGGAACGACCAGTGTTTGGTCTGCTACGTTGACGACCATGCCGTCTAATACTGCAAGCGTCAGCGGTAGGCTGATGGAAAACGTGGACCCTTTTCCTGGTGTTGATGAAATGTTGATCCGCCCGCCAAGGGCTTGAATCGCTCTCTTAACAACATCCATTCCAACGCCGCGGCCGGATAGGTCGGAAACCTCTTTCGCAGTAGAAAAACCTGGCATAAAAAGAAGGTTGTCTATCTCAGAGTTGGATAAGTCGGCATCAGGAGAAATAAGGTTTTTATCGATGGCGATCTGCTTGACGCGTTCACGATTAATTCCAGCGCCATCATCAGCAATCTCAATCATTACCCGACCGGATCGATGGGCAGCCGATAGGCGTACTGTTCCGCGCTCATCTTTTCCGGCCTCAATCCTTTTTTCAGGCGTTTCGAGGCCATGGTCGACGGCGTTTCGAATCATATGGGTGAGAGGGTCGGCCAGTCGTTCGATGACCGTTTTATCCACTTCAGTGGACTCACCGTCAGTCTCAAGAATAACAGATTTATTTGTCGCACTCGAGGCTTCGCGCACGATGCGTGACATTCTTTGGAAAAGTGATTTAACAGGCTGTGCGCGGATAGCCATTACACTTTCTTGAATTTCACGAGTTAGCTGTTTGAATTCTTCAAAACCTGTAGCAAGTGACGAGTTTTGCGCCATTCCTGCGTCAACCGCCAACTCAGAAAGCATGGCCTGGTTGATTACCAATTCTCCTACGAGATTAATCAGTCGGTCCACGCGCTCAAGGTCGACGCGAACGGTCGCTTTTGCGCCCCCTTGTTGATCTTTAGGCGATGCTTTTTTTACAGATGTTTTTTTTTCAGCTGGCGTTTCTTCTTTAGGCGCCTGATTTGGCGTCTCTATTGAATTCGAGACGTCTTCAGTGTTGGTTGCATCTGTATCATCGTTTCCGTCAACAGCTGCAATATCCTCTAGCTCAGCGCTTGCTGGGGCGATGGTTTCACTCTCTTGGTCGTCAGAGTCACTTTCAAATGCTGAGAGAATATTGCTATTGTTTTCCACTGTTTCGATTGCAAGGTCGCAGTCACCTTCGACAAACTCAAAGATTTCAGAAATTTCTGTTTCTGATTGTTCTGTTTCAATACAGACGGTCCATGTCAGATAAACCTCTTCTGGGTCGAAATCACTGAAACTCGGTAGCGCTTCCGCATTACAAGTGGACGTAACGGTACCAATGTCGCTTAATGCCCGTAAGAGTAATGTGGTGTCATTTCCACGTTCATAAAGTGCTTTATGTGGTTTGAAAGAGATGTCGAAAGCGTTTGATGTACTCCCATCATCGCCAACGCTGTCATCTAAACCAAAATCGAGCGACATGGGTGTGAAGCTCTCAAACTCTTCATCATCCGCATCACCATTACTCGCATCGTCATCACCGGTTGATCCGGCAATTTCATGTAACTCACCGATAAGAGCAGAAATCGCGTCTGAGTCGATGTTAGCGCCATCTCGGGAAGCCGCCACAAGATCTGACAATACGTCGCCTGCACGAAGAAGAACGCTCAGGACCTCCTCAGTCGCATTGAGACGTTCGGCGCGGACTTCGTCAAGCGTTGTTTCGAAAGTGTGGGCGAAGCGCACGAGTTCGTCGAGACCAAACGCGCCAGCACCGCCCTTTATGGAGTGAACCGCTCGAAAGACTGCATTGACGGTCTCGCCATCATCGTCACCTTCACTCATTGCGAGGAGGCCAGCTTCCATTGCTTCGAGAAGCTCTTCGCACTCAATAAAAAAGGTCTCTCGGATTTCTTCCATCGGATCCATAACGAATTCCAATCTATGCGGCGACGCGTCTGATTGCGGCGACAAGTTTGTCCTTGTCGAAAGGTTTTACAATCCAGCCTGTAGCTCCAGCGTCTCGCGCTCGTTGTTTCAGCTCTGGTGCGCTTTCTGTTGTTAAGACTAGGATCGGTGTTGAATGAGGATTGTTACCATTCCGTACGCCATCGATAAAACCAAAACCGTCCAAATTGGGCATATTGATATCTGTTATGATGACATCAGGTGAGATACCTTTTAGCGTCTCAAGGCCATCGACACCATCTTCTGCGAGATGGACATCAAAACCTTCGCTCACCAAGGCCAGGCGCAGCATATCGCGCATTGTTCGGGAATCATCGACGGCTAAAACAGAAATGGACACTAGTTTGCCTCCGCAACTGATAAAAGATCACCAGATACACATACACCCAGTGTATCCATATTTTCTTGAAAGGCCGTTGACGGATTTTGAATGACAAACTCAATATTGTTTGCGCGCCACTGGTTGGCAGCCGACAACAGTACTTGTAGGCATTGTCCTCCCAGCAGAGATACACTGCTGGCATCTATTTTTATAGGTTCGGTTTGCGCATTCGAAAGATCATTGTAAAGCTTTGAGGCTGCGTTCTGATCTAAACGACCTTCTAGAATTATTTCCGTAGCCATAGTATTAAGTGTCCACGTCAATCGTCGATATATAAATTCTTATTGATTGAGTGGCGATCATTCAGAAAATCTGCCTAACCTATGACCAACCCAACCGCGGGTTGAGTGTGCATGATTATCGTTAAAGAACGCTTATCTTGGTCCGTTATCGGAAAACTAGAGAACCTCTTCGCTAATGACGCAGTTCCTGCCGTTTTCTTTCGCTTTGTAAAGGCAACGATCAGCCCGCTCAATGACATCTACAGCGGCTTCGTCTTTTCTGATAAGAGCCACACCGAACGATACGGTAACGTGACCGATTACTTCATTCGTAGAGCGTTTGGTTAATCTGCGATTGGCAATCTCTCCGCGAAGTTTATCGGTCAATCGAATAGCGTCTTCGAGATCGGTATTGGGGAGAATAATCGCAAACTCTTCGCCACCATATCTGGCGACCAAATCTTGTCCTTTAGTATTCGACTGAAGACCAGACGCAACGAGCTTGAGCACTTGGTCTCCGACTTGATGACCCCATTTATCATTGAATGACTTGAAGTGATCAACATCTCCTAAAACTAGGCATGCTGGTCCAACTTCTTCATCATCAAGGCTTGAGAGCGTGCGCTCCATTTCACGGTCGAACTGTTTCCGATTGGCTATTCCCGTTAAACCATCTGTATAAGCTTCTTCACGTATTTTATTCACGTCGTTGCGAAGGACCGCTAGTTCTTCGCGCGCGTCCTTTAGCTCTTCTTCGAGCGAGGTATTTTTATTCGATATATTTTTTGTCGCATCGGTAATTGCACTGATAAGTGCCGAAAGTTCTGGCTTTGAATTCACTGAATCAAGTGTCACCATTGCTTCGTCCAGGGACCCAGAGAATTCTCGATAGTTATTTCCAGCCTGTGTTATCTTTTCTATCACGCTTTCGACTTGCGTTGATACTCCTTCAGTGGCTTCCAATACTTCAGCCGCCTGCAGTTCGTTGGAAAAATGTCGGTTATGAAGGTCTTGAGTGGTTGCTTCCGTTAAAGGGGTTCCGTCGCTAATGGCCCGCTCAATTTCACGAGATAACTTAGGATTTAAGCCAGCAACATGTGTATACCAAAGCTCATAAGAAATTGGCGTCGCAGATGCGGCACTTTCTTTTATGCGCTCGATGGTTTCATCAGCAAATTCAAATGATTTTTTTGCAGACATCGTCATAATGATAACCCAAACGATTAAAGGCTAAAACGAAGAAATCTTATTCTGTACCGTCCGAATACTATAAGCTTGAACACGAAGCGTGAAAATTTCGTGCAGAAATGTAAAATTCTAGGGATAATGACTAATCAATAATTATTGAGCTATTAATTTTTGCTCTCGGTACTTATTGAAACTACTCGGTTAGGCTTAGAAGACTTGTCATTCTATGATCTGGATCTTCGACTAGCTTTATGGCTTTTTGAGTCTGATGTCGCCCTAATTGTCCGATAGCGATCGGTCGGGTTTCTTTTCCATTTGAAACGGACAGTTGAATTTGCTCAAGACTTTCTTGAGAAAATGCCAGCAATTGGCCTGGTTCGAATTTTGATATTTCGTCAACGGTTAGCTGAGCTCTATTGATCACAGCATGGAGTGTAAGAGGCAAATGCATCGCTTCGTTATGTAGGTGTGAAGACCAAATACCTTGAGATGAAATATCTTCAATTTGTCGAGGTTTCGTGTTCGCGGTGATTTCTTCAACCATTGTCACGGGTAGCGCCAAACGGGCATGCATTGGCTCCATGCCTTCTTCGCCGAAGGCAAAACAAATGACGACGACCTTTGAGGCGTCATCCATAAAATGAACGTTATCGATGTGTCGCTCTATCTCCATTTGTCTAAAGATCTCGTTTTCGGATTTATCAGCATAGACTGGAAGGGCTTTTTTAAGTGGTGACGCAATGCACTCAAATAATGGACGGCTCAACACTGTATCAATTGCCGTGGGTGAATAGGTTGTAGCGTCAGAAACCGTTTCGTTCTCTCCGGCTAAGCCAGCTTCAATCCAGTAATGCGTTAACTGATTATCAAGGTGAAATAAGAAATCATCGGTGAAGCAATAGAGTGACTTATTCGGCAATTCGCCAAATAATCCCTTTAAGCTCGTTACTTCGGCGTCATGGTATCGTGCAGAGAATATAAACCTCGGCTCGAAAACAAGCGACTCATTGATTTTCGAAGTTAGATGCTCGGCGAATTCAATAACGGCATCGTCAGGCTTTCGCCCATCAGCCGCTTTGATCTTCCTCCTAATCAACGCTCCACTTTGGTCTGACACTCTCTTAACGAACCCTGATTGAGAAAGATACGACACCTTCTCTATTCATTAGAACAAAAATAGTTACGCGTGTCTTAAGTAAAAGCGAATAGAGCGATCAATAAGGTGAACGAATGAATAGGCTTACTAAGTTATCAACCATATTCTGTATTTATGTCATCCGATCAGACCAAGGCGTTTAAAGCTGAATGAGCGGCGATATCATCATAAAAAAGAAAAAGGTGATCAATGGCGGTGGTCACCATGGTGGTGCATGGAAGGTTGCGTATGCAGATTTCGTGACCGCAATGATGGCATTCTTTTTATTGATGTGGCTCCTTAATGCGACAACGGAAGATCAGCGTAAAGGTATTGCAGACTATTTTGATCCGACAATCCCAATCAGTCGCATATCTGCCGGCGGAACCGGCGTTATGGATGGATCATCGATATTTGTTGATGATACTCAGGCCGATGACGGCGTAGGCGGGTCGCGTGGTGTTCGAGGACCATCATCACCGGCTGTAGAGGGTAAAGTTTCTGACGAACCCAATGCAATTCCAGGCTTCGATCCAGAACAGTTAGCATTCTCACAAAGCCCTGGCGCTTCTTTCCAAAACATGGATGAAAGGAAATCGACTGACGATACGGATGTCGAGGGCGTCAAGGCAGATGTATTACAAAAAGCGGAGGCGCTTAGTGAAGATGGTGAATTTGCTGATCACATCCTGATGCGGGAAACATCAGAAGGACTTGTTATCGAAATAATCGATCAAAAAGATAATCCTCTCTTTGCTGTTGGTTCGGCAAACCCTTCTGAAAAGTTAAGAATTCTGATCGGCGTAGTGGCTGAAGTAACAAACACTGTCACGAATGAGATCGCCATTATAGGGCATACGGATGCTTTGCCATACCGGTCTCCGGAGGGATATTCAAACTGGGAATTATCAAGTGATCGTGCCCTTGCGGCCCGACGCCTCATGATTCAATCGGGTTCCATACCGTCCCAAATCGTTGAAGTATCTGGAAAAGCGTCATCGGAGCCGCTCTCTGAAGATCCTTATGCACCTCAGAATAGAAGGATTTCAATAACGTTACTTCGAAATTGAATCATCTTTGATCGATTTCATTTAGCGACT
Organism: Pseudomonadota bacterium; assembly: GCA_039025235.1. Taxonomy (GTDB): domain Bacteria; phylum Pseudomonadota; class Alphaproteobacteria; order Caulobacterales; family Parvularculaceae; genus MED-G105. The sequence goes on from JBCCOS010000004.1 coordinate 8,798, forward strand.
TTTTAAGTGTTTGAAGATTATGACTATACCTCACACGGTAATTTAGTGTTGAGGGAAACAAATGGGTATTTCATCATCTTTGAACGCTGGCGTACAAGGGCTTGCGGCAAATGCTACGAAATTGGCGACAATTTCGGAGAATATCGCAAACTCTGAAACCAATGGATACAAGCGTGTCGATACGGAGTTTAATTCGCTTGTTTTAGACTTTGGGGCTGGTGCTTTTACCGCCGGCGGCGTTCGTGCGACAACAACGCGCTTTATTGATGCTGAAGGCCCTCTCCAAGGTACCAGCAACCCTACAGATATAACGGTTGCGGGCCCTGGTTTTTTGCCGACAACGGATCTCAATGGTCTCAATTCCCCAGCTGGATCGCGAGATTTATTCCTCGTCACAACAGGGTCATTTAGGCCCGATCAAGAAGGCTTTCTGCGAACCTCGACAGGTCAGTTTTTGCTAGGGTTGCCCATTGACGCAGATGGCAACGTCGCACCGTCACCTAACGACAGTATTGCCGGCTTTGAGCCAATTAATGTTCTTCAGAACCAAGCGACGTCCTCGCCAACAACCGAGTTTAATCTTGGTGTCAATCTTCCGGCAACGGTCACGGATACAACTGTGAGCTTTGATGCGCCTGTCGAGTATTTTGATAACTTAGGTATTCCGCAGGTCCTAACCTTTTCATTCTCGCCAAATGCGGCTGCTAACACGTGGGACGTCGAGTTATTCGATACGGCGTCTGCAACGCCTACAGTGTCGTCGGGCGCGTTTACGCTTTCATTTAATAATACAACCGCTGAACCGGGTACTTTGGATACTGTCACCGCCGGAGCCGGTGTGACAGTTGACGCGGCAACTGATGCTATAACGATTAATCTTCCGCATTCGCCCGTTACGATCAATACGCGTAGCCCATCAGGACAGTCTTTGTTATCGCAAATCGCAGCTGACTTTTCACCGATTGGGATCACTAAGAATGGTGTGGCTGTCGGTGATCTGCAAACTGTTGAAATAAGCGAAGAAGGTTTTATTGAAGCCGTTTATGATACGGGATTCAGACAGCAGCTCTATCAGGTTCGTGTTGCTGACGTGCCGAACAAAAACGGACTGCGCTCAACAAATGGTCAAGCCTACCAAATCTCGCAACAAAGTGGTGGTGTCTTCTTCTACGATTCTGGAACGGGGCCGGTTGGGACCACAGTTGGGTTTTCACTCGAAGGTTCGACGACGGATGTTGCCGCTGAACTCACAGCGTTGATTGAAACCCAACGCGCCTATTCGTCGAATGCCCGGATCATTACAACCGTTGATGAAGTGTTGGAGGAAACCACCAACCTCGTAAGATAGGAGTAGCGCGCGGGGAACTCGTGTTGTTGCAATAAGCCATGTCAATATCACAAGCGTTAGGTGCCGCCGTTTCTGGATTAAACGTCGCTTCGCGGCGGGCGGCGGTCGTGTCAAACAATGTTTCCAACGCGCTAACGCCTGGCTACGCACGCCGCGAGGTATCGTCTGCCGAAAAAGTCGTTGCCGGCGTTGGTATCGGCGTTGAGGTGGCAAGTATTGATCGTGCTGGAAATGCAGCTTTAACTGCCGCACGGCGCGCGGCTGAAGCAGATTCTACGCGTGACACGATCGTAGCCGACGTACAATCGCAATTATCGATTCTGCTAGGTGGACCAGAGGACCAATTTTCTTTTTTTGGCACCATTGATAGTTTTGAGCAGTCACTATCAGATCTACGAGAAGCGCCGGAATCGGCTACGCAACAACAAAATTCCGTTGTTGCCGCACAACAGATTGTTAGAGTATTCAATCAAACCGGTGCTGAAAATGACCGTATTCGTCAACAAGCCGATAATCAAATTACCCGGATTGTAAGCCAACTGAACGAAACGATCGATCAGATTAATACCCTTAACGATGAGATCTCTGCAGCTGGATTCGCCAATAGAGATACATCAGCACTAGAAGACCAACGTCAACGATTGATTGATGACGTGTCGAAGGCTATTCCAGTTAAAGAAGTTCCGCTTGGCGACGGAAAGCTAGGCCTAATTACCAACGAAGGTGTCTTCGTCCTATCCAATAAGCCAGAACTATTAGAGTTTACACCGTCGATCGTTGTCGGGCCTTTGGATACTCTCGCGAATGGTGGTGTTTCAGGTCTCTCCATAAACGGTGTTGATATTACGCCGGGCTCTGATGCCGCTTTGGCTGTGCAAGGTGGAGAATTGGCCGCGCAGTTCATCGTACGCGATGAGATTACGGTCGAGTTTGGTGCTCAACTCGATGCTCTTGCTGCCGATCTAATAGAGCGATTTTCAGATCCTTTGAACGATCCAACATTAACAGGCGGGGCGCCAGGTCTGTTTACTGATAATGGCGCCGCATTGGCGTCACCGTTCGATGCAGGCTTATCCCGCCGAATTGCGGTCAACGACGCTGTAGTGGCAGAAAACGGTGGAGATGCTTGGCGTCTCCGCGATGGTATCGGAGCCGCAGCGCAGGGCGTTACGGGTAATTCAGCAATTGTCTCGTCGATGTTGGATGGACTTCGTGAGCCGCGCACGATCAATGCAGCGGGATTTGCTGCCCAAGCCTCATCCGTTGATGCTGCGGCAGAGTTTACCTCATTACGCGCCGGTGCGTCTCTAAATGCTGATACGCGTGCCTCAACCTCTTCAGCTCGAAGTGCCGGGTTGATTGAAGATGAATTAGCGACAACCGCCGTTGATACAGACGCTGAGCTTCAAAAACTACTTGTTATTGAACAGTCTTATGCCGCAAACGCACGAGTGATTTCGGTGGTGGATTCATTACTACAAAGACTACTGGAGATTTAAAATGGTCACTGTTTCATCAATCCCAGATGTACTCCGGTTTAGTTCGTTGCAAGCACGTAGTACCGAAATTCGGCAGGAGCTATCTGATGCCCAGCTTGAGCTGACGACAGGATTTCGCAGTACAAAGAAAACAATTCAACAGCTTAATGGTCGCCTTGGCGATGCACAGTTGCTTCGCCGGGAGATCAATCAGTTTGACCGGAAAAATCAATCTTTTGCCCTTGGCCTCGGTCGTGCATCAATTGTGCAGAACAGCTTATCATTGATTTTAGAAAGTGTTGGTTCAATCCCAGAAGACCTTCGTTCAGCATCGCTTCGGGGCGATCGAAACAGGATTGAAGTGACGGCGCTCGAGGCGCAGTCATCAGTAGAGACTGTATTTGGTGCTTTAAACGCACAATACGGGCGAAGATTTCTGTTTGCTGGTGATCAAACAGACCGGGCACCCATTGTCAATTCTGAACAGCTTTTGGCTGATGTTGCAGCGATTGTTTCGGGTGCGGCAACCGCTGCAGACGCGGATACAGCCCTAGACACGTATTTTGGCCCAGGTGGTACCTTCGAAACGATTCTTTACCGAGGTGGTGCAGGGGAAGCCGCCACGGTTGAGCTTTCTGAAAACGAGCGTGTGGGCGTTGAAACAAAAGCAGATGAGCAAGCATTTCGCGATATCCTCAGGGGGCTTGCCGTATCGGCTGCTGCTAGTTCAACGAGCTTTGCCGATGATAGCGAACGCGATGTTTTACTTCAGGCGGCAAGCACAAGTCTCGTTGATGGGATCGAAGGAGTTTCTGTACTGATCGCAGAAACGGGTCTTACGGAAAACCGGATCGCAAGCGCACAGGCGAGATTAGCAGCAGAAGAAGCAATTATCACCGATGCTTACCTTGAATTAGTTGGTGAGGATCCATTTGTTGCTGCTGGTCGGGTACAAGAGCTCGAAGTACAATTACAAACAACCTTCACGGTAACAGCTCGATTGTCTCGATTGAGCTTTACGAATTTCATTAATAGTTAAATCATGTCGCAATTGATCAACGACCTCTCGCGAATTTTAAAATGCGCAGTTACCGTTGTCGGTATGCTGTTGGCTTTGTCTATGCCTTCGCACGCGCAATCGGGCGTTCGCCTTAAAGATCTCATAGATATTGAGGGCGTCCGTGGCAATGATCTCGTCGGCTATGGTCTTGTTGTTGGCCTTGAAGGGACCGGCGACGGCATTCGAAACTCTCCTTATACTGAGGTGGCTCTTTCAAGTTTATTAGAAAGACTTGGCGTTAACGTACAAGGTGAAGATTTTCGACCTGCAAATGTTGCGGCAGTAATCGTGACGGGCACATTGCCACCTTTCGCCCGCAGTGGATCCGCGATCGATGTTACGGTATCCGCGATTGGTGATGCCAAAAGTCTATCGGGTGGCACATTGATCATGACACCTTTAAAGGCTGCAGATGGAAGCATCTATGCTGTTGCGCAAGGGCCAGTCTTGGCAAGTGGCTTTTCTGCCGAAGGCGATGCAGCATCCGTTTCCGCAGGTGTACCGACGGTTGGTGTATTACCTTCTGGAGCCCGTATTGAAAGAGAATTGGGTTATGATTTTCAGGGAATGCAATCCGTCCGATTAGCATTGCGCGCTCCTGATTTCACGACCGCGGCACGAATGGAGCTCGCGATCAATAAGGCTCTTGATACAAGTATCGCGAAACTGATTGACTCCGGCACTGTTGAACTTGATTTGTCGAAAACGGATCGAACGCCAGCTCATTTGATAAGTCTCGTTGAAAACGTTCAAATCAATCCAGCGCAAAAGGCAAGGGTTGTGGTTGATCAACGCTCAGGAACGATTGTGCTAGGAGCGGATGTTCGCGTCGCACGCGTTGCCGTTGCGCAGGGCAATTTGTCAATTGCGATTTATGAACAACCGCTGGTTTCGCAACCTAATCCATTTACGAGCGATGGTGAGACGATCGTTGTACCGCGTACGGATATTGCGATCGACGAGGGGCGCGACGGTGGTCTCGCGGTTGTTGAACCAAATGTTACTCTTTCCCAGCTTGTCGGTGGCTTAAACGCACTGGGTGTAAGTCCGCGTGAAATGATTGATATACTGAAAACGATTAAGGCTGCTGGCGCTCTCCATGCAGAGCTTGTTGTTCAGTAACCATAAAATATTTCGCCTCGAACACTTAATTTGACGGTTTCGTCTTTTTTTGCGACATATCGGCGTAAAGCATTTCCCAGCTAATTGTGTGCCGTTGGCGGTAAGGAAATGCGTAAAATCAAAAACTTAAAGCGCCCTTCTAATTCCAATTGAGACGGAGGCGCTTTAAGTCCGCGAAGGCAAGGTCTACTTTGGTTGATCTGGCTTATCATCGACCCGTCAGTGACATCGACGGTTAGATTTTCAAAAATGATAAGGCGAGAATCTCAGACACTTTCAGTCTTTGTTTTTAGGCGTTTGTACCAATAACCAAACCGGCGACCCACCGTAAACACTTGGTCTGAAAACGTGTTAATGACCCTGCTGATATTGCCTGATAGCCGTGATAAACAGTTATCGAAACTTAAGCAGAAATCAATAAAGGGAAACGCTATAGATACTCTTCTTCGTCGTCTTTTTCGAGCTCTAGCAGTTCGATTTCACCAGCTTCAACAAGTTGACGGATAACATCGATAATTGAGTTCTGAGCAGCTTCCGCCTCTTTTAGCTTGACCTGCTTCATCTTTGCAATGTCTTCTTCGATCTGCTGTCCCATCCGCTTGGATAGATTTTCGAAAATAAATTCGACCGTTTTAGCTGCGTTTTGCTTGCCGAACTTAATGGCCTGAAGAAGGATTGTCCGATCAGCCACGCGGACGACAGAAGCAACGCCATTTGCCGGTAAGCGGGTAGAAAGGTCCTGAAAAGTGAGCAGCGATTGTTTAATCTCGTCGCCTAATGACGGCTCTTCGAGATCGATAAAGTCAAGAACATCCGTTCTTTTGTCTTGGGGTAGATAATTTATAACGGTGCTGAGCATATCACTCGGTTTACGCGATAACGAGCGTTTACGGAGTGGCTTTAGAAATTCCTTATTAATCGTTTGTGATATCATCGAAATAAAACGTTGATCGACTTGGCCAAGACGGGCCATCCGTAATAGGACGGCTTTCACAAATTCGTCCTCAAAGCGATCGAGCACTTTTGCTGACATTTCTGCACCCACGCGGCTCAACACCACAGCGGCGACTTGTGGATGCTGTGATTTGAGATATTCAGCCAAGTCGATTTCAGAAGCTTCATCCAGTTTCTCCCAAATTGACTTGCCACCTGGCGCGTCAATATCATCGAGAACGCGAGTCATTGTATCTGACGCAACGAAATGAGAAAGGAGTCGTTGGGTCTCCTTGAAACCACCGCGAATCTCATCTTGTGGCCGAACAACGTCCTCAAGAAACTCGTCAATAACCTCATCAATTGTTTCTCTTTGTACAGCCTTTAATTGAGAAAAAGCGCGGGCAAAGGCGCGTAAATGTTTATCGCCAATTCGCTCAACAATTGGTCCAGCGATATCCGGCCCCATTGCGGCAATTAATACAGCTGCTTTCTGAGGGCTTGAGAGGCCGTCCCATTTTGTAATTTCTCTTGGTTCGTCAAGTTCAACGAGATCATTCATGATGCGTATCCTCGGACCAATGCGGCTGCAACGAGTGTCCAGCCATTTGAGAGAACAAAAAAGATCAATTTGAATGGTAATGAAATGACAGCTGGCGGCACCATCATCATCCCCATTGCCATGAGAATTGATGCTACGATCAAATCAATAAGCACAAACGGCAAAAATAACATGAAACCAACTTCAAAAGCTTTTTGTATCTCTGACAGCATGAATGCTGGGATTAATACCTGAAGAGGTGCAGTCCCGGCATCGGTTGGTGCTGCGTTTTCTGGTAAGGCGTTGGCAAGTGTTGTTACTGCACCAGGAGAAACACGTGCTTCCATGAACACGCGAAACGGACTTAGCGTACGATCAATGGCTTGTTCTTCTGTAATCATATTGTCGAGATAGGGATTAATTCCGATTGACCACGCTTCTTTGAAGGTCGGCTCCATAACAAAAAAGGTAAGAAAAATGGCTAATGATACAATCATCATATTTGGAGGTGATTGTTGCAGGCCAATGGCCTGGCGTAAGATGCCAAGGACGACCACCATGAAGGGGAGACACGTCACCATCATCGCAATTCCGGGAGCAAAACTCAGAATTGTGATCGCAAGAAATGTTTGTATGACGCGTGCGCTTAAGGGTGCGGCTTCATCACTCGGCGGCTGCTGATCTGTTTGAGCCATTGCATCCGTTCCCATGAACAGGACTAAGACAATCGTCGCAAACAGGGGCGCGAGTAAGTTAAGCCAGTACCGATGCGGCTTTCTGCCAGCATACCGGTTCATGCTATTCTCCTCTAGAAACAACTTCCGTTAGGCGCACAGCAAGAACGCCATCTTCATCGGCGACTTCTTGGAGTTCGCCGCGGGCAATGGTGCGACCTGCCACGCGAATTTCGACCGGGTCGTCAATTTTACTATCCAGCACAATTAACGAGTCGCGGCGCATATTTAGAAAGTCTTTTATAAGAGGTTGAGCCGTTCCAACCGAGACGACGACTTCGATCGGTACAGTGAGAATACCATCTGCTGCACCAAGGGTTGATTGTTCATCGCTGGGGGTAATCAGCGCTGGGCTATCGACTGGAGCATCAGCATTCTCATCTTCCACGAGAACCGTGTCGATCTCATCGACTTCTGGTTCAAGGTCCATCTCTTCACTCATGATGTTTCGTCTCCACTATCATCAGAATCAGGTAATTCAGGAAGCTCACCGTCAAACGAAAAATCTGTTTCGTTTGCCGAAAATTCCAAATCATTGGTTGAATCAGTTTCGATATCGATTTCTGTAGCCTGCTCGATTTCGGTTATTCCTTGAGCCTCTTGACCCCCGTCGGCCTCACCGATGCCTATTTCTGATGGGCTGTTGATCATGTCTTGCTCGGCGCTGTTGCTTAAGTCTGCGCCGTCAACCCCCGTGATGTTTGTCGAAAGCTCATCAGTTGGATTTTCGATCTCAATCCCTTCAGTCTCAGGCCTGAATTCCGCTGAGCCGGTATTCATCTCGTCAGTTGCATCAGGGACGAACGGGCTCGTTTCCTGTTGTCCTTCTGAGTCGGCGTAGGATGACAGTAATTTGAGGATCGACTTTGCAACGCCGTCGATGTCGATTTCGAAACCGCCATCACTCCATTGAGCGCTGAGCCGATTGTCCGTTTGATTGGGATCCGGTTTCATCTCTATTCGGTCGGCATATTCTGTACCGTGGATTGATGCTTGCAGATGCTCAACCGAATTTGGACTACATTGTACTGATAACTTTACAGTCGTACGGTCGGTCTCGCCTGCACGCAGAGCCGCTTGCTCTAACAATTTCGTTGCTTCATGGGCAAACCCTTGCTTCGTCAGAGATGGAAGCAGTCTTGAAAATACGGCGTACAGATAATCGAGTCGGTCGTGCTCTAGATCAGACGCAATCTTGTCAATTTGCTCTAAGGATGTTTTTAATTCATCTATTAGGGCGTTTTGAATTCCATTGAGCGCTTCAGCTTTTCCTGCTTCAAGTCCTTCAGCAAAAGCTGTCTGCCGTTCTTCTTCGCGTGCTTGTGCCACTGCTGCTTCCAGCAATGCTGCAGCTTCTGCCTCGGGGTCCGACGGTTGTCGTGACTTAAAAGACTCACCATTTGCAAAATCAGCAAGGTCGTGAATTGAAAAACCGCCGCTATTGGCTGGCGTATCAGAAAAATCGGGAAGACTGACTACCGCGTTTGTCATGCCGGCTCTTCCTCGCGATCAAGCCAAGTCTTAATCAGCGCTGCCGTTTCTTCCTGCTTATCGGCCGCTATTTCTTTTAGTTTCTCTAAAGAGTCTTGTGGACCTTCAAGTTCTGCGGTCATGTCTTCCATTGGAGCGAATTCCATCGGTGGTGGTAAGAAGTCCTCTTCTTCTTCGTTTGCGCTGCTGGAGCTACCCGCTGAATTGTTTTGTGCTGAGGCAACAAGTGGTTTGACAACGAATAACCCAAGTATAAGGGTTACAATTGATGGAATGATGATCTTGATCAGACCCATGATATTATTTTCGATAAAGCGCATAAATGGTGATGCTTCAACTGTGACGCCCTCGTCGGGTAATTCCTGAAACTCGAGGGTTTCGACCGTTACAACATCACCGCGGGCTTCATCAAAGCCAATCGCGGATTGAACAAGCTCTCTAAGGGAGTTGATTTCCGCTTTTGAGCGCGCTTCCCGATTGATGGTGCCGTCGTCTGCGACGCTTCGGACCGCATCAACGAGAACGGCCACAGATACTTTCTTAATAGCCCCCGGGGTTTTTTGTTTCTGGCGCGTAATTTCGGAGAAATCATAATCAATCCGTTCGCGTGCTTCATTCCGCTGGCTCGATGAATTATTGCCGGAGGAAGCATCACCCTCTGGTAGATTACTTGCCACCGTCACGCCGGAAGAGCTGCCGGATGAATTCTGAGTGACATCAGTTGTCTCCCGGCCGCGGGTGACACGGCTGTCGGGATCAAGGATGCGTTCGGACATGGCTTCACTCTCCATGTCGAGTTCTAACGATACGCTTACGCGCGCAGCGCCTGCGCCGACGCGTGCTTCCAGCAACTGACGAAGACGACGTTCCATATCACGCTCACGATCATTCGCCATGGTCATTGCTTCGGCTTCCGGCGCTCCGTCTCCTGGGCGCAATACGACGCCGCGTTCTGCATCAATAACGGCAACTTTTTCTGCTGGAAGGCCAGAAATCGCGAGAGCAACAAGATAGCGGATCGACAGTGCTTGTTGTTTTCCGAGCGGCCCGCGGCCCATGTTGACTGTAACGACGGCAGAATTTGCGTCGGCTTTCGCATCGAATGGGTTTCTTTTTGCTGCACCAATATGCACGCGCGCTGTCCGTACGCCTGGTACGGATAAAATTGTGCGCCCAAGTTCGCCTTCTTTAGCGCGCCAATACGCCGCATCAAACATTTCTGAAGTCGTTGAAAACCCATTTAACTGGTCAAGAAGTTCGTACCCTGCTTGACTTTGAGCGGGAAGGCCATCACGCGCCAGGGCCATCCGCACCGAATCTCGAACATTTTGTGGGACGTAAATAGCATCGCCGTCGACCTGCGATGCTATATTCATTCGTTCAAGAGCGGTAATTACTTCACCAGCAACACCTGGCTCAAGGCCCGCGTAAAGCAACGCCATATGCGGCGTGCGGACAGCATTTGCCATATAAGTAAGTGCCGTAACTGTTGCTACGACAGCACCAACTAATGCAAGGCGTCTGCTCGCATCGAGACCATTCCAAACTGCTAGTAAGCCGTTCATAGGATATCCAAGAGCCTCTAAAGTATCGTCGCCTTATCACAGCGACGCGTTATTGCTTTGTTGTATGCCCCGGTACGGCGCTTATTTCTTTACAAGAAGTAAACGCAAAGACGGAGTGTTACTGCTTTTGTTTCAAGCCGGTACAATTTGATCAGACAGGCTTAATATTAGGTTTAGAGATAGTTGCTTATATCGTTTGCATTCTTTCTATGCTCGGAGCGTAAACGAACGATGGCCGACGAAGACACTAATGACGAAGAAAACAATGATGCGGACAATCCTGAAGGTGGCGGTAAGGCCAAGAAGGGGTTGTCGCTTCCAATAACGATAGCAGGTGCAGCCGTGTTAGCAGCGGTGTCTGGCGCTGCGGCGTTTGCACTAGCGCCAGCAGGTGGGGGTGAAAAAGAAGACACCCATACTGAAGAACATGCAGACGAAGGCCACTCTGATAAGAAGTCCAAATCAGACAAGAAGAAAAAAAAGAAGAAAAAGGGCAAAAAAGACAAGAAGGGTCAAGGCGAGGAATATGCCGGTGACGCCGTCTATGTTCCTATCGAACCACTCATTGTGTCTCTTGGGCCTGAAGCAATGGCAAAGCGCCTTAAGATTACCCTGGTAATTGAAGGGGCGCCTGAGTATCAGTCCGAACTTACGGCTCTGGTACCGAAATTCAGAGACGTACTGAATACCTATTTGCGCGCAGCGGACGCTCGTGATTTCGAGACGCCAGCTGCGATGAGTCGTGTGCGTGCGCATATCGCGCGCCGCTTAAGAATTGTTGCTCCGGACGCGTCGATCAAAAGTGTCCTCGTGACGGATTTCATTCTCGATTAAGAGGTTATCATGGCTTTAATTGCCGATTTTCTATTGCTCGCCGCCAGCGCCTGCGCGTGTTTTTATTGCTGGATGTTAAGCCGTCGCTTGCAAAAGCTTAAGAGTACACGGCGGGGCATTGCCGCGAGTGTTGCCTCTCTTTCTAAGTCTGTCGATGAAGCAAAAAAGGCCATCGCCCATTCCCATGTGGCAGCCGAAGAGTCTGTGGCAAAATTGTCACCGCTTGTTGCAGAGGCAAAGGAACTGACGATCGAATTAAAGAAAATGGCGAAAGTGCTGAATGAGGCACAATTTGCTCCGGTTCCCGAGGCACCTCAGCCAGAGGTTAGACAAAAAAAAGAAAATTCGGATGACCAAGTAGATCAGTCGGTCAGTGCCGAAATGCAGTCGTCGGAAGCTGAAGACATAACGGAGACGGTTGTTGAAGAACCTTTAGAAGACAAAAAAGAAAATCCCAGTTCTGATAAACCTAGCCCCAATAAATCTAAAGACGACTTTGAGCATGCTGACGGCGAAGAGAACGCTGACTTTGAAATTGAATGGAAGTCAGATGAAGAGTCAGCGCCAGCCGCAGAAGACCTATCGGATGTCGAAACAGTTGTCCTTGATGACACGGAAGACGATGAAGACTTGGTTGAGCAGCGAGCAAATCAATCATCCTATGACGGCGCTATCATTGATGAACCGCAGTCGTCGGCAGAACGCGATATTATTTCACTAGTTTAGGCCAGATCATGAAGCCCGGTGTACTTGTAATTATCATAACTATTTTTTCGATGGCATTTGTAAGTCGTGCTATTGGAACGGTCGGTGATGTCCGTGTTCAGTTGGCTGCGCTTGAAGCCTCTCGTGCCGAAAAAGGTCCAACAAAATTGACACCGCCAGACGCGCCGTTAAAAAAAATGGACGATGAGCATAAGACGGACACTCATGATAGCGACCATGCCGATCATGATGACGCAACTCCGGACGTAATACCACAAAAGATGGCATCAAAGGATGGTGATGTTAAAGGGCATGATGCGAACAGTGATCATTCCGACATGCATATGAATTCCATCGCGGGGAAGGGGGCAACACCTCCAACGCACGTGGTTGAAAAACTTGCTATTCCGCCTCGTGAACAGCCAAAGGATCATTTCGATTTAGCACGCATAGTGAGGGAGCGTACTGCAGAAATTGAGCGCCGTATCAGTGAGCTTAATAAACGCGAACAGACACTTAACGCAGTTGAAATGCGCATTAATGAGAAATTAGCAGAACTTGAAGCGGCTCGCGCGAGCCTCGCGACAACAGCTGAACGATTAGATGCTGCGTCTAGTGAGGATATTAAAGTTCTGGCGTCAATGTACGCAAACATGAAGCCGGCACAGGCCGGACAAATATTTAATGCGATGGAGCCGACTTTTGCGGCAGGTTTCTTAACGCAGATCCGTAGCGAAAGCGCTGCCGCTATTCTTGCGAGTATGGAACCCCAAAAAGCTTATGCCGTTAGCGTGATCATCGCTGGCCGCAATGTTGATAATTAGATTTCGGCGTTGATCAAGTTTGATTAAATTTTAACCGTATTCGTTCACCTTTCTGGCAAAGATAAATTTGTTTCTTTGCGCTTAATGGTGAGAACGATATGGGCAGTATAATTGGCCTAGTGATTGTTTTAGGAATGGTGTTCGGTGGCTACACCCTTGCTGGTGGCAAGATGGGCATCATTTTTAAATCGCTTCCCTATGAAATGATGATGATTGGTGGTTCTGCCGTCGGTTCTTTTGTGGTGGCCAACGACATGGGAACCATTAAGCATACCGGTGCCGATCTTGGAGCAGTGTTGGGGGGCGCTAAATGGAAGAAGGCCGATTATAAAGATCTCATATGTTTGTTATACGAATTGGTCGTTATCGCGCGTCAGAGCCCCGTTGCAATTGAAGAACATATTGAAAACCCTGAGGGATCCTCGGTATTTGCAAAATACCCAAAGATTGCAAAAGACAAAACAGCGGTCGAGCTTATTTGTGATACGATCCGTAGTATGATGATGAATTTCGATAATGCGCATCAGGTAGAGGATCTTTTAGAAAAACAATTAGAGGCCTTAGATCATGATAGTCAGCATGGTGCTCATGCGCTGCAGAGTATGGCCGATGCATTGCCTGCGCTTGGAATTGTGGCGGCTGTGCTTGGTGTGATCAAGACCATGGCCTCGATTGACAAGCCGCCAGAGGTTCTTGGGCAAATGATTGGCGGTGCACTTGTGGGGACATTTCTTGGCGTCTTTTTGGCCTACGGCGTGGTTGGCCCTTTGGCGTCAAAAATTGGCGCTATGCGTAAAGAAGAGCAGTTATTTTATGTGCTGATTAAAGAGACTCTCGTCGCAAGCTTGCAAAAACATGCGCCAGCAATTTGTGCTGAGGTTGCTCGCAGAAATGCACCGAAACACCACAGGCCAAGCTTTTCGGAGCTAGAAGAAGCGTTACGCGATTTAGGAACTGCGGCGTGATACAAACTGTTAAAACCCTTCTAGCGCACGGGCTGTTAAGCCTATCAGTGCTACTTTTGACACCTGATGCCAGTTCCGCGGCCCAGGTGAAAAAAGTGCTTGTGAAGGGCGGTGAACATTCAAAGTTTTCTCGCATAGTCATCGAAGCCGATGGTATACCCTACAAGGTCGAATACGCTCGACGAAAGTTAAAAGTCACCTTTCCGGGGGCTGCTCACTCTTATGAGCTTGGTCTAATTAACGATAAGCGCAAGGCCCATCGCGTCATTGCCGGTCGACCTATAAAAGGTGACGGCGGTAGCGGTCTTGAATTTGATCTAACATGCAAATGTGGAACACGGATCGACTATAGTAAGTCCGGTTCGCTCATCATTGATATTTCTGAAGCCTACGGCGCACCGCCGGCAAAGGTGGTATCGGGCGTCTTGCAACCCGAGGATAAAAAACCCTTATCCTCCACCGCTGTAGCGGAATTAAGTGCATTAAAAAATATTGATGGGGCAGATCTTGGGGAGGATGCGGCCCGGTTAGCAGCAGACGATTCGATCGAGAATGCGCGTTCAAAAATGCTTGCTCTTTTGTCTCAGGCGGCAGACGAGGGTTTGGTTTCCTTTAAAGATGAGACTGAAGCGGAAGATGAAAAGAACAGTGGAGAACCTTCTGGTCAGAAGGTTCCCAAAAAACTGATCAGATATAAATGTGCATCCAATGGTCTTTTCTTTCCTGGGGTTACTGGAAAACCGTTAGATGATCCCCTTTCAACAATTAACCAACTGAATTCACAGATAGTCGGTGAATTTGATGCCGCCAATGAGGCAGTGGTTCGTGCACTCTATTGGACTTATTTATCGATCGGATTTGGCGATGAAGCGTTGGCGATACTTGGTGCGTTTCCTTTGCAGCCCGCTGAACAGGAGTTTTTGAAAGACCTTGCAACCGTTGTCTCAGATCGGACACTCATCGAGGATAGCCCGCTAAGGCGTTCTTACGGTTGTAACGGAATTCATGCGATTTGGCGGGCGGTTGGATTGGCTCGTGAAAATCCGTCACTTGCTGTACGCGAAGCTGACCCTTGGGTAGAAGACTTGGCAAAATTACCCATCGAACTTCGGGGCGATTTTGCCACCAGACTTGGCCTCGCTGCGCTTGCGGCAAAGGAGTTTAAGATTGCTGGCAAGTATCAAAAAGAAGCTGAGTTTATAAATCAGGATAGCGCTGGCTTTAAATTTCTCACAGCAGAGGTGGAGCGGTCTCGAGGGCGTGATGACAAAGCGCGCGCTCTACTGACTGATCTTGCCGAAGGGCAATCGCAACATCAGCGTGATGCGCTTTTCGCGTTAGCGGATGAATACAAGAAAAAGGGTGAACCCCTGCCGGACGGCTATGCTGACGATCTTGGTATGGCGGCGGCGGTTGCTGAAACGTCTGCGATGAAAGAGCGGACAATCGTGATGGAAGCAGGCGTATTGATCAATGCGGGTGAGTTTAATGCTGCATTTCAAGAAATCATCCGTACCTATCGCACAGCACCAGAAGCGCGAGCGGGACTTGGCTTAGCTGCCCGTACCTTGCTTGTTCAAGCGATGATGCAAGGTGATGGTGCTGCACAACTCGCGGCTCTTGATGCGTACCTCGATAACCAGGCCTTTTGGGGGGTGACGGAAAATGGCACAAATAACGATAAACTTCATACAACCGCTGCTACAATAGCTATAAAATATGGCTTACCAGAGTTGGCACGGTTTGCGCTCAAACAACGTCTAGGCGCTGTCGACATAGCAACTCAAACCGTTATGAATCAAATCGATCGGTTGTCATCGATGATGAATGCGGCGTCGGTTGATGGGGCCGAGCGCCAACCCGAGTTATCCACCACTTTAGCAAATCTTCGTGCACAGAATGAAGAAACGATTTCTCCGGAAGATGCTAGGGTAAGGGTTGAAACAGCCTATCTTGCTGGCAAAACGGCAACGTCTGCAGAAATAAACGCTTTCGGGAAACAAGACGGTTTGGACGTTAATGTACTCTTTAAGAAGAGTGCAGATGCAGGTAATTCTAATGCGGCATCTGTAAAAAAATTCACAGACGACATGAGTGCTGACATCTTACTCATGAAGGAGATCGTCAATGGCAAATAACGCTTTGACAAGTGCACTCTCTCGCCAAAAAGGCCTGATGAACGAGCTTTCAACGGTTGCGAATAACATTGCGAATGCCAATACCGCAGGCTATCGCAGTGAAGGAATGGTGTTTACGGAATACGTAAAAGCCCTTTCAGAGGGTGAAAGTCTGTCGATGACCCGAACAGGTGCAAAGACGATTGACCTCACACAAGGTGCGCTTGTTCAAACCGATGATCCTCTAGACTTCGCGATTGAGGGTGAAGGCTTCTTCACGCTTGAAACTCAAGCGGGACCAAGGTTAACGCGCGCCGGAGGTTTCGCACTTAATAATCAAGGTGAAATCGTCGATAGTGAGGGCAGGCGGTTATTTGGGCAAGGAAATTCACCAATAACAATTCCACCGGGTACTGTTGATATTATTGTTTCACGTGATGGTGTCGTTGAGGCAGATGGCGTTCCGGTCGGCCAGCTTGCTGTTGTGACCGCACCGGTTACTGAACTGATGCGAGAAGGCGACAATATGTTCCGAGCCGAGAACGGTTTTGAACCGTCACAAGCCTTTTCCATTATGCAAGGCGCTGTTGAAAACTCAAATGTCAATGTAATGGGTGAGTTTTCAAGAATGATTGAGGTCACAAGAACCTATGAGGGCAGTAAATCCTTCATGGACAAGGAATCGGAACGTCTAAAACGTATGATTGAGTTGCTGGGTCAACCCCAATCTTAAAACAAGTTCAACCGGAATAGAGGAGCTTTAAAATGCAAGCACTCAGAATAGCCGCGACTGGTATGGATGCGCAACAAACGCGTGTTGAGGTCATATCTAACAATCTCGCCAACATGAATACGACGGGCTATGCCCCACGTCGTGCCGAGTTTGCGGATTTGGTTTATCAGCAAGTTCGTTCAGCTGGATCTATCTCGTCAACAAATGGTTCGGTGCTTCCCACTGGGGTCCAACTGGGGCTTGGTGTACGTGCAGCTTCGGTCGCTCCAGAATTCTCTCAGGGTGCCTTGCGTGAAACTGGCGGTGATTTAGACGTCGCCGTTGAGGGGCGGGGGTTCTTACAGTTCACACTTCCAACCGGTGAGATCGCCTACAGCCGTGATGGTGGTTTGAAACGCACGGCCGAGGGACTACTTGTCAATTCCGAAGGATTTGAACTCACCGATAGCATTACAATTCCTCAAGATGCCCGAGGCGTTTCGATCAATGCCAATGGAGAGGTGTTTGCATTTTTTGATGGTGATCCAGAAGGTCAACTCGTTGGGGCAATGACCATTGCGACATTCCCTAATCGAAAGGGTCTTGAGGCAATTGGTGGAAATCTATTTCGAGAGACTGCAGCTTCTGGTTTACCGATTATTGGTGTGCCAGGGGAAGAAGGACGTGGTCAGTTTCGCCAAGGATTTCTTGAGGAATCGTCGGTTGACGTTGTTAAGCAGATTGCAGACTTGATCGAAGCTCAACGTGGATATGAGTTGAACTCCAAAGTTATTTCCTCCGTTGACCAGATGTTTGCTTCTGCAGTGCAGATTAGGTAACGTTATGCGTTTCTTTACTTCTACAATAGCGCTTATTCAGGCAATTTTCCTGCCAATGACGGTGTTAGCGGCGGATCAATATCGTTTGGGTACGATCACCTCTGCGGTATCGGTGAATAGTATTCCTCCCAATGTAAATTCATTTCAATCACCTCAAAATAAAAACGCCTTGTTTGCAGGTCGAAACATCTCCGCAGGGGAGAGAATTAATCCAGGTGATTTAATCGACGGGCAAGGTGACATTGCTGAGGCATCTGCATTTATCGGTTTAGAAGCACGACGCAGTATTTATCACGGGCAACCCGTCACAATTACAAATTTTCGCGAACCGATCATGGTGAAGCGTAATTCAATCGTTCGTATGGAATACATGACGGGAAGCCTTAAAATTACAACTGAAGGACGCTCCCTCGACCAGGGTGGTACTGGTGATTTGGTTCGTGTCATGAATTTAGGATCGAGACAAACAGTAACGGCACGGATCGTTGGTCCCGATGCTGTGAAAGTGGGGCAGTAATGAAATTTCGTTTGGTTTCCACTCTTGTTATGGTTCTTTTGTCCACCGGTTGCGCTTCAACAAGGTTAGATCACTTTGGAAAAGGCCCAACAATGACGCCTCCCGGCAACCCCAGAGAGACGGTTCCGGCGCCAGATCCGTTAAGCGTTGCCGTTGCGCGTCCACCTATACCGTCACGTGCAGAACCGAGCGGAACAGGATCGCTTTGGCGATCGGGTCCCACATCACTGTTTGGCGACCGGCGGGCGCGAACTGTCGGTGATATCGTCACGGTGCTTATAGAAATTAATGAGCGTGCCGATATTCGAAACCGAACGGATCGCATTAAGAACAGTGTAGAGAATCTAGATGTACCGGCAATGTTTGGTGCACCAGGACTTGCCGCTAGTGCACTCCCTGGTACTCAAGGTATAAGCCCTGCGTTAAATGCTAGATCGACGTCCACCGGTAATGGTGATGGTCGAGTGCGCCGGGAGGAACGTATCACGCTTAGAATAGCGGCGACAGTGAGTCGTATCCTTCCCAACGGACATTTAATGATTTTGGGTGATCAAGAGATCCGGGTCAATAATGAATTACGCGATCTTCAGGTTGCCGGTGTCATTCGGCCTGAGGACATATCGCGCGCCAACATTATTACTTATGATAAGATCGCCAGCGCTCGCGTTGTCTATGGGGGAAGGGGGCAACTGTCCGATCTGCAACAGCCGCGGTATGGCCAGCAGGTAGTAGATATTATCTCCCCTTTCTAGGACGTCAACAGTATGTCTAAGCTCCTTGTTCCAATTATTTTTCTCGTTGCTGCCTTGGCAGGTGGGGGCGGTGGCTACTTTGCAAAGCAAATACTCGCCGGTAAATCGACAGATGAAGACGCCGACGCCAAGGGTGATGGTGAACACGATGATGGTGAGCATAAAGATGATGGCCATGGGGAAGGCAACCATAGTGGTGAAAAGGATAGCCATGACAGTCATGGTGATGTTCATGATGACGAACATGCCGATGATCACGACGATAGACATAGTGAAAAGAAGAAGAAAAAATATGCGGAGAGTGGCGACAAAGGGAAAGGGGATTCGCTCGCTGAAGGGGTCGGCTACTTTAAATTCAGCCGACAATTCGTCGTTCCTTTAATTGCCGAGCAAGGCGTTGGTGCTTTGGTTATCCTTGAACTAAATTTAGAGATGCAAAGCGAAGCGGCAGATAGTTTTTATTATCGGGAGCCGAAGTATCGTGATATTTTGATGCAGGAATTGTTGGATCTTGCCAATGAGGGGCGCTTCGATGGTCGACTGACGGATCGCCGAAACCTCGATGGTATTCGCGCCGATCTTTTAACTGCCGTTCAAGACATTGCAGGCGAAGCCGTGGAAGACGTTCTGATACTTGATATTATGCGTCAAAAACTATGATGGTCATGCAACCACTGATTAAAGAATTTCCAAGCCAAGTGTGTGCGGTTGGTATTTAGGAAATGCGAAAAATCAACAACTTAAAGCGCCCTTCTGATTCCATTTGAAACGGAGGCGCATTAAGTGAAGGTGCGTGCTATCTCAAAATAGTTGGACGACCTTAAGGTTTTTTAAAGGGATTAAATCCCCCGTTAGAGCATATCAGGCCGAAGTGTAAGCGTTTGGCTCCCTTCACGGTATTGGGCGAAAATACCAAGAACCACGAAATGAAAAGTGCTTTCCTCATTTCAATTTATTTGGGGTGCGGTAAATTAAGTGTACGAATTAAGTTTCGTTCTCTTCCAAGACCTGCTCACTGGAATTTGATCGCGCGGCAATAACATCGTCGATGGCGACTTTGCGACCATTTTCAAGCTGTAGTCGCCAGCCGTCTTCCGTCTGCCGGACTTCAACAACCTTGCCGGTTAGCGGAGCGGCTTCTGTAACCGGAACCTGTCCACTAGAGCGATAGGTAAGTTCTATCGAATAATCTCCAGCTGGCGCTCTTGCACCGTCTGTCGTTAGACCATCCCAAGAGTAGGTGGGCTCGTCTCCAGATAAGTTCATCGTGCGAATGACATCACCGTTAGAATTCAATACAGATGCCGTAACGCCATCATATCTATTTTGTTGAGGGGCAGCGAAATCAACAGCTTCGCCATCAAACCTGAACGCGTCGACGCTGGCTTCGATATCGCGATCAATCCATTGCCCGAGGGAATCTAACTCGCCACCCGTTCCACCGCCGCCAACGGCTTCTATCAATTGGTCAAGCTTATCATTTGTTGCCAATTGCTGTTCAACGCTGGAAAACGTTGCGAGCTGTTCAACAAACTGTGTGGATTCAACGGGTTGAAGGGGGTCTTGCGCTTTTAACTGCGTTGTTAGCAGAGTCAGGAAGGTTTCAAAGTCAGCAGCGATCGCGGACGCACGATCAACCTCTGGCTCAGCGCCATCTTCGTTAATCGATGCAGACGTGGTTGCGGGCGGCGTAGTAAGAGTATTTTGTTGCGGAAGAAGGTTGGATGACGGCGTTGTGACCATTTTTCTTTCTCCGTACGAACTATAGTATTTTAGGCTAAACGATGCGTTTGAACTAAACTCTGATGTCGACGGCTGTATCCGTTTTTATGCGTGTTCGCGGATCACCCTGACCAGCAGCCGCGCCGAGCGCTGCAACATCAAGATCGCCATTAACAAGTAATCCTTCTCTTTTGCCACCTTCGGATGATCCATCGCTGCGTCCTTGTCCATCGGTGAATTGGAATTGCGCATTTTCAAAACCCGCATTGGAAAGCGCAGCGCGTAGTTCGCTTTCGTTTGCGCGCATGAGGGTCCTTGTCGAATCGTTATCAATTGCCAATACAGCATTCACTGAGCCTTGCTCAGTAAACTGCATCCGTATCTGTAAAGTCCCAAGCTCTGGTGGATCAAGTTGAATACTGACTTCGTTCTTATTCGTGTTACGCTGAATAGCGACAGCAACTTGGCCAGCCGCAGCCTGAGCAAGTGCGGCTGTTCGAACCCCGGAAACTGAGCTTGCATCGAATGACGTGCTTGGTGGCAAACTCTGGTTCGTTGTTAGTTCACGATTGGCAAAATCAAAATCGAGCGTCGACTGAGCATTATCTGCCGGGTTTGGAATTTCAAATGTTGTATTGGTATCAACGGTCTTTAGTTGCTTTGTGAGCTCTTGATTACCGTCTTCGGTCGGTTCCGCTAACGCCAAACTGCTCTCAAACGCTTCAGCGTTATCGAGGAATTCTTGACTCTGTTCAGGTACGGCCTGTGTCGCTAAATTAGTGTCGCTCAGAAAATCGCCGGTTTCCTTCGTTGCTGCAGGGGCATTTGAGACATTAACTGGGTTTGTTTCCGTGGCCGCTTTACCGTCAAATTTGGTATTTTGAATAGGAACCGCAGCACTAATCAGAGGAACAACATTTTCCTCATTTGGTGGGGTCGTCTCGTCACCGACAATTTCTTCTGTTAGTAACGGTGTATCTGCTAAAGCCAGTTCATCTGTACCATGAGCAGAAACAAGTTGTACGCCTTCTTCTAAGGCATTGGTGTCCATAATCTGCGCGTCTGGAGCAAGTGATACGGTAGCATCATCAACAACGGTGCTGCCATCCGTTTGGAGCGCTTCGATATTGGGGTTTTCAACTTCCAAAGGCCCCACCAGAGTCGTTTCATCTGAAGCCAATGTTTGTTCGACTTCTGATGTTTCAGACCCAGTATTTTCTCGAGACTCCCTTGCTGCTTGATCGTTGTTTGCTTCTTGTGGTTCTTTCGAACGTTTTGCCCCTTCTACTGACGCGTTGGCAGAATCGTCATTAGGTCTATTATTATCGCGTTTTGGGGATGTATTGCGCTCAAATTCACGCTCAAACGCGCGTCCGCTATTTTGCGACTTCTGGCGCGTATCGGGTGTCAGCAGTTGCTGCTGGGGCGGATCGATGGGCAGCGCAATAGACATTTGGTTTTCCTTTAACGAACAAACAACCCTAATTTTATAGAAAACTGTTACTACCGCGTTACGGGATTAGAAAAATCCGTAATCATATGGTTCAAAACATGCTTACAAAGTCAATTATATCTGTTTTACCCAATACAATTGCCAATCCGTCAGAGGATAAAACCGCCGCTCGTGATAAACTCATGCGTGATAAAGCCAATGAATTTGAAGCGGTGTTCATAGGGCAGTTTTTAAAAAATGCCGGTTTGGAAAAAGCCTTTGGCGAAGAAGCTGGTCATTTCGGACAATTCTTAATCGAAGAATTTTCAGAGCGTATTGCGGAAAGTGGCGGATTCGGGGTGGCAGATCAGGTTTATGAACAGTTAAAGCGCCAAGATTTAAACTCGGTGGAAGCGACAGTTTCAGAGAGTGACGAGGAAAAATGACGATGAACAAGCACGTAAATGAAAAACCAATTCGACAGATCGCCTCTGAGCTCACTGATATTCTTGATCAGGAGAGAAATGCCTTGATTACAGGTGACTATGCTACTGTAAATAACTTGATCGATGAAAAACGGTGCCTCGCCGAAGCTTTTGAACGCTTGGTTGCGCCTACGGACGCTATTTCCGCGCAAATTGAAAAACTTGATGAGCCTTCAGCAATAAAGCTTCAGGAAGCTTTAGCAAGAAACGAGGCTATGCTGTCCGGTGCACGCAATGGCATCGAGCAAGCACGTAAGCGCTTGGCCGTCTTGTCGCGAAAAAGTAACGAAGTGGGCGTTTATGACGCGTCCGGTGATCGTCCACAGATGAATGGCGGGTCAAGTGCATCGGGACGACGTGCCTAAATTCGATCATAAACTCCGCAAAAATCTTTTAAATAACGTACAGAGATCGTAAACTGGATCAATCAAATTTTATTGATCAAGAAATATTGACCGGTATTGATACACTTTTTGAATTTACTCACATTATTGTATTATAATAATACGCCTAAGGAGTATTGGAAATAATCTCTTCTGACTAGTCGAAAATTGCTTCGAATTAACGGGCGATTATTTCTTTTCGCATACTTTCCTACCATCAACCGAACGTTGTACGGCGACACCAGTAGGATCCCGTCGCACCAAAATAGGTGCTGTCATAACAAAGAGCAGTTCTAGAAATCCATGCGGAATTGATCTGTTCTTGCCTACGGTCGAAGTGCCGTATAATGTAAAGGAAATAGTAACGTGGTAAATACACTTCTTACCAACACAAACGCAACAGTTGCTCTTACAACGCTGCGTAGTATCAATCAAAACCTTGCAGATGTTCAGTCCCAGATTTCGACGGGTAAAAAAGTCAATGACGCACGCGATAACGCTGCTGTTTTTGCTATTTCTGCTGTTCTAGAATCAGACGTTAAAGGCTTTGAAGCCATTAATTCGTCGCTTAGCCTTGGTAATTCATCCGTGGGCGTTGCGCGTGGTGCTTCTGAGCAGGTGACTGAGCTTCTTCAAGAAATTAAAGGGTCGATCGTTGCCGCTCAGGAAGACAACGTTGACCGATCAAAAATTCAGGAAGACATCGGACGTCTTCGTGAGCAGATTACTTCGCTCGTTGACACTGCACAGTTCAACGGTTTGAACCTCTTGAAAGGGTTTGAGTCAATTGACATTCTATCGTCACTTGACCGTGCGGCTGACCAGACCGTTTCGGCTGCGACGATTAACGTGAACCGTTTCAATCTTACGACGGATGCCGGTCAGTATAATGACAGTGGTACGGTATTTACCGGTACAGGTATATCCTACACAGACGTAGGCGGTGATAGTGGTATTGATAATGGTGCTCGTACGCTTGACATCACCGTTGGCGGTACAGTTGCCGTAAACGATACGTTCACGATACGCGTTGGTAATAATGATTTTACTGCAACCGCTACAACGACAGCTGCTAACGATGTACGTGACGATCTGATCAGTCAGATTGCGGCTGCTGGTATCGAAGGTGTTACGGCCGTAGACGGGGGCGCTGGTGTTGTACAGATCCAGAATACTTCTGCGTTCACCAGTTTTGAAGTAACAGCATCAGAAACAGGTGCTGCTGCGACCTTAACGCCAGCTGGTCCATCGACGCTCGCACAACGTGCGGATACTGTTACGCTAAATGGTCGTCAGGTTAACTCTGGTGATGGCTACCGGATCACGATCGACAGCCAAGTCTTCGATTATATTGCAAAAGAAGGTGACGACATCAATGATGTTGCTGCTGGTCTGAAAGCCGCAATTGACTTGAAAGCACCAACAATTGCATCAACGCAGAACGTAACAGTACGTGTGCAAGATTCACTTGATCCAACGTCATCCGATGCGACTTTGTTTATCGATAATAATAGTGCGACCACATTGGCTGTAACGGTCGAAGCAAAGGACGATGGTCAACAAACGGGTGGTCTTCGTGCCCTTGCATCAATCGACGTTTCGACGGCTGATGGTGCTCAAAGAGCGCTCGATAATATCGAGTCGCTTATTCAGACGTCGGTTGATGCTGCTGCGAACTTTGGTTCCGCACAGCGCCGGATCGATATTCAGTCTGAGTTCATCACAACACTGACGGACTCTCTACGTGCTGGTATCGGTTCTTTGGTCGACGCAGATTTGGAAGCCGCTTCGGCGGAACTGCAGTCCCTGCAGGTGCAGCAGCAGCTTGGTATCCAGGCGCTGTCCATCGCGAACCAGGGTCCACAGTCTCTCTTGGCTCTCTTCCAGTAAGCTAGTCAAAATGATCCGGGGCGGAATATTTCGCCCCGGATTATTTGATAGTGATGACGTTTTGGACTGGGTTACAGAATGTACGACGGAAATCCTAATATGCATGGGTATGGTGCTGAAGCAGGCTACGCGGCGGTCACGAAGACGATTGAAACCAATCGCGGTGCGGAAGCGAAAATAGTCGCACGTGTCATCTCAATGCTCATTGCCGGGCAAAAAAAGGCCGAGACAGGCGATTACAAGCCGTTGGCAGAAGCTCTTCATAAAAATAATCAAATGTGGACCATTTTTGCGGTCGATGTCGCGCAAAAAGGAAATGGGTTACCGCCAGATCTGCGCGTCCGCATTTTAAATCTGATGGAATTCACACAAATTCATAGCCGAAAAGTGCTGAATCGCGAAGCCGATGTAACGCCCCTTGTGAATATTAATAAAGCAATCATGCGCGGCCTTATGGGACAGACAGAGCCCCCGAATGGGTCGCAGGGTAATAATGCAAACGATGGGACAGATCAGAGGGCAGGGGCATGAGCGGACTGGTTCTCAAACTGCAACCAGGTGAGCAAATTCTGGTAAACGGCGTCGTTATGCAAAACGGTGATCGTCGCGCGCAGCTTCGTATCAAGACGAAAGATGCGAATATCTTACGTCTACGCGATGCGATGCATCCCTCGGAAGCGAATACGCCAGTAAAGCGGGTCTACTACACGGCACAATTAGTTGTCGCAGGCGAAGCCGAGCCAGCTGATGTACGCGATGATCTTGTGAGAGACATAAAAGTACTTCTCGGAATCTTCCGAGACCAGGACAGCCTTGAGGCGTTAGATAAAGCTATAAAGCACGCGGAAGACAATCAGTTCTATTTCGCAATGCGTGAGTTAAAACGCGTGCTGCCAATGGAAGAAACGCTATTAGCTGTCAAAAATAACGACAACACCCTAGTCTCCGAAACGAGACAAGAGAGTGCGACTGCTTAAGCTCTTTGTTTTTTAAGATTGTTTCACATCTCTTTTCGTTAGGGTAGGTCGGCTACCATTAATCTGATTTTTTTATAATCCCTCCATCTGGAGGCCGCCTTCATTTTCTTCGGTAGGCTTACCATCACCACCTGTGTGTTCCAAAAGAGTTGAGAGGGTTTTAAACGCTGCCTCCGGCGTTTCGCTCTCCTCGGCAAGGAATTGATCCAGGTGAGGAAAAACGCGTATCGCGCGATCAATTAATTGATCGGTGCCGGGTTCATATAAACCTGCTTTCACCATCGTCGCATTGTCACGATAGGTTCCCAGTAATTGACGCGCATTGGTGAGAATTCCGTTTTCAGCATCGCTCGCCGCGGCCGGCAGAGAGCGCGATGCGCTCCTTAAGACGTCGACAGCCGGAAACCGGCCACGCTCGGCTATTGCCCTGTCGAGGATGATATGTCCGTCTAGGAAACCCCGCACGGCGTCGGATACCGGTTCGTCCATATCGCCGCCAGCCACAAGTACAGAAAATAGGGCGGTGATATCGCCTGTGCCAGAAATACCTGGTCCTGCCCGTTCAACTAGTCTTGCAAGGGCCTGAAACGTGGAGGGCGGATAAGCGCGTAATGATGGCGGTTCCCCACCGGCTAAAGCGATTTCTCTGTGCGCATCGGCAAAACGCGTTAGGGAGTCAAAGAGTAATAAGACGTGATGGCCTTGGTCGCGATAGAATTCTGCTGTTGTCATCGCGAGGTTTGCCGCACGGCGCTTTAGCGGCGCTGCTTCATCAGAACTAGCAGCAACAACGACCGTTCTTTCCCTCAGTTCGTCTGTTAGAACATGGTCATAAAAGTGACGGACTTCGCGTCCGCGCTCCCCAATGAGCGCGACAACAACGATATCGGCCTTTGCTCTTGTTGCGAGCTTGGAAATTAAGGACGACTTTCCGACACCCGGCGCCGCAAAAAGGCCTGTTCGCTGGCCTTGGCATAACGGAAGAAATGTATCGATGACATTAATACCGCTGGGCATACGGGGACCAAATCCACGGCGCTGCCTTGCTGGGGGCGGGGCACCGTTAAGAGGTAATGAATCGGTACCAGGAGGAACAGGTTTGCCATTTATGTCATTCCCAAGAGGATCTAAAAGGGCTCCCAGCCATGCATTTGAGGGGGCGACATGACCAATTTCCGTCAGATAGGCGTGATCGCCGATACGGATTCCGCTGACTAGGTCATATGCGTAGGCGATGCATTCCTGTCCATTCATCGCGACGATTTCGGCTATTATACTATTGCTCGTGTTGGACTGCTGATCAGGCATGTTTTCGCCAAGCGGCGTTATACGTACACCATCACCAACACGAGCGAGGGAACTCAAACCCGAAAGGCGCACCGTTGATTGATCAACCGATATGACACGGCCCCAAGCGGTTTGAATCGACAGTTCTGCGGTCTGCGCGTGCAAGTCTTTCATTAACCCCATGGTAACCTTCGTCTCCAGCGTCTTCACTAAAAAGTTCGATTAATCAATCGTTCAAATTTTAATTGCATGGTTGTCCTAAGTTTAACGTTAACGGAACGACAGAAGGTCGCCTGAAAATGTTTGATGAACTGACAATTCTAAGAGATGCATCGGCGTTAGCGCGTTATTCGGCAATGCGCCAACAATTAATTGCCGAAAATATCGCGAACGCGAATACGCCGGGTTATGTCGCCCGAGATTTACAAGACTTTAGCGCGGTGTATTCGAGTGAAAAAGACCAGGGCAGGCCCATTGATTGGCATCCTGAGGTTACAAAAAGCCCAAATGCAACATCGCCGAACGGCAATACCGTTTCCGTTCAGGAAGAAATGGCAAAGAGCGCGTTGAACGAAGGGCAGCATGAGACAGCAGTCGCTGTTTACCGCAAAGCCATCGATATCCTTCGAATTTCACTTGGTCGATAATTGAGACGGAGAGTGATTGATTATGAACGTATTTGAAAAAACATTTTCCCTCGCTGCGAGTGGTATGGATGCTCAAACGAAACGTTTGCAGACGGTTGGTGAAAACCTCGCAAACGCCGATACGCCAGGCTATCGGCGCAAGGTGGTCTCATTTGAAGCCTCTTATGGCAATGAGGGGTTAAGTGGGCCTGGCGGCGCGGATGCGCCCCAACTGGTGAAGCCTGGAGAAACCATTCTATCGAACAAACCGTTTAGTGAAACATACGCGCCATTTCATCCGCTAGCCGATGAACGCGGTATTCTTGAGGGCTCGAACGTCAACACGATGATCGAACTTGCTGATGCAAGTGAGGCTGGACGTTCTTACGAAGCAAATCTTTCAATGTTTAATCAGGCACGCCGGATGTATTCGAGTCTGCTTGATTTAATTCGCCGTTAGGAGAACTGAACCATGGCGATTGATCCCACATTAGCGTCATCAGCCTACGCCTCAGCGCGTCAGGTCCAAAATGGAACAAAAGGTGAGGCTACAAATTCATCTGAGAGCCAAGGCGCACAAAAACAGGGCGGTGCTGAATTTGCACAGGCCGCGAAAAATGTCGCAAATGCTGTTGCAGAAAGTGAAAAGGCGGCCAGTGCGATGATCGTTGGTGAAGCCGATCCACATTCTGTCATTGAGGCACTGGCGGTTGCTGAACTCGCCGTCGAAACGGCGGTAACGGTTCGCGATAAAGTCGTTGAAGCGTATCAAGAAATTCTTCGTATGCCGATTTAAAGGTATTTTCATGGAATCGGAAATTCTCGATCTG
This sequence comes from Pseudomonadota bacterium, assembly GCA_039025235.1. Lineage (GTDB taxonomy): Bacteria > Pseudomonadota > Alphaproteobacteria > Caulobacterales > Parvularculaceae > MED-G105. The sequence continues at coordinate 36,967 of JBCCOS010000004.1, forward strand.
TTACGTGAAGGGCTGTGGACTGGGTTTTTGATGGCCACGCCATTGTTAGCTGTTGCGCTTGTCGTCGGTATTCTGGTTGGTCTTTTCCAGGCGCTTACGTCAATTCAAGAACTTACACTAACGTTTGTTCCGAAGTTGGCAGCGATGATGATCGTTTTCTGGCTGACGGCCGATTACATGTTGCGGATGATCATTTCGCTCTTCACCGATCGCATTATTCCAATGATTAGTGGCTGATTCTCGTTATAGCGAGATCCCGCTGTCCAGAAGGGAAATAGTTGATGCCAACGTTCAGCATCAAAAATCTTTTTCAACCGACGGTCCTGACCGCGCTTGCACTTATGGCAATCATTGTCATGATGATTTTACCCATACCGTCATGGCTTCTTGATGTAGGGCTCACGGCGTCATTTGCGTTGGCAATTCTGTTGTTTACAGTAACACTTTTTATCGAGCGACCGCTGGATTTCTCTGCATTCCCGACTGTTTTGTTGGCATCTCTATTATTGCGGCTCGCCCTCAATGTTTCGTCGACCAAGCTGATCATCGGTCAGGGGCACACAGGCCCTGAAGCCGCAGGTGGCGTCATCAACGGCTTTGCCATGTTTATCATGGACGGGAATATTTTTCTTGGGCTCGTGATTTTCTGTGTCCTTCTTATTGTCAACTTTATGGTCATCACAAAAGGTGCGGGTCGGATGGCGGAAGTTGGGGCGCGTTTTGCCCTAGATGGTATGCCCGGTAAGCAGTTGGCGATCGACGCCGATGTGGCTGCAGGCGCGATCACGCATGAAGAGGCCAAAGAGCGTCGGCAGATTGAGCAAGAGGAAACAACGTTTTTTGGTTCGCTTGATGGTGCATCGAAGTTTGTTAAAGGCGATGCCATTGCTGGGTTATTAATTACCCTACTAAACCTAATAATGGGCCTTGCCATGGGTCTTACCGTCCATAGCTTATCGTTTGACCAAGCTGTTTCCACCTATTCGATTTTAACGGTCGGGGACGGATTGGTTTCGCAAATCCCATCGGTCATTACTTCTATTGCGGCAGGTCTTTTACTTTCAAAAGGTGGGGTTTCTGGCGCTGTTGATAAGGCCGCTCTTTCGCAGCTCGGGGCACACCCCGCCGCTCTTGCTACCGTCTCTGGTCTTTCCGGGCTATTTGCTCTGATGCCTGGCTTACCGCTCATTCCTTTTATGGGCGCCTCCGTATTGTTGGGGCTTGGTGCATATTATCGATTCAAAGAGAAGGCGATTGAGGCCACGAAAGTGGAAGATGAACCGCCGCCCGTGCAAGAGGAAGAAACAACACTCGGTGACATCCTCGACCTGGAGGAGATCCATGTCGAGTTTTCGCCCACACTCATTGGTTCGTTATTGCAAGGTGAAGAAGGCCTCGATGCACGCATAGAAAAAATTCGCAAGCATGTGGCAACGGCTTTCGGTTTTGTCCTGCCTGGCGTCCGTTTAACGGACAATCCGGCGTTAGATCCTGGCGAGTATGTCGTGCGCATTCATGGCGTGAAAGTCGCGTCAAATCGCGTTGTGCCGGGCAAGGTGCTGGTCCTCTTGCGCGATGATATGCCCTTGGAGATACCGGGTGATGACGTGAAAGAACCGGTCTATGGCGCACCTGCGCGGTGGATTGATGAAGCACGCAGCGAAGAAGCGGCGATTACGGGGTCATCCGTTATCACACCAGTCGAAGTGTTAGCCACTCACCTTTTGGAGACAGTGAAAACCAACTTCACTCGTTTGCTTACACGCCGTGCATTGCGCCGTATTCTCGATGCGATTGTGACGGCATCCGACCCTACCCGGGCCGAAGAGAACCAGAAACTTCTAGACGAATATATTCCAGACAAAACACCAATTGACATGGTGCAGGGCGTCTTACGTCTTCTGTTGGAGGAACGCGTATCAATTCGAAACTTGCCGGTGATCCTCGAAGCAATATCAGAAGTTCGGGACCGTATGGTCAGTACGGAGCAGATTGCTGAACATGTGCGGCAGCGGCTTGGTTTTCAAATCGTCGAAACCCTGAAGGACCAAGAAGGGGCGTTACCTCTGATTCAGCTTGGTCCCGAATGGGAAAAACTCATCAGCGAACATGAGACGATGACGGACGATGGCCGCGCGACAATTTCGCTTCCACCAGCTGAATTCAACCGTTTGGCTGGCTCGGTCAGGGATAAGCTGAATGAAGCGGCAGCAAAGGGATCCTATCCCGTGATCGTGACAGGGGCAGCGCGCCGTCGTTTTCTCCATACAATTCTTACAGCAAAGGGCGTTCGCAATCCTGTTCTTTCGTTTGAAGAATTGGGAAATGATGTGCGACCGTCGCTTGTTGGGGTCGTGTAACCTATCGTGGGCGAATTCTTTGAAATCCTCGGTCCTTTATTTAATTTAGCCGCAAGTGACGTTGCAGCATTCGTCGCCGTGTTTGCGCGGATTTCGGGGCTTGTGTTTTTACTTCCGGGGATAGGTGAGCAAGCCGTATCACCGCGTGTTCGCTTGGCGTTTGCATTTGCAATTGGCCTTGTTTCATATCCTATGTTGAGAAATGACATTCTCATCGAGGATACGTCGATAGCGCTGTACACACCGATATTAATCACAGAAGCGATTATTGGTCTTACATTGGGCCTTGCGACACGGTTTATGATTTACGCTTTGCAGATTGCTGGTGCCATCATCGCCCAAAATGCATCAATATCTCAGATCTTTGGTCAAGTGGTCGCGAGCGACACGCAGACCCCAATCACCGCTTTACTAACCCTTGCAGGGATCACACTTGCGCTTTCAATGGGCATTCACTTTGAAGCCGTGAAACTCTTTATACTGTCTTACGATATTTTTGTCTTCGGTGAGCTCACAGGACTTAAGTCGATAGCAATGTGGGTCGCCGATAGTGGTGCAAGGGTATTGTCGTTTGCTCTTTCGCTGTCTGCACCATTTTTAGCTTTGGCAGTCGCTTATAATTTGGCCATTGGCGCGGCAAACCGAGCGATGCCGCAATTGGCTGTTGCTCTCGTTGGTGCACCGGCAATAACGGGCGCTGGGATACTGCTTTTAGCGCTTAGTTCAACCGTCATCCTAACCCATTGGGCGCAAACCCTTGGGGTTGGCTTTTTCGGTATCTTGACGATTTCTCCGTGATGTAAGGGGGAATAGGAGAAGATGGCCGAAGAGCAAAATGACGATCAGGAGAAAAGCCATGAGGCCACGCCTCAGCGCATCCGTAAGGCGCGCGAAAAGGGTGATGTTGCCTCCTCCACCGAAGCGAATACCGCTGCAGCCTATGTCGGTCTCATGCTTGCGCTTCTTGCACTCGGCGGTTGGACTGTTTCAACAGCCGGTGCCCGCTTGAAAGCATTCTTGGCGCGTCCTGACATGTTTATTGGGACACATGCTGGCGGCAACAATGGTGTCGGTTCAGCATTCGCTGGCGATGCAATTATGAGTGCGGTGCTCTCGGTAATCGTATCATTTTTACCAATGATATTATTGCCAGCAACGTTTGTTATTCTTTCCATGACGGCGCAACAGGCGATCGTATTTGCACCATCAAAAATCGAAATCAAATGGTCGAAGATTTCAATTGTATCGAATGCGCAGCAAAAGTTTGGTCCGAAGGGGTTGGCTGAATTTGTACGCAGCCTTTTAAAGCTATCCCTTATTATAGCTATTTCTTCTCTTGCCGGTTTTTTCTTCTTTGAACGCCTTCCTGGCTATGCGCGACTGGATACGGTTCTCATTGGACGCGAATTATTTCAAGTCGGCATCGTATTTATTGGATTATTTACGGGCGCTGCAATTTTGGTTGGGGCGATCGATCTTCCGTGGCGGCGCGCAGAACATGCCAAAAGACTCAAAATGAGTTATAAGGAGCTACAGGATGAAACGAAGGAAACGGAAGGGGATCCTTATCTAAAAGCAACGCGCCGTGATCGTGCGCGTGCCGTCGCCCAAATGCAGCAGATGCAGGAAGTTCCGAATGCAGATGTTGTTCTCGTCAACCCGACGCATTACGCCGTTGCCTTAAAGTGGGATCGTGAAAGCGGTCGTGCGCCGGTCTGTGTTGCGAAAGGTGTTGATGAGGTCGCGAAGCGCATTCGCGAGATTGCAACAGAGTCTGGAGTGCCGATCCATCGTGATCCTCCAACAACGCGTTCACTTTATGAGCTTGTAGAAGTCGGCGACGAGATTGAACGCGAGCATTATGCAGCGGTTGCGGCGGCGATACACTTTGCTGAAGAAATGCGAAAGAAAGCACGCGAGTTTAGTTGGAGGCGCTCATGAAGGCGCAAGAACTCATAGAACTTCTGAAGGTTGTCGATACCAAGTTAACGGCGGACATGGCGCGTTTGGCGTCCTTTAATCAACGACGTCGCGATTTGGAGACACATGCGCGCAACTTGAGAGAGCAGTCGGGACAATACCTGGTTCTCGATAGCAACACGCTGGATCCAATCGATTTTGTCCTCGCGAACAATGCTAGAGAAGCACGTCAGGCATCTGCTGCGCATTTCGACCAACAAGCGCAGACCCTCCATCCCGCAATTGAGACAGCCAAATCCGCGGTGCGAAAGAATCTTGCAAAAAAAGACGTCATTGAAACACTTCTGGCTGAGGCAGACGCGGCTCGGAAGAAAGCGGTTTAGAAAGTCTCGCGTTTTTTCATGGTCTCGCTCTTGATATGCGTTCACCACGAGTATTTACCGTTAAACGGCTACCTAGCGTAGTTTTTACCGCGATCCGAAGTTAAAACCCCATTGACGGGACCAAGGGCTCGCGTCTAGTGCAAGCCAACGCAAGTCATTGTAAATACTTGCAATTCGTTTGCAATCGAAGGGGTGGCCATGGCCGATAAATCTAAACTTCCATCGCGGCATGTGTCTGTTGGCCCATCAAAGGCGCCGCAGCGTTCTTTTTATTATGCTATGGGGTTAACTGAAGACGATATTGCAAAGCCTTTTGTCGGCGTTGCGTCCTGTTGGAATGAGTCCGCACCCTGTAATATCTCTCTAATGCGGCAGGCGCAAGCTGTGAAGGAAGGCGTCCGCGAGGCTGAGGGGACACCATTTGAATTTTGTACCATCACAGTGACCGATGGTATCGCGATGGGACATGAGGGCATGCGCTCTTCATTAGTGTCCCGCGAAGTCATTGCCGATAGCGTCGAACTCAGCATGCGTGGGCACTCTTACGATGCACTCGTTGGACTGGCAGGGTGTGATAAATCCCTACCCGGAATGATGATGGCGATGCTTCGTCTGAACGTGCCGAGCGTCTTCTTTTATGGTGGTTCTATTATGCCGGGCTGCTGGAAGGGGCGTGATGTTACCATCATTGACGTTTTCGAAATCGTCGGGCAACACTCCGCTGGTGATGCGCCATTAACTGACGTGAAGGACCTTGAGAAAGTCGCATGCCCTACAGCGGGGGCTTGTGGTGGTCAGTATACTGCTAATACCATGGCGTGTGTGGCTGAGGTGATGGGCTTGGCCTTACCGTTTTCTGGTGCTCTACCGGCGCCGAATGAGGGACGCGATGCCTATGCGAAATCGGCGGGTAAGGCGGTGATGTCGCTGATAGATAGTCAGTTGCGCCCCCGTGAGATCGCGACGCGTAAAGCCTTTGAAAATGCAGCAGCCGTTGTTGCCGCCACGGGTGGTTCAACGAATGCTGGGCTCCACCTTCCTGCGATGGCCAATGAAGCAGGTATCGAATTTACGCTGTCCGATGTGGCGGACATCTTCCGTAAGACGCCTTATCTGGCCGACCTTAAACCGGGCGGGAAATACGTTGCGCGGGATATGGCAGAAGCGGGTGGCATGCCCATGTTGATCCGTACGATGCTCGATGGCGGTTATCTGCATGGCGATTGTTTAACTGTTACGGGCCGCACTCTTGCAGAGAATGCCGACGACATTGAGTTCGATAAGACGCAAAAAGTCATCTATCCGGTGACCGCGCCTCTATCGGAAACGGGTGGCGTCGTTGGTTTGAAAGGCTCGCTCGCGCCACTTGGGGCAATCGTCAAAATAGCTGGCCTCAAAAATCTCCGCTTCGAAGGACCGGCGCGGGTGTTTGATGGCGAGCAGGCCGCCTATGATGCTGTGGCTAACACAGACTATAACGAAGGTGATGTCTTAGTTATCCGCTACGAGGGACCAAAAGGCGGGCCGGGCATGCGCGAGATGTTGGCGACGACGGCAGCGCTTTACGGCCAGGGCATGGGTGACAAGGTTGCCCTCATTACCGACGGTCGGTTTTCTGGTGGCACCCGGGGGTTCTGTGTGGGGCATGTGGGGCCTGAAGCCGCCGAAGGTGGGCCTATTGGTTTGGTTGAAGATGGCGACACCATTGTCATCGACGCAAATACCGGCGAGATCGAATTACTAGTGCCCGACGAAGAGCTTGAGCGACGCCGAGCGGCGTTTACGCCAAGGGAAAATAACTATGCGTCAGGGGCGCTTTATAAATATGCTCAAAGCGTCGGTCCCGCTCACCTGGGGGCATGTACGCATCCAGGCGCACGGAGCGAAAAGCACGTCTACGCGGATATCTAGCAGTTCGATTGGCAACGCTGGCCTTCGGTCGCGGCTCATCGAGGAATTCTGCGAGGGCTGAGCCAGTAAGAGGCTTCGTCTTGTAAGGCGGCGCTCAGCAGATTATTCATGAAACCTGAAGCAAAAAGGTAGACGCCGTTGGGCGTGACGAGTTTGTTGAGGGGATACTTCTATGGCGAGCGACACACCATCTGTTGAAACGCCAAATGCAAAAGTCGGTCAGGTTCCAACCAAAACCGGTACCTCAGTGACACGCGGTGAGGGGCAGGCTCGCGATAATTTTGGCCACCAAATTACGACGTCCATCAACAAGGCTTCAGCTTGGCTCGTCGAACGGCAATACCCCGAAGGATATTGGGTCGGTCGCCTTGAATCGAATTCCTGTATGGAAGCGCAGTGGTGTTTGGCGCTTTGGTTTCTAGAGCTTGAGGATCATCCGCTGCGCGCACGCCTCGCTGAAGCGTTGCGCGTTGATCAGCGCGACGATGGCTCTTGGCAAATTTATCACGGGGCACCGGCAGGCGATATCAATACCACTGTAGAGGCATATGCGGCGTTGCGATCGGTTGGAGATGCGGTTGACGCACCTCATATGATCAAAGCGCGTGAATGGATCCTGGCAAAGGGCGGCCTAAAAAATATCCGCGTTTTTACGCGATATTGGTTGGCGCTGATCGGCGAATGGCCTTGGGCCAAAACACCGAACGTTCCCCCCGAAGTCATCCATTTCCCAAAGTGGTTTCCTTTCTGTATTTATAATTTTGCACAATGGGCGCGTGCGACCCTTATGCCTATCGCGGTGCTGTCGGCGTGTCGGCCCGTTCGTGCACTGCCGGAAGATCGACGGCTAAAAGAACTGTTTCCCGGCGGCCGCGCCTCCTTCGATTACGCATTACCAGATAAGCCGGGTGCAGATTTTTGGGATGGGTTCTTTCGCAGTGCCGACCGTGTATTACACATACTGCAAACGGGGGCCGAGAAGGTTGGCTTTGGTGGCACCCGGCCAGGCTCCGTCAAGCGTGCACTGGAATGGATTATTCAACATCAGGATCCAGACGGTGTTTGGGGAGGTATCCAACCACCATGGATCTATTCACTGATGGCTCTTTATGCGGAAGGGTATGCGATTGACCACCCAGTTATTGCAAAAGGTTTGGCAGCCTTAGAAGACCCAAATTGGAAAGTTGATATTGGCAATGCGACATGGGTGCAGGCTTGCGTCAGCCCGGTATGGGATACTGTTCTAACGCTTCTCGCTTTTGACGATAGTCATGCCGATAAAGCCTATCCAGAAGAAACCGAGAAAGCACTCCAATGGGTGCTTGATCAACAGGTACTCCGTCCGGGCGATTGGAAAGTTAAAGCGCCAAAGACCGAACCTGGCGGATGGGCCTTTGAATTCAAGAACTATTTTTATCCAGATACCGATGATACAGCCGTTGCCCTAATTGCTCTTGCCCCTTTTCGCAACGATCCAAAATGGCAGGCGAGGGGCATCGAAAAAGCCATCAACCTCGGCGTGGATTGGCTTATTGGTATGCAGAGCAAAAATGGTGGCTGGGGGGCGTTTGACAAAGACAACAATAAACAGCTTCTAACCAAAATACCTTTTTGCGACTTTGGCGAAGCGCTGGACCCACCAAGCGTTGATGTTACTGCCCATATTTTGGAGGCCTTCGGAAAACTTGGATATGACGCGTCTCATCCAGCCGTGGCGCGTGGGCTTCACTATTTGAAGGCAGAACAGGAGACCAACGGTGCCTGGTTTGGCCGCTGGGGTGTGAACTATGTCTATGGCGTTGGTGCTGTACTACCCGCCTTAGAAGCGCTCGGCGAAGACATGAGTGAACGATATGTGCACAGAGCAGCGGCGTGGCTGATCTCAAAACAGAATGAGGATGGCGGATGGGGTGAATCCTGCGGCTCCTATATGGATCCCGAGATGATGGGAGTAGGTGAGTCGACACCGTCTCAAACGGGATGGGCCCTTATGGCGTTGATCGCTGTTAATCGCGACGAAGATCAAAAAGCCATTTCAGACGGGGTTCAATTTCTCATTGAGCGCCAGAAAACTGATGGCACATGGGATGAACCGCAATTCACGGGAACGGGCTTTCCCGGGTATGGTGTCGGTCAAACCATCAAACTGAATGATCCTTTGTTACAGGAAAGGCTAAAGCAGGGCGTTGAACTGTCTCGTGCGTTTATGATCAATTATAATCTCTATAGACATTATTTTCCCTTAATGGCGCTGGGGCGCGTCAGAGACAAATTTATGGTGCTTTCGCCAAATTAGAGTGCGTACGAGGGGAGAAACCGATTCCGCCATGCTTTAGGTACTTTTTGCGCGTGTCTTTTGCGCAGTTAATGGATGGACCAACACACAGGAACCATTAGCAGATAACGATTAAGCCGCGGCACGCTCTAAATCTTATTTTTTCAATCAAAAAAGTAAGCTAATTGGTTGTGATCGGGGATTAAAAGTTCACGTTTCTTTACTTTTATTTGCGGCGGATATGCGCGAATTGTCGAACGGCTGCCGGTAAGGCTTGCGCCGTTTGTATTTCGCGTCTCATAACGCTACAGCGATAACTATTCATGGGAGAACGATATGGTTGCGCAAACTGGTCTTTCGCGTCGAGCGGTTTTGAAGAGTAGTGCGGGGGGCAGTGCATTTTTAGCGATGTCTGCGTGCGGAGGAGCAAAGTCCGGAGGACCGAACAACAACTGGATTGATGGCATCGAAACAGCCAGACGGATCAAACGCGGAGATGTAACCGCCATCGATATAGTCGCCACCGCCATAGAACGCGCCAAAACTATCAATCCTGCGATTAATGCAATCGCCGCAGAAACCTATGATACCGCTCAAGTGGCTGCTGCGGAAGGACGCGCTGGTCCATTTGGCGGCGTGCCGTCATTTGTTAAAGACCTTGCCTCCGTCGCTGGTCAGCCAACACAGTATGGATCGAGGGCCTTTGCAAAATATGTATCCGATCAACAACCGCCATTGGTCGATGCTTTTTTTGAAAGTGGTTTCATTAGTCTTGGAAAAAGTACAACGCCCGAATTTGGCCTCACGGGTACGACCGAGTCGCTGCTGCATGGTCCAACCCGTAATCCGTGGAATTTGAATCATACGGCTGGTGGCTCTTCAGGGGGAGCCGCTGCTCTCGTCGCCTCCGGCGTCGTCCCGGTTGCCCATGCAAGTGATGGGGCAGGGTCAATTCGTGTGCCGTCGTCCTGTTGTGGACTTGTTGGGCTCAAAGCAACGCGCGGGCGCACGCCCGTTGCCCGTTTGTCCGAGGCGCCGCCGCTAGAATTGTCTTCTCAAGGTTGCGTGTCGCGAACCGTGCGTGACTCAGCCGCTTTCCTCGCTGCAATTACAGCAGCTTCTGGTGAGGCTGGTGGCAACGGCATTAAAATGGTGACGCGCCCCGTATCGGATCGTTTGCGTATCGGGTTCCACATTAGGCCGGCGATTGGTGTAGATGTCGCGCCTGAAGTTGAAGAGGCAACACGTAAAGTCGCGGTACTTTGCGAGGATCTAGGGCATAAGGTCGACGAAATCGATACACCTTATGACGCTAGTTTTTTCAGCGATATGACGCTTCTCTTCTCTGCGGGTGCTGCCCAAGCGGTCGGCGAATGGACTGAGTTATCGGGAAAGGCACCGACCTATAGCCACTTTGAACCTCTGACCTTTGATTTATTGCGGTACTACGAGGCGCATAAAGTTTCTTTTGAAAGTACTGTTCAGCGCATGTCATCGTTCGGGCCGATTTATGAAGCTGGGTTTGCTGACTATGATATCATTTTATCGCCAACGCTTGCGCGCTTACCTCCAGAAATTGGTCATTTGCGTACTGATCTTGATTGGGATACGATGTATAGCCGCGTCACGGCGTTTTCGCCTTTCACACCGGCGCAAAATGTGGCGGGTACCCCGGCTATTTCACTGCCACTATCGCAAGCACCCGGCGGCTTGCCCATCGGTGCACAATTCTCAGCAAAAAGTGGTGGCGACGAGTTATTGCTGGCTCTTGCCTATGAGCTTGAGGAAGCGTCACCTTGGATAGAGCGTCAGCCACCTTTGTTTGCTAAGTTCGAGGGTTAGAGTCTTTATCGCCCTTGTCGTCGGCATTTGGCCACTTGCACTTCAAGAGCCGGAAAATTGGAATGCACACTCAAGGCCGTTAGAATTCCAATGAGATCGCCTAGGCTTTACGCCTTTGATTTTTAGTATTTTCTGGCGCGTGGGCCAAAACCACTTAAAGCGCCGATACTTCAATTGGAATCGGGACGACACTTTAAGTCTTTGTTTTTAGGCATTTCCTTTATACCAACCGCACACACTTAGCTTGGAAATGCTTCAGGGAGCCACTTGAGCTGGAATTACATTAAAAGCTGGCTATTGGTACCGAATGAAGAGATGAGTCTTTAGTGGATAACGGGTGCCCTGCTATACGGGATTCAGCAAACCATTGAAGAACGTTGAACCGTCAGTCCCACCAAGCAAAGGAGAGATGGCTCGTTCAGGGTGAGGCATCATGCCAAGAACGGTTCCGGCTTTGTTAGTGATGCCAGCGATATCGTTTGCAGACCCGTTCGGGTTTTCAACGTATTTAAAGGCTATTCGTCCTTCATTTTCGAGTTCTTTGAGCGTTTCATCGTCAGCGAAATAGTTACCATCGTGATGCGCTACCGGGAAAGTTACGTATGATGCTTCTTTAAGCGCAGCGGTAAATTTATTTTCAGTTGAATTGACCTTTAAAGTCGTTTGCTTGCAGACGAATTCAATGCCCGCGTTACGAATGAGGGCACCAGGCAGCAGCCCTGTTTCTGTTAGAATTTGAAATCCGTTGCATATCCCCAGTACGATGGCGCCAGCTTCGGCGCGGTGTTTCACGGCTTGCATTATGGGCGATCGCGCAGCCATCGCCCCTGAACGCAAATAGTCACCATAGGAAAAACCGCCTGGGATGACGATAAAATCGATACCCGATAAATCCGTTTCTTGGTGCCAGACCATCACCGGTTTTTTGCCCGTGGTCTGCTCGATAGCAATTGCCGCATCGCGGTCACAATTCGACGCGGGAAAAACGATAACAGCAGACTTCATGTTATCTAACTCGCAATTTCGATCCGGTAATCTTCCATAACCGGATTTGCGAGAAGACGTTTGCACATCTCTTCGACGGTTGCTTTTGCCTTGTCCGCATCGGTCTCATCGAGGTCAATCTCAACGACCTTTCCCTGACGGACGTTATTTGCTCCAGAAAAACCGAGGCCGGCGAGCGCCCCTTCGATTGCTTTTCCTTGGGGGTCAAGAACACCATTCTTCAGTGTTATGTGTATTTTTGCTTTCATCGAACAATAAATAGGATTGATATGTTGACGGATTAAAAGAGAAAGTTCTGCAGGCACGTAAATCAGGGATTGCGCGATTCATTTATTCGTTTTCAGCTATTCATTGTCAGCAACGAGAACTGGTCCTTTTCGGCCTGAGGCCGTGGTGTCTTTCAGGACGCCGAGGCGAAGAGCGACATCGCGGTAAGCTTCTGTAACGCCACCTAGATCCTGGCGAAAGCGATCCTTATCAAGGATAGCCCCAGTTTCCATATCCCATAGTCTACAGGAGTCGGGACTAATTTCATCTGCAAGGACCAGTCGAACCATATCGCCCTCATAAAGGCGACCGAATTCAACTTTGAAATCAACGAGGCGGATGCCAACGCCGGCAAATAGGCCAGAGAGATAATCATTCGTTCGCAAGGCTAACGACATCATGTCGTCAATTTCCTGCGGCGTAGCCCAATTAAAGGCTGTGATATGTTCTTCAGAAACAATGGGATCGTTCAGAGCATCATTTTTGTAATAAAATTCGATAATTGACCTAGGAAGGGCCGCGCCTTCCTCTTGCCCCAATCTTTTCGAAATCGAGCCTGCGGCAAAGTTTCGAACAACCACTTCTAACGGGATGATCTCTACATGCCGCACGAGTTGCTCGCGCATGTTCAGGCGCCGTATGAAATGGGTCGAAACCCCAATACGTTCTAAGCCGACCATGATGAACTCTGATATCCTATTATTAAGGACACCTTTTCCTTCCAGGATCGCGTGCTTCTTATTATTGAAGGCAGTCGCATCATCTTTAAAATACTGAATTAATGTCCCAGGCTCGGGCCCTTCAAACAGTATCTTAGCCTTGCCTTCATATATCTGTTTGCGCCGCGCCATCGCTCGCTCATCACTCCTTAAAGCCGCTTCAGGACGTCTGGTCTGGTGCGTTCGAAACTTTCCCGCAAATAGACCAATCCCAGAATTGGATCGAATCTCAATCACCCGATGATAGGCCGGGTAATAGCGCGCGTATACGCCCTAGTAGCAGTGATGAAAAGACCTTATCATACATGTTTAACGGGAATATGCGTTCTGCTTTGCTGTGTTATTGGAATTTATGCCAAACCCATTGCAGGCTAAATGCGCAAACGATAAGACAAAGTGCCAATCAGGTGTGATTATCACCTAAAATTTGTAGCCAACCTACGAAAGTTACCCATGACAGGTTTTGACGATCGCAAAAATTCTTTCGAAAAAAAATTCGCCCATGACGCTGAATTAAAATTTAAAGCGGAAGCTCGCAGGAACCGGTTGCTTGGAGAATGGGTCGCTGGATTACTCGGATACGATGGCCCCAAAGCCGAAGAATATGTGAAAACAATGGTTCTTGCTGATCTGGAAGAGCCTGGTGATGAGGATGTTTTCAGAAAAATTAGAGGCGATCTGGATGCTGCCGGCATTGATCAATCAGACCATCAAATTCGCCGTCACATGGATGAAATGATGGCCAAGGCCGTTATGGATATTGAGGTCAAGAAATAGACTTCTCGACTTTTTAGACTTAATTTTATGCTGAGTGTTTTTGCTTTAAGGTGCTGGTATTAAAAGCATAAATACTGTGGATTGAGGTTTTTTTAAGGGCGTTAATGGGAGAGCCTATTGGGCCGTCTAGATGGGAAAAAAGCGATTATAACGGGCGGCGCGCAAGGATTGGGCGCCTGTTTTGCTCATATGTTTGCGACTGAAGGGGCAAAGATCGCAATAACGGATATAAATCACGAGGGCGCGGTTAAAACAGCTGATACTGTTAACGAGCGGCACCCTGGATCGGCGATCGCGTTTCACCACGATGTAACATGTGAAAAGGACTGGGAGAATGTCCTTCAATCATCGGCGGACGCCCTCGATGGCATTAACGTCCTTGTAAACAATGCTGGTGTTGCTTCTTTTGGAAATGTGGAGACTGAGCACTTAGAGAACTATCGCCGAACGATAGCCATTGATACGGACTCAATTTTTATTGGTTCGAAGCTTGCCATACCTTACCTTCGAGATAATGCGCCGGCGTCAATTGTGAATATTTCGTCCGTTGCTGGCCTGATCGCATTTAGCGAACTGATTTCCTACAATGTTGCAAAAGCCGCAGTGATCATGATGTCGAAATCAATCGCGTTACACTGCACCAAGCAAAAATACGATGTTCGATGCAATACTGTTTGCCCGGCATTCACGCGAACGCCAATTATCGATCCAATTGTCGAACTTGGTGGCGGTGGTGAAGAAGGAGAGCAGCGACTTGTCAAGCAAATTCCAATGCGGCGGCTTGGAGAACCAGAAGATGTGGGCTACGCCGTAATGTACCTTGCGTCTGATGAATCGCGATTTGTAACGGGATCTGAAATTAAGGTCGATGGTGGAATTACTGCTGGTTAGAAGATACCAAAATTAAACTTAATCTCTTTGCTTTTAGTGTTAGACTTTTGTCTTATTTTAGTACGTGTACCATACATTATTTTATTTCATTATTCTGGCGTGATTTTTCAAGGAACTGAGAATGCGGATTGACGCGATTGCCATTGGCGATAAGCCACCCGAAGACATAAATGTTATCATCGAAGTCCCTCTTGGTGGGCAGCCTATAAAGTATGAGATGGACAAAGCTGCCGGCGCGCTCGTTGTAGATCGATTTCTATATACGCCGATGGCTTATCCTGGAAACTACGGTTTCGTGCCCCACACGCTTTCTGATGACGGTGACCCGATTGATGTTCTTATCTGTAACACGCGTCCGCTTCTCCCAGGCTGCATCATGAATGCACGGCCAATTGGCGTCATGATGATGGAAGACAATTCTGGGCTCGATGAAAAAATAATTGCCGTTCCATCTCCACACCTTACCAAGTTTTATGATCGGGTTAATGAGTATAATGATTTACCAGAAATCACCCTACAGCAAGTTGGTCATTTCTTCGAGCACTATAAGGACTTAGAGCCTGGGAAGTGGGTTAAGCTTGGCGGTTGGCAGGATTCTGCGACAGCAAAAAAGTTAATCAGCGAAGCCATTGAACGAGCTCAAAGCTCGACTTAACCAAAAATTTTTTTCCGTACGTACAGTAAGAGATAAAAGGTGGGCGTCATCACTTTAGTGACGACGCCCAATAGCCGCTAGTCTTTTTGGGGGAGATTTAACGGCTATGTCCTTAAGGAAAGTTTTTACCTCCCCAAACAGGAATGCTTACATTTACTAGTTGATGTCGTGACGTCAATATCAAACAACACGTTTTTTTAATTTGCGTTTGTCTGAATAAAGAGCATCATCTGAATGTGTTCCGAAACTTTGCAAGCGAGACGCAATGCTTAACGTTAATTTGTTTGGTAGATGAGCAATATATACATTGTGCAGATCAATTTGCTCATTTATCGAGCAAATTGCAGTTAAAATTTGAATTGCAAAGCATTTGATCGGCTTTAGAGAATTTATCAATCGACTATTTCGATTGAAAGTTGCTCGCAATCTGTTGGCATTTGTTTTCTAAGAATCACTTTCAATTTATGTTTTGATTCGCATGGGCCGTGATATTAAATATGTATACAGATCACCTAGGATGCCGGTCGATCACATTGGATCGATATAAGGTCCGCTCAGGCGCTCAAAAGCATGAAACAAGAACATTGGATTGATTCAAGCTAAAGCTCTGATGTTCTAGGTTTCTCGTCGTTAGTGATCGCATCGCCAAAGATAGTTGATGAAGAGGTTGTATCAACAGGTTCGTCGGCAAGCTCTTATGTCGGCGGCGTCTGTTTTGCCGGTTACGATAGTCAATTCTGCTTTGTTCGTTAGGAGCTAGCGCCAGATTGACAATCGTGGGATAGCCATGGAATAGGGCTCATAAAATGAGAATAGAAACGGCGTTGTATTTCCCGTTTTATGACGAACGATCCGTTTCGTAAGTGCTGGAGCCACTACATGAAGTTTTTCGTTGATACGGCTGAAGTTAAAGACATAAAAGCTCTGCTGCCGACCGGCCTTGTTGATGGCGTTACCACAAATCCAAGCCTTATTATGAAGTCAGGACGCGATATTCGCGAGGTTACAGAGGAGATCTGCCGCCTGACGCCGGGGCCCGTAAGTGCAGAGGTTACGGCAACTGAAAGCAATGCCATGGTCGCTGAGGGGCTATCACTATCAAAAATAGCAGAAAATGTTGTGGTAAAGCTTCCGCTCACCCTCGATGGCATTTCAGCGTGTAACAGCCTCAGCCGAGAGGGGATCAAAACGAACGTTACACTATGCTTTTCAGCCAATCAGGCGCTGCTGGCCGCAAAGGCAGGCGCCACTTTCATTTCACCATTTATCGGGCGCTTGGACGACATCGGTGCTGATGGCATGGAGCTCATCAGAGAAATCCGTATGATCTATGATAATTATGATTTTAGAACAGAGATCCTTGCAGCATCAATTCGATCGCCGATGCATGTCAAAGATGCGGCGATTGCAGGTGCAGATGTTGCCACTATGCCGCCCGCTGTTATTCAATCGTTGGTAAAGCATCCACTAACAGACAAGGGACTTGATGCCTTTTTAGCGGATTGGGCCAAGACGGGGCAGTCAATCGTGTAAGCCTTTCAAAGTGAGTAAAGGCATTTCGACGTCCGCCAGACGCCACAAAGCAAATTCCGAAGCCTGGTCCTGATTTGATTTTAAATAGAGACGTTTAAGCTAATATTTGTTTGGCCGCGAATGTAAGCAAATATGGAGAACAACTTTTGTTGAATTCTGCCGAAAAACAAACGAAATATGAAGAGGTCTCAAAGGAAATTATCGCTGTAACTGATGGTGAAAACGATCAAATCGCGCTGATGGCCAGCACTGCGGCGTTACTTCATACTCATTTTGCTCACTTCATATGGACCGGTTTCTATAGAGTTTCGAACAATGAACGTGATGATCTGATCGTTGGTCCGTATCAAGGCAATTTAGGCTGTCTACATATACCAATTGGCAAAGGTGTATGTGGAACAGCGGCTGCGAAACGACAAACGGTGATCGTCGATGATGTTCATGCGTTTCCGGGGCATATAACATGTGATGCGCGTGCAGCGTCTGAAATTGTCGTTCCTGTCTTTTCGAAAAACAACGCATTGATCGGTGTTCTGGATATTGATGCCGCTGAAACAAACACTTTTGACAATGTCGATAAAGAAGCGCTTGAGAGTATTATATCCGGGGTTTTTCAAAGCTAATATATACGCCGTCACTACGGTTCGCCGTCTGTAATTCTCTTCATACAGAGAAAATCACTCATCATCATCGTCATATCGAGACCGCTCGTCGGATGACTCGCGTCGCAGATCTGCTTTGGCGTTTTCGATCGAGCGCCGAACGGTAATTGGACTGTCGAGATTGGGGAGTTCGATGACACCTACGCCGGTGCCGCGCAAAATTAGTTGTCCGTATCCAAATAGCCGTCCCCAAATGGATTGCGCTAAATTAATTTCCTCAATCTTGTTCAAGCTGACCTCTTGTGCACTTCTTGAAATAAGACCGGTCTTGTAAACAAATCGAAAGCTCGTGACGACGATTTCTGTCGTCCATAATAAAATAAGATGATTGATTAGAATGAGGAAACCACACCCAATTCCGACTGCCGCAAAAAGCCAAGCAACTTGCAGGTCAACATATGGAACGCCAGCGGCATATTGAATAAGGCCAAGCATCACGAGCGGCGCGACACTTAAGGCAAACCATAGAACTGGAAAAAAACTATAGGTCCAATTGAAGTTTGCTCTCATAATAATGTGCTCGCCAAGCGCGAGCGTGCTTTCTACATATCCGGCCATGCCGAACACCCCTCTATTAGCCCGATTACGTAATCATCGATTTTAAATAGTATAATCAGATATAGTGGGCGATGGGCATCCTGAAAATAGCCTGATGCGGTGACGCGCTAACCAAAAAGTTGAAACGCGTTCTGCGCTCGGGCTATATCAGGCTGCGCGTTGGTGTTTGACGGGTCCGTCAACGTAAAAAATGCCCAAGTGGCCATCGTTCAATTCTAGGAGTGAACTCGCATAATGGCGAACCGACAATTCATTTATTTTATGCAAAGCCTGTCGAAGTCCTATTCGGGTGGTAAAAAAATACTAGAAAACATCCACTTACAGTTTTATCCGGATGCAAAAATCGGCGTTGTAGGCGTAAATGGTGCTGGTAAATCGACGCTCCTGAAGATTATGGCAGGGGTCGACAAGGAATTTACCGGAGAGGCGTACGCGGTTGATGGTGCAAAGATCGGTTATCTTCCGCAGGAGCCTGAGCTCGATACTTCAAAAACGATCTTTGAAAACGCCATGGAAGGCGTCGGCGAAATAAAGGCTAAGCTCGACGAGTTTAACGCGGTGTCTGCCGAGCTCGGCGAAAACTATACCGATGAGCTCATGGAAAAAATGTCGAAGCTCCAAGAGGAAATTGATGCTCTTGATGCCTGGGACATCGACTCTAAAGTCGAGATGGCTATGGACGCCCTTCGGTGTCCCCCCGGCGACTGGCCGGTCGATAATCTCTCGGGTGGTGAAAAGCGACGTGTTGCGCTCGCCAAACTGTTACTATCAAAACCTGACTTATTATTGCTTGATGAACCTACAAACCATTTGGATGCTGAGTCTGTCGCCTGGTTAGAAAATTATCTGCATAACTATGACGGTGCCGTCATTCTTGTAACGCACGATCGATATTTCCTAGATAATGTCACGGGGTGGATTCTAGAGCTCGACCGCGGGCGGGGGATCCCCCATGAGGGAAATTACTCGTCTTGGCTTGAAGCGAAACGCAAGCGTCTCGAACAAGAGTCGAGAGAAGAGACCAACCGTCAATCGAGCCTTGACCGGGAGGCGGATTGGATCCGCTCGTCGCCGAAGGCACGTCAAGCAAAGTCAAAAGCGCGTATCTCGGCCTATGAGGATTTGCTGAATAAGCAGGGTAAAGAGGAAATCTCTACGGCGCAGATTCAGATCCCGTCTGGACCGCGCCTCGGCGGCGTAGTCATTGAGGCCGACCATTTGCGCAAAGCCTTTGGTGAAAAACTACTCATCAATGATCTATCCTTCAAACTTCCGCCGGGCGGGATCGTTGGTGTGGTCGGGCCGAACGGGGCGGGCAAGACAACGCTCTTTAAAATGCTCACCGAGCAAGAGAAGCCAGACAACGGTGCTCTTCGCGTCGGTGATACGGTGAAGCTCGGCTATGTCGACCAGACACGAGAGGATCTTAACGCGGAGAAAAACGTCTGGGAAGAAATCTCGGACGGCCTAGATATTGTTCAGCTTGGGAAGCGCGAGGTGCCATCGCGCGCCTATGTCAGTTGGTTCAATTTTAAGGGCGGCGATCAACAGAAGAAAGTGGGAAGTCTCTCTGGTGGTGAACGCAACCGGGTTCAACTTGCCAAAATGCTGAAAGAGGGTGCTAACCTTCTCCTGCTTGACGAGCCAACGAATGACCTTGATGTTGATACACTCCGCGAGTTGGAGCTAGCCCTCGATGAATTCGCGGGATGTGCCGTGATTATCTCTCACGACCGTTGGTTCTTGGACCGCATCGCCACCCATATCTTGGCTTTTGAAGGGGATAGCCATGTCGAATGGTTCGAAGGCGGATTCTCCGACTATATGGAAGATAAAAAACGTCGCCTTGGGCCTGATGCTGATGTTCCGAAGCGGATAAAGTATAAGCCCCTGACGCGCTAATGCCGATGAAACGATCTTGATAGAGGTCGACTTTATTTACGGTCGTTTTCGTGAATTTTCTGTGCTTTCACCTATCCGCAGCAATTTTTTGAAGCTTCGGAAAAAGGCGAAAGAGCAGATTGAGGCTTGTCAGTGTTTTCGACCTCGTCATCTGCCGGTCCTAAGTCGAAGAATGGTGCAAACCTGCTTTCTCTTAAAGTTCCAGCGGTAGGGCCGCTCACCGCCATTGGAATGCCCATTTTAAAGTTATTATGCTTGTCGAACTCGAAGCTTTCGTCGGTATGGGGAACGCCTCCGCGATATGTCGCCATGGCATTCGATATCAGCTCGCTTTCATCAGATGCCTTAAAGAGCCGATATGTCGCCGATTGAAACCTTGCACCGTCCAGCAACTCGTTCAGATCATCATCATGAACGCCAAGTGGTCTGTGGGTCACCAAGCGAGGGTCGTCGAACCCTGATCCTTTGGCGAGGGATATGAAGTCTTCCCAGTAAAGGGCCCCAGCGAGGCATTCGCCGTGGGCTTTTGGATGATTGATGGCCTCCGGGGGTAGTTGTTTATCGGCGTATACATCGGCAAAGTACATTTCACCGCCGGGCTTGAGAAGGGCGTGGGCGGCTTCAAATACGGCAGGCTTATTGGTGCAAAGATTAATCACGCAGTTCGATACGATGACGTCAAAACTTTGCGGCTCGAGGTCTAACTCGAGGAGCCGTTCGATGTCTCCTTCCAGGAAAGTGACATTGCTCTTCGCCTGGTTGAATTGGTCAGCGTGCCACGCTTGATGCTCGCGGGCGACGGCTAATTGCGCTTCGGTCATATCTACGCCAACGACATGGCCTTTGTCGCCAACAAGTTGGGAGAGGATATAAACATCTCGGCCAGCGCCGCAGCCGAGATCAAGAACACGGGCGCCTTCAAGCCCGAGCGGTAGAACCAATCCACACCCGTAATAGCGGTTCGTGACTTCGGGGTGGACACGGCCGATGGCGTCTCGCAGATACGATGGCGTGTCTTCAATGGTGCAACACGCGTCTGTCGCAAGGTCATCGGATGAGCCGAGAACATCGCCATAATACTCTTTGACCGATTCTTTTACGCTTACGTTTTCCATTTTTCTGGTACCTTACTCGCTCTTGTGACCATCTCGTTTTCCTGCGTTCTTACAATGGATAGGTCGTTTGCTTAACCCCTGGCGAGGTCAAAATTCTAAGATCGAGCTGCCTTTGGGCTCCTCTCGTGTTCGTTGAGCTGTGTTTGAGATTTTGCATATTCGGTTGGTCGAGCCCCTATGCGATCCTTCGAGACGCCGACGGATGTCGGCTCCTCAGGATGAGGGCCAAAGCTATCTGATCATGCTAACCCTCATCCTGAGGAGCGGTCCCTCAGGACCGCGTCTCGAAGGATCGCAAGAGGCCCGCGTCCGTGGTCTTTTTTCTTCCCACCCCAAACACTGGCTACTTGATGTTTGCGCGTTTGGCCTAACCGCATTAGACAGGCTTCGGAAACTTCGATTTAGCATTTCGCGCCTTGCTTTGAGTAAAGCCCCATAACAGTGGCGGAACCGCCTGACCTATGACCACAATCACCCCTGAACTTATCGCCGACCATGGTCTGGCGCCTGATGAATACAAGCATATTGAGGGTAGTCTTGGGCGCGCCCCTAATCTTCTGGAATTGGGGCTGTTTTCGGTGATGTGGTCCGAACACTGTTCCTATAAGTCATCGCGCAAACACCTGAAGACGCTTCCGACCAGTGCGCCTTGGGTGGTACAGGGCCCGGGGGAAAATGCTGGAGTTATCGATATTGGCAATGACAAGGATGGCGTGCCGCTGGTCGCTATCTTTAAAATGGAGAGCCACAACCACCCGTCGTTTATCGAGCCATACCAGGGCGCGGCGACTGGCGTCGGTGGCATTATGCGCGATGTCTTCACGATGGGCGCACGGCCCGTCGCGAACATGAATGCCTTGCGCTTTGGCCATTGGGACAACGAGCGGACGCGCCACCTCGTTGGTGGTGTCGTCTCCGGCATTGGCGGTTATGGCAATTGCATGGGCGTGCCAACGGTTGGCGGCGAGACCAATTTTGACGCTGGTTATAATGGCAACATCCTCGTCAACGCCATGTGTGTCGGCATCGCAGAAAAAGCAAAGGTCTTTTATTCGGCGGCACGTGGTGCTGGGAACCCTGTCGTCTATGTGGGCGCAAAAACCGGTCGTGATGGGATTCACGGCGCGACCATGGCGTCAGCTGAATTCGACGAAGCATCGGAAGAGAAGCGCCCAACCGTTCAAGTTGGTGATCCGTTCACTGAGAAGCTCCTTCTTGAAGCATGCCTTGAATTGATGGCGTCTGACGCGATTATTGCGATCCAAGATATGGGGGCCGCGGGCCTGACATCATCTTCTGTCGAAATGGCGTCCAAGGGTGCAGCGTTAGGAGAGGGCGGTATCCGATTAAACCTCGACGCGGTGCCTCAGCGCGAAGAAAATATGACCGCTTACGAGATGATGCTTTCGGAGAGCCAAGAGCGCATGCTCATGGTGCTGAAGCCGGGCAAAGAAGATGCGGCGAAAGCGATATTCGATAAATGGGGCGTTGACTTTGCCGTGATCGGCGAGACAACGGATACGGGCCGGATCGTTGTGGAGCATAAAGGGGCGGTGGAAGCGGATTTACCGCTTGGTCCGCTCGCCGATGAAGCGCCTGAATATGACCGTCCGTTTACGCCTCAGGAACCAGCGCCGGTTCTTGAGGACCCTACCCGAAAAGTGAGTGAGCTTCTCATCACGCTGACCGCCGCCGACAAGAAAACAGAGGCGCTCGCCGAAATTGCAAACGCCCTGATTGATGACCGACTCCGGTCGATGCCGCAATTAGATGCTGTGGCCACGACACTCGTTGACGGTGAGGCAAAGATTTATGCTCGCCTTAAGCCAATGGATGTCAATGAAACCAGCGACGCTTGCCTGAATACTGGCCTGAATACTGGCCTGAATGACGTCATTGCAGCGGCTGAAAACCTGAAAGAAACAGGCATCATTGACGGGATCGAAAAGGAGATCAGTGAAGAGACTGTCAATCTTGCTGATGGGCCCAGCGCGAATTCGATGTTAACGGCGCTGGCGCAGTTAATGTCTCAGCCAGACCTTTGTTCGCGCAACTGGATTTGGTCGCAGTACGACCACACGGTGATGGGCGATACGGTCATTGGACCAGGGGGGGATGCCGCACTTGTGCGGGTGCACGGAACAAATAGTGCACTGGCGATTTCGACCGACGTCTCACCACGCTATGTGAAAGCTGATCCCCATATTGGAGGGATGGCGGCGGTCGCGGAAACCTATCGAAACATTTGTGCCGTTGGTGCAGCGCCCCTGGCCATCACCAATTGCCTCAATTTTGGTAATCCTGAGCGGCCAGAGATTATGGCCCAGTTTGCTGGCGCTATTGCCGGAATAAAAGACGCTTGCGAAGGTCTCAACTATCCTGTCGTGTCGGGTAATGTCTCGCTTTATAATGAGACTAATGGCGTTGCGATCCCACCGACGCCGGCGATTGGCGGTGTGGGCTTGCTTGACGATACCGGCCGGACGGTGCGTGTCGGTGGGGCTCAAGCGGGTGATGAACTGATCGCCATTGGCGTGACACGCGGGCACCTCGGTCAGTCGCTCTATTTACGCGACCTTTTTGACATCGCCGAAGGGCCGCCGCCACCGGTTGATCTGGAGGCGGAGCGCCGCAATGGTGAACTTATTCGCAAGCTGATCAATGAGGGGTTGATTACCGCCTGCCATGATGTGTCCGATGGTGGTCTGCTTGTTGCGGCAGCTGAGATGGCGTTGGCAAGTGGTGAAGGGCTAGAGTTGAAAACGCCTGTTAAATCGAGAGCGGCGGCTTTCTGGTTTGGTGAGGACCAAAGCCGTTACGTCTTTGCTGCCGCTCCCGGTGCAGCTGATACGCTGCTGCTGAAGGCGGCAATGGCGGGGGTACAGGCAACGCGCATCGGTCGATTTGGGGGAAACTTCATCCGCCTCGATGCCGATGATGCGATCGGACTGTTTGATTTACACGATTTGTGGTTTCAGCCACTGCCGTCCTATATGCAAGGTAAAACCGAAATGGAGACCAATCCCATGCCAATGGCCGCGGAAGCGATTAAAGAAATGATCCTTAAAGCCTTACCCGACGCCGAGATCGAAATTGAGGATCTTGCAGGCGATGGCGACCATTACCGCGCGCGCGTGGTCTCTTCTGCCTTCAACGGCAAAAACCGGGTTCAGCAACACCAGCTCGTCTATAAGGCCCTTAAGGGCAAGATGGGCGGCGAGCTCCATGCGCTGGCTTTGGACACCGAACCCAAAGAGTAGAGTAGGCATACGCGTTGGATGATCTTGATGAGCGCGCGATCATTTTGACGGCGCAATTCGATGCAAAGACCCAAGATTTTTTCGAGGCGCACCGTCGGCGCCATTTCCCGCCAACGCTCAATAAGATCCCTGCCCATTTGACGCTTTTCCATAACCTTCCGGGGGCAGAAGAGCAGTCAGTTATCAAGGCAATCGGTCAGGCATCTCCCGCCGCGCCGATGCCTGCGAACGTGGCTGGGGTGATGAAGCTCGGGAAGGGCACTGCGTTCCGAGTTGAATCAGAAGGATTGCTATCGTTCCGGAGCTCACTGCTCAAATCCTTTGACGGATGGCTAAGGGGGCAAGACCGACAGAAATTCCGCCCCCATGTGACGATCCAGAATAAGGTCACACCGCGCAAAGCAGCCATTCTTTTCGAGCATTTGTCCGCTGAATTTCAACCTTTCATAGCTCGGATCGAGGGTGTCCAAGTCTGGCGGTATGATGGCGGCCCGTGGGAGCCCCGCGGCGCTATAGCGTTTGACAGGCGGTGAGGTCGGCTGTTTGCTCGTTAATAGCTCGCTCTATCGTCAGGGTATGGCGGGCGTCGTAATGCAGTCTTTAACCCTCTTGTGAAGATGAATGTCAGGGCTTCCAGCAAAGTTTGATGATTGGTTTAAAGATCGTGGTTGGGCGCCGCGTGAGCATCAGCTTGATTGTCTTAAGGCGGCGCAAGAGGGTAAGTCCCATCTACTAATCGCGCCAACGGGCGGGGGTAAAACGCTCGCTGGTTTCCTCCCACCACTGATTGACCTCTTTGAGAATGGCAGTGGGCGGGGCGTGCATACGCTCTATATATCTCCCCTAAAGGCATTAGCCGTCGATATCGCGCGGAATGTGAGTGCGCCCGTCGATGAGATGGGCTTAGGGCTCAATATCGAAACGCGGACCGGTGATACGCCGATGGCTCGTCGGCAACGGCAGAAGACTAATCCGCCAGACATTCTTCTAACCACGCCCGAGCAAGTCTCTTTGCTTTTGTCACATGGGGATAGTGCAGACTACTTCAGTGGTCTGAAAACCATCATCCTGGATGAACTTCATGCGATCGGGAATACAAAACGAGGGCACCTTCTGGCCCTTGGCATCGCGCGGCTGCGCAAGTTAGCGCCTGATTTGCGGCTGACTGGTTTATCGGCAACCGTGCCAGATCCGCAAACGCTCATTGACTATTTGACACCACAAGGAACGGATGCGGAAGAAGCGGTTCTGATCCGTGCCGCTGGTGGTGCGAAGGCAAATGTAAAAGTCCTCAATTCTGAAAATCGCATTCCCTGGTCAGGACATTCCGCGCGTCATGCGTGGGACGAAGTCTATGAGGAGATCAAGGAAGCGGGTCTGACGCTCGTTTTTGTGAATACTCGGAGCCAAGCGGAACTAACCTTTCAGGCGCTCTGGCGATTAAACGAAGACAATCTCGCCATCGCTTTGCACCATGGGTCGCTCGACGTGGCTCAACGCCGGAAGGTGGAGGCGGCTATGTCCCGCGGTGACTTGCGGGCTGTGGTGTGTACCTCGACGCTGGATCTGGGCATCGACTGGGGGGACGTTGACCTCGTGATTCAAATTGGTGCGCCAAAAGGGGCAAGCCGTCTAACCCAGAGGATCGGCCGTGCCAATCACCGTATGAATGAACCCTCGCGTGCCCTTATGGTGCCAGATAACCGATTTTCAGTCCTCGAATGTCTCGCTGCAAAAGATGCAATTTCGGAGGGTGCCCTCGACGGCGAGCCTTGGCGATTGGGTGCGCTCGATGTCCTTGTTCAACATATCATGGCAGTCGCGTGCGCAAATCCGTTTGATTCCGACGAGCTTTACCGGGAGGTGATTAGCGCCTCGCCCTACAAAACCCTCGATAGACCAACATTTGATCGTGCCATCGATTTCGTTTCGACGGGTGGCTATGCATTGCGGGCTTATGACCGTTTCAAACGCATCGTGCAGGACCAAGACGGTCGTTATCGCGTGCGCAATGGACGTGTGGCCCAACAGTTCCGAATGAATGCCGGAACCATTGTCGAAGCATCATCGTTGAATATTCGCCTTTCATCGAAACGCGGACCGAAGCGGCCAGGGCGAAAACTAGGCACGATGGAGGAATGGTATTTTGAAGGTATGGAGGTGGGCGATACGTTCATGTTCGCCGGAGAGGTCCTCCGCTTCGAAGGGATTACCGGCGCTGATGTCATGGTGAGCCGAGCGCCAGGCGAAGAGCCACGCATTCCCACGTGGGGCGGGGGACGTTTTCCGTTGTCATCCTATCTAGCGGATCGCGTGCGGCGAATGGTGCATGACCCCGACTACTGGCCGCACTTGCCGGATCCAATCCGCGAGTGGCTAGAGTTACAGCGGGACCGCTCCGTTATTCCGAAGGCCGACGAGTTGCTGGTCGAAACTTTTCCGAATGGTGATCGTCATTTTCTGGTGTGCTATCCCTTTGATGGCATCCTTGCCCACCAGACACTCGGCACACTGATTACGCGCCGACTGGAACGCGCTGGCGCCCAGCCTCTCGGCTTTGTCGCGACGGAGTATTCTTTGTCGGTCTGGTCGCGGAAGGATATGGGCGAGGTCGACATGGCGGCACTCTTCGATGAGGATATGCTCGGCGATGATTTGGAGAGTTGGCTTGCTAACTCCTATTTGATGAAGCGCACCTTTCGAAACGTTGCTGTCATCGCCGGTTTGATTGAACGCCGCTATCCGGGACAAGAGAAAACAGGTCGCCAGGTGACGTTCTCGTCTGACCTTATTTTTGATGTGCTCCGCGAACACGAACCGAATCATTTGTTATTACAGGCGGCATGGTCCGATGCGTCTGGCGGTTATCTGGATCTAAGCCGACTGTCTGATCTGCTCGCACGGGTAAGGGGGCGTATCCGCCATCAACACCTCGACCGGGTTTCACCGCTCGCCGTTCCGGTTATGTTAGAGATCAATAAGGACCCTGTGATCGGCGAGGCGCGCGAGGCAATGCTCGAGGAATCAGCTGACATGTCATCAGACGTTGTGGAGGCGCTCGTGGCAGAGGCAATGCGCCCCTAACGAGCGGTATGCGCTCCCATGAAGTTGGAATTGTAGAAGGAAAGCGAAAGCGTGGCGAAGGATGATCTTGGAATGGCGACTGAAGATCGACGCCAGACGCTTGAGGCTTCACCAACAATAAAGGTCAATGGGGAACAGCTTGTTCTTTTGCCAGCGGGTGCTGCGTATTGGCCTGTGAAAGAAACACTCATCGTCTCGGACATGCACTTCGAAAAAGGCAGTTCCTACGCGGTGGATGGCGTTATGCTTCCGCCCTACGACACCCGCAGCACGCTTCGAAGACTGACGGCCATCGTTGATGAGCTAACGCCCAAAACGATTATCTCGCTGGGCGATGCTTTCCATGACCGTGGGGCTGAAAAGCGCATGAACGCAGACGATGTTTCTGCTCTTTCAGACCTCACAAAACGGGCCCATTGGGTCTGGATCGCCGGAAACCATGACCCTGCGCCGCCAGACCATTTTTCTGGTGAGACAACCCCCTCAATGCGGCTAGAGGGTCTCTTCTTCACCCATGAGCCGGAGAGCGAGCCTGAGCCTGGCGAAATCGCTGGTCATTTACATCCATGCGCTCGGGTCGCAACAGGACACCACTTTACGCGACGCAGGTGTTTCGCAACAGATGGAAATCGTCTGATCATGCCGTCATTTGGGACATATACTGGAGGGCTAAATGTGCTCGACGCTGGTTTTGAAGGCTTATTTGATCAATTAACCGCTTGGGTTATGGGGCGCCGTGGCGTTTACGGCTTTTCTCGGCGAAAGCTTATGCCGGATTCACCCCCTGTCTTACGGGCAGGTTTTGCCCGTAGCGGTTGACAGTTCCGTCCAAGAGCAGTAGCTCGACGCTTCGAATTTTAAAAAGGTATACGCGCCAAATTACTTTGTGCAGCGTGCCGAATGAGCAATGGATTAGTCCGATGAAAGTGCGCAGCTCCCTCAAATCCCTTAAAAAACGCCATAAAGACTGCCGTGTCGTGCGTCGAAAAGGCCGCGTCTACGTCATCAATAAGACACAACGACGTTTCAAAGCCCGCCAAGGTTAATAGATCCCGTTAATAAATTAGGTCTTTGATTTTGAACCGGTAATTTTTCTCTAACCGGGGCTTACGCTTTTTTGTGTGTTTGTTCATATCCTCTGGATCGTCATTTCCAGATCCAGACTTCCAAATGAGCGTTGTGCGTAGTATTATCGTCAAATGCGGGTCTTATTCATAATCTTCGCTCTATGGTTTTCGTTGAGCAGTGGGCTGGCTCATGCAGCTGAGCCAAAAGGCGCGCTTCAGGTTTTGTTTGATGAGCTTCGTGCTGCCTCGCCGCTAGATGCGCCGGCCATTCGCGGGAAGGTCCTCGAAAGGCTTTCTGATCCCTCAAGCGATACCGTCGAGATTTTTTTGGACCGAACGGAAACGCTGATCGAAAACGGTGATACCGCCATTTCCAAAGAGCTGTTGGATACTGTTGTGACCTTGGCACCGAACTTCGCTCATGGCTTCGCGCTTCGTGGCAGCTTAAACCTTCGTGTTGGTGATTTAGAAGCGGCTCGCACCGATCTTTTGCAAGCTATTACGCTTGAGCCTCGGCATATTCCGGCGCGGCTCGCCTTGTCTTCATTATTGATCAAAGAAAATGCCTCAAAAGAGGCTTATGAGGTTCTTCGGAATACGCTTGTTCTTGATCCGCAAAACCCAAATGCTCTTCAACAGTTGGACGATCTGCGACCCAAATTAGATGGGCAAGAGATTTGAATACTGACGAAATATAGTTTTACCATTGCTTTTCTGACAGATATGCTATCGGACGCCGCCGAGTAGGGCGCTGGTCCTCGTATTTACAGCAAGTTTACAGCAAGAAATTTTCAAGAAAAATGTCCCCTGTGGAAACTCTCCTTGGTTTTCCACAAGCCATTCCCGTGAAAGTCTATTAGGGTCGTTCTGGCTCTTCGGGAGTAAAAGCTTTTTTGTTTGGCGATGGAGCGAATATGGCTTTCGGACCTTTAAATTCGACTCTCCGCGATTTTTTAATTTAAGGCGATCCAGAGGCCCTGAAGGGCGCTCTACGGTATGCCTTTAAAGGAGCATCAAGTTCATGGCTGATGGTTCAGCGACAATCGATGTCAGTGAAGCGGGACCTGTTGGGTCAAGCGGTGTTGCAGCTGATAGGCTCAAGTCTTTTATTGAACGTATCGAACGCCTGGAGGAAGAAAAACAGGCGATTATGGGTGACACAAAAGAGGTTTACGCAGAGGCCAAGGGCGAAGGATACGATACGAAAATTCTGAGACAAGTCATCCGTATCAGGAAAATGGATAGAGCTGATCGGCAAGAACAAGAGGCTCTTCTGGACCTATACCTCTCCGCAATAGGCGATGTTGTATAGGCCCAGACGCTATTGATGGAAAAACCTTAGCTTGCTCTTTGAACTGTGAGACCGTGATCCCGGAGTTTTCTGTAAAGTGTGGATCGGCCCATTCCAAGGCGCCGGGCAACCTCAGCCATACGACCGTTATAGGTTTCGATGGCGAGTTCGATGAGATCGCGTTCAATTTCTTGCAACGAGCGCAGATGTCCTTCCGGGTCGTATATTGACACGTTGCTGAGAATATCGCCTTCATGGGAAACAACGTCGACGTCGGCGATCCCATCCATTTCATTGACAGACGGACTTTCATCATCCGCTATCAAGGGTGGTCCAAGATCGACGCCAGCCGATTCGAATTCTGTCGCGAGTAACGGGAAGTCTCTTGCCGTCAAGAATGGGCTTTCGGCAAGAACCACCGCGCGGAAGATTGTGTTTTCCAGTTGTCGGATGTTTCCAGGCCACGGTTGCGCGGTTAATACCTCCATAACTTCATGTTGCACACCGCGTACATTGCGCCGTTCTTCAGCGTTATAACGCTTTATGAAATGATCGATAAGTGCGGGAATGTCTTCAGTTCGATCCCGAAGGGGCGGTAGATGAATTGGGAATACATTCAGCCGGTAATAGAGATCTTCGCGAAAGGCACTATTTTTGACGTCTTCTGCTAAGTCCCTGTTGGTCGCAGAAATAACGCGTACATCAACCTTCACAGGTCGTTTAGCACCTATCGGATCGACTTCGCCTTCTTGCAGGACGCGAAGTAATTTGACCTGCATATCGAGTGGTAGTTCACCGACTTCATCAAGGAAAAGCGTTCCCCCATCGGCTTCTTGAAATTTGCCGATATGCTTTGCTGTGGCCCCTGTAAAGGACCCTTTTTCATGACCAAATAGGATGCTTTCTACAAGGTTCTCCGGAATAGCACCGCAGTTTACGGTCACGAATGGCCGTCTGGCGCGATCTGATGACCCCTGAATGGCGCGGGCGATCATTTCCTTACCGACGCCTGATTCACCAGTAATCAGTATCGGTATTAGTGATGCTGCAGCACGCTCACCCAGCCGGATAATATTGTTAAGGGCTCCGCTTGCGCCGATAAGGTCTTTAAAGCCCATAACCCCTTCTTTTTTGCGCTTGAGACGAGAGACTTCACCCTTCAGCGTTGTCATATTAAGCGCATTGTTAATCGAAACGATAACGCGTTCGGGTGATGCAGGTTTGACGAAAAAGTCAGATGCACCGTTTTGCATAGCCTCGACAACGGTATCGATGCCACCTTGAGCGGTCAGTACAATGACGGGCATATCCTCGTCGATTGATTTTATTCTCGTCAGCGTTTCCATACCGCCAAGCCCTGGCATGCGTAAATCCAGCATGACCAGTGAAACACTACTTCCCTGTTCACTCTGAATGATCGAAAGGGCTGCTTCACCCGTATCGGCTTGTAGTATGGGGTAACCTGCTTTTTCGCAGACCGCCTGCATTAAGCGGCGCTGCGTTGGATCATCGTCAACGATTAGTATATTCTGCTGCGCCATAGCGCTATGAACCCTCAAGGAAACTGCTACTGCGGGGATCATAGCGGCTGTCGGTTAAAGATCGCTTTAAACCGTTTCATAACGGGGCAGGATAATGCTTACTGCCAGCGCATTTATTATCGTAAACAGACGGTAAATAGGTTACGTTTACTTATAATAAGTCATGTCAGAAAAAGTCACTTCTTTCATGAATAGAACAAATGGCGAGAAAGCGAATTGTTAAAGCAACATTTCAACATATTTCGCTCGTTTTATTTGTTCACCCATTATTTCAGTGTCATCCTCGTTTCTTCGTACGACGTCGTGTCTATCAGGCGGTCCCAATGGGAATCAATTTGGGGTGATCAATTTTAGGAAATCGATTTTAGCTGAGATATGTTTGCAGCGTTTAAACGTTCAATTGGGTTTTTAAGGCGAATTTCTCGGCCTTTCGCTTGGGTATTCTGATCTAAAGACAATATATTTTGCACCGCAAAATTATATTTGAACGTCTATAAAATATTTCGTATGACACTTTCGCTAAAATACTAAAGGGCGCTTTTGCTTTGACCATCTCCACACCGACAAGAATAAGACCCATCGAGCACCTAAAGGGTGTCAAACCACCCGCACCCAAATGGTTTGAGGACGCGATCCATGCGCCATCTGATGAAGGATCGGTGCAGGTTGGGGGAGCTTCAATCGTTTACTCGGCTTGGGGAAAGGTTGGGCTGCCTGGCCTTTTATTTATTCATGGCGGGCGAGCCCACCGAAATTGGTGGCGACCCTTTGCGCCATTTCTCTCTGAAAAGTTTCGCGTAGCAGCGCTTGATCTATCGGGGATGGGGGACAGTGACTGGCGTCAAAAATACAGCTTAGACCAGGCGGTAGATGAATTGATGGCTGTGGTAGAGGCGGCAAAACTCAATGTACAAAGCCGCCCGATTATGATTGGTCACAGTTTTGGTGGGTTCATAACCCTTGCTGCTGTTGAGCGTGAAGGGGAAAAGCTAGGGGGCGCTGTCGTTATCGATAGTCCGATGATGAAACCCGACCCTAATGAAGGATACAAATTCATCAATGAAGCAAATAGCCAGTTGAAGGTTCCAATGAACCGGCTTTACAAAACGATTGAAGAACCGATCTCCCGTTTCAGGTTATTGCCGGAACAGCCCAGTGATGAACTCTATTTACTCGATTATATCGCGCGCACAGGATTGACGGATAAACGAGAAACGCCATTGCGTGCGGCTGGTAGCGAGCCTGGAGAGGGATGGTCTTGGAAATTTGATCCAACCGCCGGCATGAATTTTGAGATATCATTCGATCGAAATCTGTTTTTAGCCGCTCGTTGTCCGCTTGCTTTTATCTATGGGACGGAATCCGCGTTTAACGCTGGCGACGGCATTGAAATGCATAAAAAGCAGTTTGTTGGGCGCGCACCGTTTATCGAAATACCAGGAAGCCGACATCATCTCATGATGGATGCGCCAATAGCTTTTATCTCAACCTTGCGAACGCTTTTAAGTTGTTGGCCCGTTCGGATTGGTCTTTAAAACGCCGTTTTATTTTAAATCAAAAAAGATCAATCAAGTATAAAACATGACTTATGCCCAATAAAACACTTGTTTATTGCCTTGCTCAAACCGTTGAAATCATTCAATACAAAGCATGGGCGGAGATAAATTACCCCGAAAATAAGAGATCAGATTATGGCTGAGGAAGCAGCGCCCTCAACAGCAAATTCCGAAGAGTTGGCTAACCTCGATGAGAGTCAGGCTCGCAGTGATTCTCAGGAAAACCAACTGACTTATGAAACATTTATGCGTGCATACAGCGAAATCGGTGTCCCGTTTGCTATCGCGCTAACAGTTTTTTTTACCAATCTCGTTATGGCAAATGGCGTTATGGTTGCGCTGATTGCCGCTGCGGCAACTTATTTATTTGTATACTTTATTGTTAAGGCGTTTTTCTCGCACTGAAATTTTACCACCTATGCCATGCCTACCGAAGCGGTTCTTCCGTGCGGATTAATTCAGAAAATTGGAAATAATTATTGATCGTTTAGGGGGCGGTGATTGCGCCATTGCTTGCATTATCGGTAATCGTTTTGGTAGCAAGCGGTGATCGTCATTGAGATCTGTTGAAATCTGTCGCTAAAAAACTAAAGAGTTGACGTCGGCTTGATTAAGACGCAACGCGTTCGCTTTAAACGGTCTTTGACCGTTAGTAGAGGAGCATCGAATGAAAATTGCCGTTCCTAGGGAGACAGCCCCAAACGAGACGCGTGTTGCTGCGTCTCCTGAGACTGTCAAACGCTTTGTTGGTCTGGGGTTAAGCGTCACTGTTGAGGCTGGCGCTGGCGCTTCGTCCAGTTTTTCTGACGAAGCCTATCGTGAAGCCGGCGCTGAAATCGCGAATGGTTACGGCCAAGCAACAGGTGACGCCGATGTGGTTTTGAAAGTTCGTGCCCCTAATGATAGCGAGCTTGGATCATCCAAAGCCGGTCAAACGATCATTTCAACGGCTTCCCCTTGGTCGAATAAAAAGCTGCTCGAATCCGCTGCTGAAAAAGGTCTTGACCTTTTCGCGATGGATCTCATGCCACGCATCACGCGTGCGCAATCAATGGACGTGTTGTCATCGCAGTCAAACTTGGCGGGTTATAAGGCCGTTATTGATGGCGCTGCCTATTACGGCCGCGCGATGCCGATGATGATGACAGCGGCGGGGACCGTGGCGCCGGCAAAGGTATTTGTCATGGGCGCCGGTGTTGCAGGGCTTCAGGCAATTGCAACGGCTCGACGCCTTGGCGCTGTTGTATCGGCCACGGATGTGCGTTTCGCAGCGAAAGAGCAGGTTGAAAGCCTCGGCGCTACATTTGTTACGGTCGACGAAGAGGAAATGAAATCGGCCGAGACCGAAGGGGGTTATGCAAAAGAGATGTCTGATGACTTTAAGAAGCGTCAGGCCGAATTTGTTGCTGATCATATTAAGAAACAAAACATTGTCATTACGACAGCCCTTATTCCGGGGCGACCAGCGCCAGAATTGGTTACTGACGCGATGGTTCGTTCAATGCAACCAGGCTCGGTGATTGTGGATATTGCGGCAGAACAGGGTGGCAATGTTGCCGTCACGAGGCCAGGCGAAGCTGTTGATGTCGATGGCGTCGTTGTTGTTGGTTTTGAAAATGTTTCGGGCCGCCTCGCAACGGATGCATCGTCGCTTTACGCTCGTAATGTCTACAATTTTTTCTCGACGTTTTACGATAAGGAAAGCGGCTCATTTCCGACTGATTGGGATGACGAGATCATCAAGGGTATCGTCCTGACACGAAAAGGGGCTGTTATTCATCCAGGCTTTTCTGGAGATGCAAACGCAAGCGCTTCCCCTTCAGATGATGCGGTGAACAACGGCGACAAAGAGGCAAAGTCCGATACTGCTTCGAACGATACGTCAGCGACAGAAGAAAAAGAGGCATAGACAGATGGCGGAACCGAATAAACGTGAAACCGCCGAGGAGGCGGCCAAGGCGGCCGATGCGCTTGCTGATGCAGCTGATGTTGCGGCAACGGGTGCGCAACAGAATGCCGATGCGGCGATCGCCGCTGCGGCTGAATCCCGTCGGATTGCCGACGGGCTTTTGAATTATGCTGAGCTCTTGAATTCGCCGTCGGAGATTGTGTTCTTACTCGGCATCTTCGTGCTGGCTATCTTTGTTGGATATTAT
Organism: Pseudomonadota bacterium; assembly: GCA_039025235.1. Classification (GTDB taxonomy): domain Bacteria; phylum Pseudomonadota; class Alphaproteobacteria; order Caulobacterales; family Parvularculaceae; genus MED-G105. The sequence continues at coordinate 71,697 of JBCCOS010000004.1, forward strand.
GTTGTTTGGTCGGTTACGCCTGCCCTGCATACGCCGCTGATGTCGGTGACCAACGCAATTTCTTCTGTGGTCGTTGTTGGTGCGCTGATTGCCCTTGGTGCTGATCTCACTGGATCGACCGCCGGTATATGGCCAAAGACATTTGGATTTTTGGCTGTGGCTCTTGCAAGCGTCAACATCTTTGGGGGCTTCATGGTCACCCAGCGGATGCTTGAAATGTATAAGAAAAAAGAACGTTAGGAGGGCGACATGGCTCAGAATTTACCGCCACTTCTTTATATCGCCGCCGGCGTTCTCTTTATCCTCGCCTTAAGAGGGCTCTCGTCTCCGGAAACGGCCCGGGAAGGGAACCGCTTCGGGATTATTGGTATGCTCATTGCGGTGCTCACGACCTATTTTGTTTTAGAGGAAAAGGGCTTCGGATCACTTATTTTGATCTTCACTGCCGTTGGCATCGGCGGTGGTTTCGGTGCGTTGGTCGCGCAACGGGTTCAGATGACCCAGATGCCGCAACTCGTTGCTGGCTTTCATAGTCTCGTTGGTCTCGCCGCGGTCTTTATCGCATGGGCGGCTTTTCTCGCTCCTGATGCGTTTGGCGTGGGATCGCCGGGTGCCATTAAAGCTGGGTCCGCGTTAGAAATGTCGCTCGGCGCTGCCATTGGCGCGATTACCTTTTCAGGCTCGATTATTGCGTTTCTAAAGCTAAACGGAAATATGTCTGGGGCGCCGATTATTTTGCCTGCGCGCCATATGATCAATATCGCTATCGCTGCGATTATCATCCTTGGTGTTGGTATCTTGATGACAGGACCGCAAACGCCTTTTTGGTTTGCGGTCATAACACTTTCAGCTTTTGTCCTCGGTTTTTTGATCATCATCCCCATTGGTGGCGCGGACATGCCGGTCGTTGTCTCTATGCTGAATAGTTATTCAGGATGGGCTGCGGCTGGTATTGGCTTCACTTTGGAGAACATGGCCTTGATTATAACTGGCGCCCTTGTCGGTTCATCAGGGGCAATCCTCTCTTACATTATGTGTAAGGGCATGAACCGGTCCTTTATCTCGGTCATCCTCGGCGGCTTTGGTGGCGACGATGCCGCAGCCAGTGCCGGTGGCACGGAAGAACGCCCTGTTAAGCAAGGGTCTGCCGAAGATGCGGCCTTCGTGATGAAGAATGCGGGCAAGGTGCTTATCGTACCCGGCTATGGGATGGCTGTTGCGCAGGCGCAGCACGCTCTAAAAGAGATGGCTGACACACTCAAAAAAGAAGGCGTTGAAGTCAAATACGCCATTCATCCAGTTGCTGGGCGGATGCCGGGCCATATGAATGTCTTGCTGGCGGAAGCTCAAGTTCCTTATGATGAAGTTTTCGAACTAGAGGATATCAATTCTGAGTTTCGAACCGCTGATGTCGCCTTTGTTATCGGCGCGAACGACGTGACAAACCCATCGGCAAAAACCGATCCTCAATCGCCGATTTACGGTATGCCGATCTTAGACGTGGAAAACTCAGGCACTGTTTTATTCGTCAAGAGGTCAATGGCGTCTGGTTATGCTGGTGTTCAGAATGAACTGTTCTTCCGCGATAATACGATGATGCTGTTCGGCGATGCAAAAAAAATGTGCGAAGAAATAGTAAAAGCGTTCAACTAGACGGCTTCTTCGATAAATGTGAACGGTTGATGGTTTCCTTCCATCAACTCGCCAAAAGAAACGAGACAAATTAAAGACCGAAAGCCGCTTAGCGGTTTCATTTGAAACGGAGCGGCTTTCGGTTTTTACACGAAATCGGCAGCGTCCCCGAGTTTTAAGGCTATAAGATTTGTCAACAAATATGAGTCTAGTCGACTAACACTTTACGCCGTCAAAGCGCGCCTTAAGTTGTTGATTTTACGCATTTCCTTTACGCCAACCGCACACACTTAGCTTGGAAATGCTTCAGTTGATCGTTTGTTTTGGACGCACTGACTTCATTGTGAACTTTTGTACAAACACCGGCCCGTTGACTCGTATTGCCAATTTAAATTTGACAGTGTTGATAGAAGTTTGAACGAGGACAAAACCCTCGCATGATCCGAACAGGAGAATCAAAATGCGTAATTTATTCTTGGGTGCATCATTCATGATGCTTATGGCTTGCGGTGGCGCCGAAGTGCCAACAGCGGACACCAGCACCGAAGCAACTGATGATAGCCTAATTGAAGATGCGGTAGAGCTTGGTCAAGCAGCGAGCAAGGAACGTGTTGATGCCAATTCGGGAGAGGCGTCGCAGTGGTCTGAAATCCTAAGCTCAGACCGCCGCGCCGATGGTGATGCTGCGCGTGATAAGTATCGATTGCCACAAGAAACACTTGAATTCATGGGTATTGAACCCGGTATGACGGTTATTGAAGCATCGCCTGGCGGTGGTTGGTATTCGCGCGTTCTTTTGCCCTACCTCGGCAGCAACGGCGGCCTTGTTGGCATCCACTATAAGCCTGAGATGTTGGCGCTTTTTCGCGAAATGTCCGAGGAAGAAATGGAAAAGGCGCGTGCCTGGCCAACGACATGGATGGGCAAGACCAATGAATGGCGAACCGATGGCGATGCATCCGTGGCTGGAGCCTATATTTACGGCTCAGTTGATGATGACGCAGCCGGTACTGCGGACGCGGCTGTGTTCTTCCGCGCCTTACATGGCCTCAATCAATTCGAAGACCGAGGCGGTTTTCGGTCAGGTGCCCTTAAAGATGTGTACGGAATGCTCAAACCCGGTGGTATCGTTGGTGTTGTTCAGCATAAAGCATTAGAAGGAAGTGATGATGCCTGGGCCAACGGTGCTAATGGGTATTTAAAAGAAAGCCAAGTGGTGGCCGCATTTGAAGAGATTGGATTTGAACTTGTAGATTCTTCAAATATGCATGCTAACCCTAAAGACCAACCGACGAGCGAAGAATTTGTTTGGCGCTTACCGCCATCACTTGCAACGAGCAAGGACGACCCAGAGTTGGCGGCCAAAATGAAAGCAATCGGTGAATCAAACCGGATGACTTTGAAGTTTCGCAAACCGGCTTAAATCATTCATCTTTGTCGGCTCTGTGACCGAAGTTCTTTTTTATCATTTGGAGCATGGGCAGTTAGAAACAACACTGCCCAGCTTGCTGGAAAAATCGCTCGCCAGAGATTGGCGCGTGGTTGTTAAATCTGGCACGCGCGCGTGTGTCGAAAAATTGGACGATTTTCTTTGGACCTTTGCCGATGAAAGTTTCTTACCCCATAGTGCGGTAAGCTCAGAGCAAGATGCTGTGAATGACCCCATTTGGCTAACTGATGCTGAAGTGACGGGCGACGGTAGAAACCTGTTGTTTCTTGTTGACGGCGCGACAGAAAACGCATCGACGCTCAATACCTATGAGAGATGTGTCGTTATATTTGATGGTCGTGTTGACGAAGCGGTCTCGGAAGCCCGCCAGTTCTGGAAGGCCGCGAGCCAGGTGGGATGTCAAACCACCTACTGGCGTCAGTCACCTGAGGGGCGGTGGGAGAAACAGGCTTAGGTTACCGTTGTCTAAGGGTTTTCAGGCCTTATAAAAATTAGGCTAATTGCTGCGACTAGAGCGCTTCGCCGATAAGTGTGATCGGTTGATGGTTCCCGTCCATCAACTCGGCAATAGGTCGAACAATTGTTCGACCGACAAATCAAATACCTAGAGCGGCGTTCCGATTCCATCGGAACGCAATAAGCTCTAGAAAACTTGGTGATCGCCTAATTCAGCCTTGGCATTAGCCGCAATAAGCTCTTTATAGTAATCAATGAGTGTATCGGACCCGGTGCTTGGCGTTATCGTGGCGTTATAAACACCGGCGGCCCTATCCATGAGAAGCATTGATTCCGTTGCATAGTAGCGGCCGATACGGGCAAGTTCCGCCTTATTCTTCATGGATGGAACGACCGTTCCCAGGGCTGATAATACTGCAATAATTGAATCAAGAAGAAAAAGAGGGGCATGCTGAAATTTCGGTTGGCGGTTTAGGAGTGCAAAGAGTTCTTCACCTTGTTGCCGGGGCGTTAGGGCAGGGCCTGGGCCCCCTATCGGCAGAACTTGGTTATGCTTTTTGGGATCCGTCAAGCAATCAACAATAAATGATGCTAGGTCACGGTCACTAATGGGCTTTGTTGATGTCATTGTGCCATCTCCGAATAAAACGAAAGGCTTTCTACGCCGTACGCGGTCCACCTGTCCCGAAAGAGACTTAAAGAATGCTGTCGGACGAACGATAGAATAGTGTATGCCTGAGGCGCGAAGTTCTTTTTCAAATGCGAGCTTTGCTTGTTGAAAGGCAAGGCGAGGTTTTTGTACGCACATAGCCGACAAAAGAACAAATCTCGGGCAGTTTTTCTCAATAGCGGCATCCAAAATATTTTTGTGCGCATCATGATCAATGGCCCAAGCGTCTATTGGGATACCCGTTCGCGATGCCATGCAAGATATCACGGCGTCAAATTTCGTGGATCCAAATGCGTCAGTCGCAATAGAGTCTTTGTTAAGAACCTCACCTTTGCGGATTTCAACATCTTTCGGGAGGCATGAACGCGGACTTGTCGCTACGTTTCCACGTGTGAGAGAAACATCAGTGTTTGGCTTTTCACGGATAAAACATGTGACGGCATACCTGCGAGATAGAAGTTCGTTCACTGTCGCAGAACCGATTGTGCCCGTGCCACCGAATACAAGTATTTTCTTCGGAGGCTCAAATATGTTGTCTGCGGTTTTAGAGGTCATTACGGTCAACGTTTTATTCACTTCACATCTGATGGTTTTATGACGTTTATTGCAGTGACCCCCATATTTTAAACCTTTTGTCAGCTAAGGGTGTGTTTGCGAACGAGACCCCGGATTTGGTTATAGTTTAAGCCTAGGGCGTCGCCTGCTTTCTTTTGACTGCCATGAAAGTGTTTAAGGGTGTCTGCAACGATCGTCTTCTCGACGGTGTTTAGATGATCACGAAGGTCGAACGGGAAATTACTTTGTGAAATTGCTGATATGCTTGCGGCATCGTCTGGCAAGGACGTGTAGTCAGTATCAAGATTGGAACTGTTTTCTGTCAATGTGAGTGGTAGGGAGGTGCCAGCGAACGGATTGATGACAACCGAATCAATAGGCCCCTCTTTGTCTGCAGAAAGCCATCGGTAACATGATCTTTCAGCAGCATTCTTCAGTTCTCTTACATTTCCAGGCCACCGATAATCAGTGAGTTTTGAGATCGCGTCCGGTGTGAATCCAGGATATGGTTTGTCCACTTCTGCGGCGATGCGGTTGGCAAAGTATGCGGCCAATATAGGAATATCTTGTTGTCGGGCGCGCAGAGGAGGAGACACGACAACGTCGAATGATAGTCTATCGAGGAGATCGGCTCTGAAGTCCCCGCGTGCCGCCATCGCGAGTAAATCAACATTTGCAGCAGCGATCGTTCGCACATCTGTTTTCAGCGTTTCCTGTCCTCCAATCCGTTCAAACTCGCCATATTCAATGACGCGCAGTAGTTTTTCTTGAACGCGCTGGGAAGCGCTGGGAATCTCATCAAGAAATAGTGTTCCCCCGTTTGCGCGCTCAAATCGTCCAGCGCGCCTTTTTTGAGCGCCTGTAAATGCCCCTGCTTCGCTACCAAATAGCTCCGCATCCAGAAGGTCTTCTGATAGTGCTGCGCAGTTTACTTTGACGAATGGCCGCTCCCAACGGGGCGAAAGAAAATGTACGCGCTCGGCAATGAGTTCTTTCCCAGAGCCGCGCTCACCGCAAATGAGTAAAGGTCGATTGAGAAGGGCTGATGCCGATGCATGTGATAGCGCGTCCAAAAAGATAGGAGCTTCGCCAATGAGATCAGGAGCGTTTAATAGGGTCATTCAGGTAAAGATAACCGCAAAAGGTAAAATTTCAATATTTTGAGGTAATAGTTACCTTTTAGCTGTATGCCATTATCCAAGCCGATCTAAAAATATAATTAAAACAACGAGTTATTAGGGTCGCTCATTCTGGCACGTTTCTCGCTTTAGTTAATACGCTATTGTTGAATGGTCTCAAATAGCCGAGCAAAGGCCGACAGTGGCACCGTCGTATGTTCATTGAGCGACGCCAACGTCGCTTGAACCGCGGGTTTTGCGGGGCAGTGAGACCGATGAGAGGAATGTGATGAATACAGAACGTTACGACTATCGAGAGGATGATTTTTGGTACCGTCGGTGGCGAGAGTTGCGAGCAGACAGTGCATGGCGTGGCAAACGTGGCTTCGCCTGGGGCGCCTTCTTCTTTGGCGTCGTTGTTGGTGCAATTGTATTTTAGGAGGCGAATATGGGTGTTTTCTCAAGGCTCAGCGACATCATGAATTCAAATATCAATGTGATGCTCGATCGGGCGGAAGATCCTGAGAAGATTGTGCGTCTTATCATCCAAGAGATGGAAGATACGCTCGTTGAAGTTCGGGCAAGAGCCGCGCGATCGATCGCAGATAAAAAAGAGATCGAGCGCAAAAGACAGGATGTTGCGGCCCGTGTTACGGAGTGGGAGCGAAAAGCTGAATTTGCCATCAGTAAGGGACGCGATGATTTGGCGAGAGGGGCTGTGGGAGCAAAGCGAAAAGCGCAAGAAATGGCCGATATTCTCACCAAAGAGTGCGCAGTAATTGATCAGTCCCTCAATAAGACCAATGATGACTTAGCGACACTGCAAGAAAAGTTAAAACAGGCAAAATCAAAGCAGAGGAGTATTGCCATCAGAACGGTCGCGGCAACCGATGGTGTACGGGTAAACCGACACATTCACGACACAAGGCTAGATGACGCTTTAGCCCGTTACGACCAATGGGAACGCAGAATTGACGAACTCGAAGGGGAGGCCGAAAGTTTTGCGATGGGTACTGACGGTGATACCGGACGCAAAAGCGAAGACGCGTCATTAAAGTCATTAGCGCGTGAAATCGCAGACCTTGAAGTTGAAGAAGAAATTAACGCCGAAGTCGAAAGGCTGCGAAAACGCATAACAGAGCAGTCAAACTCATAAGAACATATATCGAATTTAATCGATAAATTTGAGGGAATTTAATGGACATGTGGACGGCTGTTTTTATTGTTGCCATTATCTTTGTCGGTTTGCCAGCAACAATCATGCACTACGCTGTTGAGTGGCGAAAAGCAAAAGCACCAACACCAGACGACGAACGTCTCGTTGATGATCTGTGGCGTACTGCGCAGCGCTTGGAACAACGCGTCGATGCACTCGAAACCATTCTCGATAAAGAAGCGCCTAAATGGCGTGAGGATTACCCGGAGCGTCCCCATGCCTAAACGGAATCAAGAGCATCACCACCACCATCACCACCATTTTCATTGGGGCCGTGAAAAGCATCGTCGATACGCTCATCACGCCGGGGATCCATCGCCGGGACCGAACCGCCATTGGCTTTATCGCAATACGCGTGATGGCATGATAGCGGGTGTTTGCGCTGGTGTGGCTGACTATTTTGGATGGCCCGTTCGATATGTTCGGTTGTCTTACATCTTAGCGGTCGTCTTTTTTCCTCCGTTCCCGTTGTTTTTTTATTTTGCGGCCGCTCTTTTCTTGAGGCCGGGCGAGCCAATTGCTAATCGTTATTCTAACGCAGCTGAGGAGCAGTTTTGGCGCCGGTATTCAGCTCGTCCTAAGGCAACATTTTCTGATTTGAAGCATCGGTTTAGGGCTTTGGATGCCCGGGTTGCAGATATGGAGCGCGTTGTGACATCAAACGAATTCAGCCTCCGCCGTAAATTTGATGATCTTGAGCGTGGTGTTTCTAACTAAAGCCAAGATCACTGTTAGGGGAATTGACCATCGTGTTTGGAACGCAGATACAAGGTTTGATGCTTGCATGCATAGCCGCGTTTGCTACGCTCATCTTAGGAATGCGGCTCAAGGATGGTTTCGGCGATAATGCCGAAGGTTCCAATTTTTTGTCTGCATCTTGCTGGAATACAGAAATTGATAATACGTCTAAACGCTCCGATTTTCACATGATAATTTTCTAAACGAATTCAAACAACTCAAACTGTTCTTGCCTCATCGACTTTGGGTCTTGTACCTTTAACGACGAACGGCTGCCCACGCCTTGGCGCCGAGCGAGGACGCATTCACCATGAGTAAGCGGCGAAAACCGCACGCCGATGACGGTCAAACGGCGAGCAAAAGTGTAGTACAAAAAGGCGTTGTAAACGTTGATGAAACCGAACACGTTCTCGATAAGTGCGATCGGGAATACGATCGGAACCCTTCGCGAATAACTCATGACCTTGACAATGCCCCTATGAATGAAACGCTTGGTGACACAGACAAGCAATCCATCCCGTCATCGAAAAAAAATATTGGTTCTAAATCCTTCGATACGCCCGAAAACCATCGTTTGGCGGTTGCTAAAAAGCGCGATGGTGTGACTCGCCATGATGGGCATCAGCAGCGATCTGACTCATCTAAGACAAAGCAACGGTGTCAAAAAGAGCGTCGTCGAAGTCCTCCCTTAAACAAATTAAAACCAGTCTATGCAGCAATAGATCTTGGTACAAATAATTGTCGACTGTTGATTGCATCACCACAAGGTCGAAGTCATAGAGTCATTGATGCCTTTTCAAGAATTGTAAGGCTGGGTGAAGGGCTTGGTGTGCACGGTGTTTTGTCTGACGCGGCTATGAACCGTACCATAGAAGCGCTGAAAATCTGTTCCCAAAAAATGTCGCGACGTCGGGTGAACCGTCATCGTTTCGTCGCAACACAGGCATGCCGTTCCGCGTCCAACTGTGATGACTTTTTGGCGCGGGTCGAGAGCGAAACAGGTCTTTGCTTTGACGTAATCTCCCCACAGGAGGAAGCTCGGTTAGCTGTTAAGGGGTGCGCTGACCTTCTCGATCATAATTCGAGATCGGCGATTATTTTTGATATAGGTGGTGGTTCAACAGAAGTTTCTTTGGTTAACCTTGATAGAACTACAGCGGGTAACAAGCGACGTCACAAAATTCAATCCTGGTTTTCGTTACCTGTCGGTGTCGTCAGCCTCTCGGAACGTTGGGGGGGTGATGACCTCAATCAGGACCTCTATGAAGGCATTGTGACTGATGTCCGAAGGATGATTGCGGAATTGGATCTTCCAAAAGACTTCGAAAAAGAGTTCCGCAATGGTGAGGGCCATTTTGTTGGAACGTCCGGCACAGTGACCTCAATCGCAGGCGTATTTCTTAATTTGGACCGGTATCGAAGAGAGGCGGTTGATGGGATCTGGCTCACGTCAGACGATGTCCGCGAGGTGTCGGAGCGCCTTCGTGTCATGAGTATGGAAGAACGGTCTAGACAGGCGTGTATTGGTTCTGAAAGAGCCGATCTCGTTGTATGCGGCTGTGCCATACTTGAAGCAATTATGAGAAGCTGGCCGTCTGAGCGCATTCGCGTTGCCGATCGGGGATTACGTGAGGGGTTGCTTACCAGCATGATCGAAGAAGATCGCAAACGAAAGAACAAACGTCGACGGCAGACATCAGGCTCCATGGCGAAAAAGAAAAGTTGATCGTTAACTTGATTGCCTTACTGACCCGGTCAGCCATTTCTATTTGAAACGGTACGGCTTTCGTCCAATTCACGTCACATTTATTGGTCGTTTTGGGGGTTTTCCCAATAAACGGTCCTGGCTATAAACCTTTATGGAACGCAAGCGCAACATAACGAAAAGCGGAGCCATTAGCTCTTCAAACCAAAAAGGCAAAGCGTCGACCGATGACGCTAAGCCACGTAATCGCGCGTCCGCGAAACCAAAAAAACGCAAAATCAATCTTTTAAAATCTGATACCGCTCTTGGATCCCCGCAAGAAAAGCGTGGTTTGAAGCAAACACGAGGTCAGGAAAAGAACGGCCAAAATTCATCCAACCTCACGAGTCGTTCTGGGGCAGCTCTCCGGGGGCAGCACGTCAATGTTAAGACCGGCAGATATCGAAAGCATTCATCAACGCTTTGGCTCGATCGGCAGCTCAATGACCCATATGTCGCTCGCGCCAAAGCCGAAGGTTTTAGATCGCGGGCTGCATTCAAGCTTGTTGAGCTGAATGATAAGTTTGACTTTTTAAAACCAGGGGTCCGGATCGTTGATCTTGGCTGCGCACCGGGCGGATGGTGCCAGGTTGCGGCGCGTGCTGGTGCAGGACGAATCATTGGAATCGACTATTTAGAAATGCCAGCAGTCGAAGGGACCGATTTTCTGCAACTGGATTTCTTAGATCCAGCAGCGCCTGACCAATTAAAAGTGGCATTGGGAGGTAAAGCGGATCTGGTATTATCAGATATGGCAGCGCCGACGACGGGACATAGACCCACAGACCACTTGCGGGTCGTTGCCTTGGCTGAAGCGGCTTTAGACTTTTCGATTGATGTACTTTCGAACAACGGCATTTTTATCTGTAAGGTATTTCAGGGCGGCGCAGAAGGCGATTTATTGAAACGCCTTAGACAAAAGTTTTCCTCAGTGAAACATGCTAAGCCAAAGGCCAGTCGACCGGAATCCCCGGAGAAATATGTCGTCGCGATCGGTTTTAACAATTGTTAGATCTGCGTTGCCTCTGCGACGATTAGAAGATCCGACACCTAAAAATAGTCAGCCTAAGGGCTAAAGGAGACAAAGATGGAAATCCGTGAAGGTCTTACTTTTGATGACGTTCTTCTGGAACCCGGACCTTCTAGTGTTATTCCGTCAGAGGTCTCGACGAAAACGCATCTAACAAAAAGCGTGACCCTGAATATCCCCATTATCTCTTCAGCAATGGATACCGTTACGGAGGCTGAAATGGCGATTGCAATGGCTCAAAATGGCGGCATTGGAGTTTTGCACCGAAATTTGTCTCTGGAAGAGCAAGCTGAACAAGTGCGTCAAGTGAAACGGTTTGAAAGCGGGATGGTCGTGAACCCATTAACGCTCATGCCAAATGTCAAACTTTCAGAAGCACGCGCTTTGATGAAACAAAAGAAAGTATCGGGTTTTCCAGTTGTTGAGGATCCCGATGCAAATGGTGTCGGCCGACTGGTTGGTATTTTGACCAATCGTGACACGCGTTTTGCGACCAATGACGAGCAGCCAATCAGTGAACTGATGACGCGTGAAAACCTTGTTACGGTAAAGCCCGGTGAGACAAGAGATGAAGTCACAAGTCTTCTCCATCGGCATAGAATCGAGCGGCTAATCGTTGTCGATGACGAATACCGTTGCGTTGGGCTTATTACCGTTAAGGACATGGATAAAGCTCAGAAATACCCCCTCGCGACAAAAGACCCGGAGGGACGGTTACGTGTCGCGGCGGCATCTAGCGTCGGAGAAGATGGCTTTACTCGTGCCGAAGCGCTTGTCGACGCTGGCGTTGATATTGTCGTGATTGATACAGCACACGGGCATTCAGAAAAAGTCATCGAGCAGGTTTCGCGTATCAAAAAGGCATCGAATGAGACGCAAGTCGTTGCTGGTAATATAGCAACATATGATGGCGCGAGAGCCCTTATTGATGCTGGTGCAGACGCGGTCAAGGTCGGAATAGGACCTGGATCTATATGTACAACTCGGATTGTTGCAGGTGTTGGCGTTCCCCAGCTTACGGCGGTCATGGATGCGGCAAGAGCTGCAAAAGACAACGGCATACCGGTCATTGCTGATGGCGGCGTTAAATATTCTGGAGACGTTGCAAAAGCAATCGCAGCCGGTGCCGACGGCGTTATGATCGGTTCTTTGCTTGCCGGTTCAGATGAGGCCCCTGGGGAAGTCTTTATGTTCAAGGGCCGACCCTATAAGTCCTATCGCGGCATGGGGTCGTTGGGCGCAATGGCAAGAGGGTCTGCGGATCGATATTTCCAAGCGGATGTGAAAGAACAAATGAAGCTTGTTCCTGAAGGAATAGAAGGACAAACGCCATATAAAGGGTCATGTGGTCCAATTCTTCACCAACTCGTTGGCGGAATTCGTGCGTCAATGGGATATGTTGGCGCTGCGTCCATTGACGAAATGAAATCAAAATCAAAGTTTGTACGGATCACGAACGCGGGCCTACGAGAGAGCCATGTTCATGACGTTCAAATCACCCGTGAGGCTCCTAATTATCCTTCTCCAAGCTAAATGATTGGTCAGGTGGGCTATAAAATAAGGCTTCAAACCAAGTGCGAGAACCAGGTCGGGTTGCGGCGGCAATCGAAATTCTTGACGATTTTGAAAAACGACGTGTGCCTATAAAGACGGCAATTGCCGATTGGGCGAGACATAACCGCTATGCCGGTGCAAAAGATCGTGCATGGATTTCTGGCTTGTGTCTCGATGTTTTAAGGCATTGGTCTAGTTTAGCCGCTCTCACGACGACCAATACAAACCGAGCCCGCGTACTTGCATCACTTGCATCGGTTTGGGGTTACGACTATGCGGCGCTGGCGGCGCTTGCGGACGATGAGCATGGTATTGATCCTATCACGGATGATGAACTCAAGCGGGTCACTTCCCTTGGCACGAAAGTCAAACACGATCTAAATCATTTGGATTGCCCAGAATGGGCCGTTCCAATCCTCGCCGACGCATTTGGCGAACGCCTTGACGATGAAGTGAAGGCGTTGAGTAATCGTGCCCCGATCGATCTTCGCATCAACACACTGGTGGGGGAGACAGATAAGACCTTACGAGCGCTCAAATCGGTGAAAGCACGTCCTCATCCATTTTCGAAAACGGCCGCGAGGATCGATGCGCCAGATCCTGCAGTGCGTGCGCCAGCCATTACGGTGATACCAGCGTTCAATAAAGGATGGGTCGAGGTGCAGGACCTCGGATCCCAGCTTGCGGCCGCCGCTGTGGGGTCCATTAAAGGTAATCAGGTTCTTGATTTTTGCGCTGGTGGTGGCGGGAAGACACTGGCTCTTGCAGCGCTAATGGCTGGTACTGGTCAGCTCTATGCCTACGACATCGACCCTAAAAGGCTAAAGCCACTCTATGCCCGCGCAAAGCGAGCGAGGATCCGCAATTTACAAATTCGTACGCCCTTAGCGGCGCGCGACGATGGCCTTGAGACTGCTGAACGCCCACTCTCGGACCTTAAAGAAAAGATGGATGTCGTTTTTGTCGATGCGCCATGTACTGGCAGCGGCGTTTGGCGACGAAATCCCGATTCCAAATGGCGGTTAAAGCCTGGCCAATTAGAGCGACGATGTGATGAACAAGAGATTGTTCTGGATCAGGCTGCTGACTTTGTGAAGCCGAAAGGCTTCTTAGTATATGTCACCTGTTCGGTTTTCCCCCAGGAAAATGATGCTCAGATCACACAATTTATGGCAAAAAAACCTGCCTTTTCTCCTGTTGATGCACTTGAACAGATCCAAAAAACTGACCTCTTAACAATAAATGGCGCAGACGTGCTTAAAAAATGTATGACCCCTTCTGGTGCCCTTCTGATGACCCCAGCGCGTTGCGGAACAGATGGCTTTTTCGTTTCCGTTCTCAAGCGATCATGATGCCAAGGCGCCGTATTTTCTCGACCAACCAGTAAGACTCGGCTAAATTTCAAAGATGAAAAACAAACATGATCGCGTCCTTATTGTAGATTTTGGCAGCCAGGTGACACAGCTTATTGCGCGTAGGCTGCGAGAACTGAATGTCTATTGCGAAATTCACCCCTATAATCGTTTGAATGCTGAATTTCTGCAGGAATTTTCTCCAGCGGCTTTTATTTTGTCGGGGGGACCAGCAAGTGTTTCTGATGCTCAAAGCCCGAAAGTTGATCCTCTAATCTACAATTTCGGCAAGCCAATACTCGGTATCTGCTACGGCGAACAACTGCTATGCCAAGAGCTGGGTGGTCATGTGGAAACCTCAGACCATAGGGAATTTGGTCGGGCCACCATCGAGATAATCCAGGAAAGTCGATTGTTTAATGGGTTAGGTCAAATCGGTGCATCGCAAACTGTTTGGATGAGCCATGGCGATCGAGTGGTGAAGCTCCCAGATGGATTTGATGTCATTGCAAAATCTGAAGGCGCACCATTTGCAGCTATTGCCAATGAAGAGAAGCAGTTTTATGGGGTGCAATTTCATCCTGAGGTTGTCCATACGCCCAACGGCACGCAGCTTCTTCGAAATTTCGTTATTGATATTGGTGGGGTTACGCCAGATTGGACAATGGCGACTTTTCGAGATGAAGCCATTGCAAAAATCAAAGACCAGGTTGGAACGGGAAAGGTGATCTGTGGTTTGTCCGGCGGCGTGGACTCATCTGTTGCTGCCGTCCTGATTCACCAAGCAATCGGCGATCAACTCACGTGCGTTTTCGTTGATACAGGTCTCATGCGCGAAGGTGAGGGACATGACGTCGTTCGCCTTTTCAAGGAGAGTTATAATATTCCGTTAGTTCACCTTGAGGCAGAAGAACTCTTTCTTGAAATGCTAAAAGGCGAAGAGGATCCTGAACGGAAGAGAAGAATCATCGGTGCAACATTTATCGATTTATTCGAGAACGAAGCAAAAAAGATTCAAGATGCAAGGTTTCTAGCGCAAGGAACGCTCTATCCTGATGTTATTGAAAGTGTCGCGTTTGATGGCGGACCATCCGTAACGATTAAGTCTCACCATAATGTGGGCGGATTACCGGAGCGAATGGACCTGGAACTCGTAGAACCGTTGCGCGCGTTGTTTAAAGATGAGGTGCGTGCCCTGGGGCGTGAGTTAGGATTACCGGATCATTTTGTAAAACGTCACCCTTTTCCGGGGCCTGGCCTTGGTATTCGAATTCCTGGCGCCGTTACCAAGGACAAGGCAGACATTCTTCGAAAAGCCGATGCTATTTATCTCGATGAAATTCGCAATGCGGGATTGTATGATGAGATCTGGCAAGCGTTCGCCGTGTTGTTACCCGTTAGAACGGTGGGCGTTATGGGGGATGAGAGAACCTATGACTATGTGCTTGCCCTACGCGCTGTTACGTCAACAGATGGTATGACAGCGGATTATTATCCCTTTTCTCATGAGTTCTTAGGGCGATGCGCTACCCGGATTATAAATCAGGTCCGCGGTATTAATAGAGTTGTCTATGATGTGACGTCAAAACCGCCTGGAACCATTGAGTGGGAATAGTTCAAGCGGTATGATTATCGATTTTGAAGTCTTTTTTGTTTTTTGCTAGGGGCTGCATCAACTATTGCAAAGCGCAATTGATGCATTAAAGCATTTCCAAGCCAAGTGTGTGCGGTTGGCGTTAAGGAAATGCGTAAAATCAACAACTTAAAGCGCCGTTCGGATTCTAATTGAAACGGAGGCGCTTTAGCACAGCATTTGATGGCCGACGATTATGAGTTGCTGATACGTGTTTCAATAGCTATGAGTGGCTTTGGATGCCATAAAACCGAAAGTCAAATCTGTCTTTCCGAGTTAGATCTCTATAAGGAGAGTTTCTTGTTTGCTTAGCGAACCAAGCGAACCAAGCGAACCAAGTGAATTCTTCCAAACTTTCCTACAGAGCAGAAATAGATGGCTTGCGAGCCATCGCCGTAGTAAGCGTTATCCTTTACCACGCCCAGATGCTTCTCTTTGGCAGAGAGTGGTTTGAAGGTGGTTTTATCGGAGTCGATATCTTCTTTGTAATAAGTGGATATTTGATTGCACGCATTATTCTTTCTGAAGTTCAAACAAACGGTTCTTTCAGTTTTTCGCATTTCTATGAGCGGCGAGCACGACGTATTCTGCCGGTGCTGTTCGTTGTTATATTTGTGTCAATACCCTATGCGTGGCACAAGCTATTGCCTTCGGACTTTGTTGAGTACGCAGAAAGTATCCTTGCTTCACTGTTCTTTGGCGCCAATTTTTTCTTTTATTTCAGTACAACTGAGTATGGTGCGGATAGTTCTCTACTAAAACCTTTTCTACACACTTGGAGCTTAGGCGTCGAAGAGCAGTTCTACTTAGTATTTCCAATCATCGCCGTTGTCGCATTTAAGTTTTTTAGAAAGCACGTCCTAACTATTCTTGTAGGCTTGTCTTTACTCAGTATTCAGTTTGCTGAGTTGATGGAAGTGCGAAACTCTGATTTGAATTTCTATCTGCCATTTAGCCGATTTTGGGAGTTGGCTATAGGCTCAATGCTTGCCTATAGGGAGTTGAACTACAGAGCCTCAAATGAGGGTATCGGAGCGAAAACGCTTCCAATGCTTGGGCTCTATCTAATTGCGCACAGCATTTTGTTTTTTGATAGCAAAACACCTCATCCAAGTTTTTATACATTGATGCCTATCCTTGGCGTTGCTCTGATTATTGGTTTTTCAACAAAGGATGAATTGGTAGGAAAACTATTGGGCAGTAAACCCTTTGTGTGGGTGGGGCTAATTAGCTATTCGGCTTATCTGTGGCACTATCCAATATTTGCTTTTTCTCGTTTGGGTGAAGAGCCGAGTAACGTCGACAAGCTTGAATGGATAGCTCTAACACTTGTTTTGTCTATTGCTTCTTATTTTTTGGTCGAGAAGCGATTTAGAAGCGAAAAGATCGTAAATTCTAAAATACTTTTCTCTACGTTGATTCTGTCGTTTATTTCGCTTGGCGGGATGTCCACGTTTGCGATTTACAAAAGTGGATTTCCAAGTCGAT
This sequence comes from Pseudomonadota bacterium, assembly GCA_039025235.1. Lineage (GTDB taxonomy): Bacteria > Pseudomonadota > Alphaproteobacteria > Caulobacterales > Parvularculaceae > MED-G105. The sequence goes on from JBCCOS010000004.1 coordinate 88,333, forward strand.
TACCGCCTCTCCTACAGTCTGACCCAAATGAATATTTAGGCGAAGCCCTTAGGACTGTCGATGGTAAGTTGTGTTATGGATGGTATAAGAAGGATAGTTTTTGTTCGTATGGTCACCAAAAGTCATTAAAGAATTTATACATTGTCGGTGACTCAAATATGCAGCGGATTTCTGAGGAGATTATAGATATTTTTAGTCCCAGTGGGTATCGAATTACTACAATGAATAGTTCGGCTTGCTACTTTATTCCTCATAGTTTTAGCGGTGTTGATGGCAAGGCTAGGAGTATTAGGAATGAACCGTGCGATGAAGAATTTCAGAACTGGAGACTGTCGGAAATACTTAAGACGAATGACAATTTGATCATCATTGGTGGAATGCTAGATGTATATTTAAGGCAAGACAATGGATTGGGATTCGAGAGCGCAAACTCGAAGTCTATTGAAGAAAATTTTTTGGAAAATATCAATTTATTGACTTCAAATGGGTCTAAAATTGTATTGGTGTACCCATATCCTCGTTCAAAAAAGCATATGGGTATTTTTGTATTTAATGAGTTGAGTAAGATTCGTACGGCAGATGCGTCTTCTATATCAAAACGCGTAAATAAATTGATAGAGAAGACTTCGTATCCGTCCAAAGACTTTTATTCTTATTCTAAGAAAGCATTTGAGCTTTTAGATAGTATTGAATCAGATAACGTGATCAGGGTTTATCCACATCACTTATTTTGCGATAAAAATCAGTGTCAATTTCTAAACGAAACAGCGATCTATATTGCTGACCGAAACCATCCAACTCGTTTTTTAGCGCCACAATTTGCTGAGTTGATTTATAATGAAGTTAAAAAAAAGGGTTGGTAATTTGACGATATTTCTAAGCGCCTTTCTACTTGGGAACTCATACCACTGAATTTAATGATCGATATCATCACTTCTATTGAGCGGTCATCAGATATAGATGTTTTCAGTAAAAGATTAGTTTACTGATATATTTGTGCTTCTATCTAAAGCCAGTCCCTTTCAAGTGGAATTGAGATGCTTGAGAGTGCCGGAAGGTCACATTGGTGTAAGGACAGATCTGACCTGACCGTCTCAAGATCGTTTTTGAACCCTCAAAACACAGAATCTCAAGCATCGATTCTATTTAATGAAAACGTTCAACGTTCTAGAGCCGTTTGCATTCAAGCTGATTCAGAAAACAGCTCTAGATTCTAGTTGGAGCCTGTTGCGAACCGTAAAACCGGTGATCCACTTTTGCTACAACAGGCTCTAGCAATAAAGACTAGTGGCAATCTTAGTGACCGCGCTTTCATAATCTTTGATCTCGGTTGATCCATAGCCAATCACTAAACCATGTTTAGCGTTTTTCTTCCGGTAATAGTAGTCACTTAAAGGCGTGACATTGATATGGTCCTTCGCGAGTGCCCTTGAGACGATCCAATCGGATTTGGGGAGTGCGCTGCGATCAAAGACTAGAACCACATGAGTTCCAGCCTCATCATAGTGTAGTTGAATACCTTTCTTCAGCTTATTTCTGAGTAAATCAACAAGCGCATTTCTTCTTCGTTCATATAAAGTACGCACGCGCCTGACGTGTCGTGCAAAATGCCCTTCGGCGATGAAACGCGCCATGGCAGGTTGTTCCGTTATAGAAATGCAGTGATTTTGTCGTCGGTTCTCTGCAAGAATTTTCGTCATCAGTTGTTTGGGCGGAATCATAAATCCAAGGCGAAGCGAATGAAACATCGTCTTGGAAAATGTACCAAGGTAGATGGTTCGATCGTTTTGGTCGATTGACTTTAATGGCGCCAAAGGTAGACCATTATACCGAATTTCTGCATCATGATCGTCTTCAAATATGTAGGCATCATTATTGTCTGCCCAATAAAGAAGCTCTTGACGGCGTCTTATGCTCAAAACCGACCCGAGTGGATGTTGGTGAGACGGCGTAACATACGCCGCTTTTGCCGCTTGTGTGTTCTTTAATAGGCTATCGAAAACGAGGCCGTTGTCGTCAACTGGTATGGGGATTGCTTCAGCACCGATTAAATTCAATGCATGCATCGCTTGGCGGAAACCGGGCTCTTCGACGAGAGCTTTATCATTTTTCTGTAATACAATACGCGTCACAAGATTGAGCGCAGGCGTCGTACCGCTTGTAATAACAATATCATCGCCAGAGACCGATAAGCCCCGCCAAAGGGCCAGATGATTAGCGATTGCCTCGCGTAGCGGCCTAAAGCCCGCGGGGTCCTGCTCCCTGATATCTTTTTCCGGAGGCGCGTGCCAATACTCCTTTAATAAATTGGACCACACCTTGAATGGGAAAAGTGAAATATCTGGATGATGAGAGAAAATTCCACACCCCGTTGGAATATCATTGGTATAAGGAAGAGAATCCTTTATTTTCTTTTGATCGCAAGACTTCTGCTCAATACAAGCGGACGCGAGTGGTTTTGAGGGCGTGCGCCTGCTCATATTCACTAATTCTTGCGCCACATAGATGCCACTGCCGTGTCGGCTTTCAACAATACCTTCGGATTTTAGGAGATCGATAGCAGCATTTACGGGGTATCGTGAACAATTATGATCGCGCGCCATAGTGCGCGTCGATGGCAGTCGACTATTTGATGGTAAATCACCTGCAAGAATAGCCGCACGAATATGTGCCGCGATACGCTGGTATAGCGGTCCATCTGTGGGATGCTTTGAGGCGATAACGAGTGGTTCGCCGCTGTTTATTGGCGTCGTCATGGTGACGAATTTCACTTTCTGAAACTGGTATGTTTATTAGCGTAAAATTGGATATTGCCTCAGCAGCGGTATTTCGGCAACACATAAAAACCTAAATAAAATAACTGATTATCGGTCTTCATCTGGTTTTTAATTATGTTTGAACTGACATTATCTGATTGCGCGGATAACAATGAAAACGCTTTCTCAAAAGGGGCTGCCTTTATTGATGGGGAGTTTGTCCCGATTTCTGAAGCGAAATTGCCACTTCTCGATTGGGGCTTCATCCGCGGGGATGCCAATCAGGACACGGTTTCAGTGTGGCGCGGCAACTTTTTTCGCCTGGAAGATCACTTAACTCGGTTCTTTCGAAACATCGACGACCTTCGGATGGTAAGCCCTTATTCCCGCGAAGACATTGCGGATGTCCTGCACGGATTAGTGCGCCGTTCTGGCTTGCGGGAGGCCTATGTTCAAATGATTATGACCCGAGGCCTTCCGCCAATTGGCAGCCGGGACCCGCGAACATGTGTAAACCGGTTTCAAGCGTACTGTATTCCCTATGTGTGGATTGCGCGCCCTGAGCAACAGATGGAAGGGCTTTCGATGCATGTGAGCAATCGGTGGCGCGTGCCTGCTCAGTCGGTGAGCCCGCGTCTCAAGCACTACCATTGGCTGGACTTCGAAATGAGTCTGTTTGACGGTTATGATCGTGATCAACAGACCGCATGTTGTGTGAACGAGCGTGGCAACGTTGCTGAAGGGCCAGGGTTCAATATATTCGCGGTTTTTGACGGTGCTGTGTTAACGCCTGAAAATGGCGTTCTTGATGGAATGACGCGCCGCACTGTTTTAGAGCTCTGCGACGAGCTTAAAGTTCCTTATAAAAGGGAAGAATTTAGTCCCGATCAAATGTGTTCTGAAGCCACTGAAGTGTTTCTATCAACAACCTCAGGTGGAGTCATTCCGGTAACGTCGTTAGACGGACAATCGGTCGGAAGTGGAAAGCCTGGGCCAATCACGTCGGCCCTTCACGAAGCGTATTGGTCGAAGAGGGAAACAGGTTGGCATGCGACGCCAGTTGCGTATCAATAGGGTGTAGAAGTGGCACCTCTGATTGGTTGCATAGCGGATGACTTTACAGGCGCTAGTGATGTGGCGAGTTCGCTCCGTGCTGGCGGAGTGCGCACGCTTGTTTCATTCAAGGCAACGCGCCCCGACAATCTTAAAGACTATGGTGCCGTCGTATTTGCCCTCAAAAGCCGCTCAATCGAAGTAAAAGATGCTATAGCCCAATCCTTAAAAGCCTTAGCAGTTTGTCGAAATATCGGCGCTGCACGGATTTATTTCAAATATTGCTCTACATTTGACTCAACGCGCAAGGGGAATATCGGCCCTGTCATTGATGCGCTACTGACCGAAATGAATGAAAAAGTGACCATTGTTTGTCCGTCGTTTCCCGATAATGAGCGTACGGTCTATCAGGGGTATTTGTTCGTAAAAGACCGACTTCTGTCCGAAACGCATATGCGTCATCATCCGCTCAATCCCATGAGTGAATCCAATCTTATAAAATGGCTAGAGTATCAGTCAGAAAGTGACATAGAGCATCTACCTCTCAGTGTTGTTGAGGAGGGGGCTTCTGCAATCAAAAAAAAGATTGCGCAAAATGTCGGTCCTCAGAGGAAAATCTTTGTCGTTGATGCAATCAATGAAAGCCATTTAAGAGAAATCGCCGCCGCCGCGGACGGAATGGCTTTGGTTACGGGTGGTTCAGCCTTAAGTGAATATTTGCCACAGGCGTATCGCGCAAACGGACTGCTTGAGAATGAAGGAGCTGCGATAGAGTTTGCGTCGCCTCTTGGCCGAACGATTTGTTTGTCCGGTAGTTGTTCCGAGATGACGCTCAACCAACTCGAAAATGCGCCAAGCAGCTTCCCGAAGTTTCAGCTGACGCCCGAACTTTGTGTCTCTTTTGACAGTGCCGTCGATAAGGCAATGGTCTGGTTGGCCAAGCAAGATGAGACATCGACACCCATCATTTACTCCAGTGCTAACAACGAGAGTTTGCGCCATTCAAAATCGGTTTTAGGAGATCGTAGTAGCGCCGTATTTGAAAAGATCCTTGCAGAGATTGCGTTGCGTTCAAGAGCATTGGGTTTTACGAAATTTATTGTTGCTGGCGGAGAAACCTCCGGTGCAATATTGACGGCTCTTGATGTTTCTGCCGTAGAAATTGGCCCTTCGGTTGCGCAAGGTGTTCCGATCACCTGCACATCCGATGGGGAAGAGGCGTTCATAATGAAATCCGGAAATTTCGGTGGAGAGCGCTTTTTTGAAGAAGCAAAGGACGCACTCGGATGAGTGAAGCAAAAATTCGTGAAGAGATTTGCCTAATGGGCGAAATCCTGACATCAGCCGGACTCATTCACGGGACCACTGGCAATATTAGCCATTTGTTAGACGACGGCAATGTGCTGGTTACGCCAACCGGGTCCCGGCTGGGGGCCCTCGACCCGGCCGACCTCGCGAAAATCGATCGAAATGGAACGTCTCTTGATAACAATGTTCCAACCAAGGAATTACACCTGCATCTCGCCGTTTTTGAGAATGCGAACAAAAAAACACGCGCCGTTGTTCATACGCATTCAACATATAGTGTGGCTTGGTCCGTTCAGAAGGAATTGGACCCTGAAGACGCAATGCCATCCGTTACAGCCTATCAGGTGATGCGGTGTGGTAAGGTCAAGCTTGTTCCTTTTTATCCACCAGGCGACAAGAGATTGGCCGATGCAGTTGGCCAGCGGGCCGCACAATCCCGCTCGATTTTAATGTATGCCCATGGGCCCGTTTTGGCGGGAGAGTCATTGGCAAAAGCGGTCGATGCCACAGAGGAACTCGAACAGTCGGCAAAGCTCCTAATGCTCCTCAGAGGAGGCGGCTTTCATGTTTTAACTCAACCGCAAATTGATGAACTCAATCGACTGTTTCCTTCTTAGTGGCGGAAAGGCAGTTTTAAACTTCTTTAAGGCTTTCGATCTTCGGAATAGCCTAATAATCAGTAAAAAGATTTTTATTTAGAGCAAGAGTATCAGCGCTGTACGCGATACAGTATCTTATCCTTGGCAACCCAAAAGGCGCGTGATCATGGTTTCTAGGTAACATGTAGGCTGGTCTGGCGTCGCCTGTGGTGCTCAGAACGGTTTGCAATTTGGACGGTGTCAATTACATCTTACTATCGAATTTTTCGATGGGGATGATATTGTGAGTAAAATTCTATATGGCGGCCTTGCCACTGCGGCACTCGGCGTTTTTGCTCTAGGTGTTGGTGCCTTTAGTTCTCTACAATCCATTCCAAGCCGTGAACTTGAGAAAGAGTATCTCACCGAGAATGATAGATTTGTTGACGTCTCTGGGGCGCGTGTTCGCGTTCGAGAGCAGGGGAGCAACACGCTACCGACCATCGTTCTTGTGCATGGGTTTACCTACAGCTTGGAAACATGGGATGAATGGACGGCTTTACTTGAAAATGACTTTCACATCATTCGGTATGATTTGTTGGGTCATGGTTTAACTGGTCCAGATCCCAACAAACGTTATTCTCCTGTCGAGCGGGCCCGATTTATTGGGGAACTCTTCGATGCTTTGTCGATTCCAAAAGCAATTCTTGTCGGCAATTCACTAGGGGCACTCGCGGCTTGGCGCTTTGCATCTGAATACCCCGACCGCGTCGAGGCGTTGGGCCTAATTTCACCCGGTGCCTTTGTTATCGAAGGTGGGGAGGAGATGCCTGTTTCGGTTTCACCGGCAATGAAGGCCTATTTATTAACGGCTCCGGAAGCGGCAGTTCGTGCTGGTGCTGAGCTTGTTGTTGGAGAAAGCTACAAGGTTTCCGACTTACGGCTTAAGCTCATGAGAGATATGATCCGCAGAGAGGGAAATGGTGCGGCCATGGTTGAGTCGTTAGAAGAATTCACACTTCCTGATCCTTCAGACGCCTTGCAGAAAATTACGGCACCCACATTTATAATGTGGGGTGCGGAAGACAAAATCATCCCTGTTGAGCAGGGGCCTCGTATTGCAAGTCTTATTACGGGTGCGGAGTTTCTCAAATATGACGGTGTTGGTCACATCGCCCAAGAAGAGATTCCTCAAAAAACAGTCTCTGATTTTGTTGGCTTTTTAAAGCGTCGCGTTCACCGCGAGAGATAGTTTGTGACAGATACTACTTTGCGATATATTTTAAATTGATGATTTAACGGCTTGGACGTTAAGACTAGGTCAAAGTGCCATAAGATGCCTGAAATGAAAAACCTGTAGCCGTTCTGCGATTTCATTTGAGGTGGAACGGCGTAAGGGTAGTCAGCAAAAAAGGAAATTCAATGACGACATCTGATAAAGAGATGTCTTTCGAAGAGGATGGGTCGGCAGAACAAATTAATCAGGACCGAGGGTCGGAGTTTGCAGAACAATTAAATCGAGAAAGAGGAAAAAGATCAAAAGCACGGTCAGCAAAACCGCTTTCTAGGTTATTGCCTTTCATCCTTGCCTATCCCCGCCTGTTAGGTGCCTTTTTGGTCTGCTTAATCATAGCTTCATGCCTGACGCTCGTCCTTCCCGTGGCTTTTCGTCTTGTTGTCGACTGCGGTTTCAGTGTTGCTCCAACGGCGGAATTTTGTCGGACGCTGGACCTTGGCGAAGATTTGTCTGTTTATTTTTTACTTGGAATTCTTTTCGCCTTTTTACTGGGTATTTTTGCAGCGCTCAGATTTTACTTCATTGGTCAGTTGGGAGAGCGCGTCGTTGCGGATTTGCGTCGTGCCGTTTACGGCCATCTATTGAAATTGGACCGAGATTTCTATGATGACATTCGGACAGGCGAAGTGCTCTCTCGGTTAACGACGGATACGACGCTCATTCAAACTGTTGTTGGATCATCTATTTCAATTGCGATCCGGACTGTTGCAACCACGTTAGGTGCAATCATTTTAATGTTTGCCGTGAGTTGGAAACTGGCCGTTTTGGTTCTGTTATCGGGACCAGTCATCATCGGGCCTATAATATTTCTCGGCCGTCGGGTTCAGCGGCTGTCTCGGTTAAGCCAAGATAGATTAGCCGGCGCATCTGCTCAGGCAAGCGAGAGTCTTCGCGCCATTGATACCATTCAAGCCTTTACACGAGAACCAGAGGAGCGCAAGGCTTTTGAAAATGCTGCTGAAGCAGCATTTTTGGCCGCTTTGCGTCGTATAAGGATGAGCGCGTTACTCACAGCACTCATCTTTGCGGCCACAATTTCCGGACTGATTTCAGTTTTATGGTATGGCGCCGAACAAGTCCAAGCGGGTCAAATGACACTCGGTACAATGACACAATTTGTCATGTATGCTTTCGTCGCAGTCAATGGATTTGGAATGCTGACGGAAACCTATGGTGACATCATGCGAGCCGCCGGGGCAACTGAACGAATAATGGAACTGTTGGAGGCACGCCCAAAGATTACTGCGCCCAGTAACATCCAGCACTTAAAGCGTCCTGTTCGAGGCAGCATAAACTTTAAGAGTGTTTCGTTTTTTTATTCTTCGAGACCAGAGTTAAAGGCGATCGATGATATAACTTTCTCGGTTGAGCCGGGGCAAACAGTTGCTTTGGTTGGACCGTCTGGTGCGGGCAAAAGTACTGTCTTTAGCCTTCTTCTTAGACTCTATGATCCTGTATCAGGCATGATCACTTTTGATGGTATACCGATAAGAACGATAGATCCCATAGAGTTGCGGAGCATGTTGTCGGTCGTGCAACAGAATGCCCCTCTTTTTAGTGGGACAATTTCATACAATATCCGGTTTGGAAGACCTGATGCCTCGGACCAAGAGGTCAGGGAAGCGGCGGTATCTGCCAATGCTATGAGCTTTATCGAAGCGTGCCCTGATGGATTTGAAACCCCGTTAGGTGAGGGGGGCACGTCACTTTCTGGCGGGCAAAAGCAACGTATTGCAATAGCGCGGGCCATCCTCCGTGATGCGCCGGTTCTTTTGCTCGATGAAGCGACAAGCGCCTTAGATTCTGAAAGCGAACGAGAAATACAAACAGCGGTCTCTAACTTATCCGCTGATCGGACGACGTTGGTTATTGCGCATAGACTTGCGACGGTCCGAAATGCGGATGAGATCATTGTTCTTAATAAGGGAAGAATTCAGAATCGAGGTACGCATAAGCATCTAATGAAAGTTGACGACCTATACACTCGCTATATTGAATTGCAGTACGGATCCGATCCGGCGTTTGCAGTACATTAATAGGTTGTTTTCTGTGGCGCGATTTTTCGCCGCTTTTTCAGTATGCTCACAAGTTGGCCTGTCTGGATTGGATGAATAAGCAATAACGGCGTGAATTTGCGACTGACTTAGCGTCTCCGAGTTCAGGCTTTGTAGCAGTTCCGTCTAGAACGAATGCAGTAGTTTTGCCTTTACGCAGAATTGTTTTCCAACTATTATATGTTATTAAAGTGAGCTGATCAATTTCGTTGTGTAATAGCGTGTCTTCTAAGGCCGGTGAATATTGGCATTACTTGCTGCGTATATGTTATGCACGCATCGAAGTGATCAACAAAAATTTTGCGTCCGTGGCGAATGATTGTGAGTCAACGACGTAAGACGAAGATATCTTAGACAAAAGGATACAAAGCATGACCATCGACTTTTCTGGCAGCGTAGCGCTCATCACAGGAGCGGGGCATGGTCTCGGACGTTCCCATGCAATTGAGCTGGGCAAGCGCGGTGCTCAAGTTATTGTTAATGACCTTGGACGTGAGAAAAACGAGGAGACTGGAGAGACAGCGTCTCAGTCAGTGGCCCGAGAAATTACGGAAGCAGGTGGTAAAGCACTCGCGGTTGATGCCGACATTTGTGATGATGAGGCAGCGATTGCATTAATTGACCGTGCCCAGAAGGATTTTGGACGGTTAGATATTCTGATCAATAATGCAGGTTTTCTTCGTGATCGGTCATTTGGTAAAATGACAATACAAGAATTCGACGATATTATTGGCATTCATCTGCGCGCCCCCTTTGTTATGACGCACCGGGCGTGGAATATGATGCGTGACCAAAACTATGGCCGAATTGTATTTACGACGTCGTCCTCAGGCCTCTTCGGAAATTTTGGTCAAGCAAATTATGCAGCAGCAAAATCGGGACTTGTCGGGTTAATGAATGCCCTCCATGTCGAGGGAGAAAAATACAATATAAAAGTCAACTGTATTGCTCCAGTTGCCATGACCAGAATGCTTGCGACCGCAATGCCTGAACATCTGGGTGAAAAACTAAAGCCGGAAGCTGTTTCGGCTGGTGTTCTTTTCCTTGTGAGCGAAGATGCGCCGTCAAAGACAATCTTATCCGCCGCGGCTGGCGCATATATGACAACTAAATTAGTTGATACAAAAGGTGCTTTTTTACCGATCGCTCAATGGACGCCAGAGCAGGTTGCCCGCTCGTTTGAGGAGATCTCAGACATGACCGAAACACAAATATTTCAACAAGCCGGTGAACAAACATTCTTTTTAATGCAAAAGGCTACTGAATCCGCTTAAAATGAGTGTGAAAGGCATAGGTTTCAGCAATGATCGACCTATGCCCCTTATTTATCTGAGGGATTTTGTGGTAGTTTTTTTTGAGCGTGTGACCGGTTCTTACAAAACGGTTTTCGATAGTAATTTGGTGAAATTGAAAATCTATCAATCTTAATTCAAAGTGCAGTGTTTATCGCCTTGTTTTAGGTGGCGGTTTGGGCTCCTTTGCCATCATTGAGGTGCAACATTTTAATGTTCAGTGCACCAGCGATAGTCACCCAGACTATATATGGAACCCCTAACAGTGACGCCAATGGCGAGATTGAAGCGAATAAAACAATTTGCGCCAGGAGCGATAACCAAAATATACATAATTCAGCAAACGCATAATCCATGCGCCGCATGCCGAAGAAAATAGCAGACCAAGCAAAGTTCAATAATAGGCTCACACCATATACAATAAATGGCAATGATGGTCGCTGAGTTCCAGCTTCGGTCCAGGCCAGCGCGCCAGCATACGCGTTCATCAAAAACAGCACTGACCAAACGACTGGAAACGCCCAATTGGGCGGAACCCATGATGGTTTCTTCAGGGTTTCATACCAGTCACCTGGCTTGAAAATCCCACCTGACGACGCTGCAGCAAAGTTTGCAGCACTGAATATGCCAATAATTGTCCACGTCATTTGTTGTCTCTTTTAAAGTGCTTTCGGGTACTGAGGTCGATTGGTGTTATCCGTGTACCGGTCGCTATCGAGAAGCGTGGAACAGAATAAAAGAAACCGATTGCTTCGCGTTAATTGCCCCGAACTTCCTTTCAAATTCACGTTTTATTGAAGCAGACATTGATTTCATTTGCTTCATGTGCCGTCAGGTTATCCCGTCATTTATTCTGAAGCGTTAATGATTATGCAGCATAGGAGCGTTTGAGAATGCGGTATGCTGACCTAGGCGCTTACTTTGAAGTAAAGCACTCCAAAAGATAGTTAGAGAAACTCCGCGCGCGCGCTGAGACGCGCCGAGACGGCGGATAGATAAGCGATACGTCCATTTCTTCCCAAAATGTATCGAGCAAAACGGGTTCAAGTCGGCCGTCATCTAAAAATGGTTTTAAGATAAAATCGGGTTCTACAAGATAGCCAAGCCCATCGCTTGCAAGGGATGCGAGTATTTCCCCGTTACTAGCCTGTATGCGAACATTTGGATTGAACGAACGCAGATTGTCGCCCGGTGTTTTATAGTCGATTTGACGCGCCCTATTATTGTTATTGTAGCGAAGGCAGGGCATGGGGAGCAGATCAATAGGCTCTTTTGGTCGGCCAATTGTATCCCAAAAAGATGGGCTCGCCGCTGCTATGTGGCGAACGCTTCCGACTTTTCGAGCAATAAGGCTTGAGTCTGTCAGGGTGCCAATGCGCAACGCCATATCGAAGCCTTCTTGGACGAGATCAACTTTTCTATCTGCGAAATCAATCTCAAGGTGTATTTCGGGATGCTCTTGGATAAATTTGGAGAGCATTGGCTTCAAGACAAGCAACCCAAATGAAAGGGGTGCGGCAATTCTCAAGCGTCCAGAAAGGGCCTTAGCCCCCGATTGAGCTTCTGCCTCTGCCTCTGCGACATCATCGAGAATTTGTTCCGCACGGGTAAGAAATACCTCACCGGCCTGGGTAAGGGTCATACTTCGTGTTGTCCGCTCCAATAGCTGGACGCCTAATCTTTGTTCAAGATCAGATAGCTTTTTGCTGACAGCGGACTTCGCCAGTCCGACCTGTCGTGACGCGGCTGTCATCGAGCCAGCGCGCGCAATCGAAACAAAAATGGCGTATTCTTCTAGCTGGCTCATTGTTCAATAATTCTGAATAATTAGTTTCCCATATCATGACTTCTTTTATTTCTGAGTACAATTATTTCTGCTCCATCACATGGGTGCCTTGATCACCGAAGAACCTTTCTGACGGAGGATTAGCCCTTTGTCAGACTTAGAAAATGGAGAAGAAAATGTTCGCTCAAGCTTTAAAAAGGGAAACTGGGCTTGTCGCCTCATTCAATGACGTCGTCGAAAATGGAGCACCATTACTTGGAAGGCTATTGCTCTCCGGAGTATTTCTAGCGTCTGGGTTGAGTAAAATCAGCGCGTTTGAGGCAACGCAAGGGTATATGACTTCTGTCGGTGTTCCTCCGGGCCTTTTGCCCGCTACAATTGTCTTTGAAGTGCTCGCGGCTTTAGCCCTTATTACGGGCTGGCAATCTCGCTTTGCCGCGCTTCTATTGGCTGGATTTTCTGTTTTTACCGCTATCATTTTTCATTCGAATTTCGCAGATCAAATTCAGTCGATTATGTTTTTGAAAAATATGTCTATCGCTGGTGGTCTGTTGCTTCTATCTGCTTATGGACCGGGACGTTTGTCGATCGGGCAATCAGCCAGAAAATAGATGCTGTGCTTTCCTTCATGGGGTGAAAAATCGGATCGTGTTTCGATCACTGTCTGATTTTTCACTCCATACTTGCGACGTCCTATGATCGCTTATTAAGGGAGACGAATAAATCACGAGACGAACTTTCATCCTCTGCGATCTTGAAACATATCAAACCGCTGCTACCCCAGTCTTTCCGTTGAAAATAATTTGGGTCATGCGGTAAAACTTGAATGACTCATCGTCTCAACCCCATCGTTAGAGTTTTGCTCTGTTCAATAAAATCACTGGGATAATGCCCAAAAGCACTATAATTAGCGCCGCTGTTGAGGCTTCAGCGAGACGCTCATCACTCGCGAGGCGATAAACGCGCGTTGCAAGCGTTTCAAAATTAAATGGTCTGAGGATCAGCGTTGCTGGAAGTTCTCGCATAACGTCAATAAAGACGAGGCCACTTGCCGTCATGATGCTTGGCAGTAGGAGTGGTGTTTGGATTCTCCACATTGTTTTGAAGGTTCCGGCCCCAAGCGAACGGGCAGCAGCTTCCAGATTTGGCGGAATTTTTTCAAGGCCACCGTTCACACTATTGAATGATACGGTGAGGAAGCGAATAACGAGTGCATAAGCTAGCAAAGCAATGGAACCTGTAAGAAGAAGCCCGTGATTAGAATTTAATAGATGCCTAGACATCCGTGTTAATGCTTGATCGAGGGAACCGAATGGGCCGAGGATCCCAAGGGCAAGTAAGGCGCCGGGCAAAGCGTAACCGAGCGTTGCGATTTGAATACTGATCTTTCTCAAGCGTCGATATTGCTTCGGCGCCGTTCTCTCGCGTTGAGCAAAAGCTAATAACAAGGCGATAACCGTCGCCGTTACTGCACATACCGAAGCGATGACGAGGCTATTTTGAGCGTACCCAAGGATCGTAAGCGATGATTGGCCGTCGCCAACATTCGTCATGTGCCATCCTAAAACTGTGATTGGAATGATAAATCCGAATAGTATTGGTATCATACAAAATGTTATCGCAAGGCTGCTGCCAAAGGGGCTTAACGTGAAGGGGGGTGGGGCGTCGGACAGTCGGTCGTTACTCTGTACGTGCCCGCGACGGCTTATATTTTCTAAGGTTACTAATACGATAACAAATATCAGCATGATCCCCGCAAGCTTCATTGCGCCGACCTGATCGCCCATCGCGAGCCAAGTGCGGAAAATTCCAGTGCTGAATGTCGGGATTGCGAAATAGTCAGCGACGCCAAAGTCGGCAAGTGTTTCCATCAGGACGAGGGCCGTGCCGCCGGCAATGGCTGGTCTTGCTGCGGGTAAAGCAATACGAAGAAATGCAGACATTGGAGACAAGCCGAGGGTTCGCGCTGCTAAAAATTGGCTTCGGCTTTGTGCTGCAAACGACGCTTTGGCCAGTAAATAAACATAAGGGTACAAAACGAGTGCCAGCATAACGCCAGCTCCGACCAGGCTTCTAATTTGGGGGAACCAATAGTCGTCAGAGTTCCATTCAAAGGTCGTTCGGAGCAACGTTTGCACAGGGCCGGAGTATTCCAATAAATCTGTATAAAGATAAGCGATTATATAGGCGGGTGCCGCTAACGGCAGCACGAGCGCACCAGACAATATCCGTCGACCAGGAAAGTCCATTGATGTCACTGTCCATGCGCAGCCAACACCAATAGCTGCGGCAAGTGTTCCGGTAACGGTCATGAGTAATGCAGTGTTGCGGATGTAATCCGGTAGAACTGTTGCCCAAAGGTGGGCAGACGAGCCTTGGTCACTAACGGTTAGAGCATGCAACACCGCGATTAGAGGGATGGCCGTGACTAAAGCAACACTGCCCGTCATGCATTGCGAGAACGCTGATTTCATTGAAGACTTTTTCATCACGGCTGTCGGTTTTTGCAATCACACCGCAGTATCATTATTAGGCTCTAGTCTCAAACAGTGTTACTTGACAAAATAGTCTTTTCTGGGGTGTGCGTTGAGCCTAGCGTTTTCTAATATTCATCATTCATATGGTCCCAAAACCGTGTTGTCCGATTTAAATCTGATAGCGGAGCGGGGCGACATCACATGTTTACTTGGCGCGTCTGGCTGTGGAAAAACGACCTTATTGCGGCTTGCTGCTGGGGTGTTGAACGTCCAGCATGGAGAAATTCGTCTTGATGGGGAGCTCCTCGCCGATGCGCATCGCTCACCGCCTCCTGAAAAACGCCCAATTGGTCTCGTATTTCAAGAAGGGGCTCTATTTCCACATCTAACGATTTATGAAAATATCTCATTTGGTATCGAGAAACAGCCCGAATGCACGGCCATCGTAAATGATCTTCTTGATAAAATGGATTTATCCGGTTTTGCAAAGCGGTTTCCACACACACTATCGGGGGGGCAGCAGCAAAGAGTTGCATTAGCGCGAGCGTTAGCGCCGTCGCCGCGCGTCCTTTTGTTGGATGAACCATTCGCAAATGTCGACATTGTTCTAAGGCGCAAACTGCGTGAAGAGACGAGACAGGTCTTAAAAGACCAAAACGCGAGCGCTGTTCTTGTGACCCATGACCCTGAGGAGGCAATGCAAGTCGCTGATCGGATCGCGGTAATGGATGGTGGTGAAATTACTCAATTTGGGTCGCCGAGTGAAATTTATGATAATCCAGCATCAGAGAGAATAGGAGCCCTCTTTGGTGATGGACAAATACTAACGGGCATACAGCGTCCAGATGGCATCGAAACGGCCTTTGGTATTTGGCAAAAAGATGCTTTCGTGGCTGATCTTCCAGAATCGCAAACCGTGAAAATCCTGGTACGCCCACACGCGTTGACATTTGACGACCAGCTTGCAAACGCAACCATTGAGGACACACGTATAATGGGCAACGATTTGCGTATTCAAATATCGGCGTCGACAGGTGCGCGGGTTTGGATCCGTGTGGACCGTGATCAACAATTCGACGCTCGTCGCCACGATCAGACAGGAAATGTTGGCTTAAAAATTGGCATTGTCCCAAAATGCAGGACCCTGTTCGCCTTCGCCGCATAAGAGTGTTGACCAAGAAGCACATCATTCCGGCGCCATCTACGATGATTTTTGGGGGGCATAGCGAAGTTTCCCCAATGATCCCTGGGTATTAAGCGGTAACAGCAAGCGTCGAGACCAACTCCATTTGATTTTCAGTTGCATCTGGTGATAGTCAGTTGCAACAAGGTGATGTCGCCGTATTTCCTATATCTGTAAGAGGGAGCAAGTTGAACCGTGGATCGACTATTGAAAATATGCAGTAAGTTCATTTTGTGTTTTTCTACTATTATTTCCCTTACGGTTCATTCTCATGCGGCAAACGCCGGATCTGTGAATGTGTATTCATCGAGGCACTACGATACCGATCTTGCTCTTTATAAGGAATTTACCGAAAAGACGGGTATCAAAGTCAACCGTCTAGAAGCCGGCGCTGATGCGCTGATTGAACGTATTAGACGTGAGGGTGAATTCAGTCCCGGCGATATTCTGATAACCGTGGATGCCGGTCGTCTATGGCGGGCAGAGCAGGCAGGTGTGCTAGCACCGATTTCGTCAGATGTTCTAAATAAGCGTTTACCGGAAAATATGCGTCATCCGGATGGGTTATGGTTTGGTCTATCGAAACGAGCTCGGGTAATTATATATAATAAGGCTGCTGGGAAGCCGAGCGCTCTAAATACATATGCTGACCTTGCTCGTTCTGAGCACAAGGGAAAGATTTGTGTGCGTTCATCGTCGAACATTTACAACATCTCGTTGCTTGCTTCATTGATTGCCAATGAGGGTGAGGCTGCCGCGGAAACCTGGACAAAAGGCGTTGTTGCTAATTTTGCCAGGCGGCCCCAGGGCAATGATACCAGTCAAATAGCCGCCGTATCATCTGGTGAATGTGGTCTTTCTATCGTCAATACCTATTATCTCGCGCGCTTTGCAAATTCTGAAGACCCGGCCTCGCGAAAGATTTTTGATGGTGTTGGTGTCATTTTCCCAGATCAGCAGCTACGCGGCACCCATGTAAATATCAGTGGCGCGGGCGTCCTTAAGCATGCACCCAATCGGGAAAATGCTATTCGCTTCATTGAATATCTTACTGAAGAGGCCGCGCAGGGGTACTTTGCAAATGGCAATAATGAATATCCTGCTGTTCCAACAGTATCGACGTCATCGGCAGTTGAAGCGCTAGGTTCATTCAAAGAAGATCAATTGAATGTGTCGGCCCTTGGTGCCAACCAGTCTAAAGCCGTTCAAATATTTGACCGTGCTGGGTGGCCATAAACTCAAATGCCCAGAAGCGTTATGGCCTAGCCCACATTCTTAAAAGATTGGCGATGCTTTTATCGAGAACAAGTTTTTCCGCGTCGCCCACGGATTGACACGCTTTGAGGGAAACTCTGAGGTTCTCTAAATCAAACAACAAAGCGCGCTGAGCATCATCTTGGATGAGGCTTTCTATCCAGCCAACGCAAACAACGCGCTGTCCAGAAGTAACGGGCGAAACTTCGTGGACACTTGATGTCGGATAGAGAACAAGGTCGCCAAACTCGCCGCGGATCGCTTGCGCTGCGCCAGCCGAATGGATAACTAAATCTCCGCCGATATACTGGTCCGGGTCGGATAGAAATAAAGTGAAGGAAAGATCGCTTCTGAACCTCTGCTTGCCTTTCGCCATAATGGCGTTGTCGATATGCGGGCCATAGAATCCGCCGTCAGACGTTCGACTGACGAGAAGATGAGAGAAACGCCGCGGGCGCGCCGCTGCAAGCAAGACCGAGTTTTGCGAAATTGCTTCTAGGGCTTTTTCGACAAATAACACGCCTGGGACGCTTGTGAGATCGGCCTGTTCGTTACGTTTTACTTTTTTAGCAACTTTGCCAGCGGTTTTGCGGCCGTCCTTAAAATCCAACTTTTTTATGAGATTATCTAATTCGGGACGTTGATCGCTCGAAAGTACATCGCTAATGGTCAGCAGCATAGGGCACCGGTGAGAATGATTTGCATCTAAGAGAGATCTTACTAGTGTATTTCTGTGGGACCGACTAGAGATTGCGCGCGTGATTGGTCGCTTTTGGCGAAAAGAGAAACGAGATCTGCATGACGTTGTGTGTTGTTTGCTTGTGTATTAGCAAAGGATGTCGACAAAATTTTAGCTGAGCTGACACTCAATCATAAAAAGAAAAGACGTCAAACACGCGAAGTTTTTTCCTTGCGAGAGAGGATATGGAATGAACACCACCATCAAAAAATGGGCTGGACTAGGGCTCGGCACGGCATTTTTAGGAACCGGCTTGGCGGCTTGCGGTTCTGCTGATCAAGCAGCATCGCCGGCGCCAGTATCTGACGAAGTCCAAGTTGAGAATGAAGTCCAAGTTGAGAATACCGCAGCGGAGCAAATCGTGGATCCGACTGCACCAGCCGTTACGGCCCAATTCGGCGAAGGTGAAGGGGGAGAAGGCGAAGGTGGTGAGGGTGAAGGGGGCGAAGCGGCAGCTGTAGGAACACTCCCTTTACCGAAGCGTCTCGCTTTTATGACGGGCCACATCAAAGCCGGTTTGGCCCTTTATCGCGCTGGTCAGCCGGCAATGGCGGCCCCGCATCTCCTGCATCCTGTTTCAGAAACACACCAGGCCGAGCGGGCCGGATTGGACGAACTCGGCTTTGACGCGACACTTTTTGAGGTGGTCTCACAAGCATTGAAAGAGGGGCGCGCTGCCGGAGAAGTCGAACCGCAATTAGCCGCCGCGGAGGCAAACCTTGCAATGGTGTCTGAGAAAGCAGGCGGCGATGATGTCGAAATCATCCGTTACTTGATGGATACCATTGTAGCGGAATATTCAATTGCGTTGACCGACGGTGTCGTATCTGATCCTGGTGAATATCAAGATGCGTTTGGTTTTGCCATTGTCGCCCGCGAGCGGGCGGAAAAAATGGAAGTTCAGTCAGCGGAGTTAATAGAAGCCATAGACACTCTTATTGGATTATGGCCTGACGCACCAATACCAGATGCCAATCCGACGCCCATTGGGAAGGTTATTGCTCAAACCTCCGTTGTATCATTTGCTTTGCCAGCTGATGAATAACAGCTTCAAAGGAAGTCGCTACACAAACATAACGAATGCGGCATAAGATACAAAAAATAATTGCGCAATGTTGATGAGAACCGAAATTCTGTGACCATGTTTAAATTTTGCGGCTGCAGAGGCATCTCCGGACAATTCCTGGTCGCGCCAAGCATTTATTCTCGGCACGAGTAGCTGTCGGACCAAGACGGTGGTGCCTGCGACGAGTAGTAGGCCGATGGATATCGTCCTGTTGTTAAAAAATGCTGTCGCTGCAATGGCTGAGCTGGCGATGATAAAAATATAATAGGATGGGAAAAGTTTCCGCAGGAACACCCCAGCGGGCTCAGGTTCAAGCGCCTTAAAAACCGTTGGGGCAACGACCGCTGGAAAGAACAACATGCCGCCAAATAGTGCGGCCAACGCGTAACTTCCGATAACCGACAAAATATGTTCCATAACAGTGTTCTTTTCTTCAGCTGTTCAGTATCGCGATATCCGGCCTCAAGATCATTTGAGCTCGGGATGATTCCGGCTAACCTGTCACCAATGCTGTGATAACGAAACTAATGACGAATTAAATGGGAATTGTGCCGCAGTTACCGCGGGTATGGGACAGTTATCGCCGTTTAACAGGCTTCGTTACAAAAGTCTCACGAGGTTGAATTTCCTTGCTACCGCCGCCAGTGAATTCAAGCCGCTAGCCGAATGGGCATTAATGAAACCCCAAATACTAGTGTTGTCGCGTTGATTTTCCAGGATTTGGTTCGTCTCATAAACTGCTGGAGAAGAACCGTTTTTCAATAGGTCGTTGTTACCTGTGGGAAATATTGCAGCTATCATTTCTAATTCTTGATATAGATCACATCCCTTATTTGATAGGCTCGTACTATCGATATATGGAAAACAATTGGTACCAATATATCGGTGGCTGTACCGAGCAATATCGAACATTTCCGTCGCGGACTTTATTTAATAATTCGGTTTCTGAAGACGACTTAATTCTAAAATATCAGGGTATTGATATTTACGAGCCACTTTCTCTTTACGTTCACATTCCATTCTGCCGACAGCTATGTCTGTTGTCTGGATCAGGTTCATTGATAGAGCATCATTATCCAAAAGCGCGTGCTTATGTTGATGCACTGATCGACGAGATCGCGTTTCACGGAAAGCTTCTATCGAGCAAAGGTCAGCCCGTATCCGTTCATTTTGGTGGCGGGACACCAAATTATCTCATCTGTGACGATTTAGCCGACATACTCACAGCGATAGAAAGACACTTTGGCCTGACGGATAGCACGGATCTATCAATTGAGCTTGACCCCCGACTGCTCAGAAAGGCAGATGTCGATGGCCTCGCGTTTCAAGGTTTTAATGGTCTGACACTGAGTATCTTTGATTTTGATCCAAACGTACAAATGGCCATTAATCGGATGCAGACGTTTGAGCTCATCGAGGCCTCAGTCAGTGATATTCGCTCAAATGGAATAGAAGACTTAACATTTGATTTGCGTTATGGATTGCCGCGGCAGACAGAGGAGAGTTTTGAGGCGACACTCGAAAAAGCGATATCCCTTTCCCCGGATCGTATTTCAATATCCGACTACACCTATGCAAACAGCACACCGCCTGTTCAACGAAAAATAGATCCGAAAACGCTTCCCGATCGACACTTGCGCGGTCGTCTCGCCATTATCGCAGACGAAAAATTAGTAAGCGCTGGGTATGTCCGGGTTGGCTTTGACCATTATGCTAAAGCGTCAAGCTCACTTAGTCGTTCTGCGCTGAGCGGCCAATTTAAGAGAAGTCTTCAAGGGTTCAGCGCAGACTCTGCGAAAAGTCTCATCGGTTTTGGCGTTTCGGCCATTAGTTTTGTTGATGGGTTATACTTGCAGAATACTCCGTCTGTTCCAAACTATCTGGCGACCGTTGCGGCTGGACATGTACCGATTGAAAGTGGTCTTCTTCGAAATAAGACGGATACAGTCATTGCGAATGCCATAGATGATATCCTTTGTCGGCGAACAACAAATATCAGTGATGTCCTTAATTCTGCCCACCCTTCTGACGCCATTCATATTTCACAGCGTCTGGAGGCTCTCGAGAAGGACAATTTGATCGAGTGGAGAGGAGACCGGATATTGGTATCGAAACATGCTGATGCGTTTTCACTTGTCGTTGCAACAGCTCTTGATCCTTACACAGATCTACCGCAAAAAATAGCAGCGATAGTATAGGGAAACCCCCTCAGCTCCACTGAATGGCTCAATTCTATTGATTAACGAATAGTCGTATTACCGCTTGGCCCAAATGTTAACCTTTTTGGAGCGTTCCATCACCGCTTCGTTCGATCGGCATTGTCGCTCTAGCGTCACTAATAAATTACAGTTAGCGCTGTAAGATAGCTGGTGTTTCTCGGATTCACTGCTTATAATATAAGTGTGAAGATGCGTTGACTTATGGATGAGGGTTATGTCGTCAACGATTATCTCGGACCAAAAAGATGCGCCTAGCGTGCGTCCGTTCTCTTGTGAAAACTGTAATATTCGCGAAATATCTATTTGTGCTGACTTAGGACCGCGTGAGCTTGCCCAGGTCGAAAAGACGATGGCGCGCAGAGACGTGCCAAAGGGGCGCGCCTTGATGGCTGAAGGCGAACCCAATGACAACTTATATGTTCTCTTGGCGGGGAGCTTGCGTCTTACAAAGCACCTTGAGGATGGGCGTCGTCAGATTACAGGATTTTTGTTTCCAGGTGATTTTGTCGGTGTGCGTCCTACAAGCAATGGTGCCTATACGGTCGAGGCTTTAGAAAGAAGTAGTGTTTGCTCGTTTACCCATACTTTTCTGGATGCAATTGCGGTTGAATGCCCCGGGCTAAAGGATCGGCTTATTGCGCAGGGTCAAACGGAATATCACAAGGCGCAGGATCATATCGTTCTTCTTGGTAAAAAGTCGGCGGAAGAACGCGTTATCAGTTTTCTTGCATTAGTCTCCAATGCCATCGGCGAGAGCGTTGAGGGAGGAGGTGTCCGCACCGCCCTTCCCATGCCGCGACAAGATATCGCTGACTATTTGGGGCTACGTCTTGAAACACTGAGCCGGACGCTGGCTACACTCAAAAAGAAATGCATCATCGCCGAACTTACGAGAAATAGTGTCGTGATCCTAGGCTGATGCACTCCGTTTGTAATTCCAAAATAATGGATTTACGCGGCGTATTTTAATGTTGCTGTGTTTTAAACGGAACCGCGCAGCGGCTTTCGGCCTCAGAGCGCCGCCCGGATTCCGATTGAAGTTGCGATGCTTTAAGAAAATCAAGTCGATTTTTTTGGTTTATTCATATCGCCAGTCTTTTGACGTTTAAAAATGCAGGGCCCATGGCACGGGGCATATTGATCATCGATGGGTGTGTCTGGGGTTGATGATAGTGATAGGCGTAAAACGCTTCCGTTCCCTGTATTGCAAATGCGAACAAATGTTGAGTCGTTTTCGCTTGATACGGCGGCGTTGACTGGCAATTGAACAGACACAAATGACCCTAGCGCAATCATGGTGAACAGTTTGCAAAGTGTCATGGTTAAATCATTCAATCTCGTCGTCGTCGTCGTCGTCGTCGTCGTCGTCGTCGTCGTCGTTTAGAATCTTTTCCAGCTGAAGCGGATACTTAAATCACTACCGCCCCATGCGGCAGGAATTGCGTAAAATCAAACACCTCAAACCATTCATCGGTCCTGTTCAAAATGGAGCGACATCGCCGAAGCCCGCGGGCGATGAAGCCAGCTATTGCTCATACACTGACAAAACATTCCGTTACGTTAGCTCTGACGTTTTCGAACTATCTTGATCCAGATCAAGCTGCGTTGATTGAAATCCGGCAAAAGAAGAGGCGAGGACAATCAGAATCAGAGAACTCAATGTCGGAATCAACAGCGCCTACTCTTTTCAAAAGGGTTCAGAACACACCTTTCGGCAAGGGTGGTGACATACAATTCGTTTCGTTCGCCCTTTTTCTAATGGCATTGTGGGGGATATTTACAACTGCGCGAGCTGCAGACCCAAGAATGGCCACTCATGCATTAATGTTCTTTGCTGCCGCTATTGCGGGAGGGTTCGCTCTCGTTAAGCATATTACATCCGGCTTTGTTGTCTCGTCAGCGACGTATGAAACCGGTGTCGTTAAAGCCGGCGTGTTTGCTTCGGTCTTTTGGGGTATCGCTGGTTTTCTTGTCGGTGTAATCATTGCCGGGCAACTCGCATTTCCAGAAATACTCTATTTCCCTGATTTACCTTGGACCAGCTTTGGGCGTCTTCGTCCGCTTCATACATCGGCGGTGATCTTCGCCTTCGGGGGAAATGTTCTCATCGCTACATCATTTTATGTTGTGCAGCGAACCTGTCGAACGCGCCTTTGGGGAGGGATTACGCCGTGGTTTGTCTTTTGGGGATATAATCTCTTTATCGTAATCGCTGCCACCGGTTACTTGATGGGAATCACGCAATCAAAAGAGTATGCAGAACCAGAGTGGTATGCAGACCTTTGGCTCACGATTGTTTGGGTCGCCTATTTGCTTGTATTTCTTGGCACAATACTGAAGCGAAAAGAGCCACACATTTACGTTGCAAATTGGTTCTATCTCGCTTTTATCGTGACCATCGCGATGCTGCATATTGTCAATAATCTGGCGATGCCAGTTTCGCTAACAAGTTCCAAAAGTTATTCGCTGTTTGCAGGCGTGCAGGATGCCTTGACCCAATGGTGGTATGGCCACAATGCGGTGGGTTTCTTTCTCACCGCTGGCTTCTTGGCGATCATGTATTATTTCATTCCTAAAAAAGCCGATCGCCCGGTTTATTCCTATCGCCTTTCAATTGTTCATTTCTGGTCTCTGATCTTTATTTATATTTGGGCCGGTCCACACCATCTTCATTACACGGCCTTACCCGAGTGGGCCCAGACCCTTGGTATGACGTTTTCCATTATGCTCTGGATGCCGTCTTGGGGAGGCATGATTAATGGGCTTATGACCCTTTCTGGAGCTTGGGATAAGTTACGAACCGATCCGGTCTTACGGATGATGGTGGTGTCGGTCGCATTCTACGGCATGTCCACCTTCGAAGGTCCATTGATGTCGATAAGAGCAGTGAATGCTCTTTCTCACTATACGGATTGGACGATTGGGCACGTCCATTCAGGCGCTCTCGGCTGGGTTGGGTACATCTCTTTCGGGGCTCTTTATTGCCTCACGCCATGGTTATGGAACCGACAAATGCTCTATTCACGTGTTCTTGTCGAATGGCATTTCTGGATATCAACGCTTGGCATTCTTTTATACATCACATCCATGTGGGTCTCGGGGATTATGCAGGGGTTGATGTGGCGCGCCTATAACGAATTTGGGTTCCTTGAATACTCGTTCGTTGAATCAGTAGAGGCGATGCACCCGTACTATATCATCCGTATGCTGGGTGGCCTCCTATTCCTCGCTGGCGCCTTGATTATGGCATATAATCTATGGCGCACCGCGCGCGGTGATGTCAGAGAAAAAGAATATGTAAGTGTTGCCGCCTCTGACCTCGAGCCGACGCAACATCACAGTCCTGGCCTTGCGCCGGCACCGGCAGAATAGGGGGCGTTGATGTTAGACCACCATAAAATTCTTGAAAAGCGTAGCCTTCTTTTAACGGTGTGTATTTTGGTTGTTGTAGCGATCGGTGGCATTGTTGAAATCGCACCACTTTTTTATCTGGAGTCGACGATTGAAAAAGTCAAAGGCGTCCGCCCTTATTCACCACTCGAGTTAGCGGGTCGGAATATTTATATCCGAGAGGGGTGTTATGTCTGTCACAGTCAGATGATTCGTCCGTTAAGGGACGAAGTAGAACGGTACGGTCATTATTCGCTCGCGGCTGAGAGCATGTATGATCACCCATTCCAATGGGGGTCAAAACGGTCTGGCCCTGACCTTGCCCGTGTTGGCGGGAAGTATTCAGACGCTTGGCATCAACAGCATTTGGTGGACCCAAGGGAGGTTGTGCCTGAATCCGTGATGCCCCCTTACGCCTTTTTGAATGAGCGTCCGTTAGATTATTCTGAGGTCGAAGGATGGCTTAAGGCAAACCGCGCTGTGGGTGTGCCGTATACAGAAGAAATGATTGTCAATGCCAAGGCAGACTTAGAAGCACAAGTCGATGAGTTCTCGGATATCTATGATGACTTCGCAGCGCGATATCCAAAAGCACAAATACGCGACTTTGATGGTGATCCGCGTCAGATTACCGAGATGGATGCGATGATTGCTTACCTACAGATACTCGGCACCATGGTCGATTTTTCGACTTATGAAGCTGAGAAAAATTATAGGTAGGCCCTCACCCATGTACGAAACACTATCGAGCTTTGCGCAGACCGGGGGGCTAATCCTTTTTGTCGTGGCCTTTTTTCTTGTGCTTGTGCACGCGTTAAACCCGAACAATCAAAGGAATTTCGACGAAGCCAAGCGTATTCCGCTTGAAGATGAGGACGCGTGATATGGCCGCAGGTGAAAAACAAGAAAAAGAAATCGATAGGCCAACAGGCATTGAGACCACGGGACACGAGTGGGATGGCATAAAAGAACTCAACAATCCACTGCCACGCTGGTGGCTGACAATATTGTGGATTACGGTCGCGTGGGCTGTGGGGTATTGGGTGTTAATGCCGTCCTGGCCTGGGATCACGGGTCATTTTGCCGGGGTTAGAAACCATTCTGAGCGCGCAAATGTTGCCGCTGCGTTAGACCGTGCTGATGCTGCGCGCGCGGAGCAAATGCAAAATCTCCTGAATGTTTCAACAATAGACGATGTTCAAAGTGATCCGCAACTCCTCCAGTATTCGATGAACGCTGGAGAGTCGCTGTTTGGGGATAACTGTGCAACCTGTCATGGCGCAGGTGGTCAGGGCGTAAAAGGGTATCCGTCACTTGTTGATGACGCATGGATTTGGGGGGGCTCGCTCGAAGCGATTGAGACCACGGTGCATTATGGCATTCGGGCAACCCATCCAGAAAGCCGGATCAACGTTATGCAGGCATACGGACGTGATGGTCTTCTCAGTAGCGAGCAAGTGAGCGACCTTGTCGAATATGTCACCCATATATCTGGGCGTGATGCAAAGCCCGAGGCCGTTACCAGAGGCGCTGCAATTTTTTCCGAACAATGCGTCTCTTGTCATGGCGTTGACGGGGAAGGGGATCAATCCCTCGGCGCGCCCAACTTAACAGATGCTATTTGGCTTTATGGTGGTGATCGAGACGATATTCGTAATACGATTCATTACGGACGCGCTGGCGTCATGCCGTATTGGACAGATCGTCTGTCCGATGAGCAAATCACGGCACTTGCCGTATATGTCCATTCACTCGGTGGTGGTGAGTAGAAAGTGATAATGGTCGGTGACGCATCTGGATCTCAGTTTTGCAAGCTCCCCTGGTACTGGGATAGAAGTCGCTGACGGCATAACACAAAGCGATGCGGTTGCGGTGAACAGTGCAGCGGCACGTGAGCTTTATAAAAAACGGGAGCCAATCTACCCTAAGCTTGTTCGAGGCAAGTTCCGAAAGCTAAAGTGGTTTTTACTTTTTGGGACCTTGGCGGTTTATTACCTGTTGCCATGGGTGCGCTGGCCGCGCGGACTGGATGAGCCGAGCCAAGCGGTTTTGGTCGACTTTGAGGGTGGCCGTTTCTATTTCTTTTTTATAGAGATTTGGCCAAGCGAACTTTACTACGTTACCGGACTACTAATCTTAGCTGCGGTCGGCTTATTTCTTGCGACAGCTTTATTAGGTCGAATTTGGTGCGGTTATACCTGTCCACAAACGGTGTGGACTGACCTTTTTATCGCTGCTGAGCGGCTTATTGAAGGCGATCGAAATCAGCGTATTCGTCTTGCTAAGGCACCTTGGTCGTTTGATAAAATTCGAAAAAAAGTAGCAAAGCACGCAATCTGGTTATTGATCGCGGCAATGACCGGTGGCGCATGGATATTGTATTTCCATGATGCACCGACAATCGTTCGCCATTTTTTTACTGGTGAAGCTCCTGGTTCCGCTTATTTATTTGCATCAATTCTCACATTTACGACATATACGCTTGCTGGGACAATGCGAGAGCAAGTTTGCACATATATGTGTCCCTGGCCGCGCATACAGGCCGCTCTCACCGACGAAGAAACACTTCAGGTGAGTTATCGAGGCGCACGGGGAGAGCCAAGGGGTCCCCATAAAAAGGGTGAGCCGTGGGAAGGGCGCGGTGACTGCATCGATTGCAAAGCTTGTGTCTCTGCCTGTCCAATGGGCATCGATATTCGCGATGGTGATCAGTTGGAGTGCATTAACTGCGCGTTATGCATCGACGCTTGTGATGAGATCATGGCCAAGGTTGCCCGTCCTACGGGGCTTATTGCCTATGACACACACCGAAACTTGAATTCATCGAACCGTAGCGATGATACAGGCGACGGATCATTCAAAGGCTCTTCGAGGGCTCTGAAACTCATTCGTTCAAGGACAGTTTTTTATGCCTTTGTATTTGTTGTCGTCGCTACAGTAATGCTCATTGGCCTGTCTAATAGGACAAGTATGGAAGTGAGTGTTCTGCGAGACCGGACGCCGCCATTTGTGACCCTTTCTGATGGATCGATCCGTAATGCGTATACCTTGAAAATAACGAACAAACTCAACACAGAGCGAGAATTTACGGTTTCTCTCAAGGGTGATCGCCATTATGATATGCAAGTGGTTGGTGAGAAGGTTGTTAGGGAAGAAAATAGTCAGTTTGTGAAAGTCAAGGTAGCGGGCGATGGCAGTCGGTCGACGCGTATTTTTGCAACACTGCCTTCAAATGCAAACCAGAAAGACCCAAATATGGAGGACTATCCTGTGGAAGGGTCGATGCCCCTTCAGTTTCTGGTTAGCGTTGGTACAGGTGTCGCAGGTGATCAAACCGGCGATCAATCCATCGATCAAACGCGCTACGATACGGTGTTTTTGACAAAACGACCCTAATGGTCTTCCTAAAGTGTTTTTATCACTTTTGTTGGGCGTAGCAGACTTGGAGTAGTGCAAATGGTCAAAGAATTTCGAGTGACCGGCAAATTCGTGCTAGGAGCATTACTCTGTTTTTTCCTGACAATTATGTCAGTGAATATAATTTTCGTTAATTTTGCCGTTAAAACCTTTCCCGGCGAAAAAGAGGAAAAATCATACCTGCAGGGACTAAACTTTAATTCGCGCC
Organism: Pseudomonadota bacterium; assembly: GCA_039025235.1. Classification (GTDB taxonomy): domain Bacteria; phylum Pseudomonadota; class Alphaproteobacteria; order Caulobacterales; family Parvularculaceae; genus MED-G105. The sequence continues at coordinate 116,410 of JBCCOS010000004.1, forward strand.
TCGCCGACCGTGAGCGCCAAAAAAACCTTGGTTGGAAAGTCGAAGTGAATGATTTTCAACGGTCTAACGAACGTCTTGTCATTGCCCTTTCTGTTCATGGAGCAAAGGGTGACCCACTCGATGGGCTAGATGTGCGTGGGGTCATTTCGCGCCCCACAAATGAAACATTTGATCAAGATGTGGTTTTTTCGTCGGTTGGCAACGGGCGCTATGAAACAAGCGTACGAGGAGGCGCGGGCGTCTGGATTTTAGAAGGTGAGGCGGTGAGTGGTCAGAATGAAGCTTTTGAGTTTCAAAGCCGACTTTTGTTGGATTGAGAGGTAGAGATCGTGCGTAGTGACCAGGTTCCTGGTATTGAAATGCTCGGTTGCCCCAGTGGGCTAGAGCCGTCTGCGGACTCAATAAACCAGGACCATTCTGATATTATTGATCCAACGCCATACATCTCTAGGCGCGATGGTACGTATACGCTGGAACTTGCCGTATTTGGTGCCAAGTGTGCTGGATGCATATCAAAAATTGAAACCGCAATGATCGCCTTGGATGGGATAGACAACGCACGACTTAATCTTTCTACGGGGCGCCTTTCTTTAAAATGGCATTCGACAATTCTTGCCCCTATTGAGATAACGAGAACGCTCCACGATATTGGGTATCGTGCCGCGCCATTTGATCCTGCGGCTGGGGAGAGTGATCACGATGCTGAAGGGCGTCGCTTGTTGCGCGCTCTTGGTGTGGCCGGTTTTGCAACCGCCAATGTCATGCTGCTCTCCGTTTCGGTATGGGCAGGTGGCGGCGAAATGGGTGAAGGGGCACGTGGCCTGATGCATTGGGCGTCAGCAATCATTGCCGTGCCAGCTGCGTTATATGCGGGGCGTCCGTTCTTTGCATCGGCCTGGAACGCACTCAAAAACCGCCAGGCAAATATGGATGTACCCATCTCCCTTGCTGTTGTCTTGGCGCTGTCATTGAGCGTCTATGAGTTTTTTGCAGGAGGAGAACACGCCTATTTCGATGCTGCGGTTATGTTATTGTTCTTTCTCCTGATCGGTCGCTATCTTGATCATCGACTGCGTTGGCGCGCCCGAGCCGCAGCGCGAGACTTGATGTCAATGCAAACAATTACATCAAGACGTATCAGGAACGATGATACAATCGAGTCTGTTGCCGTGCGCGATATTAAGGTTGGCGATCGTCTATTGTTGTCTCCAGGCGACAAAGCCCCTGTGGACGGGATGATTATCAATGGATCGTCCTACGCCGATGTTTCTTTAGTCACCGGTGAAAGTGCACCACGAAAGCTATCGATCAATGACCAAATCCATGCCGGCGTCATAAACAAATCAGATCAATTAACGATGCGCGCGACGGCGAGCGTAGAAAACTCCTTGATAGCAGACTTAATGCGTTTGATTGAAGCGGGGGAGCAATCGCGGAGTCGATATATTCGGCTCGCGGATCGCGCCGCGGCATTATATGTTCCCGTTGTACACTCATTGGCGTTTTTGACGTTGACCGGTTGGTTGATCGCAGGCGGTGGCGTGCGTTTGGCCATCATGAATGCTGTGGCTGTTTTGATTATTACTTGCCCGTGTGCATTAGGCCTTGCAGCACCAGCCGTGCAGGTTGTTGCGACCGGGCGCTTGTTCAAGTCAGGGATTTTGGTCAAATCGGGTGATGCCTTAGAACGTTTAGCAGAAGCGACAAAAATCGTTTTTGATAAAACAGGTACACTGACGATAGGACGGCCCCAATTGAAAAACCGTTCAGCACTTCCCGCTGATAGCCTTGACATCGCTGCGTCTCTCGCTCGTATCTCACGACACCCGTTATCGCGGGCGATTGTCGATGCATCGGGTGCTGGGACGATTGCGGCTGACGCTGTTGAGTTTGCAGGTTTAGGAATTGAGGCCAGCATCAATGGTCAACGGGCGCGTTTGGGATCTGCAGAGTGGGTTGGTGCAACGAAATCTGATGATACCAAACTCGAAAGTTGGCTCAAAATTGGAAACACTGACCCCGTTCGGTTGATATTTGAGGATATGCCCCACAAAGATGCGGCGTCCGTCATTGCAGCACTTAAAAATGATGGTTTATCAGTTGAGTTATTATCGGGTGACCGAGAAGACGTTGTTCGACAGACAGCGGAGCAACTTCAAGTTTCGGACTATAGCGCAAGTGTAAGCCCGCAGGATAAAAGTGCGAAACTACAAGAACTCACCGATTCTGGTTTCAAGGTTGCGATGGTAGGCGACGGGCTCAATGATACGCCATCGCTCGCTCTTGCCCATGTTTCGTTGTCACCAGGTTCTGCGGCTGATGCGAGCCAAGCCGCGGCCGACTTTGTTTATCTCTCAGAAGGTGTTGGTCCGATTGTCGAAGCGGTCACTGTGTCTCGAAAAGCGCGAAAGCGCGTTCTAGAAAATTTTGCGTTTGCTGCTTTTTATAATGCCTGTGCGATTCCTTTGGCGGTTTTTGGTTTTGTAACCCCTCTTATTGCAGCTCTGGCAATGTCAGGGTCGTCAATGATTGTTACCCTTAATGCATTACGTTTATCCAAAGGACCTGCGCCAAATGACAATAGTTTCAAAATTCGGCTAGGCGACTAGAAATATGACTGGTCTTTTATATCTTATTCCAATTGCTTTACTGCTAGGCGTTCTCGGACTAGTCGCTTTCCTTTGGGCCCTTCGTGAAGGCCAATATGATGACCCTGAAGGCGCGGCCGCCCGTATACTAATGGATGATGATATCGCCAAAGGTTCTGATGCAGAAAATAAGCGTCGCTACTAAAGCATTTCCAAGCCAAGTGTGTTCGGTTGGCGTTAAGGAAATGCGTAAAAACAAAGACTTAAAGCGTCGTCCCGATTCCAATTGACGTGTCGACGCTTTAGAGCGCTTCGCCGATAAGTGTGATCGGTTGATGGTTCCCGTCCATCAACTCGGCAAAGGAAACGCGACCAAAAAGCTCTATAGCGTTTCATTGATTGACGGAATCACGGGGGATTCCTTTTTCATGCGAACACTGCTTCACACTGATGGCTGGGTAGGAGGCCAGCTATCATGGGAAGGTATTATTCGCTGGATTTACGTGAGCGGGCTGTCTCGGCGTATCATCAGGGTGAGAGCTGCCGCTCGGTCGGGGCTCGCTTCTGCGTTGCTCCATCAACGGTGGTCAAATGGTCGGCGTTGTTGAGGCGTTCAGGTGATTTGACGCCCGGCAAGGTTGGCGGCCACCGCCGCGTACTGCTGGAGCCACACCGTGATTTTATTCTGGCGCGTATCGAAGACACCCCGCATCTGACCTTACATAAAATGGTCGATCTTTTAGCGGCGCGTGGTGTTCAGATAAGCCATGACGCGGTGTGGCGTTTTTTGAAGGCCGAGGGGCTCAGCTTCAAAAAAAAGCCTGTTCGCGCTTGAGCAGTTACGCCCCGACGTTGCGCGCAAACGTCGCCGCTGGCGGCGCTTCCAGGACAGACTTGATCCACATCGGCTCGTATTCATTGATGAAACCTGGGTTAAAACGAACATGGCTCCCTTGCGCGGCTGGGGACCGCGCGGGGTGCGGATCCTGGGGCGAGCGCCCCATGGAAAATGGCGCACACTGACCTTCTTGGCCGCCTTGCGCACGCACGGTCTGACAGCGCCATGCGTGTTTGACGGACCGATAAACGGCGAAACTTTTCGCGCCTGGGTCAGTGATATGCTCACGCGGACGCTCAAAAAGGGCGACGTTGTCGTTATGGATAACCTTGGATCGCACAAAGGCGCCGACGTGCGGCGCATGATCCGCAATGCCGGCGCGCACCTCCTGTTCCTGCCGCCTTACAGTCCCGACCTTAATCCAATCGAGCAAACTTTCTCAAAGATCAAACAGGCCATGCGAACCGCCCAAGCAAGAACTGTCGATGATGTCATAGAAAAAACTGGTGACGCAATCGGCGAGATCAAACCAGCTGAATGTAACAACTACATCGTCAACGCTGGCTACGCTTCCGCTGAAATATGAAACGCTCTAGGTTTTTTTCAACCAGTCAGCGTCAGCGCGCGAACCAGTTGGACTATTGGCCCCTAATATCGCGGTAGGCGTGCCAGGTTGCGTGTCCCAGCAGTGGGAATGCGATTGCGAGACCGACGAAAAATGTTGCGATGCCCGCGATAGTAATAACTGCAATCAACCATGCCCAAAGTATCATAACAGCAAAATTGTTTTTAACAGCCAATAGACTTATTCCTATTGCGGAAAAAGCATCCTTCTTTTCATTCATTATGGTTGGTATGGAAACAACGCTTAAAACAAAGATGGCAAAAGCAATTCCGGCACCGATAACGGTACCAATACTAATCATTGCCAATCCGGCACCGGTCCCGAGGGCAAAACTGAAGAATTGATCGACTGGTAAATAAATTCCATTGGTAAACAAGGCATATAACAGCATTGCCATGCGCGCCCAAACGAGCGCGGCAAACATTAAGAAAAAGCCCACATAGGCCAACTGCAAAGTTGACCCCGCACCAATAAGTTGAATGGGGTAAAGCGCTGGTTTCTGTCCGGCCGCAATGCGACGGCTCATCTCGTAAAGTCCGACAGCCAGCATTGGTCCGAAAATAGCAAACATTCCGAAAGCCACTGGAATAAGTGACGCGTATCCCGTTTGCCAAAGTAGCGTCGTTATGCCGATGCCGCCGCCAATGACCAAGACACCATAACCAATGCTCAGTAAGGGCGCTTTCATAAGATCGCGAAAACCAGCCCCAAGCCAACGCCAGGGCGCATCCATCGTTATTGCTGAGGGTCGATCGGGGGAGCTTATCACGGTTGTCATTCGTGCATGATAATCACGTTACGTCTCCTAAACTTGATCCATGTCAGATTCCTGACCCATCATGCGGCCACTATATCAAGTTTAACAACGGAGAATTCCTGTTCGCAGCGGCGCTTTAGGGGGCGGTCATGTGAGTGAAGGAGATGATTTGAACATCATTGCTCAATGAATGAAATCGAAACTTTCGAATGCTCAAAGCTGACGGCATTCTGCTACAAAGCGCCGGCGTCCAGGGGCGTCTCCGGAGACGGCGTGGTTATTTAACGACCCTCGGTCATTGCTTTGTAAACTCTTCCAGCAGCATTAATGGCCGTCGCTGCGGTATCCACAGACGTACGTCCAAGATGGACGATGACGATTTCTTCCTCTGGGATCATCATAACGAACTGTCCCCTCCAGCCATCAAAGGCAAAGGTGGCATCGGGCAAATCAGGAAAAAATTTCTTTCGTTTATCGGCCCCAGGATGATTTAACCAGACTTGGGCACCATACCAGTTATCTGACGCACTTGCGGGCGTTCTCGAAAACTCTGTCCAATCTTCGGGTAAGATTTGTCTTCCGTTCCATATCCCGTTTTGAACATATAGTTGGCCAAGCTTAGCCCAATCAGCAGCTGTTGCATAAACATAGGACCCGCCGATAAAATCTCCAGCGCTATCGGGTATAAAAACGATGCTCTTTGCACCGAGTGGTTCAAAAATTGTGTCACGAGCGTATGAATGATAGTTAACCCCAGCATTCTCAAGCGCTTTTCGAAGGGCATGCTGTAAAATATTGCTTGTTCCGGTAGAGTATTTCCATTTGGTGCCAGGCTCGAACTCAAGCGGTTTGTTGAAGGCGTAAGCGGCTGCAGAATGCTCTAAAATATTCATTGTCGGCACATCGGCGGCTATAGAAAGATAGCGTTCGTCAAACTCTAAACCAGTTTGCATTTGTAAAAGATGACGCCAGGTTATTTGCGATCGTGGGTCATCTTTACCAGACCATTCCAAAATTGGCGGCGTGTCATCAAGCCCAAAATAACCGTCTTGAATTGCTGCACCCACCATCATCGCGGTAACACTTTTTGCCATGGAAAAACTGAGCATTGGCGTTGTCGTATCAAAACCCGAAGCATACCGTTCACCAATCACTTTGCCTTTTTTTACGACAAACATGGCCCGATGGTCCGGAGCTTGGTCTTTAAAAACAGAGTCTAATGCTGTTTCAAAAGCGTCCGTATCAATACCAAGTGAAACAGGTTCTGCGGACTCCCACGGGACATTCGTTATCGGTGCAAGCGGTGGGACGGGGGATAATTCACCGCGAATCAACGTGCATCCATATCCCTCTCGGAATACCGCAGTTGATTTTCCAAATGGCCCGAGTCGACCAGTGACGCTTTTCTGATCCGGATCAACACTAATGCCGACATATTTAAGTTTTGGGTCATAGCCTTCAAAATCATTCGCAAGAATGTTCTCTAATTCACGCCCTGCGATAAAGATCTCTGAACATGTGTCTCGTGCCATAAACCCGGCGCCAAGGGCGCCCAATCTGTCAGCAAATTGTGCGCCTTTTACGCCGAGACCTAAGACAACAAGGGATATCGCACTGACGATTATCGTATTTTTTTTCATGGCTATTTGATCTTCACACGCCCCGCCGGTATTTGAACATCGTGTCCACAGCATTAGCGAGAATGTTCTCATTAACGCTGTGTCTTAAGTGTCAATGTGAATGCTAGCGTTTGTCAATGGGTGTGTATGGCGTTCTCGTAACACCAGTGTAAATCTGGCGGGGGCGTCCAATTTTCTGCGTGGGATCGGCAATCATTTCCGACCACTGCGCAATCCAACCAACGGTTCTTGCCAATGCGAATAGTACGGTAAACATATCCGTTGGAAAGCCCAATGCTTTTAGGGTGATGCCGGAATAAAAATCGATATTTGGGTAGAGTTTTTTCTGAACGAAATAATCATCTTCTAAAGCAATTCGTTCAAGTTCAATGGCAACATCCAACAAGGGGTCATCTTTCGAGCCGACCGCTTCCAATACTTCATGGCAGGCCTTCTGCATGACTTTGGCACGCGGATCATAGTTCTTATAAACGCGGTGGCCAAATCCCATAAGACGAAAAGGATCGTCTTTGTCCTTTGCCTTTTTGATATATTCAGGAATGCGATCAACTGTTCCAATCTCTTCGAGCATATTCAGCGCAGCTTCGTTTGCGCCACCATGAGCTGGTCCCCAGAGAGAGGCGATACCAGCAGCGATACACGCAAATGGATTAGCGCCCGAAGATCCGGAAAGTCTTACGGTTGACGTGGATGCATTTTGTTCATGGTCCATATGCAAGATGAAAATCTTATCAAGTGCATCGCATAATATCTTGTTGCACTGATAGTCTTCAGCCGGGACGGCGAAACACATCCGCATAAAATTTGTGGTATAGTCTAATTCATTCTGTGGAAAGACAAAAGGTTGCCCGATCGCATGTTTGTAAGCCATTGCCGCAATGGTTGGCATTTTGGCGATCATCCGATGGCTAGCAATCTTGCGTTGCATAGGGTCATTGATATCTGTTGAGTCATGATAAAAAGCAGAAAGCGCTCCGACAACGCCGACCATAATCGCCATCGGGTGTGCATCTCTTCTGAAGCCGTTATAAAAATTCCGTAATTGTTCGTGCACCATCGTGTGCCGTGTAATTGAATCATCAAACTCGGTGAGTGCTTCCTTTGTCGGTAAGGCTCCATGTAGGAGCAAGTATGCGACTTCAATAAAGTTTGAGTTTTCGGCGAGATCGTCAATTGGTATACCGCGATACAAAAGGATACCTTCATCACCGTCGATGAATGTTATCTGAGATTCGCAGCTTCCCGTTGATGTGAAGCCCGGATCAAAAGTAAAAGCCCCTAGTTCTTTGTAAAAGGTCCGTATGTCAACGACATTAGGCCCTCCTGTGCCACTATACACGGGGAAATCCGCTGTCTTGCCGTCGAGCGTGACTGTCATGGACCCAGCTGGTTTCATCTTACTTTCCATAACGTTGATCCTTTATTGGGGCTAAGTTTGATAAACAAGCTGATATTTCAAACCCGCTTATTCGGTTTAGCGTAGAGTGTTAACGATAAACGACGAGCGCTTTATTCTTGATCGTGTATTCCGGTTTAGCGCTCTCAGTTCTAGGCGTCTTTGCGATGCAACTCCCCGTTGTTCATGCAACGCGTCATTGGTCGCGGACTATACTTAGAATGTTGAATTGCGCCAGACCACTAAGCGGTAAGATTTATCGCGTCTAGGGTTTACAACGCTCAATTCGATATCGGCTAATTTGAATAAATATCAGAAAATCAATAGTTTATAAATTAGATTTCTAGTATCTAGCGAGCAAATATCTACTTAGTGGCAATCAGTCAATTGCGTCATTTATTCTTCCAATGGTCTCAGATTTTCCAAGAATTTCCAACACATCGCCAAGGTTTGGTGAAGGTAGGCCACCGGTCAGGGCGGTGCGCAGTGGTTGGCCAATGACCCCAAAACCGACGTCAAGCTGTTCCGCGTGAACCTTTAGCTTCTCCGCGAGTTTATTGGCGTTCCAGAGATCAGGCGTACCGTCGATATCCATCAACATATCTCGTAACACTCTCAAGCGTTCAACGGCGCCATCTTTCTTGAGCGGTTTCGCTGCTTTTCCTTCGATCTTTAATGGTCGACGATTAAGGATATATGCTGTCATCGTCGGCAGGTCTGCGAGCGTTGTGCAGCGTTCCTTTAGCGTGCCCGCCGCGCGCCCAAGCCGCTGTCTTGTGTCCTCAGTAAGTGTGATACCGTTGCCCTCAAGCCATGCAAACATGATCTCCTGAAACTTATTGTCGGGTAACGCATTTAAATGGAGCGCGTTCAATGACCTCATTTTATCGAGATCAAGACGGGCAGGGGCTTTGTTGATGCCCTTTAGGTCAAACCAACGCAATGCGTCCTCTTTGGGGATGAACTCATCGTCCCCATGCGACCAGCCTAATCTTAGCAAATAATTGGCAAGTCCTTCTGGAAGGAAGCCTTGATCGCGGTAGGCTTCAACACCTAGGTCCCCGTGGCGTTTTGAGAGTTTTGTACCATCGGCTCCGTGAATTAATGGAACATGGGCAAACAAAGGCGTAGGCCAACCAAGTGCATCATATATCTGTTTTTGCCTTGCCGCATTGCTGAGGTGATCATCTCCGCGAACAACATGTGTGATCCCCATATCATGGTCGTCCACGACGACGGCGAGGTTATATGTGGGGGTAGGTTTTTGTTCAACGCTTTCCCCAATGTCGGTTGTTCCTGTACTTCTTAGTATCACGAGGTCGTCTAAAGCTGAGTTTGGAAACGTCATTCTTCCCTGAACGGCATCTTCAAAAATCGTTTCCCCGTCTATTGGTGCTTTAAACCGAATAGCGAATTGCTTGTTCTGCGGCCAGTCATTTGGACTTGCATTTCTCCAAGGGCTTTCAAAGCGAATACCATCCGCCCGTGCTTGGCCTCTTTTCTCTTCGATGTCGCTTGGTGACATATAACAACGATAGGCAAACCCCTTTTGAACGAGCTGTTCTACGATTTCCCGGTGGCGATCCGCATTCGCGAATTGTGATACGGGTTCCTCGTCCCAGTCTAACCCGAGCCACGACAAGCCGTTAAGAATAGCACCGACAGCCTCTTCATTGTGTCGTGCCCGGTCCGTATCCTCAATTCGCAATAAAAACTTTCCACCCCGTCCTCGTGCAAATAACCAATTAAAAAGAGCCGTGCGCGCCCCGCCTATATGCAAAAAACCCGTGGGCGAGGGGGCAAACCGAGTGACGACGTTGGATGTCATTAGGGGCTCTCTTTGCTCTGCCTAGGGGCAGTCTTAAAAGGTGTTATGGTTATATCTTGGTGATGCGTTTTGTAGCGGCGCACAACGCCTTTGCTGCATTACCGGGTTACCGGAAAAGCGTTACGTCACGTGTAATGCTCTCATTGTATCGATCATGCAAAACCATTCAATTTCAACTTCGATATGCTTCTTAGTCGATAAACTAGCCGCTTCTATGGGTATCGCTCTGGGTCACCGAGGATATATACTGAAAATATAACTTGTCAGAACGGTTCATGACGACGAAAGATCATAGCGCTCATCGGACATAAAATGAGAGCCCATAGAAATCTGACATATTCCGATGGATCAAGATAGAAAGCTCGATTTTAAGTCGCGACTAAACGGATTTCGACGGTCATTTTCACCGGTACCAATTCTGGTAGACCCTGAACACGAGCGCTTTCATTGGTCCTTTAGGTCCATTCGAGGGCGGATGCAGTTATTGCTGCGCGAGTGGTGGCGAACCGACAGCGAACGCCTTTTCTTATGGATACCTGTAGCGATCGGTGGCGGCGCAGCAACATACTTTTCGCTTCGATTTGAGCCTGAAAGCTTATTGATACAAGTTTTGGCGGCTGGGTTCTGGGCGCTTGCATTATTGTTGCGAAACAAGTCTCAGTTATTGGCCTTATGCCTTTGCCTCGCTTTGTTTTCTTCCGGTATCGTGCTCGCAGACCTGCGAACTGACCGTGTTGACGCGCCTATACTAAAGCGTGAGTTATCGATTCGTGCTGTAACGGGGCAACTCGTCTTAATTGAGCAGAATTCAAATCGAAATCGGTTGACACTGAAGGAAATCTCTATTGACCGCTTGGCAGCTGATGAAACCCCAGAACGTGTTCGCGTGACATGGCGAGGTGATGACCTTGATTTACAACCAGGCGATCGTATCACGTTAAGGGCAGGGTTATCGCCACCACCAGAGCCTGCAGCTCCCCACGCTTTTGATTTTGCACGGTATTTATATTTCAAGCGCATCGGTGCTGTTGGGTTTTCTGTCTCTACACCGAAGGTGCTAGCTGAACGGTCTTCAAACGATGCGCCACGGAAACCTAAGGGCCTAATCGAACGGCATTATAGCGAATTCAATATAGCGATTGAACGTGTACGAACCAACCTTGCTCAGCATATTCTGACCAGCGCGCCAGGGCAAGGAGGTGCTGTCGTTGCTGCCTTGGTAACGGGAAAACGTGGAGCGATCAATTCCCAGTCAGAAGAAGCCTTGAGGCATTCTGGTTTGGCTCATTTGTTGGCAATCTCAGGTCTGCATATGGGTTTAGTCGCGGGCTTGATTTTTTTCTCGCTTCGGGCGCTTCTGGCATTGTCACCCCAGTTGGCACTCTATTTTCCGATTAAGAAATGGGCAGCAATTGGGGCGCTCATTTCATGCTTTGTTTATTTGTTGCTTTCTGGAAGTGGATGGTCAGCGCGTCGCGCCTTTATCATGACAGCGGTAATATTTGTAGCGATTATCGTTGATCGACGCGCTCTTTCCTTACGAAATATCGCGATTGCTGCGACCATTATATTGGTCTTGACACCTGAGGCTGTGTTGCATCCTGGTTTCCAAATGTCGTTTGCTGCAGCAACAGCTCTTATTGCCGCGTATGAATGGTTCAGCTCAAAATATTCAGTTTACAAACAAAATACGATAGTAGATATAATGCGACGATATGTACTTGGCGTCGCGGCAACTGATACGATTGCCGCCACAGCTACGGCGCCGTTTGCGCTATATCATTTTCATCAAGCTGCGGTTTATAGTCTTGCAGCAAATCTGGTGGCGACCCCAATTATGGCGTTTGTCATTATGCCTTTCATTATTGCGGGTTTGCTAACCTTGCCGATTGGTTTTGATCATATTTTTTGGCAAATCTCGGCCAAAGGTGTTGAATTAGTGCTTGCCTCTGCAACAACGGTATCCTCCTGGCAAGGGGCGATACTTGGCGTTGGTCAGTGGTCAAACTTGTCGCTCATTACAATTGTGCTTGGCGGGCTATTGTTGCTGTTATTATGGGCACCATGGAGATGGTTTGGGTTTCTGGTCATATTCATAGGATTTGCCCTTTCAAATCTGACGCCGATACCATTGATATTTATCGCCGCTGATGGTGATAACGCAGCAATACGCTTTCATAAGACTTGGACATCAAAACAGACCGAAGAACAATTAGCCATTTTTGACCCTCGTAAAGATCGGTTTTCAGCGGGCGTTTGGCGTGAAGTGTCTGGCGTTAGCGAGCAATCTGTTTCGATGAGAGCTATCTTGCCATGTGACGATGACGGATGTGTTGCGACTCTTGCGGAGCAGGTGTTTGCTTTTTCTTTGGATCCAGTCGGTATCCGGACTGATTGCGCGCGAGCCGACCTCGTGATTGCATTTTATCCGGTCGCAAAAAAAATCGGTGATGCTTGTAAAGCCAAAATCATAGATCGGCGCGAAGCGTGGCGGGGTGGTGCACAAGCCATATATTTGAAAGATGGAGCTCTAACGGTAAAGTCCAATGCTCATGTACGAGGTAAAAGACCATGGGTCGCTGGTTGGCAAAAACCAAAAGGCTTAGAACCATAAAAGAATGGCGTCAGTTTTGATGGCATATGTCGTTTGTTAATACAAAGGAAACGGCGACACCATTGCGCAAAACCCCGCGAACGCAAGGCCCGGGCCGAAGGCTAGTGATGTGTTTGCCTTTATTTTTGAGTTGCGATTGGCGCGATACAGGCCAATAGCAAGTAGGCTAGAGACTGAGCCAATAAATACGATTGCCGGTAACGCTTGCCATCCAATCCATGCACAAATGCCGGCAAGTAGCTTAGCATCGCCAAGCCCAAGGCCTTCTTCCCCGCGAATTGCTTTGAATACCAGTCTAATCAACCAAAAAATAAAATACCCTGCTATCCCACCGATAATTGCATCGGGTAAGGGTGCGAACAAATCAACTGTGTTCATAGCAATGCCGCCAACGATAAGAGGCAAGGTTAGGGCGTCGGGCAGATAGCCGGTTTCCTTATCAATGAAAGCTAATACAAGCAGCGTCCATCCGAAAATCGTTGCTAGAAATGCTTCAGCCGATAGTCCGAATACGTTGAATGATAAAAGAATTACGAGTGCGCCTAAAACTTCGACAATCGGATATCGCAATGAAATTCTACTCCTACAATAGGGACAGGCCCCTTTGAGCATCAAATAACTGAATAACGGGATCAGATCCCGTCGCGCGATGGGTTTTCCGCATTCAATGCAGAATGATCGCGGTGTTGAAAAATTGAAACGAGTCTGCCCCAGCATTGGGACTTTTTTATCGTTTTCGCCATCCGCGTCTTTTGGCGATGCATCAATAAGCCCCCAAATAATGGGGCCCCTGTAAATCACGACATTTAAGAAGCTTCCGACGAACAGACCAATTAACCCTAGTGTTGCAAAAATAATCCAACTCACAATTCTTCTGTCACTCCATAGCTATGAAAGCAAAATTTGCTTGTACAATTTTAACTGTGAAATCAAATCGTTGGTTAAAAACTGCCATCAGCTCGCATCTCGAATCCTAAAAAAAAACAGTGCGTCACAAATCTGAAATATAAACGTCACTTCGGCGTTATATGAGCGCGTTAAGTGCTCCAATATGGCACGGGCCATGGGGGTTCGCCTTTCAATTTTCTGCGTAAGCCACTTCGAGGGGTAATTAAATGCGCTCTAGTCTTATTCGTTCGTTCTTCTTAGCGGGAACAGCAATCTCTGCTCTCGCCGCCTGCACCGATGCTGACATTACAGATGTTGTCAGCCCAGGGTCAGAAACGCCGCTCGAAATTATCGCCATTCCTGGCGGTGATATTGCAGGCGGTGTTGCTGCATTTGCAGGACGTTCTACGAGACCACTTTCACAGGCCGACTGCCCTACAGGTACGACCTTTAGGTCAAACGTAGAAATTGGCTTACAGTTAGGTGTTTCATCAACTGAGACGACATTCTGTGTGCTAGATAGTTCAGGCATTTCTGGCAGCTCAATTTCCGGTCGAACCGTTGTATCGGGTTCCGTCAATATTCCTTTCACTGAAGACCCAATTTTGATTTCAGGTGGAACATTTATCGGTGATGGAACAGATGGAGATGCAAACCTGACGATTGCAGCCGGTCAGACATTTGTCACTGAAAGCGCCGCTGAGGTTGATCTTCTCGTGATTTCGCGGGGGTCAGAGGCAACGATTGTTGGTACGCCAGCGCAACCAATCATCTTTACCTCCCTAGAGGATTGGACAGATGACGGTCAGCCAAATGGAACATCCGATACTGGAGATTGGGGTGGCTTGGCCATTAATGGTAAGGCCCGCTTAAACGAGTGCACGATTGATACTGGTGCGACCCCTGGTACCGACGCTTGCCAACAGGAAGGCGAGGGTGCATCGGGTAACTTTGGTGGCGCTGACGATACGGATAGTTCGGGTAGTTACAGCTATTTCCGCGTGCAGCATGCAGGTATCCTTTTTGAGGATGAAAACGAACTGAATGGTATCGCTCTTCAGGCCGTCGGAAATGGTACAACCTTCAATTATGTTCAGGTTCACCGTGGCGGCGACGATGGCTTTGAATGGTTTGGTGGTTCTGTCGATACTGATCACCTTATTGTCACTGGTGCCAATGACGACTCCCTTGACTGGACAGACGGTTGGACGGGTTCGCTTCAGTTTGCTCTTGTTGCTCAGGAAACGGGTGACGATAACGGCATCGAGGGTGATAACAACGGCGATACCCCTTCGCAGGATGTCGCCCCTCGTTCTGCACCTGATCTCTCCAACCTGACCTTGATTGGTGACGGTGGTGGTGCCGGTGAGGGTGTGCAGTTGCGTGAAGGTACGGCCGGTAGTTTTGTAAACTCAATTATTGCAAACTTTGATCAGGGTCTTGAGTTCAACCCTGCTGGTACCGGACCAGATCCACTGGTTGAGTCCGTCGTACTGGTTGGTAACGCTTCAAACTTTGGTGGTTCTGGCGCTACCTTGTTAGGCGCGGCAACAAATAGTGGCACATTTAACGCGTCGACACTTGATGGTATCATTCCGGGTACGAATGAGCTATCGGTAACGCCTATTTCGCCGACGACGATTTCTTCTGACTTTGTCGCTGCTGACTATGTTGGCGCCTTTGGTCCTTCGGAAACCTTGGAGAACAACTGGACAACGGGTTGGACAGTTCCGAACTCTATTCCAGGTGTTGGGGCAACGGATTGCCCGACTGGTACAACCGACGTTACAGCATCTGAGTCGTTAAGCTCATTCCCAGGCCGGACTGAGACACGCGTTTGTCAGGTTAATACCCCTGTTATCGGTGGTCTTCGCCTCGAAGCTGGAAACCTCTACCGCATCAACGGCACACTGACCGTTGGTTCCGATAGAACTGGTGATTTAACGACTGATGTGGATCCGACCGAGGATGGTGTTCAGCTGCCAGGTGCTGAGGGCATTCTGACGGTTGATGCTGGCGTAACGCTTTTCGGAAACCAAACGTCCGGCGTTGTTGACCTGATTGCGGTTGCTCGTGGTTCGCAAATTTTTGTCAACGGGACAGCTGATTCTCCTGTTGTCTTTACAAGTCGCGCTGACCTCGAGAATGGTGGTGAGGTTCGTCAAGTCACGAACGAGATCGGTGGTATTGCGATCAACGGTCGTGCGCCATTAAACGAATGTACTGTTGATACAGCGGCTACTGCTGGTGCTGCAGATTGTGAGCAGGAAGGCGAAGGGGCATCTGGCCGTTTCGGCGGGAATGTTCCTGACGATAATTCGGGTCGCATCAACTATCTCCAGATCCGTTACGCTGGTTTCCGTTTTGCTGGAAACAACGAGCTGAATGCGTTGGCTCTTCAGGGCGTCGGCAACGAAACTGAAATCGATTTTGTTCAGGTTCTAAATGCTGGTGACGATGGTGTTGAGTGGTTCGGTGGAACAGCAAGCGCAAGTCATATCGTCGTAACTGGCGCTAATGACGACAGCCTTGACTGGACCGACGGTTGGAATGGCACGGCGCAGTATGTGATTGTTGACCAAGATCCTAGTCGTTTCCTCCCAACGGGTGGTGACAACGGTATTGAGGGCGACAACAATGGTGATACGCCGTCACAGGATGTATTACCGCGGTCACGTCCTATCGTTGCCAATGCGTTGTTTGTTGGTGACAACCTTGGTGGCGCTGGCGATAACAACGGTGTTCGCCTTCGTGAGGGTACGGATGGTGCGCTTGTGAACACTGCGATTTCCAATTTCATTGGTGGGTTGCGGTACCAGGATCAGGGCACTGGGCCTGACCCAGATATTGCAGGCGTTGCCCTTACTGGTAATGTGACCAGTCTCGTTACGGATGCAGCTGCCGTCTTTGATGCTGGGAACGTACAAAACGCTGTGTCTACGCTATCGGCACCGGCAGGCTTTGTGACCACGCTGCTCACGGGCATTAACGAAAATGCCGCGACGCCTTCTGATCCGGTGGCGGTCTGTAATGCTGTGTTCGCTAGTGTTCCTGCATCTGAAGCACCAAACCCATGCGGCAATCTTGATACAACCAACTTTATCGGCGCCGTAAGCGGTGTATCCGATACTTGGTACCAAGGTTGGACCATTGGTCTTGACGCAAATTAATCGCCAGCAGTGGGCGCACCATCCAATGGTGCGTCCATCTGCTCATTATTTATGATAGTTGGAATTATTTGGCTTTAAGGCCGATCAGGGGATTAAAATGGGTAGACTAAAGGTCTCTACACTTACCATGCTTCTCGGCACGACTGCGATGTCAATGACGCAAAATGCGTTGGCGCAGGATGTCGGTTCGAATATAGATGAGATTGTTGTCCGTGGTGTTAACATTCCGGATGAAAAGAGGGCGACGTCTGAAATTTCGGCGGTTCTCGACGAGGAGTCATTTCAACGGACAGGTGACAGTGACATCGCTTCCGCCCTTGGACGTGTAACGGGTCTATCGATTACGGAGGGTAAGTTTGTTGTCGTCCGTGGACTGAATGAGCGTTACTCTTCGGTGACACTAGATGGGTCGCCATTGCCAAGTCCGGAGCCATTAAGGCGTGTTGTTCCCTTGGATATTATTCCAACGTCCATTCTGTCGGGCTCTTTGGTTCAGAAGACCTTTTCCCCGCAGTTGTCTGGTGAATTCGGTGGTGGGACGATTGAGCTGCGTACGAAGCCGATCCCTGATGAGACGTATTTCAACATTAGTGCAAGTATCGGTCTTGATACCGTTACAAACTTAAGCCGTGGCTTGACATATGATGGGGGCTCCAGCGATTGGGCTGGTTTTGATGATGGGACCCGTTCAGCGTCTCCTGAAATTGAGCAGGCATTCTTCGGTGTCGGTCCCGATAGTATCGGCAATCTTCCTGAGTTCGGTCTTCCATTGCTTTCGTCTGCTCAACAAAACATATTAGACACGAGTATCGATTCAACCAATACGACGGTATTATTTCGTGACAACATCCCCGCCAATTGGGATTTCTCTCTCGCTGGCGGAACGGTAGCTGAACTATCCGATGAAGTGGTTTTTGGTATTAATCTCGCTGGTTCATTTGGTAACAGTTGGCAGACCAGAGACGGTCGTCGTGAGCAGGGCCTTACGGGTTCTGCTGAATTCGCTGACGCTGCTCCATTTGGTCCTGAAACCGGTAACCTACCAAATGATGCTGCGGTCGGTAACTTCTTCAGTACAACGCAAGACGTGACATCCAATCTTGCTGGTACCTTCGGCTTTGAAATTGGTGATAACCACACAATTACGTCGACGAATCTTTTGCTTCGTTCAACCGCTAAGGATGCTCGTACATTGACCTTCATTGATGGGGACAATGACGGGGTTTTGGTTCGGGACGAGTTTTTTGACTTTTTCGAACGCCAAGTATGGCAAACGCAACTTCGCGGCGAACACGTCATTCCGAGCCTTAACGACTTAACCATCGCTTGGCGCGGTGCATTTGGTCAGGCAGAGCGTGATGCTCCTCTAAACAGAGCGTTTCGTACTGTTCAAACGCAACCTGGCGGGGCCTTTCAGCAACCGTTTGGAAATCCCGACGTGCCAAGCGCGTTTGCTCTAAACGCTGCAACGGTTTCGTTCTCTGAGGTCGACGACACGAACATTGACGCTGGTGTTGATTTCACGTTGCCGCAGGATCTGTTTGGCCAAGCTGGGGAGATTAAGTTTGGTTATGCATTTACCGATAAAGAACGCGACTCATTCGTTCGAGACCTTCAATACCTGTTTGATGAAGGTTTCGGTATTGGCAGTGCTCTGTCGGGCGTTAGAAACGATGTTCTTGTTTCGGATGCGGCTGGAACGGATGCGTTAGATCTTACGCTGATTAACAGCCTTGTATCACTCGATAATGCTACGTCAGCATTGCAAGTCCATGCGGGATACCTCGGCTTAGATTACGAAGTTGGCGACTATGTTCGGGTTGCTGCCGGTTTCCGGTATGAGGTCAATGATCTGAACACACTCGCTTTTGCAACGAGCCAACCACAGGCATCGTTTTCTGATGCGAACGCTCTTAGCGAAGCAAACGGTCTTGAAACCCTCGATCAAGACTTTTTCCTTCCTGCGGTAACCGTGACGTGGAACCCGTTGGACGATATCCAAGTCCGTGCTGGTTTTTCACAGACGATTACACGTCCTCAGTTTCGTGAGCTGACGCCCGCGACATTCCTTGACGATGACACTGATCAGCTCATTCTTGGTAATCCGTTCTTGCGGATAACGGAGATCGACAACTACGATGCTCGGATTGAGTACTATTTCGGGCGCGGACAGTTCGTAACAATTGGTGGGTTCTATAAGGATCTTACAAACCCTATCGAGCTTACCTCGTTCCGGACGACGATTGGACTTGGTCAAACATTCGTCAACGCGCCTTCTGCTGAACTCTATGGTTTCGAGTTAGAGTTTGAAAAAACAATGGCTGCTGAGGATTTGGTTGATTGGTCGTTTGTTCAAGGCTTGGACTTGCTTCTCAAAACCAACTACACGTTCAGCCAGTCGAATGTTAGCGCAGACGGTGAGGTGACTCTTTCTGGTACAGCTTCAGCGGCTACGTCTGGGGTGACACCGATTATCTCTGATGCTTCAGGGCGGATCGTCGACGGTCGCTCGCTTCAGGGTCAGTCGGACCATCTCTTTAACCTCCAACTGGGTGTAGAGGACAGTGAAGCAGATATGCGGGCGACATTGCTTGTGAATTATGCTTCACAACGTATTCGTCAGACGGAGAACATTACCGGCGTGAACGCGGCTGATATTATCCCAGCGGTTCTAGAGCGCCCACCAGTCTCGCTTGATCTTGTGTTTAGCAAGGGATTGGATATGTGGGGCGGCGGCTGGGAAGTTGGGCTTCAGGTCCGCAATATCCTGGGTGATGATTACGAGGCTACCCAAGAGTTTGCTGATGGATCCGTTGCTGAATTCGATGTTTATCCGCTCGGACGGCGTTTGTCTGCCAGTATTTCGAAGAGCTTCTAGCTCGGTTAACACTGAAATCTCTAGTAACTTTATGGCGACTGCTTTTTGCGGTCGCCTTTTTTCATATCTCAGGTGGTTCTTTCGTATTGTCTTTTAATATATTATAATCAACGGGTTATGGTTGGAGCGGGCTGACCTGGCCGTTCAATTTTGGTCTCATCTTCACGAGACTAATGTCTTGCAGAGGCGGAGAATGATGAACTTTTGTTCGTAATGGCGTTTATGTCCGATCGGTTGGTTATGGTAAAAAGAATATTAAGAGACGCTGTAGTAAGCAATGAAACTTAGAAATGCGCACGACGTGCTTTCTTGTGAGTTTCGCAAATAAAAACGGCGAGGTGCCTGGTGTGGAAGGCGCTGAATTCTGTTTTCTATTTCGTTGTAAAGAAGAGTATTGGCGGCTTTGACTGTTATGACTGTGTCGAAGGCAGAAGCGACAGCTGAAAAGATTATTGGCTCCCTGAAAAAAGTGACCGGCTTGCCGTTCTCTGGCCATCAGCCATTAGATGCGTTTCGAGGGATCAGCGAAATTCGCCTAGGGCGCACAGCAATACCGGCAAAAAAGATCGCTTTAATCATTGAATATCTCCTATCGGCGGCGATTGCGGTCTTACTGGCATTAATAGTTTATTCCATCATAGCGCCGCTTCCGATTCCCGAGCGATTGCCGGTTTCTGGCGCTCCGGCTCAGTCTGCGGTCAAACAAGAAGTCCTTGAGAACGCGAATCCATTTCGCAATGCTGCCGTCGCCGCTGGTGGTGCCGCCGCAGCCGTTGGCTTGAGTGATAGCGATGAAGAGGCCCTTGAAGAGACCACGCTAAACTTAGTTCTGCACGGTGTCCGCGTTGATCAAAATAATCAAACGGCAATTATTCGTTTGCCAAACGGACAGCAGAAAACCTTCCGCGTCGGAGATGAATTGATTCCCGGTGTAACGTTAAATGATGCGTACCAAGATCAGGTTACTATTACGCGTCGTGGTGTTCGTGAGACGCTAACGCTTGTCAATAGAGATCCGAAGGTCGCACGCGCCAACCGAAATTCACGTCGCGTGCAAACAAACGTGTCGACCGCTAGCAGCGCCAATAGTCGAGTGTCAAAGACTATCGCGAGCCGCGACTTTTCAGAATTCATTCAGGTATCGCCTTTTGCGACCAAAGAAGGAATTCGCCTCGTCTTGAATCCAGGCAAAGATAGCACTTTGTTTACGAAGAGCGGCCTCAAGCCCGGAGACGTACTTCTCGAGGTTGATGGTCGTTCGGTAACCGGCAATCCAGAGTCGATCATTTCAACATTCCAAGGGCTAAATCCCGGAAATGAGATCGAGATATCTGTTGAGCGAAATGAACAATTCATTCCTCTCATAATTCAATTACCCGTGGCAAAAGTTAGCGAAGAAAAGAGCGCTGAGTAATGGCTTGTGTACAGAAGAAATCGGTGCTTTTTAACACGATCGCACTTCTTGTTTTTGGATTTTCTTCTGTTTCTGCACAAACCAGAAATGATCTTGATGCAAATTGCGATGGCGCTTCAATTAATTACGAAGATGCTGACATTTCTGCAATTGTCGACGATATTGCGCTTCGGACGGGCAAAAAATTTGTTATAGCCCCCCAGGTCAATGGGACTGTTACTGTTAAATCAGGACCTGGCGGTGGACTTTGTCCTGGTGAAGCATGGGAGTTGTTTCAAGCAGCGCTCAGAGTAACCGGTTTTGTTGCGACACCAATTAATGGTGATAGTTATAAAATAGTACCAAGCCAACAAAGCGCGCGGTCTGCCGGGCCCGTTGGCGCAGGTCGCCCTGGTGATATTGCTACGCAAATATTTCGACTTAGACATATTGAAGCAAGAGAGGCTGCCGCAAGTCTAGCGCAGATTTCTGGTGAACGCGGTGTTGTCAATCCAGTGCGAGCAAGCAATTCACTGATCATCGTCGATAGCGAAAATAATATTGAGAGAATGCGAGAAGTTTTGCGTCGTATTGATCGTGATACACGGGTAACTCGGACGATTTCGTTAGAGAATGCTTCTGCAACGGAGGTGGCGGAGGTCGTTGGAAAAATAGCCAAGGAGCTAAATGACGAGGGGGGCGGCAGTAAGTCAGCATCAAGCATCGTTCCGATTGAAGCGTCAAATTCACTTCTTATACGTGCTGAGCCATATGCAATCGATAAATTACTCGCAGTTATTGGTGAGCTAGACCGCATTGGGGAGACACAATCCGATATTGCAGTGATACGTCTTGCTCATCAGGATGCTGAGACTATGGCTGTCACATTGCGTGAAATTGCTGATGCACAACCGCCGGCCACTGGTGCTGACGCTGCAAATGCCCCGGCGCAAAGACCGACGTCGGGACCAAACGGACGGCGTTCCCGCGCTATTATTTCTGTTGATGCACCGACGAATTCGATCATCATTTCCGGTGATCCGGCGATTCAGCAAACCCTCCGTCGTGCCATATATGAGCTTGATATACGCCCTTCACAAGTTCTTGTGGAAGCGATTATCGTGGAAATTTCTGAAAATACCGCGCGTGAGCTGGGTGTAGAATTCCTTATTTCAGGCAATGGCGAAGGCGCGACGCCATTTACGACAACGAACTTTTCAAGTGGACAATCTGATCTATTGGGCGCTGCGGGCTCGGCGTTAATAAATGGCACAACGACAACAACGGACTCAGACGGAAACACAACGACAACTGAGGCTAATGATAACCCTCTAGGCATTGATAACGAACTTATCCAAATAGCTCTTGGTTCACTACTTGGGTTGAACGGCTTTGCGCTTGGTGGTGCTGGTGAAACGGAAGATGGGATATTTGGTGCAATACTGACCGCGATCCAAGAAGATATAAACTCAAACATCCTTTCGATGCCTTCCGTACTCACGCTTGATAATCAGGGGGCACGCCTTTCTGTTGGGCAAGAAATTCCGATTACAACCGGTGAGCAACTTGGTAATGACTTTACCGATGCGTTTAGAACCGTTTCTCGCCAAGAGGTCGGCGTCATTTTGGAGGTTACACCGCGTATCAGCGAGGGCAATACCGTCACCCTTGAATTACGTCAGGAGAGTTCTAGTGTTGTTGGACCTGTAATTTCAACGTCTACGGACCTTATTACAAATAAGAGGGTCATTGAGACGGTCGCCCTTGTTGACGATGGTGATATACTTGTTGTTGGCGGTCTTATTGATCAAAACGATAGTGATCTACAAAGTAAAGTACCGTTACTTGGCGATATTCCGCTCGCTGGTAATTTATTTAAAACCCAGTCTAGGTCTCGCGATAAGACGAATTTAATGGTTTTTATTAAACCAACGATCGTTCGCAATCGCGCGACAGCCAATTCAGCAACGTCAAAGAAACTCAACTATATAAAAGCGCGAGAGCTGTTGCGATCTGGTGATCCGGTTTCAGAGGTGGAGCGGCTGATTGACCAAGCAACAGGATTGGAAGGTATTCGGTCAATAAATTCGAGTTCAACAATGGCCCCTTCTAAATTAAAGAGACGGGTTCGCAAAGATGAACCGCAGGAACCTTCGCAGCTGTTGGACTCATCCGAGGCAAGGGGGAAAGATTCTGATCCGAACCCTGAGCTTGGTGCGGGAACTACGGATCAAAGCTTGTCGCCGTCGCCGGTCCCATCTCAAATCCCATCTCAAATCCCATCTCAAATCCCATCTCAAATCCCATCTCAGGCCCCATCGGAAAAACCAATTTCGAGTAATGCCGTCGATGAATCATTGTCAGAGACGGCAGACATTGCCGTTTTAAAATCAGTGATGCCAATTTCCAAATATGATCCGAGTGAACGGCTACCACTAGAAAAAAAGACCGATATTTCGGTACCTCGGCTGCGTGATGCAGACTATTCGGGGACGTTAGCGAAATTAAGCGAGCGCTAAAAGACAATGAGCGTTTCAGAGGTTAAAAGTCCTAATCCAATTAACCAGCCAGGCATTGACGAAAATGTAGCGGCAGCAGACGCCGTGCGCAGGTTATCCTATGCCTTTGCAAAAGAACACGGGTTGATTGTTCTTGATCCAGACCGATCTCCAGCCCTTATCGGTTCCCGCGGTATTCCGGATCCTTGGAATCTTCTTGAAGTGCGTCGTGTCCTTGGGAGGCGGATTTCTGTTGAAGAGATGCCTGTCGAAGCTTTTGAGCGGCGCCTATCAGAGATTTATGCGGTCACCGGAATGGCGGCTGAGGACTTTGCGAGCACGGATGGCGAAGATGACCTTTTAAGTCTTGCTGAAGGATTGCCAACAACTGCCGATCTTCTTGATAGTGATAACGATGCTCCCATTATTCGACTGATTAACGGGGTGCTTGCAGAAGCCGTGAAAACGAAAGCTTCTGATATTCATATTGAACCCTATGAAAAGTCACTTTCAATCCGCTTAAGGATTGATGGCGTCTTACGTGAAATTCTATCATTGCCCGCACGATTAGCGCCTGCTCTTGTAAGCCGAGTGAAAGTTATGGCGCGTTTGGATATTGCTGAAAAGCGTGTACCGCAAGATGGACGCATTTCAATTGCACTCGGTGGAAAAACTGTTGATGTACGTATTTCCACTTTGCCATCGCGTTTTGGCGAACGTGTTGTGATGCGTATTCTTGATAAAGAGGAAGCGCGGCTGGACCTTGATGCTCTTGGTATGCCGCTCGATACGCTTAACCGGTTTAAGCAAGTCCTGAAGCGTCCCAATGGAATAATTTTGGTCACAGGGCCGACGGGGTCCGGCAAGACAACGACCTTATACGGTGCTTTATCACTTTTGAATGATCCAAGCCTCAATATTCTTACGGTAGAGGATCCGGTTGAATATGCGATAGACGGCGTTGGGCAGACGCAAATCAACCCTAAAGTCGGTATGACCTTTGCTACCGGGTTGCGGGCGATCCTTCGGCAGGATCCCGACATCGTGATGCTCGGTGAAATTCGCGATGGGGAAACAGCCGATATTTCAATTCGGGCAGCCCTAACAGGACACTTGGTTCTTTCGACAATTCACACAAACTCAGCAGTAGGGGCCGTCACGCGATTAAGAGATATGGGCGCAGAACCCTTCCTGCTTTCGTCCACGCTTGCGGGTGTATTAGCACAACGTCTTGTGCGGCGCCTTTGCCCGGCGTGCCGCGAACCCTATGAGGCTGATGCCACAGAGAAGGAAATGCTTGGGCGACCAATTCATGAGGCATTAACGCTATTTCGGCCCAAAGGGTGCGGCCGGTGTGGACATACTGGCTACGAAGGGCGAATGGGCGTTTACGAATTTATTTCGGTTGATCAGCAATTGCGGTCCTTGATCCATGATGATGCGTCGGAGCGAGCGTTGAGCCAGCATGCCTTCAAGCAGGCGGACACACTGGCGCACTGTGGCTTTCAGCATGTTATTGATGGCCTAACTTCCCTTGAGGAGGTTATTCGCGTTGTAAGGCAGGAGGACGATGGCGCCGGCATTTGAATATGAAGCGCTTGATGCAGGTGGGCGTTCGCGAAAAGGCATCTTAACGGCGGAAACGCCACGTCAGGCTCGCCTTGAATTACGCCGTTTGTCGATGACGCCAATTTCCTTAGCTGCGGCGCGGTCGGACGTGAGTGCAGGGGGAAAAGGGCATGATAAAATAGCCAAGGTGCCGGCTGGCGAGCTCGTTCTGGTAACGAGGCAATTATCGGTTTTAATTGGTGCAGCAACGCCATTGGAAGAGGCCATCAATGCTGTTGCCCTTGAAACCGATAAACCATCGGTCAGGAAACGTTTGCTGACAGTCCGTGAGCGTATTACTGAAGGACGCCGATTTGCCGATGCATTGAGGGAAGATCCGAAGTCTTTTTCCGATTTGTACTGTTCAGTTGTTGAAGCGGGAGAGCGATCAGGGCGTCTAGCTGATGTTCTAGATCGTCTGGCGACCATGTTGGAAAAAACGAGAGCGATGAGAAACAAAGCGCTTGGCGCTTTGATTTATCCGGCGGTGCTTTTTCTTTTTGCTGGCGGCGTTGTAACAGGGCTGATGACACTGGTCGTTCCACAAATCGTTGATCAGTTCCGGTCATTTGATGCTGAGCTGCCAACCGTAACGCAGTTCGTTGTGGGGATGTCGAACTTTCTAAGCAGTTATGGTGGATATATTTTGGGATTTTTAGTGGCAACAGGTATCGCTGTGTGGCAGGCGACCCGCTTTCCAAATGTGAAGTACCAACTTGATCGAATGGTCTTGCTTATCCCTGTTTTGGGGCCACTTTTGCGTGGCCTTGATGGGGCCCGTTTTGCTCGCACGCTGTCCACGTTATTTGGAGGAGATGCGCCGCTTCTTGAAAGCTTGTCAGGCGCTCAGCGTACAGTGGGCAATTCATATATTCGATCTCGTTTAGATACGGCCATCGATTATGTCCGCGAAGGTGGTTCGCTCGCGGCGGCGGTCAAGAAAAGTGAGGCCTTGCCGTCAATGATGGCGCATATGGTGGCTGCAGGAGAGCGCTCTGGTGAATTACCGAAGCTTTTGGATCGTGCGGCAGAGCAACTCGAAGACGAATTTGATACGGCGTCAACGGTAGCGCTTCGATTATTAGAACCCATCATTATCGTTATTATGGGCGGTATTGTTATGTTAATCACCGTTGCAATCATGTTGCCGATATTGCGGTTGAATGCCCTTGCTGCGTTATGATGAGCTGATATAGGACGGGCAGACGAAACACGTGAATGAGAGGAAGAAGATGTTGAACTCAAGAAAAACGTCGCTTGCAAATCAACGCGGTATTACAATGATTGAACTGCTCGTCGTGCTTTCGATCATTGCACTGATTTCTGCGCTTGTTGTTGTGAACGTTCTTCCGGAGCGTGATCGTGCCGCAGTCCGCAAAGCGGCCATCGATATAAGTGTCATTGAAGGAGCGCTCGATCAGTATCGACTTGATATGTTCAGTTATCCCACCACGGAGCAAGGACTGCAAGCGCTCGTCGAAGCACCGTCAGATTCTGGCCGTGCGGGTGATTATCGCCCTGGCGGATATATAAAGGGTAGCGTTCCACTCGATCCTTGGAACAATCCTTATCAATATCGCTATCCCGGTGAATTTGGTTTGGTTGACGTGTTCTCATTTGGTGCGGATGGCGAGGCCGGTGGTGAAGGTCTAAATGCGGATATCGGCAATTGGTCAGATCAAGAATAATTTCTGGTTTTATTACCAATAATCGTTCGTCCCCCGCCTTTCAGACGGGGGTTACGCTGATCGAACTGTTAGTTGCGTTGTCGATCCTTGGCTTTGCTGCCGGACTGGTGGTCCTAAATGCCCCGCCAGCGCGACCGGCGGCTAAATCGCTTGCCGAAGAGATGGCTTCCCGGTTGGTCGCCGCAAAAGACGCCAGCATTCTAACTGGGGCCTCTCATCGTTTGGAGTTCGCTGGCAGCGATTATCGAATAACGCGATATGCGGGACGTGATGAATGGGTTTCCATCAGCAACTGGCGTGGTCTACCAGAGCAGGGGGTGGTCCTTTCAATGACAAAGAATGATATAAGTAAGGACAATGCCCTGGCGTTAAATGGTGGATCTAATGAACCAGAGACGGCACAACTCTTTGACGACTTTGTTCTCACCAATGACAAAGAAAGTACTAAGGAATCTAAAAGAGATGGTATCACAGAGTATTTTGTGATTGATCCTCTTACGGCAACAAATGCATTTGAAGCCCGTATTGAGGGCGAGCGTACTGTTTGGACCGTAAAGTATAGTGCCGTTGGTGACGTGACGATCGTTGGTCAATAGTCTTAATAAATATGAACAGCTTTCAAATAAATAAGCAGTACAAAGAGCAACAAACAGGAATTACTCTGATTGAAGTGCTTTTAGCGCTCACAATATCAGGAGGCGTAATCTTGAGTGTATCAGCACTGATCAGTCAAAACGCACGTTTCATGACAGAAGCACAAGATAGGCTGCTGGCGTCGATCGCGGCTGAAAATCTGATGGTCGAAGAGTTTGCGAACCGGGCTACACCAACGCTTGGGTCAACCGAAAATCCAATCGATATTGGTCGTCGACGTTTTTTATACACGCGTACAGCTCAAAGTGGTTCTCAAGGTTTGGTACAGATCGATTTAGAGTTGCGTCGGAATGAGGACGAGCGCGTGTTAGCACGCTTGTCAGCCGTTCGGGTGCTACAATAGGTTGGGCCGTAGAATGACGAAGACCAATCAAAAGCAAACGGTTTTATTCGTCGCCCAACAGGGCATGACGCTGCCAGAACTTCTAATAGCGTTGTCCGTCTTCGCGATGATCGCGTCAGCCGGTGTTTACTCGCTGCGACTAGCGATTGATGGGCGGGAGCAGCTCGCTAGTGCGGATGCCCGCTTACGTCAGTGGCAAATTACGCGCGCTGTGCTTCGTGAAGACTTTCTTCATTTGGTTCAAAGGCAAGTGCGGGGGCAAGATGGAATCCGTTCACCAAGTTCTCTTGTCGGGGGGCGGGCCCTAGTGCCGCAGCGTCCTATTGTTGGTGAGACACCTCTCGTTGGGTTTGTCCGCCGCGGTATTCGCAATCAGGATCAATCAAACCCCCGCTCTGAACTCCAATATATCCAATATGTATTGATTGAAAATCGTCTTGTTCGGCGGATACGAACATATCTTGATGCGGCGCCCGATATAGGTGGACGTGCCTCCATGTCACAAGACTTGACGCTTATCGACAAGTTAGAGGATGCGACTTTTTCTTTTTTATTTGCTCAAACAACAACCGGTCTGCAATGGGTTGAGGAATGGCCAACCCAGCAAAGAGAAGCTTCGGCACCACCGGTCGTAAGGTTAACGACGACCAGTGCTGATCTCGGCCAAGTCGACCATCTTTTCTGGATCGGGGCAACGGCGCTGGATCTGCAGGTAAAGTAATGCATATGAAATCAACATATTGCTGTTTGCCTAAGAGAGGCTCTGACAAACACCATATCCCTCAAAATGGCCAACAGGGTGTCGCTTTAATCATTGTACTGTTGTTGACAGCGAGCCTGTCATTTATTGCCCTTGGTGTGACTACTCAAATGAGAGATGCGGTATCACGCACACGTGCAGGTAACGATCGTATGACCTTACACTGGCGAGCGCTGAGCACTGAAGTCGTTGCGCAAGTGGCGATTGAAAAGATCGTGCGAGCGACAAGCCAGGCCCAAACATCAACGATAACCCCAATCACGTCACTTTTTCTGCGCCCGATTACCGTACCTTTGCCCTCTGGTACGGCAGAGATCGTATTTTCTGATGCGACGCGTTGCATCAATCTAAATTCCCTTCAACCACGGCGAAATCAGGGCTCATCCGATAAAGCGACAAATCAGTCAGCCAATTCGACAAATCAAACCAGACAGAGTGCAATCAACTCCGACGAAGAGCCGGAACAACCAACGGTTGAGCCCGATGCCCAATCTCCGAGCGCCGACCGTGGATTTGTTGCGCCCGTTCCTGTGCGAGAGTTTCAAACGCTTGCAGTAACGCTCGGACTGTCAGAGGCGACAGCGTCGCGCATAACTGATGTCATCATTGATTGGATTGATACCGACGATCAACCAGAACAATTCGGCGCTGAAGATAATTTCTATACAACGCTTCCTGTGCCGTTCAGAACCGGAGGGGGGCTTCTGGCTGATGTTTCTGAAATCAGATCTATGGAAGGCATTAATAGACAGATTTACCGGCGTCTCGCGCCCTATCTTTGCGCATGGCCTGGGCCAACACGGTCAAAAATAAATATAAATATGCTGCAGCGACGAGACGCGCCTATTCTTGTGGCTCTGACGGGTGGGGAAATTACCTTAAACGAAGCCAGCGACATTATCGATCGCCAGCCCCCCAGCGGTTGGGAGTCAATTAATCAGTTCTGGGTGCAGGGTGCTCTCTCAAGGTTAAAGACCACCAATGAATTTCGCCGGAGTCGAACGGCTCTAACCTCTGATTACATTAAAGTGACGGCTCGACTATCCATTAATGAGATAGATATGGTCGATGCGTTATTATTTCGAATTATCGGGCAGGGTGGGACGGCCCAGATCCTGTCGCGTGAGTTTGGAGCGCCGTCGTGACCGTACGAATATATTGCCTACTCAGTGAAATGCCATCGGACGACCGCTTGAGGTGGGCGGTCTATGATGGCGATCGACCTTTGGATCTACTGAAAAGCGATGACGTTGATGTGGTTTCAAATGATGAATTGCTCAGTGGCGACCTAAACGATTTATTTAACTTCGTTGAACAATTAATAAACTCGTTGAATACAACTATCGAATTAGTTGGAGTTCTCCCTGGTGAAGCATGCACGATGCGGCAAATGCCAACGCCACCCAAGTCGGGAAAGAAATTTAGGGCTGCAGCAAACTTATTATTGGAAGATGAGCTGGCACAACCTA
The DNA here is from genome assembly GCA_039025235.1 of Pseudomonadota bacterium. Lineage (GTDB taxonomy): Bacteria > Pseudomonadota > Alphaproteobacteria > Caulobacterales > Parvularculaceae > MED-G105. The sequence goes on from JBCCOS010000004.1 coordinate 146,045, forward strand.
TCGACGACGTTCATGTGGCCACATCGACACGTACCGGTGTCGACGGCGAAGTCATCGGTACCGTGATCGCGGTGAAAGAAAAGATCATTTCGGCTTGGGTTGCTTCATTTAAAGAGGCATCGCTTGAGCTCACGGCGCTTACTGTCGATTTTCTTTGCTTTGAGGCAGCAATGCAAACGGGTGCTGCCGATATTGATAGACGGTCACTCGTGGTTTTTCCAAGCCGCATGCTGTGGTTCGACGGCGCACGCGGCTTTGCTGCTGAAGTTGGCTTAGCGGGATCCCTTCTTGAAAAACTCGTTGCAGAGAATAACGGCCCAATTGATTTTTATGGATCTGAAAAGCTCTTTATGGCGCATTTTCAATCTTATGCCACTTATAAAGGTCCGATCGATGAATACCGCTTATTGGGCTATATCCATGACGCCTATGCTTCACCGCGTAAGCCCATCAGCCTTCTTCAAGGGCCGTATCGCGTTAGAAAAAACATCAGCTTTGATTTGAGCATTTGGCGTCGAGCTTCTGTATTGGCGGCATCTTTTGCACTTGCTTTTTTTGCGTTACTCGCAATTGAGGGGCAACGCACGAGTGCTAGAGCTGCTCGATATCAGGCGGAAGCGGAACGATTATATACAGAAAATTTTCCAGGTCGTCCGGTTACAAATATGCGGGCGCGGGTGCGGGCGACCTTGGCATCTGGAGGCGCTAGCTCATTTGCTGATCTATCGGCGCGTTTAAGCATTGCCCTCAAAGCCAATGAACGTGTCTCGATCAACCGTATACTTTTTGATACTAGCCGTCAGACATATTCATTTACGATCGCTAGTGACTCCAACAGTGCTATTGACGAGTTTCGCCAAAGTCTCGCTGCTGCTGGAATCGTTGCCAATGACGCCAGTGGATATCGTCGTTCTGGTGATTTTTGGGTCGGTGAAATGACCGCGTCGTTACAGTGAGGGAGCTGTTCAGTGTTTGAAGCATGGCGTGACCTTTCTGATCGTGAGCGTATACTGATTAGTATTGCTGCAGTCCTTGCCGTTCTTCTGGTGATTTTGCAATTTATCGTTTCGCCAATTTATAATTGGCGAGAAACACAAGAAAGAAAGTTGCGGTCTTCAGAAAACCTCTATGAGCTTGTTGCTGAGGCTTCTGCAGTGGCCGGTGGTGTTCAATCTGCTGAAACAGCGCCCAAGGCTAATGTGCCTATTCGTAAAGCGGTCACAGATTCCGCAAAGTCAAGCGGCGTTAATATTACATTTGTTAATGCACGGGATGACGGAACGATCGAGACAAGTACACCGTCAGCCAATCCTGACCGTTTGTATGCATGGCTTGAAAAGCTTCGAAGTGACTATGGTGTTGGTGTCGCTTATGCAGATATTGCTCGTGATCGCAACGGACTAGATGCCGTACGTGCACGTATAGTACTTGAGAGATGAGCAGACCAATGTCTATCATGAGAAAAATCCTGTTGTTTGGGACGAAGGAAAGGAAAAGCGATTTGCGTTCCCATTGGAATATTGGTTTCATCACATTTTTCCTATCGATCATCGTCCTCGCCCCGGCAAGTTTACTTACGCCGGTTTTAACGGCCGCAGGGTTGGAATACCGCGCCCTTCAGGGGCGCATTTGGTCAGGGCACGTTCTTGGCCTGAGTATTAGAGATGTTTATGCTGGCGATCTTGAGTTTAGGTTTGGGCCTTTGTCGCTCGTCACGGGTAAGATTGGTTATTATGTTGAGGCGAAAGGTGGCGCCGGTGTTGGTGATGGGACTGTATCACTCGGTATTGCTGGTTTGCGTATCAACGATGTGAACGCTCGTTTTGATCTTTCATCGATAAAACAATATTCAATGTTCGGCTTAGCCTATGACGGCAGTGTGCAGGCGGACGTTGAGGTGCTCGAATGGACGCGTAAAGGCTGCATGACGGCTGCCGGTACTATCAGCACAAATGCTTTTAGTAATGCGATGAAGCGTTTCTCTGGCGAAGACGTAGAGTTTATTGGTACACTTGAATGTCAAGGCAACGATCTAGCGCTTAAGCTCGATGGACAAAATTCCAAAGGATCAGCAACCATTGCTGTGAAAGTAACGCCGAATTTGACATATGTGCTTAATGCTATAGTTCAGCCTAAGGAAGAAGTGATCGTTCAACGTTTGAAGACGATTGGTTTTGACTTTGCTGCTAATAATGAGCGTTCACTTGTATTCGATGCGCGCGGACCAATCAGAGGACTAGGGAGCTAGTGGTGGATGACGGGTCGATTTTGACTACTATAATTTCTAATGAGTTAAGATATCCCCATTGTTAGGATAGATCATAAATGACCAAAACCGGCCGCACTTTCCCCGTGAGCTCAACTTTATCAATTATTCTTCTGTTTTTAGCGGTCACGGGGTGTGAGACCGCAAAAAATATTGGTTTTGCGGGAATGTCATCCACACCGCCGCCGACTGTTGATGCTGATGATCAGCACTCAAATGCACAAGAGCTTTCCGACAACAAGCAACAAAAATTTGAAAACGACACCGATCTGGTGATCGACCTTGAGAAGCTGGCCGCGAAACGTACGCTGTTTTCCGCAATTCCATCACCAGCGATTCCACGTGGTACGTGCGGGATGATCCTTTGGACACTTGACGATGAGCAACCTACCCCAATTATGCAGTATACGGTCGGGGAGGGTGCAACGATTGCCTTGGGTGGCGCGATCGCGCCCCTAGAACTGGTCGAGACGGCGGGTTCAAGTCGATTTGGGGTCGCTGAAGAGCAGGCCTTTGTCGGTCCTGGCGGGTTAACGCTTAATGTAAGGGTAAGCTTTGGTTTGGGCTTCGATGGCGGACAGTATTTAGAACGCAGTATTCTCGTCATTGAAGACAAACGCGGTTGGCGTAATGTCACTCCTTCTGCTGGGCTCGCCGGCTGTCGGCGGAAGTAATAGCCCCTACTTGTGATCGTTAAAGCGTGCATCTGCTGTGATCAACGCTTCTTATGGGGCGTCTGTGCAGATAATGGACGGAAACGATAATCGGTCGTCAGTTGAGCGAAAAATGCTTTAGATTTCTAAAGTGGCAGTGCTGTTGAGTGCTTCAGGCGGCGAAGCGTTATCTGCGATGAGGCGGACGCGACAGATGGGTGGGAAAGAATCCTGTTCATAAGGAGCGCTTCAAAACTTGAAACAGATGTCGTGTGAACAATGAGGACGTAATCATGGGCGCCTGTCACCGCATAACATTGCAGAATCTCAGGTGTCATTTCAACAAATGTCTCAAAGGCGGTTCGCGCATCAGCATCATAAACTTTCAAATCGACGTAAATGATAACGCTAACCTCGGCACCGATGGATTCGGGATTGACGATAGCAACGCGTTTTTCGATGACGCCCGATTGTTCCAGATCATTGATCCGACGCCATAATGTTGATTGAGACATCGCCAATTGATCAGCTAAATCGCGCGTGCTCACGCCCGCATCAGCTTGAAGAGCGCGCAAGATCGAACGATCACTTTCGGTTAATTTAATCATACGAATACTATACCCATCAAAATAATAATTTTGAATAATTTTTTCAAAAAAATAGTGAAACTACCAAAATTTGGTCGGAATTTTCAATAGTGATAGGTCATTATCGAAAAATGAATCGGATGGTTTCGGCGCGCTTAAAGCGGCTCTGTTTCAAATGGAATCGTTGAGCGGCTTTAGGTCCCTGTTTTTATGCATTTGCGGGCGCGTGGGCCGGTAGCCACTTGAGCTGGAAAGGTTTTAGCGATCGATTCTATTAAAACGGGAGTGTATCGAGAATGTCAGTGACGCAATCGGCGACTTTTGACGGGGCTTCTGCCTATGGTATTAAAAACCGCTATGCAAATGCACCGTGTGCTGCTGATTACACAATTGATCAACGATGGGAAACCTATTCCCCTGAGGAACACGATCGTTGGGATCGCCTTTATGCTCGTATGGCTGCGCTCGTTCCTGGCCGAGCGTGTGAACAGTTCATTCATGCTATTGACCGATTAGAGTTATCGTCGTCCGGCGTTCCGAACATGGCACGATTGAGTGATCGCCTTGAAAAAATCACAGGGTGGCGCGTTGTTCCTGTTGCAGAGCTTGTTCCAGATGACGTCTTCTTTGATCACCTCTCTAATAAACGCTTTCCCGCTGGTGCATTTATCCGCCCCGAACATGAATTCGACTATTTAGAAGAACCAGACATCTTTCATGATATATTCGGTCATGTTCCCATGCTGGCCGAGCCGGTCTTTGCCGATTTTATGGAAGCTTATGGCAAAGGGGGAAAGCGTGCTCTTCAGTTCGGACAACTCCATAATTTAGCCAGACTTTATTGGTATACGGTGGAATTTGGCCTAATTAAAAACCATGATGAGTTGCGAATATTTGGTGCCGGAATTCTATCTTCGCCCCATGAAACCCAATTCTCACTTGAGGATTCCTCCCCTAATCGGATACAGTTTGACCTCGATCGTGTGATGCGGACGAATTATATCATCGATGATTTTCAAAAGAGCTACTTTGTCATCGATACCTTCGATTCATTGCTTGAGACTTGTTACCAGGACTTTGCTCCCGTTTATCATCGGCTGAAAGGGCAATCAGATCTTTCGCCTACAGATATTCTCGAAACCGATAGTATTTTGCACCGTGGCGATCACAAATACTTTGATAAAAAGAAAACAAAAATGAAAGCGCTTCACGGATAAGTGTGCACGGTGGAGCGTTCCCTTCCATCAATGACGCAAAAGAAGCACGATAAAACAAAGTTTCTAGAACGACAGGCCAACAAAGAGCCGCAAAAGTTTTCGCAGGCTCTCAATTAATGGAGACGTTATGACTGATCTTTTCGAGAATCCAGCCGGGCTTGACGGCTTTGAATTCATAGAATTCTCAGCGCCTCAAAAGGGTGTCTTAGAGCCAGTTTTTATCGCTATTGGCTTTACTGAAATAGCACGTCACCGTTCGAAAGACGTGTCGCTATGGCGCCAAGGAGGTATCAATCTCATCATCAATTATGAGATTAATTCTCCCGCATGGTTTTTTGCCCGTGAACATGGCCCATCGGCGTGCGGTATGGCCTTTCGAGTGCGTGACGCGCGTCAAGCTTATGATCACTTACTGAAAAGCGGCGCCGAGCCCGTTGACGTTAGTACTGGCCCCATGGAGCTAAGACTACCAGCCATTCGTGGGATTGGCGGCGCAATTGTTTATCTCATTGATCGTTATGGTGATGAGTTAACGGTCTACGATATAGACTTTGAATATCTTCCTGGTGTTGATAAAAACCCTGTCGGCGCGGGATTTGAGGTGATCGACCATCTTACCCACAATGTGTATAGCGGGCGTATGGCGTATTGGGCCGATTATTATGAACGCCTTTTCAATTTCCAAGAAATCAGGTTCTTTGATATTAAGGGAGAATATACTGGATTAACGTCTAAAGCACTAACGGCACCCGATGGAAAAATTCGTATTCCACTCAATGAAGAGGGAGAAAACGGTAAAGGTCAAATCGAGGAATATCTTCGCCAATTTGGCGGTGAGGGTATTCAACATATCGCCCTTTCCTGTGGCGACCTTACAGCGTGTTGGGATCGCTTAAAAGCTCTTGGTACACCATTTATGACGGCTCCCCCGGCTTCTTATTATGAGATGTTAGAAGAGCGCTTGCCTGGGCATGGGCAGCCCGTTGAAGCGCTGCAGTCAAGAGGTATTTTGCTCGACGGGACGACAGATGGTGGGTCCCCGCGACTGCTGTTACAGATTTTTGCCGAACCTCAAGTAGGGCCCGTTTTCTTTGAGTTCATTCAAAGGAAAGGAGATGATGGCTTCGGCGAAGGCAATTTTAAAGCGCTGTTTGAAAGTCTGGAAAGAGATCAAATCCGACGCGGTGCGCTTAATGTGTCGGAAGACAGCGCACTTGAGGATGCTTAAAGCGTCGACATTTCAATTGGTATCGGAACGACGCTTTAAGTTTTTGTTTTTAAGCGTTTCCGCCAATACCCAAACGGGCGGCCAACCGCGCACAATTGGCCTGGAAACGCTTTAATTGAGCGGCGGAAGCGTACCTGCTGCCACATCTGATGTCGGTGCGGCTAATTCCAGATCGACCGTCAGTCGCCTTTGGTCGGGTGTAAGAATAATTTGTTGTTTTTTAAATCCTGCTTTTGCAACGGTGACGTTTCTGGGGCTGTCTACCAATACGCTACATGGTGTAACACACTCGCCATATCCCTCCACAATCACTGTTGCCCCCGAGGGGTTGGTTGAGATCGACGTGGGACCCATTGTGCAGCCCGATGCGAAGAAAAGAAAAAAAGGCAGTAAGCGCATTAATATCTGATACTTAGGCATATCTCTCTTTCTAAAGAACAAGCTTAGTATCGACATTTGACAAAACTCGTCTTTCACTTTTATCAGTATAGCTTTAGTCTATTAGTTTAACTGCCGCCATTACGTTAAATGCATTTTCTAGATCGTAGATTAAGTCTTCCGGATCCTCAAGGCCAGCATGAAGCCTTAATAGAGGCCCAGTCTCTTGCCATCTCGTTGCAGTGCGAATCGGTTTTGGGTCACATGGAATGCATAGACTTTCATATCCGCCCCAAGAATAACCCATTCCAAATAAGCGAAGTGCGTCATGAAAAGCACGAAGTGCTCGCTCATGATTCCGCTTTAAGATGATACTGAACAATCCGCTGGATCCGGTAAAATGCTGTTTCCAATTGGCGTGCCCGACGCATGTTGATAAGGCAGGATATAATACAGTCTTCACGTCGTCATGGTTCGTTAGCCATTCACATAAAATCGTGGCGTTCGTTTCATGCTGCTTTAAACGCGTTGTTAAGGTGCGTATACCCCGTAAAGTCAAATAGGCGTCGTCGGCCGATACGCTAGAGCCGATGCGCAAAAGTGACCGAAACACAGCGTTCGCTGTCTGCTCACTGGCGGATGTGATTGTTCCAATCAAACAATCAGAATGACCAGCAAGATATTTTGTGCCTGCCTGAATGCTGACATCTGCGCCCAATGAAAGTGGTTTGTAATAAACCCCGGCAGACCACGTATTATCCACAATCACTGTAACATCGTCTTGATTTCGGGCCGTTGCCAAAGCGGTGATATCGCCGACCTCAAATGTCAATGAGCTGGGGGCTTCTGTATAGATTACTTTTGTGTTTGGTCGGAGGAGCTCAGTGATCCGATCCCCAATCATCGGATCAAAAAAAGTTGTTTCAACGCCAAATCGTTTTAAAAATCCGTCGGCAAATTTTCGAGTGGGGTCATAGACGCCGTCTGCCATAAGCACATGATCGCCCGTTTGTACGAAGGCAAGAATGGCGGCGATACAAGCTTGCAGACCAGATGGCGCCAGATGTGTCGCAACACCACATTCTAATTCTGTAACAATGTCTTCTAGCTGACGATGCGTACTGGTGCCTAATCGTCCGTACCGAATGCTTCTTTTTCCGTCCAGAAAGGCATCATAATCAGAAAATAATATTGTCGACGCCCGTTCGATTGGTGGGTTAACAGGATGGTCGGGGACCCCGTTTGGTCGACTGGAATGGATGAGCTTTGTTGGTTCTTTCATCAAACCCACTGCGCCTTAATTAATGCGTCGCAATAAAAATAGATAGTGTATGTTTCAATCAAAGGGGGAGAGCCATCAACAGAAACCGCCCATAATCCGGTGTCACGGTTCAAAATATCATTCGTCAGTCATTTGCAGGAACCTCTATGACACCTTTCCGTGATGCATACGGTGTGAAGCCAAATTTCTGATAAAGCGGAAGGGCCGCAGGATGATCAAGCGTACACGTTTCGAGATTGACCCGTTTTGGTCCCGATTGCCAGGCAAGATCATTGCATTGCGAAAAGAAATAGCGTCCCAGGCCAAGTCCATGGGCATTAGGCGCCAAGCCAAATAGTTTTATGCAGACATCGTTGCTGTCGCGCTTGTCAATTTCGCAGAAGCCGCAGGGCGCGCCTTTATGATAAAGAACATAGATATAGGTATCGGGATGGGCGATAATTGTGGTCAATTCTTCGTCGCTAAGTCGCTTACGGCTGAACCAGTGGTGCCGGTCGCCAACGATTCCATAGAGATAGCGATAAAAATGTGGCGGTGGATCTTCGGCGCGCAGTATTGCAACCTTTGAGACCGGCGAAGGGGTTTGCGTCCGCAGCGGGCGATTGCGCTGCTCAAGGAAAGTAATCGTTACATTAAATCTACGGTGCATGGGGTTAATTTAAAACAACATTGCCTTTAACGCTATTGTATTTCCCTTGAGGTCGAACATATCCGCAAGTAACCATCGTGGGGCACGAAATTGCCTATCGCGCTGTAGTGACAGGGAAACGGTCCGCAGAATTAACGTTGCCCCACTCGGCAAATGAGCCATCATACAAAGCATGATCAAATCGTCCAAGTACTTCCAGCGCTAGGATCACAATCGCTGCGGTTACCCCAGACCCACATGTTGCTATTAGGGGACGTTTATCGTCGTCTAATTTTTCATTGAAGATGGTGAATAATTCGTCTTTTGATTTGAGCCTTGCAGTTTTGTCAATTAACATCGTGAACGGAATATTGAGAGCGCCAGGGATGGCACCGCTCCGCAGACCAGGACGTGGCTCTTGCTGTTCTCCTAGGAACCTTGGTGCCGGTCGCGCATCAATGATCAGCGCATCTTGGTCTCTGGTTGCGGCAAGCACGTCGTCGGCTGTTGCCACCCGTGCTTTGTTTGAGTGATCGAGCTGGTGATCGCTATAGGAACATGTCTTAACTGCCTTAAATTCATCTCTTTCCAAAACATGCCCTTGGTTGATCCATAAGGGTAAGCCTCCATCAAGAACAGTAACTCTGGGCCAGCCCATCGCTCTGAAGGTCCACCAAACACGCGCTGCAGAAAAGAGCCCCTGATCATCATATACGATAAGGTCTTTATCGGGCGATAATCCGGCTTCTGCCGTGTATTGGTTAAAAATCTTTTGTGTGGGCAGCATGTGAGGGAGAGGTGACGTTCGATCACAGACCTTATCAATATCGAAAAAAACAGCACCCGGAATTCGTCTTTTCTCGAATGCTGATCTTGCAGGTGGGTCGTCTGGGCTCAGCCGCCAGGAGCCATCGACGATTTGCACCTCATGGGGCGTTTTTCTCAGACATTCCGCGAGGGTTTCGACTGAAATAAGGGGACCGATTAATTCATCCATGGTGGGATCGGAAGGTCTTTTGATTTCAAAAAGTCCGGGTTGAATAGCTTCGACGCGTACCGATTACCGTAGTCGCAGAGAATAGTCACAATGGTGTGGCCAGGTCCAAGCTCTTTAGCAAGACGAATGGCTCCTGCAACGTTAATTCCCGCAGAGCCACCGAGGCAAAGACCCTCTTCTTCAACCAGTTTAAATATAATTTCGAGCGCTTCTGAATCCGGCACGCGAAAAGCATCGTCGAACGCCATCTCTTCTAGGTTGCCCGTTACGCGCCCTTGGCCAATGCCTTCGGTGATCGATGAGCCTTCACTATCAAGATCACCCGTCTTCACCCAACTAAAGAGTTTTGCCCCCATGGGATCTGTGAGAAAGCACTTAACGTCTTTATTTCTTTCTTTCAGGGCCATCGTGACACCTGCGAGTGTTCCGCCCGAACCAACGGCACAAGTAAACCCGTCGATTTTTCCGTTGGTTTGCTCCCATATTTCAGGGCCCGTGGTGTTGTAATGGGCGTTGCGATTGGCCGTATTATCAAATTGATTGGCCCACAGAACACCGTTTGGCGTCGTTGCTTTTAGTTCTTCGGCAAGACGACCGGAGTATCTGATATAGTTATTTGGATCTGCATAGGGTACGGCATCAACTTCAATAAGCTCTGCACCTAAAAGTCGTATAGCGAGTTTCTTCTCGACGCTTTGTGTGCGTGGAAACACAATCTTAACATCATAGCCGAGTACGGCACCAACCATGGCAAGGCCAATGCCAGTGTTGCCTGCTGTTCCCTCTACGATTGTTCCACCAGGTTGCAATGCGCCTCGTTTCTCAGCGTCACGAATAATCCCTAGGGCTGCGCGGTCTTTCACTGATTGACCTGGGTTTAGGAATTCAGCTTTCCCGAGAATTGTGCAGCCTGTTTCTTCAGACGCACGTTTCAGTTTGATGAGCGGTGTATTCCCGATTTTTTCAAGTATATTGTCAGCGAATTGCATGTAATAAAACTGCCTCTATCTTCGAAAAAAGCTTTACGGCGCGGGTGTCAATTGGTCGATATAAATAGGCGACCCTATGAATGGATACCCTTGCCATCTTGCAAAGGCTAAATCATCCTTCCAAATGTGGCCCTTCGGGCGCGGGGTAAGCGAGGCGCTGATCGAGATAAGCCGCTGCCATTTCCAGAAACTCATCAACTTTTGATTCCATAAAATGGTCTGCACCAGGAAGGACCTGAAATTCGACCTTGCGCCCTTTTTGTGTTCGTGTCCGTTCAACCATAGTTTTGGTTTCCTCTGGCGGACAAATCCTATCATATTCGCCATGGATCACGACGCCCGATGATGGGCAAGGTGCTAAAAATGTAAAGTCGTAAAGGTTAGCCGCAGTTGAGGCACAGATGAAGCCGGCAATTTCGGGCCTTCTCATAAGAAGTTGCATGCTGATCCAAGAGCCGAATGAAAATCCGCCAACCCATGCGAAAGGAGCATTAGGATTCATTTGCTGGATATAGTCTAGAGCGGTCGCAGCGTCTGCTAATTCACCCTGGCCCTGGTCATATTCACCCTGGCTTCGCCCAACACCCCTGAAATTAAATCGCAGCACTGAAAATCCGCGCTTGGCGAACATATTATACATCTCGTAGCAGATGCGATTGTTCATCGTGCCGCCGAAAAGAGGGTGCGGATGCAGGATAAGGGCGACAGGTGGGGTGTCGCCGCGTCCCTTTTGATACTGCCCTTCCAAACGCCCTTCGGGCCCGGCGAAAACAACTTCCGGCATTATATTGTTCCTGTTTTGAGAAAATTGCTGATCAAAAAAGTCGGGTATTACTAAAAACTGGGAGATTTCCGTAATTTTTCCGACAAAAAAGATGCTTTTTGGCGCAGATAAAGTTGACTAAATTACTCAGCTTTATTATCTCCATAACCTAAGAGCAAAGAATTTGTTGGCGCTATATCACGAGTTTTTAAAAAGCGGCAGGGCCAATCGCTGGAATTTGTAAGGTTTTTCATTTTCGTCTGCTGCCAATCGCATACGCGGTTGGTAAAATAGAGTGTTGGTCAGCGTTTGGCACCGCAAGAGTTTGTAATTTGTTCATTGAGACAATGAGTTACGTTTTTTAGTTGAAAAGAGATGTCAACGTGAAACTTTCTGCCAAAGGGCGTTATGCGGTTCAAGCGATGAGCGACATCGCCGTTTTCGGCGGGGATGAGAAGCCAATCGCAATTCCCGAAATTTCCCTCCGGCAAGGAATTTCGGAGACCTATCTCGATCAAATCTTCGCGAAACTGCGCCGCGCCGGACTTTTGGAAAGTGTCCGTGGTGCTGGGGGCGGCTATCGTTTGGCTCAACCGGTGAGTGACATCCGTATTGGCGCGATCGTTGCCGCGGTTGATGAGCAGATCAAAACCACGGGCTGCAAGCCTCAGGATGGCAAAGGCTGTCGCGGTACGTCTGCAAGATGCTTGACGCATGATCTTTGGGACGAATTGGCTCGTCAGATCGAGATTTTCCTAAATACCGTAACCTTGGAAGACGTTATCGCTCGTCGTGTTCTAGGCATTGCATCGGTGCAGTCGCCAAAAACGTCTGAGCAGATCGCCGTTAAGAATTCACTTCTGGAGCGGGTAGGGAGTGTTGAACGGTGACGAGACACTACCTTGATCACAATGCGACAGCGCCCATGCGTCCAGAAGCTCTTGAGGCGCTGACGGCGGCTCTCTCAATAACAGGAAACGCATCCTCCGTCCATGCGGAAGGGCGCGCTGCTCGTGCAACTCTTGAAACTGCCCGGGAGGAGGTGCGCGCCCTTGCCGGAGCGCCCGTCGGCGGCGTTGTTTTTACGAGCGGCGGCACTGAGGCGATCCACGCCGGCATTCGAGGTTTGGTCAATGACGGCGAGAATTCAAAGAAGCTTACAAAGATATTCGTGAGTTCTGTTGAGCATGCAGCGGTTTTTTCCGCAGCAGAGGCGACAGGTTTGCCTGTTGAGAAAATTCCCGTTGATCACCACGGGGTTGTCGACCTTGATTGGCTCAACAAAAGCCTCGCCGATTACACAGCGGGTGGCGATTTGTCGGATGAGACTGTGCTGGTTGCTGTGATGCTGGCGAATAATGAAACAGGTGTCATTCAGCCAATCACCGAGGTTGCCGACATCGTTCATTCTGCTGGCGGTCTATTGCTGGTTGATGCCGTTCAGGCGATTGGGAAAATACCATTAAACTTTTCAATGCTTGGCGCTGACCTTATGGCAATTAGTGCGCATAAGTTTGGCGGGCCTATTGGTGTCGGCGCACTTATTACACAGCCAAATTTGCCCATTGCTCCTCTTATGGGCGGTGGTGGCCAGGAACAAAACCGGCGTGCCGGAACACACAATGTGCCGGCGATCGCTGGGTTTGGAAAAGCGGCTTTAGCGGCGCGCAATGATCTAAGACAAATCGATAGGATTTCTAAAGTTCGCAATAGCGCTGAGCGCGTTGTTAAGAATTTAGGGGCGACTGTCTTTGGTGAAGGGGTGGACAGACTTCCTGGCGCTCTTTGTTTCAGTGCGCCTGGGTTTTCAAGTGAAACGCAGCTGATGTCATTGGATCTTGCAGGCGTTGCGGCATCCGCCGGGTCCGCTTGCTCCTCTGGAAAGTCTTCGCCGAGCCATGTGTTGACGGCAATGGGCGTTGACCGCGACGCGGCGCGATCATCCTTGCGCGTATCATTCGGTTGGTCATCAACAGACGATGATGCGCAAGCCTTCTGTGATGCTTGGAGTGAAGCATACACTCGGATTAAATCGAGGGCGGCATAATGGCAATGATCATGAGACGCATTATGAAGTTTTCGCGAAATGATACCCGGCTGTTGTTAACGCCCATCCGGGAAAGTGAGGGATGCGTAAAAGAGTTTTGACGATCGATTGCGTAAACGAGTTTATGGTTTTGTTTTCACTGAATGAGCCCTGTCCGAAGCGAATGAAGTTAAACGTAAAAGTTTTTATGAGAATGAATAATCTCAAAATAGAGGTCTGATAGATGTCAGAAACGGCGTATAAAGAGGGTATTGACGAAGCAACGGTGGAGACCGCGCGTTCGCTTGAAACCTATAAATATGGTTTCACAACGGAAATTGAATCCGTGAAGGCGCCAAAAGGCCTGAACGAAGATACGGTCCGGTTTATTAGTGCCAAAAAAGAAGAGCCAGAGTGGATGCTTGAGTGGCGCCTCGATGCTTTTCGTCGTTGGTGCTCGATGGAAGAGCCGACTTGGGCGATGGTGGACTATCCTGAAATTGATTATCAGGATGCGTATTATTATGCCGAACCGAAGTCTGGCGCTAAATATGATTCTATTGACGACGTCCCGGCTGAAATTTTAGCGGATTTTGAAAAGCTTGGTATTCCGCTGAAAGAAGCGGAAGTGCTCTTGGGCGTGGCTGGTGCTTCCGAGACCGCCGCCGATGCGCGAACGGGTGGTCAGCAGAAAGTCGCTGTCGATGCTGTTTTCGATAGTGTGTCTGTTGCAACAACATTTAAAGAAGAGCTTGCAAAAGCTGGCGTGATTTTCATGTCAATTTCGGAGGCTATCCGAGAGCACCCTGAGCTTGTAAAAAAGTATCTCGGCTCTGTTGTTCCCACATCTGATAATTTTTTTGCGACCTTAAACTCTGCGGTTTTTTCTGATGGGACATTTGTTTATGTGCCTGAAGGCGTTCGTTGCCCCATGGAATTGTCAACATATTTCCGTATTAACGAGGCAAATACGGGCCAGTTTGAACGTACGCTGATTGTGGCGGCTCCGGGCTCTTATGTCTCTTATCTTGAGGGCTGCACAGCGCCTATGCGTGATGAAAATCAGTTGCACGCTGCCGTCGTTGAGCTCGTCATCGAAGATGAGGCCGAGATCAAATACTCAACCGTTCAGAACTGGTACCCTGGCGATAAGGACGGTAACGGCGGTATTTATAACTTTGTTACAAAGCGGGCAGACTGCCGCGGTGAGAACTCGAAAGTCTCTTGGACCCAAGTTGAAACGGGGTCAGCGGTAACTTGGAAATACCCCTCTTGCGTTCTTAAAGGGAACGGAAGCCAAGGGGAGTTTTACTCGATCGCTATTACCAATAACCATCAGCAGGCCGATACGGGAACCAAGATGATTCATCTGGGGGAGAACACCCGTTCACGGATTATTTCTAAGGGGATATCGGCAGGGCAATCGGATTCAACCTATCGTGGGCTCGTGAGTGTTCATCGTAAGGCAAAAGGCGCTCGGAATTTTACGCAGTGTGACTCGCTATTGATTGGCGATCGGTGTGGGGCCCATACGGTACCATACATCGAAAACAAGAACCCTGGTGCGGTGTTAGAACACGAGGCAACCACGTCGCGATTGTCAGAGGATCAGCTCTTTTACTGTCGCCAACGGGGTCTTTCTGAAGAAGAAGCAGTGGCGCTTCTTGTGAATGGTTTCTGTAAGGATGTTCTACAAGAATTGCCGATGGAATTTGCTGTAGAGGCACAAAAGCTTGTGGCTGTGAGTCTTGAAGGAAGTGTTGGTTAAAACCGTCTTTCAAGATGGGTATTTATTATCAATATGCGGCTGAGTTTGGTCGTGATTTAAGTGGTACAAATAATAAATGTTAAAGATCGATAATTTACAGGTTTCTATTGAAGACACTGACATTCTTCGGGGGCTGACATTGGAAGTCCCCGCTGGTGAGGTGCATGCCATTATGGGGCCAAATGGTTCCGGCAAGTCCACATTATCCCATACCATCGCAGGACGTGAAGAATACGAAGTACATTCCGGTAGTGTTACGCTTGATGGCGAAAACATATTAGAGCTTGAACCGGATGAACGCGCCGCGAAAGGCGTTTTTCTGTCGTTTCAAAACCCAATGGAAATACCGGGTGTGGCGACAATGAATTTTATCCGTACCGCTCTCAATTCCCAACGGAAAGTCCGTGGTGAGGCTGAGGTATCAGCGGCGGAATTTTTGAAAATCATCCGTGAGAAATCAAAACTCGTAGGTCTTTCCGATGAAAAACTAAAACGCCCATTCAATGTGGGCTTTTCTGGTGGTGAGAAGAAGCGCATGGAGATGCTACAAATGGCAATCTTCGAGCCTCGTTTCTGCATCATGGATGAGACCGATTCTGGCCTGGATATCGACGCATTAAAAATGGTTGGCGATGTGGTGAACGCGCTTCGAGGGCCTGAAAGCGGTTTTCTCGTTATCACCCATTACCAACGGCTACTGGAACATATTCGTCCCGATCGCGTTCACGTTTTGGCCGGCGGACGTATCGTGAAATCTGGGGGACCAGAACTCGCCGAACGACTTGAAGAGTCCGGATACGATCAATTTATTGAAGCGGCGTAGATGGCAATGGCGGTAGCAAGAAATATTACCACCGATGATGCCTTGAACAATTGGTTTCAAGGGCGCTGGGCCGATTGCGCGCAAACGGAAAAACGCCAAGCGGCGTTTCGCCGGTTCTCAGAAGTTGGACTGCCACACCGTCGGGTCGAGGGATGGCGGTGGTCGGATTTTAGCGGCGCGCTCAGAAACTTCGCTCCAGCAGCGAATGATCAACGATACGACGCGATTTATGAACCATCGCTATTTGCGGCCCTGAAACCTATTGAAATTACCTTTGTTAACGGACGGATAGAGCTTCCTAAGACGCCACTACCAAAGGGGCTAAAGCTCGCCGTGAATGCTTCGACCACAGCAGCCTATGACATGGTTCATGGACTTGGCGATAACGGTCTTATTTCTCTAAATGCAGCCGTCAGCAATGAAGCATTGGAACTCATCGTCGAAACAGGCTCAAAGATCGACCGACCCATTCTCGTTCGTCATATTTGTTCTGGTACGGTCCCGATTTTTGTGCAGACAATTGTTCGCGCCGGAGTCAATTCAACCGCAAAGATAATCGAGACCTTTGAAGGGGGCGGCACATTCTATTCGCACTCAAGCATTCTCGAAATCGCAGCGCGGTGTAGAATTGATCGCCTCGTCCTGCAAGATATGGATGAAACTAGTGTAATCCACAATCTTTGTGCAGGCGTTCTCGACACCAAGTCGAAGTTTCTCCAGACCGCACTATCGACGGGTTCAAAGCTGGGGCGGCAAGAAACCATCCTACACTATAATGGCAACGAAATTGAAACGGAGCTGAGAAGCGCGGCACTTCTTTCTGGCAATCGGCATGCTGATTTTACATCGCGAATTGTCCATAATGCGGAAGCGTGCATAACCAGGCAAATCCATAAAGCGGCGGCTCGCGACAAGGGTAAGGCAATATTTCAGGGAAAATTTCACGTTTCACGTGGTGCTCAAAAAACCGATGCTGATATGCAAGCCAACGCGCTTTTGTTATCGGAAACAGCTGAAGCAAACCACAAGCCCGAGCTTGAGATATATGCCGATGATGTGGAATGCGCGCACGGATCAACGGCCGGTGCGCTTGACGACGATGCATTGTTTTATTTGCGCCAGCGCGGCCTTTCAGAAGCATCAGCGCGGGGCTTTCTAATAAAGGCGTTTCTTGCTGAAACCATTGATACGCTAGACGATATCTCAAGGTCGGTTTTTGAAACGCATATTAATGACTGGCTCACAGCCACAATCGACGGCGAGTAAACGATGAACGCGCACTTTAAAACGCTCGATATACAAGCTCTCCGTGCTGAGTTTCCGATTCTCCAACGTGAAATTCATGGTAAGCCACTGGTCTATCTTGATAATGCGGCATCTGCACAAAAGCCACGTGCGGTAATTGATGCTATGTCGTTAGCGATGGAACAAAGTTACTCTAATGTGCATCGTGGGCTTCACCAGTTATCAAATGAAGTAACAAGCGCCTTCGAAAAAGCGCGGCAGACCTGCGCTGGCTTTTTGAACGCGGCGTCTTCGGACGAAATTATTTTTACGTCAGGTGGCACTGCTGCGTTTAATACTGTTTCTTATTCCCTAGGGATGGATGAGATTGGCGAAGGCGATGAAATCATCCTCTCTTTGATGGAGCATCACTCAAACATCGTTCCATGGCATTTTCTGAGAGAGCGCAAAGGTGCCGTTTTAAAATGGATTGATGTTTCTGATGACGGGGAAATTGATCTCGATACCTATAAAGCGGCATTCTCATCACGCACGAAACTCGTTGCTGTATCTCATATGTCGAATGTCTTTGGTACGCCGACGCTTGCGAAAGACATGGCCCGTATTGCCCACGAACATAATGCAAAAATCTTGTTCGATGGATGTCAGGCATCGGTTCATGGTACGGTAGATGTGCAGGATATCGATGCGGACTACTATGTGATGACCGGCCACAAATTATACGGTCCAAGTGGGATTGGTCTGCTGTACGCAAAAAAAGAGCTGCTCAACCAGATGCCGCCGTTTTTGGGTGGCGGTGAAATGATCGACGAGGTCGCCTGTGATCGCGTTACATATAATACCGCGCCGCATCGCTTTGAGGCGGGGACGCCGCCGATTGTTGAAGCTATTGGTCTTGGCGTAGCGCTAGATTGGATGCGCGCCAAGGGCGTTGACGTAATCGCCGCTCATGAAACAACGCTGGCTCAAAGGGCAAGGGCTGCGCTGCAAGATCTTGAATTTGTGACACTGCATGGCGTTGCAGAAAACAAAGCGCCGATATTTTGTTTTAGTGTCGATGGCGCGCATCCCCATGATGTATCAGCAATCTTGGACCGCTCAGGCGTGGCCGTGCGTGCCGGCCATCATTGCGCGCAGCCGTTAATGAAACGCATCGGCGTTCCGGCAACATCGCGAGCGTCATTTGCAGCGTATAACACGTTCGAAGAAATTGACACGCTTGTCGCCGCCCTTAAGAAAACATACGAGATGTTTAAGTAAAATGTTAAATCGCATCATGGATAAAATGCGCGATGTCATAGACGTCACAGCATCTGACGGAGTAGTAGGGCATACTGAGCTATGCCATGATGAGGATCATGGTGTGGCGCAAAGCACTTTGTCCAAGCAAGAAACGTCCCCTAATGACGAGCGGGTCGACACAGATGACACAACACCGGGTTCGTCGGCCGTCGCAGCGCCTGTTCATCCATCCCCGGAAGTAACTCCCGAAGCGATAAACCCTCCAAGCGAAGACGAGCTTCAACGTATAACAGGCGATGTCATTAAAGGGCTGAAATCAGTCTATGATCCAGAAATACCAGTTGATATTTATGAGCTTGGTCTCATTTATCGCGTTGATTTATCCGATGAGAGGCTCCTCACGGTCGATATGACCTTAACGGCGCCTGGTTGCCCGGTTGCTGGAGAGATGCCCGGCTGGGTGGAGGGGGCTGTGCGCAATATTGAAGGCGTAAACAGTGTGAAAGTGAATATGGTGTTTGAGCCACCATGGACACCCGACAAAATGTCGGACGAAGCGCGCCTTGAACTCGGTTGGATGTGACAGACATGGAAACTGAAAACAAAAAGATATCAATATCAGATCCCGGTCGTAATGCTGCTGCGGAGCGCTCGCAACCGTCTCCTCGCTCCAGAAGGCGCGAGAGACCAAAGGTTGTCAAGCTGACAGACGCAGCGGCAAGCCGCATGCAAGCAATTATGGCGAATGCGGACGAAGACTATATCGGCGTAAAAATAGGTGTAAAGAACGGTGGGTGTGCCGGCATGGAATATACCATGGACTACGCCGAAGAAGTAGGCCCATTAGACGAAACCGTCGAAGACAATGGAATAAAAATTCTAATCGACCCTAAGGCTATTCTATTTTTAATTGGTACAGAGATCGATTTCGTTAGGGAAAAGCTGTCACAGAAATTTGTATTCAACAATCCGAATCAAACGGATGCATGTGGATGCGGCGAGAGCGTAACGATTACTCCGGCTGCTCAACACGACGCCTAATCGCTAAAGAACTACCAAGCATAGTTCTATGCGGCGCCTTTCAGTTTTTCCGCGGCTTTCTCTACGAAAGACTTGAATTCACCAAGTGAGCTATCAGCTTCATCAGTATCCATCACTTCTTCAGGTGGTGGCATATCACGGGCAATGACGGTAGCGCTATTTTGGTTAAGAACAACGAGATGTTCGCGATCATCACATCGGATAATGGCCGCTCTCCTTTTGGCATCAATCGGCAGTACTTCGACAAGCGATAAACGTCGCTTTTTTTGAAATCCCGTTGCCCCCTTAACGAGCCCCATGCGACGAACAAGGACTGCAGCTGCACCCAATAGTACGAGCACAAAGGCGAGTGCGAACACCATCCTGGCTGCTTGCGTGATATCCATTTAAGTGCCTCTCATTTGCCAACAGGACACGAACCATATTTTGCGATCTGTTACTGGAACAGGGACAAATTTAGGTGTGTTAAACCCAACTTTTTAAAATTATTATCGGGAAATTAAGACGTGGTTAATGGTTGGCTTGTCGCCTTGTCTGTCTTTACGACGGGCGCGTGACTTTGTTTTGAGTCTGTAAGAATATTTTGGAGCTCGCCAAAACTTATGATGTCGCCGAGTTCATTTTTAAAGAATCCCAAGAAAGCGCGTGTTTTTTCCAAGAACGCCTCGACGTCAATCGCGCTTTGACCATATTGATTAGCGCCTGGCGTCAAGGTGGTTGAGTGCAGGCTCAGCGGTAGAATAGGGGTGCCATTTTGAACAAGACTTCGCGCCAGACCCTTTAGGTCGTTGAGGGACGCGCCTTCCGGAGAAAGCCGCATTGGCGCTGTAACGGAAGGAAGTGTCCAAATGCGTTTCCTCAGTTCAAGCGGAATGTCAGAACTCACCCCCATAGGTCCACGTTGTGGTAAGAACACTGTTCCGCCTTTGATTGCACGTGCACCAACGGCTGGAAAAACGGCGATGTCTTGGCGATTGGCGGGGTGAACATAAAACGGTGTGTTCGACATTTGTTTGAAGTTTGGTCCACCTTTGTTCGAGAAATCGAAAGCCGGCGATGGGCTGAAGTCGTAGCGAATTCCGACATCAGCAAGAGCTTGGTAAGCGCTTAATGAAATGCCGTACCGTCCTGCGCGATGGGATAAAGGCCGTTCGCTAAAAACGGACTTAAACTGTCTCACAAGGCTTTGTAGCTTCTCCAGATGAGCTGCTTGTGTAATATTTGACTGCCAGGAATAGTAGGTACCTTGAAAGCGACTGCTCTCACCAATGGGCGGCGTACACCACTGATGCAAATGTAATCCGCAGTCTGCTTTGTTGTTGTCATGAAGATGCTTAAAATAGGTTGAAGTTTTTTCGTCAGTGAGGAGGGGGTATGTGAGAAAATACAATGGCTTAGCGTGAAGTTCTTCGCAAAGAGATTGAAAGTGATCGATGTCGGAAGGAGAGCAAACGCGCCATTCTGGATTGTTAAAAGAACACCAATCGAACGCTTCTTCTGTATCAATAGTAATGATTAGTTTTGATCTTTTGTTCGTGGATCTAAAGCCCGCTTTTCGTTGTAAAATTTGAGCGCTTTTTTTGTGCGTCGTGATAATGTCGGAAAACAAGTTTTTCAGGCCAATAGATGTATCGTGCCATGAGTATTTCTCAGCGAATTGCCGGGCGCGTCTTTGCTTTTCCTCTAACGGTAATGGATCGTCTAGAACTTCGTTGAGCGCCGTGCGAAAATCGGCAACGTCACGACTAGCAGATAAAACGCCTGCATCAGGGTGCGTTACAATTTCACAGTTCCCCCAAACCGGTGTCGCGACAACGGGTGTTCCGCACGCTAATGCCTCTAGCAGAACATTGGGCCACCCTTCTCGATCCGAAGCAAGGGCGAGGCAGTCTACAGCATTGTAAACTTTAACAAGCTCGCAATGCGGAACGATGCCGAGAAAACGAACGTCAATGTTATTTGCTTCTGCAAACTGCTCTAATGACCGCCGAAGGGGGCCATCGCCAGCAAATAAAACAGTGGTATCGGCGCGCCCCACTAAGGCATCTAAAACAAGTTGGGGGCTTTTTCGATCAATTAAATGACCAACAACCGCTACGGCTTTTCCCGAAATGTCAAAGTGTTTTCGTGCCGATTGTGAATCGGCTGGTCGGAACTCATCAAGGTCAACGCCATTTCTCAGAACAATTATTTTTTCCGCAGGCGCACCATACTCAATCAGTTTATCCCTGAGGGCTTTGGCGACACATACAACCGCATCAGCTCTGTAAATTGCGTCTAAGATCATCGCTCGCTGACGCGGATAACGCATGATAAGGCTGACATCAGACCCGCGGGCTGTAAGGACGACAGGCTTTTTTAATCGTGTGGCAGCGTGAACGGCGGCAACGCCGTCTGGATAAAGATAATGGGCATCAATAATGTCAAATTCACCGTTTTGACGTTGCGAGCGCAGTGCTGATTTCAAAAAACAGTTTGCGAGTGAAAGCGAGGCATACGTCATTCCTACTTTTGGGACGGTAAAATATCTTGGATGACGAATATTCAGTCCAAACCTCGTTTCGGCTTCTGGTACTGACGCGTATTTTGAATAATGACCGAACGCTTTCGCGGAAAATGGAAACCATGGAACAGGGGCAATAATCTCAACATCCGCATCCGTAACACGCACAAAATCCCTCATCCGGTTTTCGACAAAGACGCCATGGGTCGGCGTCTCGGCATGAGGATAGAGCGTTGTGAGGGTCAGTACTTTCATAACGCCTGTTATTTTCCCATACGTATAATTTTGGTCACTTCGTCAGTGTCTAACAAAGAGACAAAGTGTTGGAATTCATAAACGACGGTTTCGTCACGGGAGATTTCACACGCTTTTGATGTTTAATGAAGATCAACTTTGTTAAGTCCAGGTTTTTAAGCAAAAACAGTTAATTAAAGTCCGTTTCTCACGCTTATTCTCGTGACGAGTCGCATTTTCTAATTTTCAATATCTAAAATTTTATGTAGTTACTTAATGGAATGTAATGTGCGTTTACAGTCCACAGTTGTTTCGTTTTGGTGCTTTCGCTGAAAAGCGTCGCGTTTTGAAACAGAGCTTTCGATTGTTTTTGTTGAGAAACAAAATTGAGCTTAGTGGTTTGAGTTGGGGTGTGTCATGGAAGTTGTGTTGCCGACAGCGATTGCGGGTGGATTGGTTTTGTCTGGGGCCGCGATCTTTGCAGTGACTCAGCTCTCTGCAGACGGTGTTCAGTCTTCCGACGGGCGCGTTTACCTCGATCAATTTGATTCAGGTGATTTGGAAACGCCAAACAGAGTCAGCAACCACACATGGGCGGCGTTTGCGAAACGGTGTCTTGATGTTATTTTGTCGTTAATGCTATTACTGATTTCATCGCCGCTTCTTGCTCTCGTAGCGGTACTGATTAAGCTGGAAAGTGCTGGCCCTGTATTTTACAAACAGACCCGCGTTGGGCTGGACGGTAAGCATTTTGAAATTATTAAATTTCGCTCAATGCAGGATAATGCTGAGGCTCAGGGCGTGAAATGGGCGGTTGAAGATGATCCGCGTGTGACAAAGCTTGGCAAATATCTTAGGCATTTTCGCATTGATGAGGTGCCCCAAGTTATCAATGTTATACGAGGCGATATGAGTTTTGTCGGGCCAAGGCCTGAGCGCCCGGAATTCGTTGATATACTGGACCGTAAAATTACCAATTATAGTTTACGCCACTCGGTCAAGCCGGGCATCACGGGCTGGGCCCAGGTTAAGCATGAATATGCTGCATCGGTTGAGGGGTCGCGAGAAAAATTGCGCTTCGATTTGTTCTATATCAGAAACTATAGTCTCGCGCTCGATATTGTCATCGTATTGCTGACAATCAGAGTTGCCCTGTTTGGCCTCGGAAGTCGCTAAATTTACCGCCTGTTGTCTTAAAGCATTTCCAAGCCAAGTGTGTGCGGTTGGCGTAAAGGAAATGCGAAAATTCAACACCTTAAAGCGCCCTTCTGATTCCAATTGAAACGGAGGCGCTTTAGAGAAATTGAGCAAACCGCCTTGGTTGTATGCGATTTGCATATTTCCCTCAGACATAGCAGTTTTTCATTAATCAAGTCTCTTTGTTCAACGTGCCAAAGGGTGATCGATCGATGCAGCTTTGCGTCACTAAAACCGTCAAAAAAGGAATAGGTCCGGTCAAGCGGGCAAAGGGGTCCTATATCTTGGGGCTCTTTGTTTTCGTTTGTCTGTGCTCAATCGGCATTTTTGTTATCTCGAAACAGAATAAACTCACGTCAAATGACGAGGCGCCAAGATCGATATCAAGTGCGTCAGAAGTATTGGCCCGACGGAAGGTCCAGTACGTCAACGAACCAACACCAGAAACTGCCTCGGCCTTTGCTTTTGCATTACTCAATGCTCAGCAATATGATGATTTGTCGCAATTATTGGATGACGTTGAGGCGCCTTTTGCCACGGAGAAAACAAGGCGCTCATTTCGAGCAAAAGCCGCGCTCCA
Source organism: Pseudomonadota bacterium (assembly GCA_039025235.1). Taxonomy (GTDB): domain Bacteria; phylum Pseudomonadota; class Alphaproteobacteria; order Caulobacterales; family Parvularculaceae; genus MED-G105. The sequence goes on from JBCCOS010000004.1 coordinate 169,692, forward strand.
ACAGGGCGTATACTCACAAGTCTTTCTGCACACAAAAAGCCTTCGTTCAAATGTCGATCTGCCTACAAACGATACCATAACAGCAAGACAAAGGGCCCGTTTACGCGAAGCTGAAGGATTTAACGCTTTTGCTGATTTTCTTGAGGCAAAGGCGCTCTATGCCTATGATACGCGTAAGGCTGATGAGGTTGTTCGGCTTTTAGAGGCGCCGATCCGACGAGGGGGAACGCTTGGCGCAGATGCCTGGTTGCTGCGGGCCCGTATTGCCCTCGATGCGGCAGACTTTCGAGGAGCCGATCTCGCTTTGCGACGCGCAAGAGATGCCGATGCGCGGCAAACGAAAGTCAATGCACTCAAAATCGAACAAAAAATTCGGCAGGGTTTTTTGTCTGAAGCCAGGAACGACATCCAAATTCTGATCGGTAATGATATTGGCGTCACCCGTTCAAACAATAAAGGACAGATCGCCAATCCAGAAATACTGAGGTTAAGCGGTTTACTTGCTTTACACGAAGAACGATTCCGAGATGCTGCTAGAGCTTTTCAGTCAATTGGAAAACGAATTACCAGCATCCCGCGCGGTCGGCTGTTGATTGCGATTTCCCACTTAGGGGCAGGCGATAATGCGTCGGCGGCCCATGCTGTTGCGGCTCATTTAGCTGAAGCGCCGAATGATTGGGTCGGTTTCGATATTTTACTCCACATTGCATCTCGCAGTGGAGACCGCGTCAAATTTGAAAGTGTCTCGTCGACGTTGCGCGACTTGAATCCAGGACTGACGGCGATACGAACAGCTGTTTCGGCGAAGGACCCAGAAAGTTTCTTTAACGCATTGGCTTCATTCGCGTCTGAAGATGGTGCGCGTCAGTCGTCGTTCGCTTTATTGAGTGCACAAACGCTTCTCATTGGACGGGATATTATCAGAGCGCCGCTGATTCCACAGATTGCACAACGAGACCTGCAACGCGCCACACTTCTTTCGTCAGCAGGCGTAGATTTTGATCCGTCACTTCAGAACAAGATCGAAGACTTATTTGCGCGGCATTCAACTGATCCCTCCGCTCAGAGTTCGCCAGCCCTTCGGGCGCTTGGCGGTCTTACCTATGAGGTGGCCGGAAAATTCAAGAAAGCGCGCACTGAATATTTGAATAGTTTGCGAGAAGCGCCAAACTTTACGCCGGCGCTTTTGCGCTTTGCGGCGTTATCTCAAAGCGAAGAAGATTTGCAATTGTCAATTGAGATCCTAACTGACCACGTTAATGCGACACCGGAATTGTCTTTAGACAAAGAAATGCAGGTGCGTCGGGCTCTTTCTAAGAGTCACACCTTGTTAGGGCAACCCGGCGAAGCGATTGATGTGCTCGAACCGGTAAAAGAACATCTCAAGAAAAATTCAAACTATGCTTTGGATTACGCAACCCTACTCGCAAATACGGGGAATAGTAAACGTCTGAAAGAGTTTGCGGATGATACGGCATCAAGATTGCCCTCTGGCGTTGCTAAGGCACAATTATTTGAATTGGCGGGGAATGCCGAACGCGCCGCCTTAGCATTTCGGAGTGTATTATCCGCAGACCCTTTAAATGACACCGCAACGCAGGGTTACCGAAAAGCAATGACGGCGCTTGGTCGTGAAAGAGAGGCCGAAGCCCTCATTCTTTATATTGCTCAACGATACGGCTCAAAAGAAACCCCTGCGACGTCGCGATCGCTAAGCCAGACGTCGAGATAACAAAGACAAGCTTGGGCTTTGAGCATTTCCACGCCAAGTGTGTGCCGTTGGCGTTAAAGAAATGTGTCAAATCAAAAACTTAAAGCGCCGTTCTGAGTCCAATTGAAACGGAGGCGCTTTAAGTCATTTCAACGAATTGTTGTGTTACGCTGGCAATGATCTTGCGACGCGGGTAGGAGATAGACCTAGGATTAGAAACTGGGATCAACAAGCGCCCCAAAACGGGAATTTAGATCCTTAACAGAAGGTCAATAGCGATGGTTATAAGAGTTTTGGTGGTTTTAACAGCCTTGTTCCTGGCGGCGTGTGCTTCTTCCAGCATAAAAGACTCATCAGAGCTGAAAGCGGCGTCGGACGAAGCTTATGTCGCTTCGAAGACCGGGCCAGAGTATTTGATCGGTCCTTTGGACAAGATCGAAGTTTTTGTTTGGCGTTCACCGGAATTGTCAACAAAAGTTACTGTGCGACCTGATGGCCGCATTTCGACACCGTTAGTCGAAGATATGGCAGCAGCCGGCAAGACACCGACAAAGTTAGCAAAAGACATTGAAACGGCTCTTTCGCAGTATGTTCGTACGCCACAAGTAACCGTTATCGTGTCTGACTTCTCCTCAACCTTCGAGCAACAAGTCAGGGTACTGGGCGAGGCGCAAACGCCTATCGCATTGCCTTTTCAATCAGGTATGACTGTTCTTGATGTTATGGTTGCCGTAGGTGGGCTGACGGAATTCGCTGCTGGCAATAAATCTGTGCTTATTCGGGGGCAAGGAGCCGAGCGCGATTCCTATCGTCTCAAGCTCGATAATCTGCTGCGCAAGGGCGATATTTCGGCGAATGTTGCTGTGCTTCCGGGGGATGTTATTCTGATCCCAGAAAGTAAATTTTAAAAGCCTCTAGTGGTTTTATAGGTGTACTGAAGGTTAAAGAGCCTTCTTAGTAAGAGTGGAGAGAGCCAGGTTGTGTTGAATAAATCAGGTATAGATTTATCCAGTGTACCCCATCAAGTCATACGCTATGCCATTGGGCTTTGGCGCAGACGTTGGATTGTAGCAATCGTAGCCTGGCTCACGGCTATTATTGGTTGGTTCGGTATTTGGTTGTTGCCAGATGTTTATGAATCACGCGCTCAGGTCTTTGTTCAAACGGAAACAATTCTCGATCCGGTCATGAATGGTGTCACCGCACGGCCGAATTATGAGCGGCGTGTTGAGGTTATGCGCAATCAGCTGCTAACCCGACCTAATATTGAAGAAGTCATTTTCCGGGCAGGTCTTGATAAAGAAATTAAGGCGAAAACGCCTTTAGCCAAACAGGCTGAGTTACAGCGGCTCACAGAGTGGGTTGCCAATAAAATAAAAATAGAAAGCCCCCAGGATTTATACTTTGTTATCAAGTTCCATTTTGGTGATCCAATTATCTCGCGCAATGTCGTTGATGAATTCGTCAATCTATTGATCGAGCAAGATCTCGGCGCCAGCTTAACGGAAAGTCAGGAGGCAAGGCGGCGTCTTGATGCGCAGATTGTGTCATACGGGGATCGTCTTACGGCAAAAGAACGTGAAATTGCAGAATTTCGCCGCGATAACGCCGATGAACTCTCGCTACTTCAAGGCGAAGCGCTTCGCCGAGATCGTGTTGAAGCGGACTTAAGCCGGCTCGCCGACGAGCTCTCGCAGGCAAAACGGCGCGTCACAACGCTTCAAACCATCTTATCTCAAACCCCGCGCACGTCATCTTCCAACCAGCGCGACAAGCTCCTCGTTGAGCTTGCGGCGCTGCGTAGTCAGTATAGGGATGACCATCCCGATATTCGCGCTGTCCAGGCTCGGATCAATGAATTAAGCGCTGAAGGAGGGGCCATGCTGCCCCGAAATCCTGAGTTTCGCCGGGTTTCTAACGACCTTCGTGCCGCGAGAGATGCGGTCGCAAGTCTTCAACAACGTGAGAGGGATTTGCGGGCCGAGCGGGAAACGCTATCATTTACGATAGGGCAGGCGCCACAGGTTCAGGCAGATTTGCAGCGCATCCAACGCGACTACGAACAAACCCGGCGCAGCTATGAAGAGCTTGTTCAACGAAGAGAGCGGTTAAGTCTTACTGAGAGCCTAGGCGCCGGTGGTAAGGGTGTCGAATATAAGGTTTATGAGCGTCCCGTCGCGGCGATTAAACCCATTGCTCCGCCGAGGTTCATTTTAATTATAGGGGTGCTTTTCATCGCCCTAGGCGCTGGAGCCAGTGCATCCGCCGCGGTGACGTTTTTTGAGAAAACATTCACTCAGTCCAGCGAACTCGCAACAAAATTTGGTCTGCCAATTCTAGGCGCAATTAGCGAGGTTCCGTCGAAATCAGTGATCGACCGCCGTCGCAGCGATTATATCAAACTCAGCGGTGCATTGGCCTTACTGATCGCGCTCGCGGGTGTGTACACCTATTGGGAAGTTTTCCGATTACCATCAGGAGCAGCGTTTGCCGCCGAAGCGCATCTGGAGGGGCGCACCAATAACCAGTCAAACCGTAGTGGGATGGATACGGTTACTGGTACTATCAACAGGTCCAATATACGCTTTTCTCAAGAGGCTGCAGCGACGTCGTCCAGCAATGGAATCAGTGCCGACGACGTGCCTTTAGCCCGATCGAACGTCAATGAAGGTAGTCTGAAAATCGACGAAAATAAGCCTGATCAAGTTGATTCTCGTGAGCTTCGTGAAAAAGACGAGCGCGTCGCGCGTTAAAACTGACTTTGCTCGATGCTAAAGACGCTCTATTTTTACGCGTGTCTTTTGCGCAGTTAATGGATGGGAAGAATTAACCGATAACCCCTTGTTCACGAGGCGCCTTAGAACACTATTCGCATTTCGACATTGGTGGACGGGACCTATCGAAGGAACAGAAATTTCGAGATCTGCGCGGAAGCCGTTTAGCGATTTCATTTGAGCCTGAACGGCGCCACAAAACGATCAACGAATGCACCAAATAATCCGGCTTCTATTAAATATCTCCCGGACATAAGCGCCGGATAACCGCATTTGATCAATATAAGGTCTGCTCGGGCGCTCAAAAGCATAAATTTAGAGCTTTGGATTGATTCAGGCAAAAACGCCGATGCTCTTGGGTTCGTAATTGCTCATATTCGGTACAAATAGTACCATCCCAAAATGGAACTACAAGCTCTAAACGATCTCATCGCTAATACAACTGCTAAGGGAAGCAAAAAAGTAAACAAGGCCCGTAACTTGCGTTGTCTCTTTGAAATCGTAAAACGGGCGTCGGATCTGCCGGCGAGGAATGTGGTGTAATGGGACTTATAGAACGCGTCGCAGCAGAGGCAGGCTTAACGGAAGCCAAAGTTCAAACACAAATACGTCTGAAGGCGGTTATCCAGGACGATGCGCCTCAACTCGGAACGAAGGTCGAGATAAATTTTAATCGCCTTGCCGAGCAGGGTTTCTTCAATCCTGAAACGGCTTCAAAGAAACATCTGTTAGAATTACGCGCCGTCAAACGCAATCTCCTTAAAAGAATTGGTTTGTTGCATGCCGGTAAGAAGGGGCGCCGTGGCGCCTTGCTCTCGGGGCAAAGGGGGAACGTCATTCTAGTGACCTCAACGCGGCCGGGCGAAGGCAAAACCTTTTCTGCGATAAATTTGGCACTAAGCTTCGCGTTTGAAGACCGCCAACCGGTTTTGTTAATCGATGGCGATGTTTTGCGACCTAAAGTAAGATCGTATTTTGGATTGCCAAAGGCCCCAGGGTTAACCGATATTCTGGCTGGCACGGAACGCTCGGCGCAAAAATTGGCGTGGTATTCTGAAGAGGCGCCACTGCAGATATTAAGCGAGGGTACGCGTGATGGCGGCGCAAGTGACCTCTATGCATCTGAAAGTGCTGTATCGTTTTTCTCGAGCCTGACATCTGATGCCCCCGACCGTCTCGTGATCATTGACGCTCCACCAATGCTTGCGACAACTGAGGCGTTCGCGCTGGCGCAAAATGCGGATGAAATTGCTTTTGTTGTTGAAGCGGATGCGACACCAGAACCTGCCATCGCTATAGCGCTTGATGAACTGCTGGATATTAATCCGAATGTTAGCCTTATCCTCAATCGGTGTTTAATCCCTGGTGGTGGCGCGCATTACGGTTCATATGATGGATATGAACGACCAGCTGAAAAACAGGATAGTGGCAAAGACGACATGGTTAAGACAGAGGAAACTGTGAAATCCATTGTCAGAACGTCGTCTTCAGAGGGCACGGATACAAAATGACCATCCCCGCCTGAGCTGGGGAGAGCGAGGGGTTCGTGATGAGTATGATCGGAAGACAGATGCGTCAAATTAATAATAAATCAGTATGCAGAATTATGAATAGAAGCTGTCGAGGTGATTTTTGCCGTCAACAGTCATTCGCGCTGTTCGCATGCGTGAGCTCATTGGCGCTCGTTTTCAGCTTTATGTCTTCAAGTCCGGCCGATGCCCAATCGACAACGCTTCCAAATCCACCACTTTCATTCAAGACGGATTATTTTGGATACTCTGCAAGCGTATCACCGCGTGTTGGTTTTACCGATAACTTATTTCTTGTTCCAGATGGCTTTGAGGACGAGGGGCTGGAAAAGGAAAGTGAAATCATTGCGTCAACTGTGTTTGTTGGCAACGCAATCTATTCTGCTCCTCGTTTTACAGGTATCGCTTCTGCCCTTGTCGATCTCTCTTATCTCACGGACGAAGATGACTTCAATGTCAATCAGCGTGTCGCAGGAGCAGGCACCTTCACACTTGCCGAGAACATTGCCTATTTTGATGTTTCGGGCTCGTCGTCGCGCCAATTAGTCGGGGATAACGCGCCCTTTTCGCAAAACCCGAATGCAGCAAGGAACTTACAGACAAACGTTCAAACCTTTGCTGTTAGTCCTTATTTAAGTCGTCAGTTCAGTGATAACGCCCTTGGAGAAATTCGGTATCGATTCTCTCAAGTATTTATTGATGAAACGGCACCAAACAACCTTGCAGGTCTGTTGAATGACTCGCGAACACAGGAACTATCCGGGTCATATAACACTGGAAATAAGCTTGGCCCTCTGCAGCTTGGTGTCAGTGCTTATGGTGCCCGTACAGAGGAATTTGGATCAAGTGAAGCGCTTGAATTTGATTTCGAGCAAGGAACACTGTTGGCTGAAGCGGCTTATGCTTTGACATCAAAGTTCTCCCTCACCGGTGCGATTGGTGTTGATGAGATCAGAGCTGAATCCGATACAATAGGCGCTGAAGCGCTGAATACTTTTATTCCTACAGAGGAGTTATCAGGATTTTTCTGGCGCGCTGGTTTCAGATATCGCCCGGGTCGCAGGACCGATATTTTGGCGGAATTCACGCAGCGATATGGCGATGAATTTATTAACGCTGTCATCACATATGACGTGTCTAGCCGCTTGCGTTTTGAAGCACGCGCCGGGCGAGAATTTGTGACGCGGGCCCAAACGGTCGGATCCCAATTTGGCTTGGCCCAACGCAGTGTGTTGGAATTTGCCAACGATCTTCGGCTCGGCAATGCAAGCTCGCCTGAAGGCGTCCTTCAGGATGCTATTCGGTTTAATCAGCGTCTTAATAATGCGCAGGTTATTGGTGTTGGTGCGCGTAATTTTGCCGGTGCAACGCTTGTCGGGTTCTACGATAGAACGGTTTTCAATCTAAGCGTTAATTATTCAGATGATGAATTTGGTTTTCGTGATATTGAAACCATTGGCGGCGACATGCTTGTTGAACGGCGTCTCTCGCGCAAGGTAACCGGATATGCCGGTGGTTTTTACCGTTTCGCTGATACGTCAGTAGACACTGGCCTTTGTATCGAGAACCCAGCATTCTTCGGAATCGATACAACTTTAACCGGGTTTAATTCAACCGACGTTTGCACGGATCTTGCAAGTGTGAATGGAAAGACAAACACGGTCGGTGGACGAATTGGTGGACGGTATCAGATTTACAAAAATGTCTCTGCTTTTGCTGAATACCTTAGAACCTCACGTTTTTCTGAACTCGATCGGTTAGAATTCGACGAAAACCTCGTTCAAGCAGGTTTCACGCTGGACTTTTGAGAATGTATGAAGAGTATTTCAATTTTTCGGGTCAACCTTTTAAGCTAAATCCTGACCCGAAATTCTTTTATGGCAGCCAAAGCCACAATAAAGCGATGGCATACCTTCATTACGGCCTTCGCCAAAGTGAAGGGTTTATCGTCATTACGGGAGAAATCGGCGCTGGTAAATCAATGCTGATCAGTCATCTCTTGGATCAGATAGACCGATCAAATGTCATCGCCGCGGATCTGATAACCCCAAACCTAAAGCGCGAAGACTTGCTTGCGCATATCTTGTCGGCTTATCGGATTGAACCTGCGGGTACCGGTCCAACGGCAGAGATCGAAGCCTTTGAAGACTATCTTTTCGATCAAATGAACCGGGGTCGACGCGTACTTCTTATCGTCGACGAGGCGCAAAACCTTCCTGCTGATACACTTGAAGAACTACGTGTGCTGTCTAATCTCGATTATGATGGCACACCATTATTCCAAGTATTTTTGGTGGGGCAACCAGAATTCAAAAGAATTATTGGTGGTGACGGCATGGAGCAATTGCGCCAAAGGATCATCGCTTCCTATCATCTTGAATCTCTCGATTCGACTGAAACCCGGGCTTATATCGAACATAGACTACGGGTTGTTGGATGGACCGACCGTCCTTTAGTCTCTGAAGAAGCCTATGCCCTTGTGCACGAGGCCGCTCGCGGTATTCCAAGAAATATCAATAAGCTTTTTAATCGACTTCTCTTCTTTTGTGCGCTCGAAAAATGCGACACGATTTCCGGTGATATTGTACGTACCGTGATAGAAGACCTTGCTGCTGAAGACGTCTCTGGCAATCCAATGATACTCGGTGAGAAAAACGACGCGGACGACGGTCTAGTTGATACTGAAAAGCCGATAGGCGATTCCACTGAACGCATTGAAGCAGAAGTTCAATCTTCAGAGTTGTCACAGACGGAAAGTGTTACTGTTCAAGACGGGCAAGAAACTCTATCCGCTTCAAAAGTGGCGCTTGATGATGATGTTCATAATCCTCAGAAGGATAACATCAGCAAACGCGTGGAAACGCTTCCGCCACCTGTTGTCGTGAATGGTGCGGCATCAGACGATTTGAATGATGAGTATGCTGAGAATGCTATTGACGATAACACCAGCACTGATGGTCCGGTTCTTCGGCTTGTTTCGGATAATGATGATGATGCCCTTGGGCAGAACTCCGACACACTAACGGCCACGGATGATGGTCTTTTGTCTGACCCATTTGAGTTGGCTGGCCCATTTGAGTTGGCTGACGACGTTACCGAAGAGCCGTTAAATGAACAAACTGCATTGGTAACGGATCCTGAAATAGACGCCGAAATTACATCTGAGGATTCTAGCAGTATGCTCAATGAAGAAAGTGTGTCAGTGGGGGACAAACAGATGCGCGCAATACCAACTAATAATGATAGCAATTCTACACCCGTTATTGCTCAATCGAGGGATCATAAAACAGGGGCGTCAAATGATGACGCTGACACGATTGAAGAAAGCAATGGTGCATCAGTTGTAGGGCCAGATTTGAGTGATGCTAATACAACCGGGCCATCGACGGTACCATCGCAGGCACCAATGAGCGTGCTTGACCGTTTGCGCGCCAACAAACAGCAGCCTTACGTGAATGCAAGATCAGATAAGCCATCAGACGACGGGGCAGCAAAGGCGGCTCGTGAGGTAAGCCAAGCAACAATTAACGACGTTGCCGAGGCGATTGCAAAAGCTTCGTCTGAGACGGCAACGTCAATTCCGTCAGGCAACGCCGCACTCGTTACTGACGCGGACCGACATGTTGAAGACGATCCGATCGCCCAAGAAGCTGCGATTGATGAGGCTATTATTGGTGCTTTTGTCGATGCGCCTCTTGAAACCATCGACTCAGACCAGCACAGAGTAAGTGTTGAGCGTTGGCGGGTGGCATTAGCCCGGACCGCTGCATCGACCCGCCAGGACTTAACGGAAGCGCAAACTTTGGCCGACCGACTACGGGAACGCCTTGGCGAGTATTCGAGCCGTGAGCAGGAGACGCGAAAGAAAGTGACTGCGAGCCTTTCGCGTGCTGAAGCTGTTCTTGCTGAATTGCGCGATAGCTGGAAGTAAGATCAAGTGCCGCATTGTTCATACTGTATTCATTAAGATGACGTTACTTGGGAATACTTTCGTGATGGCAAGATGAACGTAGTACCCACAAAACAGTTTCCGCCCCTAGAGCGCTTCGCCGATAAAAGTGATCGGTTATCGGCAAAGGAAGCGCGACCCAACAAGGATTTAGAGCGGCGTTCCGATTCCATCGGAACGCAAAAAGCTCTAGCGGACAATATCCATAACCGTTACGGAATGTCCGTCGACGTCGAGGATTATTTTCAAGTTTGGGCCTTCTCTGACCAAATTCCTCAGGGTAAATGGGATCAGTTTCAATCACGTGTTGAACAGTCAACGCACGGCTGCTTAGATCTTTTTGATGAGACATCCGTGAAGGCCACCTTTTTCACTTTAGGTTGGGTTGCTGAACGATTTCCTGGCCTCGTTAAAGAGATTGTTGAGCGTGGGCATGAAATTGCCAGTCATGGCTATGATCATTCCAAAGTCTTTAATCAATCGGCAGAAGCATTTAAAGCAGATGTCTTGAAAACGAAGTCGATCCTTGAGCAGATTTCTGGCGTCCAAGTCAAAGGCTACCGAGCTGCTGGCTTTTCAATCGATGCCCGAACGCCGTGGGCGCATGAAGTATTATTGGAAACGGGACATCTTTATTCATCAAGTAGCCACCCGATTTCCCATGATCATTATGGCGACCCCAAAGCGGAACAAGTCCCGCATAGAAAGTCAGGTATGATCGAAGCACCTGTTGCGACGACGACGGTGTTTCGCCGTCGCGTGAGTTGTGCTGGCGGTGGATGGTTTAGGCTCTTACCCTACGAGATTTCTAGTCGGCTCATTAAACGGGCATCCAGTGAGTTAGACGGGCCGGTTATCTTTTACTTCCATCCTTGGGAAATAGACCCTCAACAACCGCGTATCGCACAAGCTTCTTTGAAATCAAAAGTCCGTCATTATACAAATTTAAGTTCTATGCGGCCAAAACTACTAAAATTGCTGAAAACCTATCCTTGGGGGCGTATCGACCAAACGCTGAGGCTATATCCGCAATGAGTGTATCGGGTACGACGTTCCAGAATCTTCTAAGGTGTCTTTTTCAATGAATATTGTTCGCGAAATATCACCGCATTCGACTGAAGTGATTGAAGGGCCTTTAACGGGTTCGCACGCCAGTGCTTGGGATGCTTTCGTCGCGGACCACAAAGCAGCGACGCTGTTTCACGACCGTCGGTGGGGCGACGTAATCTTTCAGACATATCGGTATCAACCAATTTATATCCTCATTTATCGCGATTTGGTTTTTGCGGACGGTATAACGTCGACAAAAAAGACACCCCAGGTCGAAAAAACGCTTGTTGGAGGACTGCAGCTCATCGCAGTGCGCAGCCCTCTTCTTGGTCATTCTTTGATCAGTACAGCGTTTACAATTGGTGGCGGTCCGCTTGCCACTGATGATACGGTCTTAAGAACGATCATCAACGCGGCAAAGGATAAAGGCCAGGCAATGGGCGCTCGCTATGTTGAATTTCGTGATGACGTATCGGTTGATGGTGATCTAAATGTAGACCTCGGCTTATCACCGAAAAAAGACGTATACGTAAATTTTAAACGTCAATTGGAAGAGACAGACGACCAGGAGATGCTTGCAATTCCCCGTCGACGCCGGGCCGAAGTGCGCAAAGGGCTCAGAATGTTGGAAGGGGGTAATGTCTGCGTCGACCATGATGCAGACTTGAAAGTTTTTTATGATCTCTATGCCGCTTCCTTACACCGTCTTGGGACGCCAGTTTTTAGTTGTAAGTTTTTGAGTGCATTGAAATCGGCATTTAACGAGCAGCTATTTTTCTCTATCGTTGCTGTTGATAGCGAACCAGTCTACGGATTAGCAACATTTAGGTTTCGGGACCAGGTTATGCCTTATTATATGGGAGCGAGTAGCACGGCACGTCAAACAAATGCATCTGATTTAGCGATCTTTTCTCTAATGCAGCATGGCAGGTCATTAGGGGTAGGGACGTTTGATTTTGGCCGAAGTAAAGCTGGTTCGACGAATGCTTTATACAAAAAGACATGGGGCTTTAGTGCCGAACCGTTGACCTATCAATATGCGCTATTAAACGGTAATGGTCTTCCCAATGTTAATCCGAACAATCCGAAATTTTCTTTAGCAACGCGCGCGTGGACGAAGCTTCCACCATTTGTTGCAAACCAATTGGGCCCGATCCTGGCCCGTAACTTTGCCTGATTAGGGAACCAGCGTTTAAGTGACGACAGGTCAGCTGTGAACGACGAAACGCCAGAAAAAACAATCCACAAAAATGACGCTCTTTTTGTCTGTCATCGGATTCCTTATCCCCCTAACAAAGGCGACAAGATTCGTTCCTGGCAGATACTAAATTGGCTATCGACTAAATTTAATGTTCACTTGGCTGCATTTGTCGATGACCCGGACGATTTTCAGCATGAATATGTGCTTTCGCAGGTGGCCGCATCCGTTAAGCTGGTTCCACTCGATCCATTGACGTCAAAAATTAAAAGCGCGTCTGGTTTCCTTAGAGGGGAGCCATTGTCTATTTCCTTTTATCGAGACCGACGAATGGCTGACGCCGTTGCAGAGATTCGACAGCATCCAATCCAATTGGAGATGGCGTTCTCGTCGACCATGGCGCAATATATTAAAACGCCGTCGTCCCAAAAAAGTGTTCGCATTATCGACTTTTGCGATGCAGACAGTGAAAAATGGTCAGCGTACGCTCAGCAGAAGAGGTGGCCTTTATCCTTCGTTTATCGGCGTGAGGGGGCGCTTCTACAAGAAGCCGAGTTAGAGATTGCAAACTGGGCGGATCATTCCTTTGCCATTAGTCCGCAAGAGGCGATTGTTCTCGGGCGAGGGGTCGTTGATTTTGACTGGTTTGCAAATGGTGTTGATACGGAGTACTTTTCAATGGACGCGACCATTGACCAAAGGGCGGCGGCGGGGGCCACACCGTCAGACGTGATTTTTACCGGCGCGATGGACTATTGGGCAAATATTGATGCCGTCTTGTGGTTTGTCGAAGGCGTCTGGCCGATTGTGAAGGCTCAAGCGCCTGGTGCTACTTTTTCTATTGTAGGGGCAAAGCCTGATCCACGTATTTTAGCGCTTGATGGCCACAATGGGGTGAGTGTCGTCGGTTCTGTACCTGATATGCGACCTTGGTTGGCGAATGCCAAAATAGCGGTGGCACCCATGCGTATCGCCAGAGGGGTTCAAAATAAAGTTTTAGAAGCGATGGCAATGAGCCGTCCGGTCGTTCTCACACCCAACGCCGCGGCTGGAATTGACGCACAAGACGGCGAGGCGGTTCTTGTTCGTTCGGATATTATAGGCTTCGCTGACACCATCGTTGGCTTATTGCTTGATGACGGGTATCGACAAAATTTGGGATCTCGAGCGCGCAAGTGTGTTGCGAACAAGTATCAATGGTCAGTATGTTTTAAGCGGCTGGAAGCAGCAGTGTCCGACACTATTGCTCGTCATTTGAGCGAAATTTCAACCGCTCATCCCTCTGATCGATAACAGGAATCTTGGCAAGATCCCGAAAAACCTAAAATTTCCCTAGGTTTTCCCAATCTGGAACACAAACTTGGCAGCGGCGCCTTAATTCGTTAGTGTAGACAGGTCTTTAGATCAAAACCAATGGGGATTGGTATGGTTCGAATAATCTTGCCGTTAGCGGTGATCGCCGTTTTGTTATTCACGCCTATTTTCTCAGGCGAACCAACGACAGTTGGTGGAATTGATAAGCCAAATGTCGTCACCGGCAACGACTATGTTGGAAATACTGTAAGCTGTTGGATTGGCGGAACATATTCTATCGCCGAGGATTGCGCTCCCGAGGGCGGTAAGCTGGGACTGGCAATCTTTGGGGCCATTTTCGTTTCTGCGGTTGCTGCTGTTCTTGGTGTATTAGGGCTCCTTCCACTCATCGGCAGGTTAACGAGCATGGTAACCACCGTTGCTGGTGTGGCTGTGATTGCAGCGATGGGATTTTATATCATGACCGCAATGGGCGGCGATGATGCTGGCGGAATCAATAGTATTGCCTGGGGGTCCTATCTCGCTGGTGGTGGTGGGCTCCTGACGCTCATTTCTGGTCTATCTGGAATGCGCGGTCGTTAAATCAGACGCAAATAATCTTCAATTTAAAAAGCCCTTTCGCCTTGAGGAAGCGCTTTTTTTGTCGGTTGGCATTTGAATATGTCGCGATGCGAAAACGTCAAACCTTAAAGCCTTTCTAAGCCCAGGGTGTACGGTTGGCGTTAAGGAAATGCGTAAAATAAATACTTTAAAGCGCCGTTCTGATTCCAATTGAATCGGAGGCGCTTTAAGGCCACTTCGCAAGTGGTGGCAGCGAGGACAGGATAGCGTCGACGTTACCACCCGTTTTTAAGCCGAAGGTTGTTCCTCTATCATATAGGAGATTGTATTCAGCGTATCGACCGCGTTGAAAATATTGTTTTTCCTGGTCATCTTCATTCCATGGCTGATGCATCCGTTTTTCGACCAAAGGGAAATAGGCATCAAGAAACGCCCGGCCGACGTCCTGCGTGAATGCAAAATCCGCGTCCCAATCGCCTGAATTCAGACGATCATAAAAAATTCCGCCGACGCCGCGAGGTTCTTTGCGATGTGGGAGGTAGAAATATCGGTCGCACCATTCTTTAAATTTAGTGAAATAGTCTGGATCGTGACGATCGCATGCTGAGCGATAGACGGCGTGAAACGCTTGAGCGTCCTCATGGTCCTGACTGCGATATTCTGGCAGCATTGGATTAAGGTCGCCGCCGCCGCCAAACCACGTTTCCTGAGTTACGATCATGCGCGTGTTCATATGCGCCGCTGGGACATGGGGGTTCCTTGTGTGGGCAATCAATGAAACACCGCACGCCCAAAAACGTGGATCTTCCGAAGCGCCAGGAATTTCGTTACGAAATTCTTCAGAAAACTCTCCATGCACTTCCGAAAAATGAACACCGACCTTTTCAAAAACACGACCATGTAGCATGCCCATATTGCCACCACCTTGATCGGGTTCATCAGCCTTGGCGCGCTTCCAGAGCGTTTGCTCAAAGGTTGCAGCAGGCATATGATTATAAGCGTCACCTCCAATGGCTTCGATCTTTTCAAAGGCAGCGATCAGTTGTTGTTGAAGGTTTGCAAACCAATCCGCTGCAACGCGTTTGTTTTCTTTCGATGGTTCTAAGCTCACGTTGTTCTCGTGCTCCTGGTCTCACGGGCTATGACATTTATGGCTTTCTATAAAAGTTGGAAATTCTACTTTGGTCTTAGGTTTTAAAACGATATCTTAGCCCTCATCAAAGCCGCATTGTCGTCTCATTTCGGAAAGTGCAATGGCGGCGGCGACGGAAACATTCAGTGAGCGGGCTTTTGAGGACATCTCAATGCGAACTGATGCGTTCGCTGAGTTCCGTACGCTATCTGGAACGCCAGCGCTTTCCTGTCCAACAATAATCCAATCCTCTTTGTTAAACGAAAAATCCGTCATTTTCTGGTTTGCTTTGGTTGTTATCAAAATTAATCGAGCGTTTTCTTTCTGACGGTGGGTTTCAAATGCACGCCAGCTCCGGTGGAATCTTGGTTGAGCGAGTAAACCATAATCCATTGCCACGCGTGAAAAGGTTTTCGCATTGAGGGGGAAACCACAGGGTTCAATAATGTCTAATCCAGCATCAAAACACGCAGCCGCGCGCGTTGCGGCACCAGCATTTTGAGCAATTTCGGGTTGATATAGAACGAGACGCATTCTCACCTATGAAAGGTTTTTCCAATCGCTTGTCTATCGCGAAACGATCGTTCACAAAAAAAGCAAGACCGCGTCGTTTTGTCGATAGTTGGATTGATTGAGTAAAAACGCATTTCCATACGCATTTCAGAAGTTTTTTCTGCTTATATTGACAAAAAGCGACGGTCAGCCGCATGGGTGATTAAGCGTTTTTGAGTATGTATCCGTATAACACGATAACCATATTGCGTGTCTGCTATAATAACTGGAAGGTTGGAGGTAAGCACGAATGAGTGCAACAACTGAAGCACAAACCGAAGAACCAACCCGGCGAGATTTTATTCACCTATTAGCCGGCTCTGTGGCTGCTGTTGGTGGCGCCGGCCTCGTCGTGCCCTTAGTGCATCAAATGAATCCGGCTGCTTCCGTACTGGCTTTGTCGACAAAGGAAGTGGACCTGTCCGCTATAGAAGTCGGCCAAGCGATTAAAGTATTCTGGCAGGGTAAGCCTGTCTTCATTAGACGTCGCAGCGAAAGCGAAATAGAGGAGTCGACCAAAACTCCTGTTTCGGCTCTGCCTGACGGCATCGCGCGAAACGAAAATGACGCAAGTTTAGAAGCAACCGACGAAGCGCGCGTCACGGGTGCTGACGGCGTTGCCCGCCCTGAGTGGCTTATCGTTGTTGGCGTTTGTACCCATCTTGGCTGTATTCCACTAGGTACAGCACAAGGGGAAGTGAAGGGCGACTATAACGGTTGGTTCTGTCCTTGCCATGGTTCCCACTATGATTCGGCTGGTCGCATTCGAAAAGGCCCGGCTCCGGAGAACCTGGCCGTTCCGCCTTATTCGTTTTTGTCAGATACCGTTGTTAAGATTGGCTAGAGGTGATTTTTAATGTCTCATGAATCTACGTATAAGCCGGGAACAGCTGTAGAGAAATGGATCGATGACCGGATGCCGATTGTGCGTCTTGCGTATGATTCCTTTGTCGACTTCCCGACACCTAAGAACCTTAATTATTGGTACACGTTTGGCGGTATCTTAGCGATTTGCCTCGTCGTCCAGATTTTAACGGGCGTCATTTTGGCAATGCATTATACCCCGCATGTTGATCACGCTTTCGATAGTGTCGAGCACATTATGCGCGATGTGAACTACGGTTGGTTGATGCGGTACGTCCACGCTAACGGCGCATCGATGTTCTTTCTTGCTGTATACCTGCACATGTTCCGAGGGCTTTATTATGGGTCCTACAAAGAACCCAGAGAAGTGCTTTGGATCCTTGGTGTCGTGATTTTCTTGTTGATGATGGCAACGGCGTTTATGGGCTATGTGCTTCCATGGGGTCAAATGAGTTATTGGGGCGCCACCGTTATCACTAACCTGTTTTCTGCGGTCCCAGTGATCGGGAATGATATCCGCACGCTTCTTTGGGGTGGGTTCTCTGTTGATAACGCAACATTAAACCGCTTCTTCTCTCTTCACTTTTTGCTGCCGTTTGCCATTACCGGCGTTGTGATCCTGCATATTTGGGCGCTTCATGTTCCTGGAAATAATAATCCAACGGGCGTAGAAGTGAAAAACGTGAAGAAAGATACACTGCCATTTCACCCTTACTACACGGTGAAAGATGCGTTTGCGATTGCGATATTCTTAGTCTTATTTGCCGGATTTGTTTTCTTTGCGCCTAATGCGTTAGGCCATCCAGATAATTACATCGAAGCTAATCCGCTTTCGACGCCAGCGCACATCGTTCCTGAATGGTATTTCTTACCCTTCTATGCGATCCTCCGAGCAATCACCTTTGACATTGGTCCTATCTCATCAAAATTAGGCGGTGTTATCGCAATGTTTGCCTCGATCTTGGTGCTTTTTGTGTTGCCTTGGCTCGACACGTCAAAAGTACGGTCAATGCGCTATCGACCAGTGGCGAAGATGTTCTTTGCCGTTTTTGTGGTCGTTAGTTTGGCGCTTGGATGGCTTGGTGGTCAGCCTGCCGAAGGGGCATATGTTATTTGGTCACAAATCTGCACCCTTTATTATTTTGCATTCTTCCTCGTCGTCTTACCGGTGCTCGGAATAACTGAGACGCCTTCGACCTTGCCGAAGTCAATTTCCGAAGCGGTTACAAAAGTGGCGCCGAAGTTGGAAGCAACCGGTTCCGCTGGAAGCGCTGCCGCGCAGCCTGCCGAATAAACTTTCGCCAGAAAGGACACGTAATGATCCGCTCAGGATTGAAAATATTGTTAGTAAGCGCCGCTATTGGGATGGCAACGGGTTCCGTTGCTTCTGCGGCATCAGGTTCGACAAAAGAACTTAAACATCCTCACTGGCATTTTGCTGGGCCTTTTGGGACCTTTGATAAGGATGCGCTTCAGCGCGGTTATCAGGTTTATCGTACTGTCTGTTCTGGATGCCATTCCATGGACCAACTTTACTTCCGGAATCTTGGGCAAAAAGGTGGTCCATTTTATTTAGACAATTGCCCTGCTGGCATTCCTGAAACGACAAATTGCTCTAATCCAAACGATAACCCGATCGTGAAGGCAATTGCAGCAGAGTATCAGGTTCAGGATGGCCCTGATGATTATGGCGATATGTTTGACCGAGATGGTTTGCCATCAGATCAATTTCCAGCGCCTTATCCGAATGAGCAGGTCTCACGCCTCGCTAATGGCGGTGCATACCCGCCAGATCTTTCATTGATCGCGAAGGCCCGGAAACACGGTCCTGAGTACATTTATAGCCTTTTGACGGGGTATGAGGATCCGCCACCCAGCGTTTCTGTTCCTGAAGGTCAGTATTACAATCCATACTATCCGGGTGACATGTCGCAAAACCTCAAAGAGGAATATCTTGATGAGGACGGGCATCCGGCCGAAGGCGTTAAAGTCCCTTATGGCGGCGTATTTGCCATGGTCCCACCGCTTATGGACGGGATTGTTGACTATGAAGACGAGGACACACCTGAAACCGTTGAACAGTATTCGAAGGACGTCGTTGAGTTTCTTGTTTGGGCGTCTGAACCAAAAATGGAAGCGCGAAAACGTCTCGGTGTGATGTCCGTCGGATATCTTCTTATTCTGTCGATCCTTTTGTATTTCTCTTACCGGGAAATTTGGTCGAAGGTTAAAAAGTAGACATCGCCAAACCTCTTGATGAATTAGAAAGCTCACTTCCTCTGTCACGGCGGTGAGCTTTTTTTATTCTCGCGCGCGTTTTCGCTTGAATTCGTTTTGATCGTTGATCGAAAGAAATGACGATCAAATGGTATATTCGATCACAACAATAAGGATTTTCGTTTGATGCCTTGATGGACAAAGGCTGAGGGAAATCCGACTGGGAGAATTCCTGTGGGGAAAAACCACCAGATAAATGGCTATACCACAAAGTCACTCCAGACCATCCGCGAAGTCTTTTCTAAAAATTTCGAAGACGACCTCGAAATTGGCGCACGGTTTTCGGTTGTGCAGGATGGCGAAACGCTTGCCGATATTTGGTCAGGCTATGCAAACGAACGAACAAAGGCAGGTTGGACTGAAGAGACTATTCCATGCATTTTCTCAACTGGAAAAGCTGTTTGCGCCAGTATCATTTTAAAGCTTGTTGACGCTGGAGCTCTCGACTACGAGGCGCCTGTTTCAAGCTATTGGCCTGAATTTGCACAATATGGAAAAGAAAAAATTACCGTTGCCCAATCCCTTTCGCATCAAGCTGGACTTTGTGCTTTTCCTGAAGAGTTCCCTGCAACAGACTGGTTGACCCATTCGTTGATGGCGGACCGATTAGCAGCACACAAACCACTTTGGGCGCCAGGAACAGCGAGCGGCTATCATGCCCAGACATTTGGCGTCATTGCGAATGAACTTGTTCGTCGCGTCTCTGGGGACACAATTGGTGCTCATTTGAGGTCTCGGTTCGAGAACGATCGTCAAGATGATCTTCATTGTGGGTTTGGCGATGATGTCGGACAACGGGCTGCAAAAATGGTCCGTCCACCACGCCCCCCTGACCTTGGTGAAGCCAATGAATTCAAAGCCGCAACGTTTCTAAAGCCGTGGTCGAACGCGCCAAGCTCCCCCGCAGATGTTTGGCGAGCTGCAGAAATTCCAGCCAGTAATATGTATGGAACATCCCTCGCGGTTGCGCGTGCCTTACAACCAATGGCCGGGAGCGATGGCGTTAAAGCCGAAACAGTAGAGGCCGCCTTGCAACCACGTATATCCGGGCAGGATCTTGTGCTGCCATTTAATGTGACCTGGGCTGCAGGTGTCTTTGCTAACACAGAACAGGCGTTTGGCTCTGATCCAGATGTTTGGGGCCAACCTGGCTTTGGCGGATCATGCGTTATTGTGAATCCAAAAAAGAGAATGACAGCGGCCTATGTGATGAACAAAATGACACCGAGCCTCGTGGGAGATATCCGATCAAAGCGCCTGTTTTCTGCTATCGACGCGCTCGTTTGAATTTTCGCTGAAGCGTTTGCAGCTGAAGTGAGCTCGATTGGCTTGAAAACATATGCCTTATGATTTTTCTGGTTCATCTGGCAATATTGAACTGCTGGCGAGGCGTTGGCGCGCCTGTCTTTGCTTATGGAGGGCCTCAAAGGAGACAAGCGCCACTGCAATCCAAATTAAGCTGAAACAGATAGCATGCGCGACGGTAAATGGTTCGCCAATTAAAACGGCAAAAATCATCGCCATGGTTGGTCCAATATATTGAAGAAACCCAATCGTGGTTAGTGAAATACGACGGGCGGCGACCGCAAACAGTGTTAGTGGTATAACTGTAAATGGGCCAGCAAGCGATAAATAAAGGCTAATAGCTGGACCATCATTGATAAATGAAGTGCTGTGATCCTGAGTGAGAAAAAATAGTCCGGTAAGAGCAAATGGGGTGAGTACCATTGTTTCGATGAACAGCCCCGGAACAGCACCAACGCTAATCTGCTTACGCAGAAGGGCATAAACGGTGAATGTAACCGCGAGCTGTAATGCCGTCCAAGGTACAACATTATTGCCGATCATCAGAACAAGGACACCCGAGGCTGCCGATAGCAACGCCACTATTTGTAGCTGCGTAATACGTTCGCCCAACAAAATGACACCCGCCATGATCATCATCAGCGGATTGATATAGTAACCAATACTGGTTTCAAGGATCCGATCATTGGCGACGGCGAAAATAAAAATCAGCCAATTCGTGCCAATGAACAATCCGGACAAACACAGTAATCGGAGGGTCTTAAAGTCTCTTAAGACTCTTTTGGTTTCTCCCCATTGTCTCCTAACAGTAATGATCAGCCCACAAAATGGTGCAGCCCACAGAACACGGTGAATAAGCACTTCATAAGGTGAGACACCGTCAAGTAGCTTTATAAATGCAGGCAAGAGCCCCCACGCGATATACGCGCCAATGGCGGCTATCAATCCACGTCGTGCTTCTGCATGGTTCGATTGTAAGGCGTTTGCACCAGCAGCCTTCACCGCTGCTGATGGCGCAAACTGCGCTCCAGCAGCTGAGCCAGAGGGACCAGGAAATGGGCGATGAGACCTGTTCATGCGCGTCCGGGGATCAACCCTCGATTGAGCAAGAGTTCTGCGATTTGAACAGCGTTCAGTGCAGCACCCTTTCGCAAATTATCGGAAACGCACCAGAAGGCGAGACCATTGTCAATTGTTGGGTCAACGCGAACACGACTGACGAACGTCGCGAATTCGCCCACGCACTCCACTGGTGTGACATAGCCGCCATCCTCTCGTTTATCGACCACCATTAAACCAGGAGCACTTCTGAAGATTTCTCGCGCTTCGTCATCAGAGATTGGCCGCTCTAGCTCAACATTCACGGCTTCGGCGTGGCCGACGAATGTGGGCACTCTTACGCAATTCGCCGTAAGCTTAATGGACGTATCAAGAATTTTCTTGGTCTCGACCGTCATTTTCCACTCTTCTTTTGTAAACCCATCTTCCATAAAAACATCAATATGCGGAATAACATTGAACGCAATTTGCTTTGTGAAAGCCTCTGGCATTGGTGATTGATTGACAAAAATGCCCTTCGTTTGATTGAAAAGCTCGTCCATAGCGGCCTTTCCGGCGCCGGAGGTGGATTGATAAGTGGACACAATCACGCGCTGTATGCCAGCTGCATCATGTAATGGCTTAAGGGCCACGACCAGCTGGGCGGTTGAGCAATTGGGGTTGGCGATGATATTTTTCTTTGTGAAGCCTTCGACCGCGTCTGCGTTGACTTCTGGCACAACAAGAGGAACCTCAGGGTCCATGCGGAATAACGAAGAATTGTCGATGACAATTGCGCCGGCACGAGCCGCTTTGGGGGCCCACTCACGTGCGGTATCTGACCCAGCAGCGAACAGCGCAATATCCACCGTTGAAAAGTCAAAAGTCTCCAAATCAACGCAGCGCAAAGTTTGGTCGCCAAAAGAGACTTCGCGACCGATCGATTTACGCGATGCTAAAGCCGTAACAGTGGCCGACGGAAACAGCCGTTCCGCCATAATGCTTAGGATTTCCTGACCCACATTTCCCGTTGCGCCAATGATTGCGACGTTCGCTTCCATACTATTTCCTCTCTTCGTCCTACTCTAGAGCGCTTCGCGTATAAGTGACTTCGGTTACACGCAAAAGAAGCGCGACAAAACAAAAACTAAGAGCCGCGTTCCGGTTCTATTGGAACGCGAACGGCTCTAAGTCGTCTTAAAATACTTCCAAGCGATGTGTGCACGGCTCGCCGTCGGGAAGCGCGTAAACAAAATCCTAGCGCGACCGAGTGATCTCAATTGATCCAAAATTGTTTTGGCGCGTGGTCCTATGACCGTCTTTATCAAAAGACCAACACGTGATTATTGTGAGCAAACAGCCACGTTCTTCAACGATCAGCTCTTTGGTAGATGCGAGCTTAAACTTGAATTGTACCGAAATCGCAAGACTATTGCGTATGTTGTTTCATTTTGAAGCGCTACCGTCTCGTCACATCAAGCCCAAACTGGTCGTCCATCATCAAAACCGTTCGTTTTGACTTACATGGCTCCGTGACAGTGTTTGAACTTTTTTGATGACCCACAAGGGCATGGCGCATTGCGCGGCGTTCGGCTCCAAGTTTCAGGATTTTGAGCATCGATTTCTTTTCTTCGGTTTGCACTGGCCATGGTCGTGACGCCGGCGGAAATCGATGACCGCGCTTTTTTATTGTTTGGTTCCTGTCCAATCCCATTCTCACCAGTAAGAGGGTCGATATGTGTCGCTGTCATCGGCACGTCCCGGCGTTCAGGCACTGCTTCCTCTGGTGCTCTGACCTGAACATTCATCAGCATGCGAATAACATCACGACGTAATCCATCGAGAAGGCCTTCAAATAGCGCAAATGCCTCTGTTTTGAACTCGTTGATAGGGTCACGTTGTGCATGACTGCGCATCCATACAACGGATCGCAAATGGTCGAGTTGTTGTAGATGCTCTCGCCAATTTGTATCAATGACGTGGAGAAGGATAGCCTTTTCAATGCGTCGCATCGTTTCCGGGCCAATTTCAGCAGCGCGCGCAGCTGCGACGGTGCGTGTTGCTTCTAAAAGCTTGTCCGAAATCTCATTGTCCGCCACGCCTTCTTCACTTGCCCACTCTTGTAGGGGAAATGGTCGCCCGAAGATTTCCTCTGCTTCTTTGGATAACCCGTCTATGTCCCATTGTTCAGCATATGACTTTGGTGGCACATAAGTCGAAACGACGTCATTAACGAGCTGATCGCGCATATCATCAATGATATCATCAACTGTTTCAGATGACATAAACTCAATGCGTTGTTCAAAAATAGCCTTGCGCTGATCATTGACGACATCGTCAAACTTCAAAACGTTTTTACGGATGTCATAGTTCCGCTGTTCGACCTTCTTCTGAGCGGTCTCAACGGCTTTCGTAAACCATGGATGCTCGATCGATTCGTCAGGTTGGATACCAAAACGCTTGAGCATTTTTTCCATCCCAGACCCGAAAATCCGCATCAGATCATCTTCTAGAGACAAAAAGAATTTGGTGGT
Source organism: Pseudomonadota bacterium (assembly GCA_039025235.1). GTDB lineage: Bacteria > Pseudomonadota > Alphaproteobacteria > Caulobacterales > Parvularculaceae > MED-G105. The sequence continues at coordinate 193,480 of JBCCOS010000004.1, forward strand.
ACCAGGATCACCTTGGCGGCCAGATCGCCCACGAAGCTGATTATCGATCCGGCGACTTTCGTGTCTTTCTGTTGCCAGCACATAAAGTCCGCCAGCTTCAAGAACTTGTTTCTTCAGATCTTCAATTTTCGTTTCAATCTCTTCGCGCTTTGTGGCAATTGTCTCTTCCGTGTCACCTTCTTCAAGAGAATTCATGAGAAGCCGGTCAACAGATCCGCCAAGTTGAATATCGGTGCCGCGTCCAGCCATATTTGTCGCAATGGTCACAGCGCCAGGCGCTCCAGCGTCCGCAACGATCTCTGCTTCTTGTTCGTGGAAGCGCGCATTTAAAACCTGATGGGGAACAGGTATTTTTTTGTCGGCGAGTGAGTGCAGATAAGACGAAAGTTCGTTTAGCTCGGCTTTTTCGTCGGCGTATTTATCTTTCAAATCATCCGCATGCGCTTGATACCGTTTTGCGACGTCACGCCAAAATTTCTTATCGGAAAGAAGATTTGAAAGATGTTCAGACTTTTCAATGGAAACCGTACCAACAAGCACCGGTTGTCCTTTGCGATGGCATTCTGCGATTTGAACGGCGATTGCGCGGTATTTTTCATCCGCCGTCATATATAGTTCGTCGTCGACGTCGTCCCTAGCGATTGGCTTATTTGTCGGGATTTCAAAGACGTTTAACTTGTAGATATCCGCAAATTCAGCCTCTTCCGTCATCGCTGTGCCGGTCATGCCAGCAAGCTTATCATAAAGGCGGAAATAATTTTGGAACGTTATTGACGCGAGCGTTTGGTTTTCAGGTTGAATATCGGCATTTTCTTTTGCTTCAACCGCCTGGTGAAGGCCTTCCGACCAGCGCCGCCCCTCCATCATCCTGCCAGTGAACTCATCGATAATAACGACCTTGTCACCGCGGACGATATAATCTTTATCGCGTTGGAATATTTTATGCGCTTTTAGGGCTTGGTTGACATGGTGGACGACGGAGACATTTGCGGCATCGTAAAGGCTATCGCCTTGCAATAGCCCCGTATCCTGCAAAAGATCTTCGATTTTTTCATTGCCTTCTTCAGTTAAGACAACGGATCGCGCTTTTTCGTCAATTTCATAATCTGCTTCTTCAAGTTGCGGCATAAATCCGTCAATTGTCTTGTAAAGCTCAGATTTATCGTCAGTCGGACCCGATATAATAAGTGGTGTGCGTGCCTCATCGATCAGAATTGAATCGACCTCGTCGACAATCGCGTAGTGGTGGCCGCGTTGAACCATTTCTTCAATTGACGACTTCATATTGTCGCGAAGATAGTCGAAGCCGAACTCATTATTGGTACCGTAAGTGATGTCGCAGGCGTAGGCGTCCCGGCGTTCTTCATCACTTAATCCGTGAACGATACAACCGGTCGTCATTCCAAGACGCTCATAGACGCGTCCCATCCATTCGGCGTCCCGTTGAGCGAGATAATCGTTCACGGTAACGACGTGCACACCTTTTCCCGTGAGCGCATTCAGATATACAGGCAGGGTTGCAACAAGCGTTTTCCCTTCACCCGTTTTCATTTCTGAGATGGACCCTTCATGGAGGACCATACCGCCAAGCAACTGCACGTCGTAATGGCGTTGCCCAAGCGCTCGTTTTGCCGCTTCGCGCACCGTTGCAAAGGCTTCTTCTAACAAACCATCGAGGGTCTCGCCGTTGGCATACCGTTGTTTTAAAAGAGCCGTCCGCTCGACGAGATCAGAGTCAGACAAATCGTTCAGATCGCCTTCCAGGCCATTGATGGCGTCTATGCGCTTTTGTTTTGGTTTCAGTCGTCGATCATTGGATGAACCGAAAATACGTTTGGCGAAACCGATCAATGCCATTGAGGATGAAAACCTGATGGCCGCGTCAAACGCGGTCTTTATAATCCGTCAATGGGGAGCACTACTCCTAATTGCGGACTTTACACAAGCACAGCCGAGACAATGTATTCACCCGGCAAATGCGCGAAAATTCAATAACCTAGAAGCCCGTTAATAGTGGCGTTAGAGGCAAACTTTAATTATTTGCGGTACCGCCAAAACTGACCCGCTTTTCTGGTCGACAAATAGTAATGCGGCTTTGGCCTGTCAACGAAACGCAATTCTTGTTCGCGTTAAATATAACACGCCCGTGACGTGGTTCTGAAAAAGGTATAAACTGCTCAAGTAACTGTTTTTATTGTATTATTCTTTTGCCTTCGCCCTCAATAAAAGTCTGCTCGATTGTGGCGCGAGCTTTTTTCGCTATTTGGCTTAGAAAAACTAACAATAATAAGTGTTTTTTCCGACGTGAGGATTAATCAATCTTTCTTGTAAGTTTTGTGTTTTTAATCTTGAGCGGGCACATAGGGAGCTCGAAAATATATTAAATTTGAGGTGCGGTAACAGTTTTCTGTTATATCCCTCCTTGGGGTTCAGGTCCCGGCCATTAATCGAGGTTTCTCAAACAAACAGTATTGTTCGTTTGTTTTGAAATAGAGGTCTGAAGAAAAGCGGAACTGTTTAGTGACAACGCAACAAGACAATTCCTCTTATTCGGACGATGAGATCGACATGAAGATCGCACATCGCCAACCGCGTGACTTTCGAATTATTTCGGACCTTAAAAACTTGTTTCGTAGGCAATCTGCAAAAGACTTTGTCGACATTCCAGACGATGAAGATGATACTCTCGCTCGTACAGTTGATGCGACGCACCCCGAATTTTGCGTGGATAGTGAGGTAAATACCGATCCCGCTACTCAGTCGGCGGCCCAAACGATCAGCAACGGTAAATCAATTGGATCATCTGGCTCCGATTTGATTGTTGCTCATCGTCCTTTAACGGCACTCGGACGTTCTCTCTGGCAAGTTATCAGCGCATTAGGGAGCCTTGTTCTCACGGTTTGGCGGTTGGCTGGGGCGTTGGATTCGGCGCTTTGGCAGGGCCTCGTTCTGGTGATTGCCAGCATCGTTTACGTTATTCGCTCTGCAGCGCAGTTCCTCTATTTGAATGCTGTTGATCTTGTTCGTTGGTTACCCACCTCCGCCGGAAAGGCCTATATATCGGGCTCTGCTGTCGCTGCCATCATTGCTGGCTTATGGATCATCGATGAAATGACTAATGCTGCGCAGGAGGCAGGGGAAATCGCTACGGTGATAACGCCGCCAACGGGTGGAGCGGATCCGGTGGTCGCCCGTGTTGGGGGTCGTTTCATTCGGCTAAGCGAAATCGTTGAATTCGGTAAAGCGACAGGTGAACTCGGAAGTGATGACCGCCTTTCGGTGCAGGCCGCATTTGAGGCAGGCCTTGTTGAAGCCTATGCCGAACAACGCCTTCTCTCGCAGGCTGCTATCGCCGCTGGGGTTTCTCGGGATGACAAGGTTAGCAGAAAACTGGCAATCGCAAGGGACCGTATCTTAGCGGCCGCATACCTTGAAAATCGAATTGCTGCGGCAACCGAGCCTCAACTTTTAAAGCGATTATATAACTCGCAAGCTGATCTCGTCCGCCTCGGTGATGAAGTGCGCGCACGTCATATTGTGGTGGCAACTGAGGTTGAGGCGCAACAACTGCGTGACGCTCTGGTCGCCGGCGCAGACTTTAGTGCGCTTGCAAAAGCAAATTCACTGGATCGCTCTACTGCCCCTGGGGGAGGGGAAATAGGCTATTTTACAAGACAAATGATGACACCCGTCCTGGCAAATGCTGCCTTTACAACCAGTGTCGGCGATTTTGCCCCTTTATTTTTCAGTCCGTTTGGATGGCATGTCTTGCAAGTAATGGATCGACGTCCGGCACCGAGCGTTCGCTATGGCCAAGTGGAAGACACCATTCGTGATTTCGTTACGGAGCAAACGATTGCAAGAGAGATTGATGCGTTAGCGCGCAAAGACGAAATTACTTATTTTAAACCAATTCCCGCCCGTGCTCGTTTGGTGGACGAAAGTGATAACGACATTAAAAATATAGAGCCCCCAAGTTTAATTTCGCCAACACAAGCCGACTATCAAGGTTTTGAACGCCCCTTTATTTTGAATGATATGCAATTTGATGAGGATGCGTTTGAGCCGTCAGACGTCGATGCCAAGAGCGATACTAATGGCGATGCCAACAATGTTGATAGTGCGACCAATCCTTCAGTCCTAGATGGTCGGTTGAAAAAGGACAATAGCAGTCTGTAGTCGCACATTTTTTAGACAATATAGTTTCTTTTGCGATCGTTAAAGCGCCTCGGTTTCAATTGGAGTCAGAACGGCGCTTTAAGTTTTTGATTTGACGTATTTCCTTAACGCCAACCGCACACACTTAGCTTGGAAATGCTTTAATATGGGTATTGCCTGACTTAACTGGGTAATGCCGTTAACACCAAATGTGATCCATGCTTTTGGGCCGCTTTAAAAAACACATTCACGCGTGCCTGCCTCTTGTTACCTTGGAACTTAGAATGACCAAATTATTGCTGGTTGTGGGCGTTGCTCTGGTTGATCCCGATGGACGGGTTTTGATGGCTCAGAGGCCAAAGAATAAGTCTTTCCCACTTAAGTGGGAGTTTCCGGGTGGAAAAATTGAAAAAGGAGAGTCCCCCGAACAAGCCTTAGTCCGGGAATTACGCGAGGAGATTGGTATCGATGTCACAGAAGACTGTGTTGCGCCGTTAACATTCGCTTCTTGTCCTTTAGATCTCGTTCATCTTTTGCTGCCACTTTTTATTTGTCGGAAGTGGAAAGGTATTCCTGCCGCTCATGAGGCCGCCGAGCTTCGTTGGGTGAAACCACAAGCTATTCTGTCTCTTGACCTTGTTCCGGCAGATCGGTCGCTTGCGGCTATGGTGCGAGATTATTTGGGGCCAACTTGATGTCAACGTTAAAAGAAAACCCTGCGTCCCCATACGATACAATACTTGGTTTTTGGCGCGATCAAAATGGCACAACGGCAATCGAGTATTCGTTGATCTTAGCACTGGTCTTCCTAGCGGCGATTACAGGATTCACAGTATTCGGCGAGCAGACCAACGAGTTATTTGACACGCTTCGAACAACAATAGGAAATGCCATCACCTAAAGCCGTTCCGTTTCAATGGGAATCAGAACGGCGCTTTAAATTGTTGATTTTACGCATTTCCTTAACGCCAACCGCACACACTTGGCTAGGAATTGGTCTCATTGGTGCCATCTTTAGAGCTTTTTGCGTTCCGATGGGATCGGAACGCCGCTCTATGTCCTTGTTTGGTCGGTCGAACAATTGTTCGACCTATTGCCGAGTTGATGGACGGGAACCATCAACCGATCACACTTATCGGCGAAGCGCTCTAACATCTTTATTTTAAAGCTGATCTCTTATGGCTTTTTCCATTGAGCGGCTTTTTGCACCAGGCTCAAGTGGCTTTGGTTGAGATGGTGCCGGTGCCCAGCCGGTGAGAGTAATAAGATCAAAGTTTATCGTCGGATTGACGCGTTGAAGTTCATCTAAAACTTGCTTTGCAACCCGTCTGTCTAAGACGTGCTTGCGCTGCCTCAAGGCATTTGTTTCCCCCATGGACCGTAAGTCTGCAAAAAGACGTTTAGGATCTTTATAGTTCACTGAAATTTGATCGATGTCAGCGACGGGGAGGGCAAAACCAACGCGTTGCAATACTGCCCCGAGGTCACGAACCGAGGCGAACGGCGAAACCCTCGGTGTTACACCCCCTAAAATATCTGCTTCCGCTTGATACAGCAGCTTACGCAAAGCACTGAGTGTCTCTTCCCCAAATAAGACACCGATAAATAATCCGTCGGGCTTCAGTGAGTGCTTTACTTGCATCAAGCTGCCGACAAGATCATTGGTTTGATGGAAAACAAGTAAGCACACAACCAAATCGAACTTTTCATCTCCGAACGGTAAGGCTTCTTCGTCAGCAACGATCCTATACAAAGCGTCAGATTCTAATTTCAAGCATTCTACAGAACGATCTACAGAAATAATCCGTTTAACCCCTGCTTTTTCAGTCAACAGTTTTTGGAAACCGGAGGCTCCCCAAAATAACGCATTTTCAAAGGATCGGTTAATTGTTTCAAGCCGATCAACAATATCAAGCATTGCAATGCGATGTAAAAATGCCTCGTTCACGAGCTTTTGTGCAGCACGCGATCTTTTTGATCTCAATATTTTTTTGTCAAAAAGGTCAGAATTCATTTAACTTAAATGTGTATCGTTGTAAAAGCGTTCAAGTCTGAAACATAATCGTTCGAATTCCACGGATGATGTATGATTTTTAGCCATACACGGAGTATTGGTGCTCAACAGATGATTTCAACGAGTGTTATGCTTAATAAAATATAAATTAGCAAACTCACCAAAGATATAATTTTTCTTACCAAGCTTTAACACACATTCATTTATTCGATGCACGCTCAAGCTATCAGTGCGCGGGGGCGCAGGAGTTTGTGTTATGTTGAAGAAATTTAGAAAAAATGCCGATGGCAATGTCGCAATGTTGGCTGGTTTTATGCTGCTCCCAGCCATAATGCTACTTGGTGGTAGCTATGACGTCATGCGCGCCACCTCAAAGTCGATGAAGCTGCAATCAGTTTTGGATAGTGCAGCACTAGCCGCCGCATCTCTAACGAACGCCCAAGAAGTCAGCGCCACCGTTACAGATTACATGAATGCGAATTTACAGACAGATCCAGTGCTTTTGGGATCGTTGAACGTGAATGTCAAAGAAACATCGTCGCTCAATTCAAAGAACGTCGAAATTTCGGCCGACGCTGTTATTCCAACCTTTTTTATGAAGGCTGTGAATATTTCATCTCTGCCGGTCAAGGCAAAAAGTGTTGCCAAGCAGAGTAAAAGTACGTTGGAGCTTGCATTGGTTCTCGACGTTTCCTCATCAATGCGGGGAAGCAAGTTTACGAAACTAAAAGAAGCTGCTTCTGACTTTATTGACCAAATTCTTACAGAAGAAAATAAACCGCATACATCGATGAGCATTGTTCCATTTGGCGGTACAGTGAACATTGAGCCACTCTTCTTGGATTATGCTGTTCCAATGAGTAGTGCAATTGTTGATCCGGCAGAGTCGCAATATGACATTGGGTCAAGTCTTTTGAATTCAAGCTTTAGGTTCAATGATGGTGATACGTGTATTGAACACCCCGACGGTGATTTCGACGACGATTTAATTCCGGCTTTATCGAGATCGCAGGTGCCCAATGTATGGAAGTGGTGGAATAATCACCCCTGGTGTCCCCATAAGAAAAGCGCGATTCTTTTAAATACCAACAATGCGAATGCTCTGACCAACAGGATCAATGAGCTTACGCTTTCCGATGGCACCGGCATGGATATCGGCATGTTGTGGGGGGCAAAAGTCTTGTCGCCAAGCTGGACTGGAAAACTCGGGGGTGACTTTTCTGATCGCCCGTACCCGTATGATGGTGAAGCGATGAAGGTTATGATTGTCATGACCGACGGTGAAATCACTGATCAGTTTCGACCTGAGGACCCTTCTGTCGGAAACGTTCATAGCAATAGGGCCCAGAACTTTGAGGCTAATGTGAATTCGAAAGGTGCAAATGACAAATCATTGAAAAATGCAAATGACGGTAAAAATGCCAACAGTAAAAATCAGCAGACGGTTGTTTCACGCGGAAATTCAAATTCCACTGCTGATCAACAGACGGCCGTTTCGCATTTTAAGCGCCTGTGCAGTGAAGCAAAGACGAACAATGTAATTGTTTACACAATCGGCTTTCAGATCAATCAAAATGCACTTTCCCATGAGCTTCTTGGGATTTGTGCCGCTGATGCGAGTAAATATTATTTTGTGGAGTCATTAGATATTCAGGCTGCATTCGATTCGATTGCCGCTTCGATCAATGCACTCCGTATTACGGGCTAAAACGCGAATAAAATTTGTCGGAAGATATCAGAATGAATCGACAGCCTAAGACGATAACAACGATCAGCGAATTGCTCACGCGCTTTGTGAGCGATCGCTGTGGCGGCGTTAGCTCAGTTGAGTTTGCCTTGATAGGGCCGGTGTTCCTTGCACTTATCTTTTCGATACTCGAACTCGGTCTTACAATGTTGAAAATGTCATTGCTTGATTTTGCGGTCGCAGATGCTGCGAAGCTCGTTTACGTCGGAACCCCGCCGACTCAAAGCGAGCTAGAGGACTTTATTTGCGACAAAGCAAGGTTTTTTAGTGCGTGTAAAGAAAATATAACGGTTGAGCTGACCCCGATTTCTGGCTTTGAAGATCCCCCTTCTAGCGATGCGCCATGTAAAGATGGGGATGATGTCGATCAGATTGCACCAGCCGTGACCTATAATGCGGGTGGAGCGAATTCCATTATGTATATGCGGGTCTGTATCACGACTAACATCGTAACGCCCGGTCTCGGACTTGGTGTTAATCTTGTCAAAACAGGGACTAGTCGAGCGCAGGTGATTTCTCAAGTGGCCTTTATGAATGAGCCATTTACCGCGTCACCTGGAACGTCTTCCCCTGGAACATAATGTATGCGGTGGCGGTAAGAAAATGATGCGAAACGTAGTTAGCAAAAAAAATAGAGTGTGTGGAAGGTTACATAGGTTCTGCCGTGCAGAAGACGGGTCTGCTATTGTCGAATTTGCTTTTCTTGCACCAATTTTGATATTCCTGATGTTGGGGGCGATTACAGCTTTCGATAGCGTTCGAGGTATACGATATCTTGAAAATGCAACGACGACCGCTGCTGATTTATCGACACGGTTAGCGTCAATGGACTCAAATATGGAAACTGCAATCTTTAATACGGTGGAAGCCCTTTTAGGGAAATATGCAACGCGCAATGATTATCATCTTACAATTACAAGCGTAGCGAACCCGTTGAACAGCGGTAACAGCAACCCAATTGTCGTTTGGAGTTCCGGAACCGATCCGGCGCAAGAATTAAAGACAGAAGATCTTGCGGGGATTACACTACCAGCGATACCGAACGGTGAAGGCGTCATTCTTGTGAGTAGTGAAATGACCCATAATCCAGCTTTTCTTATAAAGAATTTCAACCGCACGTTTAAGTTCGAAAACAGTGTGATCCGTCGTCCTCGCTTTGTAAACGAGGTCTGCTACGCAGTAGATAAAAATGACTTCGTTTGCAGTGATGATGTTTAAACTCGGCAGCGGCGATGAGCACTTCCCGATTTGCAGATAAGCGTTTTATCTATTAGCTTAATCTTCGGTGATAAAATACTTACTTGATAAGTCGAAGTCAGGCTTTGAATTTCGCCCATTTGTCTTGAAGGGGGGAAGGCTGGCCCTCGATCTTATCGCGCCGCCTACATGTCCGATAACCGGTGAAAGGCTATCTAAACCAGGCTTGTTGAGCCCAGCTGGTTGGGCAAAGTTGAATTTTATTGCCGACCCCATTTGCTCTTTATGCGGCATACCCTTTGAGGTCACACAAACCTTAGAGCCTAATGTCATATGTGGGGCCTGTGCCGCGCAACGACCTTCCTTTGATACAGCCCGGTCTGTCGTGGCTTACACAGATGTCAGCCGGAAGATCATCTTATCATTTAAATCTGGTGACCGAACCGAATTGGCGTCTATGTATGCCGACTGGTTAGCGCAAATTATTCCTTCCAGCCTCCAGGGGAAGTCTTTTCATATCACGGCGCCGCCACTTCATTGGCGACGGCTTTGGTCGAGGCGCTACAATCAGTCTGCGCTTATCGCTAAGTACCTGTCTGCTTCCAAATATTGTGAAAATAGTGTATTCGCCCCAGATCTACTGATCCGCAAGCGTCCAACAGTTCCTCAAAAAGACCTCACTTTTGAGGGCCGATGGCGAAATGTTTCGGGCGCTTTTGCCGCCAATGAAAAACGGACTGAAATGATATCGGGAGCGTCTGTTTTATTGATTGATGACGTGTTCACTAGTGGGGCGACGCTTTCTGAGTGCGCTCGCGTGTTGAAGCGTGCAGGAGCAGCTGAAGTTCATGCGCTTACAATCGCCCGCGTTGTTAAATCAGGCGCAATCGCCATATAACCGGAAATAACCAAGAAAGCTGCGTAAAGGTCCATTCGTTCCCATGCCCAAAGTTACTATTTATACAAAACCGCTCTGCCCGTTCTGCGTTCGTGCTTTGTCACTTTTGAATAGCAAGGGGGCTGATGTTGAGGAAATCTCAGCGGCGTTTGACCGGGAGAAAAAAGAGGAAATGCTCTCTAAATCGAATGGTAAGAAGACGTACCCGCAGATTTTCATCGGTGACACACATGTCGGTGGCTGTGATGACCTTATTGCGCTTGATAAAGCGGGCGAGCTAGACGCCCTGTTAAGCGGTTAAGCCCAAACGAATGCCAAGTGATCCCTCTCAAATAAATAGTGATCCCTCTCAGATAAATAATGGAGCGAAGCGGGCCTCGTTAACCGTCAGCGTCCTTCAAATGTGTTCGGGTATTGACCTTACAGCCAACACGGCGAGGGTGCTTGATGGTATCCACCAGGCTTGCGATGAGGGCGCAAATATTGTTGCGACACCTGAGATGACAACTTTGGTGGATCAAGATGCCGAGCGCCTGAAGACTGCCGTTCCTGTGGGAGAAGCCGTTACCGAATTCGCACAAGTCGCCAAGGACAGGGGAATTTGGCTGATCATCGGTTCGATGGTTGTCAAAGATCAAACTGGCAAGTTGGCCAATCGCTGCTTTGTATTTTCGCCAGATGGACAAATAGCGGCGCGTTACGACAAATTACATATGTTTGACGTTAGTCTGCCCAATGGCGAAAAATGGCGAGAATCGTCCGTTTACACGCCGGGCGAGCGCGCAGTTCTTCTGGATATTGGCGCCACTAAAGTCGGTTTGACAATCTGTTATGATCTGCGTTTTCCGAGCTTGTTTCGTCGTTTGGCTCAACACGGGGCTGAGGTTTTTTTTGTGCCGGCCGCTTTCACGCGTCCAACGGGTAAATCACACTGGGAAATCCTTTTAAGGGCTAGGGCGATAGAGACCGGTGCTTTCGTTGTGGCGCCAGCACAGGGGGGAAAACATGAAGACGGCCGGGAGACTTACGGCCATTCCATGATAATCGATCCTTGGGGCGACATTCTTGCACATAAAAATGATGATCAACCCGGATTAATCACAGCAGAGCTGGTGTTGGACCGATCGGTGGACGTGCGACATCGAATCCCTAATTTATCGCTTGAGCGTGATTTTGAAATATATACATCAGAATAATGATTAAATACGCGTTGAAATGTTCATTTGGCCATGAGTTTGAGGGGTGGTTTCGGTCTAGTGATGACTTTGACCAGCAACAGGCTAATGGAGAACTCTGCTGTCCAACCTGTTCAACGACCGACGTTCAAAAAGCTATAATGGCTCCGGCTATTGCGAAAGGCAGTAGTGCTGACAAAAAGCAAGCACGGGTTGCAGAAGTGCAGGCAGCGATGGCGGAAGCTGCATCCAAGGCGCGCGACTATGTCGAGAAAAACTTTGACTATGTCGGAAATAAATTTCCTGAAGAAGCTCGCAAAATTCATTATGGCGAGACCGAAAAACGCGCTGTGTATGGTGAAGCTTCGCCGAAAGAAGCAAAGGCGCTTGTTGATGAGGGCGTCGCTATTGCTCCAGTCCCTGGAGCGCCAACCCCACCAGACAAAAAGAACTAGAGCGTTCCCACTTTAATTGAGATCGGGGTGACATTTTAAGTCTTTGTTTTTGAGCACTCCCTACCGAATGGACCATTAGCCAACTAAAGCGTTTGCAGCCGAAGTGTGCGCGGTTCGGTGTTCGCAAACGCGCAAAAACAAAGACTTAAAGCGGCGCTTTGATTCCATTTGAAGTTGCGCCGCTGTAAGCGTCTATTTGCGCTCATGACAAACGAGGCCGGAACTGCGCACACTTCGGCTGTAAACGCTTTAATGCACTCAACGTCTGTGTCTTTTCGCGCTCAGATAGTCTCATGATTAATGCATAAGATGTACTCGTATATCTGGTAATATGATACTTATACTGATGACAAGGTATTTCCACGATTATAAAAGCGCCTTCGTTTCAATTGGAATCAGAACGGCGCTTTAAGTTCTTGATTTTGTGCATTTCTTTAACGCCAACCGCATACACTTGGCTTGGAAATGCTTTAAATGAGTGAATTATGAGCAGAGAACGAGTTGGACATAGAGAACGAGTTGGACATAATGAACTAAAAAAAGCGGCGTTTTTCGGTGATTGCGATGGCGAAACGCTGAATAAGCTGTGGAGCAACGGTACGGTGCTTTCACTAGCGGGCGGTCAAGCGCTGTTTCAGCAAGGCCATCCTTCCACAGACTTATATGTTGTCTTGTCTGGCCGCTTGATAATTGTGCGGAACACCGGCGAAGATGAAGAGGTCATTGGATATGTCCGGTCCGGTGAGCCAGTTGGTGAGATGTCGCTCTTAACGGGCGATATTCATTCTGCATCTGCATTCGCCTTGCGCGATACCAAACTGTTTAAGTTATCGCGCGCGCACTTCGAGTATTTTCTGGGAAATAATGCTGATTTTGTTCGGTCACTCACCTGCACAATTCTTCAACGCACACGAGGCAGCCCAACAAGCACGTCATTCGCCCCACCACGTGTTTTTGCATTGGTGGGTTCATCGCCGTCAATTGACATCAGCGCTTGTGCTCGGGAGTTGCAGCGGTTGATCGTTAATCATGCACGATCTGCAACAATCATCGATCAAATTTCCAACGCCAATGCGACATTTGCTGAAGAAGAGGCACGTTCTGATATCATCCTATTGCCTTGTCGTGTAGAAGACTCCGACTGGTATCGCTTTGTTTTGCGACAGTCGGACCGGTTCTTTGTTTTTGCCCGTCGCGATGCCCGCCCGCCTGTGCCATTTCCCCTTAGCCCCGAACCGTCATCGCCGGCGCGGCGTTTTCGTTTGGTTGATTTAGTTGCTGTCCATGAAGGGCAGGGAACAATATCGCTTACTAACTGGGCTGAAACAACCGACGCAAACCGTATTTTTCATTGGCGCGACGGTGTTTCACGTGATCGTTTGGCGCGTGCAATCATGGCAAAAACGACCGCTCTTGTTCTGTCGGGGGGCGGAGCGAGAGCCTATGCGCACATCGGCGTTATTAAGGCCCTCTATGAACGCCGTATACCAATAGATTTTGTCGGTGGCACATCTATGGGCGCTATTGTTGGCGCTTGCGTCGCAATGGGATGGGGAATTGAGGAAATGAAAGAACGCCTTAAAGATGCGTTTGTTGAGTCTAGTCCCTTGAATGATCATGTCTTGCCTGTCGTCGCGCTCACCGGAGGGCGAAAGGTCGAAGAAAGGCTGCAGCGTCATTTTGGTGATATGCTCATAGAAAATCTTGAAATACCATTTTTCTGTGTGTCATCAGAATTGACAAATGGTGTGGTCCATATCCATCGACGAGGCCTTCTGCGAAAAGCGCTTCGAGCATCAATTTCACTTCCCGGTATTCTCCCGCCTGTTGTCGATGGCTCTTGCCTGTTTGTTGATGGTGCTGTTCTCAATAATCTTCCCACAGACATCATGCAAACTGTCCATCGCGGTTTAACCGTTGGTGTTGATGTTGCGCGCGAGGGCAGTATTTCCAATGAGCCATTTATCGACCCGCCCGGGTTTTTCGGATGGATCGGGCAAAACGGTTTGAGTTCGGTGCCCCCCATCGTCTCGTTGTTGATGCGCTCTGCGACAGTGCGAAACGATGATAAGGTACGTGTACGTCCCGATATTTTAGTTGAACCAACGGCACATGGGATTGAATTGAGGGATTGGAAAAAGTTTGATGTTGCCATCGAAAATGGCTACACAGCCGCATTAGAAGCGTTTAAATTGCATGATGAAGCGTTGGCTGTATACAAACAAAACGATAGTAGCGCAAACGCATAAAAACAAAGCCTCGAAGCGTCGTCCCGTTTACAATAGTAGGTTCTTGACTTCCTGATCAGTATTTCTGTTCCACTGTACTGGAAGTCGGCGACTTTTCCAACGAATGAGCGATGTTCCCATCAAACGCTAGAGCGCTTCGCCGATAAGTGTGATCGGTTGATGATTCCCGTCCATCAACTCGGCAATAGGTCGAACAATTGTTCGACCGACCAAACAAGGACTTAGAGCGGCGTTCCGATTCCATCGGAACGCAAAAAGCTCTAGAGCGCCAGACGATCACCTTGGATCAATATAAGGTCCGCTCAAGAGCATTGGATTGATTCAACCTAAAACTCCGATGCTCTAGGACGCATAGCCACGACCATATAATTGACGTCGGTGTCTTCGACGATGCGCCAGGCGTCGAGAAACGGGTTATAGGCCACGCCTGCTTTGCCCGTCACGGATAAGCCCGCTGCTTCAAGTGGTTTTTCTATTTCGCTAGGTTTCAAAAACTTCTTAGGGTCGTGGGTACCCCGCGGTAGCCATCCTAGCACATATTCAGCGCCGACTTTTGCCAGGGCAAATGCTTTGAGCGTTTTGTTAATCGTGGAGACGATCATCAAACCACCAGGGGCGACGAGGCGGGCTGATTCAGAAAGAAAAAGATCCGGATCCGCAACATGTTCAACGGCTTCAAGGTTGAGAACAACGTCAAATTTTGTTTGATCGCGGGCCCCCAATGTTTCGACGGTTTCGCACCGATAGTTGATCTCAAGGCCACCTTGCTGAGCATGGTATCGCGCGACAGCGATATTACGCTCCGACGCATCGAGACCGGTGACAGTTGCTCCAAGCCGTGCCATCGGTTCTGAGATAAGCCCCCCGCCACATCCCACATCCAAAAGCGTTATATCCATTAATGGTTTGGTCTCTCGGCGGTCGCGTTGAAAATGAGCACAAATCCCGTCTCGAATATAACCGAGGCGTGTGGGGTTGAATTTGTGTAGTGGTTTAAACTTTCCAAATGGGTCCCACCACTCCGCCGAAATCTTAGAAAACTTTTCTACTTCCTCAGGGTCAACACTTGGACCCGATGCCTTCTGGTGGTCAGCATGATTCACGTCTGACTGTTCGTTTTGATCGTTCATTGATCGGTTATCAGCACTCGTTTGTGAATGGGTCATTCACCTTTACTCCAGAATAGTCTTGTATTCCATTATGTTTACCACAGCCAAAGAAAACGATTGAACAGCCAGAGGCAAAAACCAATTCTGTCTAACCGGTCACGATATAAATCGAAATTTGTTTCGAAAATCGTATCAAATCCATAAGCGGTGTCCGGTTTCGACGATTAACCCAAGATGGGAAAAATGCTTTGATATAAAGCATTTCCAAACCAAGTGTGTGCGGTTGGCGTTAAGGAAGTTCGTAAAATCAAATCTTTGGTGATTTAAGATCTTTTGACCAACACCGCTTCATGCGCCTGCAAAACATCATAGAAGTGCTTAATCTTCTGAGGGTTCTATGTGGCAGTGCACAAAAAAACTGAATTGACGCCGATCAGACCTGGAACTTTCTACGGGTTCAATTATGAAACCCCATGGAAAAGTGTAGTACACTCTCACGAGTTAGATTGCTTGCAGAAGAGCGCATTGAACATACGCATCGACTGCAGAACTTAAAATAGGGGCTGCGAAGGTCATTATGGCTCGCGTTGTCATGAAATTTGGCGGAACATCGGTTGCCGATCTTGATCGGATGCGCCGGGTTGCGCGTCACGTAAAACGCGAACGAGAATTCGGTAATCAGGTGGTTGTGACTGTCTCAGCGATGGCTGGTGAAACAAATCGGCTTATTGAATTTTGCGATCAGGTTGGAAAACCTGCTGAAGATCTGAAGGTTATCGATGTTGAACGGGATGCGGTCGTAGCAACCGGTGAACAAGTCTCGTCCGGTCTTCTTGCGCTCATTCTTCAAAATCTCGGAATTCCCGCGCGCTCCTGGCATGGTTGGCAAATTAAAGTTCATACAAATGATCAGCATGGAAAAGCGCGGATATCAGACATTGATACTGAAGCACTCAGTCAAGCATTAGATGATGGCACTGTTTGTGTGGTTGCTGGCTTTCAGGGGGTAACTGCGTCAGACCGCGTGTCCACGCTTGGCCGCGGCGGGTCGGACACGACCGCGGTGGCATTGGCGGCTGCGCTTGGCGCGGAGCGTTGTGATATCTACACAGACGTCGACGGTGTTTATACAACAGACCCGCGTATAACAAAAACTGCCAAGCGAATCGACCGACTGTCGTTTGAGGAAATGCTCGAAATGGCATCCCTCGGCGCAAAGGTTCTCCAAACCCGCTCGGTTGAGCTGGCAATGGCTCATAATGTTCATCTCAGAGTGCTTTCTAGTTTTCAGAACCCTGATGAGATTGGACCAAACACCGTGATTTGCGATGAGGACGATAAAATGGAGCAGAATATTGTTAGCGCTGTGACCCTTTCTCGAGACGATTGCAGGATTAGCCTTTTATCCGTTCCTGATGAGCCCGGCCGAGCGGCATTTATCTTTCAGCGAATGGCCGAGCTTGGCGTGAATATCGATATGATTATACAAAGCCCGGCCCGTGCAACTGGCGCAAATATTTCATTCACGTTACCGCTTAGCGAAATGGATCAAGCTGAGACTGAGCTATCGCGTCTACAAGATGAAATAGGATATGCTGAAATTATATCAGATCGAAATGTATCGAAGGTCTCTGTTATCGGTGTCGGCATGCGCTCCCATGCTGGTGTGGCTTCGCTGATGTTCAAGGCGTTAGCTGAAAAGGGCATTAACATTCACAATATTTCTACATCGGAAATTAAAATCAGTGTCTTGATCGATGCAGAATATTCTGAACTTGCTGTACGTGCACTTCACACAGTGTACGGACTTGATGGTGAGGCAACGGCGAGTGTTGCAGGGACGCCGTGACATCTAACGACGTGCCAAAAAACACCTCCGATGCGAACAAGAAAGAGGCAAATATCAGCAAGGCTGAATCCGAAAAAAAACGCATGAAATTCGGTGTTTCATCGCCTTTTACAGAGGCCGTTCCATCGGAGACGCTTCATTTTCCTGCCACTGATGACCAGGGGTTCAATCGGGATAACAGCGGTATTGCTGGTTTGCTTCGTCGTATGCACGATGTCGTCGCCTATGAAGCAACACCGCAGGAACGGCTTGATGAGTTAACGCGATTGATTGCAGGCTATGTTGTCGCTGACGTATGCTCAATTTACTTGCGTCAACCCGACGATCGAATTGAACTTTTTTCAACCCTCGGGCTAAACCGAGAAGCCGTCCATAACACGGTTATGGATTGGGGGGAGGGGCTCGTTGGTCAAGTTTGCGCAACCCGCAAGCCTATCGTTACTGCTGAAGCGCCGATGCACCCGGCCTTTTCTTATCGGCCGGAAACGGGCGAGGATCCTCTACATTCTTTCATGGGCGTCCCGCTTTTGCGATCGGGCAAAGCCCTTGGCGTGCTTGTTTTACAAAACAAGAAGAGCAGAAGATATGATGTAGACGAAATTGAGGCCGCGAAAGCCGTCGCAACGCTGCTTGCGGAGATTGCGGCATCTGGTGAGCTGCTCGATGAGACGACGACAAAAGATGTTGGAGAGATTCTTCGTTCTGCAGAGCAACGCAAAGGCGATGGCATCGTTGGCGGCGTTGCTATCGGTGTATTATCATTCCATGAGGCGCCAGCAGCAAAACATAAGGTTTTTGCTCGTGATCCGGCAGCCGAAGTGCGGCGCTTGGAAGAGGCAATCGATTCTTTAAGGGCGTCTGTGGACGATATGCTTCAGAGCCCAGATCTTGGTGGAGCATCGAAAGAAGTTCTGCAGGCCTATCGTCTGTTTGCCTATGATCGCGGTTGGCGCGACCGATTACGTGCTGCAGCGATGTCGGGTCTAACGGCAGAATCGGCGGTTGAGCAGGTCCAAGACGAAAACCGTACACGGATGATGCGGTTGCGCGACCCTTATATGCGTGAGCGGCTCCACGACCTTGATGATTTAGCATTTAAGTTACTGCGCCATCTTTCCGGTGAAAATGCAGAGCATGGCGCATTACCTGACAACGCGATTGTTTTTGCAAGGACGATGGGTCCAGCTAATCTCCTCGAATACGATCGCACCAAGTTAAAGGGACTGGTGCTTGGCGAGGCTTCCTCGACGTCACATGTTGCTATTGTTGCTCGGGCGCTGGGGGTGCCACTCGTTGCGGGGATCGGCGACGTCAGGGGGCTTGGCGAAAACAATGATGACGTCGTTATTGACGGGGAAACGGGTGATGTTTTTCTGCGTCCCAGTGGCGATGTTATCATTAGCTACCGGGAAAAATCTGAGCTTCAATCGGAACGACAAGCGGCGTATGCCCGTGAACGGCATCTACCATCGGTTACCACTGATGGCGTAGAAATCGCCATTCAGGTAAATGCAGGCCTTGTGATCGATATGGAGTATCTCGACGTCACGGGCGCAAGCGGCATTGGCCTATTCAGAACGGAGCTTCAATTCCTAATCGGACCACAGCTGCCGCGTGTTAGTGCACAACAGAAATTATATTCTGAGGTTTTAGAACTGGCTCGAGGTCGACCCGTCGTCTTCAGAACAGCTGATATTGGCGGTGATAAATCTGCCGATTACATGGAGCGAGAAGCCGAAGTTAACCCGGCTATGGGATGGCGTGGATTGCGTATGGCGATGGATCGCCCTGCCTGGATCCGTCCACAGCTGAGAGCTTTACTGGGAGCTGCCGCGGGCAGGGACCTCTATGTTCTTTTTCCGATGGTAACCCTCCCGGACGAGATGCTGGTGGCCAAACAAATACTGGCAAAAGAAACGGAAATTCGACGTCAGCGTGGGCAGGCGTGCCCCAAGCAGATTCGTACCGGCGCCATGATCGAAACACCTGCAGCAACTTGGCGATTAGGTGAAATCGCTAAGCATGCAGATTTTCTTTCAATTGGCGGCAATGATCTTGCACAATTCTATTTCGCAGCAGACCGAAACTCGTCGCGGACAAGTGCTCGATATGATCCACTAGAGCCGGGTTTTCTGGGATTTATTAAGATGGCCGTCGATAAGGCAGACGCAATCAATATACCCTTATCATATTGTGGTGAACAAGCTGCAGACCTTGTGTTTGCTGCGGCGCTTATGGCTGTTGGGATTCGTCGTTTCTCCATTGCGCCAAGTGCCGTAGGCGGCTTTCGACGATTGATCCGTTCGGTAGCCGTAACCGACCTTGAAGATTGGGCGCGCCAGTGGATTGGGGATGACCCCGGTGCCCATAAGGATACTGAAGTCTTCGGAGGCGCGCGCCGAGATTTAATTCAACTGCTTTTGAAAAAAAATGCTGTCATTTCTTGAGCCAACGCCAACAAGCTGACGTAATTTAAAGTTAAGTGCGCTCACCAAAGAAATCTGTCTTGGTGTTTTGGTAATTGTACGCTTGCTGACGTTGGCGATTGCTTCGATGAACTTTGATATCGCGATATTTACCATGACAATTTGGAAAAAGCGGTCTGTTTCCTGCAAATATCAAAAATATTGGTCCTCGGTTAACTATTTTAATTGATTTCCGAGGGGGTAATCGTCCTTAATTGTCGAGTGTGTATCGAAACGAGTAACCGATGGCATCTGAAGCTGCTTCAACAAAATCGTCGGCTGAAATAGTCGAACTGGATGACGCACGGGTTAAGCACCGTCCGGGCGATGTTGATCCAGGCAATTTCCCTTCTGTTGGCGCTTACCTCGAAGCCGTCAGGGTTGCGGCCGACGCCAGCGTCGAGATCATTGCAGAGCGTACGCACATCAAGCCGCAGTACATTCAGGCTGTGGATGCCATGGATCTGCAATCGATGCCCTCGAAACCTTTTGCAATCGGATTTGTTCGATCCTATGCCGAGGCCCTTGGGTTAGACCCGGCGCCCGTGGTCGAGCGGTTTAAAAAAGAAGCTGGCTTCAATCCGGGCACTGTGGACGTTGAAATTCAGTCCACGCGACCATCTGCAGACGAGGTTGGTGCCCCTCAAACACTAGATGGTCAAAGATCGCATTTGGCGCTTGTGTCCGTCGTTGCTGTTATCGCATTTATCGTGTGGTGCGGTCTGGCGATATCTCGCCCGCAAGATCCTACAATTCCCGTGAAACTGACCGGAGCTCCTCGAATTGATCAATTCGAAGATCGTCAGGTTCAAATGGAACCGGCAGCAGGCCTTGACGATATAAGCAATGGGGCGCCATCTGATAATCCGGCAACAAGTCAGGGCTTGAATGACAATCCCAAACCCAATTCCAAACCCAGGGGCGTTGGCCAGTCCCAACCTGCCCTCCCAATATTTGTTGAGGGACGCGTCGTGGAGCGTGTCGAAGCCGTCTATCCGTTACGCTGTGAGGCCGAGGCGGCTGAGAACGAAATAGTTGAGGTGGCCTTTACCGTTCGCGTTGATGGTGCGGTGGTCAGTGAACGCGTCGTGAATTCCTCAAACGAATGTTTTGACCGCGCGGCATTAAACGCGTTGCGCCAGTGGCGTTTTCAACCGCGCACTGTCGATGGTGTTCGCAAACCAGCTTTTGATCAGCGCGTAACCTTCAAGTTTGATAGTCCAAGTTAGATTTGAGGTTGCTTAGCGCTACCCTCTCTTAAGATCGAATGGCTCTTTGCTATTTATCGTCAGATCGGTTGGGATGAGACGTTCTGGCGGCGGTGCGTCGTGATGTCTTACCCCATCGGTTTGAAATCCCGCAAACCCTAGCCGAAGTGTTGAAAAACGCTGATCCAATTTGGGTAGCATCAAAATTTCATAGATCGTGACATGAAATTGTATTTGAATCCTGGTCTAGCGGTGGAGTGAAAAGTGTCGTATTCCTCAAATAATGTAATGACGAAAAACCGGTGGTAGTTAATGTCCTTGCGTCCATGGCGAGATATCGAACGCCGAAAATGCCGTAAAATCATGGTTGGGAATGTACCAATTGGCGGAGATGCGCCGATTGCCGTGCAATCTATGACCAATACACTCACCTCAGATGCGCAAGCGACAATCCGCCAGGTGAATGAAATAGCGGAAGCCGGCGCCGACGTTGTTCGTGTTTCCTGTCCAGATGTCGACTCCACCGCGGCGTTATCCGAAATCTGCAAGAATTCACCGGTTCCCATTGTTGCTGATATTCATTTTCACTATAAGCGTGGAATTGAGGCTGCTAAGGCTGGTGCCGCATGCCTTAGGATAAATCCGGGAAATATTGGTTCAGAAGACCGCGTTCGCGAGGTTATAAAAGCGGCAAAAGATTATGGCTGTGCGATGCGTATCGGCGTCAATGGCGGCTCCCTAGAGAAACATTTACTTGAAAAATATGGTGAACCTTGCCCCGACGCCATGGTGGAAAGCGCGCTTGATCACGCGCGCATCCTTCAAGACAACGATTTTCATGAATTTAAAATATCGGTGAAGGCTTCGGATACATTTCTTACGGTAGCGGCATATCACGCGCTTGCAGACGCTATCGATTGCCCACTTCATCTTGGTGTAACGGAAGCCGGTGGCCTGAGAATCGGGTCTGTGAAGTCGGCGATCGGATTAGGGTCACTTTTGTGGGCTGGGATTGGCGATACCATCCGGGTATCGCTATCGGCGGATCCCGTTGAAGAGATTAAAGTTGGTTACGACATTTTAAAATCACTCAACTTGCGTCATCGCGGTGTGAATGTGATTTCCTGTCCCTCATGCGCGCGTCAGGGCTTCAACGTAATCGAGACCGTAGAAGTTCTTGAAGAACGGCTTGCTCATGTAACGACACCAATCACCCTTTCGGTGATTGGCTGCGTCGTTAATGGACCCGGTGAAGCACGTGAAACTGATCTCGGTTTCACTGGGGGCGGCGCTGGTAAGTCCCACGGCATGGTTTATCTAGATGGCTCACCGGATCATCGTGTGGATAACGAAGAATTGGTCGATCATCTTGTGAAATTGGTGGAAGATAAAGCAGCGCAAGTTGAAGCAGCTGCCGATAAAAATAGCAGCGAAACAAGTGAATCAGGGCAAAGAGACGATAAAGGCGAGGGTGCAGGTGCCTTAAAAGACGCAACACCAGTCGTCGCTGCTGAGTAACCAAGCGAGCTGAAAATACAGCACCGTGTTTGCGGTGTATATGTATACTATTTTCAATGATATTACCGTCGTTTTTCAAAAACGCTGAATGCTTGGCATTTTTATAAAATAAACAAGTAAGTATGCTGAAAAAATAATCAGCTTTAAGACTGTTACATTTGATGATTTCCCAAGAGAAACTTGATGCGATCCTTGCCCGTTTTGCAGCAATCGAAGCCGACATGGCAAAGGCGACTGAGACAGATGATATAATTCGACTGTCAAAGGAGCATGGTGAACTCAAACTGGTTGCTGACAAAGCCGAAACGCTGACCGATATTCGCAAGCAGCTCGGTGACTTGGAAGATCTGGCGCACGGCGACGATGCCGAGA
The DNA here is from genome assembly GCA_039025235.1 of Pseudomonadota bacterium. Taxonomy (GTDB): domain Bacteria; phylum Pseudomonadota; class Alphaproteobacteria; order Caulobacterales; family Parvularculaceae; genus MED-G105. Next base: position 215,894 of record JBCCOS010000004.1, read on the forward strand.
TGGCTGAAATGGCGAAGGAAGAACTTGTTGATCTCAAAGCACGTGAGCCCGACGTCGAACATGATCTTCAAATTATGCTTCTGCCGAGAGACAAAGCAGATAATTCGAGCGTTATTATTGAGGTGAGAGCCGGTACTGGTGGTGATGAGGCAGCACTTTTTGCCGGCGATCTATTCAGAATGTATCAACGCCACGCCTCCCTTAATGGGTGGAAAATTGAAATAATTTCTCAATCTGAAGCTGAAGTCGGTGGGTTTAAAGAGATACAGGCAAATATTGCTGGAGAAGGCGTATACGCCAAGTTGAAGTTTGAATCAGGCGTTCATCGTGTTCAACGCGTGCCAGCGACAGAAACCCAGGGACGCATTCATACCTCAGCGGCAACCGTTGCTATACTACCGGAACCTGAGGAAGTAGACATCGAAATCAATGAATCAGACCTCCGGATCGATGTCTTCCGAGCGTCTGGCCCAGGGGGGCAATCAGTGAACACGACTGATTCTGCCGTTCGCATTACACACCTTCCATCGGGCATTGTTGTCAGCCAACAAGATGAGAAATCTCAACATAAGAATCGCGCCAAAGCACTAAAAGTGTTAAGAGCGAGGTTGTATGATGCAGAGCGAGCGCGTGCAGATGCAGAACGCGCTGAGGCGCGAAAGGGTATGGTCGGTTCAGGCGATAGGTCTGAGCGCATACGGACCTATAATTATCCGCAGAGCCGCGTAACAGACCATCGCATTAATCTTACGCTTTATAAGTTATATGAAATTATTGCTGGTGATGCGTTAGAAGATGTTATTGCTGCGCTTATTACACAAGATCAAGCTGACCGTCTCGCGGCGATGCAGGCGGAGCCGTAAATTTGTCGTCACCGGTTTTTGTATTTTTAAGACATGACAAATAATTCTGTATACCAATGCATCCGTGATGGTGCCGCAAAGCTAACGTGGTCGACGACACCGTTTATCGATGCACGCGTTATGATGAAATCATTACTGGGCTATGACGATGCAGATTTAATTGCGTTTGGCGAGCAAGAGCTGGCAACGGGAACGCGGCAAGCTTTTTCGAAGATGATCGCAAGGCGATGTGAGCACGAACCTGTTGCCCTAATTGTTCGAAAAAAAGAGTTCTGGGGACTTACTTTTGAAACAAAAAAAGGCGTTCTTATTCCTCGTCCAGATAGCGAAACAGTCATTACGGCCTGTTTGGACGTGCTTCAACGTGATGATGCGCCCTTAAAAATACTCGATGCTGGCGTAGGAACGGGATGTCTATTAGGTGCTCTACTCACAGAGCTACCTAACGCTTATGGCGTTGGCGTTGATATTAATCCTGATGCCGCATTTCTTGCAAAAAGAAATCTTGAAGTGTTTGGTTTACAACTGCGCTCTAGTATTTATATCGGCAATTGGCTGGATGCCATCGATACATCCTTTGATTTGATAGTGGCCAACCCACCGTACATTAAGTCTGATGTTGCTGACACCTTGAACAAAGATATTGTGAATTACGAAGATCCGTGTGCATTATTTAGTGGTCGTGACGGGTTCGATGCCTACCGTACTATTATCCCGACTATTAACGATCGGCTAAGACAGGGAGGACACGCGGTCATTGAGATTGGTGCTGGTCAGAGGCCTGAAATAGAAAAGCTTATTGCCAAAGCTGGTGCGCGCTTCCAATCTGCTTATCGGGATCTCAACGGTATCGACCGAGCTATCGTTTTTTCCCACCAATGATGACAATCAGTGCCAGTCTTTATTTACCAAATTCTACCGCAAAAAGGGTTTGCAAAGCGTTTGAGCCACGTTATATTCATCAAATATCGCGGCCTTGTAGTCGCTTGAAGAAATCCATATAGCATGCCAAAAGTATACATCTTCGATGGTTAGAAGGTTGTATGTGGCAGTGACTATCTCGAGCAAATTGCCGAGTTGGCGCCGCAGTAATAGGATAAAGTAACTAGACTCTTTAACATGCATGTTCATTCGCTCGATCTTTCGTGCGGGCATCCCTTTTATACATGGGTTATAAATTTTAGGTCTGGAAATTGTCCATGATTGCAGAAGCGATTACGCTGATAGGTATGATTAATTTATGGAGTATCGCCAAACTGTGACATGTTAGATTGTTTTCTTTAAAGTCATTCGTATAAAGATTAATTTTTTGATGGTAAGTGTGATTTTAGTAGCATTTCAAAAGTCTAAAATTATCTGACATAGCATTATTGAATTTTGATTTAATGTTTGGGCTGGCACCCTAAAAGCGAAAAATTCTCCTCGCGGCGTCGACGACTGTAGAAATGTATAGGGGTCTTATGCTTTACATTCGCTGGGTTTTAAGAGTTTTGATACGTGTAAAAATGCTTCGAGCTGATCAGGTGTGTCTCTAATGAATTTAGTAATGGCTACAATAAAGAAAATTAAGTCATTGTGTTGCATAAGTTGAAGTTCTTTGGGTTGGTGGTTTAAGCTAATGGAAAATTAAATTCGCCGTATAAAGAGAAAACCCATATGAATTGAACGGGTATTGATCGTGGATACGGCAGTTGGTGTTCAGTGAACTTATTCACCAACTGACAATACATAAAATTCTGCGAGGACAACCGTGATACCAGTAATGTTTATTCTAATCTTCGAGCCAAGTATAGCGAGCAAGGTCGCAGCATTATGAAACGTGGAAGAAACCAGAGACGTCGACAGGGTGCGAATCCAAATCGGGCGTTTGATTCTAATGGGCCAGACGTGAGAATTCGCGGTACGGCCAATCAGATCCATGATAAATATATTGGTCTTGCTCGTGATGCAGCTTCGGCGAGCGATAGAGTAAAAGCGGAAAATTATCTTCAGCATGCAGAGCACTATTTTCGTGTAATCAGATCTATGCAGCCGTCTAGCCAAGAGGGCGCGTCACAAAGTGCTGAGAACGATGGTTCTGGAGAGCAACCGGCTGTTGGAGCATCAAAATCGGAGCGGCGCCCGCGTTCTCGACGTGAAGCAGATCAAGAGACGAACCCAAATCAAGGAGTAGGCCCAGATCAAGGAATAGGCCCAGATCAGGGAGTAGGTAACGGATCGTCCGATGACATCGCTGCCGGTTCTGATGAGCAACCCATTGTTACGGAACCCACCGCCGCTAATGACGAAGATCAGAATCAGGCGTCGACGGTCGACGTCAGGCATTCGAAGGATAGTGATTCAACCGATGAGCGGCCGCGTCAAAGGCGCAAGCGCCGTTCACGGTCAACGGCAAAGTCGGAAAAATCGGAAGCACCTGTGTCAGAGGAAATCGCGGCGTCTTAAAAAGGGCTTGATTGGACCTACAGCCAGACTGGCTACTACCGTTACAATCTGGAAAAATCGAGTATCACTCCGGCATAAATCACGGTGCACAAAAGTGAGCAATTTTTTCATTAAACAAAATGGTCAAGCTTAAGCTTTCTGAGCACGATTGGTTCCTTCATTGGTATTACGCCCCAGCATCATGAAATGCGTAATATCAAAGACCTACAGCTTTTCATTGGTTCCATTTTAACGGAGCGGCTTTCAAAGCGCTTTGATTAAAGCGCGAAACTTGAACGCCCGGTCAATAATTGGCTCTTTACCGCCGATTTTTTATAGAATTTGGGTTGGCGCTTGGTCGGATCTTTTTCCATCGGTAAGGGTTTCAGCCCGGTAGATCTGTGTGCTCGATAGCAGAAAACGCCTTTGCCTCTACTGATATTTTTTTGTGCAACATCCAAAGGTAATCTGGCCTAATTGGGTCTGTTATTTATCGGTGTGCACCTCTGCAACCTTGCAAAAGATTTGTCTCTTCCTATTTCATTCTTATGGAAGCGTCGCCGTATTCGGGACGTTTTGAGCCTCACGACTTAACAAACCTGTTGTCCGTCCGCTGGGCTAAATTTGAACATTTGACGCTTTTAAGAGGTCAATCAAAAATGCAAATTGAGAAGTATACCGATAGAGCAAAGGGCTTGATACAAGCTGCGCAAGGCATTGCTCTTAGAGAAAATCACCAACAGTTCACACCAGAGCACCTTTTGAAGGCATTACTCGATGATACCGAAGGGCTTGCCGCAAATCTGCTACGCGCCGCCGGTGCGCGACCAGAAAAAGCTCTAGAAGATACAAATGCCGCGCTTTCTCGAATGCCCAAGGTTGAGGGCGCAGACGGACAAATCTATCTCGCGGCGGAAACTGCACGGGTTATGTCTGATGCGGAGGAAACCGCCCAAAAAGCTGGGGACGCTTTTGTAACAGCGGAGAGGCTTTTGCTGGCCCTCGCGCAATCGAAAAATTCAGACGCTGCTAAAGCAATCAATTCTGCAGGTGCAAAGCCGCCGGCGATTGAAAAAGCAATTGCAGAGCTTCGAAAAGGGCGGACCGCTGACTCAGCATCAGCGGAACAGGCCTATGATGCACTCCAACGCTATGCCCGAGATTTAACAGAGGCCGCGCGGGAGGGTAAACTTGACCCGGTCATCGGTCGTGACGAAGAAATTCGTCGAACCATGCAAGTATTATCCCGTCGTACAAAGAATAACCCTGTTCTGATTGGGGAACCGGGCGTTGGCAAAACAGCAATCGCCGAAGGACTAGCCTTGCGCATTATCAATGGCGACGTTCCGGAGAGCCTGCGGGAGAAGCAATTACTGGCTCTTGATATGGGGGCATTGATTGCTGGTGCAAAATACCGAGGGGAATTCGAAGAAAGATTGAAGGCGGTGTTATCGGAGGTAACGGCAGCGGCTGGGCAAATTGTTCTTTTTATCGACGAGATGCATACGCTTGTTGGCGCGGGTAAAACAGAAGGGTCGATGGATGCATCAAACCTTCTGAAACCTGCGCTCGCACGTGGGGAACTTCACTGTGTTGGGGCCACAACGCTTGATGAATATCGTAAACATGTTGAAAAGGATGCGGCTCTTGCACGCCGTTTCCAAGCGGTATTCGTCGAAGAGCCCACCGTCGAAGATACTGTTTCTATTCTGCGAGGGTTAAAAGAGAAATATGAGCTCCACCACGGTGTTCGAATTTCTGATAGTGCAATTGTCTCTGCAGCCACGTTATCCAATCGTTATATTACGGATCGTTTTTTGCCGGATAAAGCCATTGATCTTGTGGACGAGGCTGCGTCACGTCTTAGAATGCAAGTCGATTCAAAGCCGGAAGAACTAGACGAAATTGATCGCAGGGTTATTCAGCTGAAAATTGAACGAGAAGCCCTCATAAAGGAAGACGACGAAGCTTCACTGGACCGGTTATCAAAGCTTGATGTTGAGCTCAATGACTTAGAAGAACGTTCTGGAGCATTGACCGCCCGCTGGCGTGCCGAGAAAGAAAACCTCGCGTCCTCGACCAAGGTTAAAGAGGATCTCGACCGTGCTCGCCAAGCGCTTGTTGACGCGGAGCGGCGCGGCGATTTGGCAAAGGCGTCAGAGCTGAAATACGGTGCAATACCGTCACTTGAAAAGCAGCTGACAGAAGCTGAAACCAACGACGATGCTGGCGGCAAGGATGGGGGGCTCGTACAGGAAGTTGTTGATCCAGAACAGATAGCCTCCGTTGTGTCGCGATGGACCGGTGTGCCCGTTGATAAAATGCTTGAAGGCGAGAAGGAAAAACTCCTTCGTATGGAAAATATTTTGTCAAACCGCGTCATTGGTCAACACGAAGCCATTGCAGCCGTTTCAAGTGCGGTCCGGCGGGCAAGGGCTGGCTTAAAAGATCCGAACCGGCCCATGGGATCATTTCTCATGCTTGGACCAACCGGCGTAGGTAAGACCGAACTAACAAAGGCCCTGGCGGCTTTTTTATTCGATGATGATACATCCATTGCTCGAATTGATATGTCTGAGTTTATGGAAAAGCATTCGGTTGCCCGTTTGATTGGCGCGCCGCCAGGCTATGTCGGGTACGAAGAAGGTGGTGTCTTAACCGAGACTGTTCGGCGAAGACCTTACCAAGTTATATTATTTGATGAGGTGGAAAAGGCGCATCCAGACGTTTTCAATATCATGCTACAGATATTTGATGAGGGACGCCTTACTGATGGACAAGGACGTACTGTCGATTTCAAAAATACGATCATTATTCTGACGTCAAATCTCGGTGCGGAATTTTTGTCAACGCAAGGGGAGGGCGAGGACGTAGACGCTGTCCGCGATCAGGTCATGGATGTCGTAAAGGCCCATTTTAGACCCGAGTTCTTGAATCGTCTCGATGATATCGTTCTCTTCAGGCGGCTTGCGCGGGATGATATGGGGGCAATTGTCGATATCCAAATCATACGCCTAGAAAACATTTTGGCAGACCGAAATATTACGATCGCACTAGATGATGACGCCCGCCGCTGGTTTGCCGATGCTGGATATGATCCTATATATGGGGCACGGCCGTTAAAACGCGTCATTCAAAAGGCCCTTCAAGATCCGTTAGCTGAATTAATTTTAGCCGGAGATATCTTGGACGGGACGAAACTTGAGATAACCACAGATGCTGACGGATTGGTCGTGAACGGCGTGTCTATCGGCCGGCCAAACCAAGTGTTCGGAAATGCATCGCCGTCCATCCAACCGCCGCCAGGCGCGCTTCTGAATTAATTTGAGCATTCAAGATCATATGTTCTCAATTGATATTCTCGGCTTAAAGCGCCTCCGTTTCAATTGGAATCAGAAGGCCGCTTTAAGTTGTTGATGTTAAGCATTTCCTTCACGCCAACCGCACACACTTGGCTTGGAAATGCCTTAGGGCATATGACGCGTTTAAATTAAGGAAGAAAAAGGAGAATCTAATTGAATTGGCATGCCAACAAAGAGGAAGTGCTCAAAAAGCTAATCAAAGAAACGATCAAATCGATTGGGTCGATTGATCCGAATGAACTGCCCCACCGATTAAAGGAACAATTGGAAGGTCAGGGAACCGGCAACGTTGATATCGATGCGCTTATTCAAGACGTAATCGACGCGGAAAAAAATAAGCTTTAGTTATTGTCGTAAGATCAGCACTCTGAGTAACAGCGCCTAACTATTACTGTAATGCGGGATCGTCCAGACTTTGAGACATTTCCTGACGCGAGGGTCGGTAGATACTTAAGCTGAAAATGCTTTAGCGTTCAGAGTCGCTCTGGTTTCAATTGAACTCAAGACGTTTTAGCGGTTTTCAGCAAACATGTCACGCAGATCGACAGAAGAACGGTGACCAATTTCATCAAAGTTGTCGTCTAACCATGTCGTTGCTGCGTCACGCCCTCGTTCCTTGAGAGAATTTAGAAATCGCCAATCAGTATTGAACTTACTGGCGACAGATAAGGGCTTAAGGCAAATATCGCTCCTAATCGAATGGATATTGATATTCCTTAGTTTGTCGCGATATTCATCTTTGAGCCAATCATCCTCAAGTAAACGCTGTACGAAGCTTATCGCACGTAATTCTCGCAAGAGCGAAGAGTTGAAATTAATCTCGTTCAAGCGGTTCATAATGTCCGGCGCGGTCATTGGGACGTCTTCGCGTTCAATGGGATTGACATGCACAATGAGAACATCACGAGAGGCGGCTTCATAGAAGAAGGGGAAAAGAACGGGATTTCCCATATATCCGCCGTCCCAATAATGCTCACCGTCTATCTCTACGGCTTTAAATAAAAAGGGTAGGCAGGAGGATGCACAGACAACATCAAGACTTGTCTCGCCTGTTTTGAAGACATGAACTTTCCCTGTTCTTACATTTGTTGCAGAAAGAAATAGTCTTGTTGCGGTACAACACTGCAGTCTTTCAAAATCGATCGTTCGATCAAGAACGTCTCTCAGTGGATTAATATCAAATGGGTTAAATTGGTACGGGGAGAGTGTTCGCGTGAAGGCCTCGAATAGCTGATAGGATGGTGCGTTGTCTAAATTGAACTGCCCGAATGCCATATCGATTGGTGATGCGCGCACGGGACTAAAAATAGCACCAGCGTCGCTGATATTTTTCCATAGGGTATCAAGTATTTCGCGTGCTTTTTCGTTACCACCAAGATGAATGCCATAGGCGAGGGCCGCTGCATTGACGGCGCCAGCACTCGCGCCGGAAATGCTCTCAATATGTAAGCGCTCGTCTTCTAAGAGACGGTCAAGCACCCCCCAGGTGACTGCGCCATGGGCGCCGCCGCCTTGTAATGCGAGATTAACCGCTTTGCGATTATTGGAATTACTCGCGGGCGATTGCGATTTGTTCGAAGATGATTTTGGTTTGTTTTTCGAGTGGCTCGTATTTTTTGGTGGTCCAGACATTATTTTGCGACCCACCCTCCGTCAATTTGATGGGCTGCACCGGTGATTTGTGATGCGGCTTCAGATGCCAGAAAAACGGAGAGGGCCCCTACTTGCTCAACCGTCACGAACTGTTTTGTCGGTTGGGCGTCCAAGAGTACTTTTTTTACAACGTCTTCTTCCGTCATGCCGCGTGCTTTTGCGGTGTCAGGTATTTGCTTTTCGACAAGCGGCGTCTTTACATAGCCGGGGCAGATGGCATTGCAGGTAATCCCATACTCCGCGCCCTCCAGGCCGATTGTTTTTGTTAGTCCAAGAATTCCGTGTTTCGCCGCGACATAGGCTGACTTGAAGGGTGATGCGACCAGTGCATGGGCGGAGGCAATATTGATAATCCGTCCGAAGCCTCTGGATTTCATCCCCGGAAATACGGCTTTAGTCGAGTGAAAGGCAGATGAAAGATTGATCGCAATGATCGCATCCCATTTCGCCTCAGGAAATTCTTCGATTGGAGCGACATGTTGTATGCCGGCGTTGTTAACGAGAACGTCCGTTTTCCCGAAAGTGTTATCGCAAAGAGCAATAAGCGCGCGAATTTCATCAGGCTTCGTCATATCGGCGCCGCTATAAAGCACCTCGACATCATATTGCGTTGAAAGCTTCTTGCGTGTTGCCTCAATCTCATCCGCGTCACCGAAACCATTAAGCACGACATTCATGCCATTTGCAGCGAGCGCTTCAGCAACCCCAAGGCCTATTCCGCTCGTTGATCCCGTTACAACGGCATTAAGACGACTGGCCATGTGTCACTCCTTAAAATGAATTTATGATGCAATGCAAAATAGTCTCATGGCGTAGCGTCAGCAACTAAAAAGATAGATGCCGATTGAACTGAATTAGTTGTACCAGTTTTACAAAACGATCGCTTAGTGAATTGTAAGGGCCAGTGATCGATATCAGTGAATGAGTCTATTGGATTGATCGGGGACGCTATTTGCCAGCGGATCGTCGACGGGATGGGTTTGTTAGAAAATGACCGGTCCGGCGAATGGACCTTTTTTGAAAGGTGAAAAGTCAATCATCGTCCAAACTCTCATCGCTCAAGAAAAACATTCCTGTAGAAAGTCTTCGGTCACCGTCCATGCGCGCCGGGTTGCGGCAGCATTATATACCGTGCCAAAGGATGGATCGTTCGCCTCCGGATTCGTAAAGGCGTGCATGACGCCACCATAGGCATTGATCTGCCAATCCGCATCTGCCTTCGTGAGTTCATCTGCCAATGCTGTCATTTGGTCTGGCGTCGCCATAGGGTCATCATATCCATGCAATGCAAGCACCTTGGCCGATATCTTCGCGCCCTCCGTGTTACCAGGAGGCATAAATAGGCCGTGGAAGGAGGCAACGCCCAGTAAATCCGCGTTGGATCTTGCCATATCAAGGGCGCAAAGTCCGCCAAAGCAAAATCCAATCATTCCTGTTTTCGCTGGGTCTACTTGCTCCTGTTGTGACATCACGGCGAGAGCCGTACTCAGCCGGTTCTGAAGCATTGCCCTGTCGTCTATGAAGGGTTGCATTAGCTTCTGGTTCTGTTCGACGGATTGTCCGAGTACGCCTTTTCCGTATAAGTCGAGTGCGAAACCAACATAGCCTAACGATGCGAGGTGTTTTGCCGTATCAACCGAAAACTGACATCGTCCGGCCCAGGCATGTCCGACCAACACGCCCGGGCGTGGCCCTGATACCGCGTCATCAAAAGCCATAATAGCTTCAAGAGTTGTCCCATTATGATCATATTCAATTGCGGTCGTTGCAATAGCCATTTAAGCGATCCTTATTTGACAACAATACCAAGTTTTACAACTTGATGATGAAAAGCTAGCATGGTGACGCAAGAGTTAAGCTGAATTAAGCAACGTCAACCTGATAGGCGGCCTCAGGAAGATCCTCGCCAAACGCGCGCTGGTAAAATTCAGCCACCACAGGTCGTTCCAGTTCATCGCACTTGTTTAAGAACGTCACGCGAAAAGCGTAGCCGATGTCTTTAAAGATCTCAGCATTTTGAGCCCAGGTGATAACCGTACGTGGTGACATAACGGTAGAAATGTCCCCATTGATAAATGCATTACGCGTCATGTCTGCCACCCGCACCATGGAATCGATGGCATTACGGCCATCATCGGAATCATATAGTGGGCATTTCGCGGCAATGATTGCCGCTTCAGTTTCATGGGGTAAGTAATTCAGTGTGGTGACGATAGACCAGCGGTCCATCTGTCCTTGGTTAATTTGTTGCGTTCCGTGGTAAAGGCCCGTCGTGTCGCCCAGACCAATTGTATTCGTTGTTGCAAATAGACGGAAATGGGGGTTGGGCGTCAGAACTTTGTTTTGATCGAGAAGGGTGAGGCGTCCCTCCGCTTCAAGAACTCGTTGGATCACAAACATAACATCCGGCCGTCCGGCGTCGTATTCATCAAAGACGAGAGCAACAGGACGCTGAAAAGCCCAAGGCAGTATCCCTTCTTTAAAGGCTGTAATTTGTGCGCCGTTTTCAACAACGATTGCGTCTTTACCAATAAGGTCTATCCGGCTCACATGGCTATCCAGGTTCACCCTGATGCAAGGCCAGTTTAGACGTGCTGCTACTTGTTCGATATGGGTTGATTTCCCCGTGCCGTGATATCCTTGAACCATGACACGACGGTTATGGGCAAAACCCGCTAGGATTGACTTTGTTGTATGGTCGTCAAACCGATAGGTCTCATCGATCTTAGGCACATAAGCGTTCGCTTCGGCAAACGCTGGCACAGTCATATCGAAATCCACATCGAACACATCGCGTGCATTGACGGCGTTTTCAGGTGTCTGAAGAAAATTTTCGTCGGGGGTCGCCATTTAATCTCCTGTCCACCTCATCGGTAGTTTGTTGCGAGCATGTCGCAAACTCTGTTTGTACGCAAGTTCGTCTCAGACGAAGTATTATTTCAGCTCATTTACGATGATCCGGGCACTTGTGCGCGCGGACACTGGTCACGCGGTTTTCATATCAAACGTCATCTTCTGCAGGGAATGTCAAAACGAATGTGTTGGTTGCGAACGGAGCCAGCCTTACTGAGCAACGCAATCTTCTTTTACCATCGATCGCGATAATGGCAGGCAAAGAGATGCACCTAGCACAACCCCGCTTTTTTTAGGATTTGATGAGCCCGCACAACCTCTTGCAATTGTGTCTCGGCGCTTCGATCGCCACCGTTTGCATCGGGGTGAAACCGTCGCACTAATTCCGCGTAACGTTTCCTGATTTCCGACGCCGGCGCTGTAACTTTCAAATCTAAGGTAGAAAATGCCTTCTCCTGCAAACGTGGAAGCTTACGACCATCCCGGTAAGCCCCAGCTGGCGCGGATCGAGGAATAGCTTCAGCATCTTTAAATATTCCGTGAGAATCGGAAAGATCTTCAACGCCGCGCGTTTTTGCGGCAGCACGAGCACGTTCGTTCTTACCCATGGTCCAAGTTGGACGATCGCCATGCACTGACGCCAGCTTTGCTTCCTGGGCCTCTTTGTCTGACATGCCGTCGAAGAAGTTCCAGCTTTTATTATGCTCTGCCGCATGAACGCTGCATAACCAGATGCGCTCCGTGGGCTCTCGCGGCGATTTTGGGGCGCAAATAACGGCTTTTTCTTCGCAGCCTTCGCGTTCACATATGCGCGTCGATGCCTTTGCCCAGGTTGGCGTTTTTGCGCGGCCTTTGCGTGGCGGCTTTACGCGGATGTCAAATCCAAGACGTGGCTTATAATTCTCATCAGACATAATACTATTATGGTGTCGCAGAAGCGTTGATACAATCTTGATTTAGGCTGTACACCTTACAGTGTCTCGATTTCTTTTTCCGCAAAAAAAGGTGCGTCATGTCTGTCCTCAAGACAATTGAAGAAAAACTACAAAAGGCGCTTTCCCCAATTGTTCTCTCTATAAATGACGAAAGTCACCTCCATTCTGGCCACGCTGGCGCACCGGAAGGGGGGGAGTCTCATTTTCGCGTCCATATTGTATCAGCAGAATTCGAAGGGCTAAATCAAGTCGCTCGACAGCGAATGGTGAATAAAGTTCTCAAAGAAGAACTTTCAGGGCCAGTTCATGCACTCGCCATGGCGACACTGTCCCCAAGTGAGGCGGAACGCGACGAAAACTGACCATAAAGAGTCTCAAAGTGAGCGAGAGGTCACGCTCAACCCCAAGGTGACGATTTAATGTTCGGATCAAGAAACACACAGTTTTATAAAGGGGCAGCGATTTATGCGCGCGCAAACTAAAATTTTAATCTCGGTTGCCATTACCTTCCTCTTAACCGCGTGCGCAACGACTGAACCAACGCCATTTGAACCTCTCAATTCTAGGGGATACGGGTATTCCGAGATCAAGATTGAGGACAATCGATACAGAATTGTTTTTGCCGGGAATGGCGGAACACCCGCTGATCTCGTTGAGACATATGCATTGCGCAGGGCAGCACAAGTTACATTGGAAAATGGGTATGATTGGTTTCGCGTGATTTTTCGGAACGTCACAGCATCCGAACGTGGTGGTGTTAATGTCGGCGCAGGAATGGGAACAGGTAGTTTCGGTCGACGCGGCGGGGTTTCCGTCGGCCTTGGTAGTGATATTGGAACGTTCGGTGCACGCCGTTATTATACGGCGCGGATAGAGGTGATTTTAGGGTCCGGAGAAAAGCCATCGGAAGCGAAAGACGATCCCGCGTATTTTGATGCACAGTCGGTCATTGATGCCGCAGATTCTTTTGTTGCGCCGCTGTTAGACGGCGATCGCCCTAATCGTCGCCCCGATGTTGAGGTACCGCAAACCGATAAGTTGGACGCCACGGCAAATAACGACAAGGTTGTTAGTAACACTTAAGCTAAAGATTAAAGCGTTGCAGCTTCAATTAAAATCTGGGCGACGCTTTAAATCATTTCAGCAAGACGTTGATAGTCCTCTACTGACAAGTTCTCTGCACGGGCATTGGCATCAATTCTCTTTGATTGAAGATGGTCAGCGGTTGCATCTCCCCATAGGGATTTCATTGAGGTCCTCAGCATCTTTCGTCGCTGCGAAAAGGCCGCGCGCGTAATTTTTTCTAAACGCCTTATGCCTGATGGGTTTTTAGATACAGCGTCGAAGAGTACAACTGAGGATGCAACTTTTGGCGGTGGCGTAAAGGCGCGCGCTGGCAGATCAAAACCTCGTCTTGGTTTTGCTGCAGATTGAGCAATAATCGAGAGCCTGCCATAGGTCTTCGATCCATGCTCAGCAAGAATTCGATCAGCAACCTCTTTTTGAAACATCAAAGCCATAGACGACCAGAGCTTTGGCCTATCATCGTCCTGATGGTTTTGATGAAGCCATTTCAATAAAAGCTCAGTAGAGATATTATAGGGAAGGTTTGAGATAATCTTTATTGGCGGGGGTAAAAATTCGCGTTCGCTACAGGTTAATGCATCTCCCTCAACAATCTCTAATTGTCCATCAAACGCTTTTTTTATTTCATAAAGTAACGGCAGGCATCTCTTATCCTGTTCAATGACCGTTAGGCTTGAACCGGTCTCTAGAGCTTTTCGCGTTCCGATGGAATCGGAACGCGGCTCTAGGTCTTTGATTTGTCGCGCTTCTTTTGCCGATAACCGATTACACTTATCGGCGAAGCGCTCTAGAATTGCCCGCGTGAGACCGCCAGGGCCAGGCCCCACCTCAAAAACAGTGTCGCCGTCATTAATTTCTGCAAGACGAACAATTTTTCGTGTTATATTTAAATCAAGCAGGAAGTGTTGACCCAAAGACTTACGGGCGGCCAATCCGTGACGATCGATCAGCTCTCGCAAAGGGGGGAGTGGAGGAAAGTCAACACGAGAGGACAAACCGTGGATCCAGTTTGTTTAAGGGGCAGATGACGAAGCGGTCTCTTGTTCGGTAACCACTATATCGATTTGGCATGAGCATCGTTAATGCTGTCGTCATTCAAACTCAGCGCAATGCCGTTCCTTCTGCCTTAGTTTCTGATGTACTCGCCGCTGTTGCACCACTACGCTGGCGTTTTGAATCGCGAATGTCGACCATCGTTTTTCGTTCAACATCACGAAGATATTGTTGCGATATCTTTGCTAACCGCCGCGCGTATAGATTGTCTTTGATGGACTTTCTTGAAGGAATACCGAGACCCTCATCTAATTCGCATACATAAGCAATATGAAGATAATCGTCAGCTTCGATGATCGGACTTAAATCGCCCCTATCAAGTCCGTCAATCGCTGCGTGAAAACGCTGATCAAGGTCACTCAGCTTTGCGCTATCGATAAGTGCAATTCCAACATCAGGGCCAAGGTCTTGTCGAATATTTGCACCGCAAGCGCTAGCGGTCGCGATTTTTTCAATCGCTTTGCGTGCAGCCGCCCTGCCGAGCTCGACGGGGGCAGACGCATAAGCCAGCGTATAGGTCTTTTCACTCTGCACACGTGCTTCTCGTTTATCTCGAACAGCTAGAATCATGAAAGCACCGTCAGACGGAATCGGCGCGGTCACGGACCCCAGTGGAAGGTCTTTAATCGCGCTATCTAATTCCGTCGGGAGCTGACCGGCACGCACCCAGCCCAAATCACCGCCAGCAGCGGCTGATGTGCAGGCTGAAAACTGCTGAGCGACAACAGCAAATGGAACGCCCTTTCGCATTTGTTCGATCAGCTGAAGTCCGCCTTCATAATACGCTTGTGCTTGTTCAGGTGATGGCACGGGAATACAGATTTCCGATACGAGGAACTGTTCCGCGCCAGCCTCCTCTCGCATACGCTCCATTGTCGACTCAACTTCTTCGTCAGTAATGCGTACCCGAGATCCATAGCGCCCGCGAACAATTCGCGGCCAGGAAATATT
Organism: Pseudomonadota bacterium; assembly: GCA_039025235.1. GTDB lineage: Bacteria > Pseudomonadota > Alphaproteobacteria > Caulobacterales > Parvularculaceae > MED-G105. Next base: position 231,074 of record JBCCOS010000004.1, read on the forward strand.
CGCGGCGATTTGCGAGCGCAATCCATTCATTGAAATGTCGTCGGCTGCCAGTGATTTTTCAAGTTGTTCTGGCGTTAGACCGCTGCGACCGGCCATCGTAACTAACTCGGACTCTATTTCCTTTTTATCGGGCATTGCCTCAAAACGTTCAGCCTCTTTGAGTTTAAGACGTTCTTCGATGAGGTCTTTAAGTGCTTGTGCTTCGAGCTGAGCAAGCAATTCTGGTGTCACCGCGCGAGCGGCTGAAATCAGCATTAACTTTATGCGCTGCGTCAAGTCAAAACTGGTGATGACATCATCGCCGACGATTGCAATCACCGTGCTCTTAGGCTGTCTTGGTCCGGGTGCCGTTTGTCCGATGACTTGTCCTTGCTTTGAAGAACCACCTTCGTCGTTAGAGGGGCTGGAGGCAATGGCGGTGTTGGCAGCCGCCTGGTCCTGCGCATAAGAAACTGAGCTGCACAAAACTGCTACCGCAATACTCACGAAAAACTTTAAAGCTCGTTTGCCAATCAAATTCGATCGTCCCAAATAAAATCTATCGGTAATTCCAAAACCCATGGTACTCACCTAAACAAAACCCGGCCGAGGCCACCTAAAGCTGTAGCGTTTCAAACGTAATCGCTGAACGGCGTTAGGTCATTGATTTTAAGCATTTCCTGACGCGTGGCCCGACAGCTACGTAAGTAGCATTTTGAATTGTGAATGCTTTAGTTTCTTGAAAATACGTCAAAATGACGTCCTTTCAAAGTAACTTTTAAGTTGCTCAGTCACAGCAACCGCATCGTATTTTAGCAAATCCAGCTCAAACGGTACTCAAAACCGAGACCCGAGATCACATTCTAAAGCGGCTCCGTTTCAATTGGAATCAGGAGAGCGCTTTAAGTTGTTGATTTTACGCATTTCATTACCCCAACCGCAAACACTTGGCTTTGAAATGCTTAAGTCAACTGTCGTGCTGATCAGCTATTTAGAAGCAATTCTTCGCTATTATTAGGATCCCAAGGAAACGCGCCGCAATATCTATTGTTCAACGAGTGATTTCAGGGTGAATCTAAAAAGCACGGTATCATTATTTTCTAGACCACGGTCGGATGTATTATTGCGACGGAATATTACTTCAAAAAGTGAACAATCGTCGGAATAGCCGATTGAAAAGTCTTGGAAAATATTCTCACCAGTGAACAGATTTTGTCTTAACCCGGCACCCGCAGTCCAATTTTTTGTCATCCGAAACCGCAAAGCACCCGTTAGTTCTTCGCGCTGGGTGACCCCGTCGCTCTGTACTTCATCAAGCAACCTAACATAAGAAACATTGGTTCTAACGCGCCAGAATGAAAGATAAGCAAGCGATTCCGCTTCGGTAAGCGATCCAAATCCGTCGGAGAATCTAAATCGGCTATCGATACCAAAAAAGTTTTGGTATTGGAGATTAAATCGACCAACAATATCCGAAGTTTCATCACCAACGCCATTTGGAAACAAAATCCCATCGGCAATCGCTGTTTCCGTGGCAAAAGCGGTCGTTGACTGAAGTCGATATTGTTGACCGATCTCCGCGCCAAAAGTAATCCCATCTTCGTTTTCAAGCGACGCAGCGAACCCGATGTTCATGCGCTGCCCGTCTTCAATCGTATCGAAACCGGTTGATTTATTAATGTCAAATAATCCGGCATAATCGAATCGTATACTTCGGGAATCTTCATTAACGAGGACATTATCGTTTAGATTAGCTCGGCTCGCGACGAATTGGACCCTTGGTTCCAAAAAGACCTGTGTATTGCCAAAGGAGCGCGTCAACGGATACGACCAGTCCAAACCGATTGTCGGAGCAAAGCGCGTAAATGTCTCGCTGTTATCCTCAGGTGTTGCACCAGCAATAGGTAACCCTCGCGACTCAAAAGTTCCTTGGTCGAGGTCGGAATAGGAAAACAAATCACCGCGCAATTCGGCATAAGCTTTAAACCGGTGACCGCCTTTCGTAATCTTTTCTCCTTCCCACGCGGCGCTTGCAGAAACGCGACGCGATTCCAAACCTGTTTGCCGTTGGAGTGCTGCAAAGTTCCCTGTGATAAATGCTCGCCCGCCGAAAACATCCCAGCCCCGATTATGATAATTTATCAGCGGTAGCACATAAGGATTGAGATCGTCTCGTTCATCTAAGGTCACAAATTCTGGGGCGGTTGAGGATATGCCGCTATTGGATGGTGCGCGTAAGTCCTGAAATGCAAAAGTTTCTGCACTAACAATGTTTTGTCCATCATTGTATGTACTATAGACGGTTGAGCGCAATTGGTTGGTACCGGACGTATCGACTTCCTTTCTAAGATCGCCGCGACGTACGATATTGTACCGGCGCAGATGTGTGTCATCAGAAGCACGCTCAACATCATAACCAGCGGTAAACCGATCACCGAAAGTGCGCTCGCCTTTAGCAAAAACATGCCACCGGATCGACGGGACATCATCTTCGTCCTCAAAATTATCAAAGTCTATTACGCTTCCGGAAATTACGTTGTAGGCGCGATCGTCCTTCCTGCGATATTCTGCTTGATACAGAACACCATCGTTCGCCGTATATCGAGGCGCAAGAGTTGCATCCTGAGAATTTGAAATCGCAAAATAGTAAGGGGCTTCTAGTTCGAAACCCAAACGGCCAGAGGCGCCAGGCCTTACGGTAAGGAAACCTGATTGTCGCTCTACGGTTGGGTCCGGTCCTTGGAGGAACGGTGAATAAAGTATGGGTACGCCTTTAATTTCGAAAAATGAATGATAAAAGCGTACGATTTTCCGCTCAGCGTCGCGCACTACTTTGACTGATTTAAGACGCCAGGTTGGCTTTTTCGGATTTCCCTCGTCGTCGCAGACTTCGCAGGCCGTATAAACGACTTTGCGAAGGCGCGTCCGGGCGCCTTGTTCCTGTATTGCAGTATCTGCCGCAACGCGGGCACTTTGCGCAAGAATTGCACTAAACTGTGAGGAAACACCGTCGCGAAGGTCACCCGTTAACTGGACTTCATCAGCAAAAATTGTTTCGAGGTTTTCATCCGTAATCGATACGTTACCCGTCGCCGTCACAACATCCTTGTCGGGTGAATAAGTGAGACGATCTGCTTTTAAGTATCGTTCACCAAAATAGGCCCGAACATTACCCTCTGCTATCACCGGGCTTTCTGTTGTTTCGCGAAAAACACTATCGGCTTCGAAAAGGATTGGATCTTCTGATGCCTCGCTTGCAACTTTAGCATTTGCATCATTGGCGCTTTCAAAGAAAATCGGCGCTTGTTTTTCTTTGAGTGGCTGATCAGGCTGTGTTCTCCCTGTGTCCTTCGGCAAATCTAGAGTGGTTTCTCTCTGAGCAATTCGTTCACCAACAAATAAGCGATCATCGGAAGAGGCATAGGTCTCCGCTAATGGAAGGACTGCATTCATTAGGTCGTCAGTTATAGGACCATCTCGAAGTTGAGGTGGTTTGTGGTTCTTTGCTGCAATGACAGTTGCACCCTCAGTTCCAGCTCCATACTCTTTTAGGAGGGAGTGTGTTTCTAATCGATCAAAAGAAGGGTTGGCAGGGATTTTCGCCAACGCATTCACCGATGACAGGTTAGGATGCGCGCAAACAGATGATCCTGCCATTGCCGTAAAACAAATGGCAGCTCCGCTTGAAAGAGGCTTATGATTGTGACGCATTCTAATCAGACAACGTTTGAGATTTACACAACACTTGCTGCTGCATCGTTACCTGAGCCGTTGTGTTCAGTCTATGGCATACCAGCACGTTTCTTTGTTTGTTGCACGCTGTCTTGAGGCGAATTGGTGCCAAGGGTCAGCCTTCTTCCATATGCAATAGGGCTGTCGCTGCAGCAATCAGTGCAGCAAGAGTTGGTCCCCATGCGGCAAGAATGATGGGCGCCGTTTGTGATTCGCCCAAGGCACGGGATATTTCCGATGCAAAATACAGCACGAAACCGACTGCGACGGCTGCAAGGATGAGTTTGAATGCGCCACCAGACCTTACAGGCTTTAAGCAAAATAAGGCGGCGATTAATACCATCGCTGATAACCTTAACGGCGTGGCACACAATTCATGAAATCTTAGTTGATATCGTTCTGTAGGCAGGCCAGCAGCTTTGGCGACCTGTGAATATTTTGGCAAGTCGACCAGCGACATACTTTCGGGTCTTTGGGCGCCCTCGCGAAAATCTTCTATGGTCAATGTTGTTGGCATAGAAAAGGTGGGGCGTTCTTGGTATGTTTTATCAGCTGGCTTCTTAAGGAGAGCATCATTTAGAACAAGTTTATTACCCTGAAAAGTTGCCTCACGCGCATCAATTCTTTCAAGAAAGACGGAGTCGGCGCTTAGCAACCAAAGTGTTACGCGTTGCAGTGAATCTTCATTTTCAGATAGCGAACCGGCATTAATCATGACGGTAACGTCTCCGGTTCTCTGGCGAAGCCAAATGCCGTCTCCGAAAATCCGAACGAAGCTCGTCTTTTTACCTCGGATATCGTTCTTCATTTGCTCACTGAATGAATTCATACGGGTTATTGTGGGATCGATGAAGGCGATGATTGTAATCCCAAATATGAACGCGAAAAATGCGGGTGGGCCGATCAGCCGCCAAATGGACAGTCCGGCTGATCGCATGACAGAAAGTTCAGAGCGTCGATTCAATCCAGCAAACAACCAGAGAGACCCAAAAAGGAAAACAAATGGTGTCAGGATCTGACTGAGTCCTGGTGTGCGCATGGCTGTTAAGCTCAATGCAAATCCGAAGTCTCCCCCTGCGTATTTGGTCGCGAAGCGAAGATTCTCCATAAAGTCAGCGACGAAAATCAGTGCGGCTAGGACCAAATATAATATCAGAACGATCAGGGCCATCCTCAGAATGAGGTATTTAAAGAGTGTCCATGGCGGCATTTAGGAGATCCTATAAATGGCCATCGGCAAATTGTACCGGCTCGAAATTGTTTTATGCCCAAAAAAAATCATTATACGGATGCTGTGATTTGCGTTGTTTTCGGTAATGAAAACGGCGAGGGGATATCTGCTAATAAGGCAAATATGACAACTGTCGGCAGGATTGGGAGGAGGTAAAGCGCCCAATAGGCGCCGTTCTCGGCAGCGGCGCTTTGAACGAGGAAGGCCAGAATTCTTAGCCCTGCAGCTGATAAACAAGCCGCGGCAATTCGGAAACTGTACCCTCGGCGACTATATTCACCGCCAATGAGGGCGTAGAGCGCGATTAAGGTATAAGCGATAGGATAGAATGGCGAAGCGAGCCTCGCGTGTCCCTCTGCTGCCAACTTACCGACATTCTCGCGATCCCATTTATTGGACATATCGGGGCGAAGGAGTTCGCTTAAATACCTTTCTGTGAGTTCAAGTTGGATCTCATCTGTTTTCATATTGTAGGACCCAACATTGATCGCAGTTCGCGAGAAATTGATAATATCGACAGATTGCTCATCAGTTGTTGATTTCTGAATGTTGCCATTCGAAAGAAAGAGAACGGGTCCTTCTTCTGTGTCTCGCATCCGTCCAAACTGGGCCATATATGTTTGGATCTCATCAGGCTTGCGATAATCATTGATGAGCAAGCCTCTGAATGCTCCATCGGACAGCGTTTCCTCGATATAAATTGTGAACCCCTCGCCAAACGGGGTAAATTCTCCATCACGGAGAACAAGCGAGGCAAAGTCAGCGCGAATATTCGCAACCTCCTGTTTGAGGATGCGATAACTTCGCGGCATTAGGTCTATACTGATCCACAAAGTCGCGATGGCGCCCAGAAAAGCGACGAAAAGTACTGGTAAGGCTAAGCGCAGCTTACTGACGCCTGCCGCGAAGAGCACCGCAATCTCGCTGTCAGCATGAAGTCGTTGCAACATAAACAACGCAGCGCCAAACACTGCGAATGGGACGACAACGATAAGAAGGCTCGGCACCAGAAGTAGCGTGAGCCAGAAAAAACCACCCCAGCCTTGGCCACTTTCAACCACAAGCTCAAGTCTTTGAAGGCTTTGGGTAAGCCAGACAATCGAAGTGATGACCGTCACAGCGAAAATCAAAGGCGTGGCCAATTGCCGAAGAATATATTTATCGAGCCTCGTAAGCCACTCCATGCGCTCGACGTGCTCCAGCCAGTGGTGCAACGTCGTCAATGCCACTTCAACTGTTGTAACTGAAGTTATTCTCGAAGATATCTCTTTTTTGCGATACGCCAGCGCTGGATTTCATTGCCGACGATTGTAAATACTCGTATTGAACGATTTGCCCGCTTGCGGCAATGATCTTCAATAAACATTAGGTCTTCCGTACCTCGATAGCACAGACCCAATCAGTCAGGCTTGATAAACTAACTGAGGTAATGCGTGGAACCAAACAAATTCAGCCATTTAGGGGCTTTTATTGATCTATGAAAGTATCGTTTTCAAAAGCAGCGATCCCAACCGCTGGCGCTATAATCCTACCGCTCTTTGAAGATTCATTACAGACCCAGACGTTCGAAGAGCTCGATAGCCAATCCGATGGTGCCCTTGGTCAAGCAGTAAAGGCGTCAGACTTTACCGGTAAGGCCGGCCAACGGCTCGATTTGTCAGGGGTATCGAATTTCGAAACCCGGCGGATCACGCTTTTAGGGGCAGGTGAGGCATCAAAGTTTTCCCCTTTAAAGGCGGAGATGTTAGGCGGCGATGCAATTTCAGCGGCTCTCTCGACCCGGGAGAAATCAGCGATAATCGTGGCGGAGGGGCTCGAAGCGGATACTGAAAAGCACGACTTAATGGATGAAGCGGTCATTGCTGCCCGGCTCGCCATGGGCGCGCGACTAGGGTCGTATCGTTTTGACCAATATAAAACCAAGCTAGAAAAAAGCCAAAAGCCGTCTGTTCAGAAGATTATCGTTAAGACAGCTGCAACAAATGCAAAAGCTACTTTTGCCCATTTGGATAAAATAGCTGATGGTGTCTTTATAACGCGGGACTTGGTCACCGAGCCCGCTAATGTTCTCTACCCAGAAAGTTTCGCTGATCGTTGCAATGCTCTTGCTGATCTTGGTCTCGAGATCACGATTCTTGGCGAAAAAGAGATGAAGAAGCTCGGGATGGGCTCCTTGCTTGGCGTTGGTCAAGGGTCGGTTCGTGAATCCAAACTTGTGGCGATGGAATGGAAAGGTGGCAAGAAATCTGAGGCACCAGTCGCATTTGTCGGGAAAGGCGTCACATTTGATACCGGTGGTATCTCCCTCAAGCCAGGACCCGGCATGGAAGATATGAAATTTGATATGGGTGGCGCCGGGGCTGTGACGGGCGCCATGGCTGCCATTGCCGGGCGTAAAGCAAAAGCCAATGTGGTCGGCGTCATCGGCCTTGTTGAGAACATGCCAGACGGTAATGCTCAACGGCCAGGGGACGTCGTTAAATCAATGTCTGGTCAAACAATCGAAATACTCAATACGGACGCGGAAGGTCGCCTTGTCCTTGCCGATGCAATCTGGTGGACACAAGAAAAATATAAGCCGAAAGCGGTTATTGATCTTGCAACGTTGACGGGAGCGATCATCATTGCATTAGCGCATGAGTATGCAGGTCTTTTCTCGCAAAATGATGAGCTGGCCGATCAGCTTCTCGCGGCTGGTGAAGAAAGTGGCGACCCGCTTTGGCGGATGCCCCTTACGCAAGCTCATTATGACATGATCAAGTCCAACATCGCTGATATGAAAAATATCGGCGAGCGAGGAGGGGGATCATCCACGGCGGCCGCCTTCATTGGTAATTTTGTGAAGTCGGGTGTTCCATGGGCGCATCTTGATATTGCCGGAACGGCTTGGACGAACAAGCCCAAACCGACCTGTCCAAAGGGCGCCGTAGGTTATGGCGTCCGTTTGCTGGATGAGTTTATTAGACAGAATTACGAATGAGACTTAGCTTGAAACGTCAATATGATTTGTTGATATTCGTCATGGCACTGAGGGCGCAATGAAACGCATTATGCTTATCGTTGGGACATTGACCATTATTGCGTTTGCCGGTTTTTATGGACTTGCTGCGTCTTCAAAGAACGGGCAGGCGCTTGGAATTGTCGACGGCCGACTGAGCCCTTGCCCATCTTCGCCTAATTGTGTGTCGAGTGAAGTTGATACCCAGGATGACAAGAAGGTGTCTTCTTTCCCATTATCAGCTTGGCCTAAGCTGCCTGCCGTTGTCTCTTCTTTAGGGGGTACCATTAGGACCCAAGAGGATTCTTATATCGCTGCGACTTTCCGCACACCGCTCATGGGATTTGTCGACGATGTTGAATTCCGCCGTGCTGACGACGTTGTTCATGTGCGTTCTGCCTCCCGCGTCGGACACAGTGATTTTGGCGCTAATGGGAAGCGGGTAGAGCGTATCCGCTCAAAATTGACACCTGGACAATAGATTTCAACGGACGCTCGCGGAAAAACACTATCAATCTTTCGATCTAGCTTATTCTCAATAAATATTGATGGTAATGTCGTCTTTCACGCCTATTTGCGACGACTGCGGCGAAGAACCGCCAATTGCTGCTTTGCAAAAAGCTATCATTATGACAATTTTTTCGTCTAATACTTGTAGTCAAATAACAAATGATGGCGTCGACAAGGCCCCATAAGTAATTCGGGAGAATTCGCCCATGAGTTTTGCAACGCCCGTTCGCGATATGCGTTTCGCCCTCGATCATATGGCTGGGTATGAGGCCTTATTAAAGGGCAATATGTACCCCGATCTTTCGGAGGACTTAACCTCTGCTATTTTGGAAGAAGCGGCCAAGTTTTGCGATAACGTCCTTGCACCACTTAATTGGGAAAGTGACCAAAACGGTTCCGTGCTAAAGAATGGCGTTGTTCGAACGAGCCCAGGATTCAAAGAAGCCTACCAACAATATGTTGACGGGGGATGGGGGTCCCTTGCGTTTCCTGAGGAAGTGGGGGGGCAAGGTCTACCGTCGACGCTATCAGTGGCCCTGATAGATGGCATGAATGCGGCGTGCATGTCCTTTGCGATCGGTACCACGCTGACCAATGGTGCGCTCAAAACCATCCTCCATGTGGGAACGCCGGAGCAGAAACGTCTCTACGCAGAAAAGCTCGCTTCTGGTGAATGGACCGGTACGATGAACCTGACGGAACCTCAAGCCGGTTCCGACCTATCGGAAATTCGTACGAAAGCCGAGCCTGTCGGTGACGGGCGCTATAAGATCACTGGGCAAAAGATTTATATCACCTATGGCGACCATGACATGGCTGATAACATTGTCCATCTGGTTCTAGCGCGCCTACCCGATGCACCGGAAGGCACCGGTGGGATCTCGATGTTCCTTGTGCCGAAAAATCATATTAATAACGACGGTGGCTTAGAGGCTTGCAACGATGTTCAATGCGTTGGCCTTGAAGAAAAAATGGGACTGCACGGAAGCCCAACCGCTGTGATGGCCTATGGCGAGAAAGGAGAGTGTTACGGCACGCTTCTCGGTGAGGAGAACAAAGGCCTGCGCAATATGTTCGTCATGATGAATTCAGCACGTCTTGATGTCGGCGTGCAAGGCGTTGGCGTTGCGGAACGAGCCTATCAGCGCGCTTTGGCATATGCTCAAGAGCGTCGCCAAGGGCGCGCGCCTGGTGTTCGTTCTGGTGATCAGATTCCAATTATTCAGCATGCGGATGTTCGCCGAATGCTCTATTCCATGAAGTCGACGATCGAAGCATCACGTGGCATCTGTTATGCGAACGCCGTCGCTTATGACCTTGCACGACGCTCTGACGATGCAGCAACACAAAAAAAAGCAAAGGCCTTGGAAGAGTTGCTCACGCCAATTTCCAAGGCATGGTCAACCGATCGCGCCAATGAAACAACGTCGATCGGTGTGCAAATTCATGGCGGCATGGGCTATGTTGAGGAAACTGGAGCCGCGCAACATGTTCGGGACGCTCGCATTGCTGCGATTTACGAAGGCTCTAATGGCATTCAAGCGATCGACCTTGTTGGCCGTAAATTACAGGGCGATGGTGGAGCCGCCGCTAATGCGTTTATCGAAGAAGCAAGAGCAACAGCAACCGCGGCGAAAAACGTCGGTTTTGATGCTATTGCGGAACGTCTTTTTGAGACGGCAAACGCCGTTAAGCATTCAACGGATTGGTTGTTAGAGGCTGCCAGTCGCGACCCACATGATGTGCTTGCGGGTGCCACCCCATATCTTCGTCAATTCGGTAATCTTGCTGGTGGTGTATATCTTACGAAGGGCGCGGTAGCGGCAGCGCCTACGGCCAAAGACGGTGACATCTATGCTGCGAGCAAAGTGGCAATAACGCAGTTTTATGCCAATAATACGCTTGCGGAAACACCTGGCATCACTGGTGCGGTGACAGCCGGCGCATCATCAGTACAAGAGATCGACCCCGCAGTCCTTTCCGCTTAAAAACAGTGCGCAGATAATAATAAAGTAAAAACGCTTATCTTATTTGTGTACGCATTATCTATAAATTAAATTTTTTTGAAAGGGATGGTCATGGGCGATTTGAACGGCAAGACACTATTTATTTCAGGTGCCAGTCGCGGCATTGGGCTTGCTATCGCAAAACGTGCCGCGGCCGACGGTGCAAATATCGCGATTGCTGCCAAAACGGCAACGCCGCATAAGCATCTACCGGGAACAATTTACACGGCAGCGGAAGAAATAGAGGCGGCTGGCGGCAAGGCCTTACCGCTCATCGTTGATATCCGTGCTGAAGAGCTGGTGAAAGAAGCCGTCGAAAAAACAGTGGAAACGTTCGGCGGCATTGATATTTGCGTCAATAATGCATCGGCAATTAATCTCAATGGAACTGAAGCAACGGAGATGAAGCGGTGGGATTTGATGCATCAAATCAATGCCCGTGGCACCTTCGTCGTCACGCGGGCATGTATTCCCTATCTCAAAAAAGCTGAAAATCCACACATGTTGTCTTTGTCACCGCCGTTAGACATGGACGCCCAGTGGTTTGCCCCGCACGTTGCCTACACAATGGCAAAGTTCGGCATGTCGATGTGTGTCCTTGGCATGTCAGCGGAATTCAAGAAAGATGGAATTGCGTGCAATGCACTTTGGCCGAGGACTGCAATTGCCACTGCAGCGGTTGAATTTGCGCTTGGCGGCGATGCTATGATTAAAGGGTCGCGTACGACCGAAATTCTTGCTGACGCAGCACACCTTATGCTGACTAAACCGTCTCGCGAGTTTACTGGTAAGTTTGTTATCGATGACACATTTCTCTATGAGCACGGCGTCACAGACTTTGAAAAATATCGTGTCGATGCGTCTCAGAAATTGTTGCCGGACTTTTTTGTACCAAACAGTATTCCAGCGCCACCGGGGGTAACTGAAACCATGCATAGCGGCTTGCATATCGGATCTTAAGTTTGCCTACTGATGACTTAAAGCGTCGACACTTCAATTGGAATCGGGACGACGCTTTAAGTTGTTGATTTTACGCATTTCCTTAACGCCAACCGCACACACTTGGCTTGGAAATGCTTTAGGCACGGTAACGAACGTGACCTTTCAGGGTCGCGACGCTGTCACTTGGCAAACATCTGTTGTTGCGGCACGAAAACCTGCTTCACAGTAAGCCAGATAAAAGCGCCATAGTTTTTTGAATCGGTTATCAAAACCGAGCGGTCGTATATCTTGCCAACGCGCTAGAAATGTATCGTGCCAATGGGCGAGGGTGCGCGCATAATCCTCACCAAACGTTGTCGTGCTACGCAAGGAAAGGCCAGCTTTCTCAATCTGTCCTTTCAAAACAGAAGGGCAGGGCAGTACGCCGCCGGGGAACACGTAACGCTGAATAAAATCGATCGATTTCAAATAATGATCGAACATTCTATCTGCGATCGTAATGACCTGGAATCCCGCGATGCCACCTGGCTTCAATCGATCCTTTACTTGCGTGAAATAAGCGGGCCAATATTCACGTCCAACAGCTTCAAACATTTCAATGGAAGCAATTTTATCATAAGCGCCGTCCTCATCACGATAATCGACAAGTTTAAAGTCAACACGCTCGGCAAGTCCCTGTTCGAAAATACGTTTTTGTGCGTAGGCCAATTGCTCCTTTGAAAGAGTTAGTCCTGTTACTCTGGCACCGATGTCTTTAGCCGCAAACTCTGCAAATCCACCCCATCCACAACCAATTTCGAGTACAGTTTGGCCAGGCTTTAATTCAATAGCCTGCGCAAGGGCACGATACTTATTTGTTTGTGCATCGGCGAGATTTTCGCCTGGCGAGGAAAACTTCGCCGACGAATATGTCATCGTCGGATCAAGCCATTGCTCGTAAAAGCGGTTGCCTAAGTCGTAATGAGCAGAGATGTTCTTACGCGATCCGGAACGGGAATTACGATTTGTAAAGTGCCGCATTTGTTCGAACAGACCAGCAATCGGGGTCGCATCAAATGCGCTCGCGATATAATCAGCATTACGCGCAAACAGCGTAAGGCAGTCTGAAAGATTTGGTGAATCCCATTGACCATCTGCATACGACTCAAAGAACCCGATGTCTCCACCAAGAAGCGTTCGCCTTGCAAAGGCAAAGTCTTTGACCAATAAAACAGCGTGCAGATTTTTTTCTTCTTTGCCAGTATAGGTAAGCGTCTCACCGCTCGGTAGTTTGATTGTTAAAATACCAAAGTGTATTTTTGAGGCTACCACCTTGCAGAGAAGATGAAAGAATGGGGTTGACCATCCACGTTCGGTTGCAACGGTTATCTTGGTCGTTTTATTCATTTAATTTATCGCGATACTTATCGTTTGAAGTATTATTTTTCATGTCGCGTGCGTCAACGCGACAATATATCGAATATAGGTGCCATGCGCACTTTTTAAATTCCGCAATTTTGCCGGATCATAATTTAAAAGTGTACTTATTATAAGGGCATTTTTTCATCAATATAATACTCAAAATGCCGTGAGAATATCTTCAGCGGCGCATCAGCTTGCCTCTTTGACGCGTTCGTATGCATCCAGAGCACGCTTTCGTGTCGTGGATAGGTCGAGCATCGGTAAGGGATAGGTTTCTCCCAATCGAACGTTAGCGGCCTTTAATACAGCTTCGGGTGCGTCGTAAGGGCAGTGAATATATTTCCTTGGGATTTCCGCGATTTCGGGTACATATTTGCACACATACTTTCCATCAGGGTCAAACTTTTGTGCTTGTGTTACCGGATTAAAAATTCTGAAGTAAGGCGCAGCATCTGCTCCTGAACCTGCGACCCATTGCCAACTTGCTGTATTGCTTGCTGGGTCTGCGTCAACAAGCGTATCCCAGAACCAGCGTTCACCTTCCTGCCATGGTGTGAGCATATTTTTAATAAGAAAGCTCGCCACAATCATTCGCACTCGATTATGCATCCATCCGGTTTGCCAAAGCTGTCGCATACCGGCGTCGACAATTGGGTAGCCCGTCTGCCCACGCTGCCAGCGCCTCAACGCTTGTCTATCGTTCTGCCAATTAAACTTTGAGTAAGCGGGCTTAATTGGGTCGGTTTGAATGTCAGGGTAGTGATATAGAAGGACGTATGCGAACTCACGCCATGCAATTTCTGATAAAAAGACGTGCACGCCGTTTTCACCCTTATTGCCATTTTTTTCTAAAGCGTCCTTCGTCCGTACCCATATTTGTAATGGACTGATTTCGCCGAAGGCCAAGTGCGGAGACAGTCGCGATGTCCCCTCTATATCTGGCCGGTTGCGATCCTCTCCGTAATCGCCGACAGCATTTTCCAAAAAAGTTTCAAGGGCTTTAGCGGCACCTTTTTCACCGGGTGTCCACTCATCATCGAACGCCTCCGCCCAATTAGGGCGGGTTGGCAGTAAGTCAAAGCTTTCAACGGACAGTGATTCTGGGAATCTCTTCGGAGGCATTAATTTCTTCGGAGCCTTAGAAGGCGCTGGGCGTTCGGGCCCCGCCTCTTGAAGAGCGCGCCAAAACGGCGTGAAGACTTTGTAAAAACCGCCTGTCTTTGTTTTTAGCGACCATGGCTCACAGAGAAGTGCCCCGTTAAATGAGTTGGCTTTAACATCACTTTCCATCAGAGCAGATTTCGTTTTTTTATCTTCTTCGATTCCCTGCTTGTCATAACGACGATTCCAATAAACGGATCGTGCGCCGGTTTCCTCGACAAGCTTCATCAGTTCTTCACCGCCGTTTCCGGCGCGCAAAATGAGCTTGCTACCGCGCTTTTCGATATCTGCAGACAGCCTCGCGAGGGAATGATGTAGCCACCATTGTCCAGCGCCGCCGTGTGCGAATGGTCCATGGTCGTCATACACATAGAGGATCACTACCTGCTTACTGGCGCTAATCGCAGCATCAAGCGCAGGATTGTCGGTAAGGCGTAGGTCTCGGCGGAGCCACACGATCGATAAGTCATTTGTCATAGTGGAACCTACGGCGATTCACCAAATTCGGATGCACGCACTTTCAAATTGCCTGCGCGGCATATGGGACGAGCTAGCGGAAGTGAAAACAAGAAATGACGCGTCCACTGACGGAGCATAGCAAATCTGAACTTGTCGATCTTTTTTATGAAATGTCAGAGCGTTAAATTTTTCAAATAAGTGGCAAGGGCCGGGCCGATGTTTTCGTCTTTAAGAGCCATATCAACGTTCGCTTGCAACCAACCTAATTTTGATCCGCAGTCGTGTATGGCCGTCTTGCAAACACAAGCGTGGAAGGTTTGTTTGTCATTTAACGTATTCATGGAATCGGTCAGTTGGATTTCTCCACCAGCACCGGCGCCTTGCTTTTCCAGTAGCGTAAAGATCTCAGGCTGAAGGACGTATCGACCGATGATGCGAAAGTTTGACGGCGCATCGGACGGCTCGGGTTTTTCCACCATTCCGACCATCTCAATAAGGTCGCCGATTGCGCCTTTGGGCGCGATAACGCCATATTTTTTGGTCTCTTCGGCCGGGACTTCTTCAACGGCGACGAGATTACCACCAACTTTACTATAGGCGTCGACCAATTCTTTAAGGAAGCCAGGGCGTTCTGCGCTAATTTCATCGGGTAACGCTACTGCAAATGGTTCGTTGCCGACTAAATCACGGGCGCACCATACCGCATGGCCAAGCCCCAGCGGCGCCTGTTGGCGCGTATAAGACACACCACCAGCAATAGGGATGATGGCTTTCATTTGGCTCAAAAGGTCTTCTTTTTTCTTTGCTCGAAGTGTTTCCTCTAATTCAATCGCATGGTCGAAATAATCTTCGATTGCCGTTTTCCCACGGCCTGTCACAAAAACTATTTTTTCAATCCCGGCATCTTGGGCTTCTTTTACAACGTAATCAATTAGAGGCCTATCCACCACGGGCAGCATCTCTTTAGGTATTGATTTCGTTGCAGGTAAAACGCGAGTGCCGAGCCCCGCTACAGGAATGACAACGTTACGAATTTGCATTTTTGCCCTCAATCTCCCTATCAACATTCGAAGAAAACCGGCTCTTAAATTCTATCGCATACGAATAAGAAAATTGCGGTTCGCGGTGTAGTAGAAGAATTCTCACTTATTCTGGCACTTTGTTTATGGGTGCTGCGCCAATATCGATCTTCGTTTCTATTGGTTTCAAATACCGGGCCTCGTCTTCCATAATGATGGTCAATGCCGCACGGCGCAATGCCGCGTTATCTGCAAGGTCCTGGTAAAACAGGTTATACGGACGTGCTCTCCATTTTCCACCGAACCAAGATTTTCGCCTCATAAACGATTGTTTTGGCCGATCTGTGATAAGTACACCATCTACGCAGGCGGCACCAATTTCACGGGACATTATTGGTGCGTTGGGCATTGTTTGACTTTCATTGAACGAAAGCCCAGTTGCCGATGCGGCGCCATGATGGCGGTCTGCTTTCAGCGGTCCACTGTCCAAATGCCAGTCAAGGGGGTTCACGCAGACTAATGGTTCTCTACCCACTGATTCTTGTATCAGATCATTAGACCATACGATCGACCGTGCACGGATTCTATTGATCTCACGTTTGAAATGCGCTTCATAATCGGTATAGGAAATAACGCACCGAACGGCACGAGGGTCAGCGCACACCGGAATAGGTGGTGACATTTCATTAAGATACGATTTAGGTACTGAAGCGCCAATTAAGTAGGCGGCTGCGAGCCGTCGCCTTAAACCATTGTCGTCGCCCTCGAAAAACTCTTTCAACAAGCCCATTGCAAGGAGAGCGCCTTGTCCATATCCCACGAGAAATAAAGGTTTTTTTGAATCGCTTTGAATAAGAAATTCTCTGAATGCATTAGCAACATCAACATATGCCGTCGCGCGGGCGGCCATAGCGTCATATTTATGTGAAAATTGTGCGGAGATCGTTGCTTGGCGATACCTTGGTGCGAAAACACGCCCTACACTCAAAAACGGACCAATCTCATTCGGCGCAGCAATAACATCCGTTTCGGTTTTAGCGGTTTCATCGTTGATTGGCGCGTTCCAATTCTCTGCCGAGTAATAGGTTGTCGAGTGAACGTAAAAAATTTCAGCGGACGATTTTAGGTTGGTTTTTTGTTGTCTTAATTCAGCAGAGATCCCTTCAACTTTGTCATCGTGGTCCGAAAGGGTGGAGCCGGATGTGCTTTTTGCGCCAGTAACCGACTGATCTCGAAGCGTCGGCGGGATCGTTGTTGTAGACGGCTTGGTGGTAGTATCATCAGGTGCGTTTTCTGCAATCACCGGTTTAGTAGGCCGTAAGATCCAGCTTGCTCGATCCTTGTAATCGGGCGCTCGTGGAGGCGTCGATATTTGAAAAGGTGTTTTGGGCTTTAAAAAAAAACGGACGATATTGTCCTGAAAAATAACGGTAATGACCATTGTCACCAGGATGGAAATGCCGGTTGTCAATATCGCAAATCGTTTGATGTGCATTCGCCCAAAACCAATAAAACTTAAGTGAAAGGGGTATACACCAAAAGAGCTGGCGCCCAACAATGTATTGATGCATCTCGCGCGACGATAGCGTGCTCGAAAACTGGGTTATTTAACAGGATGATATAAATCTTACATAATTTCATCAGGCCTTTCAGATCGAAAGTCTTCCTCATTGAGCAGTTCAGAGCCAACACGTTTTTTTATAACGCCGTAACAATTGCTCGAACGGGCCTGAATTGGTTGTCTTGTATCTTGTATTGGGCGCATAAAGCGTCATATGCGACCGTTAACCACTGGTTAGCGTAAACTGTTCATGTTTCTGCTTCGATTGTATGCTTTAGCACATGGATTGGTATATAAATTGAAGCCTTTGAGCTGCTGAATAAGGACTGGGCATTCTGGGTGTTGCCTCAAATTTTTCAGGGTTTTGCCCCAAATTAATGTCAGTTGTTTATTTAATAGCATGCGTGAGGAACGGCTAAGGCCATGTCAAAATCATTCAACGATAATGAAAAAAGACAAAACGAGCGTGGAAGTAAACCAAAACACGATCGATCCCGTGACCTCTTAAAACCACAAAAGCAGAGTTTTTTCGGCAGCCTTTGGTCGAGTTTTATTGCTGGCGTCGTTGTCGTCGCCCCAATTAGCATCACTGTTGCAATTACCTATTGGTTCGTCACTGGACCGATGACGAAGCTCGATACTTTTGTAAAGAATTTCCTTCCAGCGGGTGATAGCACAGTAGAAACGCTCACGCGGGCAATTCCGGGTTTTGGAATTCTAATTGCGTTTATAGCAATCATAATACTGGGCGCATCGGCGAAAAATTTCTTTGGTCGTGCCTTCATCAATGCCGGTGAAAATATTCTCGATACGTTGCCAGTTGTGCGCAATCTCTATCGATTTTTCAAAAACGTTTTTGAGACGGCTCTTCAACAATCTGACCGATCTTTCAAAGAAGTTGCTCTTATTCAATATCCTCGTCCTGGCGTCTGGGCCATTGCCTTTGTTGTGGGGAAAACAAAAGGAGAGATCAGCAATGTGTTGGATGATCAGGGACCCGATATGACGAGCGTATTTATCCCTACGGGCCCAAATCCGACATCGGGTTTTCTACTTTTCTTGCCTAGGAGTGAAATGCGCCCGCTAGAAATGTCGGTTGAAGATGCGGCGAAAGCGGTATTCTCTTTGGGATTGGTGTTACCAGATCTTCCGGTGGGTGACGAGGCTTTAAGACGTCTTGAAGAAGCTGCGGCGAATGCAATGCCAATTGAGAAAAAGAAACGTCGTATTTTCGGACGATAATACCGCTTTTCTGTTTACAGAATAAACATTGTGTAGGGAATTTTATGCCGTCTTATATTTCGACGGTGAACGAGATCTTCATCCGGCACTTAAAAGCTTAACCGCGTCATCCCGTCGAAATAGATAGAGCAAAGTCAACAGGGCCTTGCCTCTAGAGCTGCTGAGATTGGGGTCTGTTTCTAAGATGAGAGCAGCATCGTCTCTTGCAGCCTTCAAGAGTTCGCTATGCGCGCTCGCGTCAGCCACTTGAAACTGAGGAAGACCAGACTGCGCCGCTCCCAATAAATCGCCGGCACCCCGCAAGCGTAAATCTTCTTCGGCAATTCGGAACCCGTCCTCGGTTTCTCGAAGGATCTCTAATCGCGCTTTGGACGTCTCTCCGAGTGGGCTTTTATAAAGTAGTAAACAGGCACCCGCTTTCCCACCGCGTCCGACACGTCCGCGTAATTGATGCAGTTGTGCCAGACCAAACCGTTCGGCGTGCTCAATAACAATTGCTGTGGCATTTGGTGCGTCAACACCGACTTCGATAACGGTCGTCGCGATGAGAATTGACAGGTCTCCCCGGTAAAACGCCGACATAACGGCATCTTTTTCAACGCCGGGCATTTTGCCGTGGACCAGTCCTGCGGCATCGCCAAAGTGTTGCTTCAAGTGGGCATGTCTATCTTCCGCTGCCGTTAAGGCAAGTACTTCCGATTCCTCAACCAGCGGACAAACCCAATAAACTTGCTCTCCCTTTTGTAGGGATCTGGCAACTGCCGCGACAACATCATCTAGCCGTTCAAGCGGAATAATCCGTGTCGTTACTGGTTTTCGCCCAGGAGGCTTTTCGGTAATGGCGCTAACATCCATATCGCCATAAGCGGTAAGCGCTAACGTTCGGGGAATTGGCGTTGCGGTCATGACGAGAATATGTGGTTCAGCTTCGCCATCGGCGCCCTTCTCAGAGAGAGCAAGACGTTGACGCACGCCGAAGCGGTGTTGCTCATCGACAATGACTAACCCAAGGTCTTTGAATCGAACGCTCTCTTGAAACAGCGCGTGTGTTCCAATGACGATATCCACATAGCCACGCTCTATGCCATTGAGGTTGGCCTCGCGCTGTTTTGGTTTGTCGCGCCCCGTCAACAGGGATAGCGTTAGTCCGCATGCGTCCGCTAATGGCGTCAGGGAGGATAAATGCTGGCGGGCAAGAATTTCTGTTGGTGCCATCAGCGCCGCCTGAGCACTGGCCTCTACGGCGTTCAGCATCGCAAAAAAGGCAACAAGTGTTTTGCCAGATCCAACGTCACCTTGGACCAGCCGCACCATTCGATCTGGTCCCTGCATATCCTTATCGATATCGCTTAAAACTTTTTCCTGTGAACCGGTGAGTGAAAAGGGAAGGGCTGCATTGGCCTTTGCCCGCAGTTCACTTGCCGGTTGGAAAACACGCCCTTTTGATTTTTTTCTGGAGCGCCGGATGAGTGCTAAGGCCAGTTGGTTGGCGAGCAGTTCGTCATAGGCCAGGCGTTGACGGGCAATGGATGCGGGCGACAAGTCAGCAGCGCTTTCGGGTGCATGCATTGATTGAATCGCTTTGAGCCAGGACGGCCATCCATTTTTATTGAGCCAGGGGAGATCCTGCCATTCAGCTAAATCAGGCGCACGCTGCGCCGCGCCGCGCATGGCCTTTGCCATGACGCCCTGGGTCAAGCCGGCTGTCAGCGGGTAAACCGGTTCAAACAACGGCATGTCTTCTGGCTTATCGGGATCCACCACATGGTCAGGATGGGCCATCTGCTTTGCGCCGTTGTGGTCAGTGATTGTACCGCTGACGAGACGAGTGCTGCCTTCTGGAAGAATTTTCTCCAAATAATCGGCGCGAGCGTGGAAATATACCAATGAGATAAAGCCAGTTTCATCGGCGCAGAGAACTCTATAGGGGCGGCGCCGATCACTGGACGGCTCGTGCCGCTCAATCTGCACCCGTAGAGTCGCGCGCTGATTAACTAAGGCTTCTGCGACCGTAGGCCGCTTCGAGCGATCGATGAAAGAAATGGGGGGCGTTAGAATGAGATCGACAAGGGAGGGACCTGCGATCTTCTCAATAAGCGAAGCAATCTTAGGGCCGACACCGGCTAAACGGGTCGTTTGAGCAAATAGGGGATTTAATTCCGCGGGCCGCATGCAGACGCTATTAAATGAAACAGCGGGTTGGCGGCAAGGCTGTGGCACGCTAGTTTGATCCCATGGAACATCGTGCCGAAAATGAAACCGACGAACATCGCCGCAAGCGATTACTGTACCGAGCGAAATATCGCGGTTTTCGCGAAGCTGATTTTTTGATCGGTGGGTTCGCCGCTGACAACATATGGGACATGACCGAAGCCGAACTGGATGAGTTCGAAGAGCTTTTGGCCATGTCCGATCATGACCTTTATAATTGGGCCTCTGGTCGCAGCGAGCCGCCGGCAAACGTGTCGGGGCCCGTCTTCAAGCGGCTTTGCGCCTTTGATGTTTCAAAGCTCACCGCTCCGAAATAGCGCGCCTTAGTGACAAAGTTTCAAGTCCCGGTCAATTTTCAAATTATTTTAACGACGCGCAAAACTACGCGTGGAATTGCATTATGTGTCGAAGATGTGTGATTTATGCGTTTTGCGCCATTTGTCTGAATATACTTCTTTCGACAGCAAACGCGGCCCCAGAACAGACAAACGACTTCTCGCTTCTCCTCGAAGAAGCCGTACCGAACAATCATGCTGTCGGCATGGCGGTTGCGGTCGTTAGAAGCGGCACGGTCGAACGCATCGCCACATATGGCAAACGGCGAGTAGACGGCGAAGAACCCATTGACCCGGACACGGTCTTCCGTATTGCGTCCTTGTCAAAAACGATGACCGCCAGCGTCATCAGCCAGATGGTTTCGGAAGAAAAGGTCGTGCTGTCGCTTCCGGTAAGTGCGTTCGCGCCGCGATTGCGGCTAAAGTCGACCCGCGCAACTAACGCGCTGACGTTGGAACATATTCTCAGTCATCGCACGAGCCTGCCACCAAACGCCTATGATAATCTGTTGGAGGCCGGGATTTCACCATCTAAGATCCGCGCGCGGTTCTCAGAGGTCAATCCCATTTGTTCAGTCGGCGTCTGTTATGCTTATCAAAACATCATGTTTGACGCAGCCTCTCTGCTTATTGAGCAAAGAGACGGCAAAGCATTTGCCGACGCGCTTGCCGATCGGCTTTTTGAACCGCTCGGCATGGAGAGGGCGTCTGTTGGTTTAAGCAATCTTAAGATTGATAATAATTGGGCGCGTCCTCACCGCCGCGACAGCGATAAATCCTGGTACGTTGCAACGGTTAAGGATGCCTATTACAAAGTTCCGGCTGCTGGAGGCGTCAATGCCAGTATATCCGATATGGCGGAATGGCTGAAAGCGCAATTAGGACATCGTCCGTCCGTTCTGAGTACGAACATGTTGACACTACTGCATACGCCTCGCGTGCGGACGTTAGCTGAAACGCGCCGCGTTCGTCCGTCGATGCCAAACCTAGAAGACGCCCACTACGGTTTGGGCTGGCGGATCTACACATACAACGGTGAGACGATTATATCGCATTTCGGATCGGTTGACCGCGGCTATTACGCGCAAATCACTTTTTTGCCGGATCGAGACGTTGGCATCGTTCTTTTGATAAATGGCGGGACAAAAGAGTTTTCCAAGATTTTGCCGGCTTTTTTGGATCAGGAAATCAAGGCTCAGAAATCGCTGACGGCATCGGGCGACTCGGCCTATTGACCGAGGCTCATAAAGCGATTGCACGAACTAGATCAGCTAAAGCACTTCCAAGCCAAGTGTGTGCGGTTGGCGTTAAGGAAATGCATCAAATCAACAACTCAAAGCGCCGCCCGTTTATCTCAATGTCGCTGGTCCATTCGGTGGCGTGATCGCTAAGACCTTAGAGAGATCAGTCATGGAGAATGAGAAAGCGTTAGGCAATCCGGCGGCAATGTCGCTAAATTTCTGTGCCGCTTGATCCTTTGCGTTTGAACCATTAGGCCACTAAAACATCATACTTTTAGCTTGAATCAATCCAATGCTCTAGATTTATGCTTTAGAGCGCTTAGGCAGACCAAATATCGACCTAATGTGATCGTCCGGCGCTCTAGCTCAATTTCATAAGACCGAGACAAAGCCTATGTCCAACGCTTCGGCAAAAATGACCTCAGCGACGGCCCGAATGGCGCCCAAAGACGCCTGGTCTCTAGACGGTGCCTTAACCGTACATGATGCACCGGAGGGAGCCGATGCGCTTGCCATTGCCGACGCAGCGCGCACGCGCGCGGGCTTGATTGTATATCTCGCTCGGGATGCATCGGGTGCGGCGTCCATGTCCGACGCTTTACGGTTTTTTGCACCTGATATTCCTCAACTGTCTTATCCTGCCTGGGACTGTCTCCCCTATGATCGTGCATCGCCCAGCGCCGCCGTGTCGTCAGAGCGCATGGCCGCTTTGGCCTTACTCTTGAAGCGACAAACCGAACAGACAAAGAATGGTGGGGATAAACCGCTTATTCTGATTTCCTCCGTAAACGCTGCATCCCAACGTACGCCGCCACGCGCCGTTGTTGAGAAGTCGGCTTTTGCTGCTAAACCTGGACAGAGCGTCGATATGGACGCCCTTGTTTCTTACCTTGCGGCGAATGGTTATGCCCGTGCGAGCACCGTGCGCGAGGCAGGGGAATTTGCTGTTCGCGGTGGACTTATCGATATCTTTCCGCCGGGAGCTGCTGAACCGTTACGTCTTGATTTCTTTGGTGATCAACTGGAAAGCGTTCGTGGCTTCGATCCCGCAACCCAAACGACAACGAAGCAATTAACGCAAGTTGACCTTGGTGCTGCAACCGAAGTGATGTTGTCCGATGAAACGATTGCTTCCTTCCGTAGAGGTTTTCGTGAGGCATTTGGTGCTGGCGGTGATGATCCCGTTTATGAGGCTGTCAGTGCAGGGCGCAAATATGCCGGAATGGAACACTGGCTACCGCTCTACTATGGTGGTGCTGATACACTGTTCGATTTTCTTGATGATGCGTTGATCTTTTCCGAACATCAGTCCGATGAAGCGCTGAACGATCGTTTCGCTGCGATCGCCGATTACTATGCAGCACGCAATGATGATGAGACCCAAACCGTTAGTGGAAATAGCGAGTTCGCCGCGCCGGCTTACCGACCATTACCACCCGATGCCCTTTATCTGTCTAAAGATGAATGGCAAACACGTCTAAACAGTCTTCCTGGTCGAGCTTTATCGCCATTTTCGCCACCTGAAGGCAAACGCGCTTTTTCTTTTGGCGGGAAGGTTGGCCGCAGCTTTGCAGCGGAACGCGCAGCCGATAAAACGAATGTTTTTGATAGCGTCATCGACCATATTGCCGACCTTGAAGAGGCAAATAAACGCGTTCTCATCGCTTGCTGGTCGTTGGGATCTGCTGAGCGCATGGCGACGGTATTATCAGACCATGGGCTTACCGGCGTTAAGGTTATTGAGGATTGGGCCAGTGCTGAGTCTGCAGCGATTGGCGTTGTTGTGCTCGGTCTCGAAAAAGGGTTCGAGACCACAGATCGTGCTTTTATTTCTGAGCAAGATATTCTTGGCGACCGTTTGGTGCGCTCACGTCGGCGAAAGAAAGCGGAGAATTTCCTAACCGAGGCCTCTAGCCTTGATGTGGGTGATCTGATTGTTCATGTGGATCATGGTGTAGGACTATACAATGGCTTAAAGGCGCTCGATATTCAGGGCGCGCCCCATGATTGCTTGCAACTTGAATACCATGGCGGTGACAAACTCTTTCTCCCTGTAGAGAATATCGATCTTCTCTCACGCTTCGGCAGCGACGATCCAAATACCCCGCTGGACAAGCTTGGTGGTGCTGGATGGCAAGGCCGCAAGGCGAAAATGCGCGCCCGGATCAAGATGCTTGCCGAGCAGTTGATCGCCATCGCGGCACAGCGTGAGATGAAAAAAGCCGATGCGCTATCGCCACCATCCGGCGCTTATGACGAGTTTTGTGCGCGCTTTCCCTATGCAGAAACCGAAGACCAGGAAAATGCCATTGCCGACGTCGTTGAGGACCTTGCAAAAGGCCGCCCGATGGATCGGCTTATTTGCGGCGATGTGGGCTTTGGCAAGACAGAAATCGCCCTGAGGGCCGCTTTTATCGTTGCTATGACCGGACGGCAGGTTGCGGTAATCGCTCCCACAACACTGCTTGCGCGTCAACACTATAAGAATTTCGCGGCGCGTTTTAAAGGCTTCCCGCTGAACGTGCGCCCGCTATCGAGGCTTGTGGCCCCTTCGGCGGCTACAGAAACGCGCGCAGGCCTTATCGATGGTTCTGTTGATATCGTCATCGGCACGCACGCGCTCCTGGCAAAATCAATCGCGTTTCGTGATCTTGGTATGCTGATCATTGATGAAGAGCAACGTTTTGGTGTGAAGCATAAAGAACGCCTAAAGGAGTATCGCGCGGATACCCATGTTTTGACATTGACGGCAACGCCAATTCCTCGAACGTTGCAGCTTGCGATGAGCGGTATTCGCGATCTTTCATTGATTTCAACACCGCCGGTTGACCGTCTTGCCGTGCGAACGACGGTGGGGCCGTTTGATCCTGTCACCGCGCGCGAGACTCTGCTGCGTGAGCATTACCGTGGTGGTCAAAGCTTTTATGTGGCGCCGCGCATTGCGGACCTTGATGGCATTACAGAGTTTCTGCGTGAAAGTGTTCCTGAGGTGAAGTTCCAGGTGGCCCACGGGCAAATGCCTGGCGGTGACCTTGAAGACATCATGAATGCGTTTTACGATGGTAAATTCGATGTCTTGGTCTCCACGACCATTATCGAGTCTGGCCTCGACATACCGACCGCCAACACAATGATCATTCATCGGGCGGATAATTTTGGTCTTGCACAATTATACCAGTTACGAGGGCGGGTAGGGCGCGCAAAAGTTCGCGCCTATGCTTACCTGACGACAAGCCCCCGAATACCGATGACAACCGGCGCTAATAAACGGCTCAAGGTGATGCAGTCGCTTGATACACTAGGCGCTGGCTTTACCCTGGCATCGCATGACCTCGATATCCGCGGTGCCGGAAACCTTCTTGGTGAGGAGCAATCCGGACAGGTAAAAGAAGTCGGTGTCGAGCTATACCAACACATGCTCGAAGAAGCTGTCTCGCAATTAAAAGAAGGGGAAGCAGAGAGCGACGACCAATGGTCACCCCAGATCAATATCGGCGCTGCGGTTCTTATTCCGGAGAACTATGTTGCTGACCTTAGCGTGCGCATGGGGCTATACCGTCGCCTTGGTGACTTGCGTGATGCCACAGATATTGATGGCTTTGCGGCAGAACTTATTGACCGATTTGGACAATTGCCGCGCGAGGTGGAGCATCTCCTGCAAATTGTCGGTATTCGTGAGCAATGCCGAGTGGCAGGTGTCGGTAAAATTGATGCAGGGCCAAAGGGCGCGGTCGTCAGCTTCCGCAATGACACCTTCGCAAACCCTGCTGGCTTGGTCGAATTCATTTCATCAGCACCATATGAGATGAAAATTCGACCCGACCAAAAACTGGTCTTCCAACAGCATTGGCCTGACGAACGTGCGAGACTACGCGGTTGTAAGAAAATATTAGAGATACTGACCGAAATTGCCGAAGAAGCAGCGTAACGAGGAAGCTTCGAGATTTTCTATTTCGTCAGAGCGTCTTCTGCCGCAACGAAAAGCGCACGGGCCTTGTTCAGGCATTCTTCGTGTTCAGAAGATGGATCGCTATCGGCAACAACGCCTGCGCCTGCTTGCACATACATGACATCGTCTTTCACCATGGCGGTTCGCAAGGCGATGCATGTATCGACGTCTCCGTCTGCGGAGAAATAGCCAATAGCACCGCCATAGGGCCCACGCCCTTCGCGTTCGAGATTGTCAATAATTTCCATTGCGCGGATTTTCGGTGCACCAGATACGGTCCCCGCTGGAAATCCCGCGCAAACAGCATCCACAGGATGAATATCCGCACGTAAATCACCGACCACATGAGAAACGATATGCATGACGTGGCTGTATCGCTCGATGACGAATTCTTCAGTAACCCGTACACTGCCAATTTCTGCGGAACGCCCCACATCGTTGCGGCCAAGGTCGAGAAGCATCAAATGCTCTGCGCACTCTTTTGGATCAGCAAGTAACTCCGCTGCAAGCGCTTTGTCTTCTTCCTCGTTGCGGCCCCGGCGGCGCGTCCCTGCGATTGGCCGTATAGAAACTTCACCTTTTCGAACACGAACGAGTATTTCGGGACTCGATCCGACAAGCGCATGACTGTCAAAATTTAAGTAAAACAGAAATGGTGACGGGTTTGTTCGGCGCAATGATCGATAAAGTTCAAAAGGCGTTGCCTTAAAGGGAATTTCAAAGCGTTGGCTTAGGACGACCTGAAAAATGTCGCCCGCAGCAATATGATCTTTCGCTTTACCAACCATATCAAAATAGCGAGTTTTTTCGGTATTCGATGTTGGCCCAGCGTTTAAAAAGTGGGCTGCCGAATTTTGGTGCTCGGTAGATGCCTTATTTGTGGCCGCTTGGGACGATGATGGGAGTTGTCCTGCAAGCCGGCTGCGCGCAGATAAAAGGCGCGCTGTCGCGTTTTTGTAAGCAATGCTGGCGTTTATGCCTGGGTTTGGGCGAACAGGCGAGACAAGACTTATTGCCTGCCGAATATTATCAAAGACCGCAATTAAGGTCGGGCGGATCATGATTGCATCCGCGACATCTGTGTACGCAGGATTCCTGTTAGGTAAGTGTTCAATTTGTCGAACGAGATCATAACCCAAATATCCGAACACACCTGCGGCCATCGGTGGAGCGTCTTCTGGCAAATCAATTCTAGATTGATCGACAAACTCCTTCAGACTTTCGAGTGGTGGTTTTTCGACCTTAGAAAATGCATCAGGCTTATTGGCAAACTCGACATTTATCTCAGCCTCGTCGCCGCGCGCCCGCCAGACCGCATCCGGCAGCATTCCGATAATTGAGTAGCGACCGAGCTGTTCTCCTCCTTCAACGGATTCCAAAAGGAAGGCATTTTTTGCATCATCTGCGATTTTTAAAAAGGCAGAGACGGGCGTTTCTAAATCATTGACGAGGCTTAATGTGAGAACCTGAGCAATGCCTTGCAAATATCGTTGTTCAAAGTCGCCGAAGCCGGGGTTTATATCATCAGCCATCGGAAAAAATCGAATTGATCTGCGCTTGGTTGGTTTTTACACCAAGATCGTCGCGCACCGCACCCACATAGGCCTCAAGAAGCTCCTGGTCCAGTTGGTATCCAAGATATTGATCAAGGAGTGCTGACTGGCGCGGATCAATATTGCCTTCATCATGACGTACCGCTGTTATGATAACCACCGCTGTCGCGCCATCGGTACCCGCGCCACCATTGACGACGCTATTGATATCGGCATCAAAGATTCGGGTGTTCAACGCATCAGAAAAAGCTTCAAGTTTCAAAGGACCGCGGTCGACAGTTGCTGTACGGACATCAAGATTGAAGGACTTTGCTGCATCCGCAAGTGACTTTTCATCACGGACGGCCTCTTCAATTTTTTGTACTGCGTTCCTTATGCGCTTTTCCCGTTCGTCTCGCCGCCAATCTGCCATTACTTGATCTGAAACGAGATCGAAGTCTTTCAACGCTTTTGGTTGGATGCTATTCAGTGCGACGAAGAAGTATCCACTATCGTCGGAATATTTGACGGCTGTGGACTCATCGCCTTCGTTCATGGCGAACGCTTCTTTCAAAACATCGCCAGCGACATCAGAAACAATTTCTCCACCAGGTCCAAAACTATATCTGTCGACCGGTCCAATTGTTCTCGCCTCAATGTCTACGGCCTCAGCCGCTGTTTGAATATTTGCGCCGGTGTCCTGTTCGTTTTCAATGGCTTCGACAACGTCATAGACCCGTTTACGGGTATCATTTTCCAAAAACGAAGACCTTAGTTCATCGCGAACATCTTCAAAAGCCTGGACTTCGGCCGCGGTAATATCAGCGATTTGTAAGACAACATGTCCAAAAAGTCCTTCAATTGGACCGGCGACACCATCTTCGGACAAATCGGCGGAAAAGGCCGCCTCAGCGATATTAGGGTCGACAAGGTCACCTTTCACCGCATCTTTGTATGTTGCCGATTCAAGCGAAACGCCACGATCGGTTGTGAGCTCCTCGAACGAACGCCCCTGACGAAGCGACTCTGCCGCAGCTTTGGCTTCGGCCTCGGACGGATATGTTAACTGGTATAGTGTTCTTTTTTCAGGCTTAGAATAAACACGCTTAAAATTCGCATCATAGACCTTTCGAAGCTGCGCTTCATCAACATCGACATCATCTTCAAACGAGGCATTGGTGACGTCGACCAGCGTAAAGGTCCGCAATTCTTCAGCCATGTATCGGCTTGAATTTTCATTATAATACGTCTGCAAATCGTCAGCTGTTGGTTGAGCCGCAGGGCCAGCCTTTTCATCAGTAACGACGACGTAGGACAAATCGCGCCGCTCTATTTCGCGAAGAATGATCGCCTCTTTCAAAATATTCGGTGTTCCGGCCCCTGTTGAAATAGCGGACACCAACTGTTCGCGAAGCAAGTCTTCCGTGATGATGTCACGGAATTGCGAAAGGGACATATCATATTGTTGCAGAACCAGTCGAAGCCACTCGCTGTCGAACTTATTCGTCTGCGGGTTTTGGAACCGCTCGTCGTTTTGTAAGGCTTCACGTACGAGGTCTTTGGGCATCACAAGGCCCAATCGTTTTGTTTCTTCTTGAACCGCAGCCCTGGTCGCCAGAGTCGAAATAACGTCTTGTTGCAGCCCTTGGCGTAAAGCGTCTTCGCGCGAGAAATTGCCTTCAGTCTGCGCGCGCCTCGATGTGACCTGGCGGTTAAATTCTTCGCGGATCGCGGCTGCAGAAAAACCCTGACTGCCAACCTTTAACGCTGGCCGCTGACCGAAGTCACTAATCTCCGGTACACCGAACGCGGCGAATGAAAGAATAATTAAAAGCCCAAAGAGCCCCGTGATAATTTTTATGATGCTTTTACGAATCTCTTTCAGCACGTCTTTTCTGCCTATTGGTTACCCTGCCCGTTGTTGGAAGGTTTTGCTGCGCTGTCACACGCGACACCATGTTGATCGTGGTGTTAAAATAGTTTTGCATCCAGCATTCAAACGCTTCCTAATGCCTCTGCGAGCACCAATAACTGAGCTGATGTTGGGTCACAAGTGGGATGTGTCTTGTAGGATGTGTCTTGCCTTCGCGTGTTATCTTTGGTGTGAAGCACAAGTCGAAGCCTAACGGCTCGTTGATTAACAGAATAGTGAACCGACTAAATAAAAGACTGAAGGAACTCGAAAAATGAAACCATTGATCGCTGGCAACTGGAAAATGAATGGCGATCGTGCGGCGAGTGACGAAATCGAGGCACTGATCAAAATTTTTGATGGCTCTATGCCGGAAAAGGTCGATGTGCTTATCTGCCCGCCTGCGACCTTATTGATGCATTTCAGTCAAAATTTCTCCGATGAGGGGTTGCAGTTTGGCGGACAGGACTGTCACGGCAAACAAGCAGGCGCCCATACAGGCGATCTTAGCGCCGATATGCTGGCCGATGCCGGTGCGGCCTATGCCATCGTAGGACACTCTGAACGTCGGTCCGACCATCAGGAGGACGATGCCGTGGTTTGCGTCAAGGCGATGGCGGCTTTGGCTGCGGGTCTGAACCCCATCATTTGCGTCGGTGAAACACGCGAAGAGCGGGAAAATGGCGCGGCGGAGGCCGTTGTCGGTGCTCAATTGGCCGGATCAATACCAGCAGGTGCCACAGGTTACGCTGTTGCTTATGAACCGGTATGGGCGATTGGCACTGGACTTACGCCCACACGGGACGATATCGCCAAAATGCACGCCGAGATCCGTAAGAATGTTGGACCGGACGTGCGTATTCTCTACGGCGGCTCCGTGAAGCCTGATAATGCGAAAGAAATCCTGGCGATCGAAAATGTTGGAGGCGCATTGGTCGGTGGGGCAAGTTTAAAGGCTTCTGATTTTGCGGCTATTATTCAAGCAGCAACGATCTAGTCTGCCGAACCGCACGCAGCGACGCCCCAATCAAGACCCAACATTTTCGTAGTTGTTCTTCCGTGACGGTTGCGCTAACCAGCGCTGAGTTGTTTTTACAACGCTGCTACAAGCACTTCGTGACAAATTTTAGAGATCAATGACAACGGTAATTCTTACAATACACGTCCTTATCGTCCTTGCGCTCATTGGCGTCGTCCTGCTACAGCGCTCAGATGGCAGTGCTCTTGGTATTGGAGGGGGATCGTCTGGTGGTTTTATGACCGGCGCCGGTGCCGCTGATGCGTTAACCAGAACCACGTCAATTCTTGCTGCCTTGTTCTTCGCAACCTCTATAGGACTTGCGGTCTTTGCCAGCCCTGGCGAAACGGCCGATGAAATCATTGAAGATCTAACAGGTGAGCGCCAACTCGATCCATCTGACCCCCAAAGTACCGACGACTTGCTTCGCAGTCTTGGGGGCGGATCGACGGATACGGCAGCTTCGATTGATGAAGCTGTTACGACAGACGACGAGGAGCTCGCGGATGAAGAGACAAATGGCGGGCCCAACGGGCCAACGTCATTGGAGAACGACAGCGTAGAGGACGCAGACGACTCTATCGGCGACAATGCTAGTTTGCCAGCCGTTGAGGCCGATGACGAGGCTGCATCAAAGAAACAGCCTAAGTAACAGACTATCGTGTTTGCTGGTATTTGTTCACACGAAGCAGAAGCGATAAGGAAGAAACTTTGAGAATGTCCGGCCAAGGGCATTCCCTTTCCTGAAAAACAGCGCTAAATCGAACATCCATGGCGCGTTTTATTTTTATCACTGGCGGCGTGGTTTCTTCTTTAGGTAAAGGTGTTGCTGCGGCGGCCCTTGGCGCTCTGTTGCAGGCGCGAGGGTATACTGTCCGCCTTCGCAAGCTTGACCCCTATCTGAATGTTGATCCGGGCACAATGAGTCCCTACCAGCACGGCGAGGTCTTTGTTACCGACGACGGCGCTGAGACCGATCTAGACTTAGGGCATTACGAACGTTTCACAGGCGTTAGCGCTGCTCAAAGCGATAATGTGACCACTGGAGCAATTTACAAAGGAATCATCGAGCGGGAGCGTCGCGGTGATTATCTTGGTGCCACCGTTCAAGTAATCCCTCACGTGACCGATGCTATTAAAGCCTTCGTCCTCAGTGATTTGGACAATGTGGATTTCGTTATTTGCGAAATAGGGGGGACGGTTGGGGACATAGAAGGCTTACCATTTTTTGAAGCTATTCGTCAGCTTGGCAATGATTTACCCCGTGGCCATGCGATTTATGTTCACTTGACACTTTTACCCTATATTCCATCAGCTGGCGAACTAAAGACCAAACCAACACAACACAGTGTCAAGGAATTGCGTTCGATTGGCATTCAGCCTGATATCCTTCTTGTGCGGGCGGATCGATCTATTCCGGAAAGCGAACGCCGAAAAATAGCACTCTTTTGTAATGTGCGTCCGACCTCCGTGGTTCAGGCCCTTGATTGTCGCACTATTTATGAAGTGCCGCTCGCCTATAATCGAGAGGGTTTTGATGCTGAAGTGCTGTCAGCGTTCGGGATTGAAACGCCGCCCCAACCGGACCTCACAAAATGGCAAGATATTACCCACCGTATCACCAAACCGGATGGTGAAGTTACGATATCAGTTGTTGGTAAGTATACAGAGCTTAAGGATGCCTATAAATCACTTACCGAAGCGATCATCCATGGCGGTATTTCAAACAATGTGCGTGTTAATATAGAATGGAATGACGCTGAGACATTTACATCGCCGGATAGCACAATGGCTGCCCTTGAGGGAGTGCATGCGATACTGGTACCTGGAGCGTTTGGCGAACGTGGTGCGGAAGGAAAGATCGAAGCTATTCGATTTGCCCGCGAGCACGGTATTCCATTTTTTGGCATTTGTTTTGGTATGCAAATGGCTGTTATAGAAGCGGCCCGAAGTCTTTTGGGAATCAAAGATGCGACATCATCCGAATTCGATACCACGGGTGAGGCAATTGTTGGCCTGATGAAAGAGTGGGCCCGCGGTGAGGATTTTGAGAAACGCGTTGCTGATGGTGATCTTGGTGGAACAATGCGTCTTGGTGCATATCCTGCGAAGCTTCAAAGCGGCAGTCGTGCTGCAGAAATCTATGGCACAAAACTGATAGAAGAACGGCATCGTCACCGATATGAAATTAATATTGCCTGGGCCGAACGGCTCGCCAAAAAAGGCATGGTATTTTCTGGTGTTTCGCCCGATGGTCAATTACCTGAAATATGTGAAATTCCAGAACATCCTTGGTTCATTGCAGTACAGTATCACCCAGAGCTTAAATCGCGTCCGTTTGATCCGCACCCGCTCTTTGCATCATTTATTGATGCAGCTGTGAAGCGTTCGCGTCTGGTTTAATAACCGGCTGTTGATTTAGTCTAACCGACTTAGGACAGGATGATTCCTATGCTGAAACCCGTTCTTGTTACCGGTGCGTCAAGTGGGATAGGTGAAGCGACTGCTATTCACTTATCGCGTAAGGGCTTCAATGTGTTTGCGGGGGCTCGACGGTTCGAAACGCTAAAGGCCCTTGAGGGGCTGGGACAAGGCGGCATCACCGCGGTAAAACTCGACGTGACGGATCCTAATTCAATTCGCCAGGCTATAAACGACATTAACGAAAAGGCTGGACCGTTATATGGTCTCGTCAATAATGCTGGAATTGCTGTGCCGGGCCCAGTCGAAGACGTCGACATAGATGGGTGGCGACGCCAATTTGAGACGAATGTTTTTAGTGTGGTTGCAATGTCCCAGGCTGTCATTCCGCAAATGCGAGCCGCTGGCGCAGGGCGAATTATTAATATTGGCTCTGTTGCTGGTCGCGTTGCCGCCCCATTTATGGGTGTGTACGCGTCATCAAAACACGCTCTTGAGGGCGTATCAGATGCAATGCGCCGAGAGCTTTCTTTGCACGGAATTAAGGTTGTTCATATACGACCCGGATTTACAAATACCAATTTCGGTCCCCATGAGCAGGAAGGGCTTGCTCCCTTTGCTGAGGGAGAAGGGCCAAATGCGCCCTATGTTGCAGTAATGAAAAAATGGCATAGTAAGCAACATGTTAAGGGGGCGTCTCCGCTTGATGTTGCCGAAGCTGTTCATCGCGGTTTGACCACAACAAATCCGCGCGCCCGGTATACGGTACCGCGCTATGCAAGGTATTTAACAGCGGGACGTAGCCTCCTGCCTGCTGTGATTTTCGATCGTCTCATCATGCGCACGGTTGGGCTAAAGCGTTCATGACATTTTTTCTGTTTCCATCCGATCGTCAGACATCTGCACTTTTAGCAAGTGCAGAAGATGGCCCCGTTCACATGTTGAATATGCTTCGGTTCAACGAATTTGCAGCGTATCCGACCGACCATCCGAACGCAGGTAAGGGACTAACGGGAGCCGATGCCTACGCGCTTTATGGTGAAGGAAGCGCCCCCATTTTTAAAAGGGTGGGTGGGTCGATCATTCATTCTTGGGTTCCAGAAGTGTTGGTTATCGGACCGGAAGACGAACAATGGGACCGGATCTTCGTTGCTTGCTACCCGAGCAAATCTTCTATCATCGCGATGTTTCGGGATCCCAGCTATCAAAAGCTCGTGCCACATCGAACAGCGGCACTCAAAACTTCACGATTGATTCGGATGAAACCCATGGAAATTCACCAGCGGTTTTCAGAGTAATGCATAACGGAACATTTCTTAAAGCGTTGCCTCTATCTCAATTACGGTCGCAACGCTTTAAATGACGGCGGTCTAAAGCATTTTTGGCTCAATTGGCTACTCAAATGGCAAACGGCCCACGCCCCCGGAAATGCGACAAATCAAGCACCTGGAGCCGCGTTCCAATTCCATCGGAACGAGAAAAGCTCTATAGCCTGTTGCAGCAAAAGTGGATCACCGGTTTTGCGGTTCGCAACAGGCTCCAACTAGAATCTAGAGCTATTTTCTGGATCAGCTTGAACGCAAACGGCTCTAGTTTTTCATTCGAGTGGGGAGCGTTCTCTTTACATCCAATCCCACAAAATTACCGCCGACATATTCAACGAGAGGCGACTGTAATTCTGAAAGTGCATTGGCATTGAGAGCTTGTGCCGCGTCATGAACCATGAATGTTTCTCCGCGCCGGGAGATTTTTCTTGCTGAGGCCTCTGTATAGCTGATTGAGTTGGTTCTCGCGGGGGTCCAATCGCGCAGTTGGTTGGAAAAACTCACGATTGTTTGTTGCCAAGAAGAAAAGAAGTCGAATATTTGTTCGTCACTAATACCGGATGGCGTGTAAATCCAATCTTGAACCACTGGATCATCTTCACTGTCGACATAAGCTTGAGAGAAATATCTGTTATTCCATTGATTGGTAAACTGCATAAACTGTGATCGCGTAACACCGTCCGCGCCAACGAAGCCAAGATAACCTGACAAGCGATCACACCGCTGAGCACTTTTGCACTGGCGGAAAATAATTAAGTATCGCTTGCCGTTAGCGTTAAATTGGTACGCTCTGTCGTCGACCTGAACATCACAAGGGAGACCCGTATTTGACCTATCACAGTATTGTCTCGCGATCTCGCGAACGGCATTCACATCAATGCCCTCTCCTGACTGTGCGTGAGCTGTTCCAAGCGCGGTAAAAACAGCAATTACAAACACGACGATTGATTTCATCATCTCAAAATCCCCTAAACGGCGTCATCCGGCGCCCACTCCCACTAAATCAATCATCAGGATGGATTTACCGATGCCGCAAGTCAATAAGGAGGAAGGCATAGACTTTGGGGACCGACCCCTATCTTTTATTTTGCCCGATCAAATCGTAAATATTTCGGATGCAAGTGATTGACCGATATTGAAACGCTTATGGTAGAAAAAAGCGTTTTGGCATTATTTGATCGAAGGGTGCTGCGCTGCAGCAGAAACTCAGTTCGTTTAAAAAGTCCAAAGCCAATCGCTTTCAAAGCGCTGTCTATTATTGGGATAGAGCGTTGAAGCGAAGTCTCGTGAAAAGGTTAACATCAAGTGGCTCGATCTTTGCTCAACCCTCTCAGGCTGGTCCGTCAATTGGGGCTGGATGTCTGGAGGCTTTTGATGCGCTCTTTTGAAATAGCGGCACCAGCAACTATCTGTGCGGCGTTTCTGTCCGCGATGTCGTTCGCCCTATCACCGACGGCAACCGCTGGCGATATCACGGTGACGCCCGAAGGGACTCGTGTTTACGCGTTTAACAAATGTGAGGCGCCTGAGCCCTATGTGATTAGCGAAGAAGACGAAGCAAAATTTGACAAGCGGCCGCGAAAGAAACGCCGTGCTCTTCGCCGCTATGATGCATATGTCACTCAACTCAATGTTTACTTTGATTGTATTCAAGATGAAGCTCAAGGCGATCTTGATGCCGTTTATGGCGCTGTTAACGGTGAACTGGTTGATCGTCAAAATACCGCTCTCGACCGAGTAACTACTTTGCGAAAGCAATTAAGGCTTGATGATCCAGCTGTAAAAAATACAACCATTGAAAAAGTTGCACCAGCACAGTCGAAAGCCGACCAGCAATTAGAAGATGAGTTGCTCGGAGCAGAATAATTTTGTTTCGAATTTGTTCTGTGTTGGACTACCACACTGATTTTTGGGGCATTGCGCCGTAACGGGTCGAATGAGTTGAGGCGTTTCAGTGCCTGTGGATTTTATCACTAAATTTCCAATGCTTCAGATCGTGCAAGCCATCGGGTTGTCGAAAAGTCTATAAACATTGATCGTATTTGCAGTTGCCGACGGTTCATCGCTTGTGGGGGCGATGCAATTACGGCTATGACGCCATTGGATTAACGCTTCGGTATCGTTCGAATATCCAAAAGGAATTCCCAATGGCTACCCCGGTCCTCATGCCTGCGCTCTCACCGACTATGGAGGAGGGCACCCTCGCAAAATGGAATGTAAAAGAAGGTGACACCGTAATATCCGGCGACGTCATTGCTGAAATAGAAACAGACAAAGCGACCATGGAAGTTGAAGTCGCGGATGACGGCATTGTTGGGAAAATCCTTATCGCCGAAGGGTCTGAGAATGTTAAGGTAAACCAACCAATCGCCGTCTTGATTGAGGAAGGCGAGGATCCGAACACCATTGATGATTCGTCAATTGAGCAGGCGCCCCGACCTGCTGGCGATCATCAGGCCGAAAGCAAAGAAGCAACTGCCCCGATGTCGGCGCATGATTATACAGCGTCGTCCAACACCGTTCAATCAGCCGCTGACCAGCCACAGGATCCAGAAGTACCAGAAGGGACTGAAATGGTCGCAACGACGGTTCGTGATGCGCTGCGCGATGCCATGGCGGAGGAAATGCGGCGCGATCCAGATGTTTTTCTTATGGGAGAAGAGGTCGCAGAATATCAGGGCGCTTACAAAGTCAGCCGCGATCTCCTTCAGGAATTTGGCGAACAACGGGTCGTCGATACGCCAATCACCGAGTACGGGTTCGCGGGGCTTGGTGTGGGAGCGGCCTTTGCGGGGCTCAAGCCAATAATCGAGTTCATGACATGGAACTTTGCAATGCAGGCGATTGATCACGTCATCAATTCCGCCGCTAAAACCCGATATATGTCCGGCGGGCAAATGGCATCGCCGATTGTCTTTCGCGGCCCCAATGCTGCGGCTGCTCGCGTTGCGGCTCAACACTCCCAGGACTTTGCACCTTGGTATGCCCATGTTCCGGGGTTGTTGGTTATTTCTCCGTACGCCGCGTCCGATGCAAAGGGCCTGTTGAAGGCTGCTATTCGCGACCCAAATCCTGTTGTCTTTCTTGAGCACGAGCTGCTTTATGGCGACGTCATGGACGTGCCAGACGTCGATGATTGGGTTTTGCCAATTGGCAAAGCAAAAGTCGCACGTGTCGGCAGTGATGTAACAATCGTGTCCTATTCGCGCGGGGTCAAATTCGCACTAGAAGCGGCGGAACGCCTAGCGAACGATGGCATTATGGCCGAAGTAATCGACCTTCGAACCCTGCGCCCCCTTGATGTCGAGACGATCATAACATCCGTAAAGAAAACAAATAGACTCGTAACGGTCGAAGAGGCGTGGGGCCCGTTTGGCGTCGGGGCTGAGATTGGATGGCAGGCAACACAGCATGCGTTCGATTATCTTGATGCGCCGCCGACACGCGTAACACAAGAAGATACGCCGCTTCCTTATGCGGAAAATCTTGAAGCCTTAAGCCTTCCAAATACTGACAAAGTTATTGCAGCCGTACATTCAGTCTTATACCGGACTTAGTTTTAGATGAATTGGCTGAAATTCTTCATATCGTATGAAGGGCGTACGCAACGCGCAGGCTATTGGTTGATGATTGCGTTGGGGTATTTGGTTTTCGTTGCCGCTGAGCTTCTCGACATCCTGTTTCGAACTAACGAGTTCTTGAACGGCTACGCTCTTTTCGAGAGCGTCTTTTTGTTCATCATACTTTGGCCATCGCTCGTGATCACAGTTAAAAGGTTTCACGACACCGGAAGAAGTGGTTGGTGGACCTTAAAGTTTCTTCTTCTTAGTCTTGCCCCTATTTTTATTGTCCTGGTTCTCATTTTCGGTATCATCCAGTTGAAATTGCTTTCGGTATCGTTCTACGTCCTCAAACCCATAACATACCTCGCGGGCTTCTTGTTGCTTGGCGTACAAGTCTATCAGTTTGTTATTCTCGCGATTTTACCGGGCACACGCGGGCCCAATGATTATGGCCCTGATCCACTGGAGAGATTTTGATGCCGACACCAATCTTAATGCCTGCCTTATCGCCTACTATGGAAGAGGGAACGCTGGCTAAATGGAATGTGCAAGAAGGGGACACTGTTGAATCCGGTGACGTTATCGCGGAAATCGAAACGGATAAAGCGACCATGGAAGTCGAAGCTGTCGATGAAGGCACCATCGGTAAACTTTTAATTGCTGCCGGTACGGAGAATGTGAAAGTCAATGAGATGATTGCCGTGCTGTTAGAAGACGGTGAAAATGTTGGCGATATTGACCTGTCGTCACGACAAAATGGAAGCCGCTCAGAAGGTAATAGCCGAGCTTCTGCCGATCCAGCATCAAATGGGGGCGCGGATCCAAAACCGACTGAAGCAAGACCGGCACAGGCGCAGCCGGTGACGTCTTTTAATGGTGGGACGAATGGCCGTATAATAGCGTCTCCTTTGGCAAAGCGCATCGCAAAGAATGAGGGGTTGGACCTTTCGCAACTAAAAGGCACGGGGCCCCACGGTCGGATTGTCAAACGCGATATTGAACAAGCGTTGCAAGATGGGCCTAAGGCTTATTCAGCACAATCGATTGCACAACAACCGATCGCAAGCGTGGATCCTAATTTATACCCGCCAGAAAGCTATGACGCCATAAAACTGGACGGTATGCGGAAGGTTATCGCGCGTCGACTTAACCAATCCTTCAATCAGGAAGTGCCACACTTCCCCCTCAATATCGATATCGAACTTGACCAGCTCCTTGAAGCACGCAAACGCCTGAACGCGGCATCGCCATCGGAAGGTGAGGGCGCCTATAAAATCTCTGTGAACGATTTCATTATCAAGGCGAGTGCTATGGCGCTTATGAAAGTACCAGCAGCAAATGCCTCTTATACGGATGAAGCCATTCTTCGGCACAAGCATGCCGACATTGGCGTTGCTGTTGCGATTGACGGGGGCTTGATTACACCGATTGTTTGGAGGGTTGAAGAAAAGGGCCTGAAAACGATTTCTGCAGAAATTAAAGACATGGCTGGGCGCGCGAAAGCAAGAAAACTCAAACCTGAAGAATACCAGGGTGGCACTTTCTCCGTTTCCAACCTTGGCATGTTCGGCATTAAGTCATTTGCATCAATCGTCAATCAGCCCCAGGGCGCGATCATGTCCGTGGGCGCCGGTGAGGAACGAGTTGTCGTTCGAGACGGCCAAATGGTCATCGCCAATATGATGACAGTGACGTTGACTTGCGATCACCGTGTTGTTGATGGTGCCGTTGGCGCAGCATTTCTCGCTGCATTCAAGACATTTATGGAAGAACCCGCGACAATGCTGTTGTGAGGTTTCGTTCTGCGAGAATAAAAGGTCACTTGCCAAGTTTGATAGCCAAAAGAAAGTGTCAGCAATCATACTGCAAAAGTTTTTATCGATGGTAGGATACGCTGAGCTCGATAGTTTTAAGAGGGGAAAACATGAAATCAAATTTATTCTTACTGACCATGGGCGTTGCTTTATCCGCTTGCGTTTCATCGCCAAATAACAATTGGGAAATAACACAATTGGATTCAGCAATTGGTGTGATTGAGTTACGCAACGTCGTCACCATCCGATCTGGGACTGTGACAATCAATGAAAACAAAGCAGTCAATATCGCTGATAAATGGTGCAAAGAAAACGGGTTCCTCGGCGCTGGAATGCCAGCAACATCGCGCAGCAGGACATTTCAAGGCGGCATGGCAACCAGCATCACGAACGTTCGTGTGCGATGTGAACAGCATCTGGGTGGGAACGATAGGAAATCTCGAAACCTTCAAAATAGCGATAAACCTATCGGAGAGTCGATCAACTCGAAGCGATGAATGTTCTGTTGAATGGTCTGCATAAAGCAATAGCGCAATGTGTATTGACACAATAAAGTCTGCCTAGCGATCGATTGTTCAATGAACAAAATCGGAGCGACGCATCACAAACCAAAGGAGCGTTCAATGGCAATTCACAACTCCATTCTTGACGCAATTGGCAATACGCCGGTCGTGAAAATAAATCAGCTCGCGCCGAAGGGCGTCGATATGTATGTGAAGGTCGAAGCATTCAATCCCCTTGGATCGGTGAAAGACCGTCTTGCCCTTGGTGTGATTGAGGCCGCTGAAAAATCCGGTGCGTTGAAACCCGGACAGACAGTGGTTGAGGCGACGAGTGGTAATACCGGTATTGGGCTCGCGATGGTCTGTGCTGCGAAAGGCTATCCATTGATCGTTACAATGGTTGAGACATTCTCCGTCGAGCGTCGCAAGTTGATGCGCTTTCTAGGAGCAAAAGTCGTCCTGACGCCGGCAAAAGATCGCGGAACCGGCATGGTCAACAAGGCGCGCGAACTCGCCGAAGCGAATGGCTGGTTCATGACGCGTCAATTCGAGAATGCCGCCAATGCCGATATGCATGAACGGACAACGGGGCAGGAGATTGTCCGTGATTTTGACGACCATAAACTGGATTATTGGGTGACCGG
Organism: Pseudomonadota bacterium; assembly: GCA_039025235.1. Lineage (GTDB taxonomy): Bacteria > Pseudomonadota > Alphaproteobacteria > Caulobacterales > Parvularculaceae > MED-G105. The sequence continues at coordinate 271,783 of JBCCOS010000004.1, forward strand.
CTGGGGAACAGGCGGCACGCTCGCTGGCGTCTCGCGAGTCCTTAAGGCTAAACGGCCGGATACGAAAATAATTGTGAGCGAGCCAGACGGCGCAGCGTTATTTACAGACGGCACGGAGCAAGAGCGCAATGCCGATGGATCCCCTGCGGTTACCCATCCCGCTTGGTCGCCGCATCCTATTCAAGGCTGGACACCGGACTTTATTCCGCTGGTGGCGCAAGAGGCGTTGGACAAAGGCGTCATTGATCAAGTGCTGAAAGTCTCCGCAACAGACGGCATGCACTGGTCCCGAGAGTTAGCGGCGAAAGAGGGCATCTTTACCGGCATTTCTGGCGGTTCCACTTTTGCAACGGCCATGGATGTGGCAAATAATGCGTCGTCCGGTGACACGGTACTCTGTATGCTGCCGGATACGGGCGAGCGTTATTTAACAACACCACTATTTGGCCCCATCGAAGATCTTATGGATGATGAGGAGAAAAGCCTCTCTGCGTCTACACCTGGCTATCAGTTGGATTAAGATCCGGGTCTGATAGAACGTGTCCGGCCGTTGGCACTTCTATTTGCGATGGCACGCCGTTAAATTAAACCAAAGTGTTGTAACGCTGATTTGGCGACAGGCTCGCCCCATTCCTGAACGAAGTGACCAGCGTCTTCAATTTCCATTGGTTCTGGGCACCGGTTTATCAGTGACCGAAGAAATTTCATGGCTGGCGGGCCCAGCACCGGGTCTTTCATCCCAACCGCCATGAAGCTTTCGCCCTTCCAGTCATTTTGCCAAAACTCTCGGGCCGCCAGAGACGTCTCGAGTCCAAGGCGCGAAAGCGGCGTCAGCTCTTGGCCTTTTTCCTTCATCATCACAAGTTCAGGGAAACGGCGTACACCCCCTTTATAGTCCTGGTTAGGGAAAGGCGCGGCATAGGCCCCCGCCTCTGCATCCGTCAAATGCGGTGTTGAACGTTTCATGAGACTTGCAATGTCGAGATCAGGCTGGGAACGATTAAAAGCCCGCCACATCGCAAATCCATCGCCAGCCTCTTCGCCGCCGGGTAGCCCCGTGTTCATCACAATAAGCCTGCTATATCGCTCTGGCGCACTCATCGGTAGCGTGAGGCCAAGCAGTCCACCCCAGTCCTGCACCACCAAGCAGATATTTTTTAGATCAAGCGCTTCCACAAATGCCAAAAGGGCGTTCCGATGGAAATCATAAGTATACGTCTCATCGGAACTTGGTTTATCAGAGCGCCCAAACCCAAATAGATCTGGCACAACGACACGGGCGCCAGACTTAAGAAAAACAGGCATCATTTTTCGATAGAGATACCCCCAGGTCGGTTCACCATGGAGACAGAGAAATACTGGCGCATCATCACTAGCGTTATTAGCTGTTGTGTCCTCGTCAATATAATGCATTCGAAGCCCCTCATACTCGGATAGGCTATCGATATATTGTGGGGAAAAGGGCCAGTCAGGGAGGTTGTCGAAGCGTTTGTCAGGCGTCCTGAGGGCCTCGATACCCGACTTTGAGACGACGCGTTCAACCATGGCATGGATCCTTGGGGTCCTTGGATTTTACTCTTTGCTGTTTATAGTCCGGTCGAAGTCGAGTAACGCAAGCGTCTTAAGCAGTGCGTTTCAATAGACGACAGTATCACGAAACAGGAGAACCCGATGAGCGAAACACTGACCCCCGATCTTTGTGTCATCGGTGCGGGGCCGGGCGGGTATGTCGCTGCGATCCGGGCAAGCCAACTGGGAATGAGCATCGTGATCGTGGAGCGCGAGCACCTCGGCGGCGTTTGTCTTAACTGGGGGTGTATTCCAACAAAGGCCTTGCTGCGTACAGCTGAAATTTATGAAAACATGAAGCATGCTGATGCGTTCGGGCTTAAGGCGGACAATGTCGGCTTCGATTTAGACGCGGTGGTCGCGCGCTCGCGCAAAGTTTCAAGCCAGCTCTCAAGTGGCGTTGGCTACCTAATGAAAAAGAACAAAATCCAAGTCTTGGACGGAAGAGCTAAACTCGAGAAATCAAAGGATGGAAACGCTGCGCCCATCGTTCGCGTTGATTCAAAAAATGGCGAGCAACTGGTCGCCGCAAAGCATGTGATTCTTGCGACGGGTGCACGGGCCAGGACACTTCCTGACGCAGGACTTGAGCCCGACGGAAAATTTATTTGGACCGCGCGCGAGGCGATGGTTCCCGATACCATGCCCAAAAATCTTCTTGTGATCGGTTCCGGCGCGATAGGTATTGAGTTCGCCAGCTTCTACCGGTCCATGGGCGCGACTGTTACCGTTGTTGAGATGCTGGATCGTATTCTTCCCGCGGAAGATAAGGAAATTTCTGCATTCGCCGAGAAACGTTTCACAAAGGCCCACGGTATTTCCATACTGACAGGCGCTAAAATCGAGAAACTCGAAAAAGGCGCGGATTCGGTAACGGCCAGTATCGTAAAATCGGATGGTAAAGCGGAGACTGTTTCCGTGGACCGGGTGATTGTCGCCATCGGTATTACAGGAAATGTTGAAGACTTAGGCCTGAAAAATTTAGGGGTAAGCGTGGAGCGCGGCCATGTTGTGGTGAACGAATGGCTCGAAACGACTGTACCCGGACTTTATGCCATCGGTGATTTGGTTGGACCGCCATGGCTTGCGCATAAAGCTTCCCATGAAGGCGTCATCTGCGTTGAGAAGATTGCGGGGCTCAATAGCGTCCATCCCCTTGATACCAGCCGCATTCCTGGGTGCACCTATTCAAATCCACAAATCGCCAGTGTGGGTCTTAGCGAAGACGCCGCGAAAGAGGCAGGGTACAAAGTGAAAGTCGGTCGTTTTCCGTTCAATGGCAATGGAAAAGCAATCGCCCTTGGTGAACCAGAGGGCATGGTGAAGACGGTGTTCGATGAAAAAACTGGTGAGCTCTTAGGAGCCCATATGATTGGTGCGGAAGTCACCGAACTGATCCAAGGATACAGCCTTGCGCGTTCTCTTGAGGCAACGGAAGAAGATCTGTTTCAAACGGTCTTTCCTCATCCGACGCTGTCAGAGATGATGCATGAAAGTGCGCTGGATGCCTATGGAAGGGTGATACACACGTGACCAAGCCGCAAAAGTGGCGATGAATTTTGGCTAAGATCTTATGTTTCATCGATGTCGACAGGGCATCGCAAAACTTGCTGAGAATTGCTGCGATTTAAGTCTTTGCAGCGGATGGCATGCTTTAAATTAAAGTACCTATATATAGCCCTTGCGTCCGGCGATATCGGGTGACGTATTGGAAACTTCAATGATGAGAATAATCGCGCGGGTTGTCGCAACGATATTTCTGGGTCTGTTGACACTAATTGCCGTAACGGCGCCTGCTCATGCAGGCGCCCGTGACAAGGCTGCTGATTTGGTTTCAGACGCGGCTGTGTCCGTTGATTATTTCGCCAATGACAACCGATATTCTTCGCTCTGGCGACAAGCGGAAAACGCTAAAGCGATCATTATTGTTCCTCGGTCCATGCGTGCTGGATTGATTTTTGGTGGCTCCGGCGGAAATGGCGCCCTAATCGCACGCTCGGAAGAGGGCTGGAGCGAGCCTACTTTTCTCAGAATTAGTTCGTTTTCATTCGGTCTATTAGCAGGGGGAGAAGTCTCTGAGATCTTGTTGCTTGTAATGACAAAATCTGGATTGGAGTCACTCCTTGCTTCAAGTGTAAAGCTGGGCGCAGATCTTTCGATATCTGCCGGTTCGGTGGGGGGAGGCGCAAAAGCGCAGACGACTGATATTTTGGCTTATTCACGATCGAAAGGTCTCTATGGCAGCATTAGTATCGAAGGAAGTGTGCTTAAGGTTAATCGAAAATGGAATGCCGCCTTTTATGGGAAGGCCGTGACCCCGATGGACATTTTATACCGTGGAAGCGACGCAAACTCGCCGTCGACAGTGCTAAGGGCGTCTTTAGACCGCCTTTTGGAGAAATAAGTCTCGTCTGTTCACGCCATCATTGTTTTATCGAACTGCGGTAAATCAACAACTTGCTTGATCCATCAAACACGTGTCATTCATAAGAGGTGTTCAACAAGCAGAAAGGAGGTGATCTGATGTCGAGTGATTTCTTAGGGCCGGAATGGTCATTGCGGAATAGAGATGCATCGGAGCAGCCTTCGAGCGTCCTCTAGCGCTAGGCCTTATGGTTTTGTGACCCCTTCCGGTTGCAGAAATTACGGACCCGTCCCGCGATCGTGGGGCGGGTTTTCTTTTGCGTCGTTTCTATCTGAATTCAATTTCGGCAAGGAAAAGAAATAGGTTTCGCACTCTTTTTATGAGACCTTCAACCGTTTTAATTCAACGAACGGTTAACGATCATTCTTTCGTAAAAACCCAAACTTTCCAATTATTTCCTGGGTTTGACACATATCAAATCAACCCCGCGAAGCGGTGTTACTCATGCTGCTTAGGCGACAAATGAATCACGTAGTTGAGAGGTGGTTATGTTCGAACGACTCCAGTTTTGGATGTTGATTGCGGCATTCTTTGTGGTTCTCGGGTGTGGGAAAACCATCGCCGAATCCGAGCAGGCGACGTCATCTGAGTCAAAAATCATTGGCGGTTCTGAGATTCTCAACGAAACCGATACAGATCCAGTCCAAGGGGTTTCCAAGGAGATTGCGCAAGCGCTCACGAGGCCGCCTCAAGCCATGATCCAAACGAAATATGACGTAAATGCGCGACGAGGACGAATTCTGTTTGTTACAAAGGGATGTGTATTATGCCATGCGGCCAATGACGTTGGGGGGCGTGCCGCACCGGCATTTGAACCGCGTCAGGCCCCTTCGGGATCGTTGCCAAATACCGTTGACCCTCTCATTTTTTCGTCTCGAATGTGGTCAGGCGCGGCTGCGATGGTCTCGCTGCAGCGCCTAGAGCTTGGCTACCAGATTGAACTAGACCCACAAGATTTGGCTGATCTCGCTGCCTTTGCCGCAAGCCCTGAAGAACAGAAGCTATTAACACTTAAGTCTCTTCCCGTGGGCTTCGAAAATTGGTTCGTCAATGGACGATTCTGGGATAATGAAGAGTGGGGTGAATATTTAGAACGGGGGACATTCCCAGATCTCGGCGAATATGGTGAAAACTCAGGCGTCTACTTTGATAAGCCTTAAGTCCTTGAGTGTTGATTCCGCCATACCTCTTGCGTTTCTAAGAGAGGTCCTCTAAGTGCGAATAACGTCGTGAGAGACGCCCTAACATTTACGAATTTAGCGTGGTCAAGATCGATAGGGTTATGACCTGAATGCTAAACCAGAATTGACGCAAACCTTACTGAGTATGAATTATGGCTGTTCCAAAGCGAAAAGTAACAGGCTCAAAACGCGGAATGCGCCGCGCGCATGATAAGATCGGCCCCGATGCTTATATCGAGGACAAGGATTCGGGCGAATTGCGCCGTCCACACCATATTGATCTGAAAAGTGGAAAATATCGTGGCCGCCAGGTTCTAGAGCCACAAGACGACTAGAACCATCCGTTCGTCTTTTTCGACTGCGATTACTGACTGAGTATATGGTAATTCGTTCTCTAGGTATCGCCGATCTTTTCGTAAAAAGGTTGGTGTTGGCCTTCCTAGAGTTAAAGTTTGACATATTGGTTGAGTGAAAAACTTGCGCTTTTTAGAGCCTCGAAGCCTCCTGTAAAACAGGCCCGAGTATATACGGGCAAACCGCCGATCAAACAGAACGCACTCAAAATGAGAACGACACTTGATGTGCAAAGTTTTTTTATGCGCAGTGTTTTCGGCATTTCTAGATATCAAACCGCGCAAGACATTGCGGTCAGGTACGATAGGAATGTTCCGTAGACAAATTATGGCAATATCTTGGCGAAAATTGGGGCGGTAAATGGCCTCCCGTCGCAGGATTGCCTTATTTGCTTTTTCTAACCAACCTGCGTAAACTTTGAGATAGCTAGGGGTGTAACGTGTAGATCATCAGTGTATCGATGAATATGCGTAATGAGAGGATCCGTTCAATCCGAACATGGTGTGCTGTCGGCTGTTGGGAATTAAAAAGTATCTACGAGAAATAGTTCTCTCTTGCGTTATTGTCGACGCGTAAATTTTTAAGGCGTTTTATTTTGCAAGAGCGCCGTTTCTTCTTAAAGGCATTAGCCTTTGCTTACCACAGAAGCATTTGGTCTTCTTTTTGTAGGGCCTGCTTTATTTGCGCCACGCATGTGATTTTGGATGATGCGACCTCGACTACGGGCCTGAAAGGAGGCTAGCGTCGACATGACAGACGTTCGTCGAGCATGTTTCGCAAACTACCTATTGCCGCTTAAATTAGCTGTCGCATTTGTTTTCCTTGCTGGTTGCCAAACAACCGGTGTTGGATACGGTGGTGGATTTTCTGTTTGCGATAACCGAGCGCAAGGCTGTTATCGTTCTTGTGAGAGTTTTCCGGACGAAGGTAGTTATCGTGCATGCCAAAACCGATGCGGTGCGGAGATCGATCGTTGCTTTAATAATGCTTACGCGTCTTACCGCCGTACGACCAATATCAACGTTGTGGCGATCAATGACCCATGGTTTGGTCGATATGGTGCATGGTACCCAGATGCTGGTTATGTATTCTCAGTAAGGGTTTTCAATCGTTATGGCTTCCGTCGTCCTTACGCTGGCCGGTTTCGTAATTATCGTCGTCCTTACTATGGTGGATACCGGCCGGTTTATAAGCGTCGTCTTAGGACACAGCGCGCCTATAATCAGGGCCGACGCGATCAGCGTCGCGTGAACCGACTTAATGACCGGCGCATTTATCGGCAAGGTCGCCGGGACGGCCGACGTGATGTAAGGCGCAACAATCGTCGATATAATAAAGGACGTGGCAATAATATAAGAGCCCGTTCGGGACGCCGACCGGTGAACACGGGTCCTAGAGCGCGCCGCAATAGGGCGGACAGACCTCCCCGGGGCGGTCGCGTGGTACCCGGTCGCAATTCCAATCAGCGTGCGCGTCAACAAAGGCGCAATCGCGGAGAGGCGAGAGGGCGATCTCGTAACGATCGTGCCGCGCCAAGGGGAAATCGCTCTCAGCGGGCAAACCGTAACAATCGCAGCGGTCAAAGGAGAGCAACGCCATCGAACCAGCGTTCGCGGGCGAACCGTCCGAACAACCGAGGAAATCGAGGCACTCGGCCTCGTTCAAACAACAATAGGGCAAACAACAATAGGGCAAACAACAATAGGGCAAACAATAATCGCCGCGGTAACAACAATCGGTCTAACAACTCGAACCGACGCGGACCAAACGGCTCGCTACGGCGTCGTTCGGGGCAACGAGAGCCCTAAGCTTTATTGCTTGCAACAGGCAGGTTTGCTGATCCATTTAGCAAGCATAAAATTGAGTCTTTAACATTAAAGGCGTGAACCCATTCGGTTGACGTCTTTATTTCTTATTTTTCGTCTGTGATGCTCAACATGCGCGTGGTTTTTTATAAAACTCGGTTCTATAAACACGCGTGAGCGTCGATATCATGTACTAGACCATCTACGTCTAAATCATCCATGATCCAGACCATCTACGGTAATGAATGACGTACCTGACAGCGAAGATTTTTCGGGAACTAGATCAGTGAAAAATTTGAGACGATGCCTGTTGTGCGGTATTTTTTTGTTCTCTGCCATTGGCTGCGGGCAAAAGGATGATGCACGTGAGATGAGCCAAAGCAATCAAGCACCAAACGTAGAAAACGGCGAGAATGGGGAGACATTGGATATGGCACTAGGTAAATCATCGAGCGCCCCATTTGCGAAGGCCCTCAAAACGAAGGCCCCGGCCGCCAAACGTGAACCAACGGAATACGTTCAGTTCGGCGATACACGTGTTGATCCCTATGCCTGGCTTCGGGATGAAAACTGGCAAGATGTTCTCAAAGACCCTGATGCACTGGCACCCGAAATAAAGTCCCACCTTGATGCAGAGAATAAGTATTATCAGAAGGCTGTCGATCATCTAAGCCCATTGAGAAAAACATTATTTAAGGAGATGCGGGGGCGGATTAAAGAAGACGAGTCGTCCGTACCTGCACCAGATGGGCCTTTTGCGTATGCAGTGAAATTTGCAAAGGGCGGAGATTATCCAATTTACGTTCGAACGCCACGTGAAGGCGGAAAAGAAGTCGTTTTGTTTGACGGTGATAAGGAATCGAAAGGGTCTGAATTTTTTGATATCGGCGCCGTTGAACACAGTCCAAACCATAATCTCATTGCCTATGCTATCGATAAGGTTGGGTCGGAATATTTTTCAATCCGAGTTAGAAATATCGAAACTGGCGAAGAGTACTCCGAGACAATTGTAAATGCGGACAACACGATTGTTTGGACAGCAGACTCATCAGCGTTTTTCTATATTGAACGCGATGAAAACCAGCGCCCCAAACGATTGAAACGTCATATTCTTGGAACAGACCCGGCAGACGATATCATCATTTATGAGGAAGCTGATAATGGCTTTTTCCTAAGCGTGTCAAAAAGTCAATCGGGCGCGTACATCTTTATTTACGTCGGAAACGGTGCAAGCTCAGAAGTGTATTATTTGCCAGCGAATGGCGATGGGGTTGAGCCAATTCTGATTGAGGCGCGCACAGATGATTTACTCTATAGTGTCGAACACCACGGCGACTATTTTTATATTCATACGAATGCAGACAACGCGATCGATTTTAAAATTGTCAGAACGCCTATAACCCACCCATCTCGCGAGAATTGGGAAGAGTTCCTGCCTGGCCGCCGTGGTATCTATATTCGTGATTTTATTCCTTTTAATGATTATATTGTTCGGCTCGAGACAAAAGCTGCGCTTCCACGCATAATCATCGCTGATTGGACACTGGAGAACGAGCGCGAAATCGCATTCGAAGAGGCTGCTTATGCTCTTGGTCTTCGTGCGGGATATGAATATGACGCCGATACGGTACGGTTTCGGTATGAATCGCCGTCAACACCGGAAGAGACATATGATTTCAATATGGCGACGGGAGAGCGCACATTACTGAAAACGCGAGAGATTCCCAGCGGCCATAATAAAGATCTTTATGCCGTTGAGCGATTTAACCTTCGATCAGTCGACGGGGCCGCGGTGCCTGTCACTTTGTTACGGCTTAAGACAGTGCAAAAAGACGCGACCGCGCCTTTGTTGCTCTATGGATATGGAAGCTACGGATATGCTTTGCCGGCCAATTTTAACTCTCGTGTTCTTTCGCTTGTGGATCGCGGCGTAATATATGCCGTTGCCCATGTGCGCGGCGGATCGGACCGCGGCCGCGAATGGTACCTCAATGGCAAGTTAGACAAGAAAAAGAATACGTTTGAAGACTTTGGCCTTGTTGCTGGTGGACTTCAAAGCATGGGATGGACGAAAAAAGATCGAACGGTGATTTTCGGTGGGTCAGCTGGCGGGCTTCTTGTCGGTGCGACCGTTAATGCCTATCCGGAATATGTCGCCGGTGTGATTGCTGCGGTGCCTTTTGTGGATACATTAACCACTATTTCCGATGAAACACTTCCGCTTACCCCGCCAGAATGGGAGGAGTGGGGTGATCCTATTCGGGACCAGGATGCTTATGAGTACATCAAGTCCTACTCACCTTATGACAATATTGATCCGGAAAAAACCTACCCACCGATTCTGGCGACGGGCGGCATTGCGGATTACCGGGTAACTTATTGGGAACCAGCAAAATGGGTGGCGCGGTTGCGCGCTGAAGCAAAGGGTGGCCCTTTTTTCTTGCGCATGGATATGGAGGCGGGGCATGGCGGATCAGCGGCGCGCTTCAAAAGTCTTGAAGAATATGCCGAATACTATGCTTTTGCGCTTGAAATATTCAATCGTACAGAAACAAAACCTGTATCGCATTAGAACAATTATGAATGCGGACTTTGAGGTAAAACGAGTTAAAATAAAATGTGCTTCTCAGAGTCTTTAAAAAATAAGCACCCTTGAACTGAAAGACAATTAGCAATGACTGCAATCCTTGATATCGCTGGTCGTGAAATTCTCGATAGCCGTGGCAACCCGACTGTCGAAGTTGATGTGGTTTTAGAAGATGGCTCAATGGCGAGGGCAGGGGTGCCGTCCGGTGCCTCAACCGGTGCCCACGAAGCCCATGAACTAAGAGACGCTGATGAGCGATATGGCGGAAAGGGTGTTTTGCGTGCCGTCGATGCGGTCAATACGGAGATTTTTGATGCTCTATGCGGTATGGATGCCGAGGATCAAATTGCGATCGATCATGCGCTTATCGCTCTTGACGGGACCGACAATAAGAGCCGCCTTGGCGCAAATGCCATTCTAGGGGTCTCATTAGCCACAGCTAAGGCTGCTGCGGAGGCTACCGGCTTATCCGTGTACCGGTATATTGGTGGTGTAAATGCCCGAACGCTCCCAGCGCCGATGATGAATATCATTAATGGCGGCGCCCATGCAGATAATCCCATTGATATTCAGGAATTCATGATCATGCCCCTAGGGGCTGACACTTTTGCGGATGCTCTTCGTTGGGGAGCAGAAATTTTTCACGCTCTGAAGAAGGGGCTCAACGCCGCTGGACACAATACGAATGTAGGAGATGAAGGCGGTTTTGCCCCCAATCTTTCGTCTGCTGATGAAGCGCTCGATTACATTGTGTCCGCCATAGAAACAGCGGGGCGTCGTCCTGGCGAAGATGTATTCATTGCCCTTGATGCTGCGTCGACCGAATTTTATTCCGATGGCAAATATAATTTGAGCGGTGAGGGAAAGATCCTCGATACTGGTGGAATGGTCGACTATTTCAAAAGCTTGATCGGTCGTTATCCTATAATCTCAATTGAGGACGGCATGGCCGAGGACGATTGGGCTGGCTGGAATGCTTTAACGGTTGCGATTGGCGACAAGTGTCAGCTCGTGGGGGACGATCTTTTTGTTACCAATGAGCAGCGGCTTAAAGATGGGATCGAGCAAGTGTGTGCCAATTCCATTCTTGTAAAAGTCAATCAAATCGGCACATTGACCGAGACGCTTGCTGCTGTCGACACCGCAACACGCGCTGGTTATACGGCGGTGATGTCTCACCGATCAGGTGAAACTGAGGATGCAACGATCGCTGATCTCGCTGTCGCAACGAATTGTGGACAAATTAAAACGGGTTCATTAGCACGTTCGGACCGAACGGCGAAGTATAACCAGTTGCTCAGAATAGAAGAGCAACTCGGAGAACACGCTGTTTATGCTGGTGCATCGGGGTTTGCAGGGAAACTCTGAGATAAAAGAGATTTAGTGGATGCAACTGCTGTGTTAAGTCTTCGTTAACCTCGATCCTGCCATCTGTTTTGATGGATATACGAAGTAAAGCTGGGGCTTTCATTGTAGTTGACACGGGAAATACGCGATGAAGCGAATTATAGAGCGGTTCACGGTGGTCGCGCTGATCCTTTGGATAACAGTTGAGGTGCAAGGTGCTCTATGGGGCGCTTCAAGCTATAACACACTAAAGACCAGAACTGCTGAATATTTGGAGCTTCGCGATGAAGTTGATGCTCTTAAGAAAAAAACGGCTGATTTATCGAGACGGGCCGATAACTTAAATCGGCGCAGCCTCGATCTTGAGTATTTAAAAGAGCGTGTACGAATTGTTCTTGGCTTTGTTCACCAAGATGAAATTGTTATCCCACGCGATCAGTTTGACGCTGCGCTGAAGAAGGGTGAGCGAGGTCAGCGTTGAGTAAACGCGCTTCCAAGAATATCGCCAGTCAGGGGAATAAAATAGCGCCCGCTCATTCCGGTGGGCATCAACAGAAACGTATCCATAAAACTAAACAGGCAAGCCAGCCCGCTAATGGACGGCGCCGCGCGCCTGAAAAACGTATCTCTAAAAAGCTTACATCGAAAAAACGAACAAATGACCGCTCAAAAAGACAAAAGCGGACTACGATTGGTGCAGCCTTTTCTCGCGCTATCAGCGGTTTATTCAAGCCAATAACAAGTTACTTGCCCTTGGGCTTAGGCACTCGTAAAACCAAGAAAAGACGCCAGAGAAATCGTACTGAACCTTCTGTTAAAGCGCCGCCCGATTCAATCATCGCTGAAAGCTTTGGGCAAATACCGGAATTTCAGAAAATGCCCGATGACAATACGCCAAAGCAGCCTACCCTAAGAACGAACCTCACCGCGACCGCTGATGAATTGCTCTCCTATTATCGAGATATGTTGCTCATTCGCCGGTTTGAAGAACGGGCGGGTCAGCTTTACGGCATGGGACATATCGGGGGTTTCTGTCACCTATATATTGGCCAAGAAGCCGTCGTCGTTGGTGTGGAGGCGGTTAAGAAAACCGGTGATCAAGTCGTAACGGGCTATCGTGATCATGGACACATGCTCGCTTGCGGGATGGATCCCAAGGGGGTCATGGCGGAGTTAACCGGGCGAATTGGCGGCCTATCAAAAGGCAAAGGCGGTTCGATGCATATGTTCTCCAAGGAAAAAGAATTTTATGGGGGACACGGTATTGTTGGGGCATCGGTTCCGATCGGTGCTGGGCTCGCGTTTGCTAATAGGTATCGGAATAACGGCCAGGTCAGCTTGACCTATTTCGGCGATGGGGCGTCCAACCAAGGGCAAGTCTTCGAAGCCATGAATATGGCTGAGCTGTGGAAATTGCCAACCGTGTTTATTATCGAAAATAATCAGTATGCCATGGGAACAAGCATACAACGGGCTCACTCAGACACGCATCTTTGGCGTCGTGGCGCAGCTTTTGGTATACCGGGCATGGAAGTTGACGGTATGGATGTCGTCGCCGTCCGAGAGGCGGCCCGAGAAGCTTTAGACCATGCGCGACGCGGAGACGGACCGTTTATCCTGGAAATGAAAACCTATCGCTATCGTGGTCATTCGATGTCGGACCCAGCGAAATACCGTACCCGTGAGGAGGTTGACGGGATCAAAGAGCATTCTGATCCTATTAAAGGGTGTGAACAGAGAATTTTAGATGCTGAACACGCTGACGAAGCAGCGTTGAAAGAGATCGACAAAGAGATCAAGGCAATCGTCAAAGAAGCTGCAGACTTTGCGTTAGAAAGTCCAAAGCCGGACTCAAGTGAACTCTATACAGACGTTTTAGCTTAGAACCGTTTGCATTCACGCTGATTCAAAAAACGGCTCTATGTCATACACTCATAAAATTTGCAGGGTATTGCAAATAGTGATTCTTTCTGAATTCAGGAGGAATTTCTATGTCCCAGCGTCGTTATGAGATTACCGATTTCGAATGGTCGATCATTGAGCCATTGCTTCCGAACAAACCTCGCGGGGTGCCGCGAGCAGATGATCGCACTGTCCTGAATGGGATTTTCTGGCGCCTTCGAACCGGCTCACCATGGGCTGATATTCCAGAGCGCTATGGCCCAAGCACGACATGTTATAATCGCTTTGTTCGCTGGCGCAAACTTGGTGTATGGGATCACATTTTCAAGCATATTTCCGCAGCCTATAGCGGGCATTTGCAATCTATCGATTCATCTTCGGTTCGCGTTCATCAGCATGCGTCCAACGTAAAAAAGGGGGCGCGCAAAGCGCCGAGACCGCCGGTGTGGATGAGTTTCGATCCTGCTGTATGGGGCGTTCAAGAGGCGGTCTGACAACCAAGATCCACGCTCTTGTCGATGCCAATGGTATGCCTGTGAAACTGAAGTTGACGGCTGGACAAGCCCACGATGGACGCAGTGCTGAAGACATGCTTGATGACCTGGGAGACAATCAAATCCTTCTGGCCGATCGCGCCTATGATAGCGATGCCATGCGCGAGAAATTGGA